>JAXMCG010000014.1:0-90862 GCA_046349475.1 Caulobacteraceae bacterium | reverse complement strand
TATCGGTATTCTCGGTCTTGGTCATGTTCGGGCTCCGTTGCCGGGGGGCTCGCCCCTGGCTGGCTGAACGCGTTGAAGCGGCGCCCGTGGTTCATGCACAATCGGCGGCCGCGAGGCTCAAACCTCGGGCTTTCCAGCCATGCGCGCATTGAGAGGAATCAAGAGGCCGGTGAAAGCCGGCCTCACGCGACGGCTTCGGGCGTTTCGGCGGCCTTGGGCGCGATCGCCGCGGCGTCCAGCGTGCCTTCGCCACAAACGGCATGGCTGAAGTCGGTGGAGCGCACGCCGCCGTTCTTGAGATGCAGCACGCCGAGGTCCGCACCGTCGAATTTTGCGTGCCAAAGGTTGGCCCCTACGAATGAGGCGCCGCGAAGGTCGGCTTCCTTGAAATTCGCCCCGCGCAGGTCCGCCCCATCGAGGTTGGCGCCTTGCAGGTGACATCCCGTGAAGTCGACACCGATGGCCATGGCCTTGCGGGCCGAAAGGGCGGTCAGTTTGCGGCGGGCGAAGTGATTGCCAATGGGCCGGAGGTCTTCTCCGTCAAGCGCGGCCGGCGCGCCCTGCTTACCCATGGAGTTGCACCACTTGGAAGCTTCGGCCAGACGCTCGAGCAGCAGTTCGCGCCGCGACACCGCCTTGGGGTCTGGATCGAGGACGGCGTTGGCCAGGGCGCCCGGATTGATCTTGGCCTTGTCGAAAGTCACGCCCATCAGCACGGCGCCGTCGAAGCTGGCGTCTTCGAGGTCGGCGCCCTTGAGGTCCGCTCCGGTCAGGATCGCGCCCTTGAAATTGGCCCCACGCAGCTTCGCCCGCCCGAGCCTCGCCCCCTGCATTGAGCAGTTGGAGAAATCGGCGGAGAAGGCGACCGGCCCGTCGCTGCCCTTGGAGGAGGCGCCGAACACCTTGAACCCGCCCGGCAGGTCGACCCTGGCCAGCACGGCCTGGCGCATGTCGGCCCCGTCGAGATTAGCCCCGGTCAGGTTTGCGCCGCGCAATGAAACCCCGCGCAGGTCCACCTTGGAGAGGTCCGCGTCAGTGCAATCGGCGCCCCTCAAGTCGGCGCAGAGCAGAGAGCCCCACGCCAGGCGCACCTTAACGAGGCGCGAGTCCTGGAAGTCCGCCCCGGTGAAATCGGCATCGGTGAGGTTGCGGCCGGAGAAGTCGAGCCCCGGCGCGCGCAGATAGCGCACCATGGCGCGGCGCCCACCCGCCTGGGCTGCGACGAAGCGCTCATGCATGTTCAAGAAGCGGTCCAGCACGGCCTGGGACAGGGCCGGCATTTCGGCTTGGCGCTTCAGGGCTCTGGCGAGGTTGCGGGCCATGGGTCTCGGAGGAAGCTTCGAAAACCCTGCTTAGCGAAACAGCCTCAAGTCCCCGTTAATGCTGGAAAAAAACGATGTTCAACGGCCTTTCTCGCTACCCGTTTTAGGTATCGGTTTCGGCGCGGCCGCCACGCCGCTCGCGCACGGCGGCTTCCCAGGCCTCCCGCGCCCTTACCACCTGGGCTGTGAAGGCCGGGCCGTACAGGCGGTAGCAGGCGAACACGACCTCCTGGCCCTCGGGCAGGCTCGCAGCCAAAGCCTCCATGCCTGGAACGACGTCCGTGCGGTGGATCAGGCGGCCCGGATCCAGCGAGCATTTCAGCGGCGGCTCATTCACCTTGCCCAGATGCGGGCAGGCCGCCGCCGCCCGCTCCGCGCAAGCCAGGTGCATGGGCGGCACGTTGAGACCGTATTGCTGCGTCCCGTCCTGCAAGGTCACCATGCCGCCTGACGCCGCTGGGAAGATGTAGCGGTTGTCGGGCCAGGTCGGCCGGCCGCACACGTGGCAAATAAATCCCGCCATGCCCTGCCTCTGGCGCGTTGCGTGCACCACGGCGAACACGGGCTCGCCCTCGCCGATGGCCTGCTTCTGGTCCACCTCCATCATGCCCGGGAAGACCCGAGACGGGATCACGCGGAACGCCATCTCGCCGCTCCAGGCCACCGACCACGGTGTGTCGACTCCGATCTCCGTCATCGGAATTCCCCAGGTTCGGGCGCGCGGGCAGGGCTCATGGCGCGAACCTTAGTGGTCCGCCCTTGAAACGTCCGTTTCAAATCACCACCTTGTAGCTACGCCCCAAGGCGTCGCCGATGGTCGGGGCGTCAGGGGCGGAGTTGCTCATCCGAGGGCTCACCTGATGAACCGTACGCTCTTAATCGACAGCCCATTCCTCCTGGGCTTCGAACATACGAGGGGCCTGATCGAACGCGCCGCCAAGGCGGCCGCCGAGGGCTACCCTCCCTACAATGTGGAGGAAACCGGCGAGGGCGCCGTGCGCATTACGCTCGCCGTGGCGGGCTTCACGCCGGATCAGCTCGACATTTCCGTTGAAGGCAACCAGCTCTCGGTGGCCGGAAAGCGTGATGGCGACGGGCCGCCCGGCGACAAGTCCTTCCTGCACAGAGGCATCGCGGCGCGCGGTTTTACCCGCACGTTCGTGCTCGCCGACGGCATGGAGGTCGAGGGGGCGCTCCTCGAACATGGGCTCCTGCACATCGACGTGCGGCGCCCTGAACCCAGCCGCGTCATCAAGCGCATTCCCATCCGCACCGGCGGTTAACCAAACGCCGTTTAGGATGCAGTCGGCCGCCGGTCTGAACCCGGCAGCCCCTGCTTGCGTTAGTCTCATGAAGGAGGTGGTCGAAATGACACCTAATCTGACTTCCGAAGCTTTTGCCGCCCTCGGCGCGCCGGACCTCGTTTACGTGCGCCCGATCAAGGCGGCCGAGATCCTGGCCGATACCCCCGTCGACCAGCTCCGCGGTTTCTCCCTGGATCCTGACCAGGTGCTCTATGCCGTGCACCGCGCCGACGGGGCGCGTCTGGCGGTGATGGGCGACAAGGACGCCGCGGTCGCCGTGGCGATCGCCCACGAACTGGCGCCGGTCTCGGTCCACTAGAAGAGAGGCCTTCACGGCGGATGGGGATATCGCCCTATCCGCCTTCGCGGAGCGCCTAGGCCGCTGTTGGCTGCGCCACCTGTCCGGCCAAAGCCAGGACGGCGTCGCCGGTGTTCACTCGACGCAGCTGCTCGCGCATGTCCGGCTGCCTCAGAAGCCGAGACACTCTCGCCAGCGACCTGAGATGTTCCGTGCTGGCCTGAGGCGGCGCGAAGAGGGCGAAGAGAAGATCGACGGGCTGGTCATCCACCGCACCGAAATCCACCGGCGTCTCCAGGCGCACGAAAACAGCCCGCACCCGGTCCAAACCCGACACGCGCGCATGCGGGACCGCGACACCGTGACCCACGCCCGTAGACCCGGCCGCCTCGCGTTCGAGAAGGGCGTCCAGCACTTCGCCGGATTTCAAGCCGAAAGAACGCGCCGCGATCTCGGCGACCACGCCGAGAGCCTGACGCTTGTTCGTAGCGGTCACACGCAGCGAAATCGCGCCGCGGTTCAACAAATCGCCGATGACCATGAAACGCCTTCTTACGAAACACTAGCCCTTACTGGAGCCCGGTTTGAGCGCGCCAGGACCCTCTAGGTTCCCGGCGGGTCAGGCGCTCACGCGCTGGGCTCCGCCGTTCTGGGCTTTGGTGCGTTCCGGGTCGATCCATCCGATGTTTCCATCGGGCCGGCGATAGACAACTGACAATCCGCCGTGAGCGGCGTTTCTAAAGACAATTGTTTGAGATTCGGTCAAGTCCAACTCCATGACCGCCATCGAAACAGTCAGAGTCTTCAGCGAGGCCTCGGTTTCGGCGATCACCATGGCGGCCGGGGCATGGTGGTCCATGCCGTCGTCCAGCTCTTCATCGAGGTCGTCCATCCCCTCAGGCGAGCGCAGCACGAAATAGGCCGCCGTCTCCGCGGCCTTGGCCTCCGCCGCGCCGGAATGGCTCTTCAGGCGCCGCTTGTACCGCCGTATGCGCGTCTCGATCTTGTGCAAGGCCTGGGCGAAGGCGCTGTGCGCGTCGCCGCCGAGACCATGGCTCTGAAGATTCTGCCCGGACGCCAGGTTGACGATACAGTCAACCCGGAACCCGTGGCCGTCGCGGCTGACCGTGACCTCGGCGTCGCCGCCGCGCTCGAAGTACTTGCCGATGCTGGATTGGAGATCGTCGTTGACCCGCGTACGCAGGGCCTCACCGACGCTGACGTGCTTGCCGGAGACCTGAACTTGCATGCCCAATCAACACGCCCGCTTGGCTTTCGTGTCAAGCGCCGCCGCACAGGAAGGCCGGGCACGCGTGCACCGTATTCAGCAGGCTTCGCAGGGCGTTCATCGCCGCATGCCCGGTGAGGGCCAGCACGCCGAGTGACACCGCCGCCAGACCATGACCGGCCAGGGCGATGATCCCGTCGCGCTGCACCATGGAGATGGCCAGGGTGGCGATGGCCAGGGCCGGCAGGAGATTTCCCAGCGGAATCGGCAGGATAAGGATCAGGGCCATGAGCGAGCAGACGACCCCGATCACGCGGTCGCCCACGGGGCCGAACATGAAGCCGAGCCTCGCTGTCGACACTTTCTCGATCCGCGTCAGCAGCCCCGCCAGCCGGCCAAGCGCCTTAGCCAGGGCCTGTTTAGGGATCACGCGCTCTCGAACCGACTTCGGCAGCCACAAGGTTGTGAACCCGATCGCCACCTGGGGCGCGGCGATCACAAGGGGCAGGCCCAGCACCGAGGACGATCCAGGCGGCAGGGGCAGGAGATTCGGCGCGGCGAAGATGAACAGCAGGGCTCCGAACACCCGGCGCCCAAAGCCAAGTGTCATGTCCTCGATGGTCACATGCTCGTCCGGACCTTCGGCGAATTCCCGCAGAATTTCCGACAGGGGCTTGTCGGCGTCTTCCTTGTAGGCGGGCTCGGGCGTGGAATGCATGCCCTGCGCTAACTGGGGCGGTGCGCCGTTGGCCGCAAGCCTGGACCTCAGGCTTTCAGCAGTCTTTTGCGATCCACCGATGAGGGGATGCGCAAGGCCTCGCGGTATTTGGCCACGGTGCGCCGGGCGATATCGACGCCGGCTTCCTTCAGAATCTCGACGATGCGGTCGTCGGACAGTACGTCGGCATCGCTGCGCTCGGCGTCGATCATCTGCTTGATCTTATGGCGCACGCTCTCGGCCGAATGGCTCTCGCCGCCATGGCTGGAGGCGATGGCCGAGGTGAAGAAGAACTTCATCTCGAAGACGCCGCGCGGCGTGGCCAGATATTTGTTGGAGGTCACCCGGCTGACGGTGGACTCGTGCATCGAGATGGCGTCGGCCACGGTCTTCAGGTTCAGGGGCCGTAGGTGCTCGACGCCGAAGGCCAGGAAGCCGTCCTGTTGGCGCACGATCTCGGAGGCCACCTTCAGAATTGTCTTGGCCCTCTGGTCCAGGCTCTTCACCAGCCAGTTGGCGTTGGCCATGCAATCGGAGACGAAAGTCTTTTCCTGGGCCGTCTTGGCCTGGCCGGCCACCCGGGCGTGATAGCGCTGGTCCACCAGCAGGCGGGGCAGGGTGTCGGTGTTGAGTTCCACGTGCCAGAGCCCGCCCGGGGTTTCGCGCACGAACACGTCCGGGGTCACCGGCGCCGCCGGCTCGCCACCGAAAGCCGCGCCCGGCCGGGGCGTCAGGGCCCGCAGTTCGGCGACCATGTCTTTCAGATCTTCGTCATCGACGCCGCAGACCCGCCTCAGGCCCGCCATGTCGCGCCGGGCCAGCATGTCGAGATTGTCCAGGAGGGCCTGCATGGCCGGATCGCAGCGGTCGCGCTCAATCAGCTGCAACATGAGGCACTCGCGGACGTCGCGGGCGAAGACGCCGGTGGGCTCGAAGGTCTGCAGAGCTGTCAGCACCCGCTCGCAGGTTTCAACCTCGCAGCCCAGGCGTTCGGCCACCTCGGCTATGTTGGCGCGCAGGTAGCCGCCCTCATCCACAGCATCGATCAGCACCTGGGCGATCACCATCTCAGCGCCCGCCAAGCCCATGGCGCCCAGTTGCCCGGTCAGGAATTCATGCAGGGTCGGCTCATGGGCGCCAAGGCGGCCCTCGCTGTCCTCATCGCCGTCGAAAGAGCCGCTGCGCGAGGCCTTCGACCAGTCGACCGAGGCGCCGGTCTCCGAGCCGCCCGCGTCGGCGCGTTCACCGGGGGAGACGTCGGCATAGGCGTCCGGCGCATCCATCTCGGCGCTGGCATGGGCGTCCGGCGCCTTGTCGGCTTCGTATTCGGGGGCTTCTTCCTTGGGGCCGTCGCTATCGGCTTCGTTGTCGCGCTCGTCGCGGGCCAGCAGCGGGTTCCGCTCGAGCTCGCCCTCGACATAGGCCTCGAGCTCCAGGTTCGACAGCTGCAGCAGTTTAATCGCCTGCTGCAGCTGAGGCGTGATGACCAGGCCCTGTCCCTGGCGGAGTTCAAATCTTGCGGCGAGCGCCATGGAACAATTTTTGCAGGGCGTTCGGTTCCGTTTTGATTAATGCGCGCGCAGGGTCCGCGGCGGATGACGCCTTTTGACTCATCGTGCCATGCAGTGGGAGCGCGGAGACCTGACCGAGGCTTACGTAAAGCGGTCGCCCAGATAGACCCGCCGCACCTCGGGATTATCGACGATCTCGTCCGGGGCGCCTTCGAACAGCACCTCGCCGGCATGGATGATCGAGGCGCGGTCGATGATGTCGAGGGTCTCGCGCACGTTGTGGTCGGTGATCAGGATCCCGATGCCGCGCTTTTTCAGGTAGCCGATCACTTCGCGGATGTCGGCGATGGCCAGGGGGTCGATCCCGGCGAAGGGCTCGTCGAGCAGCATGAAGGCCGGATCCGAGGCCAGGGCCCGGGCAATCTCCACCCGCCGCCGCTCGCCCCCCGACAGCGAGACCGCAGGGGCCGCCCGCAGGTGGGAGATCCGCAGCTCTTCCAGGAGTTCCGTCACCGCCGCACGGGCCTTTTCGCGGTGCTTCTGGCGCATCTCGACGATGGCCATGACATTCTCTTCCACGGTCATGCCGCGAAAGATCGAGGTTTCCTGCGGCAGGTACCCCACTCCGGCGCGGGCGCGCTGGTACATCGGCCGGCGGGTGATGTTCTCGCCGTCCAGATAGATCGCCCCATAGTCCACCGGAACCAGGCCGGTGATCATGTAGAAACAGGTGGTTTTGCCGGCCCCGTTCGGGCCCAGCAGCCCGGCCACTTCCCCCCGGCGCAGGCGCAGGGAAACGCTCTTCACCACCGGCCGGCCACGGAAGGACTTACCGATGCGGTCGACGAACAGGCCATCCTTGCCGTCGTCGGCGACGGGCGCCGCGCCGGCGCGCGGATTGTCGAAAGTGAAGGGTGTGTCGGCCACGTCGCGCGGTTCCTACTGCCCGATACCGAGGCCGCCGCCTTCGCCCGGATAGAAGACACCACGCACCCGCGTGCCGTTGCCGCGGCCCTGGCTGTTGGATTCCATGGTGATCTGGCGCGTCGAGATCTTGATGGTCAGCCGGTCGCCCCGGGCCACGGAGCGGCCCTGCACAACAATGACATTGCCGGTGATGACGATGGTGTCCGCCCCGGCGTCGTAGACGGCGCTGTCGCCGCGGGCCGTCTGGGTCGGTGTCACGTAATAGACGGAGCCTTCGGCTTCGAGACGGCGGGTGGAGCCGCAGCCATCGCCGCGCTTGGCGCTGTAGACCTTGATCACATTGGCGCGCAGACGGGTCTGCCCTTGCAGCGCTTCGGCAGCGCCGCGCCAGATCGCCAGGCATTGGCTGTTGATCACCTCGGCGCTGTCCGCGGTGATGTCCACGGGCGCGTTGGAGTTCCCGATCTGGGCGAAAGCGCCCGCCGGCAGCGCCAGGGCCATGGCCAGGGCGGCCACAATGCGTCTCATGAGCCGATCACCTTTCAAGCTCTGCCAAGCGTCCACCCCCGCCCTACTTAGTGCTGATTCAGCCGCGCGCGAACCCCGCCGCGCAGAATCACCCGGTCACCCTTGTCCGTCACACTGTACTGGCCGGCCTGCATATTGCCCTGGGCAGTCTGGGTCGACATGCCGCCGGCCCCCGTCACCTGGCTGGTGCGGGTATCGACGATGGCCTCGTCGGTGGCGAAATTCGAGGCTCGGCCATCGTCCACGCGCACGTCGCCCTTCAGGCGCAAAATCCGCGTGTCTTCTCGGAAGACCCCCTCATTGGCGGTCATCCGGCTGGGGTGGGCGCCGTTGATGTCGAGGGTCAGCACCACGTCGCGAAGGATCACTTCCTGCAGATTGGTGTCGCTGCGCTGGGCCTCGGCGGCGCGTACCTCGAAGGCGCGGCCCTGGCTGTCGCGGCCGAGGAAGTGCGGATTGACCATGCGGATATGAGTCGTGGTTTCCTTCGGCGCACCGGCCTCGCGCCGCGCCGCGCTGCCCGCCGCCAGGGCCAGAAGCCCGCCGGCGATCGCCACCACCAGGATCGGCAGAATGACGCGCAGGCTGCGCACCAGCCGTGAGTGGGCTCGCACGTTGGCGGCGGTCGGGCGCGGTATGTCGGACACGAGCGTCATGTGTGGGCGAAGATATCCATCTCTTCCCAGCCGCGCACATCCAGCTCGGCGCGGTAGGGCAGGTAGGCGAACGCAGCTTCGGCCAGCTCATTGCGCCCTTCGCGGACCAGCATGGCGTCAAGGCGGTCCCTCAGGGCGTGCAGGTTGAGCACGTCCGAGGCCGCATAGGCGATCTGCTCCGGCGACAGCTTCGCCGCCCCCCAGTCCGAGCTCTGCTGGGCCTTGGAAAGATCCACGTTGAGCAGTTCCTTCGTCACGTCCTTGAGGCCATGCTTGTCTGTGTAGGTGCGCGCCAGTTTCGAGGCGATCTTGGTGCAGTAGACCGGCGCCGTCCTGACCCCCAGATGAATGAGGAACATGGCGATATCAAAGCGGCCGAAGTGGAAGATCTTCAGCACATTCGGATCAGTCAGCAGTCGCTTCAGGTTCGGGCAGTCGTAACCGGGGCGCGAAAGCCTCACGACGTGGGCGTCGCCCTTGCCGTCCGACAGCTGGACCACGCATAGCGGGTCGCGGCCCAGGCGAAGGCCCATGGTCTCGCTGTCGATCGCCACGGCGGCTGCGCCAGACAGGGCCCCATCGGGCAGGTCGCCTTCATGCAGGAAGTTGGCCACGGGAAATCAGTCCTTCGAGAATGTCAGCCGCCGCCGCATAGCATGAACCGCGTCCCGGCCCCAGAACCGGACGGCGGCGCCGAATTTCTAGGAGCGTCCCCTCTGGTAGAAAGGGGTGGTGCCCAGGAAAGGACTCGAACCTTCACGACCTTTCAGCCACTGGCACCTGAAGCCAGCGCGTCTACCAATTCCGCCACCTGGGCCCGCCACACTCCCTAAGGCTCACGCCCTTGGGATCAGCGAAGGCGCGGGACATAGGGCGCCGGGCGAAAGTCGTCAAACGGTTTGGCTCAGGGCGCGTTGCGAAGCCGCATCACCTCGTCTAATCCGGGGGCCAGCGCAGGAGAGGGCGACCATGCAAGGTCTGGTGACGGTTTTTGGCGGGTCCGGCTTTTTGGGCCGGCAGATCGTGCGCGCCCTGACCAAGCAGGGCCACAGGGTCCGCGTCGCGGTGCGCCAGACGGCCCGGGCCTATGAAATGCGCCTCTATGGCGACGTCGGCCAGGTGGAGATCGTCCAGGCCAATATCCGCAATCCCGCCTCCGTGGCCCGCGCCCTCGACGGGGCCGAAGCCGTGGTCAACGTCATCGGCATCATTCACGAGGGTGGCCGCCAGCGCTTCGGCTCAGTGCACGCCATGGGCGCCCGCACGATCGCGGAGGCCGCCAAGGCCGCCGGCATCAGCCGCTTCGTGCAGATTTCCGCGCTCGGCGCCGATTCGGCGTCCGCGTCGCGGTATTACGCCTCGAAGGCCGAGGGCGAGGCGGCGGTGCGCGAGGTCCTGCCCTCCGCGGTCATTGTGCGCCCGTCCGTGATCTTCGGACCCGGCGACACTCTCTTCAACCGCTTTGCCCAAATGGCCCAGGTCCTGCCGGCCCTGCCGCTCATCGGCGGCGGCGAGACACGGTTCCAGCCGGTCTATGTCATCGACGTCGCCCGCGCGATCGCCGCGGCGCTGGCCGATTCGGCGACAGCGGGCCGGACCTATGAGCTGGGGGGTCCGGCGGTTCACACCGCTAAGGAACTCTACGAGCTAACCCTGAAGGAGACCATGCGTCAGCGTTATCTGGCGCCCCTTCCCTTCCCGATCGCCGCCCTGATCGGCCTCGGCGGAGATATCTTCGCTTCCGTCCTGCCCTATGCCCCGCCGATCACTTCAGATCAGGTTCAGATGCTGAAGACCGATTGCGTGGTCAGCGCCGGGGCCCTTGGCCTGGCGGACCTCGGTGTCGCCGCGACGCGCCTGGAGCCGATCCTGCCGACCTACCTCTACCGTTATCGCAAGGGCGGCCAATATGCCGAGCAGTTCAAGCCGGCCTAGGTGAAGTGCAGGATCGCGAGCCCCGCGATCCCCACCACGATCCGCCACCAGCCGAAAGGCGCGAAGCCCCGGCGGCTGACAAAGCCGATCAGGCCGCGCACCACGGCCAGCCCCACCACGAAGGACACGACAAAGCCGATGGCGATGGTCATCGGCGCGCCCGGCTGGCTGATCACGGCCCGGCTCTCCCAGAAGTCCAGCACGAAGGCGCCGACCATGGTGGGGATCGCCAGGAAGAACGAGAATTCCGCCGCCGCCCGCCGGTCGAGGCCCATGGCCAGGCCGCCCATAATGGTCGCGCCTGAGCGCGAAACCCCCGGGATCATCGCCACGCACTGCAGGAGGCCGACGCCCAGCGAGGTCAGCAGCGGAAGGTCCATGGCGTCGCGGTGCCGCTCCCGCGTCGTCCAGCGATCGATGAACAGCAGCACCACTCCGCCGACGATCAGGGTGATGCAGATCAGGGTCGGATTGGCGAAGTTCTTCTCGATCTCATGATGGAACAGCGCCCCGATCACGCCGGCGGGGAGAAAGGCCACGATGATCGACAGGGCGAAGCGCCGAGCCTTCGGGTCGGTGGGCAGGCGGATGACCTGGGTAATGAGGCGCTGGAAGTAGACCACGATCACCGAGAGGATCGCGCCCAGCTGGATCATCACCGTGAAGGCGTTCCAGAACGGCCCGGAGAGCCCCAGCAGCTGCTCGGTCAGAAGAAGATGGCCCGTGGAGGACACGGGGATGAACTCGGTGGCGCCTTCCACCACGCCCAGAATGATCGCGGCCAGCCAATCGGGCATCTGCGGCTCCTTGCACTGAAGGCTCCCGCTTAGACCGATTGGCGACCTCAGGTAAGCTCATCCGGCGACGGTCCGCCGAGCCACAGCTTCCAGACCACCACCATCGCCGTATGGATCACCAAGGCCGGCCAGACCGAGCCCGAACGATACCGGCTGATGGCGCAGACAAGGCCCAGGATCGCCGCGCAGGCCAGGAAGTCGAGGCGGCTGAAGAGCGGCCAGGCCCCGGGCAGGAAGGTCCTGGCCTCGACCAGGTGCCAGGCCGTGAAAACCGCCGTGGTGAGGAGGATGGCGAGGATGGGTTTGGAGGTCTCATCGCGGCCCGGCATCAGGACCGCGCGAAAGGGGATTTCCTCGCCCAAGCCCGGCGCGAGAAAGGTGATCAACACCGTCATCGGCCAGCCGTCCGTGGCGGGGCGCAGGTGGTAGAGCCCCGTCGAAAATCCGAGGCTGCACTGGGCCGCTCCCATCGCGACGAACAGCCCCGCCGCCTCCAGCCAGTCCCTGCCGGTGGGCAGGGTGCGGATCGCCCGCCAGGTGCGGGCGGGGAGGGCGGTGAGATAGTTCACACCTCGGGCTCCGGGCCTTCGTAACGGGCGCGGGGGCGGATGAGGGCGCCGGTCGCGCCCTGTTCGATGGCATGGGCGATCCAACCGGCGCAGCGGGCCACGGCGAAGAGGATGAAGGGCGCGTCTTCGGGCAGGGCCAGGGCCTCGGCCATGGCGGTGAGGGCGAAATCGACATTGGCCTGCTCGCCGCTCTCGGCCTCGGCGACGGCCCGCAGCTCGACGAAATGGGCCGGAATCTCGAAGCGCGCGAGCAGAGCCGTCGCCCGGACATCGCCCTCCGGATAAAGGTTGTGCCCGAAGCCCGGAATGCCAGCGGTGACGCGGCCTGTTCCCTGGGCGAGGCGCTCGGTGATCGCCAGACGCGCCCCGCGCCGCTTGGATTCCTCCACCAGGGACCGGACCCGCGACGCCATGCCGCCGTGCAGGGGGCCGGAAAGCGCCGAGAGCCCGGCCAGGGCGCTTGCCGCAAGGGACGCCCCCGTCGAAGCTGCCACCCGCGCGGCGAACGTTGACGCATTGAGCTCATGGTCGGCCAACAGGATCAGAGCCCGGCGCAGGGTGTCCGCCGCCTGCGGGCCGCAGCCCCAGGCCTGGGCCAGGCGCTGATGGATCGCCCAGTTGCCGGGGATTTCGGACGAATCCGGCTTGCCGCCCGCCACGGCGTCGGTGAGGACATCAAGCAGGGTCGCGGCCTCCACGGCGAGACTGAGCGGCGCCCGGCCGCGGGCCGGCGGGTCGATCCCGGCGCGTATGGCCAGGGCCGCGAATGCGCGGGCCCGCATGGAGGCGCCGGGAGGGGCGTCCGGCCGGTCGGCGCGCTTCAGGGCCGCCCCATGGCCGCCGCGCAGCAGCCGGGCGACAGCTTCGAAGGTCTCGGTCTCGGCCAGGTCCACGGCGTCACGGCCCCGGTAGTAGAGGCGGCCATTCGCCACGGTGGTGATCGATGAGGCCAGCACCGGCTCGCCCCAGGCAATGGCGCCCTCCGCCACCTCCGCCACCTTGCGGCCGCGCGACTTGCGGGCGGTGAGGGCCGCCACATCGCTGGCCCGGTAACGGCTGCGGCGCGGATCGTGGGTGTCGGCCTGGGCCTGCACCCGGCCGCGGCTGACATAGGCGTAGAGGGTCTGCTGGCGCACCCCCAGCCGTTCTATCGCCTCTTCGGCGCTCAGCCAATCGCTCATCGGTGATACATTGATTAAGTTGATCAAGATTGACGATACAACATCAAGCCCTCAGAGGGAACCCGCACATTCGAGAAAATGATGGAGGTTCCCGTGATTGATGGGATCGATGGACTGGAAAATGTCGTCGCCGCCGAGACGGTGCTGAGCGAGGTCGATGGCCTGGCCGGGCGCCTGGTGATCCGCGGCCACTCTTTGGATGATCTGGCCGGCAAGATCCGCTTCGAGGACGCCGCGCACCTGCTCTGGGAAGGCTTCTTCGACAATTTGCCGGCCGATCTGGCCGGGCCGCTGGGCGCCGCGCGCGCCGAGGTGTTCGCTGAAACCGCCGCTCTCGATGACCGGCTCTTGAAGCGCAATCCCATGGAGGGCATGAGGGCGCTGACCGCCCGCCTGGCCGATGGCGAGAGCCTTGACGTGGCGCTGAAGCTGCTCGCCGCGCCCGCCGTCTTCACCGCCGCCGTGGTCCGCGCCCAGGCCGGTGAGCCGGTCATGGCGCCCGATCCCAAGCTCTCCCACGCGGCCGACATCCTGCGCATGCTGCGCGGCCGGGTCCCGTCTGCTGACGAGGCGGCGGCGCTCGACACCTATCTGGTCACGGTCAGCGACCATGGCCTCAACGCCTCGACCTTCGCGGCCCGGGTCATCTCCTCGACCCAGGCGGGGCTGACCTCGGCCGTCCTCGGCGGCATCAGCGCCCTGAAAGGCCCCCTGCATGGCGGGGCGCCCGGCCCGGTGATCGACATGCTCGACGGCATCGGCCGTCCCGAGAATGCCCAGAGGTGGCTGGAGAACGCCGTGGATCGCGGCGACCGGCTGATGGGCTTCGGCCACCGGGTCTACAAGGTCCGCGACCCCCGCGCCGACGCCTTGAAGAAGGCCGTGCGCAAGCTCACCGACGGCTCCAACGCGGCGCCCGGCCGCCTGGCCTTCGCCGAGGCCGTAGAGCAGGCGGCCCTTGATGTCTTGCGCACCCGCAAGCCCAACCGCTCCCTGCAGACCAATGTGGAGTTCTACACGGCCCTCCTCCTGGAGGCCCTGGCCTTCCCGCCCTCGGCCTTCACCTGCGTCTTCGCCATGGGCCGAACGGCTGGCTGGGTGGCGCACGCCCGCGAACAGCTAACCGGCGGACGCCTGATCCGGCCGCAGTCGCGCTATGTGGGCCCGGCCCCTGGCCTGGCGGCCTAAAGTGAGAGTCATTCGCGCTTAGGGCGATCAACGGGGGCGGCTATGCTGCGTCTATGACCGCCGCCCCCTTGAGCCTCGCCGACAAGGCCGCCGTCACCCGGCGCATCACCGCCCTTTCCGTTGTGGTGGCGGGCGTACTGGTGGTGATCAAGGTGATCGCCTGGCGCGGCTCTGGTTCTGTGGCCATGCTGGCTTCGGCGGCGGATTCGGGGCTCGACCTGATCGCCTCGCTCGTCACCTTCTATGCGGTCCGCTATGCCGCCGCGCCGCCTGACGCCGAGCACCGCTACGGACACGGCAAGGCCGAGGCCTTCGCCAGCCTCGTTCAGGCGGGCTTGGTGTTCGCGTCCGCGGCCCTGGTCGCCCGCGAGGCCATCGGCCGGCTGATCACGCCGGAACCCGTGGAGCAGGGCATGTGGGCGATCGGGGTCATGGCCCTTTCCATCGTCCTGACCCTCGGCCTGATCACCGCCCAGAACCGGGCCCTGCATTCCGTACAGTCGGTCGCCGTCTCCGGCGATCGGGCGCACTATGCCTCCGACCTCGCTTCCAACGCCGCGGCCCTGATCGGCATCGCCGGCGCCGCCCTGTTCGGGCTCGACTGGCTCGACGCCTTGGCCGGCCTGATC
The DNA here is from genome assembly GCA_046349475.1 of Caulobacteraceae bacterium. Classification (GTDB taxonomy): domain Bacteria; phylum Pseudomonadota; class Alphaproteobacteria; order Caulobacterales; family Caulobacteraceae; genus Acaudatibacter. The sequence continues at coordinate 76,071 of JAXMCG010000014.1, read as the reverse complement.
GTCACGGCCATTCTTATCGCCGCCGCCGTCAAGGTCTTTCGCGAGGCCTCCAACCAGCTGATGGACCGTGAACTCCCGGAGGCCGAACGCCGCCGCATCGTCGAACTGGCGTCTGCTGACCCGCGCCTGAGAGACGTGCATGAGCTGCGCACGCGCATGTCGGGGCCTTATGTCCACGTGCAGATGCATGTGGAGCTGGATCCCCAGCTTCCCTTGCTGGAAGCCCACGAGGTCATGGTCGCCGCCGAGAACCGCATCCTGGAGGAATTCCCCGCGGCGGATATCATCATCCACCCGGACCCGCAGGACCGCGCCGAACCTCATGGCGGACCTTTCGCCGAGGACCGCACGCCGGTGCCCACCGCGCCGGTCGCCTAGCATTTGACGGACCCGGCGTAAGGGCGTCTCGTCTTTCCCAAAATCGAATTGGGAGAGACGACCATGGCCTTCACCGCAGACGACCTGATGTTCAAACCCGGCCTGATGACGGGCCACCGTATCCTCGTCACGGGCGGCGGCACGGGGCTTGGCAAGGAGATGGCCGAGGCCCTGCTGATGCTGGGCGCCGAGGTCTATATCTGTGGCCGACGGGGCGGGGTTCTGGAGGAGACCGCCAAGGAACTGATGGGCCGTCATGGCGGCAAGTGCGTGCCGATCGCCTGCGATATTCGCGTCCCCGAAGCCATCACCGAGATGATCGACACCATCTGGTCGGACGGCGGGGCGCTCACAGGCCTGATCAACAACGCCGCCGGCAATTTCATCTCTCGCACCGAGGACCTGTCGCCCCGCGCCTTCGACGCGATCGCCAACATCGTCTTTCGGGGCTCGTTCTTCGTCACCCTGGAATGCGGCAAGCGGTGGATCGCCGAGGGCAAGAAGGCCTCGGTGGTCAATATCCTGACCACCTGGATCTGGAACGGCGGCCCCTTCACCGTGCCCTCAGCCATGTCCAAGGCGGGGCTCAATGTGATGGGCCAGTCTCTCGCCGTGGAGTGGGGCCCCAAGGGCATCCGCTTCAATTCCATCGCGCCTGGGCCTTTCCCGACCGAGGGCATGAGCGCCCGGCTCAACCCTGGCAACGCCCGCGCGGCGGCCACTGGCCCCGGCTCATCACCCGGCAACCCCTTGGGCCGGGTCGGCGACATGCGCGAACTTGCCAACCTCGCGGTCTATTTCATGCATCCGCTCAGCGAGTATGTGAACGGCCAGACCATCGCCATCGACGGCGGCGCCTGGAACGCCGGTGGCGGCGGTTTCTCGGCCTTGCGCTCCTGGACCGACGAACAGTGGGCCGAGGCCCGGGGCTCCATCCAGGCCACAAACCAGGCCGACCGCGCTAAGCGGACGGTCTGATCCCGAAGTATCCTCCCCTCGCTCTGCGAGGGGAGGGGGACCGCCGCTTACGGCGGTGGAGGGGTCAACTGCGTGAGCGGTTGCAACGATCCTTCTTCCCAAGACCCTTGCCTCGCGCGCCGCGCTCGGTCCCCTCCCCCGCCCTGCGGGCGCTCCCCCTCCCGCATCGCGGGGAGGATATGATCGCGACGTTGACTCTCGGATGTGCCTACCCCAGCCTGAATGACAGTGCGCTCTGGGGCGCCACCTGTCCGCGGCAAGGGGGCCTAGCCTCCACCCATTCGGCTGATCGACCAATCTCCGAACCCTTCTTCCGGCCTGTCTAAGCGGACGCCAGGCGAACATCGGAAGGTAGGATTCCATGCGCCAACTGACGCCCAAGACCCAACTGGCGACCCTCAGAACCGAAGCCAAGCGATGGCTGAAGGCCTTTCGCGACGGCGACACCCAGGCCAATGCCCGCCTCAAGGCCGCCTGGCCTAAAGCTCCCGACGCCCCCGTGCTGCGCGATATCCAGCACGCTCTTGCCCTCGAATACGGCCAGGCGGGCTGGCAGGCCCTCTCCGAAACCCTCGCGCAAAACCTACTCGCCGCCCTCGGTGAACAGGATCTGGCGGACCAGTTGCTGCAACACGCCTGGAACGGCGACCTGGCCATGGCGCGACGGGTGCTCGAGCGGCGTCCGGAGGCGGCGAGGATCAATCTCGCCACCGCCATCGTCACCGGCGATCTCGCCGAGGTTCGCCGCCGCCTTGCCGCCAATCCAGCGCAGGCCCGTGAGAAGACCGGCCCGCACCAATGGGAGCCTCTGCTTTATCTTTGCTACGCCCACCTGCCGCTGCCGGCGTTCGCGGAGCTTTCCCTGGAGATCGCCCGTGCCCTGCTTGAGGCCGGCGCCGACCCCAAGGCCGAGTTCAATGACGGCTGGGACAACAGCTTCACCTGCCTCACGGGCGTCATCGGCCAGGGGGAGGGGGTCCGCCCCACCCATCCGCGCGCTGTGGAAATGGCGGAACTTCTGATCGCCGCAGGGGCCGACCCTTTCGACGGCCAGGCGCTCTACAACACCTCCATCGTCGCCGATGATGTGCTCTGGAATGACCTCCTCTGGCGCCATTGCGAGGCGCGAGGGACGCTTGGACGCTGGCGCGATCTGCCGAACCCCAGCATCGGCGGCAACATCCCCCTGAGCGTGGTCGACTACCTGCTCGGCAATGCCGTCATCTTCGGACACATCCGGCGCGCCACCTGGCTGGTGGAGCGGGGCGCCAATCCGAACGGCGTCAATGCCTATAGCCGCCGCGCCCATCACGCCAATGCCCAGGTCCTGGGCCGCACCCAGATGGCGGAGCACCTCGTCAGTCTCGGCGCGATGCCGGTAGTGCTCGATGGGTTGGAAGGCTTTCAGGCGGCGGCCATGGCCCTGGACGAGGCCCGCGCCCGGGAGATCGCTGGCCGCATGCCCATGGTGCTGCAGTCGCCTCACGCCCTGATGCAGGCCGCCGAGGCCAACCGGGCCGATGTGATTCGGCTGCTGCTGGATCTCGGCGTCCCGCCGATGGCGGCCACGCCCGACGGCGCCCACGCCTTCATCCGCGCCGGGCATGCCGGAGCCCTTGAGGCGGCGAAGGTGCTGATCGAGGCCGGCGCCGATCCGGACCAGCGCGGCGGGCCCTACAATGCCTCCGGCTTCGGCGGGGCGGTGCATTTCCGCCAAACGGCGCTGATCGACTACCTCGCCCCGTTCAGCCGCGACATTCCGGCCCTCACCCGGGTAGGGAAGCTGGAGCGCATCGTCGCGGTGTTGGAGGCGGAGCCCGAGCGCTTGAACGTCCGTCTGCGAGGCGGGCGCGGTGCGCTCTTCTCCCTGCCGGACGATGAGGACCTCGCGGCGGAACTCGCCGAACTGCTCCTGGCATACGGCGCCGATCCCCTTGCGCCGGACGACAAGGGGATCACGGCCCTGGATGAGGCCCGCAAGCGGGGCCTCGAGGGCGCCGCCGACCTGATGGCCGCGGCGGTCGACCGATCTGGAAAACGTGGTTAATGCGATCTTAAGGGCGGGGGCGCGATGCTCCCGCCCATGCGGATCCGACTCATCCTTCTGGCTTTCTGCGCCTTCGCCGTCGCCCTGCCGGCGGCGGCGGCGAAGAAGCCGCCGGACATCACCGTGGTGCGCCCGGTGCTGCGCGGCGCTCAGCCCGCGCCGCCCGCCGAGCCGGAGCCGCCGCCTCCCGCGATCACCGCGCCGGGCAACGGCTACAGCCTCGTCCAGCCGGGTTATGCGGCTGCTGCGGCGCCTGATTCCGGCCAATGCCGGGCTTCCTGCTCGCGGTCCTACTATTTTTGCGCCGCCAGCGAGGAACCGGCCGACTGCGCCTCGACCTGGACGCAGTGCACGTCCCGGTGCCGCGCTCCCGGTTACTGAAGCCGCGTCCACGCTAGAATGTGGACTTCCACCGCCGCCTCGCCGATCCTAGGGCTTCCTGCGGCGTACAACGGTTTGTCCGCCTTCCTAGTGTCTGGACGTTCATGGCCGAGGCCGCCCTGCTGATTCCTGGAAAGCGCGAGCAGACCAAGCTCGCCAATCGTGAGGCTATCCTCGCCGCCGCCCGCGAAGTGTTCGGCGAGATGGGCTACGAAAGCGCCACCGTCCGCGACATCATTCGCCGCACCAAGCTGTCGGTAGGGGCCTTCTACAACTACTACCGCTCCAAGGAAGAAGTGTTCCAGGCCCTGGCCGACGACGGAGCCCGCCGCTTCAAGCCGATCCTCCATGCCCAGTACGAAAACGCCACGGATGCCGAATTCTACCTGCGCGCCGCCGTGTGGGCCTACTTCACCTTTTCCGCCGGCGAGCAGGAGAACTGGCGCCTGCGCCGTCCGGCCGGCGAGGCCGTGCCCCACGCCAATGACACGCCGGAGATCCGCGCCGTCTTCGAGGAAGTACGGATGGTGTTCGCCGATATCATGGACCGCGGTCTCGCCCCCAAGGTCGACCTCGACTACTTCGCCGCCGCCTCCATCGCCATCGCCCGGGAGGTCTGCGACAAGATGTTGGAGCGCCGCCCGGTGGATATCGAAGGGGCCGTTGAGTTCACCGTCCAACTGATCCTCGGCGGCCTGCCCGCCCTGCCGCGCACGGATTGAACGCCGCCATGGGGGGGCCGAACTTCCAGCGGATGGTGTTGAAGGCGTTGCTCTCTTTGCCGCGCCCGGTGTTGAGGGTGATGGCCGGCGGCGGCGTGGTTTTTCAGGGCGGCCGCACCCTCGATCCCCGCCTGCAGTTCATCGCCAGCAATTCAGCCGGCGCGCCGCCCATGACCAGCCTCTCCCCGGAGGAGGCGCGCCAGGCCAACAACCAGGGCGTCGATCTGATGTCCGGCCGGCCCGAAAATGGCGTTGAGATCTCCGGGATCACGGTGGAATCCACGCGCGGTCCGGTGCCGGTGCGGGTCTACCGCCCGGAGGACCAGGACCCGGCGTTCCCGATAATGGTCTATGCCCATATGGGCGGAGGGGTGATCGGCGATCTCGAGACCTGCCATACCTTCTGCACCGTCCTGGCCAGCTTCGGGCACTGCGCCGTGCTCTCGGTCGACTATCGACTTGCGCCGGAAAACCGCTATCCGGCCGGCCTTGAGGACGTGATCACTGTCTATCGCTGGGCCCGGGACCATGCCGAAGAGTTCGGGGCGCCGGAGGGCCGCGCGGCGATCGGCGGCGATTCCATGGGCGGCAATTTCGCCGCGATCGTGGCCCAGGAAATGAAGCGCACCGGCGAGGCTCAGCCCGATCTGCAGTTGCTCATCTATCCTTGTGTCGACGTCGCCTCCGAAACCCAGTCGATGACCACCTATGCCGAGGCGTTTCCGCTCAACACCGCCCTGATGGACTGGTTCATGGGTCACTACCTGGGCCCGGAGGCGAACCCCTCGAACCCTCGCGTCTCGCCGATCAAGTCGCAGGATCTGAAGGATCTCGCCCCGGCCATTGTCGTCACCGCCGGCTTCGACCCCCTCGTCGACCAGGGGGAGGCCTATGCCCGGCGCCTCAAGGACGCCGGGGTTCACGTGCTTTATCGTTGCTATGATCATTTGACCCATGGCTTCACGGCGTTCACCGGCGCCGTGCCCGCGGCGGATATTGCCTGCCGCGAGATCGCCGGATGGGTCCGCGAAGGATTTGAAGGAAGGTTGCCTTAGAGATGCGCGCATTGATGGTGGAGGCCCTGGAGCCCGATTACGCGGGCTGCTTCATGCGGGAGTTCGAGACCCCCAAGCCGCGTCAGGGCGAGGTGGTGATCAAGGTGAAGGCGGCCGCGGTGAACTTCCCGGACCTGCTGCAGACCCGGGGTGAGTACCAGCACAAGCCGCCCCTGCCGTTCATTCCGGGCATGGAGCTGGCTGGCGACGTGGTCGAGCTCGGCGAGGGCGTCGATCGCTTCAAGGTGGGGGACGCCGTGGTCGGCGGGGCCCGTCTCGGAGGGTTTTCTGATTATGCCGTGACCCCGGCCATGGCCCTTCGTCCCAAGCCCGCGGGGCTCTCCTTCGCCCAGGCGGCCGGCTATTCCACCGCGTACCTGACGGCCTATGTCTCCCTGGTCCGCCGCGCCCAGGCCGAGCCCGGCGAATGGGTGCTGGTGCATGGAGCGTCCGGCGGGGTGGGCCTCGCCTGCGTCGATCTCGCCAAGGTCATGGGCCTGAAGGTGATCGCCGCCTCGGCTTCCGACGAGAAGCTCAAGGTCATCGAGAGCGAGTACGACGTCGACGCCACGGTGAACGTGTCCAACGGCTTTCGCGAGAAGGTGAAGGAGATCACAGGCGGCAAGGGCGCGGACATCATCTATGACCCGGTGGGCGGCGATGTGTTCGATGAGAGCGTGCGCTGCATCGCCTTCAATGGCCGCCTGCTCTCCATTGGCTTCACCTCCGGCCGCATCCCGACCATCTCGGTGAACATGCCCCTCATCAAGGGCTTCTCGGTGATGGGCGTGCGGGCCGGGGAATATGGCCGCCAGTTTCCGGAAAAGGGCCGCGAAAACTCCGCCGCCATCTGGGCCTTGGCCAACGAGGGCAAGGTGAAGCCGAGGGTCTTCAAGGAGTACGCCCTGGACGACTGGCGCGCCGCCTTCGACAGCCTCGCCAACCGCCAGGTGATCGGCAAGACCATCGTCAATCCGGAGATCTAGCTCTCCGCCAGGGCCGCGAGATAGGTGCCGTACGGGCCGGACTTCCTGGCCAGGTCCAGCAGCTGCGCCTTGTCGATCCAGCCGTTGAGGTAGGCGATTTCCTCGACACAGCCGATGCGCAGGCCCTGGCGTTCCTCGATCGTGCGGACGAACTCTCCGGCCTGGATAAGGGCGTCATGTGTGCCGGTGTCGAGCCAGGCATAGCCGCGCCCGAAGATCTGCACGGAAAGCTCGTCCAAGGCCAGGTAGCGGCCGATCAGGTCCACGATTTCCAGTTCGCCGCGCGGCGAGGGCTTCAGCTCCTTCGCGAATTTCGGCGCGCGCCCGTCGAAATAGTAGAGGCCTGTGACCGCGTAGTTGGATTTCGGCCTGACCGGTTTTTCTTCCAGGCTGATCACTTTGCCGGCGCCATCGAACTCGACCACGCCATAACGGCTGGCGTCCGCCACGGGGTAGCCGAAGATCGTGCAGCCTGTCGTCTTGCGCGCCGCCTCAGCCGCCAGAGTCACGAAGCCGGCGCCGTAGAAGACATTGTCGCCCAGCACCAGGATCGAGGGTTCCTCGCGCACGAACTCCTCGCCGAGGATATAGGCCTGGGGCAGGCCGTCGGGGCTATCCTGTGTGGCGTACTGGATGTCGAGGCCGAGGTGGGAGCCGTCGCCCAGCAGGCGCTTGAAGCCGTCCAGCTGGTCCGGCGCGGTGATGATCAGGATCTCCCGCACGGCGGCGAACATCAGCACCGACAGCGGATAGTAGATCATCGGCTTGTTGTAGACCGGCAGCAGCTGCTTGGAGACGGCGAGCGTCAGGGGGTGCAGGCGCGAGCCCGCCCCGCCGGCCAGGATGATGCCCCTCCTCATCGCTTCAGCCCCCTCAAGCGCGCAGCCCCAGACGCGCCGCGCCGTGGCCCCCGTCGCGCAGGGGCCGCCACCAGTCCTCCCGATCGAGATACCAGCGCACGGTCCTGGCGAGGCCGTCCTCCAGGCTCACCTTCGGGGCCCAGCCGAGTTCGGACCGGATGCGCTCGATGGAGATCGCATAGCGGAAGTCGTGGCCGGGCCGGTCGGTGACGAACTTGATCTGTTCGGCATAGGGCCGCGCGCCCGGGCGGATCCTGTCGAGGGCGGCGCAGAGGCCATGCACGATGTCGAGGTTGCTGCGCTCGGCCTCACCGCCGATGCAATAGGTGCGCCCCTCTTGGCCGCGCGTCAGCACGGTCAGCAGGGCTTCGGCGTGATCCTCCACATAGAGCCAGTCGCGCACCTGGGCGCCGGCCCCATAGACGGGGATCGGCCGGCCCTCGAGGGCGTTCAGAATGACCGTCGGGATCAGCTTTTCCGGGTGCTGATAAGGCCCGTAATTGTTCGAGCAGTTGGAAATCACGACCGGCAGGCCGAAGGTTTTGCCCCAGGCGCGGACCATCAGGTCGGACGCGGCTTTGGAGGCGGAATAGGGGGAGTTGGGCTCGTAGCGGCTCCCCTCGTCGAAGGCGCCTTCGGGGCCCAGGGCGCCGAACACTTCATCCGTGGAGACATGGTGGAAGCGGAAAGCCTGGGCCCGGGCCGTACCCAGCCGCTTGCGGTGGTCCCGCGCGGCTTCCAGCAGGGTCGCCGTGCCGGCCACATTGGTGCGCACGAAGGCCATCGGCCCATCGATGGATCGGTCCACGTGGCTCTCGGCGGCCAGGTGCAGCACGGCGTCCGGATCATGCTTGGCGAAGATCTGGGCCATCGCGCCCGCGTCGGCGATGTCCGCGCATTCAAAGGCATAGCGGCGATCATCCGCCACGGCCGCCACATTGGCCGGGTTGCCGGCATAGGTCAGGCAATCGACGTTGACCACGTCATAGCCGTCCTGCACGGCGCGGCGCACGACGGCCGAGCCGATAAATCCGGCGCCACCTGTCACGAGGAGTTTCATTAAGATCCCGACGCGTCTCTTGATGTTGCTCGCGCCGGCTTCGGCCTGATGGAATCGCGACAATCGTCGCTGAGCGCCCTATGGTCTTAAGGGGACAGTCGTTAAGAGATCGCTTGTGGTTAATGCTTCCGGACCGGTCCTCGAGATCCAGGACCTGAAAGTCACCTTCGAGACCTATGACGCCGAGGTCGCCGCCGTGCGCGGTGTCTCCCTGAAGGTCTCCCCCGGTGAGTGCCTGGGCGTGGTGGGCGAGAGCGGGTCAGGCAAGAGCCAGACCTTCATGGCCGTCATGGGCCTGCTGGCGCAGAACGGCCGGGCCGCCGGGTCGGTGAAATTCAAGGGCCAGGAGCTGCTGGGCCTCTCCGCCAAGCAGCTCAATGCGTTCCGCGGTTCGAAGATGACCATGATCTTCCAGGATCCGCTCACGGCTCTGACCCCACATGTTCGGATTGGCGAGCAGATCGCCGAGCCCCTGCGCCTGCACCTTGGCCTGACCCGGGAGGCCGCGAACGACCGCGCGCTCGAATGGCTGAAACGGGTGCGCATCCCGGACGCCGCCGCCCGTATGCGCGCCTTTCCGCACGAGCTTTCCGGCGGCATGCGCCAGCGGGTGATGATCGCGGCGGCCATGGCCTGCCAGCCGGACCTCCTGATCGCCGATGAGCCCACCACCGCGCTCGACGTCACCGTCCAGGCCGAGATCCTCGACCTGATGGACGAACTGCGCCGCGAAACCGGCACGGCCATGGTGCTGATCACCCATGACATGGGCGTCATCGCCCGGCTCGCCGACCGGGTCTGCGTCATGAAGGATGGCGCCTATGTCGAAGAGGACGCCGCCGCCGACCTCTTCGCCAACCCGCGGACCGATTATGCCAAGGCCCTGCTGGCCGCCGTGCCCCGCCTTGACCGGGCCGGTCGCGCCGGCCGGCCGGAGCCTGCCCCCGTTCCCCCGGATGCTCCGGTGGTCGTGGAGGGAAAAGACATCAAGGTCTGGTTCCCGTTGCAGCAGGGTCTGTTCGGCAAGAAGCGCATCCTGCGCGCCGTCGACGGTGTCTCTTTCCAGATCCGCCAGGGCGAGACCCTGGGCGTGGTGGGCGAAAGCGGCTGCGGCAAGACCACCCTCTCGCGGGCAGTGATCAATCTCATTCCGGCCACGGGTGGAGCGGTCACCTTGTTAGGAACCAATGTCACCGAAGCCGAAAAGGCCTCCATGCGGGCCCTGCGCAAGGACCTGCAGATCGTCTTCCAGGACCCCCTGGCCAGCCTCGATCCGCGCATGACTATCGGCTCCTCCATCGCCGAGCCCCTGCTGGTCCACCGCCCCGGCATGAGCGCCGAGGCCCGCGACGCGGCCGTCCGCGAGATGATGGTCAAGGTCGGCCTCGCGCCGGAGCTGATCAACCGCTACCCGCATGAGCTGTCCGGCGGCCAGAACCAGCGTGTCGGCATCGGCCGGGCGATCATCCTGAAGCCCAAGCTGGTGATCTGCGATGAGGCGGTGTCGGCCCTCGATGTCTCCATCCGCGCCCAGATCATCGACCTCCTGATCGAGCTGCAGAAAGAGATGGGCCTCGCCATCATGTTCATCAGCCACGACCTTGCCGTCGTGCGCGAGGTCAGCCACCGGGTGATGGTGCTTTATCTCGGCCGTGTCATGGAAAAGGCCGACCGCGATCAGCTCTACGCCGCGCCCAAGCACCCCTATACCAAGGCCCTGCTCTCCGCCGCCCCGATCCCGGACCCGGCCCTGGAACGCGGCCGCCAGCGCATCCGCCTGGCTGGCGAACCCCCCAGCCCCATGGACCCGATGGCCGGCCTACGCTTCCTGCCCTCGCGCCTGGCCGTCAACGCCCTCGGCATGAGCGCCGGCTACATCCCCGAGCTTCAGGAAGTCGAGCCCGGCCACCTGGTCTCGGAATTCGACCCGGACTGAACCCCACCCTTTCCGCTCATCCCGGCGAAGGCCGGGACCCAGGCGTTTTCTGGCTCGGTGCATCAACCGCGATGTTCAGGTCAGAACTAGACATTCAAACGAAAAAACCTGGGTCCCGGCCTTCGCCGGGGTGAGCGGGAGTAAACGAGGAACTCACCCCATGCCCGTCAAACGCTGGAACCCGTCCGGGGTCGCGCCGCCGGTGGCCTTCTATTCCCACCTCGCCGAGGCTCAGACGGGGTCGCGCGTCGTCGCCATGGCCGGTCAGTTCGGCTGCCGGCTGGACGGGTCGATCCCGGAAAGTCTCGAAGACCAGTTCGACCTGGCGCTCGAAAATATCCTGACCCTCTGCAAGGCCGCCGGCGCCGATGGCGGACAGGTGCTGAAGCTCATCGTCTTCCTCACCGATCCGCCCACGGACCGGGCCCGCATCGCGGCGGCCATGACGCGCGCCTTCGGCGAGACCCCGCCCGCCATGACCTGGATCTACGTCAAAGGCCTCTTCCGCCCGGAGGTGAAGGTCGAGATCGACGTGACCCTGGCGACATTCTAGGCGGCACACCTATCGCCGTGGCGCCAAGGCCACGCTGCCATGTGCTAAGCGGCGCCATGCAAAGCCTACAACTTCTCACCATGACCGCGGTCGCTGACGCGCGCGGCGTGTGTTTCGAATACGCGCCGCGACGGATCATCCGCGAGCGCAACACTTGGGATCACGCCTACTTTCCGCACCACAAGTTCGGCACCGGAGCGGGCCGCTATTCCGACGACGCCCAGATGAGCCTCGCCGTGGCGGAATGCCTCCTGGACCACGGCCCAGCCGCAACAACCGAACAGTTCGCCGCCAAGTTCGTTGAGGTCTTCAAACGGGAGGCCGAGCCGCGCGAGGGCTATGCTGGCGGCTTCTATCAATTTCTCCAGGAGATTCAGGACAGCGCGGAGTTCCTCGCCCGCATTCGACCCGAGAGCGACAAGAGCGGCGGCGCCATGCGCGCTGGGCCGTGTGGGTTGTTTCAGGATGTGCGGACGGTCCTTGACGTCAGCGCACGCCAGGCCCGCATCACGCACGATACGCCAGACGGTGTCGCCGCCGCCCAGGCCGCGGCGCTAATGGCGCACTACATGCTCTACGATCTGGGTGCGCGGAAGAACCTCCCTGACTTTCTGAACGAGATACTCCCCGGCCACGACTGGTCCAGACCGCACAAGGGCGAGGTAGGCCCCAAGGGGCTCGAGAGCGTGCGGGCGGCCCTAACCAGCTTCCTGCGGACTGAGACCTTTGCTGATCTGCTGATCGATTGCGTCAATTGGGGTGGCGACGTCGACACTGCGGCCGCCATCGCCGCGCCTGCGGCGGCCTGCGCCAGAAACTATGACCGCACCATTCCGCCTGCCTTGCTGGAGGATTTGGAGAACGGTCCATTCGGCCGCGACTACTTACGGGCCGTCGACCTCAGGCTTGATAAAATGGCCCAGGGCCTGGGCATTTCGCCCTAAACCTTACCGCAACGGTTGCGCCCTATGTTCCGCCCCGTTTTCCGGGTTGTGGAGTGCCGGGTTTGGAAATCGACGTCCTGCGGCCGCAGTTTCTGCCGGCGGAAATGGTCGAGCATTGGCATGCCCTGCAGGCCGCCAATCCGGCCTGGGATTCGCCGTTCCTGTCGCCGCATTGGTCCCGCGCCGTGGAGCGCTCTCAGGAGGGGCCGGACCCGCGCCTGCGCGTCGCCGTCATGCATGAAGCAGGCCGCCCCAAGGGGTTCATCGCCGTCCGCGCCAAGGCTTTCACCGCCATGGCCGCCGGCGCCCCCATGTGTGACTATCAGGGGATGGTCACCGAGCCGGGGGTCAAGGTCGACCCGCACAAGCTGGTCCAGGCCCTGGGCGTCGGCCGTTTTGATTTCTCCCATATGCTGGCCGAGCAGGAGGCCTTCACCCCCTACGCGCGCGGGATTGAACCCTCCTGGGTGGCCGAACTGAGGGACGGCTATGACGCCTATGCCGCCGAGCGCCGCGCGTCCGGCACGTCGGTTCTGAAGGACCTCGACAAGAAGCGCCGCAAGGCGGAAGCAGAGTACGGCGCCCCCGTGTTCACTGCCTTCTCCCGCTCGCGCACCGATTTCGACCAGTTGATCGCCTGGAAGCGGGCCCAGTTCCAGTCCACCGGCCAGACCGACATCTTTGGCGTCGAGTGGACCCAGCGTCTGCTGCGGGACCTGTTCTCCAGCCGCGACCCCGATTTCGGCGGCGTGCTCTTCACTCTGCACCTGGGCGACAAGCTGGCCGCGGCCCATTTCCACCTGCGCGGCGCCCATACAATCCATGGCTGGATCATCGCCCACAACGCGGCCTTCGACCGCGTTTCGCCGGGCATGCTGCTCTTCCAGGACATCCTGCGCTGGATGGATCACACCCCTTATAACCGCCTGGATTTCGGCGTCGGCGACTACCGCTTCAAGCGCGAGCTCTCCAACGTGCAGATCCCCATCGGCCACGGCTTCGTCGGCGTTCCCTCGCCGGCCGCCCTCCTTCGCCAGGCGGCTTATGAGCTGCGCAACGTCGCTGAATCCCTCCCCCTCGGCCGGGTCTCGCACCTGCCGGGCAAGGCCATGCGCCGCATGGATATTCTGCGCGCATTGCGGTGAGGGCCTTCGCCCACTAGGTTGCGCGGCTTTTCCGGGACCTGGTGGTTCTGGATCAACCCCAACCTCACAGAAAGACCATGACCACCCTCACCCTCGACGATATCCGCACCGCCGCCGAAAGGCTGGCCGGCCACGTGGAGCGCACGCCGATGCGCAAGTCGCGGACCCTTTCCCAGATTACCGGGGCCGAGGTGTGGGTGAAGTTCGAGAACCAGCAGTTCACCGCCGCCTATAAGGAGCGCGGCGCCCTCAACAAGCTTCTGCAGCTTACCGACAACGAGAAGAAGCGCGGCGTCATCGCCGCCAGCGCCGGCAATCACAGCCAGGGCCTGGCCTATCACGGCTCGCGCCTCGGCATCCCCGTGACCATCGTCATGCCCAAGGGCACGCCCTTCATGAAGGTGCAGCAGACCCGCGACTTCGGCGCCGAGGTGATCATCGAGGGCGAGGGCTTCGATCAGGCCCAGGCCAAGGCCAAGACGGTCTGCACGGAACGCGACCTCCTCTATGTGCCGCCCTTTGATGACTATGACGTCATGGCCGGCCAAGGCACGGTCGCTCTCGAAATGCTGGAGGACGCGCCGGACCTGGAAGTCCTGCCCGTGCCGATCGGCGGGGGCGGCCTGATCGCCGGCGTCGCCACGGCGGCCAAGTCGATCAATCCGGCCATCGAGATCGTCGGCGTCGAGCCGGCCATGTATCCGTCCTTCACCAACCGCATGCGCGGCCTGAAGGGTGATTGCGGCGGCCAGACCATCGCCGAAGGCATCGCGGTCAAGCAGGTGGGCGAGCACACCTATTCGGTGGTTCGCCCGCTCATCGAGGACGTCCTGCTGCTCGAGGAAGCCTTCATCGAGCGGGCCATCAGCCTCTACGCCAATGTGGAAAAGACCATCGCCGAGGGGGCCGGCGCGGCCTCCCTGGCGGCCCTGCTGGCCTATCCAGAGCGCTTCCGGGGCAAGAAGTGCGGCCTCATCCTCACCGGCGGCAATATCGATCCGCGGCTCCTTGCCTCGGTGCTGCAGCGTGAACTGGTGCGCGCCCAGCGCATCGTCTCCCTGCGCATCGTCGGCGATGACCGGCCGGGCCTCCTCTCCACCGTCGCTCAGCTGATCGGGGACATGGGCGCCAATATCATCGAGGTGGCGCACAATCGCCTCGCTCTCGACGTCCCCGCCAAGGGCGCCGAATTCGACCTGATGATCGAGACCCGGGACGCCAGCCACACACAGGAAATCGTGGACGCCCTGCGCGCCAAAGGCTATCCGCCAAGGTCAGTCTGACCCTGGCGAGCCGCCGGGATGAGGGGGTTCGAATGCGTCTCATCATCGTCCTGGCGGCGGCCCTGGCCCTGGTCACCCAGGCCGCCTGCGTGAAGCCGGGCGGCTCCTCGCCTCCCACCTCGGCGGCGATCAGCCCGGAGGGCGCGGCCTTCCTCGCCGAGAACGCCAAGAAGCCGGGGGTGAAGGTCACCCCGTCCGGCCTGCAGTACCGCATCGTCCGCTCCGGGCCCCAGGCGGGCCTGAAGCCAAAGCGCGGCGACGACATCAAGATCAATTACGAGGGCTCGCTGCTCAACGGCACGGTGTTCGATAGCACCTACGAGACGGGCGTCCCCCGGGTGATGCCGCTGAACGGCCTCGTCGAGGGCTGGATGGAAGCCCTGCCGATGATGCGCCCGGGCGATGAGTGGGAGCTCTGGATCCCCCCCGAGCTCGGCTATGGCGACGGATCCGGCGATGGCACCATTCCCCCCGGCGCGGTGCTGCACTTCCGCGTCGAGCTGATTGACGTCCTCGCCGCGCCGGAGACCATCGGGCGCGGCTGATGGCCTCCCGCACCGAACAGATCACGGCCCGCGGCCTTGAGATTCTCGAACGCCTGATCGCCTTCGACACCACCTCCCGCGCCTCCAACCTCGCCCTGATCGCCTGGGTGGAGGCCTTCCTGGCCGAACGCGGCATCCCGTCCGTGCGCGTCCCGAACAGCGCGGGGGACAAGGCCAATCTTCTCGCGACCATCGGCCCCATGGCGTCCGGCGGCGTCATCCTCTCCGGACACACCGACGTGGTCCCCATCGACGGCCAGGCCTGGGCCTCCGATCCCTGGGCCCTCACCGAGCGCGACGGCCGACTCTACGGGCGCGGATCGGCCGATATGAAGGGCTTCCTCGCCCTCAGCCTCGCCGCCGCCGAACGGGCGCAGGGTCTCGCCCGCCCCATCCACCTTGCCTTCTCGCATGATGAGGAGGTCGGCTGCCTCGGCGCCCCGGCCCTGCTCCAGCGGCTCGCCGCCGATCTGCCCGCCCCGGCCTGCGCCATCATCGGCGAGCCCACCTCCATGCAGGCCATCGCCGGCCACAAGGGCATTGCCGTCTACGAGGTGGTGGTCACCGGCCGCGAGGCCCATTCCAGCCTCACCCACCTCGGCGTCTCGGCCAATATGGCGGCGATCCGGCTGATGGCCTCGCTCCAGCGCCTCGCCGAGAGCCTCACCGCCGCCGCCGATCCGGCCTCCCCCTACCTGCCGCGCGAAGCCACCCTGACCATCGGCGAGATCGCCGGCGGTACGGCGCTGAACATCCTTGCCCGCACCTGCCGCTTCATCTTCGACCTGCGCCCTCTGCCGGGCCAGGACGCCCACGCCATCCTCGCCCCGTTCTTCGCGGAGGCGGCCGCCCTCGACGCCGCACTGAAATCCCGCGCCCCGGAGGCCGGGGTGGTTGTGACCGAAACCGCCCTCGTCCCCGCCCTTGCTCCGGAGCCCGGCGGCGTGGCCGAGGCCATGGCCCGGCGTCTGGCGGGGGATAACGGCCCGCCCCGCGTCGCCTCCTATGTCACCGAGGCCGGCCACTTCCGCGCCGCGGGCTTCTCCGCCGTGCTCTGCGGCCCCGGCTCCATCGACCAGGCCCACCAGCCGGACGAATATGTCGAGCGCGCCCAGATCGAACGCGGCGCCGCCTTCATGGACCGGCTGCTGACCGAGCTTTCGGCCTAGAGCATCCCCGCTTCAAGTTCGTCCAGGTAGCGGAACACTGGAGCCGTCACCCCGGCCCGCCGCCGGATCTCCGCCACCTCATCGCTCTCGAAAAACGCCCGCGCCGCCGCCAGCGACGTCCACTCGGAGAAATGCACGATCAGGTTCGCATCGGTGTCATGCGCCAGCACCTGATAGCGCCGCTCCCCGGCGGCTTTGCGCAGGCCCGCCGCCGCATCGAACTGCGCCTTCCAGGCCGGGTAGTCGGCCACTTCATGCACGATCAGCACATAGGGCATGAGGGTCAGCCCGCCGTCAGCCCAAGCGCCTTGCCCATGGCCGCGTCCACGGTCCGCTTGGGCAGCAGGCCCTGGATCAGGCTCTGCAGGTTCCGCCGACGCACTTCGTAGCGCACCTTCGGCGCCGTGGAGGTCAGGGCGTTCAGCACCGTCTCGCCCACCGCCTCGGCCGGAAGGCCCTTGGCGCCATTGGCCACCATGTAGTCGCGGAACCCGCCCAGGGCCTTGGCATAGGGGGTGTTGAGGTAGGGCGTCAGGTCCAGCTCCTCGGCCTTGTCCCAGATCGGCGTGACGATGGCGCCGGGCGCCACCACGATGACATCCACCCCGAACCCCAGGAGTTCGCGCCGCAGGCTCTCCGAAAAGCCCTCCAGGGCGAACTTCGAGGCGCAATAGGGGCCCATGAAGGGGTTGGCGTTCCGCCCGCCCGTCGAGCCGATATTGACCAGCCGCCCCTTGGGCCCCTTGACGTCCGGGTCGGTCCCCAGCAGCGGCGCGAAGGCCTGGGTGACCAGCAGCAGGCTGGTGAGGTTCACCTCCATCTGCCAGCGGAAGTCCTCCGGCTTCAGGTAGAGCAGGGGCCCCGCCACGGCGACGCCGGCATTGTTGACCAGCCCGGCCAGGGTCTCGCCCTTCAGGGCCGCCCGCACCTCGCCCGCCGCGGCGTTGATCGCCGCCTCGTCGGTGACATCGAACATCAGGGGCGTGAAGGCCGCGCCGAATTCGCCCTTCAGCCGCTCCGCATCCGCCGCCTTGCGCACCGATCCGAAGACGTGAAACCCGCCCTTGATCAGCACCTTGGTGGTGGCCCAGCCAATGCCGGTGGAAACGCCCGTGACGACGACGCTGCGCATGCGAAATCTCCTGATACGTCCGCGATCCTAACAGCGTTTAGAAAGAAAACTAGCTCAGCTGCGCCAGGGCCCAGGCCGCCGCGTCGCGCACCACGTCGGAGGCGTCGTTCAGCAATCGCCGCGCGCTCGCCGCCAGGGATGCATCGCCTGAGTTCCCGATGGCGTAGAGCACGTTGCGCACGAACCGGTCGCGGCCGATCCGCTTGACCGGGCTCTTGGCGAACATCGCCCGGAAGGCTGCGTCGTCCAGCCCCGCCAGATCGGCGAGGGCCGGGGCCTTCAGCACCTCCCGCGCATGAAACGCCGCCTCCGAGGCCTCCCGCGCGAACTTGTTCCACGGGCACACCGCCAGGCAGTCGTCACAGCCATAGATGCGGTTGCCGAGCGCCTCGCGGAATTCCTCCGGCACCGGCCCCTTCAGCTCGATGGTCAGGTAGGAGATGCAGCGCCGCGCATCCAGCTGGTAGGGCGCCGGGAAGGCCCCCGTCGGGCAGACGTCGAGACAGGCCCGGCACGCCCCGCAATGGTCGCTCTCCGCCGGGTCCGCTTCCAGCTCCAGGGTCGTGAGGATCGAGCCCAGAAACAGCCAGGACCCGTGGGTGCGCGACACAAGATTGGTATGCTTGCCCTGCCAGCCGATCCCCGCCCGCTGGGCCAGGGGTTTTTCCATCAGGGGCGCGGTGTCGACGAACACCTTCACCTCGCCGCCTTGCCTGGCCGCCACCCACCCGGCCAGCTGTTTCAGCCGGCCCTTGATCAGCTCGTGATAGTCCTGGTTCTGGGCATAGACGCTGATCGCCCCCCGATCCTTGGCCTCCAGGATCGCCAGGGGGTCATGGTCCGGCCCATAGTTCATGCCGAGCAGGATCGCCGAGCGTGCGTCCTTCCACATACCGGTCGGGTGGCGCCGCCGCTCCAGGGTATCGGCCATCCAGGCCATCTCGCCCTGCCGGCCTTCGGAGACAAATTCCTCCAGCCGCGCCCCCGCCGGCCACGGATCGGCCGCCGAGGCAAAGCCGCAGACGTCAAAACCCAGGGAAAGGGCGCGCGCCCGGATCGCTTCTGTGTCCTGGCTCACCAGTCCAGGTCGTCATAGTGCCCGGCCGGCGCCAAGCCTGGCCAGCGGTCGGCCAGCAGGGGGCGGAAACAGGGGCGCGACTTGATCTTCATGTACCAGGTCTTCACGCCGCCGAAGTCGCGCCAGGGGATGTCCCCGAAATAGTCGATCACCGAGAGGTGGGCGCTGGCCGCGATGTCGGCCAGGCTGAGGCGTCGGCCCGCCAGCCAGTCCCGCGTCGAAAGCAGGCCCTCCATGTAGCCCAGGTGGGCCCGCAAGGCCTCGCGTCCGTGCCGCATGTTGGCCAGGTCCGGCGCCCCCAGGGCCATCAGCCGCTTCTCGAGCTTTTCGTGCAGCAGGAGGCCATTGACCTCGTAGTCGAACTTGCGGTCGAACCATTGCACCAGCCGCCGGGCCTCGGCCCGCTCCACAGCTTCCCGGCCCAGGAGGGGCGGCTCGGGGTAGGTCTCTTCCAGGTGTTCCAGGATCGCCCGGTTCTCGCAGAGCACCAGCTCGCCGTCCGAGGATTTCTCCACCAGCACCGGCGTCAGGCCGGAGGGGTTGAGCCGCGAGAGGCTGTCCGGGCGCTCCCAGAACCTCGTCACCACATCCGAAAACGGCAGGCGCTTTTCGCCCAGCACCAGGCGCACCTGGCGAGAGGCCGGGTCCAGCGGGAAATGGTGCAGGGTGCGTTCGACGGCCATCTTCGAGGGGGTGAATACCGGGCAGCGGTGAGTTGCGGCAACAACAACGCCCTTTCTCCTTAAGGTCCGCTTAACCGTTTGGCGAACGCCAAGTTGGTTGCGTATGTGGACCCTGCTTTGGGTCCGGAGGGGGCATGTCCGACGTCAGCCGCGGGGCGAAATGGGGAGAGCTGTTCTCTCCGGACGCCTTGCCCAAGTTCGCCCTGGTCATGCTGGGCACGTGGCTGACGGCGGCCGACACCCTCGTCACGATCACCATGATGCCGACCATCGCCCGGGAGATCGGCGGCTTCCACTGGTTCGGCTGGACGGTGGCCGCCTTCGTCCTGGGCTCGATCCTGGCCGGCGCCACCTCCGGGCGCCTCGCCATGCAGGTGGGTCTCAGGAACGCCCTTCTCGCCGGCGGCCTCGTCTATGCGGTGGGCTGCGGCCTCTCGGCCCTGGCCCCGGACATCGGCCTTTTTCTCCTCGGCCGCGCCATCCAGGGCATGGGCGGCGGCTGGACCTCCGGGCTCTGCTACGTCGCCGTCACCGCCCTCTTCGAACAGAGGTTCTGGGCCCGGGTGCTCTCGGCCCTGGCCGGGGCCTGGGGCGTCGCCACCCTCGTCAGCCCCTTCATCGGCGGCGTCTTCGCCGAGATCGGCCAGTGGCGCCTCGGCTTCTGGCTGTTCGCGGCGCAGGGGCTCCTCTTCATGGCCATCTCCTGGGTCCTGGTGCGTGAAGGCGTCGCCACCGAGCCGGCCGAGGGCCGCACCCCCTGGGTCCAGATCCTCGTCCTCGCCGCCGCTATCGCCGCCATTGCCGGGGCCGGCGTGGTCCCGGGGCCGCTGGCCATGGCCGCCCTCGCCATCGGCGGGGTCGTGCTCTTCGGCCTCTTCCTGGTGCTCGACGCCCGCGCCGTGGGCCGCCTCCTGCCGTTCCGCACCACCGATCTCTCCAGCGCAGAGGGCCTCGGGCTCTTCACCGTCTTCGCCTTCTGCGCGGCCACGGTGGGCTTCAACACCTATGGCCCGGCCATGATGCAGGCCCTGCATGGGGCCAGCCCCGTGGTCGCGGGGTATGTCATGGTCACCGAGGCCATGGCCTGGACGGTGATGGCCTTCGTGGTCTCCGGCGTGAAACCGGAAAAGGGCGCCCTGCCGGTGCGTCTCGGGGCCGTCCTCCTCTGCGCTGGTTTCATCGCCGTCTGCTGGGTCACGCCCCATGGCCCGCTCTGGGCCATCGCGCTCGCCGCCTCGGTGCAGGGGTCCGGCTTCGGCCTGATGTGGGCCATCATCTCCAGCCGCATCGTCGCCGGCGCCCTGGCCACGGAGCGGGCCCTGGCGTCTTCCGCCATCCCCACCCTGCAATTGGTCGGCAATGCGGTGGGCGCCGCCGGCTGCGCCCTGGTCGCAAACGGCCTCGGCCTCGCCGACCAGCTGGGCTCCCAGCGCGCCCGGACCGAGGGCCTCTGGCTCTATGCCGTGTTCATCCCCGTGGCCCTCGCGGGCCTCGCCACGGCTTGGAAACTGGCGGACCGGAAGTACGCGCCCACTGACCCCTAAAATCTCCGAGGCATCCCGGCTTTCGCCGGGATGCCTCGCAATTTGGAGAGAGTAGCGGCTAGCCCCCGCTGGCCTTGTTCCGCATCTCCATGCCCTTCACGAGCACGATCTTCGCCACGGTCGCCCCCGGGATGAACAGGTTCGCGGCCTCGGCGCTGACGTCCAGCAGGAACTTCGGGTCCATCACCTTGCCCAGGTGCTGCTCGAAGGTGGAGCCGCCCACGGCCTTGATGGCCCCCGTCAGGGCGTCGAATTCGACCACAGCTTCCTTGCCCTGGCGCTTGTAGCGGAAGGCGTAGACGGGCCGGTAGTAGAGATCCACGGCCTGCAGGCGCACCGTCTCCTCCAGCACCTTGTCGGCGTCGATCTTGCCGATCGCCTGGGCGAGGGCGTCGCGCACCAGCATGGAGGCCCGTGTCTGCGGCGGCACGATCACCGTGCCCTCGGTGGCCATGGATTGCAGGCTGTCGGCCGTGGCCTCCACGGCGCCGAACTCCAGGTAGGCCTTGAGGTTCGGGTCGGGCAGTCCGGTCAGGCCATCGATGAGGTTCTCGCGCCGCCGTTCCTCACGGCAGGACTCGACCCCCGCCAGGGTGATCTTACCGTCGACCACCGGGCGGTCCTCCCCGGCGATGTTCACCGAGCGCACCTCAACGCCGAGGCTGATCGGATAGGTCCTCTGGCGTTCGTAGGCATAGACCGCCTCTGAAGCGATCCGCCAGAACGGCTGCAGACGCCGTTCCTTGTAGATCAACTGGAATTCATCGTCCTTCGGCTGGGAGAACAGTCCGGTCAGTGACGCCATGGTCCCGAACGCATCGATGCGCTTGGTCCAGGCTCGGCCCTCGGCGTGTTCCATGGAAAACCGGTCGGAGAGGACCAGGATGCGTTCTTCGGCGAGCTCGACATTCATGGGCCGCAGGGAAACGCCAAAACCCCATGGCTGGCAAGCGCTTCAGACGTGATTGGCGACCCAGGCGATCAGTTGCGCCGACGGCAGGAACAGGGCCTGGGCGAGCAGGGTGCCCGCCAGGCGGCTGAAGGAAATCCACACGATCGTCCGCCGGAACAGCGGCTCCGATACACGCCCCTCGATGACGTCATCGGTCATCACCGAGAGCTGCGGATCGATGAGGGCGAAGAGGAGGATCGTGGCGAAGCCGTTGATCACCGCCGACAGCTGCGAGGCCGTCACCCGATAGTCGGGATTGACGTAGCCGGCATAGAGCGAGGCAAACACGCCCACAGTCAGCAGGGCCTGGGCCAGGCAGTTGGCCAGCAGCACGCCCCACCCGACCCCCCGTTCCTTGGCCAGCGCGCTCAGCTGTCGGCGGCTCGGCATGGCGATGGCATTGCGGATGGTGCGCAGGCCGGACGGCGTCGCCGCCCGCAGCAGCATGCGGGCCGTCGACCGGTGCTGCTGGAAATGCCCGATGGCGCTGGTGAACAGCCTCTGGGCCGTCGGCACCAGGATCACGCCGACGAACACCGCCGCCGATGCCGATCCCAGGATCAGCCGGAAATCGCCGAGCAGGGCGTCACCCCCGTTGCCGGCCAGCCGCGTCTCGATCCGCTTGGCCAGGAACGGCCCAAGGAAGCTGTTCGACATCCGCGACACCAGGGCCAGGATATTGAAGAGGGCGAAACTCATGGCGATCCGCCGCGTCCGCACTCCCGCGATCCGCGCCCCATAGGCCAGCGTCCCGATCAGGTTGATCCCCGCCGTCAGCAGGCAGATGACGATGAGTTGGATGTCCATGGGGCGAGAATAACGCGCGTCCCTGCCGCTCTACAGGATGAACTTCGACAGATCGGCATTCTGGGCCAGGGCGCCGACCCGTCCGTTCACATAGGCCGCATCGATGGTGATGGTTTCGCCAGAGCGGTCGGCGGCGGTGAAGCTGATTTCCTCCACCACCTTTTCCAGCACGGTCTGCAGGCGTCGCGCCCCGATGTTTTCCACCGACCCGTTCACCGCTACGGCCGCGTCGGCCAGGGCGTCGATGGCGTCCTCGGTGAACACCAGTTTCACCCCTTCGGTCTCCATCAGGGCCTGGTGCTGGCGGATCAGATTGGCTTCCGGCTCGGTCAGGATGCGGCGCAGGTCATCCCGCGTCAGGGCCTTCAGCTCCACGCGGATCGGCAGACGCCCCTGCAGCTCGGGCAGCAGGTCCGAGGGCTTGGCCACGTGAAAGGCGCCGGAGGCGATGAACAGCACATGGTCGGTCTTCACCGGCCCATGCTTGGTGGTGACGGTGGTGCCTTCGATCAGCGGCAACAGGTCGCGCTGCACGCCCTCGCGGGAGACGTCGGCCCCCGCCCGGTCCTGCCGGCTCGCCACCTTGTCGATCTCATCCAGGAACACGATGCCGGCGTTTTCGGCGAGGTTGATGGCCTCCTGGGTCAGGGATTCCTGATCGATCAGCTTGTCGCTTTCCTCGGCGATCAGCGGGCCATGGGCGGCAGCTACCGTGGTTTTGTGGGTCTTGGTGCGCCCGCCGAACGCCTTGCCGAACATGTCGCCCAGATTGAGCATCCCCACCGATCCGGCCGGCTGGCCCGGAATGTCGATGCCCTGGAACGGTGAGGTCTGGTCGGCCAGGGTCAGCTCGATTTCCTTGTCGTCCAGCTCGCCGGCCCGCAGCTTCTTGCGGAAGCTTTCCCTGGTGGCCTCGCCGGCGTTCTCGCCCACCAGGGCCGCCAGTACGCGGTCTTCCGCCGCGCTCTCGGCCTTGGCCCGCACCTGGCCGCGCTTCTTCTCGCGCACCATGACGAGGGCGGCTTCGACGAGGTCGCGCATGATCTGGTCGACGTCTCGGCCGACATAGCCCACCTCGGTGAACTTGGTGGCCTCCACCTTCAGGAACGGCGCCTGGGCGAGCCTGGCCAGCCGCCGGGCGATCTCGGTCTTGCCGACGCCGGTGGGCCCGATCATCAGGATGTTCTTCGGGGTGATCTCGTCCTGCAGCCCTTCGGGCGTGCGGCGGCGGCGCCAGCGGTTCCTCAGGGCCACGGCCACGGCGCGCTTGGCCTCATTGTGGCCGACGACGAAACGGTCGAGTTCGGAGACGATCTCGCGGGGCGAAAACTCGGTCACAGCTGCTCCACGATCAGACTGCCATTGGTGTAGACGCAGATCTCGGCGGCGATCCTCATCGCCTTCCTGACGATCTCTTCCGCGGAGAGTTGGCTGTCCGCCAGGGCCCGCGCCGCCGCCAGGGCGTAGTTGCCGCCCGATCCGATGGCCGCCACCCCGTATTCCGGCTCCAGCACGTCACCCACGCCCGTCACCGTGAAGATCGCCTCCTTGTCGGCGACGATCAGCATGGCTTCGAGCCGCCGCAGATAGCGGTCCGTGCGCCAATCCTTGGCGAGGTCCACGCAGGCCCGCGCCAGCTGCTCCGGATACTGCTCCAGCTTGGCTTCCAGCCGCTCGATCAGGGTGAAGGCGTCCGCCGTCGCCCCTGCGAACCCGGCCAGCACCTTGCCGCCCGCCAGGGTGCGGACCTTGCGGGCATTGCCCTTGACGATGGTCGGCCCCATCGAGACCTGGCCGTCGCCGCCGATCACGGTCTTGCCGTCCTTGCGTACGGCGAGGATGGTCGTGCCATGCCAGTCTGGGAAAGTAGAGCGGTTGTCTGTCATAAGGCGGCATGTGGCGGCCCGCACCGGCAGGGTCAAGTTAGCGATGGGTAAGGGCGCATGAGTTTCTCGGAGGAAGAGGTCGAGCGCTATGCCCGCCACCTGGTCCTGCGCGAGGTCGGCGGCCCCGGCCAACAGAAGCTGAAGGCCGCCCGCGTGGCCATTGTCGGGGCAGGGGGGCTCGGCTCGCCCGCCGCCCTCTATCTCGCCGCCGCTGGGGTGGGGACGATCGGCCTCTTCGACCCCGACACCGTCGCCCTCTCGAACCTGCAGCGCCAGATCATCTACCTCACCGCCGATGAGGGCCGCCCCAAGGTCGAGGCCGCCGCCCAGCGCCTCATGGCCCTCAACCCGCACGTCGAGGTGATGCCCGTGGCCGAGATGGTCACCGCCCTCAATGCCGAGGACCTCTTCGACGACTATGACATGGTGCTGGACGGCACCGACGATTTCGCCGTCCGTTTCGCCGTCAACGCGGCGTGCGTGGCCTTAGGGATTCCCCTCGTCACCGGCGCCATCGGCCGCTGGTCCGGCCAGATCGGCGTCTTCACCGGCCGCCCCTGCTACCAGTGTCTGGTTCCCGAGGTCCCGCCGGACGCCGAGACCTGCGTCGCCGTCGGCGTGGTGGGCGCGCTGGCCGGGGTGGTCGGCGCCATGATGGCCCTGGAAGCGGTGAAGGTGATCACCGGCGCCGGCGAGCCCCTCACCGGCCGCCTCCTCCTCTACGAAGGCCTCGCCGGGGAGAGCCGCACCGTCCGCGTCGGCGCGGATCCGGAATGTCCAGTCTGTGGCCCCTAAATCACGTTGGCATCCCGGCTTTCGCCGGGATGCCTCGGGGATATTTGACTCCCCCACCGTAAGCCCGGTCTCATCGCCACGAACACGAGGCCCGCCCTATGAAAGCCCTGCTCTACCAAGGCCCGCGCGATATCCGCTGCGAGAGCTTCGACGACCCGCAGATCGCCGATGACCGCGACGCCATCATCAAGATGTCCCGCTGCGGCATCTGCGGCTCGGACCTGCACATCTACCACGGTCAGGGTTTCTCCCCCGATCTCGGCTTCTGCGTCGGCCACGAAGCCGTCGGCGAGGTGGTCGAGGTGGGCCGGGGCGTCAAACAGCTCAAGGTCGGCCAGAAGGTGATGATCTCCGCCGCCGTCGGCTGCGGCGCCTGCGTCCCGTGCCTGGCGGGCGACATCAACCAGTGCCGCAACAACGCCATGCAGTGCTACGGCCTCTCCCACCGCCTGGAGGGCTGCCAGGCCGAATATATCCGCACCCCCGCCGCCGACTTCAATGTCCAGGCCATCCCGGAGGGACTCACAGAAGACCAGGCCCTGATGCTCACCGACAACCTTCCCACCGCCTGGTTCGGCCTGAAAGGCTGCCGCATCGAACCGGGGGACGATGTCGCCGTCGTCGGCCTGGGTCCCATCGGTCTGATGGGCGTTGAGGGGGCTTTCGTGCTCGGCGCCTCCCGTGTCTTCGCCATCGATCTCGTGCCCGAACGCCGCGCGATGGCTCAGGCCCTGGGCGCCATCGCCCTGCATCCGGATGAAGCGCCCGCCGTCATCGCCGAGAGGACCCATGGCCGGATGTGCGCCGCCGCCCTTGAGGCCGTGGGCGCGGAGGCGACGATCCGCATCGCCATGTCCGTCGTCGGCCGTCAGGGCCGGGTCTCGGTGATCGGCGTAAATCAGACCCGCAAGTTCGAGATCGACATGGCGGTGATGTTCATGAAGGGACTTTCCTTCACCATCGGCACCTGCTCGGTGCCCCAGCACTGGCCGGAACTGATCCCGCTCATCCAGGGCGGCCGCCTGCATCCCGAAAAATTCATCAGCCACATCATGCCGCTTACCGAAGGGGCCGAGGCCTATCGTCTGTTCGACGCCCGCGAGAAGGGCGCCCTGAAGATGGTGATGACAAACTGACGCCTTTACAGCCCAGCTCTCAGCCCCTATCAGCGCCGCCCATGTCCGCTCGCGCGACCAAAATTATCACCCCGAAAACGAACCACTCCGGTGGGGCGCTCTCGGGTGCGCGTCTGGCCTAGCCAGATAGCCCCGGACCCCCGCCACGGCGCGGGGTGTCGACACCTCCCGCGCCTCCCCCTCTCAAGGAGACGCTCTTGACCACCCTCGCCCGATCCTTCGCCCAGCCGCCCCATGTCGGCATCGTCGGCGCCACCGGCCTTGTCGGCCAGATGTTCCGTGACCTCTTGGCGGAGCGGAATTTTCCGCTCGCCTCGATCCGCTTCTTCGCCTCTGCCCGGTCCGCCGGCCAGGTGATCGAATGGAATGGCCGTCAGGTCACCGTGGAGAACGCCGAGACCGCCGACTTCTCCGGCCTCGACATCGTCTTCTTCTCCGCCGGCGGATCCACCTCCAAGGCCCTCGCCCCGAAGGCCGCCGCCGCCGGCGCCGTGGTCATCGACAATTCCTCCGCCTGGCGCTCCGATCCGGACGTCCCCCTTGTGGTGGCCGAGGTCAATCCGCACCACCTGGCGGCCATTCCCAAGGGCATCATCGCCAACCCCAACTGCACCACCATGGCGGCCATGCCGGTCCTCGGACCTCTGCACCGCGAGGCGGGCCTGACCCGGCTGATCGCCTCCACCTACCAGGCCGTCTCCGGTGGCGGCGTCGCCGGCGTCGGCGCCCTTGAGCGGCAGGTGGCCCAGGCGGGCGCGGGTTCCGCCGTCCTCACCCAGGATGGGTCGGCCATTCCCTTCACCCTCGAGAAGTGGGTCGTGCCGATCGCCTACAATGTCGTGCCCCTCAACTATGAGCTCGGCGAGGACGGCTATACGGACGAGGAACTGAAGCTGCTGAACGAGAGCCGCAAGATCCTCGACATCCCGGATCTGCTGGTCAGCGGCACCTGCGTCCGCGTGCCGGTCTATACCGGCCACTCCATCTCGATGAATCTGGCTTTTGAGCGCCCGATCAGCCCGGAACGCGCCACGGAAATCCTGTCGTCGGCCCCCGGCGTCGTTCTCGACGCCTGCCCCAACCCGCTGGCCGCCGCCGGCCAGGACCCGGTCTTCGTTGGCCGCATCCGCAGGGACCCGACCTCCGAACACGGCCTTGTCCTATTCCTCTCCAATGACAACCTCAGAAAGGGCGCGGCCCTCAACGCCATCCAGGTGGCGGACGTGCTCTGCGGGCGGCCGGTCTAGGGTTGAATACACTTGCGGCGCCGGGAGGGCTGACAACCTTCCCGGCCTGCGCTATAAGGCTGCCCAACATCGCCTGTTAGCGCTGGATAGCGTTTACGAGCGGCGGTCCCGAAACGGACCGGCCGCTTTTTTGTTTGCTGAAGGACGGCAAAGCTTATGCGCGGCAAGACCGCCGAGGACCGCAGACTGCTCGACCTCCTCGACCCCGTGGCCGAGGCCGCCGGGTTTGAGATCGTGCGCCTGCGCCTGATGGGCGGCGATCATGTGCGCCGCCTGCAGATCATGGCCGAGCGCGCCGATGGCTCCATGGTGGTCGAGGACTGCGCCATTCTCTCCCGCGCCATCTCGCCTGTGATGGACGCCGCCGACCCTATCACCGGCGAATACACCCTGGAAGTCTCCAGCCCCGGCATCGACCGGCCCCTGACCCGCCTGAAGGACTTCGAGACCTATGAAGGCCTGGAGGCCCGCATCGAGCTCGACCGGATGGCCGACGGGCGCAAGCGCTTCAAGGGTGAGCTGGCCGGCATCGAGGACGACAATGTCGCCATCAATCTGGAAGGGGAGGAGGAGACCGCCCTCATCCCCTTCGCCTGGATCACCGAGGCCAAGCTGGTGATGAACGATGACCTGATGAAGCGCGGCGCCGATGAGCGCGCCCGCCGCATCGCTGAAGACTCTGACGAGAGGATGTAACCCCATGAGCCTGACCGGCATCGCCGCCAACCGGCTTGAACTTCTGCAGATCGCCGACGCGGTCGCCCGTGAGAAGTCCATCGACAAGGATATCGTCATTGAGGCGATCGAGGAGGCCATCCAGAAGGCCGCCCGCACCCGCTACGGCGCCGAGCACGACATCCGCGTGCGCATCGACGCCAAGACCGGCGAGACGATTCTGCGCCGCTATGTCACCGTCGTCCCGGACGACTTCGGCACGGCCGAGGTGCCGGAGGGCGAAGAGCCAACGGAAGTGTTCAACGACTACGCCATGCAGCGCCTGTCGGACGCCCTCAAGTCCGACAAGGACGCCTTCGTCGGCAAGACCTATGACGAAATCCTGCCGCCCTTCGAGTTCGGCCGGGTGCAGACTCAGATGGCCCGCCAGGTGGTCACCGGCAAAGTCCGGGAGGCCGAGCGTGAGCGCCAGTACGAAGAGTTCAAGGATCGGGTCGGCGAGATCGTCAACGGCGTCGCCAAGCGCGTCGAATACGGCAACGTCATCGTCGATTTGGGCCGCGGCGAAGGCATCATGCGCCGCGACCAGTCGATCCCGCGCGAGCAGTTCAACATCGGCGACCGGGTCCGCGCCTACATTTACGACGTCCGCCGCGAGACCAAGGGTCCGCAGATCATGCTCTCCCGCGCCCACGGCGGCTTCATGGCCAAGCTGTTCGCCCAGGAAGTGCCGGAAGTCTATGACGGGGTCATCGAGATCCGCGCCGTCGCCCGCGACCCGGGCAGCCGCGCCAAGATGGCGGTGATCTCCAACGATTCATCCATCGACCCCGTCGGCGCCTGCGTCGGTATGCGCGGCTCGCGCGTCCAGGCCGTGGTCGCCGAGCTGCAGGGTGAGAAGATCGACATCATCCCCTGGAGCCAGGACGATGCGACCTTCCTCGTCAACGCCCTCGCCCCCGCCGAAGTCTCCAAGGTGGTGATGGATGAGGACGATGAGCGCGTCGAGGTCGTGGTGCCGGACGAACAGCTGTCGCTGGCCATCGGCCGCCGTGGCCAGAACGTCCGCCTCGCCAGCCAGCTGACCGGCTGGCAGATCGACATCCTCACCGAGAGCCAGGAATCGGAGCGCCGTCAGCGCCAGTTCACGGAGACCACCCAGCTCTTCCAGGAAGCCCTGGACGTCGACGAAGTGATCGCCCAGCTGCTGGCTACCGAAGGCTTCACCACGGTGGAAGACGTCGCCTATGTCGACGCCTCCGAGGTCGCCGCCATCGAGGGCTTCGACGAGGATACCGCCGAGGAAATCCAGGCCCGCGCCCGCGACTTCCTCGACCGCGAATCCGCCGCCCAGGACGCCCGCCGCCAGGAACTTGGCGTCGAGGACGCCGTTCTTCAGATCGAAGGCGTCACCTTGCCCATGGCCGTCGCCCTCGGCGAGAACGAGGTCAAGACGGTCGAGGACCTGGCCGGTCTGGTGCCGGACGACCTGCGCGGCTGGTACGAAAGCCGCGACGGCGAACGCGTCCGCGAGGCCGGCTATCTCGACGCCTTCGGCCTCTCGCCGGAAGACGCCGAGGCCTTGATCATGCGCGCCCGCGTGGTCATGGGCTGGGTCGAGGCTGACGCCATCACCGACACCCTGGCCGAGGAAGAGTTCGCCGAAGAGGACGAGGCGTTTGCCGAGCAAGAGCCTCAATGAGCCGGATGATTCCGACAACCTAGGTCCGCGCCAGCGCCGCGACATCGCCTCGGGCGAGGTTCGTGACGAGGCTGGCCTGATCCGTTTCGTCGCCGCCCCGGATGGGTCGGTGGTGGCCGATCTTGCCCGCAAGCTGCCAGGCCGGGGGCTCTGGGTCGCCGCCGATCGGGCCTCGGTCGAGGTCGCCGCGCGCAAGAATGCCTTCGCCCGGGCCGCCAAGGCGCAGCTGAAACCCGCCGCCGATCTCGCCGATCAGGTGGCCGAAATGCTCACCCGCCGGGTGCTGGCCGGCCTCGGCCTCGCCCGCAAATCCGGCCAGTTGGTGCTCGGGTTCGAAAAGGTCGCCGCCACCGTCGAGGCCGGCCGCGCCGCCTGGCTGATCGAGGCGGCCGACGGCGCCGCGGACGGACGGCGCAAGATGCTGCAATCGGTCCGCCGCGCGGCCAATCCGCCACGTCTGCTGGGCCTGTTCGGCGCGGAAGAATTGGGTTTGGCCTTGGGTGGGGAGAATGTGATACACACCGCCTTCCTTGCGGGGCGAGCCGCTGAGCGTTGGACGTCCGATGTCGAGCGCCTATCTGGCTTTCGCCCGCTTCTCCCCGAGAGTTGGCGCGAGGAGCCCAGGTGACGGAGCGAGAGATCGCCCCCGTCCAAAGGGCATTGGTGAATTGAGACGTTTCTTTTGGCCGGTCCGTTCGTGGTCCGGTGGTTTTAGTCAAGCGAGCGCATGACCGACGACAACGACAGCGGCAGGCCCGGCAGGCCCCCCCTCACCCTGAAACCCCGCACGGGGTCCGTGAGCGCGGGCGTTGTGAAGCAGAGCTTCAGCCACGGCCGCTCCAAGACCGTGGTGGTCGAAACCAAGCGGGCGCGCACCCACACGCCCGGCGGCAATCTCGCGGGTCCTTCGGCGGCCGAGAAGCGCCAGGGCTTCGATGTGCGCGGCCCGGCCCCGCAGCGTCCGGCCGGCGCTCCGCCCGCCGCCTCTGACGCCGGCGGCCTTTCCGCCGAGGAGATGCGCAAGCGCCAGGGCGCCATCGATCTGGCCCGCCAGCAGGCCGAGCGTCAGGCCGCCGAGCGCCGTGCGCGTGAAGAGCAGGAAGCCGCCGCCCGCCGCGCGGAAGCGGCGCGAAACGCCCCGCCGCCGGCCGCGGCCCCCGCCGCCGAGGCGCCCCGCCCGGTGGAAGTCCGCGCGCCCGAGCCGCGTCCTGAACCGCGCCCCGAGCCGCGTCCGGCTGAAGCCCCCCGGGCCGAAGCGCCGCGCGCCGAGGCGCCGCGCCCCGCCGAGGCGGCCCCCGAGGCGCCGCGTCCGGCCGCCGCCCCCCCCGGCCAGACCCGAACCTATGAGCCGAGCCGCGAACGCCGCGACGACCGGCCCTCCACGACCACCTACCGCCCCGATCGCCCGCCGCCGCGCAATGACGGCCCGCGTCCGGACTACGGTCAGCGCGCGCCCCGCCCCGAAGGCGGCTATGGCCAGCGCGCCCCGCGTCCCGAAGGCGGCTTCCGCGATGGTCAGCGCAATGACGCGCCGCGCGGTGAAGGCCAGGGCTACCGGGGCGACCGTCCCGGCGGTCCGCCCCGCGGCGACCGCCCCCAGGGTGAGCGCTCCGGCGGCCGTCCCGGCGAACCTGTCCGCTATTCCGCCCTGGCGCCGCGCCCGGCGCCGGGCGCCCGCGATGGCCGCCCCGGCGGTCCGCGTCCGCCGGGCGGTCCGCGTGGCGCGGCTCCAGCCGCTCCGGCCGGCCCCGAAATCCAGCGCGCCACTCGCCAGGCGCCGCGTCCCGGCAGCCTCAACATGGACCGCCGTCCCGACGAGGAGGACGACAACGCCCGCCGTGGCCGTCCTGGCGATTCCCCGAACAAGGCCGTCTCGCGCACGCGCGGCGAGCCCAAGCGCCGGGAAGGCCGCCTGACCATCCAGGCGGTGGTTGGCGATGACGAGGGCGCGGCCGAGCGCATGCGCTCGCTCGCCTCGGTCCGCCGGGCCCGCGAGCGTGAGCGTGAGAAGCGCAAGGGTGGCGGCGCCGGCGAGGCCCGCACGGCCCGCGAGGTCGTCATTCCGGACGTCATTACCGTCAGCGATCTGGCCAACCGCATGGCCACGCGCGGCGTGGAAATCATCAAGTTCCTGATGCGTCAGGGCCTGATGCTGAAAATCAACGACGTCATCGATTCAGACACCGCCGAACTGGTGGCCTCCGAGTTCGGCCATACCGTCAAGCGCGTCTCCGAAAGCGACGTCGAAACCGGCTTCATCGGTGAAGAGGATGTGGACGATCATCTCGTCACCCGTCCGCCAGTCGTGGCCGTCATGGGTCACGTCGACCACGGCAAGACCAGTCTCCTCGACGCCTTGCGTTCGGCCGATGTGGCCGGGGGTGAACATGGCGGCATCACCCAGCATATCGGCGCCTATCAGGTGCGCCTGAAGGACGGCGACAAGGTCACCTTCCTCGACACGCCCGGCCACGCCGCCTTCTCGGCCATGCGGGCCCGCGGCGCCAATGTCACCGATATCGTGGTCCTCGTGGTGGCGGCCGATGACGGGGTCATGC
This sequence comes from Caulobacteraceae bacterium, assembly GCA_046349475.1. Lineage (GTDB taxonomy): Bacteria > Pseudomonadota > Alphaproteobacteria > Caulobacterales > Caulobacteraceae > Acaudatibacter. Next base: position 43,834 of record JAXMCG010000014.1, on the reverse strand, counting down.
CCCAGACCATCGAGGCCATCAATCACGCCAAGGCCGCCGGCGCCCCGATCATCGTGGCCGTCAACAAGATGGATAAGCCCGATGCGGACGCCACCCGCGTCACCAACGAGCTCCTCCAGCACGAAATCGTGGTCGAGAGCCTGGGGGGCGACACCCAGATCATCGAGGTCTCGGCCCTGAAGAAGACCGGCCTCGACGAACTCCTGGAAGCCATCCTGCTGCAGGCCGAGGTCATGGATCTCAAGGCCAATCCGGACCGCACCGCCGAAGGCGTCGTGATCGAGAGCAAGCTCGACCGCGGCCGGGGCGCGGTGGCGACCGTGCTGGTCAAGCGCGGCACCCTGAAGCGCGGCGATATCGTGGTCGCCGGCTCCAATTGGGGCCGGGTTCGCGCCCTCCTCAACGAACGCGATGAACAGCTCACCGAAGCCGAACCCTCCACTCCGGTGGAAATCCTCGGCCTCGACGGCGCGCCCGGCCCGGGCGAACCCCTGGCCGTGGTGGAAAACGAGGCCCGCGCCCGCGAACTCACCGAGTACCGCACGCGTTTGAAGCGCGAGAAGATCGGCGGCGCCACGGGTGGAGCCAGCCTGGCCGACATGATGGCCAAGCTGCAGGACAAGAAGGTCTCCGAGCTGCCCCTGGTCATCAAGGGCGACGTGCAGGGCTCGGTGGAGGCCATCATCGGCTCGCTCGACAAGATGAGCACCGATGAAGTCCGCGCCCGGATCATCCATTCCGGCGCCGGCGGCATCAACGAGAGCGATGTCATGCTGGCCAAGGGGTCGGGCGCCAGCCTGATCGGCTTCAATGTCCGCGCCTCGCGTCAGGCCCGCGACCTCGCCGAGCGCGAAGGCGTGGAGATCCGCTACTACGCGATCATCTACGACCTCTTGGATGATCTGAAGGGTGTGATGAGCGGCATGCTCGCCCCGCTCCAGCGCGAAACCTTCCTGGGCAATGCCGAAGTCCTGCAAGCCTTCGACATTTCCAAGGTCGGCCGCATCGCCGGCTGTAAGGTCACCGAAGGCGTGGTCCGCAAGGGCGCGCGGGTCCGCATCGTCCGCGACGACGTGGTCATCCTGGAACTCGGCACCCTTGAAACGCTCAAGCGCTTCAAGGACGAGGTCAACGAGGTCAATGCCGGCCAGGAATGCGGCATGGCCTTCAAGGGCTTCCAGGACATCCGCGCCGGCGACCAGATCGAGTGCTTCACCGTCGAAGAGATCAAGCGCTCCCTGGACTAGGCGGGCGCGTCCTCCTCCCTCTCCCGTCGGGAGAGGGTCGGGGTGAGGGGCTACGGTATCCCAGGACCAAGCGACAGGGACGCGCTCCTTCAGGGGCGTGTCCCTTGGGCATTTGACGCGTAGATCGCGGTTCCTCCTGACAGGCCCTGGGGATACGCCCCTGAAGGAGCGCGTCCCCCAAACCCGCCGCCTTCATTCCAGCTGAGGCTGAGCTATGCTTGCTTCGGGCGGCAGCGCGCCTATCGGCTGGGTCGACAGATGGCGGCTTCAAGACAGAGCTGGGCGTGTGCCGCCCCCTTCGTGGCGCTGGCGCTCTTGGGGCCGCCGGCTCAGGCGACCCTGATTACGACGGCCAAGCGCTGTGCCTACGTTCGTGCGAGCTTGGCGGGCACTGACTACCCTGAGGACAGTCCATTGCGCATCTCTCGCTTTTATCCTGATCGTGCCCAACGCATGGAGGTGGAGGGCGAAGTAACGGTCCGATGCACGCGAGTGGGCGCACAGTATCCGCAGTGCGCCGTGACGATGGAAACGCCTACGAATTTCGGTTTCGGGGATGGCGCGATCCGAGTGGCGGCGATCTTGGCAACCAGGAAACATGGCGACCTGGATGCTGAGGTCCACGTCCATTTCATCCTCGGGCCAGCAGCCTATACCTGCCCCGCCCGTCTCACGCCGCCTTGAGGGCCCGGGGCTCGACTGTAAAACTGCTGCCCCCTCAGCCTTGCCCACACCGCCCCATCGATCGCATGGCGGAGCATGATTTCGGTCGGTCCGGGTTCGTCAAGGACCGCCCCTCTGGGGGCGCCCGCACGGCGGCGGCGCGAAGGCGCCGTCCTTGACCAACCCGGCCGGACCGAAAAACCATTCCATCATGCGCGCGAAGGGGAACCCGACCGGAGCAGAGCCACCACGGGGACGCGCTCCTTCAGGGACGCGCTCCTTCAGGGCGTGTTCCTAGGGCATTCGACGTGTAGATCGCGCCTCTTCCCGCCAACACCCCGGGGGCACGCTTCCTAAGACGCGTCCCCCAAACCGAACAAATGAATTGCAAATTGCGAACATAGGTCGTATATTGCGAACTTCTCTCGCAACGCCGGAACGACCCCATGAGCTCGGAACCCACCCTCGAAGACATCACCGCCCGCTACGCTGCCCTAAAGCCCGCCCTGCGCGACGCGAAGGGACGTCTCGGCCCCGGCAATCCCGGCCGGCCGCGCGGCGCCAAGGACACTAAGCCCCGCAAAAAGCGGGTGAATATCACCCAGGACATCCTGCGCGACTTCCACCGCAACCATGCCGCCTTCCTGGCGGCCTACCGGGAAAAGAACCCCGACGGCTACCTCGAACTGATCGCCGAACATCTCCCGCAAAAACCCTGAAGCGCCCGGGAAAATCCTAAGGCCGTAGTCGATAATTCGCGAAAACCCCGGAGGCGCCCGTAAAAATCCAAAACCGTATTTTCGCATTTTGCAAATACGGCCAATAACGGTGAAATACGGTCAAGAGCGCGGAACCGCGGCCCACCCTTCGAGGCCTCGGCGAAGAAGGGCTACCCCGCCAGCGTTTCCGGCTTCACCAGCAGGGCCCGCAGCGCCTCGGCCGGCATCGGGCGGGCCAGGTGGAAGCCTTGCAGGGCGTGGACGCCGGAGATGCGCAGGAACTTCTGTTGCCCCTCGGTCTCCACGCCCTCGGCCACGATCTTCATGCCGAGCGCGCGGCCGACACTGACGACGGCGTGCACCAGGGCGGCGGAGGCGACGTCCGTGTCGCAGTTCTGGATGAACACCCGGTCGATCTTCAGCTTGTCGAAGGGGTAGAGCCGAAGGTGGTTGAGGCTCGAATAGCCCACCCCGAAGTCGTCCAGGGCGACCTTCACCCCCATTTGATGCAGGCGGTCGATGGTGGCCCGCGCCGCCTCTACATCGCCCAGGATGGCCGTCTCGGTGACCTCGATCTCCAGCCGGCCTGGGGCCAGGCGCCGGCGTGACATCATCACCGCCACCTCGTCGGCGAAGTCCGGGGCGTCGAAGTCCCGGGCCGAGGCGTTGACGGCGATGGGCAGGGCGCCGAACCCTTCGGCCTCGTCGATGGCCCGGCGCAGGGCCCAGCGGGTGATCGGCCGGATCAGCCCCTTCTGCTCGGCCAGGGGAATGAACCTCGCCGGGCTGACCTGCCCCAGCCTTGGGTGGGTCCAGCGCAGAAGGGCCTCGGCCCCGGTGATGCCTTCGCTCTCCCGGCCGAACTGGGGCTGGTAGACGAGGCTGAATTCCCCGCGCTCGGCGGCCCCTTCCAACTCGTTGCAGAGGGCCCGGTCCTCACTGGAAAGCCCGTCGCTCACGATGGCGGGCGCGGCGGGGCCAGGGCCGTCCAGCACGTCGAGTGTAGCGCGCAGCAATCTTTGGATGGCTTCGGCGGCCGCCTGGTCGATGGGGCCGACATTGCGCGCCTGGGCCTCCAGCCGCGCCGCCTCCTCAGCCACGGCCCGGGCCCCGATGTTCAGGCTCATGGATTTCAGGGCATGGGCGGCGCGGGCCCCGCCCTCGGCGTCCCCCGCCTCGGCGGCGTCGGCGATGGCTTGCACGGCGGCGGGGGCATTGTCCCGGTAGAGCTGCCGCACGCGGGCCACGAAATCCTCCCGGCCCGCCGCCGCCATGCCGGCCAATTGGGCGGTGACTTCCGGATCCATCAGGCCGCTCCCAGCCGGTTCGGGCGCCGGGGCGGCGTCGGCCTGGACGGCGGGGGACGCGGTGGGTTCCGGGGTCGTCCTCGGCGTCGCGGTCAGGAACCGGCCCAGGATTTCGGCGAGCTTGGCCAGGGTGAAGGGCTTGTGCAGCACCCCGTCCATGTCGGCCTCGCGCCACGCATCCGCCGCCGTGCCGACCACGTGGGCGGTGAGCGCGATGATCGGGGTGCGGCGGCCAAAGACCTCCTCACGGCGGCGGATGTCCCGGGTCGCCTCATAGCCGTCCATCACCGGCATCGAGCCGTCCATCAGGATCAGGTCGAAGCCCTCGGTCAGGGCCGCGTCCGCGCCTTCGCGCCCGTCCTCGGCGAGGCTCGCCTGAACCTCCAGCCGCGCCAGGGCTTCCAGGGCGACCTCGCGGTTCACCGCGCTGTCGTCCACCACCAGCACCCGCGCCCCGGCGAAAGCCGGCAGGCTCTGGGCGGCCTCGCGGACTTCCTCGGCGGCGGGGTCGCTCAGGGTTTCGCCCCGCAGGACCTGGAAGAGCAACCGGCGCAGGTCGTCCTGGCGCAGGGGCTGGGTCAGGGTGATGTCGGCCTTGCCGTCGCGCACCAGACGCGCGGGCCGGTCATCGCCATACTCCGCCAGGCAGACTGCCGGCCCCTCGCGCCCGCTCATCAGATCCAGGGCGTCCGCATCGGCGATGGTGATCAGGGGCGTCCCATCCGGCCCGGCCTTGCCGAGCCCCGCCGCGCCGAGATAGCGGCCGAGGGCGGCCCGGGCGCACGGCCCGTCCGCGACGATCCGCGCCGCCGCGCCCTCGGCGAAGCGCGGCCAGGCCGAAGCCTCGTCAAGCGTCTCGCTGGCCAGGGCGAAGGCGAAGGTCGAGCCCCGGCCTTCCTCGCTGGTCACCTTGAAATGGCCGCCCATGGCTTCCACCAGCCGCTTGCAGATGGCCAGGCCCAGGCCTGTTCCGCCGAAGCGGCGCGAGGTCGTCTGGTCAGCCTGGGTAAAGGCCCCGAACAGGCCGCCAATCTTGTCCTTGGCGATGCCGATGCCGGTGTCCTGCACGGCATAGACCAGCTGCCCGCCGGGCGCCGTGGTGACGCTGACCAGCACGCCTCCGGTCTCCGTGAACTTGATGGCGTTGTTGACGAGGTTGCCGATCACCTGGCGCAGCCGCGTCGGATCGCCCTTCACCCGGGCCGGGACGGCCGGATCGACGAAGGCCGCCAGATCCAGCCCCTTCGAGCGCGCCCGCTCCCAGAAGAGGGCCAGCACGTCCTCCACCAGCTCCGCCGGCTCGGCCTCGCCGTCCTCCAGCTCCATCTTGCCGGCCTCGATCTTCGAAAAGTCGAGAATATCATTGATGATCGACAAGAGGCTTCCGCCCGACTTGGCGATCACATGGGCGAAGCGCCTCTGCTTGGGCGCCAGGTCCCCGGCCGCCAGCATTTCGGCCATCACCATGATGCCGTTCATCGGCGTGCGGATTTCGTGGCTCATGGTGGCCAGGAAATCGCTCTTGGCGAGGTTCGCCGCTTCCGCCGCTTCCTTGGCGACCGAGAGGTCGGCGGTGCGTTCGGAGACTGTCTGCTCCAGCCCGGCCATGTGTTCGGCGATGGCCGCGTCGCGGCTGCGGATTTCCCCCAGCATGGCGTTGAAGCCGTCCACCAGTTCGGCGATCTCATCGTCGGAGCTCACCGCCACCTGGGCGTCGAAGGCGTGCTTCTCGCGCACGTCACCCATGGCTCCGGTGAGAGCGAAGATCGGCCGCAGTATCTGCCGTTGCAGGCGCCATGCGACAATCAGTCCGACCACCGCTGCGATCGCCCCGGCCGCCAGGCTGATGAGCAATGCGCCCACCCAGCGATTCCCCGCCCCGCGCAGCTCGCCCAGGATTACCACCCGGCCGACCGGGCGACGGCCATAGGTGATCGGCGCGGACGCCTCCAGGCTCCTGGAGGTCATCACCGAGAGCAAAGAAAGCCGCCCCCCGGCGCCGCTTCTCGCGTCCCGCGTCAGACGGGTCGCCGCGCCGGTCTCGGAAATAACGCGCCCGCCAAGTCCTTCAACTCGCGCATATTTTACGCCAGGCATCAGATTGATAGCGCGCAAGGCCTTGAAGGCGCCGGCGGCGTCATTGTTCGCCGCGGCCTCGTTCGACATCGAGGCCAGCACGGCCGCCGTGGCCTGCAGCCGGTCGGCCTCAAGGACGGCCTCGCGCTGGCCCTCACGCCAGGCCGTGACCGCCGTCAGGATCGCAATGGCGATGCCCACCGACGCCACAACCAGGACGGTAAGCTTCCCGGAGATCGACTTGAGGCGCCGCTTTTGAGGGGGTTTCGGCATGGAAAGGGGTTTGACGACAATCAGTTAGGTTATCGTCGTTACCCAAGATTAATGACCCTGCCCTTAACTGGAGGCCGCGCTACCCAGGAATCCGTCTCCTCCCAATGGAAACCCGCATTCGCCAGCCCGGGGCTTTCTACTACGTGATGCAGGAGAACCTCCGCATCCTGTTCGTGGATGACGACCCGATTCTGCGGGAGTTCGCCGCCGTCCATCTGGCCGCCGACAATGTTGAGATCGAGACCGCCGGCGACGGACTGGAAGCTCTCGAAAAGATCCGCGAACGCCATCCGGACGTGGTCCTGCTCGACCTCGAGATGCCGCGCATGGACGGCTTCGAACTCTTGCGCACCTTGCGCGCCGACCCCGCCACCTTGCGGCTGCCTGTCCTGGTCGTCACCGGCCGCGAGGATGTCGCCGCCATCGACCGGGCCTTTGAGGCCGGGGCCGATGCTGGCCTCGCCGGCCACTCGCTGAAGCCTGCTCTCCTACCAGGTGCGCTACGTCCACCGCACCCATTGCAATGAGATGGCGCTCCTGGAGGAGCGGTCGCGCGCCCGAACGAGTGGCGAGAAAACCCGCCGGATGATGAACCGGGTGGCTTCGGAGAGTTCCAAGTTCCTGGTGGCCGCCCTGTCGGCCTACCCTGACCTGAAGCCGAAAGCCGCGGCCTTCGCCGCCGCCCTCGGCGCCGCCGCCGACCCTGATTTCGCCGATGACGCCCCCGACGCCCTGTAGCGCGCAGAAGATCCGCACGTGCGCCTGGCCGATGACAACGAGGCCGCGTGAACCTAGGCGCCGCCCTTAAAGCCCTGGCGGGGCGTCTCCTGCGCGATGCGCGGGGCGGCGTCGCCACGACGGCGGCCATTGCCATTCCGGCCCTTGCCCTCCTGGTCTGCGGCGCCATCGACCTGGCGTCCGTCAACGCCGACCGCGCCAGCCTGCAGGCCGTGGTCGACGCCGCCGCCCTCGACGCCGCCAAGCAGATCGCCGTCGCCGACTCGGTTGGGGTCGAGGCGCGGGCCCGCGACTTCATCGCCGCCCAGACCACCAATCTTGATCAGGTTACCTACACGGTCACCACCACGGTCGCGCCGGACCGCTCCAGCGTCACAATCGACGTCGACGCCCGCCGCACCAGCTTCTTCGCCAACATGCTGCCGCCGGGCGGCTGGACCATGGAGCTCAGCTCCACGGCGGTGCAGATGGGCCGCACGCCGCTCTGCGTGCTGACAACGGGGTCCACGGCGGCCGATGTCTTCGACATGCGCGACCAGGCCCGGATCGTCGCGCCGGCCTGCCTGATCCAATCCGACAGTGACATCATGGTTTCCACCGGCGGGGGCATGACCGCCGCCCTCATCCAGGCGGCGGGCCTGGCGACGGGGCCGATCAGCCCGGCCGCGCAGACGGACGCGCCCGCGATCGAGGACCCGTTCGCGGCCATGAACCTCTCGCCGGCCCTGCCGGTCTGCCTGCCGACTCAGCTGGTGGTGGACGTGGGCGTGCAGGTGCTCCTGCCCGGGGTGCATTGCGGCAGCATTGTCGTTCGCTCCAACGCGACGCTCACCCTCCTGCCCGGCGACCACTTCTTCATCAACGGCACCCTGCAGATGAAGCAGAACTCCACGATCACCGGCGACGACGTGGCCCTGGTGTTCGACAGGGATTCAGAATTCCAATTCCAGGATTCATCGCAAATTCGCCTCCGGGGCCGCCGGACCGGGCCTTTCGCCGGCTTCGTGGTCGCCACCACGCGCGACAATCGCGAGACCTTCGAGATCTCCAGTGACAGCGCTCGTGAGCTACTGGGCACCGTCTATATCCCCGGCGCGAAATTCCTCGTCACGGGCACCCGGCCCGTCGCTGACCAGTCCGCCTGGACGGTCATCGTCGCCAAGTCGATTCAGATGAGGGGGTCTCCAAACCTCGTCATCAACGCCAACTACGCGGGCTCCAGCGTGCCGGTGCCGAGTGGCGTCGGCCCAAGCGGAGGATCGGTGCGCCTGGCCCGCTAGTGCGGCCGCGAGAGGCGCCTTAGGCTTCCCGGCCACTGCGGGAGGCGGCCTTGGACGAGCGCGCGACACTGAAGCCTTACGAACGCTTCGATTTCACCGATCCGGACAAGCGCTGGACGCGCCCGGTCTACAAGCGCGGATCCGGGTCGGCCGTGATCGTCATCCACGAAATGCCGGGTCTGCATCCCCTCGTCATCCGCTTCGCTGACCGGGTCGCGGCGGCGGGCATGACCGTCTATTGCCCGGTGCTGTTCGGTCAGGCCGGCCGCGACATTGACGCCGGCTATGCGGCGGGCGTGATGCTGGGGGCGATCTGTATCCGCCGCGAGTTCAACATCTGGTCCTCGGGCAAGACGAGCCCAATGGTCGAGTGGCTGCGCGCCCTGGCCCGCCGGGCCCATGCGGAGTGCGGCGGGCCCGGGGTCGGGGCGGTGGGCATGTGCTTCACCGGCGGGTTCGCCCTCGCCATGATGACCGACGCGGCCGTGGTGGCCCCCGTCCTCTCCCAGCCCTCACTGCCGTTGGGCGGGGCGGGCCGCAAAGGCGGCATCGACATCGCACCGGCCGACCTCGCCTGCGTGAAGCAGCGCCTGTCCGATGAAGACCTCACGGTCCTGGGCCTGCGCTTCCACGACGACGACTTCGTGCCGGACGCGCGCTTCGAAGCCTACAAGTCCGCCCTTGGCCCACGGTTCGAGGCCATTGAGCTCGATCCGAAGGATGCCCGCCGGGACAAACGCATGCGCCAGCCCCATTCGGTGCTCACCGTCCACCTGAAGGATGATGATCCGGCCGGTCCCACAAGGCAGGCGGAGCGGCGAGTGATAGAATTCCTCAGGGCGCGCACCGCGCCTTGAGGGCGCCATCTTGGATTGCCAGGAGGCATGCCATGAAACCTCTTCGCCCCCTCATCGCCGCCCTGATGGCTCTCGCGCTGGCGTCCTGCGCCAGCGTCCAGCGCGTCGACGCCGCGGGGGATGTCCATGCCCTGCTGATCGCGATCCGGGACGATGACCGTGTGGCCTTCGACGCCCATGTCGACAAGCCTGCCCTTAAAGCGCAGCTGGAAAGCCTGATCCTCAATGCGGCCGAAGGCAGAGACGGGACTGGTCAGGTGCGCGCCGCCGCCGCCGTACTCTCCGGGCCCCTGGCCCAGGTGGCTGGGGATTTCCTCCTGCGGCCGCGCGTTTTCCGCACGGTGGCGGAGTACTACGGCTACCGGCCTGACAAGCCGATCCCCAACCAGATCGCCATCGCCGGCGCCCTGCGCTACCTGCGCGATGGGACGGTTTGCGCTGCCCGTACTCGCGATGGCCCCTGTCTGCTGACGTTCGCCCGCACGGACGGTGTCTGGCGGCTGGTGCGCTTCGACGGCGATCCCTCGATGCTGACGGTGGGCCGATAGATGAAGGCGTTCCGGATCTTGCTGGGCCTCACTCTGGCCCTGAGTCTCACGGCCGAGGCGCAGGCCGCCGCCTTGCGCATCTTCTCTTACGACCCGGCCAATCCACAGACCCGCCGCCTCGCCGGGCAGCTGACCTTCGAGTTCAAGCAGCGCCTGATGTTCACCGAGGTGGTGAGGGTGCGCGCCACCACCGGCCCGGCCTCGGCGGCCTTGAAGCCGGCCGGGGAGGGCGATCTGGGGGTCAGTCTCGGCAGCCTGATCGGCGAGGGCGCCTCGGAGCGCGATCTCTACGCCATCGATCCGGCCAACGAGGGGAAGGACATGATCCGCGCCTTCTGCCCCGGCGCCGCCCACGGCTGGCTGGCCTTCGGGCGGCTGCGGCGCGACGAGCCCTTGCGGGTGCATGTGCTGGGTGACGGCGCCGAGGGCGGACCGGCCCATCTTTGCGCCACCCTCGACTTCCAGTTCCGCGGCGAGTGGCGCCTGCCGCGCCAGGGCGAGGTGAAGGCGCCGACCCAGGGAGTGAACCCGCTGACTCGCTAGGGCCTGTCCCGTCTTGATGGGACCATCAAAACGGGATGACCAGGCGCGTCGACTTGGAGTTTGCGGTCACGATTCAACGTCAGCCGACTCCGGCAAAGCCTATCGTGTTCTAGCGGCCAATGTTCACGAAGGTCGAACGGTACCAGTCGACAAAGGCCGGGACTCCCACCGTGACCGGGGTCGATGGGATGTAGCCGGTGAGGGCCTTCAGCAAGGTGGCGTCGGCGAACGTGCGCTCCATGTCTCCGGCCTGCATCGGCAGGTAGGTCTTCAGCGCCTCGCGGCCCATCGCCTTCTCGATCTCGGCGATGAAATCCATCAGGGCCACCGGCGCTCCGCCGCCGATATTGACCACCCGCCAGGGCGCGACGGGGCTCAGGGAGTCGAAATCGCCCGCCGGCGCGCCGAGCTTCGGCGGCGTATCCAGAAGGCGGACGATGGCCTCGACCAGGTCCTCGCCATAGGTGAAGTCCCTCGCCATGGCGCCGTGGCCGTACACCTCGATGGGCCGGGCATTTTCGATGGCGTCGACGAACTTGAAGAGGGCCATGTCCGGCCGGCCCCAAGGTCCATAGACGGTGAAGAAGCGGAACGCCGTGGTCGGAAGGCCCCAAAGATGGGCGTAGGAGTGGGTCATCGCCTCCGTGGCCTTCTTGGAGGCGGCATAGAGGGTCAGGGGCTGGTCAGTGGGGTCGGTCTCCCGAAAGGGGACCCGCGTGGAAGCGCCATAGACCGAGCTGGTGGAGGCCAGCATCAAGTGCTTCACCGCATGGGTGCGCGCCGCCTCCATGACGTTGAAAGTGCCGTCGAGGTTGGATTCCACATAGGCGCGGGGATTTTCCAGGCTGTAGCGGACCCCCGCCTGGGCCGCGAGGTGGATGATCGCCTCCGGCTGGAAGCTGTCCGCCACGCCGGCCACGGCCTCGCGGTCCTGAAGCATCAAGCGATGCTCGGAAAAGCCGTTGTGGCGCTTCAGGACGGCATGGCGCGCGTCCTTCAAGGCCGGGTCGTAATAGGTGGTGAAGCCGTCGATGCCGGCGACTTCATGTCCATCCGCCAGCAGCCTGCGGGCCAGGCTGAAGCCGATAAATCCCGCCGTGCCGGTGACCAGGATACGCATGGCCCCCTCTTCGCACGAAAGAGGCCCCACGCAACACGGTTCTGAACCCATCCGCATCAAGGGCGTTCTTCCGCCCGAGGGAGATTCAAGCTCCGGGAAGGAACTTCGTGATGAAAACCAATGCTCTAGCTTCGGGCGCCATAGCCGTGATCCTGGCCGCGGCAAGCGTTCCAGCCGCGATCGCCCAGCCCTACAACGATGGCTCCTATGCGCGCAGCGCCGGCGACTACGAGTATCAGCGTGACGTCTACGCCCGCGAACAGGCCGACTACGCCGAGCGCCAGGCCCAGTATCAGCGGGACTACAACGCCTATATGCGGGCCCAACGGGATTATGACCGCCGCTATGGCCGAGGCGCCTATGTCCGCCGCTACGGGGTATTCCAGGGGGCCGCGGTCAGCCCCAACCAAGCGTCCTATGACTGCGGCCGCCGCCGTGACGGAAACACCACTGCAGGCGTGATTATCGGCGCCATCGCCGGTGGCGTGATCGGCTCCAACGTGGCCGGGCGCGGCGTGCGCAATGAAGGCGCGGTGCTGGGCGCTATCGTTGGCGGGGCGGCCGGCGGAGCCATCGCCCGAGGCGGCACGACCCGCTGCGACAATGCCGGCGTCTACTACAGCTACAACGATACGGTCGCCTACCGGGAAGGCAGCTGGGAACGGGGCCGGCGTTCGGGCCGATACGACAACGCCTACTACATGCGCCGGAACTGCCGTCTTGCCGTGGCCGAGGTCGACTACGGCGGCCGCGTGGACCGGCGCTATGTGCGGGTCTGCCCCGACCGTTACGGCCGCTACCGGGTGACCAACTAGGCTCACCGCTTAGGCGCCCCTGGTCCGAGAACCGGGCAGGGGCGTCCCATGCGATCCCAATGCCGCGATTGAGAGCCGCCCGGTGGAACCAACGGGCGGCTCGGGCCTTGGCTACCTGCGCCAACCGAGTTCGGGACCGGCGCCGACGGGAGTGGAGTTCAACGACATGAAGATTGCCCAGATCGCACCCCTCTATGAGGCTGTGCCGCCGAAGCTTTATGGAGGAACCGAGCGCGTGGTGGCCCACCTCGCGGACGCCCTGGTCGAGCTCGGCCATGAAGTCACCCTGTTCTCCAGCGCCGACGCGGTCACCAAGGCCGACCTCGTGCCGGTGCGCGATCAGGCGATCCGGCTGGATCCGTCACCGCTGAAATCCGACCTCGCCGCGCACATGGCGATGCTCGCCGAAGTGCGCCGGCAAAAAGACCGCTTCGACATCCTCCACTTCCACGTGGACATGATCCATTTCCCCTTCTTCGAGGATATGTCCGCACGCACCCTGACCACCCTGCACGGGCGCCTCGACCTGAAGGATCTGCCGGAGGCCTACCGGCTGTGGCCGAAGTTTCCCCTGGTCTCGATCTCGGACAACCAGCGCATGGCCCTGCCCTTCGCCAACTGGGCCGGCACCGTATATCACGGCATGCCCGAGAGCCTTTACCGGTTCGAGGCAAGGCCTGAGGGCTACCTTGCCTTCCTCGGCCGGATGTCGCCCGAGAAGGGGCCGGATCGCGCCATCGCCATCGCCAAGGCCCTGAACATGCCTCTGAAGATGGCCGCCAAGGTCGACGCCGCCGACGCCGCCTGGTTCTCAGAACATATCGCGCCCCTGCTCGATCATCCGCTGATCGAGTTCATTGGCGAGATCGGCGATGCTGAAAAATCCGATTTCCTCGGCAAGGCGGCGGCCCTGTTGTTTCCGATCAACTGGCCTGAACCCTTCGGCCTGGTGATGATCGAAGCCATGGCCTGCGGTACGCCGGTGGTGGGCTTCGCCTGCGGCTCGGCGCCGGAGGTTATCGATGACGGCCTGACAGGCTTCCTGGTCAGGGATGAAGCCGAGGCGGTTCAGGCGGTGCAACGCGCCGTGGAACTCGACCGGCGCGACATCCGCCGCCGTTTTGAGCGCCGCTTCTCGGCCACGGCGATGGCACGGGGCTATCTCGATCTCTATGCCGACCGCCTGGCGCGCTGTCCTTTCGCCCCGGAACTGGCTCCGGACGACGAAGCCTTCGAACCCCGGGCGCCCTTCGCATCCATCGCCTGAAAGGGCGAGGCCATGGACGACCATTCCGAGCCCCTGGAGCCGCAGGCGGCCGCTGTGCTCGAAGAACCCCCTGCCACCGGGGAGCGGGGTCTGTTGCTGTCGGCCAAGGACGGCGATGTCTTCCTTGTGGCCGACGCCCAGGGGGACATTTCGGGCGGAGCGGATGGCCTCTTCGCGGACGATACGCGTATCCTCTCGCGCTATCGCCTGCTGGTCGGGGACAAGCAGCCGTCGCCCCTATCGTTCGGGGTTTCGCCGGACAGTGCGGTGTTCACCTTCCACGGCACCAATCTCGCCCTGCCGCCCATGGGCCACCGGGCGACGCCGCGCGGCGTGATCCACATCGAGCGCAAGCGGGTGCTGTTCGAGGGCCGGTTCCACGAGCGCGTGCGGTGCGCCAACTTCGGCCTCGACGAGGTCATGCTGCCCCTGGCCTTCGAATATGCCGCCGACTTCAGGGACATGTTCGAGGTGCGCGGCATGGTGCGACACGCGCGCGGCGCCCTGGCGGCGCCGAGAGCTAACGGGCGCAGCATCACCTTCAGCTATCTCGGCCTCGACGGGCGCGAGCGAACCAGCACCCTTGCCTTTTCAGAACCCCCCTGGCGGCTTTCGCCCAGCCGCGCGGAATTCATGTTCATCCTCGCCCCCGGCGCCCACATGGACCTTTTCGTGGAGATCGGGGCCGGGCCGGATGATCCACCGGCCAGGGACCGGTTCCTGGCGGCATTGGACGGAGCCCGCCATTCGGTGAGGGAGCGCCGCGACCGGGGCGCCAGCGTGCGCACCCCGACCAAGGATTTCCAGGCCTGGCTGGACCAGTCCCGCGCCGATGTCGCGCTGCTGACCACGGACCTCCCCGCCGGGCCCTATCCCTATGCCGGCATCCCCTGGTTCTCGACGCCCTTTGGCCGGGACGGGATCATCACAGCCTGGCAGATGCTTTGGCTAGACCCGTCCCTGGCCAAGGGGGTGCTGACCTATCTTGCCGCCCGCCAGGCGACCGAGCTTTCAGCGTTCCGCGATTCCGCGCCCGGCAAGATCATGCATGAGACCCGGCGCGGCGAGATGGCGGCGCTTGGTGAGATTCCCTTCGGTCAGTACTACGGCGGCGTCGACACCACCCCCCTGTTCGTGTCCCTGGCGGGCGCCTACCTGCAACGCACGGACGATATCGACCTGATCGCCGGTCTCTGGCCGGCCTTGCGTCGCGCCGCGGCCTGGCTCGATGAGCACGGAGATTCCAACGGCGATGGCCTGATCGACTATGCCCGCGGCGCCGAGACCGGGCTCTCCAACCAGGGCTGGAAGGACAGTGAGGACAGCGTCTTCCACCAGGACGGCCGCTTCCCGGCGACCCCGATCGCCCTCGCTGAAGTGCAGGGTTATGCGTTCGCCGCCTGGCGGGCCATGGCATCCATGGCCAACCGGCTGGGCGAGGATGGCGAGGCCTGGGCCCGGCGCGCCGAAGCCGTGCGCGAAGCTGTTGAGGACCGGTTCTGGATGGAGGAGGACGGGTTCTACGCGATCGCTGTCGACGGAACCGGCGCGCCGTGCCGGCCCCATGCCTCGAACGCCGGACACCTGCTGTTTGTCGGACTGCCGGACGCCGACCGCGCCCACCGCGTCACCCGCCGGCTGCTCTCGGCCGAGTTCGATTCCGGATGGGGGGTGCGCACCCTGGCCAAGGGCTGGGTCCGCTTCAATCCGATGAGTTACCACAACGGCTCGATCTGGCCGCACGACACGGCGCTCTGCCTTGCCGGCATGGCGCGCTACGGGGAGCGAGACGGGGTGGCGCGAATCCTGTGCGATCTGTTCACGGCCTCGAAGCATTTTCAGATGCGCATGCCCGAGCTGTTCTGCGGCTTTGCCCGCGAGGAGGGCGAGCCCCCCATTGCCTACCCGGTCGCCTGCATGCCCCAGGCCTGGGCGGCCAGTTCGACCTTCCTGATGCTGCAGGCCTGCCTCGGCCTCTCCATCGACGCCGCGCGCCTTGAGGTGAGGCTTGTCCGGCCAACCCTGCCGGCGGGCATTGACCGGTTGGATGTGGCGGGCCTGGAAGTCGGCGGGCGGCGGGTGGATTTGCGGTTCCAGCGCCTGGAGGGCAGCGTCGCCGTGACGCCGGGACCGGACTCCGACTTGGGCGTCGCGGTCGTCCTGGAAGGTTAGAGGCGCCATGACCTCCCTCGCCGTGAACGCCAGACGCTTGACCGCGCCCCCGCTCCTGGCCCGCGAGGCCGCCCTGTTCGCCGACCTGGACGGCACCTTGGCGCCCATTGAGGCGCGGCCGGATCAGGTGAGGCCCGAAGCGGCGCGGACGGCTCTTCTGAGGGATTTAAGCGCCGCCCTGGACGGGCGCCTGGCAATTCTCTCCGGGCGCGGCCTTGACGATCTCGACCGTCTGCTCGGCGGATCCGTGACCGCGGTGGCGGCGATCCACGGCCTGATCCGGCGTGACGCGCGGGGCTGGGTGCATGAGGCGCCGCCCCACCCGGACCTGCCGCGGGCAGCCGAGGCCCTGGTCCGTTTCGCCGCCGCGCATCCCGGCCTGCTGGCCGAGACTAAGAGCCATGCCGCGGCTCTGCACTATCGTGCCGCCCCGCGCCTGGAGGCCGAAGCGCGGGCCTTCGCCGCGTCCCTGGCCGAGCGCTACGGTCTAGTCCCGCAGCCGGGCCGCATGGTCATCGAGCTGCGCACGCCCGGCCCGGACAAGGGCGAGGCCTTGGCGGCGTTCATGGCTGAACCGCCGTTCGCCGGGGCGACGCCGGTCTTTATCGGCGATGACGCCACCGACGAGCACGGCTTTGGCGCCGCCGAACGCCTGGGCGGTTACGGCGTGATCGTGGGAGACCGCCGGCCGACCCGCGCCCGCTTCGCCCTGGCCGGGGTGGCCGACGCCCTGGAATGGCTCGGCGCCTGCAGGGAGGGAAGATGACGCAAAATCTGGATCTCGCACCGATCGGCAACGGACAGGTCAGCGCCCTGGTGGACCGCCAAGGCGCCTTCGTCTGGTGCTGTGCACCGAGGGTCGACGCCGATCCGGTGTTCTCGAACCTCCTCTCCGGCAAGGCCGCCGCGGACCCCGAGGCGCGGGGCGTGTGGGATGTGGTGGTCGTCGGGCTCGCGGCCACGGCGCAGGCCTATCTGCGCAACACGGCCGTCCTGCGCACCGAGTTCACCGACGTTGAGGGCAACGTCCTGGAGGTGATCGATTTCGCGCCCCGGTTCCGCATGCATGGGCGCGGTTACAGGCCGACGGCCTTCGTGCGGCTGATCCGGCCGGTCAGCGGCGCGCCACGCATCGCCGTGCGGCTGAGGGCCACGGCCAACTGGGGCGAGCGGAACTGCGAAACCACCTCCGGCTCCAACCACATCCGCCTCCTCGGCCAGGACATGACCTTGCGACTGACCACAAACGCCCCGGTCTCGCACATCCTCGAAGAGCGCACATTCCGCCTTGAGGAGCCCATCGCGCTGTTTCTAGGGCCGGACGAGCCCTTCGACGGCGAGGTGCTGACGCGCGCCAACACCATGCTCGCCGACACCTGCGCCGATTGGCGCGAATGGGTGCGCACCCTCTCCGTGCCGCTGGACTACCAGGACGCCGTCATCCGGGCGGCCATCACCCTGAAGCTCTGCGTTTACGAAGAAACCGGCGCCATTGTCGCCGCGTTGACGACCTCCATTCCAGAGGCGCCGCATTCGGGGCGCGACTGGGACTACCGCTACTGCTGGATCCGGGACGCCTACTATGTGGTCCAGGCCCTCAACCGGCTGGGCGCGGCGGACATCCTGGAGAACTATCTCGGGTTCCTGCGCAACATCGTCGACGCGGCAGACGGCGGCCATATCCAGCCGCTCTACGGGGTCGGCTATGAGCCGATCCTCACCGAGCGGATCGTGACCAGCCTGCCCGGATATCGCGGCATGGGGCCGGTGCGCGTGGGTAACCAGGCGCACCAGCAGATCCAGCATGATGTCTACGGACAGATCGTGCTGTCGAACGTTCAGGCCTTCTTCGACGAGCGTCTGCTGCGACCCGCGACCCAAGCCGATTTCGAGGCCCTGGAAGTGGTCGGCGAGCGGGCGTTCCAGATGCATGACCAGCCGGACGCGGGGCTCTGGGAGCTGCGCACGCGGGCCTCGGTGCACACCTATTCGGCCGCCATGTGCTGGGCGGCGTGCGACCGGCTGGGCAACGCGGCGGCCAAGCTCGGCCTCGAGGCCCGGGCGGCGTTCTGGAACGACCGGGCCCGGCAGATTCGGGCGGCGATCGAGGAAAAGGCCTTCAACAAGGACCTCGGCCATTTCGCGGCGACTTTCGGCGGGGACGAACTCGACGCGTCTCTGCTGCAGCTGGTCGACCTGCGCTTCCTCAAGCCGGACGACCCCCGCCATCAAAGCACTGTGAAGGCGGTGGAGAAGCACCTGCTAAAGGGCGAAAACCTCTTCCGCTACGACCTTCCGGACGATTTCGGGGCCCCGGAGACGGCGTTCAATTTCTGCACCTTCTGGTTCATCGAGGCCCTGCACCTGGCCGGTGAGACCGATCGGGCCCGCGCCCTCTTCGAGCAGATGCTGAGCCGCCGGACCCATGCGGGCCTGCTCTCGGAGGATATCAGCCTCTCGGACGGCGAGCTCTGGGGGAACTATCCGCAGACCTATTCGCTGGTGGGGCTGATCAACTGCGCGGTCCTGTTGTCGCGCCCCTGGAGCGCTGTGCGATGAGCCGGCTCATCGTCGTATCCAACCGGGTGAACCCCCCGGAACGCCGCCCTGGCTCGAAGGGGGCGGAACCCTCGGCCGGCGGCCTCGCCGTGGCTCTGGCCTCGGCGCTGAAGGAATATTCCGGGTTCTGGTTCGGCTGGAGCGGCGAGACCGTGGAGACGTTCACAGGCGAGGTGAAGACCCGCACCGTGGACGACGTGAAAACAGTCACCATCGACCTCGATCAGGCGGATTTTCAGGAATACTACAACGGCTACGCCAATTCGGCGCTCTGGCCGCTTTTCCACTACCGCATCGACCTGACCGCCTACGACCGGGCCTTTGGCGAGGGCTATGAGCGGGTGAACCGGCGCTTCGCCGAGGTGCTGGCCCCGATGATCGAGCCGGGGGATGTGATCTGGGTGCACGACTATCACCTGATCCCGCTCGGCCGCGAGCTGCGGGCCCTGGGTGTCGGCAATCCGATCGGCTTCTTTCTGCACATCCCCTGGCCGGCATCCCAATTGCTGACCACCCTGCCGCGCCATCGCCAGCTGGTCTCGGCCCTCTTCGACTACGACCTGGTGGGCTTCCAGACCGACGAGTGGCTGTGGGCCTTCGAGAGCTATGTGCTGGGCGAGGCGGCCGGCACCTGGGGTGAGGACGGGCGGCTCTGCGCCTTCAACCGGTCCCTGCGGGCCAAGGCCTTTCCCATCGGCCTCGATGTGGCGGAGTTCACCAAGCTGCTTTCCAGCCCTGTGGCGATGCGGGCCTATGATCGCATGGCGGCGGCCAGCGTCTTCCGCAAGATGATCGTCGGCGTTGACCGGCTCGACTATTCCAAGGGTCTGGAGGAGCGGCTCGCCGGGTTCGAGCACTTCCTGGCCGAACACCCCGATATGGCGCGCGAGGTGCTCTACCTGCAGATCGCGCCGACCTCCCGCGGAGAGGTCCAGGCCTATCAGGAAATCCGCGCCAAGGTCGAAGCCCTCTGCGGCCACATCAACGGCGCTTATGCGGACATGGACTCCCAGCCGATCCGCTACGTGAACCGCAACTATCGGCGCGACGAGCTGGCGGGGATTTACCGGGCGGCCCGGGTCGGGCTGGTGACGCCGCTCAGGGACGGCATGAACCTGGTGGCCAAGGAATATATCGCCGCCCAGGACCCGGAGGATCCTGGTGTGCTGGTGCTCTCGCGCTTCGCCGGGGCGGCGCGGCAGATGAGCGAGGCGGTTATCGTCAATCCCTATAGCCGCGAGGAGCTGTCGGAGGGCCTGCACCGGGCGCTTTGCATGGAACGCCCTGAGCGGGTTGAGCGCTGGAAGAGTCTCATGGACGGCATCACCCGGTCCGACGTGAAGGCCTGGCGCGACGGCTTCGTCGCGGCGCTGCAGGCCGCCGCCCGGGAAAGGCTGTCGCTCTGGCAGGAAGGCGGCCCCGATGGCTCAGGCCAAGCTCGCGACATATCGCGCGAAACGGAACTTCGATCTGACCGCGGAACCCAGCGGGGCGGCCAAGGTCCCGGCCTCGAAACGGCTGCGCTACGTCATCCAGAAGCATGACGCTACCCGCCTGCACTGGGACCTGAGGCTCGAAACCGGCGGGGTCTTCAAGTCCTGGGCGGTGACCAAGGGCCCGTCTCTCGATCCGGCGGATAAGCGCCTCGCGGTGGAGGTGGAAGACCACCCGCTGGACTACGGCGATTTCGAAGGCACGATCCCTGAAGGCCAGTATGGCGGCGGCACGGTGCAGATGTGGGACCGCGGCTATTGGGCGCCGGAGGACGGCGCTGATCCGGAAAAGGCCCTGGCCAAGGGCGAGCTGAAATTCGTCATGGAGGGCGAGCGGCTGCACGGCTCCTGGGTGCTGGTGCGCATGCGCTGGGACCGCACGGCCAAAGGCGGCAAGGGCAAGCGCAACAACTGGCTGCTGATCAAGCACCAGGATGACGCCGCTCAGCCGGGGCACGGCCTGAAGGGCATCGATGATGACCGCTCGGTGGCCTCCGGCCGGCCCATGGCGGCGATCGCCGAAGGCAAGGGCAGGGCGCCAAAGCCCTTCATCATGAAGAAGGACGGCAAGTCAGACGCTGTCTGGCATTCGAAGAAGGCGGGCGAGGCGAGGATGCCCGTCTTCGTGGCGCCCCAGCTGTGCCATTCGGTGGACCGCCCGCCAGGGGGCGAAGGCTGGGGGCATGAGATCAAGTTCGACGGCTATCGCATGCAGCTGCGCGTCGAGGGCGGCCAGGCGCGCTTGAAGTCCCGCAAGGGCCTCGACTGGACCCACCGTTTTCCGCAGATCGCCAAGGCGGCCGAGAACCTGCCCGACGGCCTGATCGACGGGGAGGTCTGCGCCCTCGACCACAAGGGCTCGCCTGACTTCGCGGGCCTGCAGGCGGCGCTCTCCGAAGAGAAGACCGCCAACCTGATCTTCTTCGCCTTCGACGCCCTCTTCGCCGAGGGCGAGGACCTGCGGGCCTTGCCGCTGACGGACCGCAAGGCCCGGCTGCGTGACCTGCTGGCGGCGCTGAAAGGCCCCTCCGCCGAACGCCTGCGCTTCGTCGAGCACTTCACCAATGCCGGCCAGGCCGTACTGGAGAGCGCCTGCCGGATGGACCTGGAGGGCATCGTCTCCAAGAAGCTGAACGCGCCCTATCGCTCGGGGCGCAGCGAGGCCTGGACCAAGGCCAAGTGCCGGGCGGGCCATGAGGTGGTGATCGGCGGCTGGACGACGACGGACGGGGCGTTCCGGTCTCTGATCGCCGGGGTCTATCGGGACGGGGCGCTGGTGCATGTCGGCCGCGTTGGCACGGGGTTCGGCCGGGACAAGGCCGGCCTGCTTCTGAAAGCGCTGAAGCCTCTCGAGACGGAACGTTCGCCCTTCTCTGGTCCGACGGCCCCCAAAAAGGCGGCCAATGTGCACTGGGTCAAACCGGAGCTGGTCGCCGAGATCGAGTATGCTGGCTTTACCGGTGATGGAAACATCCGTCAGGCCAGCTTCAAGGGCCTGCGGGATGACAAGCCGGCGGGCGAGGTGGAGGCCGAGACTCCCGCGCCGCTGAAGGAGGCTGAATTGGCGGAGCCCGCACCCACGGTGAAACCCTCCAAGGGCGCGAACGTGGTGATGGGCGTGACCATCTCCCATCCGGGCAAAGCCCTCTGGCCGGATGCGGGCGATGGCGCCCCGGTGACCAAGCTGGAGATGGCCCGCTACTACGAGGCGGTGAGCGCCTGGATGCTGCCGCACCTGAAGGGCCGTCCGTGCTCGATCATCCGCGCCCCGGACGGCATCGGCGGCCAGACCTTCTTCCAGCGCCATCTGATGAAGGGCATGTCGGCCCTGGTGGATGCGGTGAAAGTCCCCGGCAGCGACCACGAGCCCTATCTGGTGATCAACCGGCCCGAGGCGATCATCGCGGTCGCCCAGACCGGCGGGTTGGAGCTGCATCCCTGGAACTGCCAGCCGGATCGATACGATGTCGCGGGCCGGCTGGTGTTCGACCTCGATCCGGCGCCGGATGTGCCCTTCGAAGCGGTGATCGAGGCGGCGCGGGAGATGCGCGACCGGCTGGATGGCCTGGGGCTCGTGAGCTTCTGCAAGACCACGGGTGGCAAGGGCCTCCACGTGGTGACCCCCCTGGCCGGCGGCAGATCCGCGCTCGATTGGGACACGGCCAAGACCTTCGCCCGCGAGGTCTGCGCCCGCATGGCTGCAGATGCGCCGGACCGCTACCTGATCACCATGGCCAAGAAGGATCGCGCCGGCCGGATCTTCCTCGACTACCTGCGCAACGACGCCACCGCCACGGCCGTCGCGCCCCTGTCGCCACGGGCCAGGCCGGGCGCGACGGTTTCGATGCCCCTGACCTGGGCGCAGGTGCGCAGCGGGCTGGACCCCAAGCGCTTCACCGTCCGAACGGCGGCCGACCTGATCGCCAAGAGCAGCGCCTGGGAGGACTGGTTCGACAGTGAGCGGCCGCTGGCCAAGGCGATCGAGCGGCTGGCGCGCGCCGGCTAGGCGCGCTTCTTCCGTGACGCCGAGGCGGCCCGGCGGGCAGGGGCTTTCACCGCGGGCTTGCGCCGTTCGCCGCCGAGGCTCTGGCGCAACGCGGCCATCAGGTCGCTGACCTGGGTGTCGTCCGGCTCCTCCACCGTCACCTTGCGTCCGGCCCCCTTCTCCTTCTCCTTGATGAGGGCGCGCAGCGCCTCCTCATAGCGGTCCGTGAACTGGGTGGGATCGAAGGCGCCGGCCTGTTGTTCGATGATCTTCTCGGCGATGGCCACCATCTTGGGATCGGCCTTGTGATGGGGAATGTCTCCAAAGGCGTCGCCCGGATCGCGCACCTCATCATGGCTGCGCAGGGAATAGGCCAGCAGGCCCTCGTCGCGCGGCTCGATGGCCAGCAGACGCTCGCGGGTGTGCATCACAACGCGGCCAAGGGCGATACGGCCTGTCTTCTTCATGGCCTCCCGGATCACCGAATAGGCCTCCAACGCGAGCTTGCCGTCCGGGACCAGGAAATAGGGATCGTTCCAGTAGAGTCGGTCGATATCCCTGGCGTCGACAAAGCGCTCTATGTCTATGGTGCGCGTGCTCTCCAGCCGCACGCCCTTGACCTCCTCGTCGGTCACGATGACGTAGCGGTCTTTCTCGATCTCGAAGCCCTTGACGATGTCAGAGCGCTCCACCGGTCCGGTCTCGGGATCGGTGGGTATCATGCGGATTCGGTTATGGGTCTTTTCGTGCAGCATGTTGAAATGCACTTCACCGCCCGGCGCGGTGGCGGTGATCAAGGCCACCGGACAGGTAACCAGGCTCAGGCGCAGATGGCCCTGCCAGGTCGGTCGCATCGCCATGGGAATTCTCCTCCGTCCGAAGCTCAACGCCTTGGCCGTTCAGGAGTTCAGACCTCGCGCCGGGTGTGACAATGTCGGCTGTCAGACTTTGAGCAAAATCAAAGATATGCACTCCGCGTTAAGGGGGCGGGCCTTATGCAAGGCTGCTGAAATTGACGTTGGGGGGAAATTTCATGGCGCGATCGGTGGGAAAGCCCATGACGTCCAAGGCGGCGGCCGAGGGCGCCGGCTATCGCTTCATGGCCACGTTCATCGGGGAAGCCTCGATGGCCATGGCGATGACCGACCGGGACATGAACATCCTCAAGGCCAGCCCGCGCTGGTGCGACACCATGGGTGTCGAAGGCGCCTTGGAGGGATTATCGCTCTACGACCTTCTGCCCGAAGCACGGGAGCTCTATGCGCCGTCCTGGGCACAGGTCATGGCGGGGGAATCCCATCGATTCGATCGCCTGCGCGTCAAGCTCGCCAATGGGCGGCGGCCCTGGTTCCAGGTCGAGGCGTCACCCTGGCGCGCGGACAATGGGGAGGTCGCGGGGGTTGTGTTCCTGATCAATGACGTCAGTGACGTCATTGAGGCGCTTGAACAGTCGCGCCTGTCGGAGCAGCGCCTGACCCTCGCGGCGGAGCTGTCCGGCCTGCACGTCTACGAAATGGACTATGTGAACCGCATCCTTTTCAAGGCGGGCGCGGAAGACACCTTCTTCGACAAGCCCAAGACCTATCAGGAACTCTGGGACGATATCTGGGTCGCCTGCCACCCCGATGATGTCGAGATGGCGATGAAGATTTCAGAGGAGACCTCCGAGAAGGGGCTGCCCTTCAGCGCCGAGTATCGGATGCGGCGCGCCGACAACAAGCTCGTCTGGGCGCGTTCCACCTCCAAGCTCATCACTGATGACAAAGGCCGGCCTCTGCGCCTGATCGGCGCCCTACAGAATATCACCGCGCGAAAGACCGCCGAAGCCGCGATGGATGAGGCGCGGGTCGAAGCGGAGGCCGCCAACAAGGCCAAGAGCGAATTTCTGGCCAATATGAGCCACGAAATCCGCACGCCGATGAACGGCATCATTGGCATGAATTCCCTGCTCTTGCGCTCCAAGCTGGCGCCCGAGCAGCAGAAGTATGCGGAGGCGGTGCGCGTTTCGGCCGACTGCCTTCTCGGCATCATCAACGACATCCTCGACATTTCGAAGCTGGAGGCCGGCAAGGTCGAGCTGGAGGAGATCGACTTCTCCCTGCCCACCGTGGTCGAGGATGTAGTCGAGCTGCTGTCCCCGAAGGCGTTCGAGAAGAACCTCGAAATCGCCTGCCACGTGGACGCCGGCGCCCGCCGCACCTTGCAAGGCGACCCCAACCGCCTGCGCCAGATCGTTCTCAACCTCCTTTCCAACGCTTTGAAGTTCACCGAGACCGGCTATGTCGCGGTGGAGGTGACAACCGTCCAGGATCTCGGCGGCAGGAGCCGGATCCGCCTCGAAGTGCAGGACACCGGCATCGGCCTCGACGACTCGGCGAAGGCCAAGCTGTTCCAGAAGTTCCAGCAAGCCGATGGCTCGATCACCCGCAAATATGGCGGCACGGGTCTTGGCCTCTCCATCTGCCGTCAGCTGACTGAGTTGATGGGCGGCGAGATCGGCGTCTCGGACCGCGCCGGCGGGGGCACGATCTTCTGGCTGGAGGTCGATCTGACTCACGCCCAGCAAGCCTTGCCGCAGCGCTCGCGTTACGAGGATGACCTGACCGGCGTGCGGGTGCTGGTGGTTGACGACATCGAGATCAACCGCTCGATCTTCGTGCGCGAGCTGGAAGAAGAGGGCGCCCTCGTATGCGACGCCGCCAGCGGCGCGGCGGCCCTCGCCGAAGTGCGCGCCGCCGAGGCGCGCGGCGAAGCCTATGACATCATTCTCCTCGATCACATGATGCCTGGCATGGGCGGCGACGATGTCGCCGAAGCGATCCGGGTGGATCGGGGGCTCACCCAGCCCCGCTTGGTCCTGGCCTCCTCGATCGGCGCGCCAGGTAAATCTGACCGGGCGGCCAATGTCGGAATCGACGCCTTCCTGACCAAGCCGGTGCGCCACCAGGCGCTGGTCTCGTGCCTTGCTGAGCAGGCGGCGCGGGGCAAGCCGGCCCAAGCCAGGACCTCGCCGGTGGCGGAAGAGCCCGTGGCGGCGCCGAAGGGTCATGGCCGTATCCTTCTGGCTGAAGACAACGAAATCAACACTTTGCTGGCCTGCACCCTGCTGGAAGAGGCGGGCTACAGCGTCGAGCCCGTGGTCAATGGCCGCCTCGCGGTCGAGGCCATGCAGTCCCGGGCCTTCGACCTGATTCTGATGGACGTGCAGATGCCGGAGATGGACGGCCTGGCCGCCACCCGGGCGATCCGCGCCCTGAGCGGTGTGGCCTCCCGGACTCCGATCGTGGCCATGACCGCCAACGCCATGCGCTCGGACCAGGACAACTGCCTCGAAGCCGGCATGAACGACTTCGTCTCCAAGCCGATTGACCCGGAGAGCTTCCTGAAGGTGGTCGGGCGCATCCTTGAGGCTGCTCAGCCAGACGAGACGGCGACAGGCGATGCCGCCGAACCGGATGCCCCTGACCTCGATCCCGCCCAGTTGGATGGTCTCGCCAAGTTGATGCCGCCGGCCCGGCTGAAGAGTGTCATCACCGCCTATCTGAACGCCGCCCAGAGCCGCCTGCAGCGCATCGAGGCTTGTGCCCGGTCCGGCGATGTCGTCGAGATGGCGCGCGAGGCGCACGACCTGAAGGGCGTCTCCGGCAACTTCGGGGCCCGCAAACTGCAGGCCCTGGCCGAACGCCTTGAGCGCGCCTGCAAGGACGGCGATGGCGCCCAGGCGCCGCGCATCGTCGACGACATTCGCCGCGCTTCGATCACCGCTTGGGACCTGGTGGGACGACGCATCGCCGCCATGGAAACCGGGGAGGCCGCCTGATGCCCACGCCCGCCGCGCTCAACAAGAACAAGATCGTCATCGGCGTCGACGATCAGATGGAAAACGTCATGATCCTGGAGGCCCTTATCGAGGCGCAGGGCTATACGTTCTTCGGCGTCGGTTCAGGCGCGGAGGCGATCAGCCTAGCCCAGAGGGCCGGGCCCCGCCTGATACTGCTGGACATCCAGATGCCCGGAATGGACGGCATCGAAACCTGCAAACGCATGCGCGCCATCTATATGCTCAAGCAGGTGCCGATTGCGTTCCTCACGGCCCGCAAGGCGCCAGAGGATGTGAAGGCGGGCATCGCGGCGGGGGGCAACGACTTCATCGTCAAGCCGTTCGACCCGGCCAAACTTCTCAGCCGCGTCGAGCACTGGACCAACCGGCGCCTGCCGACGGCTGTTTAGGCGGGAAATCCGCCCGCCCGGCTGAGGGCCGAGATCGGGGCCTTGCCGATCTTTTCACCGATCCAGCGCCCGGCCTCGATCATGGCCGCAAGATCGATGCCGGTATCATGCCCGGCCCGCTCCAGCATGTAGACCAGATCCTCGGTGGCGATGTTGCCGGTTGCGTTCGGTGCGAAGGGGCAGCCGCCAAGGCCGCCGCAGGAGGCGTCCAACACATCCGCGCCGGCCTCGACGCCGGCGAAGGCGTTGGCGATGCCGGTGTTGCGTGTGTCATGGAAGTGCAGGCGCAGTTTCGAGTCCGGGGCGGCCTGACGGGCCAATTCAGTGCGGCGGCGCACCGTCCAGGGGTCGGCGACGCCGATGGTGTCGGCCAGGGCGATTTCCGGCACGCCGAGCGCGGCGGCCTCGCGGACGATGGCCAGCACCTGGTCGTCGCTCACCTCACCGTCGAAAGGGCATCCGAAGGCCACGGACAAAGTCATGGTGATCGGCGGGCCGCCCTCCGCGCGCTGCCTATCGACAATGGCGGCGAGGGCCGCCACCTGCTCGGTGGTGGAGGCGCCCTGATTGCGGATGCCGAACCCGTCCGTGGCGCAGACCACCACATTGGCCTCGTCGCAGCCGGCCGCGACGGCCCGGTCCCAGCCGCGCATGTTGAGCACCAGGCCGATGCGCGAGACGCGGGAAGGGGGCAGGGCGGTCATGATGTCTTCGGCGCCCGCCATCTGCGGCACCCGGGCGGGATTGACGAAGGATACGGCCTCAAGGCGTCTGACGCCGGCTGCTTCGAGGCGGGTGATGAAGGCGACCCTGTCCTCCACCGACACCACGGTCTTCTCATTCTGCAGCCCGTCACGCGGACCGACCTCGACGATCTGGAGGGTCATTCGGCGTCCTTCACGGCGGCCCGCGGATGGAGCGGCGCATAGATGGAAAGATCGAGCCGCCGGCCGTTGGAGACATTGATTCCGGTCAGGCGTCCCGCGGCGCGCGGGTTGACCCCGGGCGGCAGGGCGGCGCGGAAGGCGGCTGTTTCACGGGCGTCGACGATAACGGGGCGGCCCTGCAGGATCGCGGCGGCGGCGGCCGCGCCGTCGGAGAGCTGCGTCTCGGTTCCGAGCAGGAAGACGATGCTGGGTTCGGCATAGCCGGCGATGGTCACCGGCCCTGGCAGGCGGCCTTCGTCCGGCGCGAGACCAAGGCGGTGCAAGGCGAGGTCGAGGCGGGCGGCCGGCCAGAGCGGCTCCAGGCGCGGCGCGACGGTCGCGGCGATCAGGCCGTGCGCGATCACACCCAACACCAGGGCGGAGGCCGTGGCCAGACCCGCCCGTGCGCGGAAGAGAAGCATGACGGCGGCGCCCGCCGTGGCAAGGGTGACGAGGGCCGCGAAGATCACGAACGGAGCGTCGATCGGCTCGCCATAGGTCTTAAGCAGATAAAACAGCGCGGCGGCCAGGACCGTGCAGGTCAGGCCGAGCAGACCCGCACCGATCAGGCGCGCCCAACGGCCGAGAGGCTGGGCCAGGGCGCCGGCCATCAGCCAGGCCAGGGCCCCGAAGGTGGGCAGGGTGTAGTGGGCGAGCTTGGTGGGGATCAGCTCGAAAACCAGCCAGGTGGGGATGATCCAGCAGAGAGCGAAACGGACGGCCGGAGCGTCTCGGTGCTTCCAGCCGAGGATCAGGGCGGCGGGCAGCAGCAAGGTGACGGGGAAGAGGAGAAAGGGCGAGAGGGCGAGGTAGTAGCCGGGAGGGGCTCCGTGGCTTTCCTGGCCCCCGGCCAGCTTGGGGGCGAGATCACCGGCGACGGCGGTGGTCCAGAAGGCGCCGTCCGTGGCCACCGTGATGGCGAGCGCCCAGGGGCCGACGAGGCCCAGAATGATGACCAGGCCCCAGCCCCAGCCTATATCCTTCATCCAGCTGGCCTTGCGGTCCCAGAGCCAAAGAGCAGCGAGGGTAAGCGCCATGACCATCGGCCCGACCGGGCCTTTCAGCAGCAGGCTGAGGGCGACTCCGAGCCAGAAGAGCAGCTTCTCGGTCTGGCCGGACTTGGGGCCACGATCCAGCTGGGAGAGATACATTCGTCCGAGCGCGGCCATGGAGAGGGTCACGGCCCCGCAGAGAAAGGCGTCGGTCTTGGCGATGAAGGCTTCGGTGGAGAGCAGGAAGGTGGCGCCAAGGAGGGCGCCGGAGAGGGCCGCGAGATTGGACCGCAAGAAGGCCGACGCCCCCCAAGCGCAGGCCCAGGCCGCCAGCATGGCGCCCAGGAGGGACGGAAGGCGGTAGCTCCAGATCTGTCGGGTGTCGTCGCCGGCGAAGAGCTTGGTGGCGGCCGCCTGCAGCCAGTAGATGCCGACGGGCTTCTTGAAGCGCGGCTGATCCTGGAAGCGGATCACCGTGTAGTCGCCGCTCTCCAGCATCTGAGCGCTGGCCTCGGCGAAGCGCGCCTCATCGCGGTCGAGGACCGGCATGAAGAAGATGCCCGGCAGCCCCGCGATCAGGGCGACCAGGGCGGCCAGGAGCGGCCCGCGCCAGCCGCGGCTCAAGCCGTCCAGACGATCCTGAAGGGTCATGCGGCTTTGAATAGCATGCTCCGTCGACGCGTCAGCCTTTGCTGCCACGACTTTTCCGCTATGAGAGGCCATGGCTGCACCCAAAGCTCCTGAAATCTCTGTCGTGGTCCCCGTCTATAACGAGGAGGGCGCCGCGCCGGCCCTGGCGCGGGAGATCGCCGCCGCGTTCAAAGGCCGATCCTTCGAGATCGTCTTTGTCGACGACGCCAGCAAGGACGGCACGCGCAAAGCCCTGGTCGGGCTGAAGAATGAGATCCCCGAACTGAAGGTCTTCGCCCACACCAAGAACTCCGGTCAGAGCCGGGCCGTGCGCTCCGGCGTCCTGAAGGCCCGGGGCGAGATCATCGTCACCCTGGACGGCGATGGGCAGAACGACCCGGCCGATGGGCCGAAGCTGGTGGATATCCTCAAGGCCGGGTCGCCGGAGCTGGCCCTGGTGGGCGGCGAGCGCACCAAACGCCAGGACAGCGCCGCCAAGAAGATCGCCTCGCGCTGGGCCAACGGGATCCGTAAGAGCCTCCTGAAAGACAATGCCAATGACACGGGCTGCGGGCTGAAGGTCTTTCGCCGCGAGGCCTTCCTGCGCCTGCCCTACTTCGATCACATCCACCGCTACCTGCCGGCCCTGATGATCCGCGAGGGCTTCACCTGCGCCTTCGCCCCGGTGAACCACCGGGCGCGGGAAACGGGGGTGTCGAAATACACCAACCTCGGGCGGCTCTGGGCGGCGTTCTCGGATCTGACGGGCGTGATGTGGCTGAACCGGCGCTCGCGCCTGCCGGGCGCCGTCGACGAAGTCTGAGCGCTCATTGCCGGGCAAATCTTCCCAACCGGGACGAATAGGCTAGGTTCTCCCGGTCGAAGGGGGATAGCTCATGTTGTTTGGCGCGTTTCCGCTGCTGGCATTGCCGGTGCTGATCTACAACATCCTGGCCCTGACCCTGGAAGGGAACTTCGCGTCCACGGGGGCTCAGGAGCGGCTGATGGGGCCGATCTTCTCCCTGCACACAACGTCCGGCGGCCTCTGGCAGGTGGCGATCTCGGACATGATCCTGGCCGGGTCGCTGATCGTGCTGTTCATCGAACTTCTGAAATCCACGACCAGCCGCAAGATCGCGATCATCAATCACGCCCTGTCGATGCTGCTGTTCATCATCTGCCTGGTGGAATTCCTGCTGGCGCCGGCCTTCGCGACCTCAACCTTCTTCCTGCTCACTTTGATGGTGCTGCTGGATGTGCTGGCCGGGTTCATCGTCACCATCGTCTCGGCGCGCCGCGACGTGGACTTCATTTCCGGCGATCAGAACTAAGGGGCGAACGCCCGAGCGGTCAGGACATGACCGTGAAAATCATCGCCACGATGAGAACGTCTAGCGTGCGGATGGCGAGGGCGATCACGGGAGTGCTCCACGGCGGGCAAGGTTAACCGCCGTCAAGCAAGTTTCACGCCAGGGACGTCTCCGGCCGCCAGGGCCGGAGAGAAGCTACTTCGCCGGGGGGGCGGCCGGAGCCGGAGCGGCTGGAGCCGCCGCCGCCGGAGCTGCAGGGGCAGCGCCCGCGGCCGAGGTGGCGGGAGCCGCGCCTTCAGCCGGAGCCGCCGCGGCCGGAGCAGCGGCCGGCTTCGGCGCCGGGATCGGGGCGGGCGAGGGGCTCAGGGAGCGCAGATAGGCGATCAGGTTGACCCGGTCCTCGACCTTGGAGAGGCCGGCGAAGCCCATCTTGGTGCCATCGAGATAACGGCGCGGGTTGGTCACGAACTCATTGAGGTGGTCGTAGTCCCAGGCCGGGACACGGCCGCCGAGTTCGGTCATGGCGGCGGAGTAGCCGGTAAAGCCGCCGCCGGTCTGGCCGGCGCCGGGCTTGCGGCCGATGACGCCGTAGAGGTTCGGAGCGGACGGGCCAGGCGCGCCGCCCGGATCGAAGGAGTGGCAGGTCTTGCACTTGCCCGAGACGGCCATGCCGGCGGCGACGTCGGCGGTCGGCAGCACCGTGCCCCAATCGGGCGGACCGGCAGGAGCGGCGGCCTCGCCGCCCTCACCTTCGGCCACGGCGACGACCATGCCGGGTTTTTCGGGCGGTTCCTTTTCGAACAACATGCCCGACACTTCGTGCAGGCCGACGATGGCCAGGAAAGCGGCCAGACCGGCGCCGGCGAACTTGTTGAACGTCAGGTCGCTCATCTTTGACCTATAGCCCCTCGAAAACCCGCCTCCTGCAAGGCGTGACTCAGTCGCGGGAATCCCTCCCCGCTGCTTGCGCCCGGCTCTCTTACACGCTACCGCCCGTCACGCAACCGGCCATGCGCCGCCCGCACCATTCCCACCCGACACGGCGCCACTTCTCCGCTTCCTGATGCAACCGATCGTCCTCATTCCGGCCCGCATGGCCGCCACGCGGTTGCCGGACAAACCCCTGGCGGACATCGAGGGCGTCGCGATGATCGTCCGTGTTCTGCGCCAGGCCGAGCTGGCGGCCATTGGGCCCGTGGCCGTGGCGGCGGGCGATCGGGAAATTGTCGCCGCCGTGAAGGCGGCGGGCGGTGAAGCCGTGCTGACCGACCCGGCCCTGCCCTCGGGCTCCGACCGAATCCTGGCGGCGCTGCACGAGCTCGATCCGCAGGGGCAATTTGACGCGGTGATCAATCTGCAGGGCGACATGCCCTTCGTGGCGCCGGAGATCCTCACGGCCTGTGTCGGCCTGATGACCCGCAAGACCCATTGCGACATCGCCACGGTGGTGGCCGCAGAAGCGTCCCCCGCCGACCGGACCAATCCCGATGTGGTCAAGGCCGTGCTGGCCCTGCCCGAAGGGGCCCGCGAGGGCCAGGCCCTCTATTTCACCCGCTCGACCCTCTATGGGGACGCCCCGATCTGGCGGCACATCGGCATCTATGGCTACCGGCGCGCGGCGCTGGAGCGATTTACCACCGCTCCGCCCTCGCCCCTGGAGCGGCGCGAGAAGCTGGAGCAGCTGCGGGCCCTGGAGATGGGCCTGTCCATCTGGGCGACGATCACTGAGGCCGCGCCCATTTCCGTCGACAATCCGGCCGACCTCGAGGCGGCCCGGGCCCATGCCAGAAGCTTGAAATGACCACGAAACAGAAGATCGCCTTTCAGGGCGAACCCGGCGCCAACTCGGACGAGGCCTGCCGGACCTACTTCCCCGACTACATCGCCGCCCCCTATGCCTCCTTCGAAGACGCCTTCGAGGCGGTGAAGTCGGGCGAGTGCGCGCTCGGCATGATCCCGGTGGAGAACTCCATCGCCGGGCGCGTCGCCGACGTGCACCATCTACTGCCGGCGTCCGGCCTGAAGATCATTGGCGAGCGCTTCAAGCCGATCCATTTCCAGCTGATGGCCAATCCTGGCGTGAAGCTCGAGGACATCCAGACCGTGGCCTCCATGCCCATCGCCCTGGGCCAATGCCGCAAGGTCCTGCGCAAACTGAAGGTGCGGACCGAGCCGGCCGGCGACACGGCGGGCGCCGCCAAGCAGTTGGCCGCCCAGCCCGACCGAACGCGCGGGGCCATCGCCCCCGCCCTGGCGGCGGACCTCTATGGTCTCAACATCCTGATGCGCGACATCGAGGATGAAACCACCAACACCACGCGCTTCCTGGTGATGAGCCCGGAGCAGGTCGCGCCCCCCGAAGGGGTGAAGTGCGTCACCAGTTTTGTCTTCCGCGTCCGCAACATCCCGGCGGCGCTCTACAAGGCCATGGGCGGCTTCGCGACCAACGGCGTCAACATGATCAAGCTCGAGAGCTACATGGAGAACGGGGCCTTCACGGCGACCATGTTCTATGTCGAGGTCGAGGGGCGCCCGGCGGATGCGGGTCTGGCCCGCGCCCTGGAGGAGCTGCACTTCTTCTCGGACCACTTCGAGATCCTGGGGACCTACGCGGCTGACCCGTTCCGGGATTAGTTCGCTTTTAGCAAAACTATAAGATCCCACCGTATTCCGGCCGTAATAACGGTGAGGCTTGGCTAGAAAAACTAAAAGCCGGCCAGCGACCCATTCCGAAGTCTAATCTCAATTCGCCAAAAGCGAAAATGTTTTCGCGCACCCAGATTCTTCTGGCGCGTCTCGAGACCCCGTGTCAGTTTCTTAAAACAACCAATCGGGGGATTTGTCATGGGAACGATGATCGCGCCGGTTCTGGCGCTGGTGGTGCTGAGCCTGGTGGTCTGGGCCTTGATGGTGGCGACACGGCTGCCGGCCATGGCCAAGGCGCGGCTCCGGCCGCAGACGGGGCGCTACACCGCCGACCTGGCCGGCAAGCTGCCGGCGCCGGCCCGGGATATCGCCGACAACTACAATCACCTGATGGAACAGCCGACCATCTTCTACGCCACGGCGCTCGCCGTGCAGGTGGCCGGAGATGCGACGCCGCTGAACCTCGGCCTCGCCTGGGGCTATGTCGGCCTGCGATTCGTGCACACGATCATTCAGTGCACGAGCAACAACGTGATGATCCGCTTCTACCTGTTTTTGGCCTCGACCCTGGTGCTGGCCATACTGGCGGGTTCGGAGATCGTGACCTTGCTGATGGCGGGCTAGTCCTCGGACTCCGCCCAGGCTTTGATCAGCTGGTGGGCGATGGCCATCTTGCCGGGAGCGAAGACGCCTTCGATCTTGCCGGCCATCAGGTCGCGGGCCTCGGCCTTGGTGAACCAGCGGACTTCCGAGAGCTCTGTCTGATCCGGGGTGGCGTCCTGATCCTCGACCTCGGCGATGAGGCCGATCATCAGGGAGGACGGATAGGGCCAGGGTTGGGTCGAGTGGTAGGTGACCTTGGCGGTCTTCAGGCCGGCCTCTTCGTGGAGCTCGCGGGCGCAGGCCTCCTCGATGCTCTCGCCGGGCTCGAGAAATCCGGCGAGGGCCGAGAACATGCCCTTCGGCCAGGCGGCCTGCCGGCCGAGCAGGCACTTGCCCTCATTGTGGGCCAGCATGATGACGACCGGGTCGGTGCGCGGGAAGTGTTCGGCCCGGCAGGAGGGGCAGACCCGCTTCCAGCCGCCGTCGCGGGCTTCTGACGGCTCGCCGCAATTGGCGCAGTGCTTGTGGCGGCGCCGCCACTCGAACATCTGCCGGGCCGTGGCGGCGATGCCGGCCTCGGCGACGGAGAGGTTGAGGGCCGAGGCGCGCAGGTCCTCGAATTTGCCGAGGCCCTGGAGCGGGCCTTCGGTGGGGTCGGCGGACTGATCGAGATCGACGGCGAAGACGGCCGTGTCCTGCCAGAGCCCCATGAACAGCAGGCGCTCGAAGCCCTTGGCGAGGTCCTCGGCCATCCGGGTAGGGATGTAGGAAATCTGCGTCTCGCCGTTCTTGCCGCGCTCGAGCAGCGGCTTGCCATTCCAGATGGCGACGGCGAGGGAGGCGGGATCGGCCAGCTTCTCGGCGAGCCATGAACCGTCACCCCGGCGCTCGGAGGCGCGGTTGAGGGGATTTCCGGCGAAGACGTTGGTGAAGGAGGTTAAGGGCATGGCCCCGACTTAGCGCAGCTTTGCGGGCGCGTCAGCCTCCACGCGCACACGGCGCGCCGCCCCCCTGCGACCACAGGGCGCGGGGCGCGGGGCAGGGGTCTTAACCAAGGCCGCGCTAGGAGCCCTATTGAACGACAAGGAAAAGCCGGTGTTCACCGTCTATACGTGCATTCGCGATCAGCATGACCTGCGCCTCGTGGCGCTGGCGGCGCTGATCTGCGTCGTTTCGGCCGTGACAGCCTTTCGCCTGCAGGCACGGGCAATCGAGTCTCAACCGCCCGCGCGTCACGCCTGGATGGTGCTGACCGGCGTCGTGGCCGGCAGCGGGGTCTGGGCGACCCATTTCATCTCCATGGTGGCCTATCACCCGGGGCTGCCGATCCACTATGACCTGGCCGGGACTGTGCTGTCGGCCGTGCCCGCCCTGCTCGGGATGGGCGCCGGGTTTGCCCTGGCCGCCACGCGCCGCGACCTCGCCGCCAGCCTGGCCGGCGGGGCTGTGGCCGGAATGAGCATCGCGACAATGCACTACCTGGGCATCAGTTCAGTACGGGCCGCGATGATCATGCAGTGGGATGGCCGCTTCGCCGCCGCCGCCATCGCCGCCGGCGCGATCTGCGGCATGGCGGCGATGGCCGCGGCCCGCCAGACCAAAGGGGTGCGCGCCTGGCTTCTGCCGCCGGCCCTGCTGATGGCAGGGATTGTCGCCCTGCACTTCACCTCCATGGCGGCGGTCAGTCTTATCCCCGATCCCAGCGCCGCGCCGGAAGTGGTGACCATGGGACGCAACATGATCGCCGGGATCGCCGCGGCGATCGCCGGCCTGATCTTGGCCGCCGCCCTGGCCCTTTTCTGGGTCGAACGCCAGACACGCCGCGCCAGCCTGCGCAGTGTCTCGCTGGCGTTCCAGGCCGTGCCGTCGGGCCTTGCCCTCTATGACGACGCCAGCCGCCTGGTGCTGTGGAACAGCGCCTACGAGCAGCTGATCGGCGACTACGGCATGGTGCTTTCCCCCGGCATCAGACGCCTCGAGGTCATGAAAGGGATCGTCAGGGCGCGCTGGGAAGGCGTCAAAGACGATGCGGAGATGGAGGCGATGTCGCGGCGGGCCGATGACCTTCTGCTGCAAGGACCGCGTGAATGGCCCCAGCCTGACGGGCGCTGGCTTCGGATCGAGCTTTGTCCATCAACCGCCGGCGGACACGTCTCGGTGATGACGGATGTCACAAGTCTGAAGCTCGCCACCGACGCCATGGCCGACGCCCGCGACAAGGCCGAGGCCGCCAGCCGGGCCAAATCCGAATTCCTGGCGAATATGAGCCATGAGATCCGCACCCCCCTCAATGGGGTCCTCGGCATGGCCCAGGTGATGGAGGCCGACGCGCTTAGCGAAGCGCAGCGCGACCGGCTGAAAGTCATACGCGAAAGCGGCGGGGTGCTGTTGGCCATCCTCAATGACGTCCTGGATCTCTCGAAGATCCAGGCGGGAAAAATGGAACTGGCGCCGGTCGACTTCGACGCCGGAGCGCTGGCCGGCGCGGTTCGCGACGCCTTCGCCGGATCGGCGGCGGCCAAGGACATCGACCTGGTCTGTGAGATTTCCGACGCCGCCAAGGGCTATTGGGTGGGCGACGCCCTGCGTATCCGCCAGGTGCTGGCGAACCTGGTTTCCAACGCCATCAAGTTCAGCGCTGACGCGCCCGTAACCGTCGGCATGGACGTGGAAGACGGAAGCCTGAAACTTACCGTCCGGGACCGGGGTATAGGCATCGCGGCGGACAAGATCGGCCATCTTTTCGCGGCCTTCTCACAGGCGGACGCCTCCATGACCCGACGCTATGGCGGGACAGGACTTGGCCTGTCGATCTCACGCGACCTCGCCGAACTGATGGGCGGCGACATCAAAGTGGAGAGCGCGGAAGGGGCGGGTTCCGTCTTCACGGTTCGCCTGCCCCTGCCACGGGCCGCGCAGCGTCCGCAGGCAGAGGCGGCGGCGGACGGCCCCAGCGTCGACCATGCCCAGCCGCTGAGCGTGCTGGCCGCGGAGGACAACATCACCAATCAGCTGGTCCTGCGTGCATTGTTGCAGCCGTTCGGTGTCCGCCTGACCATTGTTCCAGACGGCGCCCAGGCGGTGGAAGCATTCAAGGCGGGCGCCTACGACGCCATTCTGATGGATGTGCAGATGCCGATCATGAACGGCATCGACGCCACGCAGGCGATCCGCGCTCTCGAAGCCTCGGAGGGCCGGCCTCGCACGCCGATCCTGGCCCTCTCCGCCAATGTCATGACCCACCAGGTGGCGGAGTACATCCAGGCCGGGATGGATGGAGCGGTGGCTAAGCCCATCGATATGAAGCTGCTGCTGACAGCGCTCGATGAGGCGGTGAGCAGGGCGCCTGAAGCCCGGGCGGCCTAGCCAGAATAGCCGCAGAGACTGACCCCGCGACCGCGCCGACGGCGTTTGACGTTCAAAGGCTCACCTTGCGCTGGGGCTCCTGGCACGCGATATAGGGGGCGGAGATCGGCGACGGGCGAGCGCCTCGCCAACCCGGTCAGGTCCGGAAGGAAGCAGCCGCAACGAATCACGCTTCGGGTCGTCGTTCGGTCTCCACCTTAGTTACTTCCGCGCTCCAAGGGTTCGATGGCCGACGAAGATCCGCCCTGGGAAGATGACGCGCCGGACGGGCCGATCCGGGACGAAAACACCACAGACATGTTCGGAGAGGCGCCGAAGCCCGCGCCCAAGGCGGACAGTGGCGCCGCGCCCGAAGGCTATACGGTTCTCGCCCGCCGCTACCGGCCAAGATCGTTTGATGACCTGATCGGCCAGGAGGCCATGGTCCGGACGCTGAAGAACGCCTTCTCCCTTGGCCGCATCGCCCATGCCTTCATGCTGACCGGGGTGCGCGGGGTGGGGAAGACCACCACGGCGCGCCTGTTGGCCCGGGCTCTGAACTATGAGAGCGACACCGTTCACCAGCCGTCCGTCGAGGATCTCGGCGTCGAGGGCGTGCACTGCAAGGCGATCATCGAGGGGCGGCACATGGACGTGCTCGAGCTCGATGCGGCGTCGCGGACCAGCGTCAATGAGATGCGCGAGCTATTGGACGGCGTGCGCTACGGCCCGGTGGAGGCCCGCTACAAGGTCTACATCATCGACGAAGTGCACATGCTCTCTACGGCGGCGTTCAACGCCCTGCTGAAAACGCTCGAAGAGCCGCCGCCGCACGCCAAGTTCATCTTTGCCACCACCGAGATCCGCAAGGTGCCGGTGACGATCCTGTCGCGCTGCCAGCGCTATGACCTGCGCCGGGTGGAGCCGCCGGTGCTGATGGCTAATCTGGAGGGGATCGCTTCCACGGAAGGCATCCGGGTCGACCCCGAGGCCTTGACCCTGATCGCCCGGGCGGCGGAAGGCTCGGTGCGGGACGCCCAGTCACTCTTGGATCAGGCCCTGGTGCAGGCCGAGGCCGGCCAGGTGGTGAGCGCCGCCGTGGTGCGCGACATGCTGGGCCTGGCCGACCGGGGCGAGACCATCGGCCTCTTCGAAAAGGTCTGCCGGGGAGAGACGGCGGCGGCGATCGAGAGCTTCCGGACCCTCTATGGCTACGGCGCCGATCCCGGTAGCCTGATGCTCGACCTTCTTGAACACGCCCATGGCTCGGCCATCGCCAAGTCTCTCGGGCCCGACGCCCTGACTCTGCCGAAGGATCAGGCGGCGCGGCTGACAGCTCTGGGCGCGGTGCTTTCGGCGGGGACCCTGTCGCGCCTTTGGCAGATGCTGATGAAGGCGCACGAGGAGGTGCGGCGGGCGCCAGACCCCGTAGCCGCCGCCGAGATGGCTCTGATCCGGCTGGCCTACGCGGCGGACCTGCCGGGCCCGGAAGAGGCCCTGAAGGCGCTGCAGAGCGGTGAAGGCCTCGGCGGCCCCTCCGGCGGCGGTTCGGCGCCACGTGGCGGCGGAGGTGGCGGCGGCGTCTCGGCGGCACTGGCCCAGGGGGCGCCGGCGGTGAGCGCACCGGCCGGGCAGCCGGCGGCCCTGCAGTCATTTGGCGATGTTATCGCCCTGATCGACGCCAAGCGGGACATCGGCCTGAAGCTGGACGTCGAGCGCTTCATGCGGCCGATCAGCTTCCGGCCGGGCGCCATCACCTTCGAGCCGGCGCCCGGAGCGCCGAACAACCTCGCCCAGCGGCTGGTGATGCGGCTGAAGGACTGGACGGGCCAGCCCTGGCTGGTGGCGGCGGAAGGCGGAGGCGGCGGTGAGACCCTGCTGGAGACGGAGCGGCGAGAGCGGGTAGAGGCGCGCAAGGCGGTGGAGTCCGAGCCCTTCATCCAGGAACTGCTGAGCGCCTTCCCCGGTGCTGAAATCATCGATGTGCGCACCTTCGCCGCCGATCAGGCCGTGACCGCGCCCCCGCCGCCGGACGAAGACGAAGAGGACGACGACTGAGCTATGAAAGACCTCGGCGCGATCATGAAGCAGGCCCAGGAGATGCAGTCCAAGCTGCAGGCCGCACAGGAAAAGCTCGCCCAGACGGTGATCGAGGGCTCCTCCGGCGGCGGGATGGTGCGTCTGACCCTGAAGGGCACGGGCGAGATGCAGGGCGTTACCATCGATGAAAGCCTGATGGCGCCGGGCGAAGGGGAGGTGGTCTCCGACCTGATCGTCGCCGCCCACGCCGATGCGAAACGCAAGCTCGACGCCAAGCTGGAAGAGCTGAAGCGGGACATGCTGGGCCCGCTGGCCGGGATGCCGGGCCTGCCGTTCTAGGGTTTCAGCGCGGTCGACCAGGTCTTGCCGTCGAAGCGTTTGCCCATGACGACCGTGTCTTCCTCAAGAAATCCAAGCCGCTCGTAGAAGCCGATGACGGCGGCATTGCCCTTGCGGACCATGAGCTGGAGCTTCGGCACGCCGGCGGCTTTCAGCCGGGTTTCGATCTCGGCCATGACGGCGCGGCCGAGGCCCCTGGCCTGAAGCCCGGGCTCAACGGCGACATAGTAGCACCAGCCCCGGTGGCCATCGTGGCCGAGCATGGCCGCGGCCTGGATCGGCCCTGAGCCTTCGCGCCCAACGATGACCGTGGAGGTGGGCTCGCGGCGGGCGAGGGCGATGTCGGCGCGCGGATCGTTCCAGGGCCGGGTCAGGCCACAGCGCTCCCAGAGCGCGACGACATCTTCGATCTCGGCCTCGGCGATGTCCGTGAAGGTGAGGCTCACGCCGCCAGGGTTTCCTGGAAGCGCACCGGCTCGCCGGCGTGGGGCAGGACGATTTCGCCGTCCTGCATGATCAGCTTGCCCCGGATGATGGTCGCCACCGGCCAGCCCTTGGCCTCGAAGCCGTCGAAGGGCGTCCAGCCGACGCGGCTGGCCATATCGGCATGGACGATGGTCTTGCGGGCCTTGAGGTCGACGAGGGTGATATCGGCGTCATAGCCCTCGGCGAGGCGGCCCTTATTGGCCATGCCGAAGACGCGGTTCGGGCCGTGGCTGGTGAGGTCGACGAAGCGCTCCAGGGTCAGGCGGCCCTCGGCCACGTGAGTGAGCATGACCGCACACAGGGTCTGCACCCCCGGCATGCCCGACGGCGAGGCAGGATAGGGGCGAGCCTTTTCCTCGGCGGTGTGGGGGGCGTGGTCGGAGCCCAGGACGTCGGCGATGCCCATGGCGATGCCGCGCCAGAGGGCGTTCTGGTGCTCGATGCCGCGGATGGGGGGGTTCATCTGCGCGTAGCCCTTGAGGCGCTCATAGGCCTCGGGGGCGGTAAGGGTGAGGTGCTGGGGGGTGATCTCAACGCTGGCCACATCCTTGTGGTCGGCGAGGAAGGCGATCTCGTCGGCGGTGGTGACGTGCAGAACGTGGATGCGCTTGCCGAGCGCCTTGGCGATGCGCACCAGGCGGCGGGTGGACTGGATGGCGCTGGTCGCATCGCGCACCTCCTCGTGGCTCGTCCAGTCGCCGGTGCGGGCGAGGGGGCGGCGGTCGGCGAGGCGGTATTCGTCTTCGGAGTGGAAGGCGGCCCGGCGGGAAAGGCCGCGCAGGCAGGCTTCGACCCCCGCGTCGTCAGCTACCAGCAGGGAGCCCGTGGAGGCGCCCATGAACACCTTTACCCCGCAGCAGCCCGGCAGCTTTTCCAGCTCACCGAGGAAGTTGGCGTTCTCGTGCGTGCCGCCGACATAGAAGGCGTGTTCGCAGTGCATGCGGTTCTTGGCCCGGGCGAGCTTGTCTTCGAGGGCCCCGGGATCGGTGGTGGCGGGCTCGGTATTGGGCATTTCGAAGACGGCGGTGACGCCGCCGAGGACGGCCGCCCGGGAGCCGCTCTCGAGGTCTTCCTTCCACTCCAGGCCCGGCTCGCGGAAGTGCACCTGGCTGTCGACGATCCCGGGCAGGACATGCAGGCCGGTCGCATCGATCACCTGGCCGGCGGAGGCCTGACCCAGGTCTCCCACATGCACGATCCTGCCGCCGCGCACCCCGATATCGGCCATGCCGCGCCCGGCATGGTTCACCACCTCGCCGCCGCGGACGATGAGATCAAAAGCGGCGGTCATTCGGGGGATTCCTTATTGGGACTGGGCTCGCCGGCGATCAGGGCCTTGGCCTCGGCGACCACGGCTTCGGCGGTGAGGTCCATCATGTGACAGAGGGCCTGGTTGAGATTGGGATCGGCGGCCTTGATCTCCTGAAAGCCGCGCGGGCCGCGCAAGCTGCGGGCCAGGGGGCCGATCGGGGCGTTCTGCTCCTCAAGGGAGGGACCGAAGAGGGTGAGGGTCGGGATGCCGGCGGCCGCGGCCAGGTGCGCGGCCAGGACATCGCCGCCGATGAAGGCGGCGCAGCGGCGAAGGCAGGCCTCGATCAGGGAAAGGTCGGTCTCGTTGGTCAGATCGATGGTGCGGTCGGCGGGCAGTGTCTTCAGAAGAGGATCAGCCGCCCGGGGATCGCCGCCGCCATTAAGAACCAGCAGCTTGCCGCCCGCCAACGGCCCGCCGGCGCTGACCAGTTGGATCGCGGTCAGGCTGTAGCGCTCGATAGGCCAGGTCTTCCCCAGCCACTCGGCGGTGGGGGCGATGGCGAGGACCGGCGCGCCGCCTCCGGCCAGCTGTTCGGCCCGCTCATCGACGGCGGAGACCGGCCAGAGGCGGGTGGGCGGCGGCGGATCGAAATCGAAGAGGCGCGCGGCCTCGGCGCCGACATGGCCGGGGACTTTCAACTCGGCCCGCCGCTTGCGCTTCAGCCCGGCGGCCAAGCCCGTGCCGCGCAAATCAACGATCAGGCCCCATTCGCGGCGCTTTTCGACACCGGTCAGAGGCGGCTTGGAGCTTTCCGAGATGATGGTCTCCTCGCGGCCCGGCAGGGCGGTGAAGAGGGGGGCGGCTTGCTTGCCGAGGATCAGGGTGAAGCGGGCGCCCGGAATCTCGTCGGCCAGCCGCGCCAGGACGCCCGACGCCATGATCGCCCCACGCGTATCGGCCGGGCCGATGAACAGGATCGGAAAGGGAGGGATCGCCATGGTAGTGTGTATAGGGGTGTTCCCTCTGGCGCCAAAGCGCCGCCGACGCCACATTCAGCCGCATGAGCCAAAGCCGCAAGATCGCCCGTCTTGAAAGCCGCGCCGTCATCGCCGTGGGCGGCGCTGATTGGCGCGATTTCCTGCAGAATCTGTTGACCCAGAACGTCGAGGACCTGGCCGATGGCGACCTGAGGTTTGGGGCGCTGCTGACGCCACAGGGGCGGCTGCTCTACGACCTGTTCATCGCCGGGACGCAGGGCGGGTGCCTCCTGGATGTGGCGGCCGAGCACCGGGCGGCCCTCGTCCAGCGGCTGACCATCTACCGCCTGCGCGCGAAGGTGACGATCGAGGCTGTGGACAGGCCGGTCTTCGCGCTCTGGGGCGGCGCGCCCGAGGGCGGCGAATGGCGGCCGGATCCACGCCTGGCTGAG
The DNA here is from genome assembly GCA_046349475.1 of Caulobacteraceae bacterium. GTDB lineage: Bacteria > Pseudomonadota > Alphaproteobacteria > Caulobacterales > Caulobacteraceae > Acaudatibacter. Next base: position 1,444 of record JAXMCG010000014.1, on the reverse strand, counting down.
TTGGGTTGGCGGACCTATGACGGCGATCACAAGGCCAATGCCGCGGAGGCCGAGCACGTGGACCATACCATGGCCCTGGGCGTTCCAGGGGCGGCGGACTGGGGCACGGACCGGACCTTTCCGATTGAGGCCAATTTCGACTTTCTGAACGGCATAGACTTCAAGAAGGGGTGCTTCGTCGGCCAGGAGACTACCTCGCGCATGAAGCGGCGCGGTCAGATCAAGAGCCGCATGGTGTCCATGACCTTTGATGGGCCGGCGCCGGTGGAGACCGAGGTGCTGGCCGGAACCCTGCGCGCAGCCGAGATCACCTCCCTTGGCGACGGGCGCGTCATGGCCCTGGCGCGCCTCGACCGGATAGAGGGGGCGGCCCTGGAGGCCGGCGGCGTTGCCCTTACGGCACATGTTCCGCCCTGGTGGCCGAAGCCCTGAAAGGCGTTTTCGAAGGCTGTTCGGGTGTATAGGGAGGGCGTTTCCGCCCCTTACCAACGGGTAAGTTGACGGGGCCGTCATTTTTCTGCATCGGACTTTGGCATGAGCCAACATGTGGTGATCATCGGGGCTGGACACGCGGGTGGGACCGCGGCCGCCCTCTTGCGCCAGTATGGCTTCGAAGGTCCGATCACGATCATCGGCGAAGAGCCGATCGCCCCCTACCAGCGCCCGCCGCTCTCCAAGGCCTGGCTCAAGGGGGAGGCCGACGCCGACAGTCTGGCTCTGAAGCCGGTGAGCTTCTATGCCGAGGCGGGCATCGACTTGCGGCTGTCCACCCGCGCAACCGAGATCATGCGCGGTGAGAAGGTGGTTCTGCTCGCCGACGACACGCGCGTCCCCTACGACCATCTGATCCTGGCGACGGGCGCCCGGGCCCGGCCGCTTCATGCGCCCGGTGCGGCTCTGAACGGCATTCAGCCCCTGCGCAGCGCCGAAGACGCCGAACGGCTGAAGGCCGCGCTCGGACCCGGGAAGCGGCTGGTGATCATCGGGGGCGGATATATCGGCATGGAGGCGGCGGCCTCGGCCCGGGCTCTGGGCGCAGAGGCGACCGTCGTGGAAATGCAGTCCCGCATTCTGGCGCGGGGAGCCTGCGAAACCCTGTCCAGGTTTTTCGAAGCCTATCACCGTGAGCGTGGCGTCGGCTTCGAGCTGGGTGCGGGCGTGAAGGAATTCACCGGCGAGAATGGCCGGGTGACGGGGGTGAGGCTCTCGGACGAACGTGTCCTGCCCTGCGACGTGGCCCTCGTCGGCATCGGCGTCGTGCCCAATGAGGAAATCGCCCGCGAGGCCGGGCTCAGCTGCGCCGACGGCATCGTCGTGGACGGTGAAGCGCGCACCTCTGACCCGGCGATCTTCGCCATTGGCGACGTGACCCACCGCAATGTCGCCCTCTATGGCCGCGACATGCGCCTGGAAAGCGTCGCCAATGCCCTGGAACAAGCCAAGC
>JAXMCG010000013.1:0-91775 GCA_046349475.1 Caulobacteraceae bacterium | reverse complement strand
CAAGGCCGTCCAGATGAGCCTGATCCAGGTCCTGCGGGCCATCGCTCTGGGTCTGGACGGCGGCGGGCCCGGCGCCGTCATTGGCGATATGTCCCGCCACGATGCGCAGGAAGCTTTCCGGGTCGATCGGCTTGGAAACGAAATCGTTCATTCCGGCCGCCAGGCAGTTGTCCTGGTCCGAGCGCATGGCATTGGCGGTCATGGCCACGATCGGGGTTTGTCCCGCCGCGCCCGGCAGCTCGCGGATCGTACGGGTAGCCATCAGGCCATCCATCACCGGCATCTGCACATCCATCAGCACCAGGTCATAGGCCGAGCGTTTCATGGCTTCGACGGCCAGGGCGCCATTGACCGCGCACTCGACGGAATAGCCAGCTTCCTCCAGGAGGGTGCAGGCCAGCAGAGTGTTGATCTCATTGTCTTCGGCCAGAAGGATGCGGCCCCGGCAGCCAGCCGGAACTTCCGCGGCCACCTGCGCCTTCGCGGCGGCGGCTTCGGCCCGCGCCTCGCGGTCCTGCACCATCAGCCCGGCCAGGCACTCCACCAGGGCCTGATGGCGCACTGGCTTGGTCAGGAAGGCGTCGAACCCGGCGCTGGCGGCGCGGTCGGAACTCATCGGCACGCCAATGGAGGAAGCCAGGACGATGCGCGGCTGGGTCAGGCCCTGGTCGGCGCGGATCGCTTCGGCGACGATATCGCCGCTCATCGCCGGCATCATGTGGTCCATCAGAACGATGTGGTAGGGCGCACCCGCCTCCTCGGCCGCAGTCATCGCCGCCAGGGCTTCTGGCCCGCCTTCCACGTCATCGACGAGAGCCCCGTCCGCCTGCAGCTGCCGGGCGAAGATCGAGCGGTTCAGCTCGATGTCGTCCACCACCAGGATGCGCACGCCCTCGAGGTCCTCGCGACCTCCCTTGATCTGCACCGGCGGCGCCTCGGCCTTGTCCAGGGTGACACTGAACCAGAACACCGAGCCCCCGCCCGTCCGGTCCTTCACGCCGATATCGCCGCCCATCAGCTCGGTCAGCTGCTTGCAGATCGAAAGGCCGAGCCCCGTGCCGCCGTACTTCCGCGTGATCGAGCCGTCGGCTTGAGAGAAGCTCTTGAAGAGCCGGCTCTTGGCCTCGTCCGAGAGACCGATGCCGGTGTCCTGCACCCCGATATGCAGTTCCGTGACGCCGCCGGCCTTAGCCGTCGAATGCACCTCGATGGCCACATGGCCTTCTTCGGTGAACTTCATGGCGTTGGAGAGCAGATTGAGCAGGATCTGCCGCACCCGGGTCGGGTCGCCGCGGAAGGCACCCCGCGCCCCCTCATCGAGGAAGCAGGCCATCTCCAGGCTCTTCTCCGCCGCGCGGGGCGAAAGCAGCTCGACCACATCCTCGCAGACCGTCTCCAGGGAGAAGTCGATCTCCTCCAGCTCGACCTTGCCGGCTTCCAGCTTCGAGATGTCGAGGATGTCGTTGATGATGCCGAGGAGGCAGTCGGCGGAAACCCGCACCGCCTCGGCGAATTTCTTCTGCTCGGCCGTCAGGTCTGTGCGCATCAGCAGGGCGTTCATGCCGATGATCCCGTTCATCGGCGTGCGGATTTCATGGCTCATATTGGCCAGGAACTGGCTCTTGGAGACGGCGGCCGCCAAGGCCTCATCCCGCGCTTCTGCCAGTTCGGAGATGTCCCGCGTCAGGCCCATGATGTTCCAGCCTTTGGGGGTCTGGGTGACGCCGCGATAGGCGCTTCGGATGTGGGCCCATTCGCCGTTAGGCCGCTGGCGCCGGTATTCCAGCACCCGTGTCTCGCCGGTGGTGACGCTCTCGACAAACACCTCGCGCACCTTCTCGGCGTCCTCGGGGTGGATCATGCCGGAGACGGTCTCGCCGTCCTTCTTGCCCGAAAGGCGGTTGGCGCGGTCGGCCTGGGCCTGACTGTCATAGGCGTCCGTGGGGCGCGAGAAATCCAGGTCGAAGACGTAGCTCTGTGTCTCGATATTGTAGCTCCAGAGCGAGATGTCCGAGGCGTCCCGCAGGGCGGCCAGGCATCGCCGGCCAGCCTCGGCTTCCACCACATTATAGGTCTCGGTCAGGTCATTCAGGCAGATCAACCGTGCCCCGCCGATCGCCTGCGCATGGGCGCTCGCCTTGATTTCGGTCTCGGGCCGGGGCGTCAGGCGAAACTGCGCCCAATCCTTCTCGCCGCTCAGTAGGGCGGCCAGGTCGAAGATGTCTTCCGGGTGAACTGAAGCCGCCAGGTCCTCGCCGGTGAGGTCGTCCATGGGCCGGCCCGTCAGGGTGCTCCAGGCGGCATTGGCCCGCACCACGGCGCCGCCTTCCACCAGCAGAAACACATCATTGCTCTGGTCGAGCGCCCCGAACACCAAATCGGACGTCCACGCCATTCTGGCGTCGGCGGAATTCTGAACCAACGGAAGCTCCTCCCCACGGATGAGGCGAAGCAAACGCCAACACAAGTAAAGGCTTAGTGTGGATTTCTACCGCTACGTCAATTTCGTGCCAGTTCAGGCCGGAATGCGCACAGGCAACGCCTCATAGCCCTTCACGAAGCTCGACTTCAGCCTCTGAGGTTCGCCCGCCACCTCGATGATCGGGAACCGGGCCAGCATTTCTTCCCACACCACGCGCAGCTGCATTTCCGCCAGACGCTGGCCGACGCAGCGGTGCATGCCGAAGCCGAAGGAGACGTGCTGGCGGGGCCGCGCCCGGTCGATGATGAAGTCATTGGCCCGCTCGATGGCGGTCTCGTCGCGGTTGCCCGAGACGTACCACATCAACACCTTCTCGCCCTTGCCGATCTTCTGACCGGCGATCTCGGTGTCACATGTTGTGGTGCGGCGCATGTGGGCCACCGGGCTCTGATAGCGGATGACCTCCGGCACCATGCTCTCGAGCAGGCGCGGGTTGGCGCGCAACTTGGCGTACTCGTCCGGGTTTTCGTTGAGCGCGATCAGCCCTCCGGTGATCGAATGGCGTGTCGTATCGGAGCCCGCCACGATCAGGAGGATGATGTTGCCGATATAGCGGTAGGGGTCGTCCCCGGCCTTGGTGGCCGGATCGTGGGCCAGCATGGAGATCAGATCGTGGGCCGGCTTCGGCGTCGAGGCCCGCTGGTTCCAAAGTTCCGTGAACCGGCCCAGCGTGGACGACAGCTCCATGAACCTGGCCGCCTGCTCCGCCTCATTGCCCGGCGGCATCAGGATCAGGTCCGAACAGCGCGGCAGCAGGCGCCGCTCCTCGAAGGGGAAGTCGAACAGGGTCGCCAGCATCTGGCTGGTCAGCTCGATGGAAACCTTGTCCACGAAATCGAAGGTCTCGCCGCGCGGCAGCTCGTCCAGGATCTTCGCCGCCCGCTCGCGGATCAGGGGCTCCAGGGCCTTCAGGCTCTCCGTGGCGAACATCGGCATCACCACATGGCGCTGGGCGTCATGCAAAGGCGGGTCGAGCGCGATGAAACTCGCTCGCGCCGCCGTGTCCTTGGCGTCGAACACCGAGATTCCACCCAGTTCGGAGGAGGACGAGAACACCTCGTGGTTGGAGTCCACGGAAATGATGTCCTGATAGCGGCTCACCGACCAGTAGGGGCCGTATTCGCTGTTCGCCGTGTAGTGCACCGGCGCTTCAGCGCGCAGCCGCTCGAAGTAGGGCCAATGGGCGTCGGCTTCGAACAGCTCCGCGCTCGCGACATTGAAGTCGGCCAGCGGGGTCGAATAGGCGGCCTCCCGCGCGGCTTCCTTGGATACAGTGGTCATGGCGCTCTCCCCGTCGCTGACACAGGGGACATCTTGGACGTGTGACCGGCAGGCGCAAGGCTGTCGCTGCGGAACGTCCAATTACCCTTTGGACAGGTTCTCGATCTCCAGGGGCGGCAGATCATCGGCCGGCTGGAAGCCGAACACCGCTCCATAAAACGCCAGCTCCGCCTCCTTCGCCCGGGTGGTGTTCTCCGCGCGCCGGAAGCCATGACCCTCGCCGGCGAATTCCAGATAGGCCACCGGCACGCCTTTGGCGGCGAGGGCGTCGCGGATCATGCGGCTCTGGTTCGGCGGCACGATCGGGTCCTCCGCCCCCTGCAGGATGATCAGGGGCGCGGTGAAGCCCTCCAGGTGGTGGATCGGCGAGCGCGCCACATAGGTCGCCTGGTCCGCCGGATAGGGGCCGATCAGGCCGTCCAGATAGCGGCTCTCGAACTTGTGGGTGTCCCTCGCCAGGGCCTCCAGATCGGAGACCCCGTAGAAGTTCCCCCCCGCCTTGAAGACATCGCTCTGCGACAGGGCCGCCAGCACCGTGAAGCCCCCCGCGCTGCCTCCATGGATGGCGATACTGGCCGGATCAGCCAGGCCCTGATCAATCAGGTGCTTCGCCGCGGCGATCACGTCCTCCACGTCGACAATGCCCCATTCCCCGTTCAGCCGGCGCCGGTAGTCGCGCCCGTATCCGGAGGAGCCGGAATAATCCACATCCACCACGGCAAAGCCGCGCGTCGTCCAGAACTGGCGTGACAGGTTGAAGGCTGATCCGGCCTGCGAGGTCGGCCCGCCATGGGCCTCGACGATCAGGGGCGGCGGCGTTCCGGCCGGTCCCGTGACCTCCGCGTTGCGCGGCGGATAGTAGAGGGCGTGCGCCTCCTTCCCCCCGGCCGTCTGGAAGGTGATGGATTGGGCCTCGGAGATGTGCCCCGCTGCCAGCCAGAGCGGGGAGGGGTTGTGCGCTTCCTCCACGGCCCCGGTCTCCAGGTCGATGACCAGCAGGGTCGCGCTCCGGTTCGTCGAGACGCCGATCAAGGCGACGCGCCCGCCATCCAGCCGCTGGATTCCCCGCAAGGTGGAGAACCCGGTCGAAATCTCCTTGGCCGCCCCGCCGGCGATCACCACCAGGTGGTCTCCCGCCGCATCGGAATAGATCGCCGCCAGCCGGTCGCCGTCCATCACCGCATAGTTGGCTTGGCCCAGCTGCCAGAGCGGCCCGGCGAACTCCGCCGCCATCGGCCAAACCGCGAAGTTCTCCCCGGAGCGCCACAGGCGCAGGTTCCAGAACCCGCTCTCGTCGCTGATGTAGAAGAGGCTCCCGTTCGGCGCCCAGCGCGGCTCCATCACCGAGTCCGTCTTGCCCCCGGCGATGGCCGTCAGGTTCGAGAGCCCGCTCGCGCCCAGATCGGCCACATAGAGGGTGGTCACATCCCAGGGCATGTTGGGGTGGTCCCAGGCGATGAAGGCGATCCGCTTCCCGTCCGGGCTCACCGCTGGATAGGCCACGAAATCGCTGCCCCCGAACAGCACCTCGCCCACATCCCCCTCCTGGCCGGAAAGCCGGACGATGGCGTTCTTGATGTCGCTGGGGTCGGAGTGATCCTCCCGCACAGCCACGAAACCGCCGCCGGGCAGGGGCGTGATCTCGGCATAGCGGAAGTCGGCCCTGGTCAGGGGCCGCACCTCGCCGCCTGCCTGGTGATGCAGGATCTGGTCGCGGAAGTTCTGGAACCAGACCTCTCCGCCCACCACCACATAGGGCGCCCCGCCATATTCATGCACCCGGGTGCGCAGGTTGTAGCCCTCCGGCGTCAGGCAGCGGACCCCGCCCGTCTCCCGGGTCATCAACACCATCCGCCCGCCCTCGCTGGGCCGCGACTCCAGCCAGTAGAGCGCCCCGTCCGCCGCCCTCAGCTCGCCCATGGCAATGCCGGACTCCGCCAGGCTCGCGATTGAAACGGGGGAGGGCCAGGCGCCGTAGGGAAGGGTCTTTGTCATCCGCCGACCTTAGCGCTTCGAACGAAGAGCGACCCTAAAAAACACCCCCGTCATCCCGCGACTTGTTCGCGGGACCCATGCGCTCAGAACGTCGAACGCCTTTAAGGCGCCGCCACCGCCCGTGCCGCCGCTTTAGCGCGGGTAAAGGCCGGAGTTCATGGGTCCCGGCGACAAGCGCCGGGATGACGATTCTTTTTTGGGGCATCACCTCGCCGGAAACCGCTTGTCCCGCAGATACGCCCCCACATCCGGGTCACGCCCTCGGAACCGTCGATAGGCCTCCGCCGGATCCACGGTGTTGCCGACGCTCATGATCTCATCGTGCAGGCGCTTGGCGGTCGGCGCGTCATAGAGCCCGCCCGGCGCCTCGCGGAACGCCTCTACCGCATCGAGCGCCAGCACCTCGGACCAGAGATAGGAGTAGTAGCCCGCCGAATAGCCGTCGGAGGAGAAGACGTGCCCGAACTGCGGCGTCCGGTGCCGCATCGGCAGCTCGGCCGGCATGTGCAGCTCGGCCAGCGTATCCTTCTCGAACTTCGCCGGATCGATGTCCGCGTCCCCGGCCAGGTGCAGCTTCATGTCCACCAGGGCCGAAGCCAGCAGTTCCGTCACATCGAAGCCCTGCCGGAAGGTGCGCGTGCGGTCGATCTTCTCGGCCAGGGCCTGGGGCATGGGCTCGCCCGTCCGGTAATGCAGGGCGAACTGCGACAGCACCTGGCGTGTCGGCAGCCAGTGCTCGTTCATCTGCGAGGGGAACTCCACATAGTCCCGCACCACCCGCGTCCCGGAGAGCGACGGATAGGTCACCGCCGAGTTCAGCGCATGCAGGGCATGGCCGAACTCGTGGAACATCGTCTCGGCGTCGTCCCAACTCATCAGCACCGCCTCGCCCGGCGCGCCCTTGGTGAAGTTGGAATTGTTGGAGACGATCACCGTCGTCGGATCGAGCCGCTCCTGGGCCCGGTACTCATTCATCCAGGCCCCGGATTCCTTGCCCGCCCGGGCATAGGGGTCGAAATACCAGAGCCCCACATGCTCGCCGGCCCGGCCCTTCACCTCCCAGACCCGAATATCCGGATGGGCGATCGGCAGGCCCGTCACCTGGGTGAACGTGAACCCGTAAAGCTGCCCCGCCGCCCAGAACATGCCTTCGCGCAGCTTCTCCAGCTGCAGGTAGGGCTTCACCTCATTCAGATCGAGGTCATAGCGGGCCAGGCGCACCTTCTCGGCGTAGTAGCGGTAGTCCCAGGGCGCGATGGTGACGCGCTCGGGCTCCCGGTTCGCGATGGCCTGCATCTCGCCCACCTCCTCATGCACGCGCGCCACCGCCGAGGGCCACACGCGCATCATCAGGGCCATCGCCGCTTCCGGCGTCTTGGCCATGGTGTTGTCCAGCCGCCAATGGGCATGGGTCTTGTAACCGAGGATCCGCGCCCGCTCGGCCCGCAGCTTCAGGATCTGGCGGATCACGGCCTTGTTGTCGTGGCCGTCGCCGTTGTCGCCCCGGCTATAGAAGGTCCGCCACACCTGTTCGCGCAGGTCCCGCCGGGACGAATAGGTCAGGAACGGATCGATGAAGGATCGGGTGTTGAGGATCGCCCACTGCCCCGCCTGGCCCTTTTCCTCCGCCGCGGCCTTCGCGGCGCCCAGGAAATCGGCCGGCAGCCCGGCGATGTCCGCCTCGCTCTTCAGGAAGAGGACGTACCCTTCCTCATCGGCCAGCAGGTTGCGCGAGAAGGTGTTGAAGCAGGTGGCGAGCTCCTGGTTGATCGCCGCCACCCGCGCCTTGGATTCCGGATAGAGCCGCGCCCCCGCCCGCACGAACCGGTTCCAATAGACCCAGGAAAGCCGCTGCTGTTCGGGGTTGAGACTGGCCCGCCCCTGATAGACCGCCTCGATCCGCCGGAAGAGGGCGTCGTTCTGCAGGATCTTGTCCGAATGGGCCGCCAGCTTCGGGTCCGTCGCCTGCTCGATGGCCTGGAACTCCGGCGTCGACAGGGTGCCGGAATGCACATTGTAGAGCGTCCCGACCCGGTCTCCGGCCTCACCGGACCGCTCCAGCGGCACGATGGTGTTCTCGAACGTCGCCGGCGCCGTCACCGCCGTGATGGCGTCAATCTCCTGAAGTTCCGCCGCCATGGCCCGGTCCCAGGCGGCGGGGAAGGCGCCAACCTCAAACGTCCCAAACGGCGGCACACCCCCAAAGGGCCCGGTCCAGGGCGCGGTCAGGTCGGTGGGTATCGGCGGAAGGAGAGCGAAGGCAGGGGAGGCCGTAGCGGTCGCGGCGGCGGAGGTGAAGAGGAAGGCGCGGCGGTGCATACAGCGACCTTAGCATCCCGCCCGGAACCGATAACCCTCCCCTTCAGGGGAGGGACACGCCCGAAGGGCGAGGGTGGGGGACCGCCCGGCCAACAGAGCAATTGCTTCCAGCTGTCTCCCACCCGTCCCGCTGCGCGGTCCGACCTCCCCTGAAGGGGAGGTGTTCGAGAGAGCTACCGGAAACTCGCGTTCAGCTTATTCAGCACATCCCGCCCCGGGATCAGCTCGGCGTCGCTCAGCTGGTTCAGCGGCGTTTCCACCGTTTCGCGGGCGTCGTGCATGTCCTCGGCGTCCGGGTCCACGTAGAGCAGGCCCGTGACGATCTCACCCAGGGCGCCGCGTTCCTGCAGATAGCCCATGGCCCCGATGCGGTCGCCGGCGTCGTATTCCGCCGCCACCTTGCGCAGGGCCAGGACCGAGCCGTCGTGCTGGGTCACGCGGGTCAGGGTCCCCGGCGCATAGTCCGCCACGATCTCCTTGCGCGGCAGGATCACGTCCATGCGGTTCACGGCTTCATTGTGCTCGCGCACCCAGTCGAAGCTCTTGGTCGAGCCCACATGGTTGTTGAACTGCACGCAGGGGCTCAGCACGTCGATGAAGGCCGCGCCCTTGTGCAGGATCGCCCCCTTGATCAGGGGCACCAGCTGTTCCTTGTCGCCGGAGAACGAGCGCCCGACATAGGTCGCGCCCAGTTGCAGGGCGAGGCTGACCAGGTCCACGGCGTTGTCCGGGTTCTCCACCCCGCGCTTGGACTTCGAGCCCTTGTCGGAGGTGGCGGAGAACTGGCCCTTGGTCAGGCCGTACACGCCGTTGTTCTCGACGATGTAGGTCATGTTGACCCCGCGCCGGATCGAGTGAGCGAACTGGCCAAGCCCGATGGAGGCCGAGTCCCCGTCGCCGGAGACGCCCAGGAAGATCAGATCCCGGTTGGCGAGGTTGGCGCCGGTCAGCACCGACGGCATTCGTCCGTGTACGGTATTGAAGCCGTGCGAGTTGCCGAGGAAGTAGTCCGGCGTCTTCGACGAACAGCCGATCCCCGACAGTTTGGCCATCCGCTGCGGCGGGATATCCAGCTCATAGGCCGCCTGGATGATCGAGGCCGTGATCGAGTCATGGCCGCAGCCGGCGCATAGCGTCGAGACCGAGCCCTCATAGTCGCGGCGCAGGTAGCCCAGGCCGTTGGGCTGCAGGGCCGGGTGGTGCAGGCGGGGTTTGGTCAGGTAGGTCATTTCGCGCCCTCCGTGACAGAGGAGGTAAGCCCCTTCAGCGTCACGCCGAGGTGTTCGGCGATGGCCTTGGAGATGAAGCGCGCCGTGATCGGCGTGCCGTCGTAGTGCAGGATCGGCACCAGCTTGGCCGGGTCCTTGTTGCCCTCGTTCATCACCAGGGTGCGCAGCTGGGCGTCCCGGTTCTGTTCGACGATGAACACCGTCTCGTGGGCGTCGATGAAGTCCATGATCTCGTCGGCGAAGGGGAAGCCGCGCACGCGCATGGCGTCCAGGGCATGGCCGCTGCCGGAGAGGATCTGCAGGGCCTCGGTCATGGCCGGTGAGGTGGAGCCGTAATAGAGCACCCCATGCGGCGTCTTGCGGGCCGCCGGATGGGCGATGGGGGCCGGCACCAGGGTCTTGGCCGCCTCGAATTTCCGCAGCAGCCGTTCCATGTTGTCCACATAGACCGCGCCCTCTTCGGAGTAGCGGGCATAGGGATTGCGGCTGGTGCCCCGGGTGAAATAGGCGCCCCGCGTCGGGTGCGCCCCCGGATAGGTGCGGTAAGGAATGCCGTCCCCGTCGACGTCCTTGTAGCGGCCGAAGTCCGGATTGGCCTCCAGGTCGTCGTAGGACTTCACCTTGCCCCGGTCGAGGCGCTTTTTCTCATCATAATCGAAGGGTCGGCAGAGCCACTCGTTCATGCCGATATCGAGGTCCAGCATCACGAAGATCGTGGTCTGCAGCCGGTCCGAGAGATCGAAGGCCAGCGCCCCCATGTCGAAGCATTCCGCCGGATCTTCCGGCAGCAGGAGGACGTGCTTCGTATCCCCGTGGCCGGCATAGGCCGCGGCGATGATGTCGGACTGCTGGGTCCGCGTCGGCATGCCCGTGGAGGGCCCGCCGCGCTGCACATCGAAGATCACCGCCGGGATCTCGGCGAAATAGGAGAGGCCGACGAACTCGGTCATCAGGCTGATGCCCGGCCCGCTCGTCGCCGTGAAGGCGCGCGATCCGTTCCAGCCGGCGCCCACCACGATGCCGATGGAGGCGATCTCGTCCTCGGCCTGCACGATGGCGTAGCGCGCCTTACCCGTCACCGGGTCGTTGCGGTAGTCCTCGCAGTAGTTGGTGAAGGCCTCGGCGAGCGAGGTCGAGGGCGTGATCGGATACCAGGCGCACACCGTCGCCCCGCCGTAGATGGCGCCCAGGGCCGCGGCCGTATTGCCGTCCACGAAGATGCCGTCGCCGACCTTGTCCGCCTTGCGCACCTTCAGGCCCAGCGGCTTCAGGTTCTGCGCCACATAGTCCCGGCCGAGGTTCAGGGCCTCGATGTTCGACGGGATCAGCTTCGGCTTGGTGGCGAACTCCTCGTTGATCAGCTCGGTCAGCACCGCCATGTCGATGTCGATCAGGGCCGATAGGGCGCCCACATAGATGATGTTCTTGAAGAGCTGCCGTTGCCGCGGGTCCGTATAGGCCGCGTTGCAGATCGAGGTCAGGGGTACGCCCACGACATTGATATCGGCCCGGAACTTGTCCGGATGCAGGGGCTTGGTCGAGTCGTAGAAGAGGTAACCGCCCGGTTCGATCTCGGCGACGTCCTTGTCCCAGGTCTGCGGGTTCATGGCGACCATCAGGTCCACCCCGCCGCGGCGGCCCATATGGCCTTCCCCCGATACCCTCACCTCGAACCAGGTCGGAAGGCCCTGGATGTTGGAGGGGAAGATGTTGCGCGCCGCCACCGGCACGCCCGAGCGCAGGATCGACTTGGCGAACAGGCTGTTGGCGCTGGCCGAGCCAGAGCCGTTCACATTGGCGAACTTCACCACGAAGTCGTTGGTGGCTGAAATCTGGCTCATGCCGCGACTCCCACCTTGGTGCGCCGGGAAATCGCGATCGGCGGCGGGCTCCCCGCGTGGGTCATTTCCAGGGTGAAGCGCTGCATGTCCCAGGCGCCGGTCGGGCAACGTTCCGCGCAGAGCCCGCAGTGCAGGCAGACATCCTCGTCCTTGACCATCACCCGCCCGGTCTTCAGGTCGCCGGAGACATAGAGCGCCTGCTCCTCGTTCACCGCCGGCGCCTTCAGCCGCGTGCGCAGGTCCTGCTCATCGCCGTTGGCCGTGAAGGTGATGCAGTCCACCGGGCAGATATCCACGCAGGCGTCGCATTCGATGCACAGCGGCTCGGAGAACACGGTCTGCACATCGCAGTTCAGGCACCGCTCGGCTTCCTTGTAGCCCAGGGTCTGGTCGAACCCGAGCTCGACCTCCATGCGCACATCCTTCAGCGCCACCGCCGTATCGCGCAGCGGCACCTTGTAGCGCAGGTCGTTCATGATCTCGTTGTCGTAGCTCCACTCGTGGATGCCCATCTTCTGCGAGATCAGGGTGGTCATCGGCGCCAGCCGGTCGGCCGTGCTCTTGCCCTGGCAGTGCCGGTCGATGGAGATCGCCGCCTCGTGGCCCTGGGCGACGGCCCAGATGATGTTCTTCGGGCCAAAGGCCGCGTCGCCGCCGAAGAACACGCCGGGGCGGGTCGACTCAAAGGTGATCTCGTCGACCACCGGCATGTCCCACTTGTCGAAGGTGAGGCCGATGTCGCGCTCGATCCAGGGGAAGGCGTTTTCCTGGCCCACCGCCACCAGCACGTCGTCGCACTCGAACACCTGGTCCGGCGCCCCGGTCGGCACGAGCGAGCGGCGCCCCTTCTCGTCATAGACCGCCTCGACCTCTTCGAAGGCCATCCCGGTCAGCTTGCCGCCCTCATGCAGGAAGGCCTTCGGCACCAGGTAGTTGAGGATCGGGATGCCCTCGTGCTGGGCGTCTTCCTTCTCCCAGGGGCTGGCCTTCATCTCGTCGAAGCCCGAGCGCACGATGACCTTCACATCATCCCCGCCCAGCCGCCGCGAGGTGCGGCAGCAGTCCATGGCCGTATTGCCGCCGCCCAGCACGATCACGCGCTTGCCGATCTTCTCGATGTGCCCGAACGACACATTGGACAGCCAGTCGATGCCGATATGGATGTTGGCCGCCGCCTCCTGGCGGCCCGGGATATCCAGGTCCCGCCCGCGCGGCGCGCCGGTGCCGACGAAGATCGCGTCATAGCCCTCGGTCAAGAGGCCCTTCAGGCTGTCCACCTCGCGGCCATACTGGGTCTTCACCCCCAGGCCCTCGATGTAGCCCACCTCCTCGTCGATCACCTCTTCCGGCAATCGGAAGCGGGGGATCTGGCTGCGGATCATGCCGCCGCCCCGGCGCTCCCGGTCGATCACCGTCACCTCGTAGCCGAGCGGCGCCAGGTCCCGGGCCACGGTCAGCGAGGCCGGCCCGCCGCCCACCAGGGCCACACGCTTGCCGTTGAAAGGCGCCACGGGCGGCAGCAGGGCCGCGATGTCGTCCTTGTTGTCCGCCGCCACCCGCTTCAGCCGGCAGATCGCCACCGGCTCTTCCTCCACGCGCCCGCGCCGGCAGGCCGGCTCGCAGGGGCGATCGCAGGTGCGCCCGAGGATCCCGGGGAACACGTTGGACTTCCAGTTGATCATGTAGGCGTCTGTGTAGCGCCCGGCGGCGATCAGCCGGATGTACTCAGGCACGGGGGTATGGGCCGGACAGGCCCACTGGCAATCGACCACCTTGTGAAAGTAATCGGGCCCCTCAATATCGGTACGCTGCAAAACCGTTTCCTCTGTGCGCGCTCTTTTCCCGCGCCTGGCCCGGCTAAGTCTCCGTCATGTGGAGGCTCGCCAGCCCAGCCCCGGGGCGGCGTTCAATGGCCCGACACTACGCCCCTCCAAACCGCGCCGCCAACCCCGTTTCTTTAGAAAATACGCGAGTTTTCCTCATAGCTGGTATGCCCCGCATACGAATTCCCCAGCGGAATGACACCGGTAGACATTTTCAGGCGGGCGGTATCTCATTCTGAGAGTGCATCCCGCCTTCGCCGGGATGCCACGGAGATTTAGAAAACCCCCAGCGCCAGCCCCGCCGCCATCGCCGCCCCCAGCTCACGGCACCGCGCAAGGTCCGCCTCGCCGATCGTCTTGGCCGCCGCGATCGCCTCCGGCGTCTGCGCCCCGGTGATCACGATCAGGGGCGCCGCCACTTCGCGCAGCCGCCAGCCCGTGCAGATCCGCCCCATCTGGCGCACCGCCCCCTCGCCGTCGGAGCCGCCGCACACCATCACCGCATAGGGCCGCCCCTCGATCCGCCCCAGCGCCCCGTAATAGCTGCGGTCGAAGAACTCCTTCATCGCCCCGGACAGCGCCGCCAGGTTCTCCGGCGCGCAGAAGATGTAGCCATCGGCCGCCACCAGATCCTCCGCCGTGGCCTCCGCCGCCCCCAGCAGCCGCACCTCCGCCTCGCCGGTCTCCACAGCCGCTCCATAGGCGGCGCGCGCCATCGCTTCCGCCCCTCCGGTCCGCGAGTGCCATACGACCAACAAAGTTTTTTGTGGCAGCAGCGTCTTTTCCGGCAAGGCGGCGGATTTCCCTAAGGGCGGTATCGACACGGGGCCCGCGCTCGTCTTTATGGAGCCCCTGCCCGCGCCATTGGCGGGAACCATTGATATTTCAGGGGAGAGATCATGCCAAGGAACGCCCCGGCATCCACGCCGGAGACAAGACATTTCTGGGAGGGGGCCGCCAAGGGCGAATTGCTCCTCCAGCGCTGCAATGACTGCAGCAAGGCCTATTTCCCGCCGCGCCCGTTCTGCCCCAAGTGCGGCTCCCGTTCGGTCTCGGTGTTCCAGGCCTCCGGCAAGGGCGTCCTGTGGTCCTACGTGATCAACCACCGCCCCCGCCCGGACATGGGCAAGGAGCCCCACTCCATCGCCGTCGTGAAGCTGGAGGAAGGCGTCAACATGCTGACCAACATCGTCGGCTGTCCGCAGACGCCCGAGGCCCTCGTCCTCGACATGCCCGTCAAGGTGACCTGGGAGCCCGCGGGCGAAACCCAGCTCCCCCTCTTCACCCCGGCCTGAGGGAGCGCTTCCACATGAAACCGAATTCTGTCGCCGTGGTCGGCGCCGCCGAAACCACGCAAATGGGCCGCATCCCGGACATGTCCGTCACGATGCTGCACGCCGACGCCGCGCTGAACGCCATGGCCGATGCGGGCCTCAAGCCCTCCGACATCGACGGCGTCGCCTGCGCCGGCGAAAGCCCGACCAACCTCGCCTACTACCTCGGCATCACCCCGAAGTACCTCGACGGCACCGGCGTCGGCGGCTGCTCCTTCATGCTCCACGTCCGCCACGCCGCGGCCGCGATCAATGAGGGCCTGGCCGAAACCATCCTCATCACCCACGGCGAGAGCGGCAAGTCCCGCGTCGGCGTCGGCGGCTTCGGGGGCGGCGGCGCCGGCCTCAACGCCCAGTTCGAAGCCCCCTATGGCGTCGCCGGCCCCCCCTCGATGTTCACCATCCCGGTGCTGCGCTACCTGAAGACCCGCGGCTACACCCGTGAGGACCTCGCCCGCGTCGCCGTGGTGCAGCGCGAATGGGCCGCCCTCAACCCGCGCGCCTCCTTCAAGGATCCGCTGACCATCGACGACGTCCTGAACGCTGACATGATCGCCTATCCGTTCACGAAGCTGATGTGCTGCCTCGTCACCGACGGCGGCGGCGCCCTCATCCTGACCAGCGCCGAGCGCGCCAAGGACTTCCCGCAAAAGCCCGTCTACATCATGGGCACGGGCGAGAGCTCCGAAACGCCGATGGTCTCCCAGATGGAGGATTTCAACACCTCCCGCGCCTTCACGGTCTCGGCCGCCCAGGCGATGAAGGAAGCCGGCATCAAGCACTCGGACGTCGATCACCTGATGATCTACGACGCCTTCGCCCACCTGCCCCTCTACGGCCTGGAAGACCTCGGCTTCCTGAAGCCGGGCGAAGCGGCGGACTTCTACAAGGACGGCCACGCCTCCATCGGCGGCAAGCTGCCGATCAACACCAACGGCGGCGGCCTCTCCTACATGCACTCGGGCATGTACGGCATGTACGCCATGCAGGAGAGCGTCCGCCAACTCCGCGGCATCGCCCCGGCCCAAGTCCCCGGCGCGAAGATCTCCTTCTGCCAAGGGATTGGTGGGATGTTCGCCGCCGCCGGCACGATCATCTTTAGTAACGAGCGCTAAAACCAAACCCGCGGCGCCCTCCCAGCGGACGCTGGGAGGGACAGCCCGGCGCAGCCGGGCAGGGTGGGCGAAGCAAAGGGCGGGGGCTCAGGCTCCCGCCCTTTTTCATTCCCGCTCATCAACGAACCCAACCCTCCCTCGGCTTGGCCGAGGGAGGGAAAGGCGCGTTCCGCGCGCCAGGGTGGGCAAGTCACGTCGAGGTCTCACTCTCCCATCGTCTTGGAATTGCCCCGTCCCCCGCGCCCTACCTCACTACCGGCGACCTCCGCTGCCTCTCCGAGATGTGCCTGGCCGCCGACCGCATCATCCACACCCTCGAGGCCTTCGAAATCACCGAAGCCCACGACACCCCGCGCGCCGACCTCAGACTCTTCGGCTCCCACCCCTCCGAACGCTCGATCCCCTGGCCCGAACGCGCCCGCACACTCACACGCCGTCGTCCAGAGCATCGTCACCGAGGCGACCGAGAGCCGAACAAAGTGATGTTCATGGTGTAGCTGGACGGCCCGCGCGCGCCCGGCCAAATAGGGGAACATTCAACCTGTCACCGGATTTGCCTCTAAACCCCACCCCCGCTCCAACCCTCCTTTAGCTTGGTCAAGGGAGGAACAGGCGCGCCCCGCGCGCCAGGGTGGGCGAGTCACGTCCAGGGCTGGCTTCCAATCGTCTTGGGATTGCCGCGCGCCCCGTGCCTTAACCCTCCCGGGACGACCTCCGCCGCAGCCCCGAGATGTGCCTGGCCGCCGGCCGCATCATCCACACCATCGAAGCCTTCGAAATCACCGAAGCCCACGACACCCCACGCTACGACCTCAGCCTCTTCGGCTCCCACCCCTCCAAACGCTCGATTCCCTGGCCCGACCGCGCCCGCAACTCACACGCCAACGTCCAGCGAATCGGCGCCGATGCGGCCGCGTGCCCGAACAAGGTGTCGTCTGCGGTGTGGCTGGTTCGGGAAAGGGGCGGGCGATGGGGAAATAGGGAATTGATCAACCTGCCACGCGATTTCTCCGATGTGTTTGTGGGGTAGGCGGGATGACCAGCAAAATGAAATCCGGATTCTGACTCTGAATGCAGGCTACCTCTGCACCGCGATGCATACAGGTCCTATTCCGCGCCATTCGGCTCTCGACTTTCGGTAGTATAGCCATACCATCGGTCGGTCGATCCACGCGGGTGGTAGCCCGATCAAGCCGAAACAATTCTTGGAAGTCCCTACACGTGGTCCAATCCGTACATCCATTTCCGGCCCGCATGGCACCGGAGTTGGCACTCGAAGCCCTCTCCGCCCTCCCGTCGACGAGCACCGTTTTGGATCCTATGGCAGGATCGGGGACCGTCCTCCGAGAGGCCACTAACATCGGACATTCAGCCATCGGCTACGACATGGATCCCCTCGCGGTCTTGATGTCGAAAGTTTGGACAACGCCAGTCGCTAAGGCGGATATTGTGAGCGCTGCAGAAACTCTGAAGTCCCGAGTGCAAGGCCTCGGCAATCGGCAGGTGGTGCTTCCCTGGATCGATGAGGATCATGAAACTTCCTCATTTGTCCGGTTTTGGTTCGGGGGTAGTCAAATTGTTGACTTGAGGCGGATCGCATTCGTCCTGGACGAAATGCAATCCGAGACGCGCGGGATGAAAGGGGAAGCTGCAGTTGATGTTCTGCGCCTCAACCTAAGCAGGATAATTGTCACGAAGGAGCAAGCGGCCTCCCTCGCGCGCGACACTTCGCATAGTAGACCACACCGGGTTGCTACTGAATCGAACTATGCAGTTTGGAATGGTTTTGACCGCTCATTGAAATCGTTGATCCGCCGGTTGGACGACGAGCCGCCTGTCGAAGGTGCTGAGATACGCATCGGTGACGCGCGGAACCTTTCAGACATTCAGGACGGCACCGTCGATGCCGTGGTGACTTCCCCGCCGTATCTCAACGCAATTGATTATTTGCGTGGCCACAGGTTATCGTTGGTCTGGCTTGGCCGCAGAATATCTGAACTTAGGGCTATACGCTCTGAGAGTATTGGTGCTGAGCGCGGCTTGACCGACAAGGTGGCACAAAAAAGCGCAGAGTTGACCCTAGAATCGATGGGCGCGATCCACTCTCTTCCTGCGCGGCTGCATGCAATCGTCACTCGATATGCTTACGATTTGGCGTCTGTGACCTCCGAAATCGCCAGAGTTACCAAAAGCGGTGGCATTGCCACATTCGTCGTCGGAAATAGCTGTATAAGCGAGGTCTATATAGACAATGCGAGTGGCTTGGCGCACTGCGCTACAAATAGTGGCTTCGAAGAAATCAGTAGGTCGGAAAGGGATTTGCCGGCAAATAGCAGATACTTACCTGTTACGGTTGGCGCGCTCGGCAGGCGTATGCGTAAAGAAGTTGTATTGTCCTTCAAGCGGTCCGAGAGGATCGACGTTAAGACGCCTTAGGGGGCAGTAACAATCGACCGAGGAAGTAAGCCAATTTCTCTCACCGCATCAACTATCATCTGGACACCTTTCGGCTTTTTGCGCGCCAACGGACCCATTGCGCCAGAAACCGAATACCAACCCCCTCGTCTGCGGTCGATCCTCACCCAGGCCTGCTCCGTCTGGCCGGGAGCAATAAGGTCAAGAATCTCGCGCGCGCTGAGTGTTGCTATACCGTCGACAAAACAAACGAATGCGACAAATACCTCTCTCCTTAGGCTTATTAGAATTCCCAATTCCTCCAAATTGTTGCGAGTAAATGTGAACTGCCATGGGCCAAGACGCTGAGTAGAGTGTTTGATTTGAATTCCAATATTGCCGTTTAAGACATATGATCCCAATCGACCTTCTTCGTTTATTTCTTCCAAGGATATCGGCTCGCGAAGGCATTGAAGGATTTCTGTGACGACTGCACCGTGGTAAAACTTGTAGTCAGGAATCATGGACTGTATTCTTTATGAACTGAATGTTTCCGACAAATTTATAGAATATCCGAGCGGTTGTTCCGGCGTTGTGAAAGACGCGAAAATGATGAACGGCCGAAGGATATTTCGCTTGCTCAAGCTGAGATTTCCCGAAGAAGCCTCGCTTCCGTACAATTCGATCTTTGTCAACGTCTGCACCATCCGCGTAACCGGCGATATCTGTCGATTGATGGATCGCGACGGCGCTCGAGCTTGGAGCAGTGCGCTGTACAAAGCGCCGAACATATTCAGGGAGTGCTGCTTCGCCCGCCAATTCCGCGACCTGCGTCAGCTTGTCGAATGGCGAACCTACGCTCTCCACAATGCGCTCGATCTCTGGCGAATAGCGAAAGAGGCCAAAAGACATCTCCCCTCGATCCAAATCGACTGTCGAACGATCAATGCTACCGGATGCTACGGCTTGGATTCGCTGGTCCCCTAGCCATACCAATGAGCCCAATCCCTCCTGAATCGCAGCCAGGGCGAGTCTGTGAAAAACGAAACATCGATGCCAATCGAGGTATAGTGACTGGGGCATAGTCAGTTCGAAGAATCGCAGATAGTCACCACGGCTTCCGAACATTCTGGCGCGCTGTATATATGTATCCTGTTGAATTTTGTGCTTCACGTCGCGTGTGAAGAACATTGAAAGAAGGTTATCGAGTGTAACGCCTCTAGAAACGATGTTTCCCCCAATGATTATTGTAAACAAACTCGTTGGGTTGGTGGCGGCGCTCGAATTGTCTTTCCAATCACGTTCACTATTGAGTATAATGATCGCGTGCCGCTCTATATTGTTAAGGATGTAGTGTAGAACGCGATCGGGATCGGCGTCGGGATACCGCTTCGCAATCAACTCCCAAATATATCGGGCATACGACTCGAATGCGCCGCCCTCACGCTTTACGAGCACCACCAACGCATCGTGCATGGTGTTCCAATCGCTCTTATGATCGGCCTTCTTGCCGCTTGTGTGGACAAGGATCGAGTAGTTCTTCTCGACTCCGGCATTTGCATACTGATTTAGATAGGCCGCGCTGGCGAGAAAGCCAAATAGAGCTTGCCTTGGAAATTTAGGATCGGACCCAGAATCGGACAATAGCGTACGTTGATATTTCACAGGCCCGTCAAGTGGGAAGAATATATCTTGTCCAGTATACCTCGAGTGAGCCGGGAAAGTTACCCAAAGATCGCTATCGTTATCAAACGTATTATTCAAATCAAGTCTGGCCGGAGTCGCGGTGACTCCTATGTAGTAGCCGGTTTTGCCGATTAGTTGGCCGATTAGGTCATTAATTGGTGTTTTGGCGCCTGAGTTGACCCGCGCGTTTGGCGAAGCATAGTCGGCTTCGTCATCAATTACTACGATCTTATCTATTGAGCCGATCTTTTCAACGAGTTTGCGAAGATCGCTCCCGTTCTTTTTGCAGAAAATGACATGCGTTTGGCCGTCTAGCTTGACTGCGGGGTCGAGTATTTCGCTGAAATTGCGTGCTGCAGGCGCGAGGCCGGATGACTTGAATCGCCCCAAATTTTGTCCAAGCAAATCGACGCTGTCATTCAATAAGTGAACGATGAAAGTATATCCCTCATCGATCAGACGTGCGGTTAGACAGATCATCATCTCAGTCTTTCCGCTTTGGGGCTCTCCATAGATCACGAAAGAGCGCCCCTGGCGCTCTTGCAGGTTGCGAATGGCGTCTCCGACAGCTGCCTCAACGCAGCTAACTTCTTTCCCTGAAGTAACTAGCCGGGTCAGCTGGCGTTCGTATTGGTCGCTCGGTACGCCCCTTCGTTTGAAGCGATTGATGTCGAATCCCATTCTGCAACTCTCCGATATAGCCTGCGCAGCTTCAACCAGAGGATGGAATTGTCAATCATTGCTGTTGTGATCCATTTGATCGCGGTGCCGGGGAAGCCGGCAGGCATGTCGAGAAGGTGGCTGAACCGGGGATCCGTACTTCGCAGCGCTCCCCCATTTGCCCCGCAACCTCCCCACCCCCACCCGCGTTCCCCCTTCCCACCTCAGCTTGGAAGGGACCCTCCCCATGCGCTCCGTCCTCCTCTACCTCCTCGGGATCCCGATCCCGATCATTCTGCTGCTCGCCTTCTGCACCCACCACTTCTAGGCGCCCGTCATGTCCGAGATCTCTCTCGAGGCCGTGGCGCCTCAGGCCGTGCTCGCCCCCGCCGGCTCGCCCGCCGCCGCCCCTGATGAAGACCAGTCCGCCGTCGCCTGGGGCGCTGTCTTCGCCGGCGCCGTCGCCGCCCTCGGCATGACCACCGTGGTCGCGGCCCTCGCCGCCGGGCTCGGCTACGGCTTCGGCGGCCCCTTCACCGGCGCCCGCATCACGCCCGATGACTTCAACCCCTATGCCGGCGCGGCCATGGTCACGGCCCAGGTGCTGTCCGCCGCCCTCGGCGGCTACCTGGCCGGGCGCCTGCGCACGAAGTGGCGCCACGTCCACACCCACGAGGTGTTCTTCCGCGACACGACCCATGGCCTCCTCGCCTGGGCGTTCGCCACCGTCGTCATGGCGGCGCTCGCCGGCCTCACCGCGGCCCACCCGGCGGCGGACGCCGTGGTCGCCACATCCAATGAGGCGGAGAAGACGGCCCAGTTCGCCTTCTTCCTCGGCGTCGGCCTCCTCACCTCGGCCTTCATTGCCTGCGTTACGGCCGCGATTGGCGGAGGCCTGCGCGATGAGATGCATGCGCGCCATCGCGAGACAGCGCGTTAGCGGTCCGCGAAAATCGCTTGACGCGAACCTTAAGCTAGCGCTATAAGCGAACCTTTTCGCCCGCGAGGGCTCAAGCGAAAAGGATCGCGAAATGAAATGGGACCCGGAAACACAAGCCTGGATCGATGATGACGGTAACGAAGTGAGTCGTTACCGCGAGAGCGACCTCCCACGAGTGGTGGACGTCCCAAACTGGGAAGCCTCCCGCAACGGCCGCTTCGCCCCCGGCAACCCCGGCAAGCCGAAGGGCGCCAAGGATCGGCGCCGCCGCCGCCGCCCGAACGTCACCCTCGATATCCTGGAGGACTTCCACCGCCACCACGGCCCCTTCCTCGCCGCCCTGCGCGAGAAGGACCCCGCCGGCTATCTGCGCCTCCTGGAAAACCATCTTCTCCCCAAGTCGCTCTGGTGAAGGCGCATCGTGAGCGGGGGCGGGCAGGGAAGGGGCGCGGCGTGGCGCAAGCCGCGCACGGAAGGCGCGCGAAGTGGCGCTAAGGGGCGCAAATACGGTCAAATACGGTGCGAATACGGTGATGAGGGCGCGCCGCGCCCTCATCACCGGGGATCACTTAGGAACGTAACTCCGCAGCACGTCTTCCACGATCCGCTCCAGGCCGTTCAGCGTGTTGCAGGTCTTGGCCACGTGGCAGAAGCGGGCGTAGCGGATCATCTGGCTGTCGCCCGTCGGCCAGTAGGTCTCCGGTTCGGGGTTCAGCCAGATCACCGAGCGGCTGCGCTCCATGATCTGGTGCATCAGGTCGAGCCGGGGGTTGGCATAGTTGGTCCGCCCGTCGCCCAGGATGATCACGGTCGTGCGCCGGTCGAGGTCGTCCAGGTGCAGGTCGCAGAAGTCCTCCAGCGCCTTGCCATAGTCGGTCTGCTGGAAGCCGATGGTGCGCAGGATCTGGAACATGGCCTTTTCCACGTCGTCGCCGGCCAGGATCTCGTCCACCGAGACCAGCCGCCCGGAGAAGGCGTAGGAGTGGATGCGGTCCACCACTTCGTTCAGGGAATAGAGGAACAGCAGCAGGAACTGGGCCGCCGCGGCCACGCTCTTGGAGACGTCGCACATCACCACGATTTTCGGGCGGTCGACCTTCTCCTGCTTCCAGATGATCTCGAAGGGAATGCCGCCAAAGGCGAGGGACCGGCGCATCGTGCGCCCCATGTCCAGCTTGCCCTTCTTGGCCTTCTTCTGCTGGCGCGAATAGCGGTTGGCCAGACGCTTGGCCATCTTGCGCACCAGAGACTGCATCATCTGGATGTCTTCGTCGTCGATGCCGGTCAGGGTCTTTTGCGCGAGCAGCTCCTCGCGCATCTTCCGCCCGGTTTCCTTGGCATAGAGCTCCAGCTGCCGGGCCACCAGCTTACCGGCCTCGTCGAAGAGGGCCTGGCGCCCGGAGGTGAGCCGTTCGGCCAGGGCTTCACCTTGCGCATCCTGCCGGGCCTTGGCCTGGGAGAGGATCCGCTCGATGTCGGCGAGGCCGATCTCATCCATGATCCGCCGGGTGTAGCGGCTGCGCTGGGTGGCCAGCCTGATTTCCTGCACGCCTGCCCGATTGGCCGCTTCTTCCAGGGCCTGGGCGATCCCCGCCGCATCCCCGTTCAGCAGCATCTGGGCCAGCTCCGCTCCGGCCTCGTTCTCGTCCAGGGCTTCGTTGGCCAGGGCGTTCTGCTGCGGGTCGCCCTGGTCGGAGAGCTGCTCGTTCGACGGCATCTCCCGCTGGAAGAAGGTCTCGAAGCAGACATCGAACCGGTCCACCTCATCGGCCGTCTTGGCCAGGGTGGCGCACAGCGCATCCTTGAAAAGCTCGCGGCTGGCATAGCCCACCACGTCCACGGCCTGGTGCGCATCGATCGCCTCGGCCGGCGAGACCTTGATGTCGGCGGCCCGCAGAGCCCGGAGGAAATCCTCCAGGGTCCTTTGCATTCCACGTTCGGTGTCGCTTGCGACACTCATTTGAAACCCCGCTCATCCCGGCGAAGGCCGGGACCCAGGCTTTTTTGTTTGTGAGGTAGGTCTGACCCAAACATCGCAGTTGAACCAATCAGCCAGAAAACACCTGGATCCCGGCCTTCGCCGGGATGAGCGGACTTGGGATTGGTCTGTCCCATCCGATCAGCCTCAGGTGGGACGACGGATCAGTTCGGAGATCTGGGGCTCGATGGCGGCGATGTCCTGTTCGAACTTCAGGATCACGTTCAGCGTCTCGTGCACCAGGTCCGCATCCAGGGTGTGGGCGTGCAGGAGCAGCAGGGCGCGGGCCCAGTCCACGGTCTCGGAGATCGAGGGGCTCTTGCGCAGATCCATGCCGCGCAGGGCCTGCACGAAGCCGACCAGCTGGCGGTTCAGCCGCTCATCGATCCCCGGCACGCGGGTGGCCACGATCCGCTCTTCCAGCTGCGGGTCGGGCAGGGGGATGTGCAGGTGCAGGCAGCGGCGCTTCAGGGCATCGCCCAGGTCGCGGACATTGTTCGAGGTCAGGAACACCATCGGCGTCGACAGGGCCTTGATCGTGCCGAGCTCGGGGATCGTCACCTGGTAGGCTGACAGCACTTCCAGCAGGAAGGCCTCGAAGCTCTCATCGGTCTTGTCGATTTCGTCGATCAGCAGGATGCATCCGTGCTCCTCGCGCATCGACTTCAAGAGCGGCCGGGGCTCCAGGAAGGGCTCGGAGAAGAAGAGGTCGCCCATGCCGTGGAGCTTTTCCATGGCCTCATCCATGGAGCCTTCGGCGCCCAGCTCCACCGCCATGCGGTCCTTGAGGATCTGGGTGTAGAGCAGCTGCTTGCCGTACTTCCATTCGTACAGCGCCTTGGATTCATCCAGGCCCTCGTAGCACTGCATCCGGATCAGGGGCAGGCCGGTCAGCGCCGCCGTGGAGAGGGCGAGCTCGGTCTTGCCGACGCCCGCCAGGCCTTCCACCAGGATCGGCTTCTTCAGGTGGGCCGCCATGAACAGCGACGTGGCGATGCGGCGCGAGGCGATGTAGCCGACCTCGGCCAGGCCATCGAGGATATCTTCAACCGTGGCGAAGGGGGCGAGCAGCGGGTCGGTGGACCCGGCTTTGACGGCAGCGTTCAAAGTCACAAGCTTTCAAAATGAGCCAGCCCGTCAAAATGGGCCGATGAATGACAATCAGATGGCGCCATTTGCCAGCGGGGGGAGGGGGAGCGCAACCCTTCTCGCGCGTGACGTGACGACGCTGCGCCCCGCGTTGACAATCTGTATGTGTCACTGACAATTGGTTCGAGGACGGGGTAGGTTCAAGCACCCGTCCAGTTCGGGGAAACGCGCCGGTGTTGAGCAGGCTGTATGAGGTATTGCGCCGATCGCGCCTGGCCTGGCTGGGCGCGGCGGGTTTGGCCTCTGTCGCCGCCCTCGGCCTCGCCGCCGCCGGAGACCCGCCTCCCGCTCCAGCCCCTGACACCGACTACGACGCTGACGGCGGCTGGTGGACCCCCGGCAATTCGCCGCCCGTCCCCACCGAAGCGGCCTTCGCTGACGACGCCGGCGCGGTGGGCTTTCTCTACACCGGCGCGGCGATCGATCCGCGCACCCACCCCTTCTTCGCCCCCATCGGAACCAACGGCCGGGCCTGCGTCACGTGCCACCAGCCGGCCAATGCCATGAGCATCTCGGTCGCGACGATCCAGCGCCGCTGGGCCGAGACCAATGGCTCTGATCCCCTGTTCGCCTCCGTCGACGGCTCCAACTGCCCGAACCTGCCCCAGGCGGATGCGGCCTCCCACTCCCTCCTCCTGAAGCGCGGCCTCTTCCGCATCGCCCTGCCCTGGCCGCCCAAACGCCCGGACGGCACGCGGATCGATCCGGAATTCACCATCGAGGTCGTGCAGGACCCGACCGGCTGCAACACCAATCCCCAGTACGGATTGAACTCGGCGACGCCCACCATCTCCGTCTACCGCCGCCCCCGCCCGGTCGCGAACCTCAAATACGTCGTCGGCCCCGAGCGCGGCATTGGCGGACGCATCAATCTCTTCGGCCCGAAGAACACGGGCCTCCCCATGGCCACCGACCCGGAAACCGGCGGCCGGGTGACCATGCAGATCATGTCCGACGCCCGCGCGCCCACCCTCCGCGCCCAGGCCCGCGACGCGGCCCTCACCCATCTGCAGATGCAAGGCGCCCTCACCGAAGCCCAGCTGACCCAGCTCACCGACTTCGAGATGAGCGTCTATTCGGCTCAGGTCTCCTCCCGCGGCGCGGGCCGCCTCGATGAGCCCGGCGGCCCGAGGGCGCTGGGCCCTCGCAATCTGGAGCGCAACCCCAACGGTGTGCTGGGCGATAATTTCGACGACCCGGTCTTCTTCGACTTCAACATGTGGAAGACCGCCCAGCTCGGCGAAACCCGGGAGCAGCGGGCGTTCCGGCTCTCCGTCGTGCGCGGCTACGACATCTATTTCCTGCGGCCCTTCTGGGTTCGCGATTCCATGCACCTCAACACGGTCGGCCTCGGCAACCCGGCCAAGCGCACCTGCGCCACCTGCCACAACATGCAGATGACCGGCATGGACCTCGTCTCCGGCTGGGTTGACCTCGGAACGTCCAATCTGCCCTATGCCAACCAGGTCCTCACCACCCCTCAGGACCGCGAGCGCCGCCCAGACCTGCCGCTCTTCAAAATCACCTGCAAGGCCGACGCCCCGCCGCACATGTTCCTCGGCCGGGTGATCTACACCCATGATCCGGGCCGGGCTCTGATCAGCGGG
Organism: Caulobacteraceae bacterium; assembly: GCA_046349475.1. GTDB lineage: Bacteria > Pseudomonadota > Alphaproteobacteria > Caulobacterales > Caulobacteraceae > Acaudatibacter. The sequence continues at coordinate 65,942 of JAXMCG010000013.1, read as the reverse complement.
CGGTGCATGGATGTGGGCTCGGTGGTGATGCAGCAGTTCCGGGGCCTGTCGGCCCGGGCGCCCTATTTCGCCAACGGGTCTGCGGCCAATCTGCGCGAGCTCGTCGACTTCTATGACCGCCGCTACAACATCGGCCTGACCGAACAGGACAAGGTCGACCTGATCAACTTCCTGAGCGTGCTCTGATGGCCCGGCGGTTTCTCTCCCTGGCCCTGGCCGCCCTGATCCCCGTCGCCGCCATGGCCGCGACGCCGCCGGCCGGGCACATGAATTTCGTCGCCTGCCCGATCCTGCAGGACACCGCGACCGTGCCCTGCTGGCTCGCCGACTATCAGGGCCAACGCTACTACCTGACCATCCAGATCGACGCCTCGGGCGAGCTCTATCCGCCGTTCCTGGGGCACCAGGCTTTGATCGAAGGTGTCGTCTCCGACGAGCCGAACATCTGCGGCGGCAAGGTGCTGAAGCCGGTGAAGATCTCCGTGCTGCCGGACCTCGATCCCACCTGCAACACCATGTTGCCGGACGATGGCCGCTACACCGTGCCCTTCGCCCCGCGTGGCCCAGGCCCCCGCGCCCCGGTCGCCGAACTGATCGCCCGGGGCCTGCGCGAAGCCCAGCCGCCCGGCGGGGCCCGCCCTGAACCGCCTCAGCCGCCGTTCGTGGAGAAGACCTTCACCGTCTACTACGAGTACGAGGCCCAGCGCGCGACCCGCTCGATCCGCGAGATGCAGCAAGCCCTCGTCTATGCCCAGGCCATTAAGGCGCACCGGGTGGATATCACCGCCTACCGCGCCGCGCCCCTGCTCTCAAACGGCGAGCGGTTCGCCGAGCCCGAATGGCTGGCGGAGCGCCGGGCCAGGGAGCTGGCGACAGTGATGGCCGATATCGGCGTCGATCCCACCACGATCGAAGTCAAATGGCAGACCCGGGCGGTGAACGGCGACGGCGCCGACGACTGGCAGGACCGCCGCGCCACGATCCGGGTGATCCCCTAGGCGAGCCTTTCGCCGCCTGGTGCGTTAGAGTGAAGGCATGACGCGCCCGCCCCCCAGCTTGCGTCTTCGTCCCCGCCCGGACGGTCTCCTGGATGCGGCGCAGGCGCTTGTCCTGCCGATCATGGCCCCGCGGCTGCAAGGCTATGCGACCCCCGATGGCCGGCTGGAGCTGTCGCTTTGGGGCGCGGGGCGGCTGGGTGTCATCCGTTTCACGCCGCTCGAAGGCCCGTTCGTCTACGGGCCGAACCGTATCCAGACGAAGGGCGGCGGGATTTTCGCGGCGACCTCGCGGCCGGCCTTGCTGATCCGGGGGGCGAAGCTGCAGCGCATTCACCCGGCCCGGTCCCCGGCTCCTTGGTGGATGAAGATCGACCCGCCGAAGGTCACGACCGAAGCCAGCGGCCTGAAGGCTGCGGTGATGCCGTGGGGCGTCGTGAAAATCTGCCAATCCGGAGACGACCTGATCATCACGGCGGGCGGCCACCGGGCCGAGGCGCGGGCAGCTTTCGAGCTGACGCCCGAGCAGATCATCGCCGAGGCCGAGGCCCATGTGCGCCGGTGCGACGGCCTGCCCTCGGCCGATCCGGAGCTGCGATCAATGGTGATGCAGGGCCTGCACGCGGCGCTCTCGTCAATCCGCCGTCATGAGGATGGCTCCTTCGCCGGACTGGCGGCGGGATTGGCCTACAGCGCCCCGGCACGGACCTATTTCCGCGATGGCTACTGGACCTTACAGGCTCTCCTCACCCTGGCGCCCGAGGTGGTGGCCGAGGAGATCGAATTGCTCTCCCACGGCGTCCACCCGGACGGTGAAGCGCCCAGCGCTGTGATCGTCGCCGACCCCGTCCAGGCCAAGGCCTGGCGCGAGAAGGTGCGGGCCGCGCCGCACATGGCCAAGGAACATGCGAAGGGCCGCGAATGGTGGAGCGACCATTTCGATTCACCGTTCTTCTTCATCCTGATGATCGGCGACTATGAGCGCGCCACGGGCGACCGCGGACCGGCTGACGAGCATTGGGGACTGATCCGGGCGATTTTCGACCGCTACCGGGGCTTCTGCGCGCCGGGCGAGGCCCTGCCTCTGAAGCCGAGGCATGATCGGGACTGGGCCGACAACGTCTTCCGCGAAGGCTATGTGGCCTACAACCTCGGCCTCTGGGTGGGGGCGCTGGATGTCATCGCTCGGCTGGGTGACGCCCACGATCCGCTGCTGGCCAAGGAAGCCGCGGCCCTCGCTCTGCTGGCGCGGATCGAGATCGAGGCCAAGCTCACCGTAGGCGACGCCTATGCCGACTATTCCGCCGGCGACTTCGTCGAAGACCACCTGACCCTCGATAGCCTCACTCTGTTGCGAAACAACGCCGTGCCGGAGGACCGCGCCCTGATCGCCTTGGAGGCGGTTCGGATGCGCCTGGAGAGCCGCTCGAACCGGTCTCAGCCTTGGGGTGACTGGGGCATGATCTGCGCCTATCCGCCCTTCAAGCGGCGGCGCGATGTGAGGGCGAAGACCGCCTTCGCCTTCCGCTATCACAATGGCGCGGACTGGCCGTATCTCTCCGGACTTTACGGCTGGGAGCGCCTGAGGCGCGGCCTGCCGGGCTGGCGCTATCCCCTGACCCGGTGGTGGAAGACCTCGCTGGCGAACGGCTGGGCAGGGGCGGTGGAATATTTCTCGCCGCCGTTTGGCCGGGGCAGCCTGCTGCAGGGCTGGAGCGCCATGCCAGCCGCGGCGGTGATGGCTCACACCGCCACAGTGCTGAACGGCGATCCGGCCGAGAAGGAAGGCGCCCCTTTCAGGGCGGCAGGCGCCTAGAAGCGCATCAACGGGTGGATTTCCAGGTGGCTTCCGTTATTACGATTTGCACAATTCGTAATAATCCGGATGTCCTGATGTCCATGACCGACGAGGCCTTGTCCCAGCTCGCCCGGCTCTCCGTGAGCCTGCCGGCGGAGCTCCTCGCCCAGCTCGACGCCATGGTGGCCGAGCGGGGACTGCCCAGTCGCTCGCAGATGATCGCTGAGCTGATCCGGCATGAATTGGCGGAGCATTCGGAGGGCCTGAAAGGGGCGGTGCTGGCCGGCACGGTGACGCTGATCTACCGGGCGGAGAAGGGGCATGTGCGCACGGCGCTGGCCCAGGCTCAGGGGCAATTCCTGAAGGAGGTGATCTCCTCACAGCATGTGTTTCTGGAGGACGATCAGTCTCTGGAGGTGCTGCTCGTGCAGGGGCCGAGCGAGCGGCTGCAGGCGCTCTGCGACGTGCTCCGCCGGATCCGGGGCGTGCAGCAGATCAAGCTGGTGACGACAACGGCCCTGCTGCCGCCCCTGCACGATGCGGAGCCTGGCCGATGAGCGAAACCGCCGATCCGAAATCCGCCCAGGCCCATGCGCGGGCCCAGGCCGCCGCCGCCCGGGTTGAGGCCATGCCGACCTTGCCTGCGTCGAGCGCCACGGACATCCCGGCGGGCGTCGCGGCGGCCGACATGCTGTGGGCCGAGACCATTGCGGCGGGCGGCTATGCGGCCAAGGAGCTGCCGTGCGGGGCGCGGTTGCGGCTAACCGATCTGGAGGGCGACGCCTGCCTCTCGATGCTGGTGTTCAATGCAAGGCGGCCCGTGGAGCGGCTGAATGTGGCCGACACGGTGAAGGTGCAGTGGAATGCCTATCTGGGGGCCGGCAAGCTGCTGCTCTCGGACATGGGCAATGTGCTGGCTGCGATCCTGGAGGATACGGCGGGCACACATGACGCCTTTTGCGGAACCTCCAATGCCGCGACCAACGCGGAGAAGTACGGCGAGGGCGACAACTGGGGGCCGCATCCCAATGGCCGCGACCGCTTCATGCTGGGGGTCGCGAAATTCGGCCTCGGCCGCAAGGACGTGCATCCCTGCATCAACTTCTTCAAGGGGGTGCGGATCGAAACGGATGGGTCGACCCGGCTGAATGCCGGACCGTTTGCGCCTGGGCGGCAGGTGACGCTGCGGGCCGAGATGGACGTGATCGTCGTGCTGGCCAATTGCCCGCATGTGCTGGATGGGCGGGCCGCCTATGCGGTGACGCCGGCGCGGGCCCTGGCCTGGCGCGGCGAAGCGACGCCCACGGATGATCCTATCCGCAATGCGACGCCGGAGGGCCTGCGCGCGTACCTCAACACCGAAGGGCAGCTCTGATGGCGATCCTCGACGAGATCGTGCCGGCGCGCGCGCCTTGGGCGGCCGTGGTCAAGAAGGGCCAGACCCTGCGAATGATCGACCTGGAGGGCAACCAAGCCATCGACTTCCTGATGTACGCCCTGGCCGACGACGCCGAGCGCTATTCGGCCCAGGACACCATCGCGGCCCAGGGCAATATCTTCCTGCGCGAAGGCTCGGTGCTGCGCTCCAATGAGGGGCGGGCCATGGCCACCATCACCGCCACCAATGTGGCCTATCACGACACCATCGGCGGGGCCTGTTCTTGCGAGAGCAACACCCTGCGCTATGGCCACCACACCAAGAGCCAGCATGCCTGCGTGGAGAACTTCCTGCAGGCGAATGCGCGGTTCGGGCGCGGCAAGCGGGACATGGTCTCGAACATCAACTGGTTCATGAACGTGCCGGTGGAGGCGGACGGGGCGCTGGGGATCGTCGATGGGATCTCCGCGCCTGGGCTCTTCGTGGACATCCGGGCGGAGATGAACCTCGTGGCCGTGGTCTCCAACTGCCCGCAGATCAACAACCCCTGCAATGGCTTCAACCCGACGCCGGTGCGCATGGTCATCACGGAGTAGGGGGTGTTCAGGAAGGTCCTCATCGCCAATCGCGGCGCCATTGCCTCCCGCATCATCCGCACCCTGAAGAGCATGGGCGTGGGGTCAGTGGCGGTGTTCTCAGACGCCGACGCCGGGTCCCTGCATGTGAGCCAGGCGGACGAGGCGGTGCGCATCGGCCCAGCCCCGGCGGCGGAGAGCTATCTGAACGTCGAGGCCGTATTGGCGGCGGCCAAGGCCACGGGCGCCGAGGCGATCCATCCGGGCTATGGATTCCTGTCGGAGAATGTCGCTTTCGCGGAAGCCTGCGCGGCGGCGGGCATCGCCTTCATCGGGCCGTCGGTGACCGACATCCGCGCCTTTGGCCTGAAGCATACGGCGCGGGACCTGGCGCAGGCGCATGGTGTGCCTCTCGCGCCCGGCACGGACCTGCTGACCGACGCGGGGGCGGCCCTGAAGGCGGCCGAAGCCATCGGCTATCCGGTGATCCTGAAGGCAACGGCGGGCGGCGGCGGCATCGGCATGCGGGTCTGCGAGGACGGCTCGGCGGTGTCCGAGGCCTTCGAGGCTGTGGCGCGGCTGGGCGGAGCGAATTTCGCGGATAGCGGCGTCTTCCTGGAACGCTATGTGCGCCAGGCGCGGCACATCGAGGTGCAGATCTTCGGAGACGGGGCCGGCAAGGTGGTGGCCCTAGGCGAGCGGGACTGCTCCCTGCAAAGGCGCAATCAGAAGGTCATCGAGGAGACGCCGGCGCCGCACCTGCCCGCCAGGACCCGCGAGGCCCTGATGGCGGCGGCGGTGCGGCTGGGTGAGGCGGTGAACTACCGCTCCGCCGGGACAGTGGAATTCCTCTACGACGCCGAGCGCGACGACTTCTTCTTCCTGGAGGTGAACACGCGCCTGCAGGTGGAGCACGGGGTGACCGAGCAGGTCACTGGGGTCGATCTGGTCGAGTGGATGATCCGCTGCGCGGCGGGCGATACCAGCTTTCTGGAGAGGCCGCTGGCCGCGCCGTCCGGGTTTTCGATCCAGGCCCGTCTCTATGCGGAGGATCCGGGGCAGGACTACCGGCCGAGTTCGGGCGTGCTGACGGAAGCGAAGTTCCCGGCCGGGCCGCGTGTGGACACCTGGGTCGCGGATGGATCGGAGATCAGCGCTTTTTACGATCCGATGATCGCCAAGCTGATTGTGACGGCGGAAACACGCGGTGAGGCGGTCGAGGCGCTGCAGAAGGCCCTCGACGATACGCGCATCGCCGGGCTGGAGAGCAATCTCGGCTGGCTGCGGCAGGTAGCCCGAAGCGACGTGTTCGCCAGCGGCCAGGTTTCGACACGGGCCCTGGCGACGATCCCCTATGAACCGCGCACGATCCGGGTGCTCTCGGGCGGACCGGCGACGACAGTGCAGGACTATCCGGGCCGTCAGGGCTATTGGGATGTGGGCGTGCCGCCGTCCGGGCCGATGGACGCCTTCGGGTTCAGGCTGGCGAACCGCCTACTGGGCAATGACGAGGGCGCTGCGGGGCTGGAGATCACCGCCCTCGGCCCCGCCTTGCTCTTCAACCACGACGCCGTGGTCTGTCTGGGCGGCGCGACGCTCGAGGCCAACCTCGATGGGGAGCCGGTCGCGCCCTATGCGCCGACGCCGGTGCATTGCGGCCAGACCCTGAAGCTGGGGCGCGTGAAGGGGGCGGGCCTGCGCGCCTATCTCGCGGTGCAGGGCGGGCTGGATACGCCGGCCTACCTGGGCAGCCGGTCGACCTTCACGCTCGGCGGCTTCGGTGGCCATGCCGGGCGGGCCCTGGCGGCGGGGGATGTGCTGCATCTGGCCCATACGGACGGGCCGGGCGTCGATCCGGCGCTGGATCCCCGCCTGCGGCCCGAACTGACCAAGACCTGGATCGTCCGCGTTCTGCCGGGCCCGCACGGGGCGCCGGATTTCTTCACCCCCGCCGACATCGCCATGATCGAAGGCGCGACCTGGACGGTGCACTACAATTCCAACCGCACGGGCGTGCGGCTGGTGGGGCCGAAGCCGGAGTGGGCGCGGCGCGACGGTGGTGAGGCGGGGCTGCACCCTTCGAACATCCACGACAACGCCTATGCCATCGGGGCCGTCGACTTCACCGGGGACATGCCGATCATATTGGGGCCGGACGGGCCGTCCCTGGGCGGGTTCGTTTGCCCGTTCGTGGTGATCCAGGCGGATCTCTGGAAGGTCGGGCAACTGGCGCCAGGAGACAGCCTGGCCTTCGCGGTCGTGGATGACGCCGCGGCCGTTGCGGCGGAACAGGCCCAGGACGAACTGATCGCCAATCTCGCGGCACCCAAGCCCTTCGTGTTGCCGAAGACCAAGCCCGAGCCTGTGCTGAAGAGCGCCCCGGCCGCGGGTCAAAGGCCGAGTGTCACCTACCGGCGCCAGGGCGACCGGCATCTGCTGGTCGAGTACGGGCCGATTATTCTCGATCTGGAACTGCGGATCCGGGTGCATGCCCTGATGCTGGCCCTGGAGGATGCGGCCTTGCCGGGCGTGATCGATATCGTCCCGGGGGTGCGCTCATTGCAGGTGCACTATGACAGCCGCGAGCTCTCGCAGTCCGGGCTGATCGCGGCGCTGGAGGGCTGCGAGGATCAGTTGGGCAGTCTTGACGATTTCGAGATCCCGAGCCGGGTCGTGCACTTGCCGCTCTCCTGGAAGGACCCGGCGATCTACGAGACGATCGACAAGTACATGGCCGTGGTGCGGGACGACGCGCCCTGGTGCCCGGACAACATTGAGTTCATCCGGCGGATCAACGGGCTTTCCTCCATCGATGAGGTGCAGCGCATCGTCTTCGACGCCCGCTACCTCGTGCTCGGCCTGGGGGATGTCTATCTCGGCGCGCCGGTGGCGACGCCGGTCGATCCGCGCCACCGCCTGGTGACCACCAAGTACAACCCAGCCCGCACCTGGACGCCGCCCAATGTAGTGGGGATCGGTGGAGCCTACATGTGCATCTATGGCATGGAAGGGCCGGGCGGATACCAGCTGTTCGGCCGTACGATCCAGGTGTGGAACACCTATCGTCAGACCACGGCCTTCACCGGCGGCAAGCCCTGGCTGCTGCGCTTCTTCGACCAGATTCGCTTCTTTCCCGTCAGCCATGAGGAGCTGATGGAGTGGCGGCGGGACTTCCCGCTCGGGCGGCGGGAAATCCGGGTCGAGGAGGAGACCTTCCGCCTCAAGGACTACCGCCAATTCCTGGCCGACAACGCCGCCTCGATCTCGGCCTTTCAGGCCACGCGCCAGGCGGCTTTCGATGGTGAGCGGGCCGACTGGGAGGCGAAGGGCGAGTTCGACCGGGTGGCCGCCCTCTCCAGCGAGGACAAGGCCGAGGCCGCGCCGGCCGTGGTCATTCCGGAAGGCGCCGAGGCGGTGGAAAGCCCGCTGGGCGGCTCGGTCTGGAAGATGCTGGTGAAGGTCGGCGACCGGGTCGAGAAGGGCGATGTCATCGCCATCATCGAGGCGATGAAGACCGAGTGCGAGGCGCCGAGCCCTGAGGCCGGCATCGTGCGCGCGGTCTATGCCGAGGAGCGGCAGGCCGTGGCGGCGGGCGCGCCCCTGATCGCCATCGAGCCTGTCTGATGGGGCCGGTCGAGGCGCGGGCTGTCGAGGTGGTGGCGAGGATCGCCGCCTATGACGCCGTGCAGGCGGCGGCCTGGATCGAGCGGTTCCCTGATGCAGCGGTGATCGCGGCGGCGCGGGTCGTGGATGCGCGCGTGGCGGCGGGCGAGGCCCTGCCGCTCGCCGGGACGTTTTGTGCAGTGAAGGATAACATCGATGTGGCGGGCCTGCCGACCACGGCGGCCTGTCCGGGGTTTCTTTACCAGCCGCAGGCTTCGGCCCCGGTGGTCGAGCGGCTGATCGCGGCGGGGGCGGTGGTGGTCGGCAAGACAAACCTCGACCAGTTCGCGACCGGGCTGGTGGGGACGCGCAGTCCCTATGGCGTCCCGGCCTGCGTCTTCAATCGGGCCTATGTCAGCGGAGGGTCGTCGGCGGGATCGGCGGTGGCGGTGGCGGCGGGGTTGGTCGACTTTGCTCTGGGCACGGACACGGCGGGATCGGGCCGCGTGCCGGCGGCGTTCAACGGGCTCCTTGGCTTCAAGCCGACCAAGGGGCGGTGGAGTTCGCGCGGCGTGGTTCCGGCGTGCCGGTCCCTTGATTGCGTGACGGTGTTCACCCACGACACGGCGCTCGCGGCGACGGTGGATGATGTTGTGGCCGGCTTCGACGAAGCCGATCCCTATTCGCGGCGAGCCCCGGCGAAGCCGGCTCTCCCGGCGGCTTTCCGCTTCGGCGTGCCGCGCCCGGACCAGTTGCAGTTCTTCGGCGACCTGGAAGCCGAGGCGATGTTCGCCGCCGCCGTCCAAAGGGTCATGGCTGCCGGCGGAACGCCGGTGGAGGCCGACATCGATCCGCTGTTGGAGGCAGCGCAGCTGCTCTACGCCGGTCCTTGGGTGGCCGAGCGGACGGCGGCTCTGGAGGGCATCCTGCGCGATGCTCCGGGGGCGGTGCATCCGGTGGTGCGGGCGATCGTTCAGCCGGGCGCCGGGCTCTCGGCGGTCGAGACGTTCCGGGGCCTCTACCAGCTGCAGGCCTTCGCTCGGACCGCCGAGCGGATGTGGCAAGGCATCGACACGCTGCTGCTGCCCACCACTGGCACGATCTACCGCATCGCCGAGGTGCTGGCCGAGCCCTTCGCCCTCAATGCCAATCTTGGCCGCTACACCAACTTCGTGAACCTACTGGACTTGGCGGCCATCGCCGTCCCGGCGGGGTTTCGGCTGAACGGCACGGGCTTTGGCGTCACCCTGATCGGTCCGGCGTGGTCCGACCGCGCCCTCCTTGATCTCGCCACTCGCTATCTGGAGACCTCCCCCATGCCCGAGCCCCCCGCCCTGGATACGGCTGGCAAACCGCAGACCGTGCGGCTCTGTGTGGTGGGGGCGCACCTGGCCGGCATGCCTCTGCACTGGCAGCTGATCTCCAGGGACGCACGACTAGTGGCGAAAACCTGCACCGCGCCTGCCTACAAGCTCTACGCCATCGCCAATTCCACCCCGCCGAAGCCGGCCCTTATCCATGTGGGCGAGGGCGGGGGATCGCTCGAGGTGGAGGTTTACGAACTCGATGTCGCGGCCTTCGGGAGCTTCGTCGTAGAGGTGCCGCCACCGCTCGCCATTGGGACGGTGACGCTGGAGGACGGGTCGAGCGTGAAGGGGTTCGTGGCGGAGCCCAGGGCGATCGAGGGCGCGTCGGATATCACGGCGCTGGGCGGCTGGCGGGCCTACATTTCCTCCCTCCAAAACACCTGAAGCATCCCGACGAAAGTCGGGACCCAAGCGGTGCTTCAGCATGCAGGCGCCCGGCGTGGACTCGCCGCCGGTTTGGGTCCCGGCCTTCGCCGGGACGCCGGCGTTATTGTTGTTGGGTGATCAGTTCGGCGATCGCGGCGGGCACTCGGCGGCTCGCTGGCTTGTCCAGCGGGAAATCATAGACCGCTGTCGCTCCGTAACGGTGCGGCGCCTGGGCGTCGCGGCGGCGCTTGTCGAAGGCCAGAACTCGGGTGCCGAGGGTGAAGGCCTCCTTGATGTCGTGGGTGACCATCAGGATGGTCAGGCCATGTTCGCGCCAGAGGCCGGTGATGAGGCCGTGCATGTCCAGCCGCACGCCAGGATCGAGGGCGCCGAAAGGCTCGTCCAGGAGAAGGATGCGGGGCTTCATCACCAGGGCCTGGGCGATGGCGAGGCGTTGCTGCATGCCGCCGGAGAGGGCGCGGGGGAGGGCGGTGAGATTGTCCCCGAGGCCCACCTGTTCGAGCATGGCGGCGGCCTCGTCGCGCACCCGGCGGCGGGCGGCGCCGAAGAGGTTGGAGAGCACCGGCGCGGCCTTGCACTCCAGGCCGAACATGACGTTGTCGAGGCAGGTCATGTGAGGGAAGACCGAATAGCGCTGGAAGACGACGCCCCGGTCCGGGCCCGGCTCGGCGGTGAGGCGCTCGCCGTCGAGATCGATGGCGCCGCGCGTCGGGGATTCCTGGCCGAGAACGAGCCGCAGGAAGGTGCTCTTGCCGGCGCCGGACGGGCCGACGATGGAGACGAAGGCGCCCTCGTCGATGGTGAGTGAGACTTTCTCGAGCACGACCTTCTCGCCGTACTCGACCCAGACATCCCGGAAGCTGAGCACCGGCGCCATCAGCGCTCATCCTTGGGCGGATAGGCCCAGGCGAAGAAACCTTTGGAGAAGGCCAGGAGGGCGAGGTCCATGACCACGGCGAGGAGCGAGATCCAGACGACGTAGGGCAGGATCACGTCCATGGCGAGGTAGCGGCGGACGAGGAAGATCCGGTAGCCGAGGCCGACATCCGAGGCGATGGCCTCCGCCGAGATCAGGTAGACCCAGGCCGGGCAGAGCGAGAAGCGTAAGGAGTCGATCAGGCGCGGGATCGCCTGGGGCAGGGCGACGCGCAGGGCGACCTGCCAGGTGGAGGCGCCGAGGGTCTGGGCCTTGACCAGCTGTTCCTGCGGAATGGCCGCCACCTGGGCCGCGAGGTCCCGCACCATGATGGGCGCCAGGCCAATGAAGATCAGCACGATCTTCGAGGTTTCTCCGAGGCCGAAGACGATGAAGAGAATGGGCAAGACGGCTATGGGCGGCACCACGGCGATGGCTGTGACCACCGGCCCCAATCCCGCCCTCACGGTGGGCAGGAGGCCGATGGCGAGGCCGAGGGTGAGGGCCGTGGCGCCGGCCAGGATGATCCCCGCGCCGAGCCGCAGGAGGCTCGCCTTGGTGTCGGCGACAATCGGGATTTCGCCCGTGCGCGGGTCCACCGTGAAGGCCATCTCCTTTACCGCCGAGGCCATGGCCGCGGGGATGGGGAGCAGCTTGTCGCGCGGATTGTCCGCGTGCCGGGCCGTGGCCGCCATCAGGTAGACCAGCAGGATCGCCAGGATCGGCAGGGCGCCCAGCAGCCACCGCGCCCCGGTCGTCGGCTTGGCGTTCAGGAGACGGCGCATGGGTACGATACTCAGGGGCGGCTAGAGCTTCCCTTGGGCCGCGAGGTCCACGTAGGTCGGGTCGAACCGCAGCTTGATGTTCGCCGCGTCGCCCAGGGTCTTGGAGCCCGGGAACGAGATACCGATGTCGTCCACCGACTTGGCGCCCTGGCCGAAAAGGCCGATCTCGAAGGAGAACTTGCGCACCTTGTCCATGCCGTCGATCAGCGGTTGGCCGGTGGTGAAGGCCAGGGCGTCAGACGCGGCTGAATAGAGGTTGGTGGTGGCCAGCTGGGCGTTGAAGCCGGGCAGGTCCGTGCCCGAGAGCTTGGCCATGGCTTCTAGCGCCGCCGTGCCGGCCGCATCGCCCTTCTTCATCAGGGCCATGGTCTCATACCAGGCGCCGGTGAGCGCCTTGCCGAGGTTGGGCTCGGCCTTCAGCGTGTCGGTGGCCAAGATCATGGTGTCGAGGATTTCGCCGGGGATTTTCGAAGAATCGAACACCTTGGTCGCGCCGGGCGCCTTTTCGATCTCGGAGAGCAGGGGGTTCCACGTGACCACGGCATTGGTGGCCGGCGCCTGGAAGGCGGCGACGATGTCGGCGTCGGAGGTATTGACCACCTTCACGTCGGAGAGCTTCAGCCCCGCGCTCTCAAGGCCACGGGCCAGGAGGTAGTGGGAGACCGAGTTCTCCACCAGATTCACATTGCGGCCCTTGATGGCGGCGAGGCTGGTCCCGTTCTTCAGGACGATGCCGTCATTGCCGTTGGAATAGTCGCCGATCATCAGGACCGTCGTGTCCTTGCCCCCGGCGCAGGGGATGGTGAGGGCGTCCATGGTGGTAGAGACCACGCCGGCGATCTTGCCGGCGGTGAACTGGTTCAGGCTTTCCACATAGTCGTTGATCTGAACGAGCTTGATCTTCACGCCGTACTTGTCGGCCCACTTCTTGAGGATCCCCGACTGCTCGGCATAGGGCCAGGGCATCCAGCCGGCATAGATCGTCCAGCCGATGGTGTATTCCGTGGCGGCGGCCGGGCCGCCCGTGGTCTTCCCGTCCGGCTTGGGCGCGCAGGCCGCCAGGAGCATGGCCGCCAGAAAGCTGCGGCGGCCGATCAGTTGCTTACCCACATCCCACGCCGACATCGTTGATCCCCTTGAAAGGGCGGGGCCGGGCTCGGCCGCCGCGTCTGCAGTATTACAAACCGGCGAGATCGTAATAATCCAAGCGGAGTCGGAGGCTCGGGGGAAAGGAGGGCCATGGCGCCCGCGATCTAGGCGCCCGGGAGCCCAAATGCGCGGCAAGAAGTCAGGCGTCGTGCGCTCCTTGCCAAGGCGCGGCGCAGCAGGCTTTGGAGGTCCGCGGTCTATGGCGCCCGGAGCGAATGCCCTCGCGGCGAAATCTTGTACCCCGTTCCCAGGCTGATCGTCAGACCGAGGTCCTTCAAGCGCCGCACTCGGACCTTGAAGTCCAGCAGTTCCATTCCCGCCATGGGCGCGAGGTCGCCCGCCCTCCGGCCTGGGTGAGCGGCGATGAGGTCCAGCACCTTGGCCGTCCAGGCGCCGCCAGCGTCCATACGGGCGAGGCGCTTCTTCAGGGCGGCGAGATCTGCGTCGCTGAGCTCGTCGTCCGCCCGCAAGGCAAGGCGCGGATCGGCGCCGGCGAGGTGGAAGGTGATGCGGTGGAGGTCGCCCTTGCCCTTGGCGAGGGCCGCTAGCAGGTCGGCGCGGGAGGCTTCACCCGCGGCGACGGCGTCCGCCTCGGTAATCTCGGCCTCCGAAACGGGGCGGATGTCGTCGATCGCCAATTGGCCGACGAAGGTGTTGAGCGTGCCGCCCACCTTCACCGACGGCTTGGCCCAGCGGCGAACAGCGATGGTCACCTCGCCGGCCCGCACCTTCAGGAGGATGGCGTTCTTGAAGAGCATGGTCTCCAGCCTTGCGCTTGGCCGCGCTCGCCCGCAACCTTTGCCGATGCCTGATCTCGCGGCCCTGCTGTCCTATCTCGATTTCGCCGCCGTGGCGGTGTTCGGGGCGTCCGGCGCCCTGGCGGCGGCGCGGCGCAAGCATGACATCGTGACTTTCGGCTTCTTCGCCTGCGTAACAGGCGTCGGCGGTGGCACGCTGCGCGACCTTCTGATTGGGGCGCCGGTGTTCTGGGTGGGGCGGCCGGAATATCTCGGGGTGTGTCTCGCAGCGGCGGCTGCGGTCTGGGTGTTCGGCCCCGGCAAGGGGCGCGAGACAGCGCTGAACTGGCTGGATGCCCTCGGTATGGCCGCCTACGCGGTCGTAGGGGCCCTGAAGGCTCTGACCCTGGGCGCGCCGCCGTTTTCGGCGGTTATTATGGGGGTGATGACGGCGACGTTCGGCGGGATCATCCGCGATGTCCTGGCCGGTGAGCCCTCGGTGCTTCTGCGGCGCGAGCTCTACATCTCCGCGGCCCTGGCGGGGGCTGCGGTGTTCACGGCCTTGCGGGTGACGGGTCTGGATGTCTGGCTGTCCGGCCTGGCGGGTTTCTTGGCGGCGTTCGCGCTGCGAGCCGGTGCGATGGTCTTCAAATGGGAGCTGCCTGCCTTTCCGGGCCGCACGCCGACGCAGGACCCTTGATCCGCGGTGGCTTTCGCGTGAATGCAGGCGCAGCAGACGATTTCCTGGTGGAGATCGCCTCCATCGACCACATCGGTAAGAAGTAGATTTCATTGAGCGATTTGCCGGAAAACACCCGCCAGGCGGGCCACGACATCCACCCCATGTTCCTGCGGCGCTGGTCGCCACGGGCCTTTACCGGCGAGGAGATGCCGGTGGCGGACCTGATGCGAATGTTCGAGGCGGCCAATTGGGCGCCCTCAGCCTTCAACTACCAGCCCTGGCAGTTCGTCTATGCCCGCCGCGAGACGCCGGAGTGGGGCACGTTCCTGAACCTGCTCGTGCCGGGCAATCAGATGTGGGCCCATGCCGCGTCAGCCCTGGTGTTCCTGGTCTCCGACCGGTTCATGCGCCTGCCGGGCGCCGATCCGCGCCCCGACTACAGCCACTCCTTCGACACCGGCGCCGCCTGGGGCTACCTCGCTCTGCAATGCGAGCGCATGGGCTATGCCGCCCATGGCATGACGGGCTTCGACCGCGAGCGGGCCTATGAGGTGCTGGAGGTGCCGGAGGACGGCTACCGCATCGAGGCGGCCGTCGCGATCGGCAAGCAGGCGTCGCCCGCCGTGCTGCCCGAAGCCATGCAGGCGCGGGAAAAGCCGAATACCCGGAAGCCGGTGGAGGAGTCGGTGTTCGAGGGCGTGTTTCGGGCCGCGACCTAATCCCCAAGAGGCGGTGGTCGGTTACCCACCTCCGTTGATGTTGATCTTCTGCCCATTGGCATAGGGGTTGGCGTCCGAGACCAGCCACGTCACCGCCGCGGCCACATCCTCCGGCACGCTCACGCGGCCGAACGGCGAGCGGGCGTCCAGCTGGTGGATATCGGCGATGCCGGTGGTGGCCTTGGTGAGGCGCGAGCCCATGTCGGTGACGGTGAGGCTGGGGGCCACGATATTGGTGCGGATGCCGTGTTCGCGCTCCTCCTTGGCGAGGGTGAGGGCGAGGGCCTCCATGGCGGCCTTCGCCATGTTGTAGGGCGCGCCCCGGGCGCCCATGCCCATGGTGGCGACGGAGGAGATCATGATGATATCGCCGCGCGTCTCCTTGCGCATGTGCGGCACGATCAGCTTGGCCAGGTAATGCGGGCCGAAGGCGTGGATGCGCACGACGCGCTCCATCTCGGCCGGATCGGTGTCGGCCACCGTCTGGCCACGGCTGGCGATGCCGGCATTGTTGATCAGGATGCCGATGGAGCCGAAGTCGGCCAGCACATCGGCGACCATCTTCTCATCCTCGTCCCAGTTCTCGACGGAGGCGGAATAGGCCTTGGCCTTGCGGCCCATGGCTGTGATGGCGGCCACGGTCTCATTGGCGGCGTCTTCGTCGCGGCGGTAGTTCACCGCGATATCCGCGCCGGCCTCGGCCAGGGAGAGGGCGATGGCCCGGCCGATGCCGCGCGACCCGCCTGTGACCAGGGCGACGCGGCCCTTCAGTGAGATGTCCATGTCCGTTCCCTCGTTCTTCGTTGAGCCCGACTAAGCCGGGATGACGCGGGGAAAGGGAAGGGGCCTATTCGGCGTAGGTCGTGCGGCCGCCGAAGGTCATGCCGGCGTCGACCACCAGGTCGTGGCAGTTGATGTAGTGGCCCTCGTCGCTGGCCAGCAGCAGGGCGGCGTGGGCAATGTCGTTGGGAACGCCGGCCTTGAGGATCGGCGTCGCCTTGGCGAGGTTGTTGGTCAGCTTGGCCATCGAGGCGGCGACGTGGCCCTCTTCCATGGTCTTGGCCCGGCCGGATCCGCCGAAGAAGATCGGCGTGGCGATGCCGCCCGGCGAGATGGAGTTCACAGAAATGCCGTGCCGGCCCAGCTCCATGCCCGCCATCTTGGTGGCCTGGGTCACGCCGGCCTTGGCGATGGAATAGAGGTAGCCGCCCATGTGGCTGCGGATCGCGGCCACGGACGAGTTGTTGATGATCGCGCCCCAGCCCTGTTGCTTCATGATCGGGGCGGCGTGCTTGATGCCGAAGAGCACGGACGACAGCAGCAGGGCCATGGCGTCGTCGAAATGGGCCTGGGTGAAGGTGTCCACCGTGCCGCCCGTATTGCCGCCGGCATTGTTGAAGAGGATGTCGAGGCGCCCGAACTGTTTCACCGTCTCCTCGATGGCCGCCTTGATCTCGGCCTCGCGGCGCACGTCGGCGGCGAAGAAGCGGGTATTGGCCCCCAGGGCGGCCACCATCTCGGCGCCCTTGTCGGCGTTGCGGCCGACGATCATCACCTTGGCGCCCTCGGCGACGAACAGCTCCACGGTGGCCTCGCCGATGCCGCTCGTGCCGCCGGTGATCAGCGCCACCTTGCCCTTCAGACGATCAACCATGGTTCGAGTTCCCTCTTGTCTTAGACGATTGGGTACGGTCCCTCGGCCGCTGCAACGTTTGCGTCAAGTCCTGTGCATGGCCAACGGTAAGGGCCGCGCCTGGAGAAGGCTGACGCCGGCAGCGGCGAGGGCGAGGAGCGCCCCCATGGCAAGGGCGGCGCGCGGCGCGGCGGCGGCGCCCAGCCATCCGAACAGCAGCGTCACCATGACCGCGCCTGTAGTCTGACCGGTCAGGCGCGCGGTCCCTTGCAAACCGCCGGCGGCAGCGCTGCGCTCCGAGGGCGCTGAGAGGAACATGGTTCGGTTGTTCGGCGTCTGGAACATGCCGAAGCCGAGGCCGCAGAGGCTTGTGAATGCCAGGACGAGTCCGTGATTAGCTTGCGCCGGCCAGACAGAGATGAGCCCAAGTCCAACGGCCAGTCCGATGCCTCCGGCCGCGCAGAGCCAGTGGTTGGGGATGCGGTCTGACAGACGGCCTGCGACAAGGGCCATGGCGGCGACGCTGAGCGGCCAAGCCGTCAAGTAGAGTCCGATTGCCGCAAGATCGGAGGCGAACAAGGCCTGCAGGTGAAAGGGCAGGGCGACCAGGGCCAGCGTCTGGCCGGAGAAACACAACACGGAGGCTATCACGGAGAGGCGAAACGGGCGCAGGCGCAGCAGATCCAAGGGCGCCATGGGCGCCGCCTTGGGGCTTTCGCGTCGTACAAGGCCGGCAAAGGCCGCCAAGCCGCTCATTGCGACGCCCACAGCCACGAGCGGCTGTTCGGCGACGAGCTCCGCGCCTGTGACTAAGAGGCCGAACGCGGCGGCATTGAGCGCGATGCTGATTGGATCCAATCCGGCATGTCCGGCGTCCGAACGAGGCAGGCCGCGGGCGACCAGAAGGGCAGCGGCGCCCAAGGGCAGATTGATGGCGAACAGCCATGGCCAACCGGCAATCGCCAGGATGACCGCGCCGATCGCGGGGCCGGCCGCAGCGGCGAGGGCGACGGTCATGGCATTCCATCCGATGGCCGCGCCCAGCCGCGGGGCGGCGACGGTGTGGCGGATGAGTGATATGCCCAAAGCCATGACCGCAGCGCCGCCCAGACCTTGAACGAACCGCGCCGCGACCAGCCAGGGAAGGCCAGGTGAGGCCGCGCAAAGCAGCGAGGCGGCGGTGAAGACGGCCACCCCCGCCACAAAGACACGCCGCTCCCCGTACCGGCCGCCAATCGCCGCGCTCGGCAGCAGCGCCATGACCAGGGCGGCCTGATAGGCCGTGACAACAAGAATGCTGTGGCCGGGGCTGACGCCGAAATCCCGGGCTATGGCGGGAAGGGCGACATTGACCATGCCGGCGTCGAGAACGACCAAGGCCATGGCGCTCAGCACGGCAGCGACAGCCACGCCTTGCCGTGCTGCCGGCATTGCGGCTTCTGCGGCCGGCGACGAATTCGCGATTGCGCTACGCATGAAGGGGGGTCGTCCAGACGCCGCCAGCTTCGGCATAGCGCGTGACCTGGCCGTCCCGGCGATCTTCAATGCGAAGATCGCGCTCGGTGAAGCGGTAGAGAAGCGCTGTCGAGGTCAGGCAGCGGGTGTCATGAATATCACCGGGCAGGTACACGGCCGCCTGGCCGGCCCGCAGGACGGATTGGTCGCGTCTGACCAGCCGGACGTTGCCGGCGTCATCGCAAACGCGGCCATAGGTGCTGATTTCAATCTCCCCGCTCTGCGTCCCGTAGATGACCCAACTGCGGCCATGGTCATGGGGCGGGCGGTAGAGGCCGGCGGTTTCGGTATGGGCGAGCAACAGAAACCCATGCTCCGCGTCGCGGTGCAGTTCCGTGCTGGCCGGCTTTTCCCGGTGAAGCGCGCCAAGCCAGGGCTCACTCGCGGGCGCCCGGAGGAGGTCCTCCACAAAGCCCCGGCATGACGCGGCAAGCTCACTGGTGAGGGGCCCCCAGACCGCACGGATCTTGGCGATGAAAGCGTCGAGATGAACATTCATGGTCGTTGTCCTTTTCGTGGAAGCCAGAAGGCTAAGGACATGAATGGTGTGGCGGTAGACGCACGGATTGCATTCAAATAGTGCATAGAACGCCATATCTGTTGGAAGCCGAAGCCCTGCATGAGCGCCGATTTCAATCTGCTGGCCGTGCTGGATGCGCTGCTCGCCGAAGGCAGTGTAGCCGGCGCCGCCCGCCGCTTGCGCCTCAGTCCTTCGGCCATGAGCCGAGCCTTGGAGCGCTTGCGCCGGACGACCGGTGACCCGTTGCTGGTGCGGGCCGGACGAGGGCTCGTTCCGACTCCGAGGGCCATTGCCCTGCGCGAGGAAGTGCCCCGACTGGTGGCGGCGGTGGAAGCGGTTCTGAAACCGGAGGCGGCTTTGGACCTTGCCGTCCTGGAGCGAACCTTCACGATCCGCACAAGTGACGGGTTCATTGAAAGCTTCGGCGCAGAGCTTCTCTCGAAAACCGCCGCGCAGGCGCCTGGCTTGCGCCTGAACTTTCTGCAAAAGACCGACAAGGACAGCACCCCCCTGCGCGATGGACGGGTGGACCTGGAGACGGGGGTGATTGAAGTGTCACTCGGGCCGGAGGTGATGACCACGGCCCTGTTCCGCGACCGGCTGATCTGCGCCGCGAGAAGCGGACATGCCGTGAGCCAAACCGCCGTCGACGAAGCGGCCTATCGGAACGCTCGCCACGTTGTGGTCTCCCGTAGCGGGCATGAGGACGAGGCTGTGGAACTCCCGTTTCTGAAAAGCCGCCCCGCGCGCCGGGTCACGGCGATCGTCAGCGGGTTCGCCGCCGCCCTTGCCCTGGCCCGCGAAACGGACCTCATCGCGACGGTTCCGGAGCGCCATACCGCTAAGCTGCGGGAGGGGATGTTCAGTTTCGGACTGCCGGTTCCCGCGCGCGATTTCACCGTCTCGATGCTGTGGCATCCTCGCATGGACGCCGACCCCGCGCATCGCTGGCTGAGGCAGTGCTTTCGCGAGGTCTGCGCCGCCTAGCGTCCATAGGCCCGGAGCGTCAGCAGGGCGTCCAATGTCCTGCGGCCTCGCCATTCCAGCTCCACGCCGGGACTGATGGCGTCCCAGGTGATGGGCCAGCCGCCGTCGTCCTGCTGGCGTGCGGCGAGATGATCGAGGTGCAGGGCCATTTCCGCGTCGGCGAACACCGGGCGCAGGGGGCTATTTGGGCGGGGCGCGAAATCGAGGGGCTTTTGCACATAGCCCGTGGCGTCCGGGTCCATGGCCACGACCCCCGGCTGGGCCACCCGGTGGAGGATGGCGTCCATCAGCGGCCTGGCGCGGCTCTGGTCGGGCGTATGGGCGAGGAAGAGGGTCGTGCAGGCCAGTTCGTGGAAGTGGGTGGAGGCCGAGGCCGCGATGGCCGTGAAGCAATAGTCGCTCGCCGGGCCGAGCCATGCGTGCTGGCCGCCATGCTTGAGCACGAGCCCGGCGATGGCGGCCGTGGGATTGAGGTCGGCCGGCGGGTTCGCCTCCTTCACCCCCCACCAGGGGGCATGCGGATAGTCGTTGGCGGTGGGCAGGCTGAAAGGCACGCCGCCCTCCGGCGTGGTGATCGTTTCCAGCCAGTCCAGCACCGGCATCACATAGTCGCCGCGCATCAGGCCGATGGCGTCCAGGGTGTGCAGGGCGATCTCACAGTCCTGCGGCTGGCTGAGGGGCGTGCGCTTGTCGGGTTCCAGGCCGTTGCCATAGCCGCCATCGGGGTTCTGATAGGCGCGCAGGGACCGCGCCGCCGCGGCCGCCGATCCGCCTTCGAAATGGAAGGCGAAGAGTTGCCGCTCGAGAATGCGGGCATTGGAGAACAGGAAGTGCTTGGCGCGGGAGACGTCGACCATGGCCGGAACGATTGCGGAACAAAATTCCGGTCGTCAATCCGTCGAGAACACTATTTCGGGCTTCTCGGTGAGGAGGGCGGCGGCGAAACGATCCAGCTCCGCGTTCGAAAACGGATTGGCTGACAAGTTCAGGAGGGCGCGGCCGTCGGCGCCGCCGAAGTCCAGCCAACGCATCACGAGACCGGAGCCCCCCTGCAGAACCGTACGGCGGTGAATACGGGAGACATCCGCCAGGCGCAGGCGGGTGGTTTTGAACGGCTGCACGACCTCTATTTCGCCCGGCCACAATCGGACGGCGTGGCGCCGGATCAGGCGGCCCACCGTGTAGACCACGGCGACGGGAAACAGCATGCCCAGCCAGGCCAGGATGAGGGTGGGCGTCTCAACCACCAAAGGCGCGGTCGCCGCGATGCCCATCGCAGCGATGCCGCCGAAGATCAGGTACATCATGGCCATGCCCCAGCCGGGCCACCGTCCCGGCCCTTGGCCGATCTCGACGAGGGGCGCCGCCATGCCTAGCCCGCCAGCCAGGCCGCTTCGGCATCATGCAGGCGCTTCATCAGATCCGGCCGGTCGATGCCGGCGAGGTCCGGCCGCGCCGCCTTGCCCGATTGAGCGAGCAGGTAGGCCAGGAAGCGGTAGGTCTCGCGGTAGGACGCCAGCTGAGCGCTATCCAAGGGCGGGATTTCGCGCGGGTTCTTGGCCGCCATGGCGTCGCCGAAATAGGCGGCGGTGAGACTGATCAGCTTCCACGCCCCGTTCCGCCGTTCGACCCGACAATGCAGCCGCGCCTGGCTGGTGACGCTTACCGCGACCCCGCCGATCTTGCCGCCGAGGAGGATCTCGCATCCGGTCTCTGCGAGAGCCCGGTCGCCCTTCAGGGTGACGAGCGTCGGGGCCATATGGTGGATGTGCCGCACACCCTCGGCGAAGGCTTTCTTAGAGGCTTCCACGAACTCGGGGCCCGACGTGTTGATCCAGGAGATCGAGACCACGGACTTCGGCCAGTAGCAGGCGGCCATGCGGTCCCATTGCCCTTGATCCCGGGCGGCCCGCTCGGTCTGCACCAGTTCGGCGATGGCGGCCTTGTCGAGGAGAGACTTAACCTCAGGATCCATAGGGAACCCAGATCGCCTTCACCTGGGTGGCGCGGCGCAGGAACTCGCGGCCTTCACCGGCCGGGCCGTACCAGTCGCGATTAAGGCCGCCATTGACCCAGGTCTGTTTCAGATTGCCGGTGGAGGCCTTCTCCACCTGGGCCGAGCCGGCGGCCGAGCCGAAATACCAGAGGCCATCGACGCCATCGTGCTCGGAAAGAGTCTTGGTGAGCGTATCGCGGGCCCCGGTGACGATGTTGATGACCCCGCCCGGCACATCGGAGGTCTCCAGCACCTGATAGAGATCGGTGGCCAGCAGCGGATAACGCTCGGAGGGGACGGCCACCACCCGGTTGCCCATGGCCACGGCCGGGGCGACCAGGGAGATGAAGCCCAGCAGGGGCGCCGGATCGGGGCAGACGATGCCCATCACGCCCAGGGGTTCGTGCACCGAAACCGCCAGTTCGCGCACGGGCGGCTTGTGCACCGTGCTCTCATATTTGTCCGCCCACGCCGCATAGGAGAACAGGCGCGAGATCGAGGTCTCGACTTCAAGCGTAGCTTGCCGCGCCGAAGCGCCCGTCAGGGTGCGAAGGCGGGCCTCGAATTCGGCCCGGCGGATCTCCAGGTTCTCCGCGACGTAGTAGAGGATCTGGGCGCGGTTATGGGCCGTGGCATTGCCCCAGCTCTCAACGTTGGAGGCGGCCTCGACAGCGTCGCGGATGTCCTTGCGATTGCCGTCGCCAACGCGGGCGACCGGGCGGCCCTTGGCGTCCAGCACTTCGAGGGTGAGGCCGCCATCGGGGCGGGTCTGCTTGCCGCCGATGTAGTTCTTCGGCGTGCGATCAATGCCCGGCGCGGGCTTGGCGTCCGCACGCGGCGGCGATGCTACGACGGCGGAGGATTTGGCGATAAAGCCGCCTTCCGGCTTCAGATAGGCTTCCAGGCCTGCCCGGCCGCCCTCGCGCCCGAAGCCGCTCTCGCGGTAGCCGCCGAAGGGTACGGCGGCGTCGAACTGGTTCGCCGTATTCACCCACACCACGCCCGCCTTCAGCTCGGCGGCGATTTCCAGGGCGCGGTTGATGTCCTGGCTCCAGATCGCGGCGGCGAGGCCGTAGCGGGAATTGTTGGCGAGCGTGATCGCCTCTTTCACGTGCCGGAAGCTCATCACCGTCAGCACCGGGCCGAAGATCTCCTCGCACCAGGCGACATTGGCCGTGCCGGCGTTGGTGATCAGGGTCGGCGGATAGAAGCTGCCCTTGGCGGGGAGGGGAATGTCAGCCCGCCAGACCTCAGCGCCTTCCGCGCGCGCCTGGTCCACCAGCTTCGAGACCCGCGCCTTCTGCACCGGGGCCACCAGGGCGCCCATGTCGATGGCCTTGTCGAGCGGATCGCCGATGCGGAATTTCGACAGCCGCGCTTTCAGCTTGGCGACCAGACGCTCGGCGGCCCCTTCTTCCACCAGCAGGCGGGACCCGGCGCAGCAGACCTCGCCCTGATTGAACCAGATGGCGTCGACGAGACCTTCCACCGCCCCGTCGAGGTCCGCGTCTTCCAGCACGATGAACGGGCTCTTGCCGCCCAGTTCCATGGTCAGGGCCTTGCCGGATCCGGCTGTCCGTTCGCGGATGATCCGCCCGACCTCGGTGGAGCCGGTGAAGGCGACCTTGGCGACGTCCGGGTGGGAGATCAGGGCCTCGCCCGACTCGCCCGCCCCTGTGACGATGTTGATCACGCCCGGCGGCACGCCGGCCTCTTGGCAGAGCTCGGCGAAATAGAGGGCGGTGAGCGAGGTATGCTCCGCCGGCTTCAGCACCACGGTGTTGCCGCAGGCGATGGCGGGCGCGATCTTCCAGGCCAGCATCAGCAGCGGGAAGTTCCAGGGGATCACCTGGCCAACGACGCCGTGCGGAACGCGGCCGGGGAAGTCCTGGTCCAACAGCTGGGCCGCACCGGCGTGGTAGTAGAAATGCCGCGCCACCAGGGGGATATCGATGTCCCGCGTCTCGCGGATCGGCTTGCCGTTATCCAGTGTCTCCAGCACGGCCAGGAACCGGCTCTGCTTTTGCACCAGGCGCGCCAGGGCGTAGAGCACCTTGGCGCGGGCATGGCCGCTGGCTTTGCTCCAGTCCGGGAAGGCCGCCTTGGCCGCAGCGACGGCCTTATCGACGTCCGCCTTGCTGGCGACGCCGATCTTGCCCAGCTTCTGCTCCGTAGCCGGATCAATGGCGTCGATCTGGCCGCCATGGGCCTTTGTGAACGCCCCGCCGATGAAGAGCCCGAAGCCCTTTTCGTGCGATTTCAGCCAGGCGCGGACGGTGTCGGCGGCTTCCGGGGCAGGGCCCCAGTCCATCGAATCGAGAATCTCCGCGACCTTCGGCATCAGCCCACCGCGTGCCGGTGCGTGGCCGAGTAGCGGCCGGTGACGAAGTGCTCCAACTGGCGTTCGATATCGCCCAGCAGGCGCGAGGCGCCGAAGCGGAAGAGGCGGGGGCTCAGCCAGGCGTCACCCAGCTCCTCCTTCATGAGGGCGAGATAGGCGAGCGCCGTCTTCGCCGCTGAAATGCCGCCCGCCGGCTTGAAGCCCACCTCGACGCCTGTGCGCTCCTGATAGTCCCGGATCATCCGCAGCATGACGAGGCTGACCGGCAGGGTGGCGTTCACAGCCTCATTGCCGGTGGAGGTCTTGATGAAGTCGGCCCCGGCCATCATGCAGGCCATGGACGCCTTGCCCACCTTGTCGATGGCGCCCAGCTCCCCGGTAGCGATGATCGCCTTCAGATGGGCCGGGCCGCAGGCGGCGCGGAAGGCTTTGACCTCTTCATAGAGCGCCTCCCAGTCGCTGGTCAGGACGTGACGGCGGGAAATGACGATGTCGATCTCGTGAGCGCCCGCCTCGACGGAGGCTTCAATCTCGGCGAGGCGGGTCTTGAAAGGGCTCTGGCCGGCCGGAAAGCCGGTGGAGACCGCCGCCACGGGGATGTTCGTGCCCTTCAGGGCCGCGACCGCCGTCTCGACCATCTCGTGATAGACGCAGACCGCGCCCACGGTGAGGTTCCGGTCTGCAACACCGAGGGCTTCCAACAGATCGCGGCGCACCGGCATTCGGGCCTTGGCGCAAAGCCGTTCCACACGGCCGGGGGTGTCGTCGCCGGCGAGGGTGGTGAGGTCCATGCAGGTGATGGCTTTCAGCAGCCAGGCCGCCTGCCATTCCTTCTTCACCGAGCGGCGGCCGCCCAGTGTATCCGTGCGGCGCTCCACGGCTGAGCGGTTGACCCGCACGGCTTCGATCCAGCCGGCCTCGAAGGAGGTTCCCGGGTTGCGCCCGTCGTCAGGGGCGGGTGAGGGGGCCGGCGTGCGGCCGATCACGTGGACAGTCATGGTCCGGCGAAAGGGCGCGCTGAATGGGTGGGACGTCAAGAGAACGCACTTGTATCGCATACAAGTTTGTATATCGTACAAGTCGAAATGCCGACTTCCTTCCCCTCTGGCGCCCTCCTCAGCGAGCCGAAGAAAAGCACGCATTCCCGCCTTCTCGATGCGGCGACAGTGCGGTTCAAGGAACAGGGGCTGGGTGCATCGGTGGCGGAGATCGCAAGGGACGCCGGCGCCTTTCCAAACCAGGTCACCCACCATTTCGGATCCAAGGAGGCGCTTTTCGTCGAAGCCGCCTGCCGGGCAATGCTCTACTTAGCCCGCGAAGCCGAGATCGCCGCGTCCGCGGTCAATACGGATGAAAGCTACACCGAGGCTCTGATCCGCGCTGTTGTGGGCGCCCCGGGCCTGTCCCTGTTCATTGAAGCCCTGGCCCTGACGCGCCGGCGGCCGGACCTCGCGCCGCAGGTACAGAAGACGTTCGAACGCCTGCACGCGGAAGGGGACCGGGCCTATTCCGCGACCGTGGCGCGCCAGGGGTGGCGGGCGCCAAACGCGGCCGTCTCGGCAAGGCGCTTCTGGACGCTGGCGCTCGGGATCGGTCTTCGCACCTCTTCCGGAGAGACGGCGGAGGCCTTGCGCGCCGAAATGCTGACCTTGCTGCGAAGGGATGAGGACTGATGGCCGTCGCGACCCGCCTTAATCCGAAGCACTTTTTCTCGCCGCAGGAATGGGCGCTGCTGTCGCGCCGCTCCTCCTGGATCGGGATCGCCCTCGTCGTCCACTGTTACGCGGTGATCGGCCTGGCGGCGGCAATGGCGATGGTCTGGCCCATCACCATTCCCCTCGCCGTGATGATCATCGGTTGCCGGCAACTTGGACTCGGAATTCTCGGGCACGACGCGGCCCACGGCGCGCTCCACCCCAACCTGAAGATCAACGACTGGGTCGCCAAGACCTTCACCGGCGGCGGCCTGGACGCCTACCGCGCCTACCACCTGCAGCATCACAAGTTCGCCCAGCAGGTCGAGGATCCGGATCTGGTGCTTTCCGCGCCGTTCCCGATCACGCGCAAGTCCCTGCGCCGCAAGATGATCCGTGACCTGACCGGCCAGACCTATTTCAAGGCGCGTCTCGCTTCGGCCCAGCGCGCCCTGAAGGCCCGCAAGCCCGGCGGCAGCTACTGGCCCGTCGTCACCGCCTTCTGGAAGCAGAACTGGAAGCTGATCGCGGGTGGCGCATTCTTCACCGCTGTCGGCGCACCCTTCGGCTACTGGTGGGCCTGGCTCGCCCTCTGGCTGCTACCCCGCGCCACTTGGAACGCTCTCGTCACCCGCCTGCGCAACATCGCCGAACACGCCCTGGTGCCGGTGAACGAGGCCGATCCGATGCGCCAGGCGCGCACTACCATGGCCAGCTTTCTTGAGCGCGCCTTCATCGCCCCCTACTGGGTGAACTATCACTGCGAGCACCACATGTTCATGCATGTGCCCTGCTACAACCTGCCCCTGGCGCACCGGTTGCTGGAGGAAAAGGGCGTCACCGGCCGGATGCTGATTTCGCCGGGCTACTGGGATGTGATCTCGCAGGCTTCGGGCAAGCGCGAGAAGGTGTTGGCGGCGGCCTAGAGAAAGGTCGTCCCGAACTCCAGCCCTGTCAGACCCAGGTGTTTCATCAGGCTCTGGCCGATGTCGGCGAAGGTTTCGCGGCGGCCGATGTCGCCGCCCGACATGCCAGGCCCGAAGGCCAGAATAGGGGTGAACTCCCGGGTGTGATCCGAACCGCCCCAGGTGGGATCGCAGCCGTGGTCGGCGGTGATGATCATCACATCGCCAGGCAGCATGCCGCCGCGCATCCGCGGGATCCAGGTGTCGAAGGCTTCCAGGCATGCAGCATAGCCTGCGACGTCGCGCCGGTGCCCGTAGAGGCTGTCGAAATCGTTGAAGTTGGCGACGATCAGGCCACCGTCCGGGGTGGACTTGAGGCTCGCGATCAATTGGTCGAGCACGTCGGCATTGTACGGGGCCTTGAGATTTCGCGTGACGCCCTGACCGGCGAAGATGTCCGACACCTTGCCGATGGCCACCACCTCGCGGCCGGCGTCCTTGGCGAGGCTCATCAGGGTCGGGCCATGGGGCGGGATCGGCAGGTCGCGGCGGTTGCCCGTGCGCTTGAAGGTTTCCTCCGTCTCGCCGACGAAGGGCCGGGCGATCACCCGGCCGACCGTAAACGGGTCCGCCAGCCGCCGGGCGATGGCGCAGACCTCGCACAGCCGGTCGAGGCCGAAATGCTGCTCGTGGGCGGCAATCTGCAGGACCGAGTCTCCGGAGGTGTAGAGGATCGGCTTGCCGGTGCGGATGTGCTCTTCGCCGAGCCTGGCGATGATCTCCGTGCCGGAGGCGTGCTGGTTGCCGAGGAGGCCCGGCAGATTGGCTTCCGCGATCAGGGGCTCGGTGATCTCCGGCGGGAAGGAGTTCTCGCGCGGGAAATAGCCCCAGTCGAAATCCACCGGCAGGCCCATCATTTCCCAGTGGCCGGAGGGGGTGTCCTTGCCCCGGCTGACCTCGGTGGCATAGCCGAACTTGGCTTCGGGCCAGGGCTGGGCGGCCAGCGGCAGGCGCGCGGCGCCCGACTGTTCGGCGAGCCGGCCAAGGCCGAGGGCCACAAGGTTCGGAATGCGGATCGGCCCGGACCGCAGGCCGTCCTTGTTCGCCTGGCCGTCGGCGCAGGCCTGCACCACATGGCCGAACGTATTGGCGCCGCGATCAAAGTCGGGCGCATCCGGGGCCGAGCCGACGCCGAAGGAATCCAGGACGCAGAGGATCGCACGCATGGGCGAAGGCTAGGGCAAACGCCGGGCGGCTTCTAGGTGATCCGCTCGTGGATCACGCTCGCGGCGGCCGGAGGATCGTCCGTCACGGTGGAGGCAGCGCGCAGGGCGGCGGCGGCCTTGTCGGCGGCGGCCTCGCTGGCGGCGTTGACGAAGGCCAGCGGACGGTCCGGGCCGACCTCGCAGCCGACATAGGCAAAGCCGGTGAAGCCCACGGCGGGGTCGATCTCGTCTGTGGTGGTCAACCGCCCGCCGCCGAGGCCAATGATGGCGTTGCCGATGTCCTTGGCTTCCACGGCCGCGAGATAGCCGGAGCGCTCCGGATAAACGGGCCGGATCACCGGCGCGACGGGCAGGTAGCTATCGAACCGCTCCATGAAGTCGGTGGGCCCGCCGAGCTCGGCCACCATCCTGGCGAAGATCTCCGCCGCCTTGCCGCTGGAAATGGCGTCCTCGGCGCGGGCCATGGCCTTCTCACGGTCGGTCTCGACGCCGCCCACGATCTGCATTTCCGCCGCCAGTTCCAGCACCACCTCATTGAGGCGCGGTTCCCGGTCCTCGCAGCGCAGGAAGGCCACAGCCTCGGCCACCTCAACGGCATTGCCGGCGTCACGGCCCAGGGCTTCGGACATGTCGGTGATCAGGGCATGCACGGTGAGGCCACAGTGCGCGCCGGTGCCGATAAGGCTCCTGGCCAGGGTCCGCGCCTCCTCGTGGGTGCGCATGAAGGCGCCGGATCCGGTCTTGATGTCCATGACGAGCCCGGTGTTCCCGGCCGCCAGCTTCTTGGAGAGGATCGAGCCGTTGATCAGCGGAAAGCTTTCCACCGTCGCCGTGATCGAGCGCACCGCGTAGAGCCGGGCGTCGGCCGGGGCGAGGTCGCCCGTCTGGCCGATGATCGCGCAGCCCAATTCGCGCACCACGCGTCGGAAAGTGTCCAGGTCGGGCGTCACCCGGTAGCCGGGGATCGCCGCCATCTTGTCGAGGGTGCCGCCGGTATGGGCGAGGCCGCGCCCGGAAATCATCGGCACGAAGAGCCCGCAGGCCGCTGCAATGGGGGCCAGCATCAGGGAGACATTGTCGCCGATGCCGCCGGTGGAATGCTTGTCCACCACCGGGCCGCCGAGGGTATCGCCCCAGTCCAGGATAACGCCGGATCGGGCCATGGCGCGGGTCAGGGCGCCGGTTTCGGCGAAATCCATGCCCTTGAAGTAGATCGCCATGGCCATGGCCGCGACTTGCTCACCGGGCAGGGAACCGTCGGCCATGCCGGTGACATAGGCGCCGATCTCCTCATCGCTGAGGGCGGCCCCGTCGCGCTTCTTCTGGATGACCTCGGCGAACAGCATGGCGCACTCAAAACAAGGAATGCGCCCCGAGGCAATCTGGCATTCCGGCAATCAGGTATTGGCGGGCGCGGTCTCGAGATCGGCGATCAAGCCGGGGCCTGCGGGGGTCCAGTCCAGGCGCTGGCGGGTGAGGGCGCCGGTGGCCCGCCCGTCGCGGCCGTCACTGCCCAGGAACATGGCCATGAAGCCGAAGTGGGAGGCGGCCTCCTCCGCCGGAATGGATTTCACTGGCACGTCCAGCCGCCGGCCGATGGCTTCGGCGATGTCCCGCATGGCGACCCCCTCCTCGGCGACGGCGTGATAGACGGCGCCCGGCGCCGCGCGCTCCAGGGCGAGGCGGTAGAGCCGCGCCGTGTCGCTGACATGCGAGGCCGCCCAGCGGTTGGCGCCCTCGCCGACATAGGCCGAAACCCCCTTGGCCATGGCCGCTTCCACGGCCTGGGAGATCAGACCGAAACGGGATGTGTCATGCACCTGGGGCAGGCGCACGACGCCGGCATTGACACCCTTCGCCGACAGGGCCTGGGCGGCGTGTTCGGAGGCGGCGCGGGGGGAGGGGGCTGGCGGATCGTCCTCGGTGAGATCCGGGGCCGCGCCGGTGCCTGAGGTCACCAGCAGGGGGCGGTTGGAACCGGCCAGGGCCTCCCCGAGCGCGCCAATCACCCGCACATCGTCGTCGCAGTTGGCCTGGTAGGTCGAGAAATCGTGGTTGAAGGCCAGATGCGCCACGGCGTCGGCGGCGGCCGCGCCGCGCTTCAAGCCCTCCAGGTCATTGAGGTCGCCGCGATAGGGCTCGGCGTCCAGGGCTGCCAGGGCAGCTTCGCCCGCGTCGGTGCGTGTCAGGCCCAGAACCTGATGCCCGGCGGCGATCAGGTCGCGGGTCAGGGCCGTGCCGATGAAGCCGCTGGCTCCGGTGATGAAAACACGCATCGCACAATCTCCGTCAGGTCGTTGGAGACAACCTTACGCCCGTGCTTTATCCTGTTAAATACGTGATCTTATCGTAGTATAGAGACTAACAAGATGAGCGGGCTGGGCGCCTATCTGAAAGACCGCAGGTCGCGGCTGGATCCCGCCGTGTTCGGCTTCGCGCCCGGGCGGCGCCGCACGCCGGGCCTGCGCCGCGAAGAGGTGGCTCAGCGCGCCAATATCAGCCCCACCTGGTACACCTGGCTGGAGCAGGGGCGGGGCGGTGCGCCCTCCGCCGACGTCCTCGACCGGCTCGCCAAGGCCCTGTTGCTCACCGAAGCCGAGCGCGAACACCTCTTCCTGATGGGCCTCGGCCGTCCACCGGAGGCGCGCTATCGCGGTGACGAGGGGCTGACGCCGCGCCTGCAGCGCATCCTCGAGGCCCTCGAACCTTGCCCAGCCCTGATCCGCACCGCGATCTGGGATGTGGTGGCCTGGAACAGGGCGGCGACGGTGCTCCTGGCCGACTACGACGCCGTGCCGCCGGCGGAGCGCAACCTGCTACGGCGACTCTTCCTCAATCCTGAGGCGCAATCAGCCCACGGCGATTGGCGCGCCGTCTCAAGGTTCGTGGTGGGCGCCTTCCGCGTCGACGCCGCCCGGGCCGGGGCGTCCGCCGAGGTCGAGCCCCTGGTCGAGGAACTTCGCCGCCTCAGCCCCGACTTTCGCGCCATCTGGGACGAGAACGAGGTCGTCACCCCCGGCGAGGCCGTCAAACATCTGCGACACCCAAAGCTCGGCCTTGTCGCGCTGGAATACTCCGCTTTCGCTATCGATGGCCGGCCGGACCTCAGCCTCGTGATCTACAATCCCGTCACCCCCGCCGACGCCGAGAAGATCGCCAGCCTGGCGGGCCTTCCATAACTGCACGCGTAACGGCGGTTGCCAATGTCGTGTGGCGCTGGTTCCCTCCCCGGCGATGATCGCCTTGACCCTTCGCGGCGCCGGCGCGGTGAAACCCATCGCCGAACGCACTTCCGTCCAGATCGACCGCCTCTCGGGCCACGACGACGGCTGGACCGAAGCCAAATTCGCCATCCGCACCCGCGGGCTCGCCTCGCCGGTGGAGACCAGCTCCGTCATGGGGGCGGAGGCCGCCAAGGCCGCCCTCGCCGCGGCGGGCTGGGCCGCGGGCGACGTCGATGTGATCGTGGGAGCCTGTGCGGTGATGGAGCAGCCGATCCCCGGGACGGCCTGTCTGATCCAGGCCAAGCTCGGTCTCGGCGCCTCAGGTATTCCCGCCTTCGACGTCAACGCCACCTGCCTCTCCTTCCTCACGGCTCTTGACGTGGTCTCGCTCGGGATGGCGGCCGGGCGCTGGAAAAAAGCCCTGATCGTCTCGGCCGATATCGCCTCGGCCGCCCTCGATTTCTCCGATCCGGAGGCCTCGGTGATCTTCGGCGATGGCGCGGCCGCCGTCTGCGTCGAGGCGGGCGGGGAGGGGGCTCTGCTGGCCTACCGCCTCGAGACCTACGGCTCCGGCGCCGAATATTGCCAACTGGCGGCGGGCGGCACGCGCCTTCGTCCGCATGACGATCTCGATGAGTTCCTGGCGGCGGCCCGGTTCCGCATGGACGGGCCGAACCTGTTCCGCGAGGCCGCCCGCCGCTTCCCCCGCTTCCTGCAGCGCCTGATGAAGGAGAGCGGCGTTGGTCTGGGCGACATCGACATCGTCACGCCCCACCAGGCCAGCGCCGCGGCCATCGAGCACCTGCGGCGCAGCCTCTCTGGTCATGGGGACAAGGTGTTCGACATCTTCGCCGACCACGGCAACCAGATCGCTGCCTCCATGCCCACGGCCTTGACCCGGGCCATCGAGACCGGCCGGGTTCTGCGCGGTGACCACGTGCTGCTGGTCGGCACGGCGGCGGGCGTCTCCCTCGGCGGCGCGGTGCTGCGCTACTGATGCCGCGAAAGGCCCTCGTCACCGGCGCCACGGGCGGGCTTGGCCGCGAGCTGGTCACGGCCTTGCTGGCGGGCGGCTATGCGGTGCGCGCGTCGGGCCGCAACCTTGGCGTTGGCGCGAGCCTTGGCTGTGAATTCATGGCGGCGGACCTTTTAACGGGTGACGTGACCGCCCTCTGCGCAGGCATGGACGTGATCTTTCACTGCGCCGCCCTTTCCAGCCCCTGGGGCGGTGACGAGGACTTCGAGGCCATCAATGTCGAGGCGACCCGCCGCCTGCTCGAAGCGGCGATCGTCGCCAAGGCCTCCGCCTTCGTCTTCGTTTCCACCCCCAGTCTCTATGCGGAGGCGAAGGACCGGCCGGGCATCACCGAATCCAGTCCATTGCCGCCCCGGTTTGCCAACGCCTATGCGCGCACCAAAGCCGCCGCCGAGCGGATCGTGCTGGCCGCCGACCGGCCGGGCTTTGCCACCGTCGCGATCCGCCCCCGCGCCATCGTGGGCCCCCACGACCAGGTGCTGCTGCCCCGCATTGCCAAGATCGCGGCGCGGGGCTGGTTTCCCCTGGTGCGCGGCGGCGAAGCCCTGATCGAAGTCACCGACGCGCGCGACGCCGCCTCCGCCCTGATCGCGGCGGATACGGCGAGAGACCGCGCCCATGGCCAGGCCTTCAACATCACCGGCGGCGCGCCGATGAAGACGCGAGACCTGCTCACCGAGGCTTTCAAGGAGCTCGGCCTGCATCCGGCCCTGATCCCCGTCCCCTGGTGGCTGGCCGCGTCGATCGTCTGGACGCTGGAAATGGTCTGCCGCCTGCTGCCCAGCCGCCCGGAACCCGCCGCCACGCTCTACTCGATCGGCACGCTCGCCTTCACCCAGACCTTCGACCTTACCCGCGCCAGAACTATCCTCGGGTGGTCGCCAGCCTACAGCCCCGCCCAGGCCATGACACGGGCCGGAGCCGCCTGGAGGTTCCGTGCGCCGGTGTGACGTCTCCTTCCGCATCGCCGGGTCCTGCCGCCATCCGGAATGCATGGCTATCGAAGGCGGACGCCTCGGCATGGCCGAGTTTCCCGCGATTGTCGGCCTGATCCGGCATCCGCAAGAGGGGCTGATCCTCTACGACACCGGCTACCACCCGGCCTTCTTCGCTGCCACGGAGCCGTTCCCGGAGCGGCTCTATCGCTGGGCGACGCCAGTGGATCTCGAGGGCGGGGACGCCATCGCCGAACAACTGGTCATAGAGGGCCTCAGTGCCGCCGACGTGCGATGGGCGGTGATCTCCCACTTCCATGGGGACCATGTGGCGGGGCTGAAAGCCTTCCCCAATGCCCGCATCGCCTGCGGCCGGGCCGGTCTCGACGTGACACGCGCAGGCAGCCGTTTCTCGCGTGTCCGCAAGGGCGTGCTCTCCGCCCTCGTGCCAGCGAACGTGGACCGCCGCTTGCGCGCTTTCGAGGACTGCCCGCGCGTCGCGCTTCCGGCGGAATATGCGCCTTTCGGCGAAGGCGCTGACATCCTCGGCGACGGCTCCCTCCTTGCCGTCGAACTGGCCGGTCACTGTCCGGGCCACTGGGGTCTCGCCCTGCGCGGCGAGGATGATCACTACCACCTCTTCGTCGGCGATGCGGCCTGGTCCAGCCGCGCCATCTGGGAAAACCGCCCACCACCCCGCTTCACCACCAACCTGCTGGGCGAGACCGAAGTTTACCGCCGTACCCTCACGGGCCTGCACGACCTCGCCGCCCGCAATCCAGACCTCCTCATCACCCCCGCCCACTGCACCGAGCGCGCCGCCACGATCCGCGCCTCCAGGCTCCGCGAAGGCTGATGCGGCGGGTGCTGATCACCGGCGCCCGCGCCCCCATCGCCCTCGATCTCGCGCGGAGCTTCCGGGCGGCAGGGGTCGAGCCCCACCTTGCGGATAGTGTGACATCGTGGTGTGCGCGCCTCTCGACGCTAAGTAGGGCGCACTTGCATCACCATGCGCCCCCGAGGTTCGCCTTCGAAGTATTTCGCCGCGATCTGGAAAGCTTGGTGGAAGAGCTTGACCCTGCCCTGATCGTGCCGACCTGCGAAGAGGTCTTCTACGTCGCTGAGGCGGCGGCCCGGGGAGGCTTCGCCGAGCGTGTCTTCGCACCCGGGCCAGCGGTGCTAAGACCGCTGCATTCAAAAGTGGATTTCGCTCACCTGGCCTTGGAAGCCGGTCTGAGCGCGCCGCTGACGGCCAGGCTGTCGGAGTGGGACGATCTGGAGGAGCGGCTGACACAGTGCCGGCAGCTTGTATTTAAACCTGAGTTTTCCAGGTTCGGGTCCCACACTCTGGTTGGTCCGGAAGAGCGCGCCCTCTACCCCATACTTCCGTTGCCCGACGCGCCTTGGGCCGCCCAGGCTCTGGTGAAAGGCGAAGAATTCTGTCTGTGGTCCGCGGCTCGGGACGGGAGGATCGTCGCCTTCTGTGCCTATCGTCCGCTCTGGCGCTTGGGGCGCTCCGCTAGCTTTGCTTTTGAACGCGTGGATGATCCGGCCCTTTTGGCCGTCGCCACTGCCATCGCCAAGGCGACAAACGCCACCGGCCACCTCTCCTTCGATGTGATCAAATCCGCTGACGGGCAAGTCCATCCTCTGGAGTGCAACCCGCGCGGCATTTCCGGCCTGCACCTGTTCGCTGACGATCCGCGCCTGGCCCGCGCCCTGATGGGGGAGGAATCCGATCTCGTCACACCCACCGCCGCTATCCGCCACCTCGGCCCCGCCATGTGGCTGATCGGCCTGCCCCAAGCCCTCGCCAGCGGCCGCATCGGCGCCTTCTTCGCCGACATGAAGCGCGGCGGCGACGCCTTGACCCGTCCCGGCGATCGCCTCCCCGCCCTGGGCGCCTTGATCGACGGCGCCCGCTTCGCCGCCGTGGGGCTCAGCCGTGGCCGCTCCGCCGCGGGTCAGAGCACGGATGATATCGAATGGAACGGGGAGCCCATCCGGTGATCTCGCCCCGGTTCATCGGCTGCGCGGACGACTGGCCGGTGGGCGCTGAGGATATCCGCGCCTACCTCTCCGCCTTCGCGGCCGGGTCCCAGGCGATGATCTCCAATCTGCGCACCCAGGTCCTGGCCCTGCGCTCCGGCGCCCGGGTGTTCCCGGTGACAGTCAACAATGACGAGGAGCGAGACGCCTATGTCTGCCTCCCCCACACCGCCTACGCCCTCTACGCCAAGGCCGAGCTGGACCTCGTCGACGCAGGGCCCTTCTCACCTTTGCTCGGCCTGTTGATCGACGCGGCAGGGGGCCTCCTGAAGGCCGGGCGCATCAACAAGGTTGTCCATCTCGGCAACTGGATGCTCTCCACCAACCTGCACGGGGGCTGGCGCGGTGAGGACATCCCCGCGATCCGCACCTTTCTCACCGGGGCCTACCCGGACCACCTGCTTGCCGTCCGCTCCATTAATCGCTGGTCCGACCCGACCCTCGCGGATGCTCTTGAAGCCGATGGTTGGCGCCTGCTGCCCGCCCGCCAGATCTATGTCACCGAAGATCTTTCCACGGCCTGGCGCCCCCGCCGCGACACCCGCCGCGACCTTGCCCTGCTGGAAGCCGCCCGCGACCGTCTCGACCCGCTCGCCTCCCTGCGGCCCGGCGACGCCGCCCGCATCCGCGAGCTCTACGACCTGCTCTATCTCGGCAAATATTCCGCGCTGAACCCGGCCTTCACCGAGGCCTTCATCGAGATGACGCATGCGTCGGGTGTCTTGCGCTATCGCGGCCTGCGCGCGCCGGATGGGCAGCTTGAGGCGGTCGTCGGCGCCATGGTGCGCGGCGGTATCCTCACCACCCCCATCGTCGGTTACGATACGGCCCGGCCCGCGTCGGACGGGCTCTACAGGATGGCGAGC
Organism: Caulobacteraceae bacterium; assembly: GCA_046349475.1. Classification (GTDB taxonomy): domain Bacteria; phylum Pseudomonadota; class Alphaproteobacteria; order Caulobacterales; family Caulobacteraceae; genus Acaudatibacter. The sequence continues at coordinate 29,924 of JAXMCG010000013.1, read as the reverse complement.
GCGATGCTGGCTTTAATGGCCGAAGAGGCGGGGGCGAGGCTGAACGGCTCGGCCGGCGCCGCCAGCTTCAAGCGCCATCGCGGCGCCGAGCCGGTGATCGAATACACCGCCTACTTTGCCCGCCACCTCTCCGCCCCGCGCCGCGCCATGATCGCTGGACTGCAAGGTCTCCTGAACACGGTCGGCGTTCCTGTGATGCAAGGCCAAAGCCTATGAGCGCCTTTCCCAGGGCCGTGGCCGAGGGCTGGCTGCCCATCGCCGCCCTCCGGGAGCTGAAGAGCCGCCCGCTGGCCCGCACCCTCATGGATCGTCCCCTCGTGGTGTTCCAAGGCGCGGACGGGCCCGGCGTGCTCATCGACCGCTGTCCGCACCGCAATGCCGCGCTCTCGGAGGGCAGGGTCCGCGCCGGATCGCTGGAATGCCCCTACCACGGCTGGCGTTTCGCCAAGGACGGGACCTGCGTCCTCACCCCCGGCGCCGACCATCCGGCCCGCCACGGCGCCGAGGCATTGCCGGCCATCGTGAAAGCAGGCCTCGTCTGGACTACGCTTAATCCCACACCGCCGCCCTTCCCAGCTCTGCCCCATCCGGTCGGCGTCGAGGGTTTCGACACCTTTCTTTGGCCCGTGAAGCCCTCCACAGCCCGCCTCGTCGACGCCATCGAGAACTTGCTCGATCCGGCCCACCCCCACTTCCTGCATGACGGCATCGTCCGCACCGGGGCTCGCAAGCCGGTGGAAGTAACGGTCAAGGTCTCGCCCGTCTGCGCCGAGGCGATCTATCTGGAAAACGCCAAGCCCACCGGCCTCATGCCCCGGCTGCTGGAAGGCGACCGCGCCACCTCGATCGGTCGGTTTTTCGCGCCTAGTACAGGCCAGGTGGCCTTCGAGGGGCCCGGCGGCGTCCTGCGTCTCGCCATCACCGTCTTCTTTGTTCCGGAGACGGAGGATCGTGTCCGGCCGTTCGCGCATTTCGCCACGCCGAAAGGCACGGCGCCGCCCTTCATCAAGGAACTGGTGCTGCGGGCCTTCCACATTCCGGTTCTGGCGCAGGATCAGGCGGCGCTCGCCGCTCAGAAGCGCAATATCGCCCGCTTCGGTGCTCCGAAATACAGCCTGGGACCGCTCGATTTCCTGTTTCCGGCCATCCAGGCCCTGGCCAATGGCGAGACCCCGGAGCTCTCCGTCCGCACCGTCAAAGTCGAGCTTTAGGGGCGATCTTTCCAGACACGCTCCACGCGGCGAAGCTTGCGGTCGAAGGGCACGTCTACACCCGCCTTGAGCTCCAGTTCCACCTCTGGTCCGCCGGCGCGACGGATCGCTGCCGCCAGGGCCGCCGTGGCCGCCATCGCCGCCCTGGCCGGCAGGTCGGCCGCCAGGGAGAGCCGAACCGCCGCCGGACCCGTCTGGGCGATATGAAACGTCGTGATCGCCCGGTCGGCGTCGACCACGGCGTTGCGCAGCACATCAGGGGTCACCATCACAGGGACGCCCTCGCCACTCACGAAGTGGAAGACGTCGTCCTGCCGGCCTTCGATCCGCGCCACGGCTTGCAAGGGTGACCCGCAGGAGCAGGGGCCGTCCGCCAGCTCCATCAGATCGTTCATCCGATATCGCGCCATGATCTGGGTGCGGCGGGTGAAGTCGGTGACCAGGGGCGCGGCCAGGGGCGATCCAGCGTTCGGATACTCGAATTCAAACGCCACCACGTCCTCTGCGAGATGGAGACGGCCGTGCGGGCAGGCCACGCCGAAGAGACCTTCCGTCGCCATGTAGATCTCGCGCACGACAGCTCCGAACCCGGCCTCGATGGCGGTCCGGTCCAGCGGGTCCAGCACCTCGGCGCCGGAGAACACATGAACCGGGCGGATTGTCCGTTCTTCGGCCAGGGCCCGAAGCACTTTCGGCGGCGCGACGATCACATCTGGGTCGAAGGCGGCGATGTCCGCGCGCCAGCTCTCAACCCCGAGGCCGAGATCGAAGAACTTCAGCTTCAGCCGCCCTGTCTCCGCCGCCGAGGCGTAGAGCGCGGAGAAGCCGGGGAGGGCGAGGGCCACCCGGTGCGATTTGAAAATCACGTCCGGCAAGGTCTTGGCGAGAATCACCCCCAGCCAGGTGAAGCGCTCAGCTTCCGAGATCACGAACACCCCGCGATTGCCGCTGGTCCCCGTGCTCTGGCCCACCTGCAGGCCGTGCGGACGCTCAGGGCCGGTCCCGTCCAGGGCGGCGCGGGCCTCCTCGAGCGTGACGCCTTCCACATTCAGCGCCGCGAAATTGGCGAGCAGGGCCGCCTTGTCCATCACCGGCAGGTCTGCAAGGCGCGCGTGGCCATGGTCCCTGTAGAACCCGACCTTCGGGACGGCTTCGCGCAAGAAGGCCGAGAGCTGCTTCTCACGCCAGGCCTCGACATCGGCGCGCGTCTTCAGCCGCCGCGCCAGGGAGCGCGTCCGCCAGAAGGCGGTCAGTGCATGGATGAGGCCGAGGTTCATCACCGGCCAGCTTGTCCTATAGTCGGAGCGGAAGCGGAACCCCGGGGGAAGGCCGATGAGCGCTAAAGTCCGGCCCAGCCGCGCCGCCCACGCCCTGATCTTCCTGACTGTGGCCCTGGACGCACTGGCCCTCGGCCTCCTCACCCCGGTCCTGCCCAGTCTTCTGAGGGAGGTCTCCAGCGCCGACGCCTCCGGCACGGCCGGCTATTTTGGCGCCTTCGCTACTCTCTTCGCGGCCATGCAGTTCTTCGCCGCACCGCTCCAGGGCGCCCTCTCGGACCGGTTCGGGAGGCGGCCCATTCTGCTGGCCTCCAATTTCGCGCTCGGCCTCGACTACCTGATCATGGGCCTCGCACCTTCAATTTGGTTGCTCTTCGTTGGGCGCACCCTCTCCGGCATCGCTTCGGGCAGTGGGGCCGCAGCCTACGCTTATGTCGCCGACGTCACCGATCCCGGGCTTCGCGCCGAGCGATTCGGCTGGCTCTCCGGCGCCGGCGCGATCGGTCTAGTACTCGGCCCCACACTCGGCGGCCTTCTGGGCAGCTATGGACTGCGCTGGCCGTTCTGGCTGGCGGCCGGTCTCAGCCTCATCAACGGCGGTCTTTGCCTCATGCTGCTGCCCGAATCCCTTGCCCGGGAAAACCGCGCCCGTTTCGATTGGCGCCAGAGCAATCCATTCAGCGCCCTGATCTGGCTGGCGCGCGGCCATCGGGGTCTCCTGGGCCTCATCGGCGTGGGGGTGGTTATGAGCCTGGCGTCGCAGGGCGCCAATGGCGTCGCTGTGCTCTATACCGGTCATCGCTACGGCTGGAGCGTGCTGCAGATCGGCCTGGCCCTCGGCGCTCTTTCGGTGATCGGCCTGATCACGGTGGTTGGTATGGTCGGCCCGGCCACGCGCCTTCTTGGCGACCGCGCCGTGCTGCTGGGCGGCCTGGCGATCACAACCTCCGGCCTCGTAGTCGGCGGCCTTGCCCCCGGCGGACTTCTCTTCACGGTCAGCATCGTTGGCGTCGGCGTCGGCGCCATTTGCGGGCCCGTCTATGGCGGCATGCTCTCCGGCCGGGTCGGGGCCGACGAACAGGGCCGCCTGCAAGGCGCCTGGGCGAGTATCAACGCCATCATGGGCCTCGCCGCCCCCGCCCTCTTCACCAGCCTCTTCGCGGCGGCGGTGCGCCCGGGCATGGCGATGGCCCTTTCCGGCGCGCCAATGCTGCTCGCCGCGGCGATGCTCCTAGGTGCGATCGGCCTCGCCTGGGGGGCCAGCCGGCGCCCTATTGCCCCTGCTGCTGTTGCAGCATCTTGATGGCGTTGCGCGCTTCTCCGGCGTGCGGGCCGTCCGGATAGGCGTCCAGATAGGCTTGGTACGATTCGATCGTCCCCGCCGAACTGAAGCTCTGCCAACGCTGTTCCTGCAACTGGCGGGCATTCTCGGCGGCGGCGTCCGCGGCGGCCTGGCGGCGCGCATCGGCTTCGGCCCGGGCCTGAGCGGCGGCGCGTTCCTCGGCTTCCTCCTGCGCCCGGGCAGCGGCGGCGGCGCGATCGGCTTCAGCCTGTTGCTGTTGGCGTAGCTGCTCTTGGCGATGGGCCTCCTCGGCCTGTTGCTGCTGTTGTTGGATCTGCTGCTGACGCAGGGCCTCCTGCTGTTGCTGTTGTAGCAACTGCTGTTGGCGCAGCTGCTCCTGGCGCTGACGCTCGGCATCATTGGCCTGTTGCTGCTGCTGCTGTTGGAGCTGCTGCTGTTGGAGCTGCTGCTGGCGCATCGCCTCCGCGGCGCGTTGCTGTTGCAACAGTTCCTGCTGCCGCTGCTGTTCCTGACGCCGGCGTTCTTCCTCCGCCCGCCGCTGAGCATCGGCCTGCTGCTGTTGTTGCAGTTGGTACTGCTGCTGCTGCTGTTGTTGTTGCTGTTGCTGTTGGAGCTGTTGCTGGCGCAGCTGCTCCTGGCGGCGGCGTTCTTCGTCGGCGCGGCGCTGGGCGTCGGCCTGCTGCTGTTGTTGGCTGTTACCGGAGTTCGGCGTGCCAGGCGGCACAATGCCGGTATTGCCGTTGGGCGGGCGGTACCCGGCGCCACCGTTGTTGTTGCTGTTATTGTAGCTGCCGTTTCCGTAGCCGCCACTGCCGTAGCCGCCGTTAGCGCCCGGATAGCCATTGTTCTGTTGCTGCTGACGGCGGCGTTCTTCCTCGGCCCTCTGGCGCTCGTAGTCGGCGCGTTGGCGGTCGAGCTCGGCTTGGCGGCGTGCGTTCTCGGCGCGCTGGCGTTCCCACTCGGCGCGGCGTTGCGCGTCCTGGGCCTGGGCCCGCTGGCGGTCGAGTTCCGCGGCGCGCGCCTGCAGTTCGGCGGCCTGGCGGTCGAGTTCGGCCTGGCGCTGATCGGCCATCTGACGCTGCCGTTCGCGCGCCTGCATGCCGGGGCCCAGGGCGAAACCGCTCTGTTGGCTATTCCAGCGCAGGGGTTCCTCGTAGCAGGGCTGGCCCTGCTCCTGGCAGCCGTCCTCGATATCGATGGCGATCAGCCGGGCCCCATTGCGGGCGAGGTCGATGTCATAGTCCATGCCGGTGGCCTGAAAAGCGATGCCAAAGCTGCCGTCCGGCCGGCTGGTCAACACCGTCACGCCGACGGGCGGCCCATTGCGGGGGCAGAAGTCCTGCGGCCCGCCGAGTATCCAGTCGCGCACGCCGTCGCCATTCAGGTCGGGCGTAGTGGCGATGCGCACATCCGGCGGCGGCGTGCGGTTTGCCGGCATCGGGCAATTGCTCTGAATCTCACGCAGCGCAATGCCGACGTCGACAGGCAGGTCACGCCACTGCGGCCGCACCAGCTGCAGCAGCGGCCCTCGCAAACGTGTTTCGCCATTCGAGGCGGCGCGTTCGACGAAACGGTTTTGGCGCGGGTCCCATTGGTAGCGCAGGACGCAGGCTTCCTGCATGTCCCGGCAGGCATAGGGCAGCATGGTCAGGTCCAGGATCACCCCAGCCGCATTGGCGGTGAGGGAGAGGCCCTGCACCTCCATATCCATCGCCACGGCATAGCCTCCGCCGCGCTGGCTGACGATCAGCAGGTTCTGACAAGCCCCGCCCGAACATAGGGCCGGAACGCCAGCCTTGCGGCCATCCAGCCGCCAGTCGGTGACGCCGTCGGCGCTGATCGTCACCGCGGAGAAGCCGGCGGCCGGCAGCTTGGCGGGCAGGGTCACATTCGGCAGCCGCTGAGCCAGTTCCGCCCGCGCCAGATCCAGAACCGCGGCCGGCGGTCCGGCGGGCCGGGTAGGGGCCCGGCGCGTGGCGGCGTCGGCCAGGCTGGGTGCGGCGAGGCCCAGAACGAGGAGCGCGGCGGCGATGAAACGCGATGCGGACATGTGGAAGACCCCAATCAGACCCAACTTCGCCTATCCTTCGTCGGATGAACGGCGCCTGAGCAACCCTAAATTCGGGGGAATGGTTCTGCGCTTGCCAGCCGGGCCGCCGCGCCCCACGCTTCGCGCCAGTTCGGGGGGAGCATGGCAGAGACGCGAGAGGTGCCCTCCGGGGCCTATTCTTGGTGGGTGGTGTTCGTGCTCACGGTCACCCAAGCCATGGCCTTCGTGGACCGCCAGGTCCTCGCCCTGTTGGTGGAGCCCATCAAGAGAGAGTTGCACGCCTCGGACACGGTCATGGGCCTGCTCTATGGCCTCTCCTTCGCGCTCTTCTACGTGATCGTCGCCATCCCGCTGGCCTGGCTTGCCGACCGCTCGAACCGCCGCAACATCCTCGCCGCCTCCCTCGGTCTCTGGAGCCTGATGACCGCCCTCTGCGGTCTCGCCGCCAATTTCGCCCAGCTGTTCGCCGCCCGGGTCGGCGTCGGGGCAGGGGAGGCGGGGCTCTCGCCCTCCGCTCAGTCGATCCTCGCCGACTATTTCCCGAACCACCGCCTGCCGACGGCCCTCGGCGTCTTCTCCATGGGCGTTTCCATGGGCGGCGGCCTCGCCCTCCTGGCCGGCGGTCTGATCCTGCAAGCGGCGCCCCAGATCGCGGCCTTCCTGCCCTTCGGCCCGCTTTCGCCCTGGCGGGTGGTGATGATCGTGGTGGGCGCGCCGGGTCTGATCCTAGCCCTGCTGTTTTTCACCGTGCGTGAGCCGCCGCGCCACGCCCAAAGCCCACCCCTGCCGCTCCGGGACGTCCTCGCTCACATCGCCGCCCACCGCTGGCTCTACCTCGGCCTGATCGGCGCCCTTTCGATGATTGTCTTCACCGCCCAGAGCTCCGGCGCCTGGATCCCCGCCTTCCTCGACCGCCGCTTTGGCTGGGAAGGGCCGCGCGTTGGCGCCGTCTATGGACCGATCACCCTCCTCTGCGGCGGGGCGGGCGCTCTCAGCGGCGGCCTCCTCGCCAGCGCCCTGAAGCGCCGAGGCGTCGCCCAGGCCAATCTGAAGGCCAGCCTGACCGGCTTTCTCTTGGTGACGCCCCTGGCGATCGCCTTTCCCTTGATGCCCACCGCCGAGAGCGCGCTCGCTGTCATCGGGGCCATGGTGTTCTGCGCGGGCCTGCCCTCCGGCGGCGGCTATGCGACCCTGCAGGAAATCACGCCGCCCCGCATGCGCGCCCAGGTCACCGCCCTCAACGGCCTGATGGTCAATCTGATCGGGGCGGGCATCGGCCCCCTGATCGTCGGCGCCCTCACCGACCATGTATTCCACGACGCCCAGGCGATCCACTGGGCCATCACGGCCGCCGCAGCCGTGGCCTGCCCCACCGCCATCGGCTTCTACCTGCTGGCCCTCTCGCGCGTGGAGCCCTGAGGCAGCACCGGGGTCAGGACATTGGCCGTATAGGTCTCGATCACCAGGCTGAAGGGCCGATAGCCGCCGTCCAGCAGCACGGCGATGTTGCTGATCACGTGCCTGGGCACGACCACGCTTTCCGCCTCGCCGGCCACGCGGGTCCCCGGATTGAACAGCACGCGCGCCGACAGGGTCTGGCGCCGGAACCCGAGGTCGGCGACCGCCACGCCAAACGGGGTCTGGCTGGTCTCCAGTGTCCGGTTCATCGCCGCCGTCAGCCGGTCCGGCCGGTACCAGTTGTCGGCCTCGGAGAGCACGTAATTCCCGCAGGATAACCGCACCCGCCGATATCGGATCTCCGTGTCCGGCCCCGCCGCCAGATAGGCCCGCACCCCGGCGTCCGGCGCCTTGTCCTGGCCGGTGACCCGCTCGGCGCGGATGCGCGTCCCGGGTGGAGCGGGCACGGCGTCACACCAGGCCTGCAGACTCGCCGTGGCGCTGTCCCGGCGCACCAGATCGGCCTCGAAGGCGTCCAGCCAGGCCTGCGCCCGGTCACGGTCGGCATAGGTCGCCAGACGCAGGGGCTCCACGGCGGCGGCCGGGGCCGCGAGGCAGAGGCCTGCAATCACCGCCAGAAAAGCTAATCGCCTACACAGCTTCACGCTCTCGCCCTCGCTCATGGAATCCGGCATAGCTCCGGCCCATGGAAAATCAGCCCTTTTTCACCAAAGACGGTGATCATTACATCCCGACGCCCGCGTGCCGCGGTCCTTGGGATCCCAAATCATTGCACGGCCGGGTCATTGTCGGCCTTCTCGGTTACGAGATCGAACGCAAGCACGGCAGCGAGGATTTCCTTCCCGCCCGCCTGACGGTGGACATGTACCGCCTGCCCAGCTTCGATCCCATCGAGATCACCACCACCGTGGTGCGCGACGGCAACCGCATCAAGGTCATCGACGCGGAGTTCATTTCCGGCGGCGTGTCCATGGGCCGCGCCACGTGCCAGCTTCTGAAGCGCACCGAGAATTCCGAAGGCAATGTGTGGAGCCCGCCCAACTGGGACGCCCCGCACCCGGACAATGTCGTCGTCCCGCCGGAGCGCCAGCAGGGCATGGGCGGCATGTGGGCCATGCGCCCGATCTCGGGGGCGGCGTTCGGCGGCCCTCCCGGGCAGAAGCGCACCTGGATGAAGGAAGTCCGTGAACTGGTCGAAGGTTCGCCGGTCACACCGTTCGTCCGCGTCGCCGTGGCGGCGGACTTCGCCAGCCCGTTCGCCAATGCTTCGGACAAGGGCCTCGGCTACATCAACTCCGACGTGACGGTCTATCTGCACCGCCTGCCGAAGGGCGAATGGGTCGGGTTCGAGAGCACCAACCACCATGCCACGGACGGCGTCGCCATCGGCGAGTGCTTCCTCTACGACGAGTTCGGCCCGATCGGCTCGGCCACCTGCGCGGCCCTGGCCCAACGCCGACGCGCCGGTCCGCCCCCGGCCCAGCAGACGGAAGCCGCCAAGGCATAGTGCGTCACTCCCGCCGGGAGAAAGCCTGCTGGGGCTTCTCCTGCGACCTCCAGGCCTCATCGCCGGCCTGGAGGGATGCATGATTTTGTGGCGGGTCTTTGAGAACCCGGAACGATTCCAGCCGCGCCTCCCTGCCCCAGGGACAGTCTTGCCGTGCCCCGTCCGCCCCGTCAGATTGCCCGCCATCAAGGGAGATCGATCATGGGTACGATGAAGCGCTGGGTGCTGCGCCGCCGACCACAGGGCGAGATCAAGCCGGGCGATCTCGAGCTTGTCGAGGAGCCGATCCCCGTCCTCAATGACGGCGAAGTCCTCACCCGCACTCTTTATCTCTCGCTCGATCCCACCAATCGCATCTGGATGAGCGATCAGGACCAGTACATGCCGCCGGTGCAGATCGGCGACACCATGCGTGGGGGCTCGCTCGGCATCGTCGAGCAGTCGCGCTCCGACCGCTTCAAGCAGGGCGACATCGTCAATACCGGCCTCGGCGGCTGGTCGACCCATGTGGTCGCCAATGGGGCGATGATCTCCCCCGCGCCCCAGATCCCGGGCGTGCCGCTCACCGCCTATATGAGCGTGCTCGGCGCCACGGGTCTCACTGCCTGGTTTGGCATGTGCGACATCGGTCAGCCTAAGCCCGGCGAGACCGTGGTCGTCTCCGCCGCCGCCGGGGCCGTGGGTTCCATCGCCGGCCAGATCGCCAAGCTGCGCGGCGCCCGGGTTATCGGCATCGCCGGCGGCAAGGCCAAGTGCGACTGGCTGGTGAACGAACTCGGGTTCGACGGGGCCATCGATTACAAGAACGAGGATGTCGGCGCCGCCCTCGACCGGCTCTGCCCGAACGGCATAGATGTTGATTTCGAGAACGTCGGCGGCGAGATCATGGAGCAGGTGTTCAACCGCATGAACAACTTCGGCCGCATGAGCCTCTGCGGCATGATCTCGACCTATAACAACGATGCGCGGCCCACCGGCCCGCGCGACTTCTCCCGCATCCTGATGAACCGTCTGACCATCAAGGGCTTCATCATCATCGACTATCTGCCCAGAGCCGCGGAGGCGATGGCCGAGCTGATCCCCTGGGTGATGTCCGGCCAGATCAAGTGGAAGGCCCACGTCGAGGACGGCCTGGAGAACGCCATGGACATCCTCCAGCGTCTCTTTACCGGCGACCATGATGGCAAGCTGCTGGTCCGGGTCTCGCCAGAGCCTTAGGGCGCTGTCCTAGAGGCTCATCCCCCCGTCCACGGTCAGAATCTGGCCGGTGATGAATCCGGCGTCGTCGCTGGCCAGGAAGAGCGCCGCGTGGGCCGTGTCCCAGGCCGTTCCCTGCTTGCCCATCGGCACCTGGGCGTCGCGCTGGGCCCGCACCTCGTCGGTGGAGCGGCCGCTGGCCGCGGCGATGCCGCTGACCGCCATGGGCGTGTCCATAAAGCCCATCATGATCGCGTTGGCCCGCACCTTGTGGCGCGCGTTCGATTGGGCCGTCGACGTCGTCAGTCGGTTCACGGCCGCCTTGGAAACCTCATAGGCCATCTGGTTGCCGCCGCTCGTCGCCGCCAGGGACGAGATGTTGACGATGGCCCCGCCGCCATTCTCCCGCATCAGCGGGATCACGGCCTTGGAGACCAGCCAGGGCCCCTTCAAGTTCACGCTCATCGTCCGGTCGAATGCCGCTTCTTCCAGCCGGTGCACCGGCCCGTCGCGTCCGCCGATGCCGACATTGTTGATCAGGATATCGATCCGCCCGAGCGTCGCCTTGGCCTCGGCGGCCATCGCCTCCACGTCATCGGCCTTGGAGACGTCGCACTTGATCGCGGTGGCCTTGCCGCCTTCGGCCAGGATCATTTCCACCGTCTCGCGGGCCCGGTCGAGATCGCGGTCCACACAGACCACTTCGCCGCCTTCCCGGGCGAACAGCAGGGCCATGGCCCGCCCGTTGCCGATGGTTTCGCCTGGCGATTGCCCGGCCCCGGTGACGATGACTTTCTTGCCTTCAACGCGACCGGGCATTTTCAGAACCCCTTCAAGTCGGGATCAAGCGTCTGGCCTTCATCCAGCTGCACGCCGAACGAGTTCAGGATCATCGACACCTGGGTGTACTGGCCGGCGGTGAACACCAGGTCCATGCACTGCTTGTCGGTCCAGGTCTTTTTTAGCTCGGTCCAGGTGGCGTTGGTGATGAACTGGTCGTGGTGCAGCTCGTCGGAGGCTTTCAGAAGGGCCTTGTCCGCCGCGCTCCAGCCCGGCGCGCTCGCCCCCTGCTTGATGCGCTCCACCTCTTCGGCGGTGAGGCCCGCCCGGCGCCCGATCGGAGCGTGCTGGGTCCATTCGTAGCCGGCCTTGCACAGGTAGCCGATGCGCAGGATGACGATCTCCCGTTCCCGCGCCGGCAGCTCATTGCGCCGCGACAACACATAGTTGCCCCAGGCCAGGAACCCCTTCGCCGCCTTGGGCGCGTTGACCATGGTGCGAAAAATGTTGAGCACCGGGCCATTGGCCATCATCGGCGCCAGGATTTCCTTCTGGTCGTCCGTCAGGTTGCTGACGTCGACTGGCGCGATGCGCGGCTGTTGCAGTCTCATGATCACTCCCCAGGCCGGCTTTTCGCGGGCTCTCTTCCTTACGGTAAGGCGGCGCGGATATTGGTTCGCCGCCGGACCGATCACAAGCGGGCTTGGCCCAGGCTATGTGTTTTGTTGAGCTTGATCATATATTCCTGCGTGAACGGGCTCACATTCAGGCCCGAAGCTCGCGCAAGGAGGCCGCTCGTGGCTACGAAAAAGTCTTCGAAGAAGTCCGCTAAGGCCGCCAAGGCGCAGAGCGATGTCGCCCGCCGCATCTGGCTCGCCGGCGTCGGCGCCTATGCCAAGACGGTCGATGAGGTCGCCGACGCGGCCGCCAAGATCGGCGGGGCGGCAGGCCATACCTTCGACGAGCTGGTCAGCCACGGCGAGGTCATCGAGGGCCAGATGCGTGACGCGCTTTCCAAGTCGGAATCGGTGAAGCGCCTGCAGGCCGCCATGGGCGATGTCGCCAAGTCCTCAGAGAAGCTGCGTAAGCAGGGTCAGGCCCAGCTCGAGGCAAGCGTCGATCGCGCCCAAAAGGCGTTCGCGCCGCTGCAAGCGTCCGCGCAGGATGCGTTGACCGCGCTCGCCAGCCGCATCGACGCCTTGACCAAGGAAGTCCAGGCATTGCGGCCTAAGCCGGCCCCCGCCGCAAAACCGGCTGCCGCGCCTAAGGCCGCCGCGAAGCCGAAGCCCGCCGCCGCCAAGGCCGCCGCGCCCAAAGCCGCCGCCCCCAAGGCCGCTGCGCCCAAGCCCGCCGCGGCCAAGCCAAAGGCTGCTCCGAGGCCGCGCACGGCGAAGCCGAAAGCCCCGCCGTCTGCCTAGGCCGGCGTGAACTCCACCGGCATCGACTTGATCGCATAGACGAAGTTGTTGGCGCCGGTGATCTCCGGGCCGCTCTGATGGATGTCCGGAAATCTGTCGAGGATCTGGCGGTAGGCCGCTTCCAGCTGCATCTGGGCGACGCGCTTGCCGATGCAGGTGTGTGGGCCGTAGCCGAAGGCGATGTGCCGGCTGGCGTTCGACCGTTCCACGTCGAACTGATCGGGGTTGGCGAATACAGCCTCGTCCCGGTTGGCGGAGCCGAAGTACATGATCACTTTCTCGCCCTCGGCGATCTGTTGGCCGCCAACCTCGACGTCCGTGGTGGCCGTCCGTCGCATGTAGATGACCGGCGAGACCATGCGGATGATCTCATCCACGGCATTCGGCATCAGGTCCGGCCTGGCGATCAGCTTGGCCTTCTGATCTGGAAACTGGGTCAGCAGTTTCATGGCCCCGGAGAGGGTGTTGCGCGTCGTGTCATTGCCGGCGAACACAATCAGCAGCCATGAGCCGTCGAGGTATTCGTCCGACAGGAATTCCCCGTCCACCTGGGCCCGCGCGATAGCGCTCATCAGGTCGTTCTGCGGGTCCTCGCGGCGCTTCTTCAGCATGTACCGGCCATAATCGAACATCTCGGTGATCGAGGCCGTGAAGGCGGCGATGAAAGCCTGCATCTGCGGCGGAACCTCGGCGGCCATGGCTCCCAGATTTCCGCCCCCCGCGCCGCCGGCCCGTTCGGCGGCGAAGTTGTTCACGCCCTCCAGGAACTGCATCCAGCCCAGGAACTTCGGCCGATCCGCCGGCGGCACGCCGAGGATTTCGCACAGGGTGTAGAGCGGCAGGTGGGCGGAGAATTCCTCGACCAGGTCCGCCTTGCCCTTCTGCGCCATGTGGTCCAGCAGCCGGGTCACCTCGCCGTTCACCCGGTCCATCAGGCCGCGCAGGTAGGCCGGGGTGAAGTAGGGCATGTGTTCCTTGCGCAGCTGCATGTGGGCCGGCGGGTCCAGGTTGATCATCGTGTCCAGCGAAGCCTTGGCCAGCTGCATGTCCGAGCGGCCGTGCTGCATCAGGATGCCGCCCTTCTGCGAGGAGAAGGTCTCGAAATCCGAGTTCACCCGCATCACGTCGTCATATCGCGTCACGGACCAGAACCCCCGCCGCTCGCCCGGTTCGTCATTCCAGGCGATGGGGCTGGCCTTCCGCAGTCTGGCGAATTCGGCCAGGGGCGGGCCGTTGACGAAGGCCTGCGGGTTCCACAATTCAGCCTGGCTGACCGGGAAGACCGGCGCGTTCGCCGGGCCCTTGGGGCCGTCCACCTCGACGGTTTCACTGATCAGCTTCATGACTTGAAAATCCCACAACCGGTTTGCAATCGGCGGGAAGTTGGTCGGCTTCCGCCGCGCAAGGCAAGGCCATTCCCGCTTCCTTCCGCACGGTCAGGATTTACAAGCAGGGGGCGCCCGGCATAGTCGGGCTTTCGCGAGTTCCTCCGCCGCATATCGGTGAGAAGAAAAGGGGCCGCGCGCGCGGGTCGCTCCATTTCACCCTTTCGCGGGCCCGTGGGAGGAAGTTCGATGTCCGCGTCCCCGACGGCAGACGCCCAACGTCTCAGCCTGCCGCGTGTCCTGGCCTTCGCGTGCACGAGCCTGCCGCTCAGTGCGCTCGCCATCGCCGTTTCGGTGCACCTGCCCAACTATTTCGCGGCCAATATCGGCGTGCCCTTGACCGTGGTCGCCGCCGCGTTCGCCACGACCCGGCTCATCGATATCCCCGTCGATCCGCTACTCGGCCTCGCCCAGGACCGCACCCGCACGCCCTGGGGTCGTTATCGCATCTGGACCCTGATCGGCGCGCCGATCCTCTGCATCGCCCTCTACGCCCTCTTCATGTCGCCGCACGGCGCAACCACCACCTATCTGATCGCCTGGCTGCTGGTGATGTATCTCGGCTCCTCGATCCTCACCCTGTCACACTCGGCCTGGGCCACCACCCTCGCCACCAACTATCACGAGCGCTCGCGCATTTTCGCCGTGATGACCGCGGTCGGTATTCTCGGCGCGGCGGCGGTCCTCATTATTCCCGTGGTGATGCAGCGGGTCGGCTATTCCAATGCCGAGGGCGTGCGCGCCATGGGCTGGTTCGCCATAGCCCTGACACCCATCGCCTGCCTGGTCGTGGCATTCGGCACGCCCGAGCGCATCGCTCCCGAGGTCCCCGGCAGCCACTTCTCGGTCCGCGACTACATCAACCTCGTTCGCCGCCCGAACATGCTGCGGATCATGGCGGCGGACCTTTGCCTGTCGCTTGGCCCCGGCTGGATGTCCGCCCTCTACCTCTTCTATTTCCGGGACGCGCGCGGGTTCGACACCACGGCCTCGAACTTGCTGTTGCTGCTCTACATTCTGGCCGGCCTTGCCGGCGCCCCGGCCACGGCGGCCCTGGCCCGCCGCATCGGCAAGCACAGGGCGCTTTTCGTCAATTCGACGGGCTATTCCCTGATCCTGATCGGCGTCGCCTTCATTCCGAAAGGCAGTGTCCTGCTCGCCGTGCCGGCCATGTTCCTGGCCGGGGCTTTCGCGGCGGGGTTCGGGGTCATGACCCGCGCCATCACCGCCGACGTCTCCGACGAGGTGCGACTGGATCAGGGCAAGGAACGCGCCGGCCTGATGTACGCTCTGACCACCTTCACCTCCAAGGTGGCCGGCGCCGGATCGATCTTCCTCACCTTCAACGTCCTGGCCCGTGTCGGCTATCAGGCGGCGGAAGGGGCGGTGAACACGCCGTCCGCCATCCGTGGCCTGGAGCTGGCCTACATCATCGGCCCGATCTTCTTCGTCATGCTCGGCGGCTTCTGCTTCATCGGCTACAAGCTCGGCCCGGTGGAACATGCCGAGGTCAGGCGTCAACTCGAGGAGCGGGACGCGGCGCTTGGTGATCCGAGCCTTGGCGGCCTGGAAGACCCGGCGATGATCGAGGGCGCGCGCTAGAGCGCGTCCCGTTTGTCGATTCCGTCAAAACGCATCCTGCTCTAGGCGGCGTCTGCCGCTGAACCGGGCGGATCAAGCTCGAGACTGTTCAGTCGGCTCCAGAAGGACGCTAGGGAAGCGGCGCTGAAGTCGTCGCCGGTCAGGTCGTCGATGTCGTACCTGGCGGACCATTCTTCCGCCGCCTCGGCCTTCATCTGCTCCGGCGCCAGCCTATTGATCACCCGCGCCATGGCGCCCACCAGGGACCAGACGTTCTCGATCTCCGCCGAGAGCGCATCCACCTGCAGCCGCAATTCCCGGGTCGTTAGGTCGCGCGGCCCCGTCGCCAGGGATGCGCGCCGCGCCAGATCCCGCAGGGCCGTCACCAGGACGTCATCGCGCGCCTTCGGTCTTGGCGCCACGATGCAGACGGCGCCCACCCTCGTTCCGGAGGCCGAATGGATCGGCGCGCCGGCGAAAAACCGGACATAGGGCTCGCCCTGAACGAGGGCGCTCTGGGCGAAGCGCGGATTGCGCAAGGCGTCTTCCACCCAAAGCACATCATCGGATTCGAGGGTCTGGGCGCAGAGGTCACAGTCGCTCGTCGTCCGCGCCAGAGTGATGCCATGACGCGCCTTGAAGTACTGGTGCCCGCCGCCATCGAAAGAGACGAGTGCGGCCTCGACACCGGGCAGGCGTGAGGCTTCCCACGCGATCTGGTCGAAAATCTCGTTTCCGGGCGCGCTGATCGTTTCGCTCCCGGAGAGCGCCGGATGGAGCAACTGTGCGGACGACGATGTGTTGGTCATGATCTCGGCTTTCGATAATTCGCTTCGACGGTCGGACTCAGGCGCCCATGGCGCCCCAGGCCGCCATTTCGTCCTCTTCGCTTTGAGCTGGGCCGGAGCCGCCGGACGCCGGCCCCTTGACGGCGTCTTCCCAGGCCGCGGCCTCGCTGGCCTCGTTGCGCGGCCCGCTGGGCGCGGCGTCCTTGGGTCCGCCGACACGCCGGTCCGGACCCTTGAAAGCTTCCTTTTTGCGCCGGCGACAGGGGCCGAAATAGGAGGCCGTCTTGATGAACGGGCGAGGCGATGAGATCACCGCATTGATCTTGCGGGCCAGCTCGGCCGCGGTGACGGGCTTGGCGCAGAATTCCGTGACACCCGCATCGCGCGCCGACATCACACGGCGGCGTTCTGTGTGCGCCGTCAGCATGATGATCGGGATATAGGGGTTCAGGCTCTCGGGGCTGTTCCGCGCCAGGCGGACGAAGTCGACGCCATCCAGAACCGACATATTGTAGTCGACGATGACGATGTCTATCCGGTGGCTCTGCAGGACTTTCAGCGCTTCCGTCGGATCGGTGGTCTCGATGAAATCCTTCGCCGCGAAGCCGCGCAGCACGGTGCTGATGATGTTCAGCATGTGGTAGTTGTCGTCGATAATCAGAAACTTGAGCCGTTCCAGTCCGACCATCTTACTTTCCTAACTCTGCGCGGCGGCCCTGATGGGGGGGCTCGCCGCTACGCCTGCCTTGGCATAGATGCCGTGAGCGCCGGCGATTGGCGCGAAGGCTTGGGTAATGCCAAGTACGGTTTCGGCCGCGCCCAGGAAGAGGCGGCTGTCATTGGTCATGCGCTCCGACATCTTCTGCAGGATCGCCCCCTTGGTCGGGCGGTCGAAGTAGATCAGCACGTTGCGGCAGAAGATGACGTCGAAGGTTCCAATGGCGCGGAAGTCGGACAGCAGGTTCATCTGTCGCCAGCGCACCGCCGCGCGCAAGGCGGGCTTCACCCGGAAGCCTTCGGGGCCCTGGTCAAAATGTTTCACCAGCCTTTGGATGGTCAGGCCGCGCTGGGCCTCGAACTGCGAGTAGAGGCCGGTCCGCGCCTTCTCAAGACAACGCTCGGAGAGGTCTGTCGCCAGAATCTCGGCGCGCAGCCCCGGGATTCGGGCGGCCTCCTCGTCGATCAGCATGGCGATCGAATAGGGCTCCTGGCCTGTCGAACAGGCCGCACACCAGATGCGGACCGGCATCCCGGCCCGCGCCTTCACCAGGTCGGGCAACAGGGCCTTGAGCTGGTCGAAGGGGGTGTTGTCACGGAAGAAGAAGGTTTCGTTGGTCGTCATCGCCTCGACGGCGGCCTCGACAACCTTTTCAACCGGCGCCGTGCGGATAGCGCGCAGCAGTTCCTGCACGCTCGTATGCCCGGACGTGCCCGCCACGGACTTCAGGCGGCTCTCGAGCAGGTACGCCTTGTCGGCGCCGAGCTCAATGCCGGACCGGCGCTTCAGCAGGTCTGTGAAGTGATTGTAATCTAACGGATTCACGCGGCGTTCCCCTTCGCCAAATTCCACGCTGCCTGCCCGATCTGACTGATCGGTGCGATCTGACTGGCGAGGCCAGCTTCGACCACGGCGCCGGGCATTCCCCACACGACGCTTGAGGCCTCGTCCTGCGCCAGGACCGTGGCGCCCTTGGCGACCAGGGCGCGAGCGCCTTCACGTCCATCGTGGCCCATCCCGGTGAGGATGATGGCCAGCACTCCGCCGCCATACGTCGCGGCGGCGCTGCGATAGAGCTTGTCCACGGCGGGCCGGCACCAGTTCTCGGCCGGATCCTGATCGAGCTGCGCGATGGGCCGCGGCCCCCGCCGCAAGGTCAGGTGCCAGTCGCCGGGCGCGACGTAGGCGCAACCCGCGTCCATGGCCTCGCCATGCCGCGCTTCCTGCACCTTCATCTTGCAGGCGGTTGAAAGGTGCTCGGCCAGGATCTTCGTGAACGTCGCGGGCATGTGCTGCACGATGGCGATGGGCGTCGGCCAGGCCGGGCCGAGATCGCTGAGCACGGTGCGCAGGGCCGGCGGCCCGCCGGTCGAGGATCCGATCACGGTAATCAGGGGTGCGTTCGCCAGCCGCCGCGGCGCGCTCGCCGCAGCGGCGGGGGGCGGAGAAGGCATGGGCGCAGGCGCGGCGCGCGTGGCGCTGGGCGCCTGGATCGCGGCCCGCCGGGCCTTGGCTTCACCCAGTCTGATCAGCTTGGACAGAAGCTCGTCCCGGAACGCCGTGGCTCCGCCGATGCGGGTGGCTTCCGGCTTGGCGACATAGTCCGCGGCGCCCAGATCGAGCGCCTTAAGGGTCACGCTCGCCCCTTGATGGGTGAGCGTGGAGCACATGATCACTTTCATCTGCGGACGCAGGGCGAGGATTTTCGGCAGGGCCTCAAGGCCGCTCAGCACCGGCATTTCCACATCCAGGACGCACAGATCGGCGTCGATTTCCCCTGCCCGCTTGACCGCCTGTCCACCGTCACCGGCGATGGCGACCACTTCAAACTCCGGCCGTTCGGCCAGCCAACGCGACACCAGCCCGCGGACCACCGCCGAGTCGTCGGCGATCATCACGCGGTAGGGCCGGGCAGGTTGCGCCTGGGGCTTGGGGGCGAGGGTCAAAGCGCGCCCACGGAGCTCAGTTTCGCGGTCAGGATCTCTTCGTCGAACGGCTTCATGAGATACTCGTCGGCGCCGGCTTCGAGGGCCGCGGAGATGTGCGCGAAATCGTTCTCCGTGGTGCAGAACAGCACCTTCGGAGCGGCCCCGCCGGGTTCGGCGCGCAGGGCCTTGAGGAACGAAAGCCCATCCATGACCGGCATGTTCCAGTCGAGCAGGATCGCGTCGGGCATGGCCGTCCGGCAATGGGTGAGGGCGGTCGACCCGTCATCGGCCTCGTCGACATCGAAGGCCAGGTTCTCCATGAACCCGCGTGCGATCTTGCGGATGACTCGGCTGTCGTCGACGACAAGGCACTTACGCATGTCCGGTCTCCCTAGGCGGCGGCCAGCGGCGCGCGGGCCAGGAGGCGGCGCACGTCGAGGACCACGAGAATTTCCTTGTCCATCCGCCAGATGGACTTGATCAGTTCAGCCCAGCGGGCCGGCATCGATCCCGGCGGCGACAGCAGTTCGTCACTGTTGATGCGCACCACCTCCTCGACGTCATCGACGATCAGGCCGTAGCTATCGCCGTTGATTTCCACGCCGATCGCCTTGGGCTCCGGCGAACCTGGAGGCCGCGGCGGCAATTGCAGGCGGCTGCGCGCGCAGACCGCGGTCACGATCCGACCACGCAGATTCAGCAGTCCTTCGACCTCGCTCTTGGCCGTGGGCACCGGCGTCAGGCCGCGCGGATAGAACACGTCCTGCACCTGGGCTGCGTCGATGCCGAACAGGTGGCCGCCCACACGCAGTGTCACATAGTCGCCCAGGCTCATGCCGCCAGCTCCGTGGAATTGGCCCGCGAGGGCTCGGGAATGCCGATATGTTCAGCCACGCCGCGCACCAGGTAGTGGTCCACGTCGATCGACTCGACAGCGCGTCCTGCCACCACCGCCGAGCCGAGGGATCCAGGGCGATCGGCGCGAAGTTCGACCTGCAGGCGGTCTTCGACCACATCAATGATTTCATCCACGGCCAGCGCCATGGCGAAGCCCTCGCCGGTGAACACCAGAAGCGGCTGCACGCCGTCCGTGCGGACGTAGGCTCCTTCCAGTTCGATCACAGGCATCAGGCGGCCGCGGTATTGCAGACTGTAGAGGCCGTTCGCCCGCTCGATCTGGGCGGCCGGCACGAGTTCCAGCCGGGTGACGCGCGAAAGCTCCACCACCTTGGCCGCGCCTTCGCCCGCTCGCACGAGCAGCAGGGAGATCACAGGGGAGGAGGCGTCCATCCACTGGCGCGCCTCGGCGGACTCGCCGTTGTCGACACGCGGGGCCTCGCCGGCCATGCCGCTGAGCGCGTTGGGTTCGACGATCAGCACCACTGAGCCGTCCCCCAGGATCGTCGCCCCGGAAAACAGCTCGACCTCGCGCAGTGTCGCGGCCAGCGGCTTCACGACGATTTCCTCGGTATCGAAGACATTGTCCACGACGACGCCAAAGCCGCGTTCGCCGACCTGCATCACCACGACAAAGGCGACGGCCTCCGGCTCGGCGGCGAGGCCGCAGGCCTGGCCGAGCCCGATCAGCGGAATGAGCTGGTCGCGCAGGCGCAGAAGCTTGACGCCCTCCAGGGTCTCGATGCGGTTCTCGGTTCCGTCGCCCGCCCGCACCAGTTCCAGCACCGAGCCTTGCGGCAGGGCGAAACGCTGGTTGGCCACGCCGACGATAAGGGCCGGCATGATCGCCAGGGTGAGCGGGATCTTGATGGCGAAGATGGTCCCGGCCCCGCTGTGCGGGACGATATCCACCTGGCCGCCGATTTCCTCGATGTTTGGCCTGACCCGATTCCATGCCGACGGTGATCACCTGTTCGGCGGTGGAAGCCCGCGAATCAAGCGCTGAATTGGGCGTCCGACATGGTCGGCCGGCCCGGCTGATCACCGAGCGCTCTGAGGCCATGGTTGGGCCTTCGTGATAGGCGGCGAGCTTGATCTTGCCCTGCTCGCGGCGCGCTCCGCGGGCGTCTCAAGGCACTGGTCGCGCCAGTTGCGCACCATGTGGGCACGATGGTTCCACCGCGAAGGATGATCGCTTCGAGGCGCTGGTGGTCGGTAGTTGACAGGCGCTGCAGGGGCGCGGTGAACGCGCGTTGACCTGGAGCTGGTTGCGTGTCGCACCAATTCGAGACCGGATCATGTCCTCGATCAACACCCACCGGATCGCCTGGGCCTGCTTTTCGGCTGGCCCCGTCATCGCTATCGGGCCGGGCTCGCCACCACGGGCGGCGCGGTTTCGGCCGCAGACCCACGGCGATGGGCTCGTCGCGTCCACGCTGTTGAACGCCTCAGGTCCGCCAGCGAAACCTCGCCCGGCTCAGGGCGCGAGGGCTGGGTCGTAACTCGCCGGTTTCCGGCTCGTTAAAGCTCTCGCAGTAGCCGTTCTCCAGGGGCTTCCTGAGCTTTCGATGTAGGCACCTGGCTCACCGTCCTGGGTCACCGCCAGCAGGCCGTCACGAAGCGGCCAAGCGGGTTTCCGCGTGGGCGACCGCTTCACGCAGGGTCCTTGATGTGCACCAGCCGGAAGATCGAACTCAGCGTGGCCATTGTCTGACCGAACATAGGCCGGTGGTCCGCGCAGGATCATCAGATCCGCCAGGGTCTCCAGTACATCGGTGGAGTTGAGCCGTCGCTTGACCCGGATGGCCAGGGCCTCACGGGTGAACTCGTCGATCACGCAGAGCATACGGAATTTGCGTCCATCGTGGGTGCGGTCCTCGACGAAGTCGTAGGACCAGACGTGGTTGGGCCGTTCAGCGCGCAGGCGAACGCACGAGCCGTCGTTCGGCCAGAGGCTCGGCCGCGCTTTGGGTGTTTCTGTGGGACCTTCAGCCCCTCCCGTCGCCAGATCCGCTGCACGCGCTTGGCGTTCACCGACCAACCCGCGTGGTGCAACAAGGCCGTGATCCGCCGGTAGCCGTAGCGGCCGTAGGTCTTGGCCAACGCGATGATGTTCGGCGGTTAGAGCCGCCTCGTCGTCGCGGCCCCTGGGCGGTTTGCGTTGGGTCGCGCGGATGCTCGTAGAACGCCGACAGGATGTTCGCAGTTCTGCTCGAGCACCGGGATCAGTGAGCGAAGCGACGCGACTTCGCGTCGATCAGACACCTTCAACGAGGATGTGCTCGTGCAATTGTTGCCGGAGATTTGCACGTGATTCTTAATGGAGTCGATTTGGTTCAGGTGCCCGGCGACCGCTTCTCGTAGTGGACTATCGAATTCCGCGAGTCCGCGCATTGCATGTTTTGTAATACTGGAAATTGATCCAGATCAAATTCAAGCGGAGCATAAAGCGCAGCGCGGCCTTAACCTAATTTATTCGCGGGCATGGCAGGATGGGGCCTGCCAAACCGAGCGAGAAAGCATGGCCTTGGATCTAAGCATGCGCGTCCTAGATCGTGGACGACTACAAGACGACCATCCGCATCATTCAGAATATGCGAAGCAGATCGGATTCGAGAATGTCGATGACGCCGCCAACGGCTCGGAATCCTTCACCAAGATGCAGGGCCGCAACGGCCTGGTGATTCCGACTGGAACATGGAGCCGGTCACCGGTTACGAACTGCTGGGCATGGTGCGGGCCGACCCGAACCTCAAGCAGACCCCTCATCCTCGTCACCGGGCAAGACGGAGAACGTGATCGCGCGCCAAGAAGGCCGGGGTGAACAAGTCGTCTAGCCGTTCAACGCCGCGACCTTGAAAGAGGATCGCCGCCATCTTCGGGGCGTTCTAGTCCGATGACCCATCGGCGATGATCCACAAGGAACTGGACGACATCGCTGAACGGACCGAGCGGTCTCCACGCGGACTTTGTCCAAAGTGGATCGCGTGAGTTACGCCGAACTTGCGCGCCATCGGCGACTATTCGGCAAGACGAAGGCCGAGATCTATGCCCTGGCCGGTCGCCATCGCCGCTTGTGACGCATTCCTTCGCCGCATGAACTCGTTCCATCGATGGTCCTCGGCGAGGCCACCGAACCTCATGACGGCGGCCGAGGAGCTCCTCGCCCTGCCGAGAGTACGCCGCCTACGTGAATGACCGCGCCTGATCACTTCCTCGAGGCTTGCGGGTTCCACGACCTGACCGGTCAGGTCACGAAGATCACCGACGTGTTGAGGATCATCGAGGAGCGAACCCAGCGCTTCGCCTCCCAACTCGGGGTGAGCGACACCCAGGAATCGGAAACCGAATCGGAAAAGCGCAACCGCGAGCGCATGCTGAGCGGCCCGGCCATCGTGAACCAGGAAATCGACCAGGCCGCGATCGACGATCTGTTCTCCTGAGGCGGGGTCAGATGGCTCGGGCGCGCCCTTCCCAATAGGGCGCGCGCACCTTGTTCCTCAGCACCTTCCCGGCCATTGACCGGGGCAGGTCATCCACGAAATCGATGCCGCGCGGGATTTTGAACTTCGCCAGGTTCGCCAGGGCGAACCCGAGGATCTCGTCCTTCAAAGCCTCACTCGGCTCGAAGCCCGGCTTCAGCAGGATCACGGCGCGCACCTCCTCGCCGTACTGCTCATGCGGCACGCCGATCGTGCAGCTGTCCTCCACGGCGGGATGCTTGATCAGCTCGTTGTCGATTTCCTGGGGGTAGATGTTCACTCCGCCGGCGATGATCGTCTCGGCGCTGCGTCCGGTAAGGAACAGCCAGTCGTTCTCGTCGAGATAGCCGATGTCCCCGAGGGTGAAGTAGTTGCCGATGCGGGCCTTCTGGGTCTTCTCGGAGTCCTTATAATATTGGAATTCCGCCGTTTCTCCGAGCCGCATGTAGATCGTCCCGGCCACGCCTTGCGGGCACTCGTTGCCGGCGTCGTCGAAGATCTTGGCCGCGTCCGGGTGCGGCCGGCGCCCCACCGTTCCGGGCCGCTCCAGCCACTCCTCCGAGGTGACGATGAACCCCGCCCCGCCTTCGCTGCCCGCATAGTATTCCCGCAGCACGGGTCCCACCCATTCGATCATCGCCCGCTTCACCTCCGGCGGGCAGGGGGCGGCGCCGTGCGTGATCCGCTTCAGGGATGAGACATCGTATTTTCCCCGTACCTCATCGGGCAGTGCTAGCAGGCGCTGGAACATGATCGGCACCAGGTGGCTGTGGGTCACCTTGCGGTCCTGGATGATCCGCAGTGTCTCTTCGCTATCCCACTTGTCCAGGAACACGATGGGCAGGCCGTTGATCAGCGGCCGGCGCACATCTCCACCGAGCGGCGCGGCGTGATAGGCAGGTCCAGTGCACATGTGAACGTCGGTGGCGCGGTCATATTCGTCGGAATAGGCGGGGGCCACGGCGTCCGGCTTGTAGACGCCTTTCGGCCGCCCGGTGGTGCCCGACGTATAGAGCATGCAATAGCCGCGCTTCGGATTGTCGATATCCGAGGCGTCATAGGCTTCGAGGTCCGAATAGGGCCGGAAGCCCGGGATGTCCCCGCCGATCGCGACCTTGACCTTCAGGTCGGGGCACATCTCCGCGGCCGCCTGCGACGTGGCCACCCGCACGTCAGCGAACAGGGCCTTGGCCTCGCAGTCCTTGACGATGTAGGCGATCTCTTCCGCGGTCAGGTGCCAGTTGACAGGCGTTAGCCGCAGCCCGATGCGCAACGCCCCGGACAGAACATCACAGAACTCTGCGCGGTTGGAGCAGAGCAGGGCGATCCCGTCATCGGCCTTCAGGCCCGCTTCGCGCAGCATCCGTGCGATGCGGTTGGCGTTGGCGTTGAGCTCCCCGTAGGTCCGCGTCGAGCCGTCCGGGTTATACACCGCCACCTGATCCGGCGTTTCGCGCGCCCAGACGGCGTGCATCATCCCCACCGTCTCGGCGGCCGTGACTTCCGCGCCAATGTCGTGATCGAGGCCCAGCGTACCCATCCATCCGTCTCCCTGAAGCCCGCCGGCGTCTGACGCGCCTGGTCGGCTGACTTCAACCTACCCCTCTCGCGCGATCCGGCAAGCAGAGCTGCATGAAGATGGGCGCCTCACCTCACACGCCGGGGCGCGAGCAACGAAACCCCACACAGCAAACACCCCACGGCGCAGGCCGGACCCATGATCCAGCGCTCTGGTGGGCTCGGAGACATGAAGTTGGCCACGGTGTTGAAGGTGAGCTGCAGTGTCAGGAGGAAGTTGAGCATCCAGATTGACCAGTGCATCCATGGTCTGCCGATATCGCCGGACCGCGCCAGCATGACGAGAATGGCCAGCATCAGATAGCCCGCTGCGCCCGCACTGGCCCATCGCAAGTTCGCTGGAAGCACGGCGCCTCCAGCGCCGCCCCAGGCGGCCTCTCCGAACGGCGCTCCTAGCGCCAAGGCGACTTGGAAAAGCGCGAAGATCCCGAAAAACGCGGCCGCCCCGCGCGGCGCCCATCTCATGACGCCGCCCCGGCGCCCAACTTGCGCGCGAAAAACTCGATGGTCGCCCGCGTGCGGTGTCGCACATGATTCATCGTCCATCCCGCCCGGTGCCTCAGGCCCGGATAAAGCATCATCTCGAAGTCGATGTCCGCCGCCTGGAGGGCCGCGATCAGCCGGGTGGAGTGGTCAAAGGTGACATTGTCGTCCGCCATGCCGTGGATGAGCAGGAGCGATCCAGGCCGCATGTGAGCGATCCTCCGGGTCATCTCTCCGGCCTCATAGCCCGCCGCGTTGGACGCTTTCGTGCCCATGTAGCGCTCCATGTAATGGGTGTCGTAGAGCGCCAGGTCGGTCATTGGCGCCCCGGCAACGCCCGCCGCATAGGGGCTCTCCGGCACGGTCAGCAGCATCAGGGTCAGGTAGCCGCCGTTCGACCACCCCGTCACACCGATCCGCCCAGCGTCCACATAAGGCAGGCCCGCCAGGTATTTCGCCCCCAGCAGTTGGTCCTCCACATCGATCCGCCCGGTCTTCTCGTGCAACGCTGTCTTGAAGGCCACCGACCGGTTCGGCGTACCCCGGTTGTCGATGGAGAACAGGATGAACCCGGCCTCGAGGTAGAGCAGGTCCGTGGGCGGGGCCCACATTCTGTCGACCATCTGTCCGGCCGGCCCGCCATAAACCTGCACGATCACCGGATACCGCCTGGTCGCGTCGAACCCTGGCGGCGTACGCATCACCCACCAGAGGTCCTGCCCGTCCGCCGCCTTGATCGTCCCGAACTTTGGCGGGCTCAGGCGGTCCCGATAAGGATGGAAGGGGTGACCCTGCTCCAGCCGGTTTTCCTCGATCCACCGCACCAAGGTCCCGTCGGCGCCATAGAGCCCGGTCCGGGGCGGCGTCGCGTCGTCGTCATAGGTCCCCACAAAGGCCCCGCCCTGGCGCGCCATCGCCACGTTCCACCAGCCTTCGCCCGAGGTCAGGGCAACCGGTTCTCCGGGCTCCAGGTAGGAGACTTCATAGAGCTGACGCTCCAGCGGGCTGGCCTTGGACGCCGTGAACCGCACCACCCCGCGCGCTTCATCTACGCCCGCGATGCCCGCCACCGGCCAGTCGCCGGCGGTCACCTGGCGGATCAAGTCGCCGTGCGCGCCGTGGAGGTAGAGATGCTTGTTCCCATCCCGCTCCGACGCCCACAGAAAGCCTCCGGCGCTCAGGAACCGCAGATCGTCGTGCAGCGAGACCCAGTGGTCCGAGGTCTCGGTCAGCACCGCGTGCGTCGCCCCGGTCAGGATATCGGCGGTTAGCAGGTCGAGGCGCTTCTGGTCCCGCGACTGGCGCTGCACGAAGAGCCGCCCGTCCTTCGACCAGGCCACCCGCGCCAGATAGATGTCCGCGTCCTTGCCCAGGTCGATCTTGGTCAGGGCCGCCGAGGCCACGTCCATCACGTAGAGATCCACCACGGCGTTCGGCCGCCCGACCCGGGGATAGCGCTGCGGCACGATCGTCGTCTCGGTCGCGTCGATATCGGCCCGTTCAACGATGTCGACGCCGCTTTCGTCCACGAAAGTGAGGGCGATCTTCGTCTCGTCCGGGCTCCACCAATAGGCCGTGGAGCGCCCCATCTCCTCCTGGGCGATATAGTCCGGAGTCGCCCAGCTCCTGAGGGGTGCGCCTCCGCTCGTCAGGGCGCGCTCCGCACCACCCCCTGACGGAATCACGAAGAGGTTCTCGTCCCGCACGAACGACACCCAGGTCCCTTTCGGCGAGACCTTGGCGTCCACTGCCCCTGGCGTTTCGGAGAGCCGTCGCGGCTTGCCCGCCGCGATGTCATAGAGCCAAAGATCGCCCTCCAGGGGCACGAGAATGAACCGGCCCTCGTCATCCCAATGGTATTCCACGACGCCCCGTGTCTGGACGCCCAGCCGCTCGCGCCGTGTCTTCTCGGCCTCGGAGATGTCCTGGCCCTGGGTGATGAACGCCCGCGCGTCGATCAGCAGCCGCGGTTGGCCCCCCGCCACGTCGCAGATCCAAAGATCGGTCAGCCGCTGATCGTCATCCTTGGCCTTGATGTAGGTAACGGACTTTCCGTCCGGCGAGAGCTTCACGCCCCGGGCGGCGGGCCCGGAGAGCCCGGGATTGGCGAAGGCGCGTTCAAGGGTCAGTTTCATTGTCGCATTCCTAGCTGGCGTGCGCGCCGCTCCATAGGCAAACTCACCTCATTTCAACGCGGGGTGATTTCAGATGGCGATCAGATTGAAGGTCAATGGCCGGACACATCCGGTGGAGGCCGATCCCGACACCCCCCTCCTCTGGGTCCTGCGCGATATTCTCGACCTCAAGGGCACGAAATATGGCTGCGGCCAGGCGCTCTGCGGAGCGTGCACGGTGCTCATCGATGGTGTCGCCACCCGCTCCTGCGCCACCCCCGTCTCCGCCGTCACCGGCGCGGTGACCACGGTCGAGGCGCTGGAGACCTCGACTATCGGCCGTAAGGTCCAGGCCGCCTGGCTCGAGCTCGACGTCATGCAATGTGGCTACTGCCAGGCCGGCCAGATGATGAGCGCCGTGGCCTTGCTCGCCGAGAAGCCCCGCCCCACCGATCAGGACATTGATGACGCCATGGGGGGCAACCTCTGCCGCTGCGCGACCTACACCCGCATCCGAGCCGCCATCAAGAAGGCCGCCGGCCTCGACACCGCCGACACGAGGGCCGTCTGATGCGCGATCTCGAAGATGCTGCCTCGTACGCCCCGCTCGCCACGTCTCGCCGCGCCTTCCTCACCGCGGGCCTCGCGGCTGGAGGTGGTCTGCTCCTTGGCTTCTCCCTCGCCAATGAGGGCATGGCCGCGGCCGGCGCTCCGGTGCAGCTCAACACCTATGTCCGCATCGCCCCGGATGGCCTCATCACCATCCTCGCCAAGAACCCGGAGATTGGTCAGGGCGTGAAGACCATGCTGCCCATGCTCATCGCCGAGGAGCTCGACGCTGACTGGGCCAGGGTGAAGACCGAGCAGGCCGTCGCCGACAGCACCCTCTATGGTTTCCAAATCGCCGGCGGCTCCACCGCCACTCCGACCAACTATGACGCCCTGCGCCGGGTTGGCGCGGCCGCGCGCGCCATGCTGGTCCAGGCTGCCGCCGCCCAGTGGTCCGTGCCCGCCGACCAGCTCGCCACCCGCGCCGGGGTCGTGACGGGCCCGGGGGGTCGCACTGCCACCTACGGCCAGCTCGCGGAGGCCGCCGCACGGATCACGCCTCCGGCCCCCGCAGAGGTCACGCTCAAGAACCCCCGCGACTTCAGAATCATCGGCACGGATGTGCTCAACGTCGACGGACCCGCCATCGTGCGCGGGGCGCCCGTCTTTGGGATCGACGTCAAGGTCCCGGGCATGCTGCACGCCGTCTATGTGAAATCCCCGGTCTATGGGGCGAAGCTGGCCAGCGCCAATATCGAGGCGATCAAGGCCCTGCCGGGCGTGAAGAACGCCTTCGTGCTGCGCGGCGCCGCAGATCCTTCCGGTCTCGTGGACGGCGTCGCCATCCTCGCTGACCTCTGGTGGACAGCCAACAAGGCGCGCGACAGTGTTGAGGTGACCTGGGCCGAGACCGCGGGATCGAAGGACGATTCCGCCGCCTTCGTCACCGCCGCCATGGCCCTATCCGGCGCCGCTCCCAAGACCTCGGTCCGCAAGGATGGCGACGCCGCGGCCGCCCTCGCCGGCGCCGCCAGGACGGTGAAAGCCTCTTACGCCTATCCGTACCTATCCCACGCCACCTTGGAGCCGCAGAATTGCACGGCCCGCGTCGACGGCGACAAGGTGGAGATCTGGGCGCCCACACAGAACCCGGAATCCGGCCGTCAACTGGTGGCCCGCGCCCTTGGCGTTCCGCCGGCCAACATCACCATCCACATGATCCGCTGCGGCGGCGGCTTCGGGCGGCGTCTCTCCAACGACTACATGGTCGAGGCCGCCGCCATTGCGAAAGAGGCCGGCGTCCCCGTGAAGCTTCTGTGGACGCGGGCAGACGACATGGCCCACGATTTCTACCGTCCGCTCGGCGTCCACCACCTCGCGGCGGGCCTCGACGCGGCCGGCAAGGTCGTGGCCTTCACGGCCCATGCGGTGGTTCCCGGCGATGGTGAGCGCCCTGGCCCAAGCGCCGGGCTCGGCCCCACCGAATTCCCGGCCCGGTTCGTCGACAATCTCGATTTCGGCATGACGGTGGCGCGGTTTTCCACCCCCACCGGTCCCCTGCGCGCGCCGGGCTCGAACGCGCTCGCCTTCGTCTATCAGTCCTTCATCGACGAGCTGGCCCACGAGGCCGGGCAGGACCCGCTGCAGTTCCGCCTGGATCTGTTCGGCCCGGCGCGCATCCTGCCGGCCCCGCCCGGCCCGCGCCCCGTGGTCTTCGATGTCGGCCGCGCCCGGGGCGTGCTGGAGGAGGTGGCGCGGCGGGCCAATTGGACCTCGCGCACATCCCTGCCGCGCGGGACCGGCATGGGCATCGCCTTCTACTTCTCCCACCTGGGCTACTTCGCGCATGTGGTGAAGGCCACGGTCACCCCCGCCGGCGCCTGGCGCGCGGACAGGATCTGGGTGGTCGGCGATGTGGGCAGTCAGATCGTCAATCCGATCAACGCCCTCAATCAGGTCCAGGGCGCCGTGATCGACGCCATGACCCATGCTTCAGCCGCCATCACCGTCTCGAACGGCCAGACCAACGAAGCCAATTTCGACGGTTTCCCGCTCGTGCGCATGAACGAGGCTCCGCCCGTCGATGTCCATTTCCGGCTCACCGACAATCCGCCCACCGGCCTTGGCGAGCCCGCCCTGCCGCCGGTCATGCCCGCCCTCTGCAACGCCATCTTCGCGGCGACGGGCAAGCGGATCCGCGCCTTGCCGATCGCGCCTGCCGACCTAGCCTGGAGCTAGGCAGGGACCGCGAGCCGGCGC
>JAXMCG010000012.1:0-93367 GCA_046349475.1 Caulobacteraceae bacterium | reverse complement strand
TGTCAGCCGCAGACTACTTCACCGCCTTCGCCAAGGAAGACGGCGTGCCTGCCCTGGCCAAGACGCTCAACCGGCGCGAGGCGGCCGGGGCGCCGGACGGGTTCCGCTATGGGCTGATCGACGCCTCGGGCCGTATCCTCGGCGGGGCGGACGTCGTGGCCTCCCTCGATGCCGCACCTTCAGGCTGGCGCACCGTGGCTTCGCCGGACGACAGCCCGACCCGCCTGTGGCGGGTCCTGGCCCGGCCGCTTGGCGGCGGGCTCACCCTGATTGTCGCGGAGGATCTGCGCGCCCGGCATGATTTCCAAGGCGCCTTGCTGAGAGCCTCCGCCATCGCCTTGATGATCACCATCGCCGCCGTCGCCGCCGTGGGCCTGGCCTTCAACATGATCCTGCTGCGCCGGGCCAGGGCCATCGCCGCCACGGCGGAAGCCATTGCCGCAGGTGATCTCTCCGCCAGGGCGCCGGCGCGAACCAACGGCGACGTCTTCGATGCCCTCGGAGCCTCCCTCAACGCCATGCTGGACCGCATCGACGCCCTGATGACCGGACTGCGCACGGTGACCGAAAGCCTCGCCCACGATCTGCGCTCCCCGCTTGGGCGTCTTAGGATGTCCCTGGAGACGGTGGCTGATCCCATTTGCGAAGAGCCGGCGCGCCAGGCGGCTCTCGACCGCGCCTTTCGAGAGACCGACCAGGCCCTGGCCACTCTGACCGCCCTTTCGGACATCGCCCGAGCCGAGAGCGGGCTCTCCCGCGCCTACATGTCGACACTCGACCTGGCGTCCCTGGCCGAGGAGATGGGCGAGCTGTTCGCGCCGGTGGCCGAGGATGCCGGACAGACCTTGACCCTCGCCCTGCCGGAAGGCCCGCTCTGTGTCAGCGCCCATCCGCAGCTGCTGCGCCAGGCCCTGGGCAATCTGCTGCACAATGCGACCCTCTATGCCGGGGCGGGGGCGACGATCCGGCTGACCGTGAAGCTCTCGGATGACGGTCATGCCCGGCTCAGCGTATGCGACAATGGTCCCGGCGTCCCCGCGGAGCATCTGGGGCGGGTGCAGGAGCGGTTCGTGCGGCTGGATGAGAGCCGGCACACGCCTGGATCGGGTCTCGGTCTCGCCATCGCCACGGCCTGCGCCAAACTTCACGGCGGGCGGCTGGTCTTGAAAGACGCCCACCCCGGGTTCGAAGCGCGCCTGGAGATGCCGGCTTAGCCCGTCGCCAGGAGCAGCATCGCACCGCCGGCGATGGCGCCGATGCCGGCCAGGCGGGGCCAGGTGATCTTTTCCTTCAGGAAGACGATGGCGATGACCACACCAAACAGGATCGAGGTTTCGCGCAGGGCCGCGAGGCGCGGCACATCGCCCAACCGGTAGGCGCTGAGCGCAAGGCCCCAGGTGACGATGGAGAGGGCGCCGGCCGCCAAGCCGGGCTTCCACTGAGAACGCGCCTCGATGACGAACCTCGGCCCCCGGATGAGGCTAAAGATCAGGGCGATGCCGAAGCCGAGGGTGATGAACTCCCAGACGATGTAGCTGAAGGCGCTGGGCGCGGCGCGCACCCCAGCCGCATCGATCACCGTGTAGGCAGCGATGGTCAAACCGGTGAGGCCCGCCCAGGCCAGGGCCCGACGGGGAATGTGCCGTCCGAGCCCGACCACCAGCACGCCGGCGCAGACGAGACCGATGCCGGCGGCCGTGGCGAGGGAAATCGGCTCATGCAGCAGAGTGACGGCGGCGGTGGCGGCGACAGCGGGCGCGAGGCCCCGGGTGATCGGATAGGCCACGGTCATGTCCGTCGCCTCGAAGCTCTTCACCAGGGCGAAGAGGTAGATGACGTGGGTGAACCAGGAACCGAACAGCCAGATCCAGGCGCCGTGCGGCAGGGGCACGAAGAACACGCCCGGCAGGATGAGCAGTGCCGCCGAACCATCGATCAAGGC
Organism: Caulobacteraceae bacterium; assembly: GCA_046349475.1. GTDB lineage: Bacteria > Pseudomonadota > Alphaproteobacteria > Caulobacterales > Caulobacteraceae > Acaudatibacter. Next base: position 91,425 of record JAXMCG010000012.1, on the reverse strand, counting down.
CCGGCTCGACATCTTGTCGCCGCCCGATTTCAGGATCGCGTTGACGATGGCGTGGGCGGCGCCGGAGGTGATCATCATCGCCCCGGCCAAGGCGGCGCTATCCACCGGGAGAGTTGAAGAGGTAGGGCGGCCAGGTGGCGTCCGCGGCCCGCTGGTAGGCTTCGCGCAGGGTCAGACGGTAGTTGTAGTCGAGAAGGGCCGGCTCCTGGGGCAGAGACTTGTTGAACAGGGAGGTGGAAATCACCGAGCCCAGCATCACATCGGCGGCGCTGAACTTGTCACCGAGAAGGTATTCCCTGTCCTGCAGGGCTTCGCAAAGCAGGCGCACCATGTCGTCATAGTCACCGAAGCCATGATGGTATGCCGAGAGGGCCAACTGAGCCTTGCGGATGTCGCGCACCGGCTCGACGACGGCCGTCGCATAGATCATCCACTTCAAATAGGCGGCGCGGTCCGGGTCATCGATCTTGGGGGCGAGATCGCCGTAGCCGTAGCGGTCGGCCATCAGGATGCAGATGGCGGGGTTCTCGGTGATGATCTCACCGTGATCCGAGACGGCGGGCACCTTTCCGGCCGGATTGATCTTCAGGTATTCGGGGCTCTTCTGCTCGCCCTTGGTGATGTCCACCGTTTCCACGCGGAAGGTGAGCCCCAATTCCTCCAGCAGCCAGAAGGCCGTGAAAGCCCGGCTGGCGGGCGAGTGATAGAGGACGATTTCGTTGTCTTCGGCCATGGCGCGGTCTTAGCCCAAGCGAAGCGGACCTCACACCCCCCGATCATGCATCCCGGTCACACGCCCAATGCTGAGGTTCCACGGCGGGTGGGTCGGTTCAGTCCGTCAGACGGGCGATAGCGTCGTGGACCGATGGGAAGGCTTTCCCACGCGGATCGCGCCGGCCAGTGACCTTCAGCTTCCCGGTGATCATCAGGACGTGGTTCATGGAGGTCATTTCCTTGATCCGTTCAGGGTCGCCGCAGGTGTCGTAGCGGATCATCGGGAGCATTGCCTCCCAATCGCCGGTCACCGTGAAGGACGCGTCGGCGATCTGCTCATGCAGGAATTCCACGTTGGCCCCCTTGATGCGCGCGCCCCAACAGATCCGCCCCTCGGCCCCGGGCGCGAGGTGGACCGGGGCGCCAGTATAGATCTCGCACATGGAGAGTTGCACTTCCGGGTCGATCTTCGCGACCTGGGCGGCGCGCTCGCACAGGATGCCGTGCAGCGCGGCCAGCCATTGCGCACCGCCGAACTCATACTTCATCGCTGAACGTCCTCACCAGACCAGAGCCATACGCAACGTATCCTCAGGCCGCCCCCTCAAGTTCATGCCCTTCACCCGACGCCCCTCATGCCGAAAGCCAAGGCTTTCGTAGAGTCGGATAGCTTTGCTATTCCACGACGCCACCTCCAGTTCGATGCGGCAAAATCCCTCCCATAGCCGGGCCCTCTCGATGCAGGCGAGCATGAGCGCACGGCCAACACCCTGTCCGCGTGCGGACCTCGCCACCGAAATGCCGATCGGGGCGGCGTGACGGCCTTCAGGCCGCTGCCAGGCTTCGATGTCCGCCAATCCGACAAGTTTGCGTCCGCGCCAGGCCAGCATGAAGAAGGATCGATCCTGGGCGGCGAAGCGGGCGATGGTCGCACGTTCGGCGGCGAGGCTTGGAATGGGCCGTCTGCCGATGGTGTCCAGGTCGGCCTCGGCGTTTAGGGCGGCGAGGTAACGGACCATCGCCCCGGCGTCCCGGGGCTGGGCCACGCGCAGCGTCAGATGTTCCGGCCACTTGCGCCTTCGCTTCCAGGCCGCGGCGCTGAGCTTCCAGACTTGGCGCGTAAAGGACCCGCGCAAATAGGTCTTGGCCTCCTCACCGATCAGCCTGGCGCCCTGGCGTTCCTTGACCCTCGCAGACGGGAGGTTCTCCAACAGGTTCGAGAGCCAGAGGTGGGGCCAGCCAAGCTCAAAGAGGGCGTAGTCGTTCACGCGGTCGGCGGCCTCGGTCATCAAACCCCGGCCTTGGAATTCCGGGTCGAGCCAAAAGCCGCGCATATCCCGCGAGACGCCGTCGTCGGGCCAGAGGCTGATGGCGCCGATCATCTCGCTGGGACCGCCCTTCAGCCAGACACCCCAATGGTTCTTCTCGCCACTGGCGTTTTCGGCAAGGGCCCGCTCGATATGCGTCGCCGCGCCGTCGTCCGGATAGGGCCAGGGCACGCCCGGCATGTATTGGACGATCTCCCATTTCGGGAAGCGCGCCTGGCAAGACGCCGCGTCCGTGGCGGCGGTGGGCCGCAACCACAGCCGTTCGGTTTCGAGAACCGGGATCGGCGGCATTGTCATCCACCCGACTTAGCACCCGCCGGAGGATTCACCCAATCGCTCGGCCTGCTCTCTTCGCCGCCCGTTTCGGCGGCTTTACGGCCTGCAGGGCCTTCGCCGAGCCCAGAGCCCGCCTGGCCCACATCACCGCCTCGTCCGGATCGTCCTGCGCCGCCTCGGGCAGGGACCAGTAGCTGGTCTCCCGCGGCCAGGGCTCTTTGGCGTTGGAATAGAGCCAGGCCACGGCCCCCTCGGCCCGCATGGCCGCACGCAGGGCCTCGTCGGTCTTCAGAAACACCGTCTCATCGTCGATGAGGGCGAACATCACCCCATCCGCCCACAGCCCCACCCCACCGAACATTCGCCGGGACACGATGTGGCCCAGACCTGCAAGATGGTCCTTGACGAATTCGAGGTATCCGGCGCTGACGGGCATCAAGCCTTGATCCTCTGGCCATCGGGGCCGCGCATCACCGTACGCACGCCCATCTCCGGGTCGTCCGGATAGTGCACGGTCTCCTTGCCAGCGAAGCGGGTTCCGGCCTCCAGATAGGCGGCCTCCGCGCCAGAGCGGTTTGCTAGGTGGTGGGCGTTGGGCGCGCCGGCCGGGAAGGCGGCATAGTCGCCGGCCTTCAGAACATGATCGCCGTTGTCGTCGATGAGGGTGATCTCGCCGGAGAGCACATAGACAAACTCATCCTCCTTCTCGTGCCAGTGGCGCAGGGCCGAGATGGCGCCGGGGGCGAGGGTAATGTGATTGACGCCGAACTGGGTCAGGCCGAGGGCCACGCCAAGCGGCTGCCCGAAGCGCCCCGCCAGTTGCTCGCCCCGCACATAGCCCGGCCCGCCGCCGGCCTTGCCCGGCGTTTCGGAAAGCCGCCCTGTTCGGGTGTCGACCATCGCGCGATCCTCCTTCGCTGACCTTGCTGATGCATCAGGAAGCCCCCTGTGAGCAATGCTGCGGCCGCTCACGCGGACCTTGAGAAGAACGAGCTCAACGCCTGGCGCTTCAGGCGCCATTTCACCCGTGCAGGAAGGTTCAAAAGCGGCCCGAACCCGGCTAGAGAGACGATAGCCGCAGGGAGCCGCGTCTTGGTGCTCGACATCGCGAAGTTCAAAGCCACGCCCAAGGTCACCGACCCGTTTGAGTATGTGGTGGTGCCGGATTTCATCACCCAGGACGCCCAGGCGGCCGCCTTCGCGGATTTCCCGGACATTCAGGACGGCGGCCTCTACCCGCCGGAATCGATCAATGTCCGCGGCGGCTTCAAGAAGGTCATGGATGAGCTGATGGGCGACGCCTTCCGCGAGGCGGTATCGGAAAAATTTGACATCGACCTGTCGCGCCTGCCGGCGATGTTCACGGCTCGCGGCCACCTGCGTGAAAAAGACGGCCAGATCCACAATGACTCCAAGACCAAGGTCATCACTGTGCTGCTCTATTTCAATGCGAAGCCCTGGCCGCACGAAGGCGGCAAGCTGCGCATGCTCCGCGGTCCCGATGACATGGAAGACTTCGCCGAGGAAGTCGCACCCGAGGGTGGCCTGCTGATCGTGTTCAAGCGTTCGGATCATTCCTGGCACGGCCACCCCAGCTTCGTGGGCCCCCGCAAGGCCATTCAGCTCAACTGGGTTACGGACCAGGGCGTGGTCTTCCGGGAGACCGGCAAGCACAACCTGACCGCAACGATCAAGAAGCTGAAACGGGCGGTCGGCGTTTCGTGAGGCGCGAGCCTGCGCGGCATTGCGTCGCTCAAGCTACAAATCCAGCACATTCCTGACGCGAATCGTTAGTAAACGGCAGTCACCGCGTCCGGTCGGGGACGCGCGACTCAATGTCTTCGCGAGCGCGCCTCTTGGTCTTCAGCTCCTACGCCTATGTGCTGTTCCTGGCCGTGGTCGTGACTCTGTGGCTGGAGTTGGAGCGACGAGGATGGCGGGAGAGCCGCAAGGTCGTTCTCATCTGCGCCTCGCTGGTCTTTTACGCCTGGTGGCGGGCCGACGGATTGATCCTTCTGCTAGGCTCAATCGCCGCCAACTACGCCATCGGCCGGCATATCCAGGGCAACCCCGTCCGTCGCCGGGGCTGGATGATCGCGGGTATCGCCCTCAACCTCGGTGTCCTGGGCCTTTTCAAGTACCTCGGCCTTCTCGACCGGTCCGTCGAGAGCTTGCTGGGTTATGAACTGGCCCTGCCCAGCCTATTCCTGCCGCTGGCGATTTCGTTTTTCACTTTTCAGCAGATCTCCTGGCTGGCCGACTGCCGGGCTGGGACGGCGCCGGCCTATGGCGTCATCGACTACACGCTCTTCATCTGTTTCTTCCCGCACCTGATCGCCGGGCCGATCGTGCTGCACCACGAATTGATCCCGCAATTCGACCGTCTGCGCGGCAAGGAAGAACAGGCGCGGGACCTCGCCGCCGGCCTGACCCTCTTCACGCTCGGTTTGTCAAAGAAGGTCCTCCTGGCCAATCAGGCGGCCCCATTCGCCGACGCCATATTCGCGGAGGCAGCACGCGGCACGACACTCAGCGCGCCAGACGCCTGGCTGGGAGCGCTGATGTTCGCCGCCCAGATCTACTTCGATTTCTCCGGCTACACCGACATGGCCCTCGGTTCGGCCCTGATGCTCGGCATCCGTCTGCCGATGAACTTCAACTCGCCCTACAAGGCCGCCAGCATCATCGACTTCTGGCGGCGCTGGCACATCAGCCTTTCGACCTTCCTGCGCGACTACCTCTACATTCCCCTGGGCGGCAACCGGCGCGGCGAGACGCGCCGCTACATCAATTTGATGGCCACGATGCTGATCGGCGGGCTCTGGCATGGGGCCAGTTGGACCTTCGCGGTCTGGGGCGGACTGCATGGCGCCTTTCTCACCGTCAACCACCTCTGGCGGGCCGCCAACGTCCGCATTCCCGAGAGCTTGAAGTCTCCGGCGGCCTGGGCCGGCGCGGCCCTGACCTTCCTGGCCGTGACCTTCGCCTGGGTGTTCTTCCGCGCCGACAGTTTTGAGGCCGCTGGCCTCATGGTGCGGGCCATGGCGGGATTCGGCGGCGAAGGCCTGCTCATCGCCGGCCAGCCCCTCACCTGGCTCCTCGCGGGGGGGCTGCTGGCGATTACCTGGTGGGCGCCCAACAGCCTGGAACTGCTCGCCGAGTTTGACCCGGCGCTCAACATGGGCGCCCCTCCGGCGCGCCGCCGATGGATGGCCTGGCGCCCGACACCGGCCCTCGCCTCTGGGGCCGCCGTGCTTTTCATGGCCTCGGCCCTGACCATGACCAACCTTCGCCCCTTCATCTATTTCCAGTTCTGACCGATGGACCCCGCCCGTTACGTCCGAACGTTCCTCGTCGTCGTCTGCCTCGGCGCGACCCTGCTTGTGGGCTTCAACGCCGGGGCCGAAGCGATCATTTCGCGCCACCCCCAGGCCTCCAGCCTGGAGATGCTGTCCGCCTTCGCCCGGGTGATGAAGCCGGCCTGGCTGGCCCGCAGCCCGGCCAGCCTGGTGGTGATCGGCACCAGCCGGGTCCGCGACGGGTTCGATCCGGAGCTCATCCAGCAGCAGACCGGCCTGACGGTATTCAACTACGGCGTCTCCGGGGCCACGGCCTACGAGGCGTTCCGCTACACCCAGGACGCCATGTCGAGGCCCAATGTGGACACCATCGTCGTTGGCGCCTCCGCCTTCGCGGCGGGATCGCCCAGCCAGCCTGTCGGGGCCGGTTTCGATGAAGAAGACCTCGCCCGCACCGCCGATGGGGCGCCGACCCCCCGGCGCGACATGGAACTGATGGAAACCCGCTATCTCTCAGGCGGCGCGGTCGGACTGCATGTCCAGGCCCTGGCCCTCCTGGCCGAACTGGGCAACGACACGCCGGCGCGCCGACCCGACCTGTTCGAGTCCTACGCACGGATGGATACTGACGACCTCGCCAAGGGCCAGTCCCATCACCTGGGCCGCGCCGTGCGCCTGACGTCTTGGCGGCGAAGCTACCTGGAGCGCACCCTCGACCAGTTCTGCGGCGGCCGCGTGCGCGCCTATCTGTTCTTCCCGCCGGACCATTTCTCGATCACCGCCGAATGGGCGAGCAACGATGAGGCGGGTCTGATCGCCTTCCGCGATGCGATCGCTGAATCCGTGGATCGCCACAACCGCACCTGCGGCGCGCGGATTTCGCTCTTCGACTTCCAGGGTCTGAGCCGGGTCACCGCCGAAGTCCTGCGTCCCGGCCAAACAAGCCGCTACTATCGCGAAGCCGTTCACTATCGGCCGACCGTGGGAATGATGATCCTTCAGCGTATGCTCGCCGACCGGCCCATTCCGGCCGCGCCGGAATTCGGCCGGGAGGTCGTCTCGCCGGGCCAGGCTCGGGCGCCTATCGATCTTCTGGCGGCCGATCTTGCGCGCTGGCGCACCTCTGCCGCCGCGCCAGTTTCCTCCCCCCTATTGCGATAACTGCGCTGCGCACCTATCCTCTCAGCCCCCCGGTCGATACCGCCCGCGGCCGGAAACAATTTAGACAGGGCGAACCGAGCCATATCCGCCATGGAAAAAGTGCCCATGACCGCCGAGGGTTTTCACGCCCTCGACGATGAACTGAAGCGTTTGAAATCCCAGGAGCGCCCGAGCGTAATCGCGGCGATCGCCGAGGCGCGCGCGCACGGCGACCTTTCCGAAAACGCGGAGTATCACGCCGCCAAGGAGCGCCAGGGCTGGATCGAAGGCCGTATCGCCGAGATCGAGGACAAGATCGCGCGCGCCCAGGTGATCGACGTGTCCAAGCTCTCCGGCTCCCAGGTCAAGTTCGGCGCCGTGGTTTCGGTGATCGATGAGGATACCGAGGAGAAGGCCCGGTATCAGATCGTCGGCGAAGACGAAGCGGATGTGCGCGCTGGAAAGGTTTCCATCGCCTCCCCCATCGCCCGGGCCATGATCGGCAAGGAGACGGGCGACGTGGTCGAGGTCAACACGCCCACGGGCGTGAAGGCCTACGAGATCCTCAAGGTCGAGTGGGTCTAGGCCCTCTTTCGCTTCGCAAGTGACTCTTCAGAGTTCACGGCGGAATATCTCCGCCGTGATTCTGGCGATCCTACAGGCCCGCATGAGTTCCAGCCGCCTCCCCGGCAAGGTGCTGATGCCGCTTGCCGGCGCGCCTATGATCGTGCGCCAGCTCGAACGCGTGGCGCGCAGCCGTCGGATCGACAAGATCGTCGTGGCCACCAGCACGGATCCCACGGACGACCCCTTGGAGAAGGTGGTCCGGCGCGAGGCTTTCGACGTCTTTCGCGGCGACCTGAATGACGTTCAGTCGCGATTCATTGGCGCCTTGGACGCCTTCCCGGCCGAAACCGTGGTGCGTTTGACGGCCGATTGCCCGCTCGCCGATCCGACGGTGATCGACGCCACCATCGACCACGTCCTGGCCTCCGGCGCCGACTACGGCTCCAACACTCCGCCCCACCGGACCTTCCCAAAGGGCCAGGATACCGAGGTGATGACCGCCTCGGCCCTGCGCGCCGCCGCTGCCCGTGCCGAAACACCAGAGGAACGCGAACACGTCACCTGGGCCATGCACCGGCGTCCAGACCTTTACAGCCACGCCTGGTTCAGCCAGGCGGCCGAGGAAGGGGACGTGCGCTGGACGGTGGATCTGCCGGAGGATTACGCCTTCGTCGCCGCGGTCTATGACGCCCTCTACCCGGCGAACCGGGCCTTCACCTCGGACGATGTCCGCGCGTTCCTGCGCGGACGCGAGGACCTTGCGAACTACGGCGGCGAGCGCAGACTGTAGCCTCATGACCGCGCCCGTTGTCACGCTTCGAGACGTGCTCGCCGAGGACAGCGGCAAGATCCTCGCCTGGCGCAACTCGCCCGAGGTGCGGCCTTACATGTACACCGACCATGTCATCTCGCAGGCCGAGCACGACCGCTGGTTCGCTGGCATTCCCGGCGACGCCCGCCGGCGCTACTGGATCATTCAGATGGACGAGGCCGATGTCGGCCTGATCAATCTCTACGACATCGATGAGCGCAACCGCCGCTGCGCCTGGGCCTACTACCTCGCCGACCCGGCGGTGCGGGGCAAGGGTATCGGCTCCTACCTCGAATACTGGGCCCTGCAGCACGTTTTCGAGACGATGGGCTTCGGCAAGCTCTGGTGCGAGGTGCTGGTGTCCAACGAAGCGGTCTGGAAGCTGCACGAAACGCACGGCTTCAAGCAGGAAGCCCGCTTCCGCCAGCACATCTACCGGGATGAGCCTGAAGACGTCTTCGGCCTCGGCATCCTCGCTGACGAGTGGCGCGAGCGGCGTCCGGCCATGGCGGCGCGCCTGGCTGAAAAAGGCTTCGCTGTTCCGGCTTAGGTCAGGGACAGAATGGCGTCCGCGACCCGCGCCGCGCCCCGCCCGTCACAGAGGGCGGCGGATCGCTCGCTGAGCGCCATACGGACCTGAGGGGCGTCGATCATGGAACGCCATGCCTGAGCCAGGGCGGCCTCAAATCCGGCGGCGCGCGCATCGAGGGTCAGGTGGGCGCCGGCGTCCGCCATCTTGGCCGCCATTTCCGCCTGATTATCGGCCAGCACCACGGAGATCGTGGGCAATCCGACACAGGCCCGCTCCCAGGTGCTGGACCCGCCGGCGCCCACGGCAAGATCGGCGTCCGCGGCCAAGGCGAACATTTCCGCTGTCTCGATATGGAGACGGATGCGGCGGTCCCGCAGAGCCAGGGCGGTGAGGTCCTCCAGGCTGGGCGCCGCCGCTCCGATCACGACGTCCAGCCGGGCCTCGCCGAGCAGTGGAAGCACGGCCCGCGTCACCCGTTGCGTGATCGCCCCGACATCCGTCAGACCCATTGAGACCAGGGCTCGCTGAACCGGTCCATGCTTGGCCCGCCGGCTGAGCGACCTTGGGCGCGCCGCGGCAAATTCAGGGCGCAGCAAAGCGTATTGGGGACCGGCCAGGCGCAGGCATGTCTCAGGAACAAGAGCCCCATAGTCGGCGACACGGCGCCCATAGCCGGGATCCACCAGCAAGGCCGCCGCATGGGGCCGGTTGGCGAGGTCGTCGATCACTGCGATGAGTGCGCCGCTGGCGGCAGCCAGGTCCTTTTCGTGGCTGGCATCGGCGCCATAGTGATCGACCACGATGACGCCAGGCTTGAACACCTTTGAGAAGTCGCTGGCGGCCTTGATCAGGCCTCGGAGGTCATCCGTCCGGGCCATCGCCAGCAGGGTGTGATCCAGCGATCCGTAGCGCGAGAGGATCGGCGCGGCGGAGGGGGAGTCCACGAAAGCGCATTCCGCGCCCCCGGCTTCCAGGGCCCGAGCCAGGGTCAGGCAGCGCATCACATGCCCACCCCCCACATCGGCGCCGGCATTGGCCAGAAAGAGGATGCGGGGCGCGGTCATTCAAACGGTGCAATGCGCGGAATCATCGCTACATATGAGGCCATGTCCGAGCCCAGAACCACCCGCTGCCTGATCATAGGATCAGGGCCCGCAGGATACACCGCCGCCGTCTACGCCGCCCGCGCGCTCTTGAAGCCCGTGCTCATCGCCGGCCTGCAGCCGGGCGGCCAGCTGACCATCACCACCGATGTGGAGAACTATCCAGGGTTCGCCGAGGTCATTCAGGGGCCCTGGCTGATGGAACAGATGCAGGCCCAGGCCGAGCACGTGGGCACGGAAATCATCCACGATATCGTGCTGGAAGCCGATCTTTCGCAGCGCCCGTTCCGGCTGAAGTGCGACAGCGGCCAGGAATGGCTGGCCGAGACCCTGATCATCGCCACCGGCGCCCAGGCCAGGTGGCTAGGGCTGGAAAGCGAGAGCAAATTCCAGGGCTTCGGCGTTTCGGCCTGCGCCACCTGTGACGGCTTTTTCTATCGCAACAAGCAGGTCGTTGTGGTCGGCGGGGGCAATACCGCCGTGGAAGAGGCGCTTTTCCTCACCAATTTTGCTTCCAAGGTCACCCTGGTGCACAGGCGCGACGAGCTGCGTTCCGAAAAGATCCTGCAGGAACGCCTCTTCCACCACCCCAAGATCGAGGTGATCTGGAACAGCGCCATCGACGAGGTCCTCGGGGACACCGATCCCTTGGGCGTCACCGGCGTGCGCCTCAAGGACGTTCAGACGGGCGAAACGCGAGACATTTCCTGCGACGGCGTCTTCATCGCCATCGGTCATGCCCCCTCCTCCGAACTCTTCAAGGGCCAGCTGGCCATGGACGCAGCCGGCTATCTGGATGTGAAACCGGGCTCGGCCTCGACCGAGATCGAGGGGGTCTATGCGGCCGGGGATGTGACCGACGATATCTATCGCCAGGCCGTCACCGCGGCCGGCATGGGCTGCATGGCGGCCCTGGAGGCTGTCCGTTTCCTCGCCGAACAGGACCACGCTGCCGCCAGCCATCCGATCACCCACAAGGAAGCGGGTAAGATCGGGGTCTGGTAGGGCGTGGGCTGCGGCCCTAGGCTTAGCGCTATCCCGCCGCCTTCATTGAGGTTCGCCTTGCCCCTGAGACGCCTCCTTGTGGGAGTATTCGCCGCCGCCCTGGCGTCCGCCGCGGCGGCGGATCCAGCTTCGCTCACCTTTTACCTGCGCAACGATCTTTCGGTGCTGCCCCTGCCTCCAGGCTGGTGCGCGCCCGCGGGCGCCTATGTCGATGTCGCCGAGCGCCTGTTCGACGCCGACAACCGCAACATCCGCTATCAGACCCTGTTTGACTGCACCCAGATGCAGGCCGGCCAGGAGGTCAGCAAGGTCATCGTGGTGGGCGTCCCGCGCGCAATGATCAACGCCGAGATCACCCGGCCGGAGCTGATGCAAACCTTTCGAACACTGCCGGGCCAGACGCCCGCCCAGGCGCCGAATGGCAGGCGGATCTCCCTGGGCTATGACCTGCGTGTCGTCGATCTTGATGACTACGCCCAGTACGCCATGGGCAAGGTGGCGCGGGAGTCCGGGGACGGCTCGGTCGAAGGCGTGCAGGCGGTCGCCACCACGGCCGTGAAGGGCCATGTCGTGGCCTACATCATCAATCTGCCCGGAGGGACGGATCCGGTCGCCCTGCTCGCCGCCCTGAAGATCCAGGTCCGCGCCTTTGTGGATGCTAACGGTAGCTAGCGGCTTTCGCCCTCCGGCGCCGGGTCGGGTGCGGCGGGGGCGTCTTGCGGCAGGGTCTTCTCCACCTCGGCGATCCGGGCGTTGATGGCCGCGATCTCCTCCCGCGTAGGGATGCGGCGGCCAAACACCACTTGGCCCGAGACCCGGGCCCGCATGCCGCCGGGCGCGGTGGGATCCGGGACCATCACCGTTTGCACGCCCTCGGCATCGGCGGCCGCCGCGGCCTGGGCGGCCAGCAGGGCTTCACGCGGCGGGCCGGCCATCGAGACCGCCAGTTCGCGCCCGGTATAGCGGCCGGAGAGCGCCTCAACGCGACCCCAGGCGCCCTTGAAGCGGTAGAATATGTGCGCGCCGATCTGGGTGATCTTGGCCAGGCTCGGGCTCCAGCGGGGAAACACGTAGTCGGCGTGATAGAAGGTCGCCGTGCCCACCTGGGTCTGGACGTAGCCCGCTAGGGCCCGCTCCGCCACGCGCTTGCACTTCGCCCAGATCGCCGCCACCGGGGCCCGCTCACGCGAGCCGTCGCAGGTGAAGGAGAACTGGCAACCCGTGATCTGGCTGGAGCCCTGGAAGACCACCCCGCACACCGTCTTCGGAAAGGCCGGGTGGCGCACCCGGTTGAGCACAGTCTGGGCGACAGCCTCCTGCCCGGCCTGCGGCTCGAGGGCGGCTTCATAGTAGATCGCCTCGGTCAGGCAGAGCACGGCCCGTTCGCGCTCCTGCGACGCGGCGCGCAGGTAGAACGGCTGGGCGGCCACCAACGGACCACCGTCCGCGGGCATGAAGGCGTTCAACCTCCGGGCCTGACCTCCACCGAGGCGTTCCAGGGCCAGCACCGGGCGCTCCTCGAGGTTGGGCAGTGTCCAGCCTTGCGGGGCCCCCCACACTCCGCCGGGTGAGGCGGGGTCAAATCTCTGGGCCAGAAGAAGCATCGCCGGGTCCATGCCCCCCTGCATCCGCACCAGAGCATCCTCCGAGAAACCCTGAGCCAGGCTCGCCACACCGGCCGCCCGGCCGATATCGACCCCGGCGCGCGGCGTCACGCAGGCGCACAGAGCGCCCGCCACCAGGGCGAGCGCCGCCAGGATGCGGAACGGGGTCGAAAGTCGGAGCAAGGGGCCGGTCAGTCCTTCCTGCGGCGCGGCGGCGTGCGCCGCTTCATTTAGACCGGCGGGCGTGAGGGGCAAGATGCGCGCGCATCTTCGCGAATGCGGGTAACATGCCGGGAGCCAAACGCGCGATGCTGCGTTTAGATGCCTTCAGCGGCGCCATGCGCCGAGGGGGCCAGAAGTTGAACCTATCCGATCTGGCGCTCAGGTGGATACCAACGCGCAGGCCGCCGATCTTGGCCGCCTTGGCCGTTACGGCTCTGTCGTGGGCCTGCGCCCTGGCGCCGAGGGTGCTGACGCTCGGCTGGGAACAGGGGATCGGGCTTTCCTCCACCTTCTTCCCGGCGTTCATCGTCGCCTCCCTGTACGGCGGCGCCAGGTGGGGATGGATCAGCGTCGCTGTCACCATGGTCATCGCGATGACCATCGGACCCCAGAACAACGTCTTCAACCTGCCACAGCAAACCGTGACGGCGATGTTCTTTGTCTCCGCGGGAGTGACCGTGATGGTGGCCGGCGCCTTGCGTTCCACGATCGTACGCCTCGCCGAGACGCAACAGGACAGGGACAGGGCGCTCTTTCTCATCACTGAGAGCGAGGCCCGCTTCCGCGACCTCGCCAACACGGCGCCGGCCCTGATGTGGATATCGGCGCCGGACTCGAAACGCGCCTTTGTGAATGAAGCTTACATGACGTTCACCGGTCTTTCGCGTGAGGCCGCCGAGGCGCTGGACTGGCGCGACATGTTGCATCCGGACGATGACAAACGCATTCGCATCGAAGAGTCGATCGGCGCCGATATGGGGCGCGTCTTCATTCTGGAAGCCCGCTACCGGCGCGCGGACGGGGCCTACCGCTGGCTGCACAGCATCTCCCAGCCCCGCTACACCGAGATTGGGGAACTGACCGGCTACGTTGGGATCGCCTTCGATGTTTCCGACGCCAAAAAGGCCGAACAGGACCTGCAGCATATCAATGATTTGCTGCGCGAGCGGGTCGAGGCGGCGATCGCCGAGCGCGACCAGGTGCAGGCGGCTTTGGCCCAGTCCCAGAAGATGGAGGCTCTCGGACGGCTGACCGGAGGGGTGGCCCACGACTTCAACAACCTGCTCACGGTCATGATCGGCTCTCTCGATATGATGAAACGTCATCCGGACGACCGCGAACGGCGTGGGCGGCTGACCGATGCGGCCCTGACGTCCGCGCGGCGCGCGGAACGCCTGACCAGCCAGCTTCTGGCGTTTTCCCGCCGCCAGCCGGCGCGCGACAGCATTTGCGAAGTCGACGCGGCGATCACCGAGATCGAACCCATTCTGCGGAGGGCCATTGGCGAGGATCGAGAGTTCGAGATCGTCCTTGGCGCGGCGCACGCTGCCTCCCGGCTCGACGCCTCGCAGCTTGAGGCCTGCCTGCTCAACCTGCTGGTCAACGCCAAGGATGCGACCGGGATCAATGGACGGGTCGATCTTGAAACAGGCATCGTGCGTCTTGACCAAGCCGAGGGCGAACTGCCGTCCGGCGACTACATTTCGGTCTGCGTGCGCGACAATGGCGCGGGCATGGACGGCGCCACGCTGGCCCACGTCTTCGAGCCCTTCTTCACCACCAAGGACGTCGGCAAGGGTACGGGTCTCGGCCTCGCACAGGTCTATGGCTTCGCGCGGCAGAGCGGCGGCTCGGTGCACGCCGACAGCACGCCCGGCCAGGGCACGACCGTGCGCATCCTCCTGCCCCTGACCAGCCTCCGCGCCGACGAAGCGCTAGAAGCGCCCACCCCCGTGGTGCGCACTGCCCGCAAGTTGCACGTTCTTCTCGTCGAGGACGAACCTGCTGTGGGCGACATGGCCGAGGACCTGCTGCGCGAACTTGGTCACTCCGTGCGGCGGGCCGATGGGGTCACCGCTGCCTTGGCGATCCTGGCCGAAGACGTGGGCGTCAATTTCGTGCTTACGGACATCATCATGCCCGGCGGTCAAAGCGGCATCGACCTCGCGGACACCCTGGAGCGAGAGCGCCCGGACCTTCCGGTCTTGCTCACATCCGGTTTCACGGGCCGGCCCGAGGGCGAGGCCCTGCGACGCCCCTTCCTGCCCAAGCCCTATGCGGTAAGCGAGCTCTCGCGGATGCTGCAGCAGACCCTTGCCGGCGCCGCGCGCGAAAACGTGACGATCGAGGGCGTTTAGGGGCTTTTCACGGTCGCCCCTCGGGTCTATATGTGCCTCAACGACTTTTGCTCACTTTAAGAATAAGTCGTCACGCCGAAGGCTCCCAGCAGCCCTTGGCGTTTTCTTAGGCCCCAGTAATGCTCATTTTGAGCAAAAGAGGATGAGATGGCCGACGGATCGCAAGTCCTGCCCTTCACGCCCGCGGTGGAGGCCGCGACAGCGCCTGTCTGGGAAAAGGTGAAGGCCCGCGTGACGCCGATCGAATGGCGCCTGCACGCCCCCCTGATCGCGGAAATCAACCGAGTGAAGGCCGAACGCAACGCCGTCATCCTGGCCCACAACTACATGACCCCGGAGATTTTCCACGGTGTGGGCGACTATGTGGGCGACAGCCTGGGCCTGGCCCGCGAAGCGGCCCGCTCGAGCGCCGACGTCATTGTCCAGGCCGGCGTCCATTTCATGGCCGAGACGTCCAAGGTCCTGGCCCCGGAAAAGCGCGTCCTGATCCCGGACCTGCGCGCCGGCTGCAGCCTGGCCTCCTCGATCACCGCCGCCGACGTGCGACTGATCAAGCAGCGCTACCCCGGCCTGCCGGTCGTCACCTATGTGAACACCACCGCCGAGGTGAAGGCCGAGACCGATATCTGCTGCACAAGCTCGAACGCCGTTCAGGCGGTCGAATGGGCGGCCAAGCAATGGGGCGTCGACCGGGTGATCCTGCTGCCGGACGAGTTCCTGGCTCGCAACGTGGCCCGCCAGACGTCCGTCAAGATCATCGCCTGGCAGGGCAAGTGCATGGTGCATGAGCGCTTCAGCGGCGCCGACGTGCGCGAGATGCGCGCCGCCTTTCCCGGCGCTCAGATCCTGGCGCACCCGGAATGCCCGGCCGATGTGCTGGAGGAAGCCGACTTCGCCGGCTCCACCGCCGCCATGACCGAGTTCGTCACCAGCCGGAAGCCCAAGCAGGTGGTGCTGATCACCGAATGCTCGATGGCCGACGATATCGCCTGCATGACCGAGGGCACGCAGTTCCTGGGCCCTTGCAACATGTGCCCGCACATGAAGCGCATCTCGCTGGAGAACATCCTGGAGGCCCTTGTGAAGGACCAGTTCGAGGTCACGGTCGATCCGGCGGTGATCGCGAAGGCGGCCCTCGCCGTGCAGCGGATGATCGACATGCCACCTCCAGCGGTCCCCGCCCGCTATGACCTGGTGAAGGCCAAGCACCACGTCGACGTTGAACTGATCTAGGCGCGTCAACACGAAGGATACCGGCCATGACCCGGACCGAAGCCACCAAGGCCATCATCATCGTCGGCGCTGGCATTGCCGGACTCTCGGCGGCTCTCGCCTGTGCGCCGAAGAAGGCCATTGTGCTGTGCGCAACCACCCTGGACACCGGCGCCTCGTCGGTCTGGGCCCAGGGGGGCATGGCCGTAGCCATGGCCGGGGATGACAGCCCGGCCCTTCACGCGGCCGACACCTTGGCCGCCGGCGCCGGGCTCGGCGATCCGGCCGCGGTGGATATCCTCACCCGCGAGGGCCCCGAGGCCCTGATCCGGCTCGCCGGCCTCGGCGCCCCTTTTGATCGCACCGCCGACGGCGCCTTCGTGCAGAGCCTGGAAGCCGCCCACTCCCATCCCCGCGTCGCTCGCGTCGGCGGCGATGGCGCGGGCCGGGCGATCATGCTGGCCCTTGCCGCCGCCGTGCTCGCTGCCCCCCACGTCGAGGTGCGCGAAGGCGCGCACATGCGCGGCCTCCTGCAGGACAGGAGCGGCGCGGTGGTCGGCGTGCTCGCGGAAACCGCCGGCGCGGTTGCCGCCATCACCGGTCAAGCCGTGATCCTGGCCACCGGCGGGATTGGCGGCCTCTACGCTGTCACCACCACACCGCGCGAGCTGCTGGGCGAAGGCCTGGCCGCCGCGGCCCTCGCCGGGGCCGCCGTGTCGGACACCGAGTTCATGCAGTTCCACCCGACCGCCATTGATGTCGGCGGCGACCCGGCCCCCCTGGCTACCGAAGCCCTGCGCGGCGAAGGCGCGATCCTGGTCAATGCGGATGGGACGCCCTTCATGCTGCGCTACGACCCGCGCGCCGAACTCGCCCCCCGTGACGTCGTGGCCCGGGCCATCGCCCGCGAGTGTGGCGCCGGGCGCGGCGCGTTTCTCGACGCCACCAAGGCCGTGGGCGCCCACTTCCCTCACGAGTTCCCGGCTGTCTTCAAGGCCTGCATGGAGGCGGGCATCGATCCGCGCACCCAGCCGATTCCGGTCATCCCGGCGGCCCACTACCACATGGGCGGCATCGTCACCGACCTCGACGGCCGAACCAGCCTGAGGGGCCTTTATGCCGCCGGCGAGTGCGCCTCGACCGGGGTGCATGGCGCCAACCGTCTGGCGTCGAACTCCTTGCTTGAAGGCGCCGTCTTCGGAACTCGCGCCGGCCGCGCCGCCGCCGCCGATCCGCACGCCCCCGGCGCCCCCCGCCCTGCCACGCCCGCCCCGCCTCTCCCGGCCGATGCGGTAATGCAGCTGCGACGCGCCATGAGCGATCACGCCGGCGTCGTGCGTGACAGCAAAGGCCTTGAAACCCTGCTCCGTGAGATCGCTGCGCTGGAGGCGCGCTTCGGCCGCGCCCTGCCCCTCGTTGCCGCCCGCCTGGTGGCGGAGGGCGCCCTGGCCCGCCAGGAGAGCCGTGGCGGCCACTTCCGCACCGACTTCCCCAATCTCGCTCCGCCGAAGCGCAGCGTCGTGCGCCTCCCCGCTGCCGATCTGGTCGCCGCCTGATGATCACGCCGCTTCCCGACACCTTGATCGAGCCCATTGTCCGCGCGGCCCTGGCCGAGGATCTGGGCCGCGCCGGCGATGTGACCTCCGCCGCCTGCATCGCGCCCGACGCCGTCCTAGATGTCGCCTTCGCCGCGCGCCACGGCGGCGCGATCAGCGGCCTCGCCTGTGCGCGCCTGGCCATTGCGGCCCTCGACCCGGCGATCGCCTTTGAACAGGTGGCCGCTGATGGGGACCAGGTTCAGCCGGGCGCCGTGCTCGCCACGGCCCGAGGCAATGCGCGGGCCATACTCTCGGCCGAGCGAGTAGCGCTGAACCTTCTGGGCCACCTCTCGGGCGTGGCCAGCCTGACCGCCACCTATGTCCGCGAAGTCGCCGGGACCCGCGCCCGCATCGCTGACACCCGCAAAACGACGCCCGGCCTCCGCGCCCTGGAGAAATACGCCGTGCGCTGCGGCGGCGGCATGAACCACCGTTTCGGCCTGGATGACGCCATACTGATCAAGGACAACCACGTCGCGGCCGCCGGCGGCGTCTCGGCGGCCCTCCTGCGCGCCAAGGCGGCGGCCCCGCACCTCATGAAGATCGAAGTGGAGGTCGATGGCCTGGAGCAGCTCCGCGAAGCCCTGCCCCACGCGCCGGACGTCATCATGCTCGACAACTTCAGCCTTAAGGATCTGCGGGCCGCCGTCGCTCTGGTCGCGGGGAAAGTGACGCTGGAAGCCTCGGGCGGCGTAAATCTCACGACCGTCCGCGCCATCGCCGAAACCGGCGTGGACGTGATCAGCGTCGGCGCCCTCACCCACTCGGCCCCGACTCTCGACATCGGCCTCGATGCCCGCTGACGCCATGGGGACGCGTCACACGCCGCGCCCCCTTCACTTTGCTAGGCCAACGCCGCCAGCCGGTCGGCGGCCTGCCTGGCTTCGGCGTCACGTTGCGGGCGCAGAACCGAATACAGGCGCTGCGCCCCGTCCAGGATTTCCTTCGGCGCCGTCTCGGGCCGGCCTGCGCTGAACGGCGGGGCCGGGGCATATTCGAGATTGAGCTGCATGGTCTTGGCGAAATCCTCGCCGGCCACCTCCGTCAGGATGGTCAGGGCGAAATCGATGCCCGCCGTCACTCCGCCGCCGGTGATCACATTGCCGTCGCGCACCACGCGCCCGTCATCCTCGATCGCACCGAACAGCGGCAACAGATCGCGCCACGCCCAGTGGCAGGCCGCGCGCCTGCCCTTCAGGAGGCCCGCGGCCCCCAGCAGAAGCGACCCGGTGCACACCGAGGTGACATACTTCGCCCCCAGGCCCAGGCGCCGGATGTGCCCCACGAAAGCCTCGTCATTGCAGGCGGCGGTCGTGCCGAACCCGCCCGGCACGCAGATCATATCGCAGTGCTCGATGTCGCCGATCGGAGTGAGATTGCCGAAGGTCAGGCCGTCGGACGTGATGTCCGCGCCGTCGGGGCTGGTCATGGTGATCTTGCCGCCGGGCAGGCGGCAGAGGAACTGCTGCGGGCCGGTGAAGTCGAGATGGGTCACGCCCGGAAAGAGGGCGAAGACGATGTGAAAGGTCGGCTGGGTCATGGGGTCTCTCCGCTGCCCGGTGGTTGACGGCCCCGGTTGTGCCAGCTATCCGCCACGGCAGAAATGACAACCTTCCCTCGTTTTACGCCATGCTTCGCTCCATCCAGATTCTGATCTTCGACGACTTCCAGTTGCTCGATGCGGCGGGCCCGATCGCCGCCTTTGAGATCGCTGGGCGCATCGCGCCGGGAAGCTATGACGTCAGTGTCGTGGCCGCCGAGCCGGGCCTCGTGCAGGCCTCAGCGGGCGTTCCTCTGCTGGCCGGTCCGTTCACCGATACGCCGCCCCACACCCTGCTGATCGCTGGCGGCAACGGCACGCGCGGCGACGGTCACGAAAAGAGCATCGCCTACATCAGGAGCCTGGAGGGCCGCGCCCAGCGGATTACCTCGGTTTGCTCCGGCGCCTTCCTCCTCGCCGCCTCCGGACTACTGGATGGACGCATGGCCACCACCCATTGGAACCGCGGCCCGGACTTCGCGCGCAAATTTCCCGCCGTGAAGCTGAACGCCGACCGGATCTTCACACGTGACGGGCCCTACTGGACCAGCGCCGGGATCACGGCCGGCATCGACATGTCGCTGGCCCTCATCGAGGAAGATCTCGGCGAGGAGGTGGCCCGCGCCACGGCGCGCCAGCTCGTCCTTCCTCACCGGCGGGCGGGCGGCCAGTCACAGTTCTCCGTGCTGATGGAAACCCAGCGTCCGGGCGGGCGCTTCAGCTCACTGCTCGACTGGGCGCGAGCGCGCCTGACGGAGAAACTGGGCGTCGAACAGCTGGCCGCTGAGGCCTGCATGAGCCCCCGCCACTTCGCTCGGGCTTTCGCCGCCGAAGCTGGTGTCACCCCCGCCAAGGCCATCGAACGCCTGCGCGTGGAAGCGGCCCAGACCCTGGTGGAAACCGGCGGCCAGACTCTCGACCGGATCGCCCAGCAGACAGGGTTTGACGATCCGGAGCGCATGCGCCGCGCCTTCGTGCGCACCTTCGGCCACCCGCCCCAGGCCCTGCGGCGCGCGGCGAAGAGCGCCGCCTGAAGGCAGGTAGCGTCTCTAGGCTTTCTTCAACCCTGCGATATCCTTTCGCAGAGCCTCGATCGTTTCGGCCTGGGCTTTCAGGGCCGTCAGGATTTCCTCCTCGCGCAACTCGTCCAGCCGGTCATGCAGCCGCAGGATCTCCAGTTCGGCCCGCAGATTGACCAGATAGTCGTGCTCGGCGGCCTCGCGGTCGCGTTTGGCCTGCCGGTTCTGGCTCATCATGATCACCGGCGCCTGGATCGCCGCCAGGGTCGAGAGCAGCAGGTTGAGGAAGATGAAGGGGAAGGGGTCGAACGCGGCGTGGAAGAGCGCAAGAAACAGGTTCAGCGCCATCCAGCTCAGCAGCACCACCGTAAATGCGAAGATGAAGCTCCAGGAGCCGCCCACCGCCGCCACCTGGTCGGCCAACCGCTCCCAGTAGGTGCGATCATCGACCCGCAGGGACGGGTTCAGGCCGCTGGGCGCCTCCGTGGCGATCAGGTCGATGACACTCTTCTGGACCTCGGTGAGGTCCTCATAGTTGCAGGCCAGCAGCTGGCGCGCCAGTTCATCGCGTGGTTCATGTCCGGCCGGCATCGCCTCGCTCCCGACTCAGGGGTTGCGGAAGCCGCGATATTCCGCCGGTTTGCCTGCTCGATCTAGGAGGCGCTCTCGCGGGCCGGCGTAGCCGCCGCGGCTTCCGGCGGCCTGGCCGGAGGCGAAACGGGTGCTGGGGCCGCCTGCCCGTCCGGCACGGCAGCCGTGGTCGCCGGCTGCACCAGGGTGGCGTTGGCCACGATCAGAGCCGATTGGCCGTCAGACGGCGCCGCGGGCGCCGAAACGGCGTAGGCCGGGGCGTCGGATCCCGGTCCGGAGGGCGCCGGAGACCCGGTGAACGCGCCTGGCAGGCCCGCCCGTCCGCCGAAGCGGTAGAAAATATGCGTGCCGACTTGAGTGATGCGCAGCATGCCGCGCCAGCCCGGCGCGACCCATGTGGTGTGGAAGTGGGTGGCGTTGCCGACATCGGTCATAACATAGCCGCCGAGGGCGCGGGCGGCCACGGCGCGGGCCCGTGTCCAGGCGGCGGTCTCGCGCGGCCGGCGCATGGAGCCGTCACAGGCGAAGCTGAACTGGCAGGTGCTGGTGTTGGCGCCCTGGAAAACCACGCCGCAGACCGTTTTCGGGAAAGCCGGGTGGCGTACGCGGTTCAAGACCACTTGCGCCACGGCTGCCATGCCCGACCCGCCTTCGCCGCGGGCTTCATAATAAACGGCGCTGGCCAGGCAATCGAGGTCGCGCGAGTTGCCGAGCGCGCCGCCGAAACGGTACGGCTGGGCGGCGGCGGTCTGGACCTCGGTGGTGGTCGGGGCGGCCAGGGTGACGCGCATCAGGCCTTGGCGATTGAACATGCCGGGCCGGCCGGCGGTGCGCTCAAGGCGCGCGGCGATCACCTGGGCCTGGCGGCCCCGCGCGGAGGTGAACACCACATCGGAGACCACGGGGTCGGCGGCGCGGGCCAGGGAAAGGGTGGAGGCATCCATGCCCGCGGCCTCGCGGCGCAGGGCGTCTTCTGAGAAACCCGCCTCGGCGGCGTCATGCAGGCGCGCCACGCGGACCTGGTCGGCGGCGGCTTTCGCCATGCCTCCCGCCAGGTAGGCGCCGCCCAGGGCGACGCCAAAGCCGCCGCCGAGCAATGCGGCAGCGATCAGGGCGCGCGCTTCACCGCGCGCCTGCAACCAGGAAAACAACGATCTCGTGTCCTATGCGGCGAGGGCGATCCTGCCCCCCGACGTAGTCGCCGTTCCCCCCCGAATTCATGCCGGAAACTCGGGAACGACTAGGCCTGTCCAAATACACGACGAGCGGACAGGCTTGGCCTTTGTAGCGCGGCTTATGACCGGTTTGGCCGCGAGTCGCAACCCATTGCTGCGTTGCACAATGATTTTCCTGTTTACAACTGTGTCATTAGCCAAGCTTGGCGCGGGAACCGGCGCTCCATCAACCCGTTATCAGGGCTCAGTTTTTTTGACCGTCAGGAGCCTCGTATGCGCCATCTCCTCATTGCCGCTACTGTCTGCGGGTTAACCATCGCCATCGCCGCTTGCGGCCACACCACCACGGAGCGGGCGGCCACGGGCGCGGTCGCGGGGGCTGTTGTCGCAGGTCCGCCTGGCGCGGTGGCGGGCGCGGCCGCTGGCGCCGTGGTCTCCAAGGCGGCCGGCGAATAGGCCCTCATGACAACGGCAGCCCCCGCGCCTGCCGCTGTTTCAACAGGCGCAGCCAGCCGTGCAGAGCCTCGCAATCGAGACCATGCAGCATGAGGCGCCGGCTGGCGAACATCGCCCCTTCGGGCATGAGTGGGCAGCCGTTTTTGACGAAGTTCAGATGATAGTCTGAGCCCAGCACCTTGGCCACGTAGATGGCCACAGTCTCGTCGAGCTGCAGGGAATGTGCCGCGCGCTGGAAGTCCTCCCTAGGCAGCATGAGAGCATAGAGCGGCGTATAGATCTCGATGGCGGTCTGCACGTCGATGATGTTCAGCCGCCCCTCCGGCGCCGGGTCGATGTCGAACCCGCCCTCTGAGATCATCGAGAAGTCCGGCCGCGCCGCGGGCTCCAGGTCGCGGCCTTGGGCGCGCAACTCAGCGTTCAGCTGGATCACGAAATTGAAGACGTTGAGGTCGTGCTGGAGAAAGACGTTGTCCTCCAGGTCCTTCAGGGTCCGCGGCCGCAGGGGCGTGGTCGCCACTTTCACCGCCCCGGCATTGGCGGCGATGAACCCCAGGATTTCCGTGCCGATGTGAAAGTGGCGCAGGATCATCCGGTTGGCGCCCGGCGCGGCGAAGGTGGAGAGGCCCCAGCTGATCAGCCGGTGCAGGGCCCCGTTGAGGTTCGGATGCTTTGGCGAGATCCGCCGCGCTGTTAGCACCAGGACGAAGAACGCCAAGATGAATGGCTTCAGGGCCGGGGCAAGCCAGGTCCGCGTCCAGGACCTGGCCCCCGCGATGAAATCCGCCTTCGCCCCATCGTCCAGAGGCAGAGACTGGTCCAGGGCGAGGGCCATCCAGGGGTCCGGATGGGCCGGATCGTAGGTTACTCCACGGTCCGGGTTGGCGGGCGTGAAGGCGAGGCCGGCGGCGTTCACTTGGCCATCTCCTCGATCTGCAGCGCGTAGAGCCTGGCTGTCACCTTGGCCGACTTGACGATCCGCGCGGCGATGACCGGGTCGGGCAGAACCAGGGCCAACATCTTCTGGAACTCCTCGATGTGACCGGCGTCCTCCTCACCGTGATAGATCAGGAAGCGCACGGCCTCGTCCGGCAGGGAGAGCCGGCTCCGAATCAGCCGCCCCCACTCCCCCGCCTTGATCGCGCCCAGGCCCTCGATGATCCACATGGCGCCCAGGAGATCGAACGGGTCCTTCTGGCTCGCCTGATGAAACATCCAGGCCGACAGGGCCTCCGAGCCGATGTTCTTCTCGGCCCGGCGGATCACCTCCAGTTCGCCGCCGGCGGCCACGAAGTCGGCGTCCAGCAGCCGAAAATCCCGGTGCTCGGTGACGGCATGGCGCATCAGGAGCGAGCGCAGCTCCAGCTGCTCCTCACCGATGTTGGAGGCGGCCCGGCTCATCCACAGAGCCCCGTCCTTCACCTGTTGGCGCAGGCCGATCAGGAAGGCGCGGTAGTCCTCGATGGAAAACCGCCCCCGGGTGAGCCGCCGGATCAGCGGCGTCGCTTCCAGCTGGGCTTCGAAGTCCGTGAAGGCCACCGTCAGGCGGCGCATCACATCGGCGACGTCACAAGCGTCCCGGCGCGTCATCACCTCGACCATCAGACCGCCTCCAGCATCATGAAGCCGACAAAGGCGCGGCCACTCTCCGGCACGACGCATAGGACGCGCTCACCCTTCTTCAGGCGGGCCGACTTCATGAACTCGTCGAGCATCACCCAGATCGACGCCGAGCCGACATTGCCCACCGTCTTCAGGTTGGAGAACCAGCGCTCCGGCGCGATGGCGCCCTTCGTGGCCTCCAGCAGGCGTTGGAGCTCCTCGCGCAGGCTCTCCGCCGAATAGTGGCAGAGCAGCCAGTCGACCTTGTCCGGCGCGATGCGCCCGGCCTCGACCTTCTTCAGGTACTCTCCCACCCAGGCGCGCATCACCTGCTTGAGCAGTGTGAAGTCCTGCAACAGGGCCACCTGGCCACGGGCATGGGCGGCCACCGGACCCTCATGGCTCCAGGTCGAGGTCGGCTCGCCGCGCTCGTCGCGTTTAGCGCCGGCCCACATGCAGGGATCGAAGCTACCGGCCAGCGAGACCATGTCGATGAACTCGACCTTCAGCGACAGCGAGGTGGGGTTCGGCTGCGGCTCCATGACCACGGCGCCCGCCCCGTCGGAGAGCGTGAAGCGCAGCACGTCGGCCTCGCTGCAAAGCCGGCCTTGGCCGTCCACGAGGGCCGTGTCCTCATAGAAGCTCGGCCGGAACCAGCGAGAGGAGAACTCCCCGGCGCAGGCCACGGCCACATCGTGCTCACCGGTGCGCACCTGCATCCAGGCGTCCTTGGCCGCCATCAGGGACGAGCCGCACACGGACTGGAAGCTGGCGATTTCCATCGGGCCGCAGCCGAGCTCGCCATGCACCTGGGCCGCGTGGCCCGGCACCAGAAAGTCCCCCTGGGTCGTCGCCGCCGCCAGGAAGCTCATGTCGCTGGCCCCGAGGCCGGCGTCGGCCAGGGCCTGATGGGTGGCCTTGGCGCACATCCCGGCATTCGAGTCGGTGGGCGCGCCCTGCTCATCGAGGGCGTAGTGGCGCGTCTGCACGCCGTTCCAGCGCAGGGCCCTGCGGCCCATCAGGCTGTCGCGGTCGGCCACGCGGCCGATGAAATCCTCGATGCGCTCATTGGCGACCGGCGCGCCGGGCAGATACGCGCCCGTCCCGGTGATGAACACGTCTCTCAAACTGGTCATGACGAACCCGAAGGCTCCCTTGTTCCCGGCGCGAAACCGCCGTGAACAGACACTTACCTGTCAGGATTCCGAAATGCAAGTGATTACTCACTTACCTCCTGCTCAAGATGAGGATGTGCGCCGATTGATGAGCGATTCGAGGTCCTAGATCTGAGGCGTGTCGCCTTTGCGATAGCGGCGAAGTCCGAGCTGGAAGGCGGCCAGGGCCAGGCTCGCATAGATCACCGCCCCGGCCAGGGTGATCCCCGCCGCTGGCCATGAGGGATGGCGCAGCAGCTCCACCGGGGCCAGCACCACGAACCCAGCCGGCAGCAGGGTATAGGCGATCACCTTCGTCCAACCGGAGAAGATCGAGCCCGGATAGGTCGAGAACAGGAGCATGAAGTCGGTCAGATCCCGCGCGAAGGATCGCGCGCCCTTCGCCCAGAAGGCCATGGCCGCGAAGCTCACCGCCGCCGAGACATAGACGGTCACCCCCACCACGACGCCCAGAACGACGAGGGGGATGTCCCGCCAGGAGAGGCCGGCGAAGAACGCGAGGATGACCAACCCCATAACCAGGTCGCCCCAGGCCGTGGCGATGGAGTCGCGCGTCAGCAGCCGCGCCAACACCGGCTTGGGCTGGGTCAGGAGGGCGTCCGGCTCGCCCTTCAGGATCGAGGCCGCCATGTCGCGGTAGCCGCCGAAGAACACCCCCGCGATCGAGACGATCAGCATGGCGAGGCCGAGGAGCAGGGTCACATCCTCCCGCGTCCAGCCGCCCACCTGCCGGAAACCCGCGAAGAACAGCACCCAGAGCGCCAGGAAGAACACGTCATTGACGATCATTCCTCCGGCCTGGAGGGCGAAGTTGGCGCGGTCGGAAAAGGAAGCGCGGATCGCCGCCCCTGCCCCGGCCGCATAGGTGGAGATCAGACTGAACATCTTTAGATCTCCCCCCGCCGCACGCGCCCAAGGCCCGCCCGCCAGATCAGCTCGCAGAGCCCGCCCAACAAGGCGATCCACAGGAGACACCAGCCCACCCCCCAGGCAAAGGCGTCCAGGGAGGGCGCCAGCACCTGGCGCCCAGCCCAATAGAGGTGCGCCGCGAAGGGCGTTGCCTTGACGATCGCCGCCCAGGGCTCCGGATAGAGGCTGATCGGGGCAAAGAGCCCGCCGGCCAGGAACATCAGTTTCTGGATCACCAGCTGCACGGGCAGCACCTTGCGCGCCCAGAAGGCCGAGAGGCCCGCCAGGGTGTAGAGCAGCACGCCCACGGTCAGGGCGAGAGGCCCCAGCACGGCCAGGAACGCCACGGCCTCGATCGGCGGCGCCGCACGCCCCGACACCAGCAAAAGGATTCCCGCCGTGACCCCCAGCGCGCCCAGCCGCACCAGCCCGCCGCCCAGGGATTGGGCCATGGTCTGTAGCAGGTAGCCCTTGGGCCGCAGCAGATGCGCCTCCAGCCCCCCGGAACGGATGTCGTCCTCCAGCTTCAGGTGCAAGGCCGGCAGGGAAAGGGTGATCCACTCGGTCGCCGCCACATAGAGCACCAGGGCGCCGTCCGGCAGGCTGGCGGCGAGCGTCCCCGGCAGGCGCACGGCCATCACCGTGTCCCAGAGGGCGGCCTGCACCACCATGATCACGGTGTAGAAGAGGCAGCGCCCGATCAGCACCGGCCAGCCGGCCGCCGTCGCGCCCGCCCCGATGACGAGCCCGCGCCACGCCGCGGCGATCTCTCCGCCGAAGACGCCGGAAGGCGGCCTACGCGCCGTGAGCAGCGTAGATTTCATGCACCACCTCCTCCATCGGCGGGTCTTCGATGGTGATGTCTTCCACCCCGCCGGCCGCCAGGGCCTGGGCGATCACCTGCTCGACGCGCACCTTCGAGGTATCCACCTCCAGGATGGTCAAATGGTCCTCGGCCGGCCGCCGCGTGACGCCCAGCAGGTCAACCTCCAGCCGCGCGGCCACGGAGCGCACGGTCACCAGCTTGCGGCTAAGGAACTGCCGCCGCAGCTCCGGGGTCGGCTGATCGACGACGATCTTGCCCCGGTTGATGACGATCACCCGGTCGCAGACGAGTTCAATGTCCCGCGTGTCATGGCTGGTCAGCATCACGGTCTGCCCCGCCGCCTCAGCCTGTTCACGGATGAAATCTCGGATCGCGGCCTTGGCTGTCACGTCGAGGCCGATGGTCGGCTCATCCAGGAACAGCAGGGACGGGGCATGCAGCAGGCTGGCCGTGATCTCGCAGCGCATCCTCTGGCCGAGCGAGAGCCGGTTCACGGGCTGGTCGAGGATGCCGCCGAGATCGAACCGCTCAACAAGCCCCTTCAGCCGCGCCTCGAAGGTCGCCGCGTCCAGATCGTAGATCCGCCGCAGCAGGGCAAAGGAGTCCCGGGCCGGCAGCTCCGTCCAGAGTTGAGTCCTCTGGCCGAACACCACGCCGATGCCATAGGCCAGATCGCGCCGGTCCTTGGCCGGGGTCAGACCCAGCACTTCCACCGATCCGGACGTTGGTTCCAGGATGCCGGAGAGGATCTTCAGCGTGGTCGACTTGCCCGCCCCGTTGGGCCCGATGATCGCCACCTTCTCGCCTGGCGAGACGGCAAAGTTGATGCCGCCGACGGCCTCGACGGTCACATGCTCGGATTTGAAGAGACCCAGCGGCCCCCGTCCCCGCTTCGAAAAGCGGTAGCTCTTAGAGAGGTCCTGGACGGTGATGACGGGTTGCATGACGGGGCTCGGAAGGGAGGGATGGCGTGATGATCGGGGTGCTGGAAATGAAGCAGGCGTGATTAAGTCGCGGGTACATGCCCCGCGTCATAGCCATGCCCATCATGCAATTCCGGCCGGTCATCTTCCGTCCTATAGCCTCGTCGAACGGCGCTCGCTCGCGCCGGGTTTGGCGTCTCTAGTCAAACCCGAGCCGCTTCACAAGTCCCGCGGATGGTGCTCTCTTCCGCCAACTTCACCGCGAGGGAGGCGCGCGATGCACCGCAGAGTCATAGGTCTGATCGCCGTGATCGCCGTTTCCTTGGGCGCGCCGGCCTTCGCTGCTGACCTTGCCCTGAGCCCGCGCCAGGCCACCGTTCTAAGCGAGGACGCCGTCGGCCAACCCTACTGGAAACTGCTGTCCCAGTGCGCCGGCATGTTCGGCGCCGCTTCCAACCACTATTCGGCCACGGGGGAGAGCGCCAAGCTGGACGAGGTCACCCGCATCGGTGTCGCCATGCTCAACGCCGCCCTCGACCGGCTCACCACAGACCGGCGCATCGACCGCCGCGCGGCCCTTACAATCGCCATGGGTGGCGTCCGCGTCGGCCGCGACCAGGGCGCAACCCTCTGGACCGGAGACACCTCTGACCGCCGCTGGCTGGTCATGCAGAGCTTCTGCCTCGACATCGCCGACGCCCATTCGAAGATCTCGGCGCCGGGCTAGACGCCCGCCCGGCCCATCGCCAGGTCACACCAGGCGAGGTCTTCGGCAAGGGTGCGGCCGCACCAGGGCTCTTCGGGACCATGGCCGTCCCGAAAGGCCAGGAAACCCACGGCCGAGGCGGCGTTGAAGAGCGCCACCCGCTCGCGGTCGACCCTCGCGCCAGTCAGCGGCTCATAGGCCGCGATCGCCGCTTCCAGCATCGCGGTCGTCGAGCGGTCAAACAGCAGGTAGCGAAAATCCAGGTGCCGGTCGGCGAAGGCCGCCCCGTCATAGTCGAACACACCGGCGATGCGGTCGGTCCCAACGTCCAGGGCAAAGTTGTGAAAGCCGAGGTCGCCATGCACGAGGACGCGGTCCGCGGCTGCCGGCTCCCACGCGAAATACTGGTCGAGCAGGGCGCCGCACCGGCGCAGCATGGCGGCGTCATCGGTCACGCGCGGCAGAGCCCCGTCCAACCTGTCGCGCGGCAGGGGCCAGCCGATGGCCTTGGGCATCCAGCCATCGAGCTCTGTCGCCGGAATGGCGTGCTGCTCCGCGAGAATTTCCCCGAGTCGCGCCCCCAGGTCCCGCGCCAGCCCCTCGTCCGCCATGGCGCGATGGTAGAGCGCCGGAGGGTCCACCACACCGGCCACGGGGTCCCGCAGGTCCCAACCGGCTTTTGAGGTTTGCAGAACGCGGGGCGCCCGGAACGCGCACCGGCCTTCGATCAGGCTAAGGACCCGGCGCTCGCGCGCCAGGGCCGCCGCGCTCTGGGCGTCCACCGGAAACCAGGCCATGCGCCCGTCCCCCAGCCGCGCCAGCCAGCGCCCGTCGCGCGCCTCCACGGAGAGGACGCCCGCACGCACCCCTTCAGCGGCGAGGAGCCCTTGGGCCGCCTCGCGCTTCATGCCTCAGGCCAGGCGGTTGTTCGCCGTGATGAAGTCCGCATAGCGGTCGATATAGGCCTGCGGGATGAACCCGGCCATCACCGCCGACAGGTGCCCCTTGCCCGGCAGGACGAGGTTGGTGAAGTCATCCAGTTCCCGCCACAGGCGGTGGGTCTTGGAGATTGGCCGGTCGAACTCGCCATTGATCGCCATCACCGGGAACTTGATCTTGGTGAGGTCCAGGGCGTCCATCTGAGCCTGCCGGCGTTTGGCCAGCTCGGCCTGGGCCGCCTTGCGCTCTTCCTCGCTCTGTCGCGGCGCGCCGGACGCGGCCTGCATGCGGGCGAAGTCGGCAGCGTTGTTTCCGACCTCTTCCCCCCGCTCGACCCGGGCGGCCCGGTAGTTGGCGCTGGCCTGCTGGCCCTCCACATCAACGCCTTCCTTGTCTTTCGGGACCTGGCCGCGGAATTCGGAGGTCTCGCCGACCCCGGAGCCCTGGAATGAGGCGGTGATGAAACGCTCGGGCGCGAGGCCGAGCATGCCGAGGGTCACCCCGCCGCCCATCGAATAGCCGCCGATGTGAGCTTTCTGGATGCTCTTCTGGTCCATGAACTCGATGACGTCCTTGGCCATGTTGCCCCGGCCGTCCGGCGGGCCCTTCTCTGAGAGAGCATGGCCGCGCATGTCGAGGGCGTAGAGCTTATTGGTCTTCGCAAGGCGCGGGCCGATGCCATTGGCCCACCAGTTGCCGATAGCACTGCCGCCCGCCCCATGGATCAGGATCACCGGCACGCCTTCGCCAGCCTCGATGTAGTGCAGCTTCGTCCCGTCGGAGACTGTGAAATAATGGTCCGTGTAACCCTTCACCGTCGTGGCGTCTTCGGCCATCGCCGTCCTCCCTGTCGACATCTTGTTTGCGGCGATGGTGGACCCAGGCAAGGCGCCGGGTCAAAGCATTTGTAGTCAGCTCAGACTGGCGATTGAGCGGCGTGACCCAGATCAATGCGAGTTGGCCCGGCCGGGCGCACCGGCGGGGCCAAGGAGGCCGCCATGCAGATCGGCAATACGTCCAAAGCCTATGGATGGGCCGCGATCGCGCTCCATTGGATTTCAGCCGGCGGGGTTATCGCCCTCTATTTCCTGGGCGAAGCCCTGGAAGCGGCGGTCGGCCGCCCGGCGAAGATCGCCGCCATGCAGACTCACGTGTCGGTCGGCGTCCTGCTTTTCACTTTTCTCGCCGCCCGGCTCTTCTGGAGCGCCAGTCAGCCGAAGCCGGAGCCGCTGGAAGCCAATTCTTGGCTCGCCATCGCCGCGCGGGTGGTGGCCATCGCCTTTCTGGCCATGATCGCCGTCCAGATTGTTACAGGGCCGCTTCTTGTCTGGTCGGGGGCCCGACCGCTGCAGGTCTTCAACTGGTTCGCCATCCCGAGCCCGTTCCCGCAGCGCATCGGCTGGCTGCATGAAGCCATGGAAATTCCTCACAAGATCGCGCCGAAACTCTTCTGGCCCCTCATCATTCTGCATGTGGGCGGCGCCCTGAAGCACACCTTCCTCGACCGCGACCGCACGATGCGGCGGATGCTGTGGGTCTCCAGTCGGTAGCGGGAATAAGCTTGAAAAGGGGGCCTCAATCGCCCCCGTTAGACGGCGCGCCCTTCCGGCCGGTCCAATAGCCCTTGTAAGAGAGGAACATTCCGACCGCCGTCAGCACCGCCAGAACCGCATAGGTCGCAGGCTCCTTGCCCAGTTGCGGCGCCCACGGCATCGACATCCGGAACAGACCGCCAATGGCCAAGGTCCAGCCAAGCAGCGTCACCACCACGCGCCAATCCCGCGTCCAGCGAAAATGGGCCTGCAGGATCGCCACGCCGGCCACCAACAGGATCGTGCCATTGAGATAGACCCCGGAAGGCGCGATACCGGCGAACGCCTCGATATTCACGCCTTCCGTCAGGGCCAGGACGATCAGGGAAGGTCCGGCAATTCGCGCGATCGAAACGGAAGTCTTCAACGATGTCATGGTCGAACGCGCCGTATATCTGCCTGCGCGCAGGACACCAAAGTCGCGGACCATGCCTATGACATGGCTCAATCTGGCATTTCAGATCCCGCGCCCGCCAACACGCGATCACGCCCGCGGATTGTTCGCCGTGATGAAAGCCGCGTAGCCTCGGATGTACTCATCCGGAATGAACCCGGCCATCATCGCCGTCAGGTGGCCCTTGCCGGGCAACACAAGGTTCGTGAAGTTCCGCAGTTCGCGCCAGAAGCGGTGAGTGCGCATGTTCGGCCGGTCGAACTCACCGTTGATCGACATCACCGGGAAGGTGATCTTGGTGAGGTCCAATTCGGCAAACTGGGCTTCCTGCCGCTTCTGCATTTCCATCATCGCCGCCCGGGCCCGCCGCCCGGCCGCGCCGCCGAACCAGGGGCCTTTGCCCTCGCGCATGCGGTGGCCGAAGTCGTTGCCGACCTGCTCGCCCTTGGCCGCGCGGCGCTCGGCGGCGATGGCGTTGGCCTTGTCTTCGTCCGGGTCCTTGCCCTCCACATCGGCTGGCACTTTGGAGCGCCACGCCTTGGTCTCCGGCGCGCCGGCCCCCTGGAAACAGGCGGTGATGAAGCGCTCGGGCGCCTTCATCAGGACCTGCAAGGTGATCGCGCCGCCCATGGAATAGCCGCCGATGTGGGCCTTTTCGATGCCCATCTGGTCCATGAATTCGATGACGTCGTCAGCCATGTTGCCATGGCCGTTGTTCGAGCCGCCCGAGAGGCCGTGGCCACGCATTTCCAGGGCATAGACGTGGTTGGTCTTGGCGATTTCCGGTGCGATGCCGTTGGAGAACCAGGAGCCGATGGCGCTGCCTCGCGCCCCGTGGATCAGGATCACCGGCACGCCCGAACCCGCATGCACATAGTGCAGCTTGATCCCATCTTTCACGACCCAGAATCCATCGGGGTAACGCTTGGGCGGCGCGGCGGATTTCTCCGCCTCGGCGGTGGCGACAGCCATCAAATATCCTTCAAACCGAAATCGAACTGGGCGGGCAATGAATCCCCGCGGATGGCCAATTATGGACCCTGGCTTCGCGCCACGTAACCCCCGACCTCGGCCAGGCGCCGCTCGATCAGCCGCCGTTCCGGCTCGAACCGGGTGAGCGCCAGGGCCGCGGCATAGGCGTCGGCCGCCTCGCCGCAGCGTCCCAGGCGCCGCAGCAGCTCACCCTTGAGGGAGCCCAGGAGGTAGTAGCCCGCCAGGTCGCCTCCCGCCTCGAGCGCCTCTACCCGCGCCAGTCCAGCGGCTGGCCCCTCCGCCATGGCCACGGCCGCCGCCTGGTTCAGCGCCACCACCGGCGTCGAATGGATGTGCGCCAGCACGTCATAGAGCCCGGCGATCTGTCTCCAGTCTGTCTCGGCCGCCGATGCCGCGCGGGCATGCAGGGCTGCGATCGCCGCCTGCACGGCATAGAGGCTCTTCGGCCCCGGCGTCTTCAGCGAAGCCTCGACCAAGGCCAGGCCCTCGGCGATCATCCCAGCGTCCCAGAGTGACCGGTCCTGATCTTCCAGCAGCACAAGGTCCCCCGCCGCATCCAGCCGCGCCGGCCGCCGTGCCTCATGCAGCAGAATCAGCGCCAAGAGCCCCCGCACGCCGGGATCGCCAGGCAACAGGCCCTCCAGCCGTCGCCCCAGTCCGATCGCCTCGCCCGCCAGGCTCCGCGCCGGGTCCCCGCCATAGGCTTCGGAGAACACCAGATAGATCACCGCCAGCACGCCTTCGAGCCGCCCCGGCAAGGCCGCCTTCACCGGAACTTCGTAGGGAATGCCGGCCTGGCGGATCTTCGCCTTCGCCCGCACCAGCCGCTGCGCCATGGCCTCGTCGGCCACCAGGAAGGCCCGCGCCACCTGCTCCGTGGTCAGGCCGCAGACCGTGCGGAGGGTCAAGGCGACCTGGGTCTCCAGCGCCAGGGCCGGGTGGCAGCAGGTGAAGATCAGCCGCAGCAGATCATCGCCGATCTCATCTTCTTCAATCGCGAGGGCTTCAGCGCGGGCAGCGTCGGCTTCCAGCCTCGCAAGGCTCTCCACCTCATCCTGCTTGGCCCGGAAGGCGATCCGGCGGCGCAGCTGGTCCACCGCCTTGTTGCGGCCGACCCGCACCAGCCAAGCCTTGGGGTTGTCCGGCGCCGCCCTTCCCCAGCTCACCGCCGCCGCCGCGAAAGCCTCCTGCAGGCCCTCCTCCGCCAGGTCGAAGTCGCCGACGAGGCGGATCAGCCTCGCCAGCGCCTCGGCGCCATGTTCGCGCCAAGCCTCTTCGACCGGGCCTGGCCTCACATCTCGCCCCGCATAAAGCAGGGCCGCACCTCGATCGCGCCATGCGTCGCCCCGGGGATCCGCGCGGCGATGTCCAGGGCCTCGTCCAGGTCCTTGGCCGAGATCAGGTAGTAGCCGGCCAGTTGTTCCCGCGTCTCCGCGAAGGGCCCGTCCGTAGTCAGGGTCTTGCCGTCGCGCACCCGCACCGTGGTGGCCGTGGACGAGGGCTTCAGCCTCTGTCCGTCCTTCATCGCCCCGCTCTGCACGATGCTCTGGGTAAAAGCGCCGTACTGCGGGGTCAGCACATCGGCTGGCAGCTGGGCCCGGGCGCTCTCGTCCTCAAAGATCATCAGAAGGTAGTCCATGGTCGTCTCCTAGAAAGCCGGCGCCATCCGCCGATGCTTCAGGTCGAACGGCAGGCTACAGGATCGACAGGCGGGCGAAGAAAAATCTCACCGCTTAACGGCGACGAGCTTCAGATTGGCGAAGGCGCAGAGCCAGTCAGAGCTATCCAACATCTCCCGCCGGAAGGCCGCACCGTCCGCCAGACCGGGGTGATCCTGCTCGTAGCGGCCCAGAAACAGGTTCGAGGCCAGCAGGGTCCCGCCCCGGCGCAGCAGCCGGTGGAAGTGCGGAATGTGCCCCGGCCCCGGCACATCAGCGTCATAGACGATCAGATCGTACGCCCCCGACAGACCCGGCAGTACATTGGCGTCCTCGCCTTCATGAACCGAAATCACGTTCTCGAAGCCGTATTGCAGGGCGTGGCCCGTGATCATCGCCGCATGGCCGGGATCGCGCTCGATGGTCTCCACCCGCCCGCCGCGCCCAACCCCACGCGCCAGCCACAGCGTCCCATAGCCATAGCCGCCGCCGATCTCGAGCACCCGCTTGGCGTTGGCGGTCGCGGCCATGGCGCCCAGAATCTGGCCGGGCGTAGACGGATAGAGGGTGCACCCATGCTCGGCGCGGTGGGCCTCGCTCGCCTGGGCAACCAGGCCGAACTCATCGCGGTTGAACAGCTGGGTCGCGATCCAGCCCTCGGCCTCTTCTGTCGAGGCAGGTTCGCCCGACATCTAGCCCTTGCCGGCGAGGTCCGGGCGCGAGGCCAGGAACGCCGCTTTCTCCGCCGCGGTCAGCACCTTTCCGGGCTTCTGGCGCGAGACCTTCGGCGTTGGCCGCTCGAAGGTCGTGTTCTGCGGGGCGGCCTTGCCACGTCCCCCGGCGGGTTTCAAGTCGGCGAAACTCTTCAACGGCGGCTTCATACGGCCTCTCCATGCGGGGACTCGCCGCAGAATAAGGGCCTTCCAAGGGTTCTCCTAGGCCAGCACCTCGCCGAAGAAATCCACCATCGCCCGCCAGGAACGCTCATCGGCGCTCTTGTCATAGACGAAGCCCGGCCGCCCCATCGCGTTCACATCCGGATTGGTGAAGGAGTGGCCGGCATTGCCGTAGACGATCATCTCCCAGTCGGCGCCGGCCTCGGTCATCTCGGTCTCGAAGGCGATGCGCTGGTCCGGCGGGATGATCGGATCGTCGCGGCCGATCTGCACCAGCACCTTGGCCTTGACCGCCCCCTTCTGAGCCGGCTTCCCCGTCCCAAGCCCCGAGTGGAAGCCCACCACGCCGCGCAGGTCCGTCCCCATCCGCGCCAGTTCAAGGGCCGTCGTGCCGCCGAAGCAGTAGCCGATCGCCGCCAGGCGGGAGGTGTCGGTCTGGGCCTGGCTCTTCAGCACGCCCAGGGCCGCTGTCGCCCGCGCCCGGATGCCGGTCGGGTCCTGCATCCACGGGCCCAGCACCGCCATGGTCTTGGAGAGGTCATCCAGCGGCTTGCCGCCGCCGTGGTAGTCCATGGCGAAGGCGATGTAGCCCATCTCCGCGAGCCGCCGGGCGCTCCGCTTGGCGTGGTCGTTCAGCCCCGGCCCCTCGTGGCAGACCAGCACACCGGGCCGCTTGCCGCTCTCCGCATCATCCACGCACAACGTGCCGATCATGTCGGCCCCGTCCGCCGAATAGGGGATTTCCTGGGTAGTGATGGACATGCGATTTCCTTCCTCGTTGGCAGCCACCTTAAAGGCGCGCCGCCCCTCTTGAAACGTCGCGCGTCGGCGCCAAATCCTCTGCTGGGGCGGCCTGTGCGCCGTTCCGCGACAGGAGCCACATCACGATCTTCAACGAGGGCGACATGCTTCAGACGACCGACGCCACCCTTCTTGACCCCTTCACCCCCGCCGAGCCGCCCTGGAGGCGCCTGCTGCGCCCCGCGATCGGCTATGCCCACCCCCTGGATGTCCTGAAGGATCCGGACCTCGACACGGCGGAAAAACGCGCCGTGCTCTCCTCCTGGGCCAGTGACGCCAACGCTCCCCCTTCGGAGCCGACCCGCAGGCGCCTCCCCGGCTCGGAGGAGGCCGTGCCCTTGGCCGATATCCTGGACGCCCTGCGAAGGTTGGATAGCTAAGCCGGCCCTACTGTTCTCCGCGCGGCATCGCCGCCCGCACCTCGGGGTCGAACCCGCTCGCCGCCCATTCCCCCATCGCCGTATTCCAGTGTGAGAAATAGAGCCGCTCGGCCGGATCGGCGCTTAGCGCCAGCCGTTCTGGGAAAAGGTTCCAGTTGGTCAGCACCGGGGTGGGCGGCCTCAGGTAACGGTCGGTGTGCGGCAATGCGCTCTTCAGCCAGCCGCCACGCGCATAATATTGGTGCCAGGTGCGCCGCATCTGCTCGCCGTCTCCATCCAGGCGGGTGTGAAAGGTGGCGGTGTCATAGAGCACGCAGGTCCCCGCCTTCCCGTAGAGCGGCTGCTCCCGGTAGTGGTTGCCCTGGCTGTCAAAGGCCTCCTGCAGGCTTTTGAAGCGGTTTGAGTCCGGGACGACGCAGAAGGCCGGCGTCCCCGGCTCCACATCTGTCAGGTAGTGGATGGCGCACAGCCAATCGACCGGCATGTGAGGACGGCGGGTGAAACGGTCCTCCACCACCGCATCGTGGTGGAAGTTCATCGCCCCGGGCCCGGCCCCCTCCGGCGCCTCGCGGAAATTGAACTCCGAGAACCTCACCTTGTCTTCACCGCCCATCAGACGCGACACGAGCGGGTACGACCTGGGATGCCGCGTATAGGGATCCAGTTCCGGGTGATCGAGCAGGGGTTGGGAGTAGATCAGACCCTGGTTGCGATGGTGCGGCTTGCGCTTCTCGCTCAGCCCCCAAACTTCCGGAAGCTCCTTCTGGGTGCGGTCATAGAAACCGTTGAGGTGGTTCAGCTCCGCAGCGGTCAGACAGTCTTTCAGGAGCACATAGCCATGCGCCTCAAAGTACGCCGCCGCCGCCTCGAGATCGGCGATCGGGTCGAACATCGGCGGCTGTTCCCGCGTCACCCGCCCGAAACCCTGCGTCGCCACCGCCGGATCTCCCGACGTATTGGCCTGCATCTCCATCTTGATCTTGATCATCGCCCCCCCCGAACCAGGTCCAGCCTAGGCCCGGTTTTCGGCGGCTGGCAATGTGCCGCTAGGTCATTTGAGGGCCGCCCACATGGCCTCGATGATCCGGTAGGCGCGCCCGTCGCCGATCGTGCTCCAGCCCATCTTGTTGGGCGTATAGGCCAGGGTGGTTCGAGCATCGTAGTCGATCAGGATCACCGATCCCCCAGCCCCGCCCCAGAACGCCGTATTCGGGCTCGGTGTCTGAAGAGGCAGCATGGCGCCGGCCAGGCCAAAGCCCATCCCGAAGCGGGCCGGCATACCCATGATCAGGTCCGGCCCCTCGATCTGCTTTTCCAGCACCCGGCGCGCACCGGCCTCGCTCATGAAACGTTTGCCCTTGGCCACGCCGCCATTGGCCAGGATGGCATGGATCTCGGCCACCGCCCGGGCATTTCCGAAGCCGTTGACCGCCGGGATTTCCGCCGAACGCCAGGCCCGCGACGCGCTATCGCTCACCAGGAAGCCCATGTTCATCAGGGTCAGGGCTTGGGCCTCCGTCGGCTGGAACGCCGCCGCCCGGTCGGAAACCAGCAAGGGCCGCTCGATCAACGCCGCGACGTATTCGTCCTCGGAGGCCGGCATGCCGATCCAGAAGTCGGCCTCCAGAGGCCCGGCGATCTCCTCCCGGAACACCGATCCAAGGCTCTTGCCGGTCACGCGGCGCACGACCTCGCCGATCAGGAAGCCATAGGTGCAGGCGTGATAGCCGCTCGCCGTTCCGGGTTCCCACAGCGGCGCCTGAGCGGCCAGCCGCCCCGTCATCAGATCCCAGTCATAGAGTTCGCCCGGCGCCACCTTCTCACGCCAGCCGCTCATGCCGGACGAATGGCTCAACACCTGCGCGACAGTGATCCGCGCCTTACCTTCTGCCGCGAACTCCGGCCAGTAGGCCGCCACCGGCGCGGCCAGGTCGATCAGGCCGCGGTCGGCCAGCATCAGAGCCACCAGGGCCGCAATGGTCTTGGTCGTCGAATAGACCCCGACGATGGTGTCGGCCTGCCAGGGCCGGGACCTGGCTTCGTCCGCCCAGCCGCCCCAGAGGTCGACCACCGTTTCGCCGTTCACCGTGGCGCAGAACGCAGCGCCCAGGTCCTCTCCGCTGTCGAAATTCGCCTCGAACGCCGCCCGCGCGGCCTCGAAACTCTCACGCGCAAAACCTCCCACAGGCGTGGCCGCCATGGTCCGTCCCTCCCAGTTCAAGAAGGCGCGCAGGGCGCCAGAAAACAAACGCCGCCGCAATTCTTGAACGGAAATACTTTGACCCCAATGTCCGGTGGGAGGCGCCGCGCTTCCCCTTCCCCCAAATTTCAACCTTGCAGGAGAATTCCCCCTGTTCGCCGCCTTCCTATGCGGTAACAGGGTCGGTGACAGTTAAAACAATAAGTCCTGGAAGCGTCTGATGCCTGATACCGCCCAACCACTCACCCTTGAGGACATGCCCGCCTTCCTGCCGGGAGGTATCGCCGACAAGGTCCGTTTCGTGGCCTCGGTGCGCCCCGACCATCCGGCGATGATGAAGGACGACCAGGTCATCACCTACGGCCAGTTCGACACCATGGTCGACCGCATCGCCGCCTCCCTGCAGCGCGACGGCGTCGTCTACG
The DNA here is from genome assembly GCA_046349475.1 of Caulobacteraceae bacterium. Lineage (GTDB taxonomy): Bacteria > Pseudomonadota > Alphaproteobacteria > Caulobacterales > Caulobacteraceae > Acaudatibacter. Next base: position 52,676 of record JAXMCG010000012.1, on the reverse strand, counting down.
AAGACACCATCTCCATCTGCGGCAAGACCTCGATCGAATATGGCTGCGTCTATTTCGGCGCCCTGCGGGCCGGGGTCGGCGTCGCGCCCCTCGCCCCCTCCTCCACCGCCGAACAGCTCGTCGCCATGGTCGAAGATAGCGGCGCCAAGATCTACTTCATCGACGCCACCATCGCCGCCGACATGGGCGACTACCTGAAGCAGGTGAAGTGCAAGATCGTCACCATGGACGGCTCGGCCCACGGCCAGCCGCTCAACGACTGGCTGCTCCCGGAAGGCGCCAAGCCCGAGCCCGTCGAGATCAGCCCTGAGGCCGTCTTCGACATCATCTATTCCTCCGGTACGACGGGTACGCCCAAGGGCATCGTCCACCCCCACACCTATCGCGGCTCCCACAATGGCGGCCGGGCGGGCATGGGCGGCGGCGGCAATAACGTGTCGATCATGTCGACGCCGCTCTATTCGAACACCACCCTGGTCAGCTTCCTGCCGGCCCTTTCCTCGGGCTCCAGCGTCGTGCTGATGGAGAAGTTCGAGGTCGAGAAGTTCCTCAAGCTGTCGGAAAAGTACCGCGTCACCCACGCCATGCTGGTGCCGGTGCAGTACCGCCGGATCATGGAGCACCCGGACTTCGACAAGTACGACCTGTCGTCCTTCGTGATGAAGTTCTCCACCTCCGCCCCCTTCGCCGCGGCGATCAAGGCGGACGTCCTGAAGCGCTGGCCGGGCGGCCTCATCGAGTTCTTCGGCATGACCGAGGGCGGCGGCGGCACGATGCTCGTCTGCCACGAACACCCCGACAAGCTGCACACCGTCGGCAAGCCCCAGCCGGGCGTCGACCTGCGCCTCATCGACGAGGACGGCAATGTCGTCCCGCAGGGTGAGATCGGCGAGATCGTCGGCCACTCCGCCGGCATGATGAAGGGTTACAACAACCAGCCGGGCAAGACCGCCGATGCCTGGTGGTACGACGAAACCGGCAAGAAATTCATGCGCTTCGGAGATGTGGGCCGCTTCGATGAAGACGGCTTCCTGCAGCTGATGGACCGCAAGAAGGACATGATCATCTCCGGCGGGTTCAACATCTACCCCTCCGACATCGAGGCGATCATGATGGAGAAGGGCGACCTGCTGGAAGTGGCGGTGGTCGGCGTCGAGAGCGACCGCTGGGGCGAAACCCCTGTCGCCTACGTCACCCCCAAGCCCGGCTCCAACCTTACCGCCGAGGCCATCAAGGAGTGGACGAACACCAACCCCAAGATCGGCAAGACCCAACGCCTGCACGACGTGCAACTCGTCGAGGCCCTGCCCCGCTCTGCCATCGGCAAGGTCCTGAAGCGGGAACTGCGGGATGAGTACAAGGCGAAATTTGGGGTGGCGGGGTAAGGCTGGCGCTCTTCAAAAACCCTCCCTTTCAGGGGAGGGACAGGCGCGCAGCGCCAGGGCGGGGGACCGCTCAGCGAGCGTCCGCCTCCTCTCTTCGCGCCGCAGCCTCGACCAAAAAAGCCGTTCAGAAGAAGTGGCGTTCTTGCGAAGGTCGCGGGCTTGCGTCGTGATCATGCGACCTAGGACAGAATATTTATAAAACGAAACAAGAAGCTGAGCAGTGCCCCACCCTGCTCGGCTACGCCTCGCTGTCCCTCCCCTGAAGGGGAGGGGTCAAGACGAAGGCCCCCCTCAGCCCCCCGTCTCATCCACCTCGACGGTCACCGTCTTGCCGCGCGAGTGCGGATCCCATCCCGCCGCGACCGCCGAGGCGATGGCCCGCACCACGAGGTCCTGATTGATCTGCTGCGGCTTCAGCTGCTGGCCGCCGAACCGGGCCTTCGCGGGCCCGGGAAATTCGATGACCACATCGCGCTGGCCTTCAGCATGCCGCGCGCCGAGCGCCATGCCGCGCCAGGCGCCCGTATCACTGGACCAGGCCGGCTGGCGCTGCAGCCACCAGACATAGATCTCGCCGTCGACCCCGATCTCGAACTCGAGGGGCTGTTTGTTGCTCGCCATGCCGGGCTACAGGCCCTTGGCGATCAGCGCGGCGAGCAGCTTGTCCGGGGTGATCGGGTAGCTGCGCACCCGCACGCCGCAGGCGTTGTAGATCGCGTTGGCCACCGCCGCGCCGGACCCGGAGATGCCCAGTTCCCCCACGCCCTTGATGCCCATGGGGTTGGCCTTGTCGTCGACCTCATCAAGCATGATGGCGTCCAGGTCGCCGATATCGGCCTGCACGGGCAGCATGTAGCCGCCAAGGTCCTGATTGATCAGCGAGCCATACTGCGGGTCAACGCTGTTGCCCTCGTGCAGGGCCGCCGAAACGCCCCAGATCATTCCGCCGGTCAGCTGGCTGCGCGCGGTCTTGCGGTTGAGAATCCGGCCCGCCGCGAACACGCCCAGCATCCGGCGCATGCGGGTCTCGCCGGTCACCGTGTCCACCCCCACCTCAACGAAGTGGGCGCCGTAGGTGTGCTGGCTCCACTTGGCGGCATCGGCGGCGGGATTGATCTCGCCCATGGCCGTCAGCCCCTCGGGCCGGCGGCGCGTGATCAGCGAGGCGAGGCTCTCGGAGCGGTTATCGATGGCGATGAACCCGTCCTGGAACGTGACCGCCTCCGCAGCGCCGCCGAACAACGGCGATTCCGGATCGTTCACCGCCAGGTCCGCGACCGCCTTGCGCAGATTCACACCGGCGTCCAGGCAAGCCGAGCCCGCCGTCGCCGCGCCGAACTGGCCGCCCGATCCCGGCGCGGGCGGCAGTTCAGAATCCCCGATCTCAACGCGCACATGCTCCATGGGCACGCCCATGGTCTCGGCGGCGATCTGGGCGAGCACGGTGTAGGTGCCGGTGCCGATGTCCGTCATGCCTTGGCGCACGACGATGACGCCGTCAGCCTCCACACCGACACTGCACTCGGCCGGCAGCAGCATGTTGCCCCGGATCGCCGAGGCCATGCCCATGCCCACCAGCCAGCGCCCGTCGCGCACCTGGCCGGGCTCACGTCGGCGGCGGTTCCAGCCAAAGCGTTCCGCGCCCTCGCGCATGCAGCGCACCAGCTGGCGCTGGGAAAACGGCTTGCCGGTCTCCGGGTCGCTTTCCGGTTCATTGCGGATGCGCAGCTCGATCGGATCGAGACCCAACCGGTCGGCCAGCTCGTCCATCGCGCATTCCAGGCTGAGCGTGCCGGACGCCTCTCCGGGCGCCCGCATGGCGCTGGCCACCGGCAGGTCCAGCCGCACCAGCCGGTGCCCGGTCAGGCGGTAGGGCGCGGCATAGAGGCTGCGCGCGAAGTTGGACGAGCCCTCGGTGAAATTGCCGAAGCGGTCGCAATGGGTGTGGGTCATGATCGACATCGCGACCAGCCGCCCGTCAGCCTCGGCGCCCAGCCGCACCCGCTGGATCGTCGCGGGGCGATGCACCGTCCCGTGAAACATCTGCTTGCGCCCATAGGCGACCTTCACCGGGCGGCCGAGTTCCCGCGCGCTGAGCGCCGCGAGCGTCAGGTCGTCAACAAAGGTGCCCTTGCCGCCAAATCCGCCGCCGATGTAGCGGGTCAGGAGACGCACATTTTCCGTCGGAACGTCGAGGGTCAGGGCCAGACCCATCTGGGCCAGCCTCACCATCTGGATCGAGGTATGGACGGTGCATTTGTCGCCATCCCACCAGGCCGTGGTGGCGTGCGGCTCCATCTGGCAGTGGTTCTGGATCGGCGTCGTCCAGACATCGTCCAGCTGCACCGGCGCGCCGGCGAAGCCCGCTTCGAAATCCCCGATCTCGATGTCGCGCTGGCCGGGCGGCATCACGGCCTCATCGAGGCTATCCTTCAGAAGGACCGTGGCGTCCTCGGACTCGTAGGTCACCTTGACCATGTCCGCCCCCGCCCGGGCGTTCTCCAGGGTGTCGGCGACCACGAAGGCGATCGGCTTGCCGAAATAGGGAACGTGGTCAGACGCCAGGGCCGGGCTCGACCTCGGCGCGAAGAAGCTGAAATCGCCGACCACCTCGCCCTGCTTAGGTACATTGGCGTGCGACCAGGCCAGCAGCACCCCCGGCGCGGCCTGGGCCCTGGAAAGATCCACATTGAGGATGCGGCCCCGCGCGATGGTCGAGGTCACCAGCACCCCATAGGCCGGCGCGCTCGGCGGCTCGACCTCGTAGGCGTAGGGGGCCGTGCCCGAGACCTTGAGGGGCCCCTCATAGCGGTCGACCGGCTTGCCGATCAGTCCGGAGCGGTTCTCCTTGACCGGATTGGGCGCGGCCCAGTCGTCGACGCTGCTCATTCTGCTCTCTCTCGCGAAGGCGCGCGGTCACCGGAGCCCGGCGGCGCACGGCCCCTGATCGAGGCAGCTAAGCGCGAAGCCGGTCCCCCGGCAATGCCTGCGGACGGTCAGCTATGGCGCGTCCGCCGCCCGGCCGAGGTGCCGCAGGTAGAAGGCCTCCCAGTCCGCGGCCTCGAAGGCCGGTATGCCGACGTGTTTGCCCGGATTGATGTGCATCGTCTTTTCGGTCGAGCCGAAGGCGTTGAACAGGGCCACCCCGGCCTCGCGGGTCATCAGCTCGTCGTCCCACTGGAAGATGAACTGCAACGGGATGGTGATTGATCGCGCCGCGTCCGCGAAGCTGCCTTCGCGCAGGCCCAGGAGCCCGAAGATGGCGCAGGTGATGCGCGGCTCGGCCGCCACGAACGGCACGCCTAGGTGCGTGCCCATCGAAACGCCCCAGTAGCCGACCTTGCCGGCGCCGACGAAATCCAGGGCCTGAACATGGTCCAGGGCCGCCTTCCACTCCGGCGTATGCTGCGCCGAGCGGTCGACGATGGCCGCGCGCGGGCCGCCGGCCGTCTGGGCGGCGATGCGGGCCTGGGTCTCGCGGGCGAAGCGCTCGCGCTCCTCCTTGGACACCCGGTCTCCGTGGCCCGGCCCGTCGATGGCCAGGGTGGCGTAGCCGTGCCGGCGGGCGAGATTGTTGGCCCGCGCCACGATGCCGGGCGTCTTCTTGTTCTGGGTGCCGCCGTGACCCATGCAGATCAGCGGGCGCGGTCCCTTGGCGTTCTCCGGCGCCCAGAGCACGCAGGTCACGCGCTCCCCGGCCACGGTCAGCTCGAAGAGCCGCTCGGTGACGCCGTCCGTGGTGACTTCGCTATCAAAGGCCATCAGGCGTGCTCCTTCAGTTTGGCGTCGGCGGCCACGCCCAGGTGGCGCAGGTAGAACGCCTCCCAGTCCGCGCCTTCGAACTGCGGGATGCCGACATGTTTGCCGGGATTGATGTGCATGGTCTTCTCAGGTGAGCCGAACTGATTGAAGAGGGCGATCCCGTCATCGCGCTTCATCAGTTCGTCGTGCCATTGGAAGATGAACTGCAGCGGGATCTTGATCCTGGCCGCCGCCTCGGCATGCGCCCCCGGCATCAGCGGGAAGAGCCCGAAGATGGCGCAGGTCATGCGCGGCTCGTCGGCAACGAAGGGCACGCCGAAGCGCGTCCCCATCGACACCCCCCAATAGCCCATCGGCCCCTCGCCGATGTCCGGCAGGGCGCGCACCGCGTCCACAGCCGCCTTCCACTCGGCGGCGTGCTGTGGGCCACGGTCCACGTGATCGCGTGACCGGGGCGCCCCGGCGGCGGCGGCTTCCCGCTGTTCTTTGGTGATCCGGTCGCCATGGCCCGGCCCGTCGATGGCCAGCGTCGCCCAGCCGTTGCGCCGCGCCCAGGCCGAGGCCCGCGCCTTGATGTTCGGATTGCGCTTATGCTGGCTGCCACCGTGGCCCATGCAGATTAGCGGCCGCGTTCCCTTGGCCCCCTCCGGCGTCCAGAGCACGGCCGGGACCACCTCCCCCGCCACGGTCAGGTCGAACAGGCGCTCGGTGACCCCGTCCTCGGTTTTCTCGGACTTGAACAGGCTCATGCGCGCACCACGCTCCGGGCGTCCGCCGCCACGCCCAGGTGGCGCAGGTAAAAGCGCTCCCAGCTCGGCCCCTCGAAGTTGGGGATGTCCATGTGGCCGCCGGGATTGATGTGCATGGTCTTCTCGGCTGAGCCGAAGGCGTGGAACAGGGCCAGGCCCGCCTCGCGCGGCGCCACGGCGTCCTCCCATTGGAAGACATATTCCACCGGAATGGTGATGCTCTTGGCCTGCTCTTCCATGGCCGCCGCCCCGGCCCGCAGTCCCGCCAGGCCGAACACGGCGCAGGTGATCTGCGGACACTGGGCCACGAAGGGCACCCCGATCATCGTGCCCATCGAGACGCCCCAATAGCCGATCTTCTCGCCGGCCCCGATGAAGTCCAGGGTCTGCACGGCCGCCAGGGCGGCGTTCAGCTCCGGCACCGCGCTGCCCAGCCGCGCCATGAACTGATTCATCCGCTCGGCTTCATTGACGACGGGGGTTCCGGGCGGCGGGGCGATGCCGCGCACGCGGGCTCCGACATCCGCGGCCTGGGCTGCGGCCTGTTCGCGGGTGATGCGGTCGCCGTGGCCGGGCGCGTCCAGCGCCATGCTGGCCCAGCCGTGGCGGCGGGCATATTGCCGGGCCCGGGCGACGATACCGTCCGTCTTCTTGTGCTGGCTGCCCCCATGGCCCTGGATGATCAGGGGGCGCGGCCCCTTGGCCCCTTCCGGCGCCCAGATCACCCCCGGCACCGACTCTCCGGCCACTTCAAGGGTGAAGGACGTGCGCTTCACGCCGCCCTCTTCGATGCGTTCCTCGGTGATCTTCATGGCCGCTCTCCCGTCTCGTTTTTCGTTGCCGCGCATGGGCCAATACCGCCCATCGGGAGTCAAGCCTGACTATGGAATTCCGCCAGCCGGAACTCACCCCGTATAGGTCGCGATGAACCACGTATTGCCGAAGCTATCCTGCACCCCGCCGGCCCGCTCCTGATAGGGCTTGTCCTCCGGCGCTTCCAGGCTCGAGGCCCCCATGGCGATGGCCCGCACATAGGCGTCATCCACATCCGGCACATAGACATAGATGCGGCTGGCCGGCGGCGGGTTCATCCAGGCGTCCGACGCCTCCAGCACCACCACGGCGTCCCCGAGGCGGAACTCGCAGTGATAACCCGGCGAGGATCCCAGGTTCTCCAGCTGCTCCAGAACCTCCGCCCCGAACACCGTGACGATGAACTCGATCGTATCCAGGTTGCCGTAGACATAGGGCCGGACGGCGCCAAAGCCGTGCCGAATGTGATCCGTCATTGTTGCCACCATGCTGTCAGCAGACTCGGCGCGCACCCTAGCCAACCCTCCCCGCCTCGCCTACCTTCCCGTTCATGGCCCGTTCTCCCGATATGCCCGGCATGGAAGATGCTTCGGGTGTCTTCACCTATGACACCGCCGCCCTGCCCATGTGGACGCCCCACCGGCCCTCGCGGCCGGAGAAGGTCGAGGGCGGCAAGAAGTTCAAGTTGGTCAGCGACTATGAGCCGGCCGGGGATCAGCCCACCGCCATCGCCGAGCTCGTCTCCGGCCTGCAGAGCAACGAACGCGACCAGGTCCTCCTCGGCGTCACCGGCTCCGGCAAGACCTTCACCATGGCCAAGATCATCGAGGCCACCCAGCGCCCGGCCCTGATCCTCGCCCACAACAAGACCCTCGCCGCCCAGCTCTACAGCGAGTTCAAGTCCTTCTTCCCGGACAATGCGGTCGAGTATTTCGTCTCCTACTACGACTACTACCAGCCCGAGGCCTACGTCCCCCGCACCGACACCTACATCGAAAAAGACTCGTCCATAAACGAGCAGATCGACCGCATGCGCCACTCGGCCACGCGGGCCATTCTCGAGCGCGACGACGTCATCGTCGTGGCCTCGGTATCCTGCATCTACGGCATCGGCTCGGTGGAGACCTATACGGCCATGACCTTCACCCTGAAGGTCGGCGACCGCGTGGATGAAAAGCAGCTGATGGCCGATCTCGTGGCCCAGCAGTACAAGCGAAATGATCAATCCTTTGACCGTGGTGCGTTCCGCCGCCGCGGCGAGAACATCGAGATCTTCCCCGCCCACTACGAGGACCGCGCCTGGCGCGTCTCCCTGTTCGGCGACGAGGTGGAGGCGATCACCGAGTTCGATCCCCTCACCGGCAAGAAGACCGCCGACCTGGAGACCATCCGCGTCTATGCCAATTCCCACTACGTCACGCCCCGGCCCACCCTCAACCAGGCCATCACCTCGATCAAAGCCGAGCTCAAGGAGCGCCTGGAGTGGCTCACCGCCAACGGCAAGCTCCTGGAGGCCCAGCGCCTCGAACAGCGCACCACCTTCGACATCGAGATGATCCAGGCCACCGGCTCCTGCGCCGGCATCGAGAACTATTCGCGCTACCTCACCGGCCGCCGCGCCGGCGAGCCGCCCCCCACCTTCTTCGAATACATCCCCGACAACGCCCTCCTTTTCATCGACGAGAGCCACCAGACCATCCCCCAGATCGGGGCCATGTACCGGGGCGACTACCGCCGCAAATTCACCCTCGCCGAATACGGCTTCCGCCTGCCCTCCGCCCTGGATAACCGCCCCCTGAAGTTCGAGGAGTGGGAGGCCATGCGCCCGGACAGCCTCTATGTCTCGGCCACCCCGGCCAAGTGGGAGCTGGAAAAGGCCGGCGGCGTCTTCGCCGAGCAGGTCATCCGCCCCACCGGCCTCATCGACCCGCCGGTGATCATCCGCCCGGTCTCCAAGACCCCGGACGGCGCCTTCTTCTCCCAGGTCGACGACGTCATCGCCGAGTGCCGCGACGTGGCCCAACAGGGCTACCGCATCCTCGTCACCGTCCTCACCAAGAAGATGGCCGAGGACCTCACCGAGTTCATGCACGAACAGGGCCTGCGCGTGCGCTACATGCACTCCGACGTTGACACCCTGGAGCGCATCGAGATCATCCGCGACCTGCGCCTGGGCGCCTTCGACGTGCTGGTCGGCATCAACCTCCTGCGCGAGGGCCTCGACATCCCCGAGTGCGGCCTCGTCGCCATCCTCGATGCGGACAAGGAGGGCTTCCTGCGCTCCGAAACCTCCCTCATCCAGACCATCGGCCGCGCCGCCCGCAACGTCGACGGCCGCGTCATCCTCTATGCCGACCAGATGACCGGCTCCATGGAGCGCGCCATGGCCGAGACCTCACGCCGCCGCGAGAAGCAGGAGGCCTATAACCTCGAACACGGCATCACCCCGGCCAGCGTCAAAGCCAACATCAAGGACATCCTCGCCAGCCCCTACGAACGCGCCGACCGCGTCAACGTCGACGCCGGCGTCGCCGAGGGCGGCCCCGGCGCCCGCCCCTTCCTGGGCGACAACTTCAAAGCCACCCTCCGCGACCTCGAAACCAAGATGCGCGAAGCCGCCGCCAACCTGGAATTCGAGACGGCCGCCCGCCTGCGCGACGAGATCAAGCGCCTGAAACTCATGGACCTCGAATTCGCCAACGACGCCCTGAGCGGCGGCGAACGTGGCGACCGGGACGCCGTGAAGGCTGTGCGGGCCGAGGTCCGCGCGGAGAACGCGGAGCGCTTCAGGAAGCGGGGGAAGGCGAAGGGGCGGAGGTAAGCAGGGATTTCTCGACTTGGCCCAAGGCGTTTCCGACATGCGCAGTTGAAGAACGCTTAGCGAACGCACTTGAATTGCCCTACATTTTGTGGTTATTGCACATCCAATCCACAACAGAGCCGAATCAAATCCGTGCCGACATATCAGCAGGCGGAGGCTTCAGGGCTGTCAAAGCCCCAAGTGACATTGCTGGCCGAGGGCATCGCTAAGCGACTCGATTTCGGTCCAGGCGATGATATTCACCACCTAGTTAAACGCTTAGGCGGCAAGGTCGAGGTCGAGGACACCCTCACGGAGGACCCTTCCAGGTCAGGCAGTCTATTTGTGGAATCACCTACCAGTTTTCGGATCGTAGTTCCGACGCACACAAGTCAACTCCGCGATCGGTTTACGATCGCTCATGAACTTGGTCATTTTTTCTTACATGAGATGTGGCGCCGCCAGAACGGCTCAAGAATAGATGGCCCGATGATGGCGCTGCGAAGGGGATCAGAGCGTATCGAGTGGGAAGCGAACTGGTTCGCCGCTGGCTTCTTGATGCCTTCAGAGGCTTTTCGCGAATCGTTCAACCGCAACGGCGGCTCAATTCCTGCCATTGCTCGCGAGTTTGAAGTCTCTGGCTCCGCTGCGGAAGTCAGGGCACGGCAACTGAATCTGACGCATTGAACGCTACGCCCAAATTCCTCGAACCGCGCCTGCGGCTGTTCCTCAGCGCAGACATCGTCGGATCAACAGCACTCAAACAGTCTCTTGGCTCGCACCAAGACATCAAAGATCGCTCACATTGGTTTTGGGTAATCCAAGGATTCTACATGGAATCCCGTCGTTACTTCTTTGATGCTTGGGGAAACCTTGAGAAGGAACACGGAACCGCCAACGTCTCTTTGGGTGAGAAGCCAAGGGTTTGGAAAACGATTGGCGACGAAATTCTTTACGTGAAGCTCCTTACCGACCATCGACAGTTGTGTTCGACGCTAAGCTGTTGGATGAAAGCCGTTCAGCAGTTGAGGTCATTCGTGAAATCGAAAGACTCTCGACTCGATGTGAAATCCACCGCTTGGACTGCTGGTTTTCCATTGAAAAATAAAGAAGTGGTAGTATCTTCTGCTTCCGATCATGAAGACGACGCTGACGGAAATTTCTTCGTAGCAAGCGCACGCCTTTTAGATAAGTACTATTCTAACACAGAACTGAGCAAGACTGTAGAAATTGACTATGTAGGGCCGTCAATTGACATAGGATTTAGAATTAGCAATCAATCCTCCAGTAGAAGATTCGCAATAAGTGCGGACATTGCTTATATCTTGTCCCTAACAACCCCGCACCCACCGTTATTGCCTGAAATCCGACTATGGTATTCGGAATCGATTCCATTAAAAGGCGTGTTCGGCGGAGTAGAGTATCCGATTTTCTGGATAGACATGAGTTCTCCTGGCGACTTGGCGAGGGATGAAGACAATCTATCTGGTGCACGCCCACAAGCGCGCGATGCTATTCAGAGGTACTGTGAGTCTTTTTATAGCACCTATGACGGGTGTACGCATAAGCCATTCATTTTGCACACTGATGAACAACAAATTCCCACAGCGCCCGATTGGTACAACGAAAAACTCAATGAGCTAGTCAAAAACTACCAAGCGGATATAGAGGATGCTGCGGAAGCCGGCGAAGACGCGATTCTAGTGCAAGACGGAGATTCTAAGCGAATTGATGACCAGGCTGATAAAGTCGTGAAAGACCTTAAGCAGTAGTAGCTTCCAATCAGACAAATCGGCTGGGTACTTCCGACACCTCTGTCCACTACCAGTAGAACTGGTAACGGGTTGTCGATCCTCCATTCACCATTTGGAGGCGCTATTATCCACCCATGCTCCCCTTCACCGCCCCCTCTACGCCACCTTCGCCGCCCCCCGCCCCGTGCGGATCGACGGCTGTCCCTGCTGCATCGCCCGCAAGTCCCTCGGCCCCCTGCACACCCGCGCCCTGCGCGACCTCACCGGTGAGGACCTCGGCGCCTACGCCTTCTCCCTCTTCCACACCGTCGGGGCCGAGGTGGATTTCCGGTATTTCCTGCCGCGCATCTTCGAGCTGACCGCTGAGGCGCCGGGCGCCTATCCCGGCGCGGAGATCGCCTTCCACAAGCTCGCCCTCGCCCACTGGGAGACCTGGCCCAAGGCCGAGCGGGCCGCCACCGAATGAACGCGACAAAAGGTTCATTTGTCCCATTCCGGTCCCGCCTTCCTCCCTAAGGCAGGGCATAGGTGTTTGAGATCACCGACCCGTCGCCAAAATCCTGACTAATGGTCACGGCCCTTCCATCGATCTTGAAGCGAATGATTTCGTCCGCCGGATCGTTTCGCCATCGTCCCGGTCCCGTTCCTGGCCCGTCCAAATCTACGGTGCTCCAGATCACACGATCGCCATCGGTGCGGCACCGATTCTTCCAGATCTTGCCGTCATCAGGGCGCGCATACTCGGTGTAAGCCATTCCTTCCTCGGAACGGACAATTCGAATGATCGAAGGGTCCCGCCCGTTGATCGCCGCGACTGCGGCTCTGCAAACTCGGCCGAGCTCGGCGGCGCTCAAGCCGGCGGCGGCGGCCGCGCTGGCCGACGTTGCGGCCTTTGACGCAACTGCCTCCGGCGCTGGTGGTGCGGGCTCCGGGCCTGCCGGCTCAGGCCGTCCACACCCCGTGCTCGCCAGGGCAATCAGCGCCATGACCACGCCCGTCACGCCGATGCGCAAAGATTCCGTCCTGCCCATATCTCGCTCCGTGGAAATCTAGCCGGCCAAGCGCCAAGCCAATTAGAAGTTGGCCGATGGAATCGGGGGACCAGAACTCAGAGAGCGCGCCTGCTCGTCCTGCATGCTGACAAACAGAAAGGCCGCCGCCACGCAGGCGATAACCGCCCCCATGCCTAGCGCAATGATCCCGCCGCGTTGAGCTCGCCCAGACGCCAACGCGATCTGGAGAATTTCGACGCCTTTCATAACCAAGTAGAATGACAGCAAGTACGTAATGATCTGGAGCATTCCAGCCATGATTTCCCCCTCGGATTGCGGCCGCCCTGCGTGCGGTTTCGCCGACTCAAAGCCTATCCCGTGATTGCATTTCGTGGAAATGCGGTGACGGGTTGATTCCGCAATTTTCCGCCCCAAATGCCGATCGCCCTGAACTGCTTGTGCGATCTTGGCGCTGAGGTCTCCAAATCCGGTGACCGGCTATCCATTCCCCATTTCCAACGACACCGCCCCTTAGACCGCATGCCGAGCCTCCTTCCGGCCGGTCCGGGCGCGTCAAGGACCGCGCCTGCGGCGCGGCCACGGTGTGGCGGGCCCGCCGGGCCCGTCCTTGACGCGTCCCGTCGGCCGGAAAACCATTCCATCATGCGTTCGACGGGCCGCTCTGGTCTGAGCGCCGCCAGAGCGAAGCTAGGGGACGCGTAACGAGCACGCGTCCCCTTCAGCACCGGCGCCCGCCGGGGACGTGTACTTGTTACGCGTCCCCCTCCTCCAACGGCGCCCCGCCCCCTACCCCATCCGCCAATACCCCTCGAACCACGCCGCATCGGCCACCGCCCCCTCCACGTCCCAGGCATAGTCCGCCAACAGGCAGGGCGTCAGGGCGTCCACGGCGCGCAGGGCGGCGGCGAGGGCTGTGAGGCTGGCGGGGTTCTCCGTGCTGCGCTCGAAGTGGATCGCCTGCACGGCTCCATGCCCACCCGCGCCGCCCGTCTCGACGATCACATAGGCCTCCTCGTCGAAGCCGTAGCAGACCGGGGCGTCGTCATAGACGCCGTAGCTATCGTGGCTGCCGGGCGTGAAGCCGCCGCCCGCCGTCATCACGAACCGCGACACCCGGGGCAGGTGCGCGGCCAGGGCCGCCTTCAGCGCCTCCAGGGACAGGCCTGTCCCGGCGAAGGTCGCGCGCGGCGGCGTGATCACATGCATCTGCGTCCACCCACCGCCGGGCGCCTCATGTTCGATGCCGGATTTCACCGCCGCCGCCAGGTCGGTGCGCACCTCCGCCCGCGCCGCCAGGGGGTGCAGGGCGCGCAGGCCGTAGTCGTCCTCGTGGATGTGGATCACCCGCCCGCCATCCAGGGCCGGCAGTCCGGCATAGTCCCGTGGTCCCGGCCCGGTGTCACTCATTCGCCTCTCCCGCCGCCCGTCTCGCCGGGCGCGATCCAAGAATGCGGTGATGGGTCGGTCAATTCCCATTCCTAGCCCCTATCGACGCCGCGCCCCAGACCGCATACCGAGCCTACTTCCGGCCGGCCCGAAAACCATTCCGCCCTGCGTTCGACGGGCCCCACTTCCGCCCTATAGTCCCACCCGTCGCCCTCCGGTCGCCCCGGAGCGTATGGGTGGGGCCGGGCTTCGGTTCGCCAACCATCGCCGGAGGGGACAAGGCATGGCGGGGCTCCTGGCTCCCCATCCTCCGCCCGGGTCCGGCCGTTCCGGCGGGGGCGCGGCGCGCCGCGCATCCGCCAGCGGAGGGGCGCCGGGTAGGCGCCTCGCCAGGCTGACCAAGCGCCGAGTTCCCGCCCCTCACTCCCCACGCGCCCGCCAGAACGCGTCCTCATCGGCCTGCGTCCCACAACGCCGGCAGTACCAGAGCCTGTTGTAGACCGACGAGTTCGCCGCGTTCTTCTCCTGGTCGGAAGTCATCAGGCCATTGGCCATCTTCATCGACACCACCGTGCCCGCGACGAAGACCACCCATCCCACCAGGGCGAAGGAATGGGAGCCGAAGATGACGCCCAGCACCGCCGACAGCGCCGTCAGGGCGAGCGCCACCGCACACCCCGTGGACTCGGTTTTCGGCGGGGCGAGCCTTTGCGCTTCCTGGGTCGCGTAAACGCCATGGGTGGAGGCGGCGCCGGCGCCGGCGCCCCCTGTTCCCAGCCCAACTCCCGTGGTCAGCGCCGAGCCGGTGCTGGTCCCGGCCTCGAAGGCCGTCGCCGCCCGGACGACGTCATCGCTCCCGCAGCGCGGACACATCATCACCATCCGGACGCCTCCCAACCCCAGCCAGATCCACACTCGAAGCTGTAGAAACCCCGCACCACAGTTGTGCAGGGTCCGCGGTCCGAGCCCCGCCCATCGACGTTTCAGATGGGCTCGCCTACATTCCCGCCCGTCGCTTTTAGGCGGCCTCCGCGACGGTTTCGGACGTAGGGTGACGGGGGTGCGGGTATTCCCGCGCATCTGTCAGCGGAGGAGAAGGCGGTTCCCAATCTCGGCGCGCCCGCTGCGAAACCCCTTCCCTCCCGCGCCCCAGCCGCTAGCTTGGCCTTACGCTCCCAAAGGCCCCGCCAGATGACCCCCGCCCCTCTCGCCCGTTCCCTCGCCGCCGCCCTGGCCGGCCTCGCCGCCCTCGCCCTCGCCGCCTGCAACCCGGATGCGATGCGCGATGTGCGCACGGCCAACCACATGCTCTCCGACGCCTCCGATCCGCGCTATTGCGGCGGCGAGGCGGCCGGGTGCGCGCCGCCCGTGCCCGGCGCCGTGCAGCAGAGGGTCGCCGCCTGCGCCATCCAGGCCGCCGAGACTGGGTGGCGATCCCCTCCGGAGGGCCTGCGGCTTCCCGAAACGCGCCTTACCTTCGCTGAGGCCATGTTTGCCATGGACGCCCGCTTCCACGCCCGTTCCGGCGGCGTCCGCAAGCCGGCGGATGACCCCGCCGATGAGGATGCGGCCGCCGCCCGCCTGCTCGGCCTGTTCAACGCCGCTGTCCCCGGCTGCCTGGCGAAAACACCCTAGCTTGACCATGGGCCCGCGACTCCCCGAAATGGGCCGCCGTCCGGGGAACAAGTTCATGCGCGCCGCTCTCGCTCTCTTCGCCGCCCTAGCCTTGGCCGCCTGCGGGGCCCAGACCCCCGGGGGCGATGCGCCAAGGGCAACCCCCGCTTCCGCCCAGGCCGCGGAGCCGGCTCCTCCCGCCGAATCCGCGCCACCGCCCTGGTCCACGCCGGTGGAGCCGGGCCTCTGGGTGCGCCTCGTGGTCGCCGGGCCGGACGAGGGCCAGGTCTGGGGCGTCTGCCACGCCCCGGGCGACAACATCCGCCTTGTGCAGGATGAGCACAACGACGCCGGCAACATGACCTGCCAGCCCATCCAGCGCACCGCCACCGCCGACGGCTGGACCGCCCAGCAGGACTGCACCCTCGATGAAGTGCCCGTCCGCTTCCACTTCAGCGCCAAGGGCGATCCGGCCCGGTCCCTGCGCCTGACCATGACCGGCCGCGACCCCGAAACCCGCGAGGCGATCCTGCCTACCGTGGAGGTGCAGATCGAGCGGCGCGGCGCCTGCCCCGAGGGCTGGACGGTGGGCGAGGTGCTGAAGATGGAAATGCGCCGGCCCGATGGCCGCTACGTGGTGATCGTGCCCCCCGTGGTCGATGGCCGCCCCCGCTCACGCACCATCGCCTCCCTGCCCCCCGAACTCACCAACCTCCGCGCCCCGCCCCGCACCTCCGTCCAGGAACCCATCGCCGAGCGGTAGGGGGCGGGCCGCTATGCCAGCTCCACCTTCAGCTGGCGGCCCAGCACCTTGGCGGCGCGCTCCAGGCTTTCGAGCGTCACATTGAATTCGTTCGGATCCAGCACCCGCGCCAATTGGGCCCGGCTGGTTTCCATCTTCTCGGCCATCTTGGCCTTGGTGATCTTCTGATCCGCCATCGCCCGCTGCAGCTGAAGCGCGATCACGCGCTTGGCCGCGCGCAGCGTGACTTCGGTGAGAATGCCTTCCTCGGCGAGGAAGTCGTCGAGGGAGCTTAGCTCTGATGCGTCTCTGATCTTCGTCATGCCCTGGTCCTCAGGGGCTGAAAGCCCTTCTTCCGGGGAGAGGGCAAGATCCAGGTCGCGCTTGGCGATTTTCTGTGCCTCTTGACGAAGGCATGACGACGACGAGCTGGCCACTGGCCGCGTCGTGAAAGAAGATCATGCGCGCTTCGCGCCGGTCGAGCGTGCTGCGCACTTCCCACAGACCGTTGCCCAGGGGCGCGCAACAGAGGCCGCCCATAAGAGGGAAGCCCATCTGCACTGCCATCAGATCCTCGCCGAGGATCTTCTTTGTCTTCTGGGCCGAAGGATCTCAGCCAATCTTTGATGATCTCCAGCACCGCCGGTGGTGCTGTAGAAGCGAACAGGAAACATCTCAGTTTCTCTTTAGCCGTGTGATTTGCTGGGAACATTCAGGACTCCTTGCCTGGTGGGCGGCCTAGTGAGCCAAAACAGCTCACCAGCAGACAATGTATCATATATGGTTCATTCTGGATTGTCAAACGACACCGCCCCCTAGACCGCACGCCGAGCCTACTTCCGGCCTGGCGTCCGGGCGCGTCAAGGACCGCGCTGCCGGCGCGGCCACGGCGTGGGCGGGCCTGCTGGCCCGTCCTTGACGCGGTCGGCCGGCTGGCAGAACCATTCCACCATGCGTTCGACGGGCTGCTCTGGCTGAGCACTGACCCCACCGCCTTTGACCGGCGTCAACGGCCACCAGTCCCTCCGCGGCCAGGCTCCTCCCCACGCAGCAGGAGCCTCGCCCGATGCCCGCCCTCTCCCGGCCTCTCCTCGCCCTCCTCGCTGCCGTCGCCCCGGGGCTGGCCAGTCCGGCCCCCGCCCAGGATGACGACATCGCCTCTGCCCGCGCCCTTCGGCGCCGAGGCCCTGACCAGCGGCCAGTCCCTGCCCTGCGAGGCCCGCTCAGCCGACGGCGGCCGTTCCTGGCCCTGCCGCTTCCGCCTCACCCGCTATGTCGCCGCCACCGGGCGGATCACCGGCGAACTCACCTGGACCGGCCTCAATTCGGTGCACGAGGTGGAGGGAACCCTGAGTGGCGGGCGCCTGACCTTCACCGAGACCCGCGCCATTCGGGCCGGCGGCGCCCACCTCAACGTCAGCTACGATCTGCGCGTCGCCGCCGCCGACGTGAGCGGCGGCTGGCTTGACCCCGCTGACGGCTCACGCGGGTCGATGCGGATCGACCTGTCCGGCGTGCGGCTCGCGGGGCCGGCCACGTCTCCCACGCCCGCCGCTTCGGGCATCGTCCAGGGCGTCACCTATGTCTGCGAGGCCCGCGCCGGCGCCCGCACCTGGCCCTGCACGATCCGCTTCACCCGCATCGACGGAGCCAGCGGCCGCGTCACCGGGGAGCTGGCCTGGCCCTCCCTCGGCTCGACCCACGTGATCGAAGGCCAGCTGCGCGGCGCCCGCCTCACCTTCACCGAAACCCGCGCCCTCAGGGCCGGCGGCGCCCACCTCAGGGTCACCTACGACCTCACCGTCGGCGCCGCCCAGGTCACCGGCGCCTGGCGAGACCCCGCCGACGGCGCCACCGGCACAATGACTTTCAGGCTGCGGCGGTAGGCATAGGGGACGCGTAACACGTACACGTCCCCCCTCACCACCGGCGCCCGCCGGGGGCGTGTACATGTTACGCGTCCCCAATCCCCAACCACCCCCAAATCAACCATAAGCTTCAACGCCCCCTAAACCTCGCCTAGCGATCCTGGCGCCCATGTCCACTGATCCCGACTACCCGGGCGCAGACACCGGTCCCGCCGAGCTCCTCGACCTGGCCAACGCCTACCGTGACGCCCGGCCCGCCTCATCCCCGCGCGCGGCGAGCGACCTTCCGCCCGCGCCCCCTGGCGGCTGGTGGCGATCCATGCCCTGGAGCTCTACTTCAACGCCTATCTCCGCGCCGCCGGCCATGCCGCCAAGGATGTGCGGGCCCAGGGCCACGACCTCGCCCGCCGCGTGGAACTGGCCCAGGCCGCCGGCCTCACCTTGCGCCGCCGCACCGCCGACCACCTCGTCGCCATGACCCGCAACCGCGACTACCTCGCCGCCCGCTACGACCTGACCGGCCCCCCGCCGCCCTCGCCACCAACCGCCTGGCCGCGACGCTGAACGAAGTGGCGGCAAAGGTGGCCGCGCGGCTGGCGCAGCCCGTCTGACGTCGCCAGCCATCTCCTATTGCGAACTCAATGAGCCGCCCCCATCTCCTCGGGCGACCGCTCTTTGACATTGTCGATCCAGACCTCAAGCCTCACCGCCCCGCCACCCTGAATAGCGTCGATTTAGCGTCAGATCCCCCGGCAAAGAGGTCCGCCTCGCCGATCGGGCAGCCGCGCGCGCGCAGAATCCCGTAGGCCGTCGAGAGGTGGAAATAGAGGTTGGTGGCCGCGAAGCTGGTGAGCCACTGGCCGCGCGGGAAGGTCAGAACCATCCCCGTGCCGATCTCATAAGTCAGAGGCTCATCCTCCCGCGCCTCCAGGGCGCCCGCCGGAAAGGCGCGATCCAGTCGCGGGCCTGGCGATGGCGGCCTTGTAGTCGGCCACATCCAGGTCTCCCGCCACATCGGCCGGGATCTCCAGCCCCTGCGCCGTGCCGTTCCACCTTATTTTAAGGTCCAAATAAGGTGACAGGCCCGGTTTCGCCGCCCCGGCCCGTCATCGCCGCCCACGCCAATTTAGCGTCGATTTAGCGTGGAATACGGTGGTCCCCGCCCCGGCGCCTCACCGCCCCGCCACCCTGAATAGCGTCGATTTAGCGTCAGATTCCCCCGCCACCTTGGCCGCCCTTCTATCGGCTTTCACGGTGATCTACGGTACGGCCAAGGCCCGCTGGGCGGAGGGGGCCATCCGTGACGACATCCGAGACCGAAGCCGTGAGTTCCGTGGCCGCGCCGCCCGCCGCCACCGGCTTTGCCCCCTACCTCGTCACCCACGCCGCCTGGTTCCTGGCCTTCGGCATCCAGGGGGTGCTGTTTCCCTACCTGCTGCGCGTCGTCCTCGAGGCGGACGAGATCCATTTCGGGCTCGCCCAGATGGCCTCGTCCCTGCCCACAACCCTACTCATCCTGATTGGCGGCCTCACCGCCGACCGGATCGACACCCGCAAGGCCGTGATCGGCTTCTGCGCCTTCACCATCCTCATCTTCGCGGTGCTGGGGACCCTCGTGGCCACCGGGGCCCTCTCCTATCCCCTGATGATCGGCTACGCCCTCACCGTCGGGACCATGGGCGCCTTCATGGGCCCGGCCCGGGACTCGCTCCTCAGCCGCGTCGCCCCCCAGGAGGGCGGCATCCAGCGGGCCGTGGCGCTCGCCAACATGGCCCAGTTCGGCGCCCAATTGGTCGGCATGGGCATCGCCACCCTCACCCCTGTCCTTGGCGTGCCGCTCATCCTCTTCGGCCAGGCCGGGGTGATGGCCATCGCCGCCGCCTCCGGCCTGCGTATCCGGCCGCGCCCCGCCGAGCCCCGCGCCACCGGCCCCGATGATGACGCCGCCCACCTCCTCATCCGCCTTGGCCGAGACCTCGTCGCCGGCTTCCGGGCCGCCGCCGGGTCGCCGGTGATCGGGCCGGTCCTGCTGCTCGCCACCGGCATGGGCGTCTTCTTCACCGGCGCCTTCGTCGTCCTCCTGCCGCTGACGGTGCAGACCTATTTCGCCGGGGCTGCGGACAAGACGGCCTTCGCCTCGGGCCTCGGCGCCTTCTCCCTCTGTTTCTGGGGCGGCACCATGCTTTCCGCCGTGGTCCTGGTGCGGGTCGGGGCGGCCCTGAGGAAGAAGGGCCTCGCCTTCCTCCTGGCCCTCACCTCCGGTTCCCTGCTGCTCTTCGCCTGCGCCATTCCCATGCCGCTCTGGAGCCTCTGCGCGGTGAACTTCCTCTGGGGCCTGGGCGGCGGCGTCGCCATGACCCTCAGCCGCGGCCTCGTCCAGGAATACGCCCCGGCGGACAAGCGCGCCCGCGTGCTCTCCATCTTCTCCCTGGGCATGATGGGCGGGGCGCCGGTGGGCGCCGTCTTCTACGGGGTGCTGGCCCACGCCATCGGGCCGCGCCTCTCGATCCTCGTGCCCGCCGCGGGCATGCTCGCCGTCACCGCCGCCGTCGCCGCCTTTTCACGCCTGCGCCATCTGGAGGACTGAGCCTGATGAACCGCATCATCGCCCTGGGGCTCGCCGCCTTCCTGCTTGCGGGCTGCTGGGCGAATGACATGCGGGACGTTCGCACCGCCAGCCGCATGCTGTCGGAACGCCAGGACCCTAGGTTCTGCACCGAGCAGCCCGGCGGCTGTCCGGCCCGGGTTCCCAATGGCGTCCAGATGAAGGTGGCGAGCTGCGCCCTCGACAAGGCGGAGGCGGAATGGACCCATCCGCCCGGCGGCCTCGCTCTGCCGGCAACGCGCCTGACCTTCGCCGAGACAATGATCGCCATGGACCGGCGGAACCGCGCCGGAGCGGGCTGGCAGCGCAAACCGGCCGAGGATCCGGCTGACGAGGATGCCGCCGCCGCGCGCCTGGCCGCCCTCTTCAACGCCGCCGTCCCGGGCTGTGTGCAAAGCGCGTCTCCCGGCGGATAGAGGCGCCGCTTCCTTCGCGGCCAAGCTTGGTTCATGGTGGCGGGGCCTAGACTATTCCCCCTATCCCCTCGTGGTGATCTCATGACCTTTCCCCGTCTCGCCGCCGGCCTTGCCCTGGCGGCGCTCTTCGTCTTTCCCGCCATGGCCGCGCCGCCAGCGCCGGCCCCTGCTCCCGCCCCGGCGGCCGCCACGGATGGCAAGGTCAGCGTCTCCAACGCCGCCCCGATCACCCTGCGCGAGCTCTATTCCTCCCCCGCCGGCGCCAACACCTTCGGGGAAGACATCCTCGGCGACAGCGTCCTTGCCCCCGGGTCGTCGAAGACCGTGCAGGCGACCCGTCCCGGCGGCCCCTGCCTGGTCGATTTCAAGGGTGTCCTGACCAATGGCGCGGAAGTCTTCCACCGCGACGTCAATGTCTGCACGGGCGCGGCCTTCTCCTTCACGGCGCCCGCCGAACTGGCGCGCGACGAACACGACCGCCGCGTCACCATCGGCAACAACAGCCGCGCCCGCCTGACCGGCTTCTACTACCGCAAGGCCGGGACTACCGGCCCTGACTGGGGCGCCAACCGCATCCCGGGCGGCCTCGGCACGGAAGGCAGCCAGCGCCTCAACATCGACAACGGCGATACGGCCTGCGAATTCGACTTCCGCGCCACTTTCGAGGGCGGCCGCACCGTGGTGCGCGAAGCCATCAATGTCTGCAGCGTCTCCAACTATCGCTTCGGTGATCCCGGCGCCGGCTCCGGCGATGGCCAGGACCGCAAGGTCAACCTCACCAACGACGCCGACCGTCCCCTGACGGCCCTCGAATTCGCCGCCACCGGCCGCGACGCCTGGAGGCCGCTCGCCCTCGCCGCGCCCATCGCGCCGCGTGGCAGCCAGCGCCTGGAGTTCGATGACGGCGAAGGCCACTGCAACGTCGATATCCGCGCCACCTTCGCCTCGGGCGAGCCCATGGTTCAGCGCAACATCAATGTCTGCCGCGTCGCCGACCTCGCCATCATCGCCGGCGAAAGCGCGGGCGACGGGGATGGAGATGGGCCGGATGAAGCGAACGGCGACGAAGACCGGGACGTCACGCTCTTCAATAAGACCGGCGCTCAGCTGACCGGCGTCTTCGTGGCCCTGCCGGGCACGACGGCCTTCGGCGAGAACCTCCTGGAAAGCCCGCTCGCCTCGCGCGGCCAGTCCTCGCTGGAACTGACCAACGGCAGCGCCGCGTG
Source organism: Caulobacteraceae bacterium (assembly GCA_046349475.1). Taxonomy (GTDB): domain Bacteria; phylum Pseudomonadota; class Alphaproteobacteria; order Caulobacterales; family Caulobacteraceae; genus Acaudatibacter. The sequence continues at coordinate 30,543 of JAXMCG010000012.1, read as the reverse complement.
CGAGTTCGACGTGAAGGTCGTCTTCGACGGCGGCCGATCGGCGATCGCCAAGGGCATCAACACCTGCCACACCTCGGGCCTCAATGTGTTCGACACGCCCCGCGGCCTGGTGATGGCGGACGATGAGAACCGCTGGGTCTGGGTGTTCAACTACACCGCCAAGCCGATGACCGGCCTGTGCCTGGCCGAACCTGGTCACTCGACCTGCGCCCGCGTCACGATCCCGCGCCTCAACCCCGGCCAGAGCACCTACCTGAACCTCACGGACGGTACGGGGCGGTGCGAATTCGATCTGCGCGCCACCTTCACCGGCGCCCCGGAAAAGGCCCTTGCCAACACCAACGTCTGCCGCGTCTCTGACGCGGAATTCGAGGACTGAGCCTTCGCTCTTGGCGCCCGCCGCCTGCCCAGGCGGCGGGAACGCCATCCGGCGGATCGGAAACCGCGACAGGGACTTTATAGTCGCAGGATGAGCGACCGACCCCGCCTTGCCACCACCAGCCCCGCCACCGGCCTGCCGGGAAAGTCTTATGATGGGCACCGCATATCCGAAGCCTTGGAGATCGCCGGCCGCGCCCGCATCGCCTGGGAGAGCTGGCGGCGGCTGTCCTACGCCGAACGTGGGGAAAAGATGCGCGCTGCCGCCCAGGTGCTGCGCGCCCGCAGGGACCAGTTCGCCGCATTGATGCGCCTGGAGATGGGCAAGACGGTCACCGATGGCCTCGCCGAAATCGAGAAATGCGCCGGCGCCTGCGAGCATTTCGCTGAGCATGCAGCCGCCTACCTGGCCCGCCGCGATGTCGACATCGGCGGCCCCAAGGCCTTCGTGACCTACAATCCCCTGGGCGTCGTCCTGGCGGTGATGCCGTGGAATTTTCCGTTCTGGCAGGTGTTCCGCTTCGCCGCCCCGGCCCTGATGGCGGGCAACGCGGCGGTGCTGAAGCATGCTTCGAACGTCCCCGGCTGCGCCCTCGCCATCGAGGCGGTGTTCCGGGAGGCGGGATTTCCGCCGGACCTGTTTCGCGCAGTGCTGATCGGCGGCTCGGAGGTCGCCGGCCTGATCGAGGATCCGGCCATCGCCGCGGTCACCCTGACCGGCTCGGTGGCGGCGGGCAGGTCCGTGGCGCGCGCCGCCGGCGGCGCTTTGAAAAAGGTGGTGCTCGAGCTTGGCGGATCCGACGCCTACGTGATCCTCGAGGACGCGGACATCTCCAGGGCCGCCGACGTCGCGGCCACGGCGCGGATGGTCAATGCCGGCCAGTCCTGCATCGCCGGCAAGCGCTTCGTGGTGGTGAGCGCGGTCAAGGAGGCCTTTGAAGCGGCCCTGGTCACGGCCCTGGCGCCATATCAGGCCGCCGATCCGGCCAACCCCACGACGAAACTCGGCCCCCTGGTCAGCGAAAAGGCCCGTGACGAGGCGCACGATCAGGTCACCCGCTCCATCGCCGCCGGCGCCCGGCTGCTTCTGGGCGGTCGAATTCCAGACCGGCCCGGCGCCTGGTACCCCGCCACGATCCTCACCGACGTGCGGTCGGGCATGGCGGCCTATGAGGAAGAGGTTTTCGCCCCCGTGGCGGCGATCATCGAGGCCCGCGACGAGGCAGACGCTATCCGCATCGCCAATGATAGCGAGTTCGGGCTGGGTTCGGGCGTGCTGACATCCGATCTCGCGCGCGGCGAGAAGATCGCGTCCGAGGCGCTGGAGGCGGGGATGTCCTTCGTCAACGCCAATGTGCGGTCCGATGCCCGCCTGCCGTTCGGCGGAATCAAGCATTCCGGGCATGGCCGGGAGTGCGCGGACTTCGGCATCCGGGAGTTCGTGAACATCAAGACCGTGCTGATCGCCTAGCCGCCCAGGAAGGCCGCCTGTGGGGATTGCGCCACAGGCCCTGAAACTGAACAGCGGACAACCGGGCGGTCGGAACCCCTTCAGGCTTGAGTACTTATCTATGCAACAAGGCCGCCGCTCATTTCGGGCGAACGGCCGCACACAGGACCTTAGGACCAAAGTCCCATGACCGCCGCCGCTCTGACTGTTGTCTCAGACACCCCCACCCCGCGCGAAGCCGCGCCGGAGAGCATTTCGGAACGCGTGAAACGCCTGCAGCTCGAGGCTCAAGGCCTGGCCCGCGAACATGTTCGCACCCTGGAGGCGGCGCTGGCCGAAGCGGCCAAAATCGCCGCTGAAGTCGCCGCTGGAGGCGACGCCTATCCGATCGGCGTCCGGGAGCTGGCAGACCGGCTCGCGCCGGACCTGGATGGCCAGCGCAACACCATCGAGGCCCTGGTGACGCGCAAGCATCACTAGGGTCTCTTAAGGGGTCGGCGGCTAGATTTTGCCGCCGATTTCCTTGGCGATGTTGATGAACACGCGCAGGTTCACACCGAGGTTATCCCTCGAGATTCCGTAATCAAAGATCACATAGCGGGTGATCCGAAGGTTGGTGCCATCCCGGAAATAGGACACGGCGGCATAGTCGATTTCCTCAAGCGCCGAGTTCACCGCGGAAGCGCTGCGCATGTTGTAGATGGCCGAGAATTCGGCCCCCTTGCAGGCGCGGCGGGCGGCGGGACCCGTGCGGTCGCAGGCCATTCCGAACACCGTGAAGCGCAGGCCGTTCGCGGCGGTCGCTTCGATCATCGGGTTGCCGTCGTCGTCGGCGCCGCTGGAATTCACTGTCGCTCCCACGGCCCGCAGAGCCGCCGTCATGTCGGCGACCGTCCACTGGGAGAGATTGCCGCCGGTCTGGGCGCTCGCCGGCGCGGCGGTCAGCAGCAGGATGCCTAGGCTCAGGCCTGCCAGGATCTTCTTCATCGTCTGATACCTCTAAGTGTCCCCGTGCAAAGCTTATCCTACGCACGGCTATGCTCAAGAGGCTTGAGTAACGGCGTTCTCGGGGTGCTTCAGGCGAGAAGGCCGCGGAAGTCCTTGCTACGCTGCAACCAGCTGGCGGCGTATCCACAAATCGGGGTGATCTTGACACCGTCATCGCGCGCCGCGGCTGCGACCGCCGTCATGAGGCGCCCGGCTGTCCCCTTGCCTCTCAAGGCCTGCGGGCTTTCAACGTGGTCGATGATCAGACGGCCCGGAGCGCGGCGGTAGTCGGCCCAGGCGATCTGGCCGTCCTCGACGAGTTCATAGCGGGAGGCGGATTCGTTGTCGCGGAATGTGTCGCTCATGGCCCCTTATAACCGCCTCGCCGAACCTTTTGATCCCCGTTATGCTTCCGCTCTGCATCTTGTGAAGGATCTGGCATGCGCCGCGCCCTCGTTCTTTCGATCTCCCTCCTGGCCCTGGCGGCCTGCGCCAAGCCCGCGGAAAAGCCCGCTGAACCCGCTGCCTACGCCGAAAGCACGGCACGCAGCCCCGGGCTCTGGGAACTGCGCATATCCGACGGTGAAAATGTTCAGGTGCAGCGCGAATGCCTGGACGCGGCCACCGACAAGCAGTTGTCGCTCATTGGGCGCCAAACCAACGATCAGAACTGTGAAAAGCATCTGATGACCCGCCAGCCCGATGGCTCCTGGCGCTTCTCCACCGTCTGCGACATGGGATCCGGCGGCGTCGTGAAGTCCGAAGGCACAGCTACCGGCGATTTCGCGACGCGCTACCAGATGCGGGTCGAGCAATCGACCAGCGGCGCGGCGGTGCCGATGCTGAACGGCAACCGGCGCCTGGTCATCGACGCCGCGCGGGTCTCATCGCAATGCCCTGCGGGTATGAAGCCCGGCGAGGCAGAACTGCCCGGCGGCCGGCGCATAAATATGGTGGAGATTTCCGCTCCGCCGGCGCCGAGCGCCCCGGTGGTGCAGCCCGCCACGAGCGCCGCGCCACAAGCCCAATAAATTCAAAAACAAACGATAAGAGGAAATCGCATGAAGCAGGCCCTGATCATTTCTCTTTCCGTCCTCGCCCTCGCCGCCTGTTCGAAGCCGGCCGATAAGGGCGAGAGCGCTGCTCCGGCCGCCAGCGATGCCGCAACCCCCGCCGCCGCCACGGCGCCCGCTGGGCCTCCCGCCACCTTGCCGACGATGAAGGCAGGTCTTTGGGAAACCAACACGGTGACGACGCCGTCGCTCATGCCCAATTTCGGGCCGGTGAAGACCTGCCGCGGCGAGAACGAGCAGCCTCAGGTAACCATGCGCCAGCGGGGTGGAGAGGAAGATCCAAGCTGCGCCCCGGCCTTCACGCAGGCCGCAGGCGGCGGCGTCGCCATCGCAGTAACCTGCAAGCGCGGCCCCGCGCAGATCACCACCAGAGGCGCCCTGAGCGGCGACGCTCAGACGGAGTTCAAGGTGCACACGGAAACCACGATCGCCGGGGCCCCTGTGGCGCAACTGAACGGCACCTTCGTGACCGACACCACGGCAAAATACCTCGGCCCTTGCGCGCCGGGCATGAACCCGGGCGACATCCAGACCGCTGATGGCCGTATCATGACGCCCGAACAGGTGCGCGCCGCCATGCGCGCCCGCTTTGGCGGGGGTGGCGGCGCGGGCGGGATGGCGAAGTAGGTTACGCCGCCTGGGACCTGCTCCCGGCAACTTCCGGGAAGCCAAGGCTGCCCTCGAAGTCCGCGAAGATGTCCATCAGTTCTTCGGGGGTGACGACGGGCATCCTGTTGGATGGGAAGCGGAAGCGCCAGAAGCTGACGATGTGGTTGACCGCCCCAAGGCGCTCGCCGAGGTCGGTGAACATAGCCGGCGCGGACAGCAGAAAATCGCGGAATGCCGTCGGCTGGCCGTTCAAGAGGTTGCCGTAGGCGTCGTCGTACACCTTGAGCCGCTTCTTCGCAGATTCGCAGAGCACCAGGATGGCGCGGCCAAGGGACTCGCGTGACTTGCCGATCACGACCTTGGTTTCGTTGCTCATCGGGCCGCGCGGCTTGATGTTGGCGATGGAGTCCGAGACGTAGGACACGTCCGGCAGCACCTGGGCGAGCGTCCATTTGTAGTAGAGGAAGCCCTTCCAGCAGAAGACGCCTTCCCGGTATTGCGGTTTCTCGAGCCGCAGGGTGAGGCGCAGCGGCTCCGTTGTGGCGTCTTCCGCGTCCCCGAGGATCTTCTTCACCAGGACCGCGCTCTGCCCGTTCTGCCCGACGCCCTGGTAACAGAGGTCGACGAGCTTGGTGATCTCGCGCTCAACGAACGAGAACATTTTCTGCATGTCCGCGTCGGAAATCTCGAAGTAGCACCGGGCGGGATTGCGCTCGTTCCTCTTCAACTGCTCACGCAGGAGGAACGGATCCAGAGACGGGATGTCGTCGATATAGCGCAGCATCTCGTGGTCGGTGGTGTCGTGCGTCCATTGGTCTCCCAGGAGCTCCGACATCGCCAATTCATAGCCTTGCTGGCCCACGAAGATCGAACGCCCCCCCACGCGAAGGTCCGACCCGTCGACCGGGATGATCACCTTGGTGGCGGTCTGCTTCGAGGAGCCGAAAAGCTCCTGTTCGTTGCGCCGCAGGCGGTGCTTGATGAGGATCGAACGGTTGAGCAAGGGGTGTACGAAGAAAGGCGCGGCCTGGTGTTCGGGCGCTTTTGACCACCTCTTGTAAGTGCGCAAGAGATTCAGCACCCGCGACGTCGACGCGGACTCCTGAAGGTGCACAAGGCTCCGGACACTCCGGTCAACCATTTGAGAGTTCCCCAAACTCAATCCGGGCAATCTCTCGGTAGAAGCTTAACCAAAGACGTACGTTGAACGCGTTCAGCGGGATTTGGGCAGCTGTTTCGCCAATTAGATTAGTTCAACAGCCATCGCCACCGCCTCACCGCCCCCGATGCACAGGCTGGCCATGCCGCGATTGACCTTCCGGGCTTTCAGCGCCGCCAACAGCGTCGCCATGATCCGGGCGCCGGAGGCGCCGATGGGGTGGCCAAGCGCGCAGGAGCCGCCGTTCACATTAAGCTGGTGGCGATCGATATTCAGCTCGCGCTCGGCGATCATCGCCACGACCGCGAAGGCCTCATTCACCTCCCATAGATCGACGTCGGCCGGCGACCAGCCGGCGCGTTCCAGCGCCTGGCGCATGGCTGGGACTGGAGCGGTCGTGAACAAGCCCGGCGCGTGGGCATGAGCGCCGTGTCCGGCGATGCGGGCCAGCGGCGCGAGACCGAGCTTTTCCGCCGTCGACGCGCGCATCAGGGTCAGGGCCGCGGCGCCGTCGCTGATCGAGGAGGCGTTGGCAGCGGTGATCGTGCCGTCGGGCGCGAAGGCCGGGCGCAGGGTGGGGATCTTGGCTGGATCGGCTTTGGCCGGCTGTTCGTCCGCGCTCACTGTCACCGCACCGCCCCGGCTTTTCACCTCGACGGGTGTGATCTCGGCGTCGAAGGCGCCGTTTGCCTGCGCGGCTCGGGCGCGGCTCAGGCTTTCGATGGCGTAGGCGTCCTGGTCCTGCCGCGTGAACTGGTAAGCGCGGGCGGCCTCCTCCGCGAAGGCGCCCATCAGCTTGCCGGGGCTGTAGGCGTCTTCCAGGCCATCAAGGTACATGTGGTCATAAGCCGTATCATGGCCGATCCGCGCGCCGGCGCGGTGCTTGGCCAGCAGGTACGGCGCGCCGGACATGCTCTCCATGCCCCCCGCCACGATGACGTTCGCGGAACCCGCCAGGAGGGCGTCATGCGCCTGGATCGCGGCCTGCAGGCCAGAGCCGCACATCTTGTTGAGGGTCACGGCCTGGGTGGATTGGGACAGCCCCGCGCCCAGGGCGGCCTGCCGGGCCGGGGCCTGGCCCAGGCCGGCGGGCAGAACACAGCCCATCAGCACCTGATCTACGGCGTCGGCCGAAACCCCTGCCCTTTCAACCGCGGCTTTCACCGCCGCGGCGCCGAGCTCCGTCGCCTTGGCGCCGGCGAGCGCACCCTGAAAACCGCCCATGGGCGTACGGGCGGCGGAGACGATGACGATGGGGTCGGAAGTCGGCATGGGTGTGATCCGGATCAATGACGCACCCTTGATTTGGCCCTGAAGGTCCTGAAACGCAACGGGCCTTGCTTTCCGTGCGCGGAAGGATCACTTTCCTCACCATGGGTCGCACGGCGGACTATCGAAACGAGACCTGCTCGGTGGCGGCGGCGCTCAGCGTCGTCGGCGACCCCTGGACCTTGCTGATCCTCAGGGACGCCTTCTCCGGCTCGCGCCGTTTCGAACAATGGCAAACCAGCCTCGGCGTGGCGCGCAACGTACTGGCCGCGAGGCTGAAGAGCCTGGTGGCGCACGGAGTCTTCACGACCCGCCTCTACTCGGAAAAGCCGCCCCGCAAGGAGTACATCCTCACGGCCAAGGGCCGCGACCTCATGCCGGTGCTGCTCGCCCTGTCGCACTGGGGCCAGACGCACATTTATGAGCCGGGTGAAGCGCCGGGGCAGTTCGTGCACACGCCTTGTGACCACATCCTGGAGCCAGTGCTGACCTGCGCCCACTGCCGCGAGCAGGTGAAGCTGGGCGACCTGAAGGCCATGCCGGAACCGGAAGACGTAAAGACGGTGGGCGAGGCGCTGGCCTCCTAAAGCGCCGCTCTTTCGGTCGATGCGATAAATCCTCCGCCTAGCACGCGATCCGGGTCAGCGGGGTCGTAGAGCACGCAAGCCTGGCCCGGGGAGACGCCTTCCTCCGGCCTGTCGAACTCCAGACCGCCGGCCACCAGGCGCGCCGCGACGGGTTCGCGTGTGGAGCGTACACGCGCCAGTACGGCGCGGCCGACCGCGGCGTCGAGATCCGGCTCATCCCCCAACCAATTAGGTTCGGTGAGAGTCAGTGCGCGGGTCAAAAGGGCTTCGCGCGGCCCAACGATGACCTGGCGCCTGTCAGCATCCAGCTTCACGACGAAGAGCGGATCACCCACGGCAATGTTGAGGCCCCGGCGCTGGCCCACCGTGTAGCGGGTGATGCCTTCGTGCTGGCCGAGGACGCGGCCATCCATATGCACCACGTCGCCCGGCAAGGCGCCATGCGGGCGCAGGCGGTCGATCACCGTCGTGTAGCGGCCCTCGGGCACGAAGCAGATGTCCTGGCTGTCCGGCTTGTCGGCCACGGAGAGGCCAAGCTCCGCGGCCACTTGCCTGACGAGGCTCTTGGGCAGGCCGCCCAGAGGGAAGCGCAGGTCCGCCAGCTGGGCCCGCGTGGTTGCGAAGAGGAAGTAGGACTGGTCGCGCGTGGGATCGACGGCGCGCAGAAGGCGAGGCCCCGATGGCCCTTCGGCGCGGCGGACATAGTGGCCGGTGGCCAGCGCCTCGGCCCCCAGCTCGCGCGCGACATCGGCGAGGTCGCGGAACTTCACCGTCTGATTGCAGCGGATGCAGGGGATCGGCGTCTCGCCGCGCAGATAGGCGTCCGCGAAATCCTCCATCACCGCCTCCTTGAAGCGGCTTTCATAGTCGAGGACATAATGGGGGATGCCGATAGCCTCGGCGGCCATGCGCGCGTCGTGAATGTCCTGGCCGGCGCAGCAGGCGCCCTTCTTCTGGATCGCCGCGCCGTGGTCATAGAGCTGCAGGGTGACGCCCACCACATCGTAGCCGGCGCGGGCCAGGAGGGCGGCCGTAACCGTGGAATCCACGCCTCCGGACATGGCGGCGACCACGCGCGTTCCCGCCGCGAGGCCCACGGCATGGCGTGTTGCTTCCAGAGCTTCGTCGATGGCGGGCGTGCCGGGCATGGCGGGCTATGTAGTGCCAACAGCCCCGGTTCCCAAGACGTCTGACCTCGAAGGATCAGCCTTGCAGGACTTTGAGCAGGGACGCGCCCTGCAGGCTGACGAACACCTGGGCCGCTGCCTGGACCGAGATCTGGGCCTGCTGCAGGCGTGAAACGGCCTCGGCCATGTCCACATCCGTCAGGTCCCCGATCATGGTGGCGAGGGAGGTCTGGCGGTTGGTCAGGTCACGTTCGGCGTCGTCGGTGCGGTTCTGATACAGGCCGTTCTGGCCGGTGACGATGAGCATGTTGTCGTGGACGCTGTCGAAGTTCGCGAGCTGGCCTTCCAGGAACGTGCGCTGGGCCGAGGTCAGGACCCCGCCGAAATTGCCGGTGGCGCCCTGCTCGAACGCCTCGACAGTCTTGAAGGCGTTGAAGGCCGGCGTGCCGATCTGATCTGCGAGGAACCCGGTCTGGATAGTCGTGGCCTCATCCAGACGGTTGGAGGTGACGTAAGTCCCGTTCTGAAAAAGGCTGGCGATGGAGGGGGCCGCGGTCAGGCTGGCGAGGCCGGAGGCGGTGGTCGGCAAGGTGTTCACCTGGCCTCCAGAGAACAGATACTGGCCGTTGTGCTTGGTGTTCAGCCCTTCGGTCACATCCGAAAAAGCGGCGCCCAGTTCCTGCATCAGGGTGTCGCCGCGGCCGGACGCCAGCGCGTCCGCCATGGCCTGGCGGGCCTTCTGGACGGCGTCGGTGACCTGATTGAGGGCCGTGTCCTGGACAGTGAGCTTGTCTTTCAGGAGCTGCGTCTGACCCAGGAAGCCATCGACGCGGGTCTGCAGGGACCGCATGGCCGTCAAGGTCTCTGCGTTGCGCGCATAGCCCTTCAGGTCCGTCGCCTTCTTCTGGCTGGAAACCTGGCCCCCGGCCTCGATCTGGCGGGCCTGGGAGGCGGTGAGATTGGCAAGAACGGTGGCGTAGTTGCCGGCTGTGGAGACGCGGTTCATGGCTTATCTCATCATCGACATCAGGGTGTCGTACATGTCCTTGGTCGCGGTAATAATCCGCGCGGACGCATTGAACGCCTGTTGGTAAGTGGTCAGCTTGACCAGTTCCTCATCGAGGTTGACGCCCTCGACCGACTGGCGGCGGGCGTCGGCTTCGGTCTGGACGGACTCCGCCGACGTCTTGGAGCTGTCCGCGGACGCCGCCTTTCGGCCGATCAGGCCCCCGAACTCCGAGGCGTAACGCGAGACCGTCATCGACACGGCGGAGAAATCGCCCGCCGCCGCGAAGCCGGTGGCGCGGTCACCGGCCTGGGCCAGGGCCAATCCGCCACGCCCGTCCCCAAGCAGCAGGGCGGCGACAGGCGGCGCGGCGGACAGATTCACCTGCGCCAGGGCGAGGCGCGAAGGGTTCGACATGATGTTTGAATCGACATTGTAGCGGGCGGCCCGGTTGGAGCGCTCGCCCGGGCCGATGCCGAACAGTTCAGAAATCGAAGGCCCCCCGGCGCCCCGCTTGGTGGCGTCCGACAGCACCGAGAGCGACGAGCCGTTGGAATTCAGGGGCGCGTAGGACATTGCCCCGTTGGCGTCGAGGCTGAAGGTCCCATAGAGCCCCACCCCGGTGTTCACGTCGTTCATGGCGGTGAGCAGGCTCTGCATCGTGCCCGCCGCTGGAACGGTGATGGTCACGTCCCTCAGCCGTCCGCCATTGGCGTCCGTGATCCTTAGTTTCATGGTGTCGCCTGGCGTGAAGCCATGCGCGTCGCTGGTCGTCAGGCCCGTATCATAGCTGGGCAGGCCGGATGAGCGGATCAGGTCATTGAGGCCGAAGAACTGTGAGAAGCCGCGGCCCGCCTTGGTCGAGGGCGTCGTGGCGTCATCCACCACCGAAACGCCCAGGCCGCCGTTGGCGGTGATCGACATGGTGTTGTTCGTGTAGGCGACCGTCCCGAATGCGCCGAGGGTAGTGTTCAGGGTGGTCTGGAAGTTGGCGGGCGTGAAGGCGGCGGCGGCGCCGCCGTCGAGAGCCATGGTCCCCGCCGTGAAGTCGATCGCCACCTGGTGCTGGATGACGCCGCTCGCATCGGTAAGGGCAATGGTTGTCTTGCCGGAAAACCCTGTGACCGCGGTAGGCAGGTCAATGCCGATGTTGTTGCCGGTGAGGCTGGCGGGCGCGGGCACGGAGGATGACGCGTTGTGGGCGCGGTTGAACTCCTGCACGGCGCGGGTGACGAGCTCGCCCAGCTGATCGGAGATGCGCGGAAGCTCCTTGTCCCGCAGCTCCAGCAGGCCCTTCAGTTCGCCCGAGATGATCGAGGCCGGCTGGGGCTGGGTCACGCCATTGGCCGGGGTCAGGGTGAAATAGCCCGCCGCCGTGTCCGAGCGCTGGTAGGTCAGGGTGGCAGGGCCTTCGCCGGCCAGGACGATGCCCTCGGTGGAGCGTAGGATCAGGCTTCCGGTCGGCTTCTGTCCCACCTGGACATTCATCAGGGTGGAGAGCTCGTTGACCAGCTGGTTCTGGATGTTCTCGGATCCGGTGGAGTCGGCTCCCACGGACTTGGCGCGGACGATGTCGGCGTTCAGGTGATCGATCTGCTGCAGGAGGTCGTTGACGCGATCGACATCGGCGGAGATGCGCGTGTCGGCCTGCTTCTCAAGATCCCCCAGGGACGAGGTGATGCGGTTCGCGTCGCTCAGATAGTCCTGCATGCGCGCGAGGGCCTGTGAGCGCAGGATGCTGGACGCCGGGTCCTCGGCGGCGGCGGAGAAGGCCGAGAGGGCGTCATCGTAGCGGGTGAAGAACGAGGCGTCGCCGGTCGGGTCGCCGAACAGCCCCTGGGCGGTGTCGAGAAACTCGGCGATCGCGCCGGAACGGCCGGCCGATGAGGAGGCATTGAGGCTGGCGGTCTGCAGGTAGCTGTCGGTGACGCGGCGCACGGCGGCGGCGTCGACGCCGACCCCCATGCCCTGCGCCGAGAGCGAAACCTGGTCGACGATCTTGCGGACATAGCCCGGCGTGTTGGCGTTGGCGATGTTGTCCGAGACGGTGCGCAGGCCGATCTGAGCGGTCAGAAGGCCTGTCGTGGCGGTGGACATGATGGTGTTCAAGGACATGGTCTAACCTTCCGCCCGGCAAAAGCCCCATGGGGCGCTGGGCTGAAAATGCCGGGCGCACGCGAGGGATCGCACGCGGCGCGTCAGCAAGACATTGTTTTCATTGGACTTCATGAATCAGGTCCAAAGGGGCTCCGTGAGCGTTTGCATTGCGAGGCGCAAGAGCGGCGCCAGACTTGTCCGGTCCGCTCTTCGCGGCCTGCCGCACAGGCCCGGAAGTTTTGTTGCAAGGGCGGCAGGGAGCGCCCCAGCGGGCGGAAGCGGCCCGGCAAAAAGCGCCGTGAGCGGCGGAGCCCCACGCCGCTGGAGAACTTCTTTCTCTCGTATTTTCAAATGTTTGGTGGATAGGCGGCGCGCTGGCCCGGCGGTTGCTACGGCCTGTCCGAATGTTCCGCGCAGTAGGCGCAAATCGTCCTGATCCCGGTCCAAGCACGCCGGATCAAAACGCCAGAGACCCGATGACAGCGGCTGCCGCAATCATTGCCACACTGCTCCCGCAAGGGACCGCCACGCCGGGCCAGCCGGCGGGCGCTGACAGCATGGATGGCGGCTTCGCGGGGGTGCTCGCGAGCGTGACCGGCCAGGCGACGCCCGCGCCTCAGGCTCAGATGGCTGCGCCGCAAGGCCTGCACCTGGCGACGAACGACAATTCCGCACTTACGGCGACCCTGCTCAGCGACGACACGTCTGAAGGCGCCAGCGGCGATCCGGCTGAGACTCTCGTGTCCTTGCTGGCGAGCGTCGCCGGCGCGGCGGCCGCCCCGATCGCGGCCACGCCAATGACCACCACCGCGCCGCCCGAAGAAGCCGCGCCCGCGAGCGGCGCCACCACCGGCGCCACACCCAAGTCCAACGCAATGATCGCCTCCGCCACCCTGCTCCAGGCGGCGCTGTCCAGCGAGCAAGACCTCCCTCAAGCGGCAGAAGCTCCAGCCGCTGCCGCGCCGAAGGCTGCCGCGCCTGACGCCCAGGCTCAGGCCCCAGCGCCGCAGACGCCTCCCGCCCAAGCCGCCGTCCCGGCCGCGGTCAGCGCGCAGATCAACGCCCTACTGAATCAGGCCCAGGCCGAGGCTCCTGCGACGGCGCCGGCGCCGGCGTCCGCCAAGACCGAAGCCAAGACCGCGAAGATCGAAACTAACTCCGCCGTGACCCGCTTGACGGCAACGCTTGTCGCCCCGGACCAGGCCTCCTCCGACGTAGAGACCGCCGAAGCCGTGACCGCGATCAGGCCTCAGCCCGCCGACGATACGGCCTCGGAGCTGACGAGCGGCGAGGACAAGCCCGCGCCGGTTCCCATCGAGCCCCAGGCCGATGCGCCGGCCGCCCCGACAATGGCCGCGCCCGCCGCGCCGATCCTCGCCACGCTCGGCCAGAACCTCATCAAGGCCACGGCCCAGACCGTCAGCCACTTCGTCGACCAGGTCGCGGCCAAGTTCGGCGCCAAGTCCACGGAATTTCAGATCGCCCTCACCCCCGAAGGCCTCGGCCAGGTGGATGTGAAGCTGAAGATCACGCCGGACGGCGCGCTGTCGGCGGCTCTTTCCTTCGATACGCCCCAGGCGGCCGCCGAACTGCGCGCCCGAGCCTCCGAACTGCAGGCCGCCCTGACTCAGGCCGGCTTCGACATCTCCGACAACGCCATCAGCTTCGATGTGGCCGGCCAGAACCAGGGCGGCGGCAACGGGGCGGCGCAGGCGGACTACCTTGAATCCCTGCGCGAGCGGGCGAACCGCGCCGTCAGCGACCTGGCCGACGAAGCCGGCGCCGCCCTCGCCAGCCCCCCCTATTCGAGCCCGGCCTCCGGCCAGGGCGTCGACATCAGGATCTAGCCATGACCGACGCCGTTTCCTCCGCCCTCGCCACGACTTCCAGCAAGATCGACGCCTCGCGTTCGCGCCTGGCCGACAGCGAAGAAACCTTCATGAAGCTGCTGACCACGCAGCTGAAGAACCAGGACCCTCTGTCGCCGATGGATTCGACGCAGTTCATCGGTCAGCTGGTGCAGATGACCTCCGTGGAACAGCAGATCTACGGCAACCAGCTTCTCGAAAACATCGCCGGCCAGGGCGCGGGGACGATGTCCTCGGCCGTCAACCTGATCGGCAAGACCGTCACCGCCGAGGGCAATATAGCGACCCTGCCGGCCGGCGGTACGACCCGCTGGGACTACACTCTTCCCACGGCGGCGACGGCCGCGAAGCTGGAAGTCCTGGACTCGGCCGGCCGCGTGGTCTGGTCGGGCGATGCGGACAAGTCGGCAGGCACCCACGCCTTCAACTGGGACGGCAAGACCAGCGCCGGCTCTGCGGCTCCGGCAGGCGACTACCGCCTGGTGGTTTCAGCGACCAATTCCGATGGCGCGGCCATGACGCCCATCACTTACGTCACCGGCCAGGCCACCGCGATCGAGATGATCAACGGTGTCCCGACTGTGACGATCGGCAAGACCAAAGCCCCCGTCAGCTCGGTGATCTCGGTCACCAACCCGCCGCAAGACGCGGCCGCGTGACCGGACAAGCAGCAATTCCTCGGCGTCAGAACGGCGCTTCGACGATCCGGACCGGATCAACTTTCAAACAAGCGAAGACGCACGAAGGAAAAACATCATGAGCATCAACAGCGCCATGCTCGCGGGGGTGTCAGGACTGGTGGCCAATTCGTCGGCCATGGCCGCGATCTCGGACAACATCTCCAACGTCAACACGGTGGGCTACAAGCGCAGCCAGTCGGACTTCATGTCCCTCGTGACGATCACGGGCCGCAACTCGAACTATTCGGCCGGCGGCGTCACCGCCGTGACCCGGTCTTTCATCTCGCAACAGGGTCTGCCGCAGCGCACGTCCTCGCCGACGGACCTGGCCATCTCCGGCCAGGGCTTCTTCGTCGTCACCGAGCGCCCCGAGAATCTGCTGCCGACCGACACCCGCTCGTTCACGCGCGCCGGATCCTTCGTGAAGGACGAGCTGGGCTACCTGCGCAATGACGCCGGCCTCTACCTGCAGGGTTGGCCCGTGGCCGATGACGGAACCATCACCACCGACCCGTCGGACCTGACACGCCTGTCCTCGATCAACGTTTCCGCCGTCGGCGGGGCGGCCGAGCCGACCTCGCGGGTCACCCTTTCCGCCAACCTGCAGTCCAGCCAGGCCCAGTCGGCGCAGCTCGGGACCTACAACGCGGCCACCAATTCCATGGCCATGTATGACCCGGACCTGGGAACGGGCGTGCGCCCGGACTTCTCCATGCAGATCCCGGTGTCCGACTCCAAGGGCGGCAAGCGCACCATTCAGATCGACTTCCTGAAGAGCGCCACGCCGAACCAGTGGCTGGCCGAGGTCCGCGCCGTGCCGGCCACCGACGTAACCACCGGCACGGGCCTGGCCAACGGCCAGCTGGCCGTTGGCACCGTGGCCTTCACCCAGGACGGCCGTCTCGACACGGCCAACACCACCCTGTTCGCCGACGCCAACAACCCCAGCCTGACCTTCGGCGCCTCCGACGCCGCGGCGCCGGGCGCGGGCGCGGCGAACTGGGGCTCTGCCCTCGGCATCGCCGGCCAGACCATCAGCTTCGACCTCAACGCCTCGGCGGGCGGCCTGACCCAGTTCGACAGCCAATCCGTCGTGCAATCGGTCACCACCAACGGCACCACGTTCGGCAACCTGACCAACATCGCCATCGATGAGCAGGGCTTCGTGACCGCCGCCTTCGACAACGGCATCACCCGTCAGATCGCGCAGGTGGCCATCGCCACCTTCCCGAACCCGGACGGCCTGCACGGCGTCAACAACAATGCCTACCGGGTTTCCCAGGAGAGCGGCACCTACAGCCTGAAAGCCGCGGGGACGGGCGGTGCGGGCTTCATCTCGCCCTCCACCCTGGAAGCCTCGACCGTGGACCTCTCGTCGGAATTCACGGGCCTGATCACAACCCAGCGCGCCTACTCCGCCTCTTCCAAGATCATCACCACTGCCGATCAGATGTTGGAAGAACTGTTGAGTATTAAGCGCTGATAACTCGTTTTAACTCAATCTGAATTCCTGTTGTTTCAAATTGGGATTCATCGGACCGAAGGGGGAATGTGTGATTATCAGAATGTTTACTACAAGTTTTAGGCGACTGTTATGCGAGCCCGCCTATCTTCCGTGCCAACAAGTGGTGGTGAGAAGGGCGTAAAGCCATGTTGCAACAAGAGCGGACCAACAGCCGTGGTGAGAGGTACGTGATCGGTCCGACCGGCGCGCCCCTGACCATCGCTGACCTGCCGCCTCCCGAAACCCAACGCTGGGTGATCCGCCGCAAGGCCGAGGTCGTCGCGGCGGTGCGTGGGGGGTTGCTGTCCCTGGATGAAGCCTGCGCGCGATATTCGCTGACCAACGAGGAGTTCCTCGCCTGGCAGCAGTCTATCGACCGTCACGGTATGGCCGGTCTGCGGACCACTCGCATTCAACAGTATCGCTGAACCCCTCCCCCGTATCGGTTCGCGACAAACGCGGCGGCGCCTTTCCCCCGAGGGCGCCGCCGCAACCTTTTTGGGGCGGCAAGAATCGCCAGGACGGCGCCCCAAGCCATCAGGCCGCGCAAGAAGCCGTGAACGCCCCGGCGGGTAAGGATAACGCCAAAGCGGAAGTCTCCCCGCCGCCGGATTTCGAGACAATTAAGCCAATATTTTCATACACTTGCTTCACCCCAGCGCGACCGTATTCTTAACCGGCGCCCCAGGTGCGACATTGACGACCTAACCCTGACCTTAAACGGGTCGTTTACCTTGCACTGGGTAAATCCTGCCTAGCCGCGGGGCGAGAAGCCCTTGCCGCGTCTTCGATTGGGTAGGGAACACGCCTTGGAAAGTTTGGCCCTCGTTCTGCAGCGGTTCGGCGTAGGCCGGCTGGCTGTCATGATCGGTGTCGGGGCAGGCGCGGCCGCCCTGATCGCCGCGATCATGCTGAACATCGGCGCCCAGCCCGACGCCCTGCTCTATTCGAACCTCGACCTGCGCGAAGCCGGATCGATCACCCAGGCCCTCGACCAAGCCGGCATCAAGTATGTGGTGAAGGGCGATGGCTCGACCATTCTCGTCGAACGCGACCAAGTGGCCTCCACGCGTCTGATGCTGTCGGGCAAGGGCCTGCCGACCGCCGGTTCCGTGGGCTACGAGATCTTCGACAACGCCAGCGCCCTCGGCGCGACGGAATTTCAGCAGAACCTCAACCGCCAGCGCGCCCTGGAAGGCGAACTTGGCCGCACCATTCGCTCCCTCGACGGCGTCACCAGCGCGCGGGTCCACCTTGTGATGCCGCAACGCCAGCTGTTCGAGGAAGAGGCCGAGAAACCCACCGCCTCGGTGACCATCGGCGTCGGCGCCCGCCAGCCCACCGAAGAACAGGTGCGGGCGGTGCAGAACCTGATCGCGGGCGCCGTGCCGAACCTGACCCCCGACCACGTCACCGTCATCGACCAGCACGGCAAGACCCTGTCGGCCGCGTCGGACGGCTCTCTGGCGGGCTCCGCCGCCGATGACCGCCGCGGCGAAATCGAAGAACGCATCCGTCGCCAGGTGATGGATATCGTCGAGCGCGTGGTGGGTCCGGGCCATGCCCGCGTGCAGGTCAATGCCGAGGTCGACCTCTCCCAGGTGACCGTGCAGGAGGAAAAGTTCGATCCGGATGGCCAGGTCGTCCGCTCCGAACAGACCGGCGAAGAAGGCTCGCGCGAAAACCAGACCAACGCCAATGGCGGGGTCACGGCCGCATCCAATGTTCCAGGCGCCCCGCCGACGGCTGGAACCGGCGATACCGGCAATGCCTCGAACAGCACCCAATCGACCACCAACTACGAGATTTCCCGCACCACGCGCACCGAGGTGCAGGCGCCGGGCTCGATCAAGCGCGTGTCCGTGGCCGTGGCCGTCGACGGCATCACTGCTCCGGGGACCAACGGCCGCCCGGGAGCCTATACGGCCCGCAGCGCCCAGGACATGCAGCGGATCGAGGCCCTGGTGAAGGCTTCCATCGGCTTCTCCACCGACCGGGGCGACCAGGTGACCGTGGTCAATGTGCGCTTCCCCTCGGACGCCGACGCCGATGGCACCACGGCGGCCAGCCCCCTGATGGGCTTTGACAAGAACGACATCATGCGCGCCGTGGAACTGGGCGTGCTGGCCATTGTGGCGATCCTCCTGCTGTTCCTGGTCGTGCGCCCGCTGATCAAGGGCATGGGCCAGGGCGGCGGCGGTGTTCCGGTGCTTGCCGGCCCCGGCGGCCCGCAGATGATCGTCACGCCGGGCGGCGGCATGCAGGCCCAGATCGCCGTCGATCCCCAGACCGGCCAGCCCCTCGCCCTCTCCGGACCGGACATCGAAAACCGTCTGGACATCGCCAAGATCGAGGGCCAGGTGAAGGCCTCGTCGGTCAAGCGCGTCTCCGACTTCGTGGATAAGCATCCCGAAGAATCCGTCTCGATCCTCCGCTCCTGGCTGCACGAGACCACCTAAGCCATGAGCCTGAAGCCCAAAGCCAAGGCCATCACCGACGCGGGCCGCCTGAGCGGCCCGGAGAAGGCGGCCGTCATCCTGCTGGCGCTCGGGGAGGAGCATGCGATCGTCTGGCAGTCGCTGGACGAGGAAGAGATCAAGGAAGTGTCGCAGGCCATGGCCGGCCTGGGCACGGTCACCGCCCAGGTGGTGGAGGAACTGCTGGTCGAATTCGTCTCCGGGATGTCCGGCGGCGGTGCGATCATGGGCTCCTTCGAGCAGACCCAGAAACTTCTCTCGGCTTTCCTGCCCTCGGAGAAGGTCGACACCCTGATGGAGGAAATCCGGGGTCCGGCCGGCCGCACCATGTGGGACAAGCTGGGCAACGTGAACGAGGCGGTGCTCGCCAACTACCTCAAGAACGAATACCCGCAGACCGTCGCCGTGGTGCTGTCCAAGATCAAGAGCGAGCACGCCGCGCGCGTCCTGGCCTGCCTGCCCGAGGATTTCGCGCTGGAATGCGTCAACCGCATGCTGCGCATGGAACCGGTGCAGCGCGAGATTCTCGACAAGATCGAGCAGACCCTGCGGACCGAATTCATGTCCAACCTGGCGCGCACGTCCAAGCGCGACAGCCATGAGATGATGGCCGAGATCTTCAACTCCTTCGACCGCCAGACCGAGGCGCGCTTCATCGCCGCCCTGGAAGAGCGCAACCGCGAAGCGGCCGAGCGCATCCGGGCCCTGATGTTCGTCTTCGAAGACCTCTCCAAGCTTGATCCGGGCGGGGTGCAGACCCTGCTGCGCGCGGTGGAGAAGGATCAACTGGGCCTGGCCCTCAAGGGCGCGTCGGACGCCCTGCGTGAAATGTTCTTCTCCAACATGTCCGAGCGCGCCTCGAAAATCATGCGCGAGGACATGGAGAGCATGGGTCCTGTGCGTCTGAAGGACGTGGACGCCGCCCAGATGGCGATGGTGCAGGTCGCCAAGGACCTGGCAGCCAAGGGCGAGATCATGCTGGCCGGCTCCGGCGGCGATGACGAGTTGATCTACTGATGGCCGAGCCTCAGAAATTCTCCTTCGACACGGTCTTCGACGAGGCTGGCGGCATCGCCACCTCGGCGACGCGGATGAAGCAGTTCTATACCGCCGAGGAGGTCGAGCGGCTTGTCGCCCAGGCGCGCGCCGAGGCTGAGAACGCGGCCCAGGCCGCCATCTCGGCCGATACGGCCCGCGCCCTCGCCGTCATCGCCGAGGCGGCCCAGGCGGCATTGAGCGTTCTTGCCGCCGCGGCGCATGAACACCGGGCCGGATCCGCCGCCCTGGCCATCGCCTGCGCCCGCAAGATCGCGGATGCCGCCTTCGACCGGTTTCCCGAAGCCCCCGCCGCCGCCGCCCTGGACGCCCTGGCCCGGGAAATCGAAAGCGCGCCGCGTCTGGCCGTGCGCGCGCCCGCCGCCAGCCTCGAGGCCGTCACCAAGGCTCTGGAAGACACGGCGCGCAACGTCGGTTTCGCCGGGCAGATTTCGGTGACTGCCGACCCCACACTGCCGCTCGCCGCCTTCAGTTTCGACTGGGGCGACGGGCGCGCCGCCTTCAACCCCGAACAGGCCGCCCAGAAAGTGGCCGAAGCTCTTGAAGCGGCGCTCGCCGCCGAAGGGCTTCACGGGGAAGCTCTTGCCACGCCGGAAGTGACCCATGGCCTCTGACGACCTCAAACTCGACGAATTCGGCCCGGATTCCGGCCCGTCGGCCGCGCCGGAAGAAGGCGAAAAGTCCGCCTCTGACCTCGCGCCGGTGTTCGACGTCCCGGTGAATATTTCCGCCGTCCTCGGCCGGGCTCACCTGTCGGTCGCCCAGCTCCTGCAACTGAGCCAGGGCAGCGTGCTCGAACTCGACCGCAAGGTCGGCGAAGCCATTGATGTTTATGTGAATAACCGTCTCGTCGCTCGCGGCGAGGTGGTGGTCGTCGATGACCGTCTTGGCGTGACCATGACGGAAATCATCAAGGACGGCGATACGACCGCCTAGGCGGCGGGCGTAAGGGGAAGGAGAACCAACCATGCGGCTACTGGTCGTTGGCAAATTGAGCGGACAGCTCTCCACGGCGGTGAAGATGGCGATGAGCGCCGGCGCCAAGGTGGCCCATGTGGAGACCATTGAGGCTGCGACGCATGCCCTGCGCGCCGGCCAGGGCGCCGACCTCCTGATGGTCGACTATGACCTCGATATCGCCGGCCTGATCGCCGCCAACGAGGCCGAGCGCATCCGGGTGCCGGTGGTTGCCTGCGGCATCGCCGCCGACCCGAAGCGGGCGAGCGACGCGATCCGCGCCGGCGCCAAGGAATTCATCCCCCTGCCGCCGGAAGCCGACCTGATCGCCGCGGTTCTCTCCGCCGTCTCCGATGACGAGCGCCCGTTGGTGGCGCGCGACCCTTCGATGAATGCGGTGATCAGCCTCGCCGACCAGATCGCCCCCTCCGAAGCCTCCATCCTGATCACCGGCGAAAGCGGGTCGGGTAAGGAAGTCATGGCCCGCTATGTGCACGGCAAGTCCAAGCGCGCCAGCCGGCCGTTCATCAGCGTTAACTGCGCCGCGATCCCGGAAAACCTGCTGGAATCCGAACTGTTCGGTCACGAGAAAGGCGCCTTCACCGGCGCCGTGGCCCGCCGCATCGGCAAGTTCGAGGAAGCCAACGGCGGCACCCTGCTGCTCGACGAAATCTCGGAAATGGACGCCCGCCTGCAAGCCAAGCTGCTGCGCGCCATCCAGGAGCGGGAGATCGACCGGGTCGGCGGCGCCAAGCCGGTGAAGGTGGACATCCGCATCCTCGCGACCTCCAACCGCGACCTGGCCCAGGCCGTGAAGGACGGGACCTTCCGCGAAGACCTGCTCTACCGTCTCAATGTCGTGAACCTGCGCCTGCCGTCCCTGCGCGAGCGCCCCGGCGATGTCATCGCGCTGGCCGAGCATTTCGTGAAGAAGTACGCCGCCGCCAATGGTCTGCCGGACCGGCCTTTGTCCGTTCAGGCCAAGCAGCGCCTCGTCACACACCGCTGGCCGGGCAACGTCCGCGAACTCGAGAACGCCATGCACCGGGCGGTGCTGCTGTCCTCCGGCCCGGAAATCGAGGAATTCGCCATCCGCCTGCCGGATGGCACGGCGATGAGCGCCGCGCCCGGCGCCGAGGTGGCCCGCTCCGCCTCGATGGCGGCCGAAGCCATCAGCCGCAATTTCGTTGGCCAGACCGTGGCCGAGATGGAGCAACAGCTGATCCTCGACACGCTGAGCCACTGCCTGGGCAACCGCACCCATGCGGCCAACATCCTCGGAATCTCGATCCGGACCCTGCGCAACAAGCTGAAGGAATATTCCGACGCTGGCGTGTCGATCCCGCCGCCGCAAGGCGCCGCCAGCGCCGCCTAGTGACTGGGCTCCAGGAGTTGTGAATGGCTGACATCAGCCTCCCCTCGAATTCGTCCAACCGGACCAGCATGCGTGAAATGCTGGGCTGGGTGGCGCGTGGGGAAGTGGCGCTGGCCATCGGGATCGTGGGGATCATCGTCCTCCTGATCCTGCCGATACCAGCCTTCCTGCTCGACCTTCTGCTGGTGTTTTCGATTACCAGCGCGATCCTCATTCTGATGACGGCCCTGCTGATCAAGCGGCCGCTGGAATTCACCGCCTTCCCGACGGTGCTGCTGGTCACCACGCTTTACCGCCTGGGCCTCAATATCGCC
Source organism: Caulobacteraceae bacterium (assembly GCA_046349475.1). GTDB lineage: Bacteria > Pseudomonadota > Alphaproteobacteria > Caulobacterales > Caulobacteraceae > Acaudatibacter. The sequence continues at coordinate 8,570 of JAXMCG010000012.1, read as the reverse complement.
TCGACGCGCCTGATCCTCGGTCACGGCCACGAAGGCACGGAAGGCGCGGGCCATATTATCGAGGCTTTCGGCCACCTGATGATGGCCGGCAACTTCATCATCGGGGTGATCGTCTTCGCGATCCTGGTGATCGTGAACTTCGTGGTCATCACCAAGGGCTCGACGCGGATCGCCGAAGTGGCCGCCCGCTTCACCCTGGACTCCATGCCCGGCAAGCAGATGGCCATCGACGCCGACCTGTCGAGCGGCCTGATCGAACAGGACGAGGCCAAGAAGCGGCGCAAGGAACTGGAACAGGAGAGCACCTTCTTCGGCGCCATGGACGGCGCCTCGAAGTTCGTGCGCGGCGACGCCGTCGCCGGCCTGATCATCACCGCCATCAATATCGTCGGCGGCATCCTGATCGGGGTCGTGCAGCACAAGGTGCCGATCGGCGAAGCCTTCTCCAGCTACACGATCATGACCATCGGCGACGGCCTGGTCAGCCAGATCCCGGCCCTGATCATCTCCATCGCCGCCGGCCTGCTGGTTTCCAAGGCTGGGGTCGAAGGCTCCGCGGACAAGGCTCTGGTCATCCAGCTGGCCGGCAATCCGATCGCCATGGGCATGGTCAGCGCAGCCGCCGGTGTCATGGCCCTGATCCCGGGAATGCCCCTGATCCCCTTCGCCGCTGTCTCGATCGGAGCTGGGGTGCTGGCATGGCGGCGCGGCCATGCCGTTCCCGAGGCCGAGGTGAAGATCGAGGCCCCGGCCGCCGAGCCGGAGGAGGAGCCGATCACGGCCTCCCTCGCCATCGACGACGTGAAGATCGAGTTGGGCTACGGCTTGCTGACCCTGATCAACGATCTGGAAGGCCGCCGCCTCACCGACCAGATCAAAGCCCTGCGCAAGACGCTGGCCACTGAATTCGGCTTCATCATTCCGCCGGTGCGCATCCTCGACAACATGCGCCTGCCCACCCAGGGCTATGCCATCCGGATCAAGGAAATGGAGGCCGGCGCCGGGGAAGTCCGATTGCAGCACCTGATGGCCATGGATCCGCGCGGCGGCCAGGTGGAGCTGCCAGGCGAGCATGTGCGCGAGCCGGCCTTCGGCCTGCCGGCCACCTGGATCGCCGAGGACCTGCGCGAGGAAGCCGCCTTCCGCGGCTACACCACGGTGGACCCGGCCACGGTCCTGACCACGCACCTGACCGAGATCCTCAAGGACAACATGTCCGACCTGCTCTCCTATTCGGAAGTGCAGAAGCTGCTGCGCGACCTGCCTCAGGAAGCCAAGAAACTGGTCGAGGACCTGATCCCGTCCGTCGCCACGGCCACGACAGTGCAACGGGTGCTGCAGGCCCTGCTGAAGGAGCGGGTTTCGATCCGGGATCTCGCCGCGATCCTCGAAGGCATCGCCGAGGCCGCGCCGCACACCACCTCGATCACCACACTGGTCGAACAGGTCCGCTCGCGCCTGGCCCGCCAGATCTGCTGGGCCAACCGCTCCGATGACGGCGCCCTGCCGATCATCACCCTGTCGCCGGAATGGGAGACCGCCTTCGCCGAGAGCCTGATCGGGCCGGGCGACGACAAGACCCTCGCCCTGGCCCCTTCCCGCTTGCAGGAATTCATTCGCGCCATTCGCGAGGCCTTCGAACGCGCCGCCCTGGCCGGCGAGACGGCCGTGCTGCTCACCGGCCCCTCGATCCGGCCCTATGTCCGCTCGATCATCGAGCGTTTCCGCGGCCAGACGGTGGTGATGAGTCAGAACGAGATTCATCCCCGGGCGCGCCTCAAGACCGTGGGTATGGTCTAGCCGCCCACGGCTCCGGGGTTCGGGAACCTGAACCGCATCTGAGTCTTTCAAGCTTCTGAAGGCCCACTCCCCTGGGCTCCAACGGAGCGAATCCTCATGCGCAAATCGATGCTCGTCGTCTCCGCGCTCGCCCTTCTGGCCAGCGGTGGAATGGCCGTGGCTCAGCCTTTGGGCGGAATTGGCGGCGCTGTCGGCGGTGCGGCAGGCGGCGCCGTGGGCGGCACGGTCGGCGGCCCGATCAGCAGCAGCGTCGGCGGCACGGTTGGCGGCGATGTGACCGGGGATGTACGCCCCGGGGACACCCGGGCCTCTCCCAGCGTCGGCGCGAATTCAGATGGTGCGGTGAACACCGGCGGATCGGCGATGGGTGGCGCGGCCAATGCGGCTGCCGGCGCCGGAGCGAATGCGAGCGCCAGCGAGGGCGAAGCCTCCGCGGACACCCGCGCCGCGGGTCGCCTGGCGATCGGGACCTCCGTGCGCGACAGCAGCGGCATGGCCGTCGGCCGCGTCGTCGCCCTCGGCGCCAATGCCCAGGGCCAGGCCCAGGCTGTGATTCAGATGGGATCGAGGAAGGTCACCGTACCGGCCTCGTCATTGACCGTGAACGGCAACGTCGCGGTCAGCAACCAGACCCGCGCCCAGCTGCGCGGGGCGCGTTAGCTCGTCCCTGGCGCGCACGGGCCTGCCCGCGCCGGTTTCGCGATCGGCGCGCGGCAGAGCTTGGAACTATCTCTGCAACAAGGCCGTTACCCACCCGTCGGGCGGGGGCGTCCTAGGGAGTTATCATGAAACGAGCCCTGCTTTCGCTCGCGGCCACGGCCGCCTTCACCTTCGCTGGCGCCGCCTATGCTGCGTCCGCCCCCGCCCCTGCCGGCGGCGCTTCACCCGCCGCTCCGGCCACGGGCGCAACGCCGACGCCCGCCACGGCACCGGCCACGCCAGCCGCGCCCGAGCCTCCTTCCGCACCGACCACGCCGCCGACCGCGCCCACCAGCAATGGCGATCCCAGCGCCCCGGCCACGCCGCCAGCCGGCCCTGACGCCGCTCCGACCGGGACGGCCAGTCCCACGGCCGCCACCACCCCGGCCCCCACCGGCGTCGGCCTCTCTGTCGGGGCGCAGATCGTCGACAATAACGGCGCCATGGTCGGCCCGGTGACCGCGATCAGCAACGGCGCAGACGGCAAGCCCGTGGCGACTGTCCAGCTCGACGACAAGACCTTCGCCGTCCCGATCTCCAGCCTGCTGGTGCAGGACGGCAAGGGGACCATCAACCTGACCCGCGCCCAGATTCAGGCCATGGTCGCGCGGGCATCGGCGGCGCCGGAGCCCGCCGCGCAGTAGTTCGCGCCGACAATCAGAACCGGCCGCGCGCCTCGCCATTGCGGCGGGGCGCGCGCGCTGCTAGCCATTCGGCCGTTGGGCGGCCACCTTTGTCCGGGCCGCGGGAGACGTGCGCGCGATGATTGGGGTGAGCAAACCTAAGCTGGGCCGTCAGGCGTTTCTGCTCAACATGCTGACCTTCGAGCACCTGGTCACGGGCCCTGTGGTGCACTGGATCTACTGGGCAGGCCTCGGCGTGATCGCCCTCTCCGGTTTCTCGGTCATCGGCGCTTCGATCGGCATCGCCATCCGGGAATCGACCCTGATCGGCGCCCTGCTCAGCCTCCCCGTCCTTGTGGCCGGCCTGCTGGTGGTGTTCGTGCTCGCCCTGCTCTGGCGCTCTTTCTGCGAGTTCTATGTGGTGATTTTCCGCATCGCCGACGACCTTCGCGCCCTGCGCCAGGCGGCGGAAGCGGAAGTCGCACCGCCCCGGCAGGCGCCGCCGCAAGCCGCGCCGGCCGCTCAGCCCACCTACTTTCCGCCCAGCGCCTAGCAGCTAGCCGCGGATCGCGATCAGGGATTTCGTCAGGCCGGCGACCCGCTCATCGACGTGGTCGGCATCCGGAAACAGATAGCGGAACTGCGCCTTGTCCAGGAGGCGGGCGTGCTGCACGTCGCGCATGGCCTGGCCGATATCCGGCGCGCGGTCAGCGAACCCGTGGCGCCGCTTCAGGAGGGACTTCGCCCGGCTCTGCTCGGATCGCCAATGGAAGAACGGCGCGGAGAAGTGCGGTTCAATGGGAAACCAGAAATAGGGTGTCTGGACGTAGTAGCGGGGCGCCAGGCGCCGGACTTCCCGCGCGAACGCCTCCATGCGCGGCCAGTCGCCCACATGCTCCACCACCGAGTTGGAATGGACGAAGTCATAGGCGTTGTCCGCATAGTGCGGCATGGCGCAGGCGTCGCCCACCTGGGCGTCGAACATCGGGTCATCGACGCTGAAGGCCTGCGGGTTAACCAGGGTGATCTTCACCTTCGAGGCCTCGAGAAAGGCTCGATCGAAGAGGCTCCAGTAGGCTGGCTCGCCGCCCAGATCGAGGATGCGGCATTCCCCCTTCTCGGCGAAGGTCAGACTGATGAGATCGACGATGCGGCGCGCCCGCGCCCGGCGAAAACGCATCGCCAGGGAGTTCGGATTGGCCGGGTCCTGCAGGGCGTAAATGAGGTTCATGCGCTTTGAGATAGCGCCGGTAGCTTGAAGATTGGTGAAGCCGCTACCTGGCGAAGGCGCGCGCCACGGCGTCGAACATCGGCTTCGGCCGGCCCAGATCGTCGAACAGCAGCGGTGCGTCGGTCCCGTCACCGGCGTTGGGCGGGACCCGCATCCATGAATCCCTGTCGCGCACCCCCCAGACGGTGAAGGCGAAACGCTGGCGCTCGGGCAGGGCCATGAAGGCCTCGGCGGTCTCACCGGCCAGTCGCGCCTGGATCGCCAGCCGTTCCGGCCTCGAACGCATGTCGAGGGGTTTGCGGCCAAGTGAGCAATCCAGCTCCGATACATGCACCGGCAGTCCGAACCTGGCCAACTCCCCGATGGTCTGGCGCACGGCGCCCGCCGGGGTGTCCACGTCGAGGTGCGTCTGCGTGCCCAGCCCCCCGATCCGGCAACCGCGCGCCAACAGCCGCTCGACCAGCCGCAGGAAGGTGGCGCGCTTCTTAGGCAGGTTCTCGAGATTGTAGTCGTTGAGGAACAGCACGGCGCCCGGGTCGGCTTCGGTGGCGTGTTCGAAGGCGCGGACCATGTAGTCCTCGGCCCCGAGACGCTGCGCCCAGAGGCTGTCGCGAAGGCCGCTTCCGTCCTCGGCGACCGGCTCGTTGACGCAATCCCAGCCCACGGCCTGGCCGCGATAACGCCCCATTACCGCCAGGATGTAGTTGCGGTAGGCGTCGCCGAACGCGATGCGGCCGGTATCGAGGCGTTCGAAGGCGGGCGGACGCTGGGCGTACCAAATGAGGCTCGTGCAATAGAGCCGCATCCCGTGCGCCCTGGCGAAGGCGGCGATGGCGTCAGGGGCGTCGAAGCGGAACGAGCCATCGTCGAGGACGGTGTATTCCATCTTCATCTGCCACTCTGGCGTCAGCTGGCTGAAGTGACGGCTGGCGAGGGCGACGAAGGCGGGGTCGGTAAGGTGTTGGGTCTGCACGCAGGTTCCCACCGGGAACGGCGCGAGATCCTTCAAAGGCAGGTTTGGCGGGGCCGGAAGAGGCTGGCTGGCGGCGGGTTTCTCGCAGGCCGCCAACGGCAGAGCCGCCGCTCCGGCGACGAGGGCCCGTCGCGAAAGGTCCCGGCTCACCGGTGGCCGACGGCCTTGCGCAGGCCCAGTTCATCGAGGGCGGCGGTCTCGCGGCGCAGGGCTTCCTTGACCTGGGCCAGCCGCGCCGACTCGGCCACCTGCTCGTATTTCTTCAGCGCCTCGAAGGCTTCGCTGAGGGCGTCCCTGGCCCCCTGCTCTTCCATGCCGATAGCGTGAATCTCGGCCTGGCAGGCCTGCTTTCGCAGCTTCAGGCCCTGTTGAAAGCCCAGGTGATACCAGCCGGCCTCGGCGTCCTCATGGGCGCGCAAGGACTCCGCCTCGCCCTCGGCGGACAGCATCACCAGCTTCATCTCGGCCGCGGTCTTGCGGTCCACGATCTCGGCAAGGCGTTTTTGCAGAATCTCCACCTCGAAGTTGGAGAGCTTGATCAGGGACTGGGCCCAGTTCATGCGCCTTCACCCATCAGAATGCCGGCCAGCCGTTCGAACGACTGATCCAGACGTGTCGCCTCGTCCTTGTCCTGGGAGAGGAAGTCTTCAAGGCCAGGATTGAGTTGGATCGCCCGGTCGACCATCGGGTCCGCCCCGGCCCGGTAGGCGCCGATCCGGATCAGTTCTTCCATGTTCGAATAGGCGGCCAGGGTCTGGCGGGCGGCCTTGGTGATCTCCCGCTCGCCCATGGTCTGGCAGGCGGGCATGGTCCGGCTGATCGACTTCAACACATTGATCGCCGGGAAGCGCCCGCGCTCGGCGATGGCGCGTTCCATGACGATGTGGCCGTCGAGAATGCCGCGTACAGCGTCGGCGATCGGCTCGTTGTGGTCGTCGCCATCCACCAGCACGGTGAAGAAGGCGGTGATCGGCGCCGCCGTCGTGCCGTCGGGGCGGACAGGGCCCGGCCCGGCGCGTTCCAGCAGCTTCGGCAGCTCGGTGAAGACGGTGGGCGTGTAACCCTTGGTCGTCGGCGGCTCGCCGGCGGCCAGGCCGATTTCGCGCTGCGCCATGGCAAAGCGCGTGACGCTGTCCATCATGCAAAGGACTTCCATGTCCTGATCGCGCAGGAACTCGGCCACGGCCATGGTCATGTAGGCAGCCTGACGGCGGGTGAGGGCCGGTTCGTCGGAGGTGGCGACCACGACGATGGCGCGGGCCAGGCCTTCCTCGCCGAGGGTCTCCTCGATGAATTCGCGCACTTCACGGCCCCGCTCGCCGATCAGTCCGACGACCACCGCATCGCAGGTGGCTTCGCGCGCCAGCATCGACAGCAGCACTGACTTGCCGACCCCGGAGCCGGCGAAGATACCCAGGCGCTGGCCCCGGCAGGTGGTGGTGAACACATCCATAGCCCGCACGCCGAGATCCAGGCGCTCGCCCACCCGTCCGCGCGCATGGGCCGGCGGCGGAGGCGCGCGCAGGGGGTAGGGAACCATGCCGCTGACCAGCGGGCCCTTGCCGTCGATCGGCTCGCCGAACGCGTTGATGATCCGGCCGAGCCAAGACTTATGCGGGCGAACCGCCGCGCCTTCCGGCTGGATGATGATTTCAGCGCCGGGCGCCACGCCCTCGACGGGGCCGAACGGCATCAGAAGGGCGCGGGTCTCGCGAAAGCCAACCACCTCGGCGGGAAGGGGCGCATTGGCCCTGCGCTCCACCTCGACGCGCGCGCCCACCGACATGCGGGTCAATCCGCCGCGCGCTTCGATCAGGAGGCCGTTGACCCCCGCGACCCGGCCGGAGACCTGGAGGGGATCGATACGCTCAACAGCGGCAATGAGGTTTTGCAAAACTTGGCTTTCGGGGCCGGAAACTGATGGCCGCGATGGTGTTCCCCGCAGCCTTAAACATTGCTTACTTTCGCCGCGCTCAGGGGCGTATCTTTGCCGCAGGCTGGAGGTCGCACATGCGTCGGATCTGGATGATGGTTCTGGCTCTGGGCCTGGTGTCCCTGGCGGGCTCCGCGGCGGGCTTCGGAACGGTCTCGAACATGCGTCTGACCGACGCCCTCGCCGCCCAGGACGCCGAGCACGAACGCATCACACGGCTCGCTCTTGGCTGTCCCGTGGGTGGGTCCGGTCCCTTCTGCTTCGATCCGAAAACCCTCGACAGCCTTGCGGGGCGTTTTTCCAAGGGCGAGGCTGATTTCGGCGCCGTCGGGGCGCCTGATCGGCCGGACCGCCTCGTCCCGGCCCCGTCTCATTGCGATGGCGGCGATTTCCTCGACATTCCAGGCTATCCGCGCACCCGCGAACAAGCCCAGGCCGCCCTCGTCGCCTGCCGTGACCTGATGTCGAGCCGCATGGACGAGGCGGTGAACGACGCCGGTGCGCTCCTGGGCGCCGACGGCCGCCTGAATACGGGTGAGCTCGCCATCGATTGCGCCCACGACCCGGCCAATCCCGGCCCTGCCAAGTGCAAGGTGCTGGACGCTTTCGGTTCGGTCCTGCACACCGCCCAGGACTTCTATGCCCGGACCAACTGGGTCGACCGGCCGGTGACCCCGGCCCAGCTCTCCAGCGCCTTTCCGCCGGGTCTGGGCATGGACGGACCGGCGCCGTTCATCGCTCTGCGCGGCGATACACCGTTCCCAGCCGGCCTGATTTCGGGCTGCTATGGCGCTCCCAGCGAAACCGCCGCCTGCGCCTACACCTTCAATGGTGTAAAGCTCCCCCGGGTGATGCGCCGCGACCTCAGCAAGGACACTGGCCGCATCGGTGTGATCATCGGGCCCGGCACGACGTCGCGCGGCCGCGTCAACAACAACTTCGAGCGCGCCGTGATGGCCGCCGTCGCCGACACCCAGGACAAGTGGGTTGTCTTTCGCGAGCGCCTGACCTCGCGGTACGGGACGCAGAATGCCGCTCTGATCGCCTGCGCCATCAGCCACGACGATCCCCTGCGCCAATGTGCGAGCGCCGCTACGCCGTCGGATCAGCAGGCCGTCCCGCCGGGGATGACCGTCCTGCCCCCTCCCCCGCCGCGCTGAGGCGATAGCCGACGCCAGGGACGGCAGTCAGCTGCACCGGGCCATCGGCGAGCCCAAGCTTCTGGCGTAACTGGCCGACATAGACGCGCAGGTACTGCACATCGGCCCGCTCCGAGCCCCAGACCCGCTGCAGAAGTTCGCCATGCGGCAC
>JAXMCG010000011.1:0-97346 GCA_046349475.1 Caulobacteraceae bacterium | reverse complement strand
CGGTGCTCTCCGCGCCGGAACTTAACAAGACAGCGACCGTGCAGCCCGATGGGCGCATCGCCCTGCCCCTGATTCCCCCGATCATGGCCGCCGATCGCACCAGCGAGGAGCTCCGGGCGGCGATCACCCAGGCCTATGCGAGCCAGCTCCTGCGACCAGAAGTCTCAATCGGTGTGAAGACCATCATGCCGCTGCGTATCTTCGTCGGCGGCGAAGTGGACAAGCCGGGAATCTACGACATGCCGGGGGATATCGATTCCCTGCAGGCGATCATCCAGGCCGGCGGCTTCAAGGTCGGCGCTAAGCGGACCCAGGTGGTGATCATCCGCCGGGGCTCCAATGGCCGGGCGATGATGCGCACCGTCGATCTGATGAACGTGTTCCGCAATCCGGGCCAGGCCGACCTGGTTCCCCTGCGGCGGTTCGACATTGTCTATGTGCCGAAGACGCGGGTCGCCGAGGCGGCCCTCTTCATCCAGCAGTATTTCCGCGACCTGTCGCCGATTCAATTCGGGTTCAGCTACGCCCTGAACGGCCAGACGAACTAGACTTGAATCCCTATGTCAGCAGCGGACAAGCGCTCGGGAATTCCGGGCTTGGCCACGCGCGCGGCAAGTCACGGCTTCGGTGAGTTCCGGCCTTGGCGGCAAGGGGCGACGGCGGGAGTTCAGCCCGCCTGCAGCCAGTTCCGTGCGGCTTTCTGAGCTTCGGCCACATCGCCCGGATCCATCTCCTGCGAGAGTTCCTTGCGGTAGACCTTGGCTTCCATCGAGCCGCGCATCGCGGCCAGATTGAACAGCATGTGCGCCGAAACATAATCCAGCGGCGCGCCGCCCTGACCGGTGGAATAGAGCAGCCCCATGCGGAACAGCTCGTCGCCGGTCGAGTCGGGGCGCGGCAGGGGCAGAACTTCGGCTACTCCCTCATCAACGCTCGACAACAACATCTTCTTCCCTCCGCGATCGGGCCGCCATTCTGGCGAGGAACCCCAATCGATGAGCAAGGAGAGCGCCGACCTCGTGAAGTTAAAGTTAATCGCGAACGCCGCTACCGCACCATTGTGTCGCAGGCGCCTCGATTACTTGCCGTGGGCTTAATGCCGGCCCCCGGAAACTAACCATCGATTCAGAATCCAGTCAGGATTTGGTTAGATTCCGGGGCCTTGCGCGGCTTCAGGTGCGGGCGCGCTGGCCGAAAAGCATGTTGCGCGCCGAGTTGGCTTCCGCCCCGGAACCCGTTATCGCTGGGGCCCGCATGACGGCCGAGGCGGCGGCCAGGGCTTTCTTGACCTGTTCGCGTTCACCAATCCGGTGCTTCCAGGCCGTCAAGTTCGGGAAATCCTCCATCATCAGGGCGCTCGACGACGATCCGGAAACCCAGGGCCAGGAGATGATGTCGGCGATGGAATAGTCGCCTGCCAGGTAGTCACGGTCCTTCAGCCGGGTGTCCATGACGCCATAGAGGCGGTGAACCTCATTGGTGTAGCGGATCGCCCCGTAGGCCGAGTGGCGCTGGTCGAGATGCATCGAGGGGGCGTAGTTGCGGAAGTGATTGCGCTGGCCGGCCATGGGGCCGAGGCCCGCCATCTGCCAGTGGACCCATTGATCGACCTCGACCTTGGCGCGCTCGTCGGCGGGATAAAGCTTGCCGGTCTTGCGCCCGAGGTACTGCAGGATGGCCCCGCTCTCGAAGACCGAGATCGGCTCACCGCCAGGACCGTCGTGGTCGACGATGACCGGCATGCGGCCATTGGGACCGATCTTCAGGAAGTCGTCCTTGAACTGATCCCCGCGGCCGATGTTCACCGGGATGATCTCGTAGGGAAGCTCCATCTCCTCCAGGGCGATAGTGATCTTATGGCCGTTGGGCGTGGGCCAATAGTAGACGTCGATCGGCTGGGGCATGGGTCGCTTCCGGGGTTCCTTAGTTTCTTTTGCAGATGAACCTAAGGCCAGAGAGGCGCAAGCGGAACGCCTTTCTGACAGACCCGTTCAGAGCAGGTTCAGTGCGCGGGACGCATCTTGTGCGCCTTCAGGAGAAAGCGAGGGCGCGCTTCAGTAAGGGAGACGTAACCCATGAAACGTCTGATTTTGACACTTGCCAGCCTCGCCGCGATTGGCGGCCCGATGTTTATCGGCGCCAGCGCGGAAGCGCGGCCGGGAAATGGCCGCTGGGAACGCAATGACGACCGCTGGGAACGCCGGGATGACCGGCGCGAAGAGCGGCGGGACGATCGCCGGGACGGCCGCCGGGGTGATCGCTGGGACAGCCGCCGCTACAACGGCTACTACTACAACAATCGCTGGTTTTACGGGCCGCCGCCCCAGGCCTATTGGGACGCCCCCAATTTCCGCCCTGGCTACGCCAACTGGCGGCGCGGGGCCTATCTTCCCAGCTACTACAGGGGCTATGTGGTCAATGACTACTACGCCTATCGCCTGCGCTCTCCGCCGCGCGGCTATCACTGGGTGAGGGTGAATAACGACTATCTGCTGGTGGCCATCGCCACCGGACTGATCTTCGACGTGATCGCCAACAACTAGTCTCTCGAACAGTTGACCGGTGGGCAGGTTTGCCCGCCGGTTGGCTTCGGCGTAGCCTATCTCAGTGGCCGCGGGAGAGACGGCCGGGAGACGCCGTCATGACCACGCAAGCCGTTGAGCTCAAGGGCGAACTGCGCACGCCGATCAACAACGCCGCCCAGGCCAAGGGCTCCATCCATGATGACGCGACGGCCTCGAAACTGGGCTTCAAAGGCGGCACGGTGGCCGGATCGGTCCACATGGACCAGTACATGCCCCTGATGCTCCAGATGTTCGGAGAGGACTGGTGGCGGCACGGCAACATCTCCCTTTATTTCCGCCAGGCGACCGTGGACCGCGAGAACGTGCGCGCCTTCGCCAGCCGGGCGGCAGGCGCGGATCATGGCCGGGCCTGGATGGAAAATGAGAACGGCGACCTGATCAGCGAAGGCACGGTCAGTTGCGCCGGTCACGACGAGAAGACGGAACTGACCCAGCGGGTGGCGGGTCAAACGCCCGCCGTGGGCCTTAGAATCCTGTCAGCGGCTTCGGTGGGCAAGAAGGTCGAGGGTGTGGCGGCCAGGGCCTCGAAGGACGGCATTGAGCGCCGCATGGCGACGATCACCGAGAACCTGCCGATTTACCGGGAGAAGAATGTCCTGCCGCCGTCCATCGCCGTGCAGACATTCCGGGGCGTCGAGGCCGAGCTCTTCCAACGCACTGGCGTGGTGGGGCTCTTCGGAGCGATCGAGCTGCAGTACATCAACGGGCCCCTGCTGGCCGAGACCGACTACAAGGCGCGGGGCGAGATTCTGGCGCTCACAGAAAGCCCGAAGACCGAGAACGTCTGGTACAAGGCTTATCTGAGCGATGCGGCCACGGGGGAAGATGTCGCCTCGATGATCATGTACCTGCGCTTCCTGAAGGCCTCCTCGCCGCTCTACGGCTAGACCCTGAGGACGATCGTCTCGACCACGGGCCGCCGCTCCCAGATTCGGTAGGCAGCGCGCTTGAGGGCGCGGGAAACGGCGGTCTCAACCGTCGCATCATCGTCACGTTCCTCGGCGGGCAGACGCTTGACCGCCTGATCGGCCTCTTCCTCCATCTCTGCGAGGGCCTCGGTGAGGGTGAACTCCTCGTCCCCTGGCAGGCCGATGCCCTTCACGGTTGGGCCGGCGACCACGCGGCCACGGCCGTCGAGCGCCACGGACACCGTCAAGGCGCCATTGAACGACACGTGACGGCGCTCACGAAGCGCGTCGCCGTTCTCCGGCGTAACGACGCCGCCATCGACATAGAGGCGGCCTGAGGGGACCTCGTCGATGATGTCCGGCAAACCCGGGGCCAGCCGCACCATGTCGCCGTTGCGGGGCGCGACAGTCTGAGGAACCTGGAGATCCTTGGCGAGCGCGGCATGCTCCAAGAGGTGGCGGCGCTCGCCATGGGTGGGGACCGCGATCTGCGGCCGGGCCCAGCGATACATGCGCGAAAGTTCGTCGCGGCAGGGGTGGCCGGAAACATGGATTCCCGGGTGGTCGCGCTCGGTGTAGAGGCGCACCCCGCGGTCAGCGAGGTTGTTCTGGAGGTTGCGGATCGGCACCTCGTTGCCGGGAATGACCCGCGAAGAGAACACGCAGGCGTCGCCCGGGCCGAGCTTCACGTGAGAGTGCGTGCCGTCGGCGATGCGGGACAGAGCCGCGCGCGGCTCGCCCTGGCTGCCCGTGCACAGGTAGAGGACCTGATTGTCCGGGTACTTCTTGGCTTCGGCATCGCTGATGAAGGGCCCGACGTCGGTGAGCAGTCCGACCGACCGGGCCGCCGCCGCCATCCGCAACATGGAGCGGCCGACCAGGCAGACCCGGCGGCCGTTGGACTCGGCGGCGCGGATGATGGTGTCCATGCGCGCGACATTGGAGGCGAAGCAGGCGGCGGCGACGCGGCCTGTCAGGGAGCCGATCAAGGCGTTCAAGGTGATCCGCACATCGCCTTCCGATCCCGCCTCCCCATCCACGAAGACGTTGGTCGAGTCGCAGACCATGGCGAGAACGCCCTCGTCCCCGAGCTTGCGGATGGCGTCTTCGTCCGTGGCGGCGCCCAGTTGCGGATCGGGATCAATCTTCCAGTCGCCGGTGTGCAGCACCGTGCCGAGCGGCGTGCGGATGGCGACCCCGTTCGGCTCCGGGATCGAGTGGGTCAAGGTGATCAGGTCGAGCTCGAATGGGCCCAGCTTGAATTTGCCGGAGAGCGCGACCTCGTGGATCTCAACCTCGTCCAGCAGATTGGCTTCGCGCAGCTTCTCGCGCAGCAGGAAGGCGGTGAATGGGGTGGCGTAGAGCGGGGCCTTCAGACGTGGCCAGAGCCAGGCGACCGCACCGATGTGGTCTTCATGAGCGTGGGTCAGGACGATGCCGAGGATGTCCTTGGCATGCTCTTCGATGAAGGTGGGGTCCGGGAGAATGATCTCGACGCCGGGCGTGGTCTGGTCGCCGAAGGTGACGCCGAGATCCACGACGATCCACTTGCGCGCATGCGGCGGTCCGTAGCCATAGAGATTGAAATTCATGCCGATTTCGTTCGACCCACCCAGAGGCAGGAAGACGAGTTCGTCGCCCGGTTTCGCGCTCATCTCGGCGACAGGTTGTGATTGCGGCGATGGATTTCCAGCATCCCTCTGATGGTCAGGTCGTGATCGAAATGGTCGATGGCCGTGGTCGCCCCTTCGAACAGCGAGGCCACCCCGCCGGTTCCGATGACCAGCATGGGCTTGCCCCATTCCGCCTTGATGCGGCCCACCAGGCCTTCGATGAGACCGATATAGCCCCAGAAGACGCCCGACTGCATGGCCTCGACGGTGTCCTTGCCAATGGAATGGGCGGGCTTCTGAATAGCGATGCGCGGCAGCTTGGCCGCCGCGTCGTGCAAGGCTTGCATGGAAAGGTTGATCCCGGGCGCGATGGCGCAGCCCTCGACCCCACCGTCGGCGGCGACCACATCGAATGTCGTCGCCGTACCGCTGTCGATCACGATCTTGTCGCCCGGGTAGATCATGTGCGCGCCAATGGCGTTGACCAGCCGGTCGGCGCCCGCCTCAGACGGCTTGGTGATGCGCACCTCGATGCCGAGATCGACATTCTCGCCGATGACTTCAGGCTCCACGTGCAGGTAACGCCGGGCGAGGTTCCTCAGATTGAACAGAGACTGGGGGACCACCGAAGAAATGATGCAGGCGTCCAGATCGGTGAGGGCGAGCCCGGTCATGGCGAGGAGCTGGTGCAGCCAGACGGCGTACTCGTCAGCCGTCCGCGACGCCTCGGTGGCCGCGCGCCATTGGGCGATCCAGGTCTGGCCGTCATGAACGGCGAACAGCGTGTTGGTGTTGCCCTGCTCGATGGCGAGAAGCATCAGACCTCCCCGAAGAAAACATCGCCGGCCGTGATGCGCCGGACTTCCCCGCCGGGCAAGCGAAGACGCAGAGCGCCGTCCAGATCCAGCCCTTCGGCGATGCCCTCCACCGTCTCGTTCGGTAGGCGGGCCACACAGGCTTCGCCGATGCCATGAGCCCGGGCGGTCCAGGCCTGAGAGATGCGGCCGAAGCCGGAGACGTTCCAGAGGGACAGCCACCGCTCGAACGCCTCGCGTAACACCTCAAGTGCTTCGAGAGGCGCCGGCGCTTTATCGATGTGGGCGGAGAACGCCGCGGCCGGGCGCTCGGCGGCGACAGGCGGGGTGGCGAGATTCACACCGATGCCGACAGCAACCCAGAGATCGCCTGCGTCGCGCTTTCCGGATTCCACCAGGATCCCGGCGGCCTTCCTGCCCGCCACCAGGAGATCGTTGGGCCATTTCAAGGAGACGAGCGGCGCGGGCAGACAGGCGGCCGCAAGGTCGGCCACCGCCAGGGCGGCGATGAAGGAGACCTGCGCCGCCTCGCCGGCTGGCTTGTTGGTGGTGAACAGCAGGGTGGCGGCGAGATTGCCGGTCCCGGTCTCCCAGGCGCGGCCCCGGCGGCCGTGGCCTGCGGTCTGGCGCGTGGCGGTGATCCACACAGGACCTGTCTCGCCGGCCGAAGCCCGGCGGCGCGCCTCGGCGCTTGTGGAATCGAGCTCCTCGAACGCGAGGATGGGAGGCAGGCTCAATGGCTGAAAGCGGCCGCGGCAGCGCTGGCCAGAGGGTCAAGCCACGTCAGGGCCACCAGCACCGCCGGGAAGGCGAAGAGCGCGGCGGCGTAGGCGGCGATGCGCGCATCCGCGGGCGGCGTGTCTGTCTTGCCCGGGGCCGCATCCAACCACATCACCTTGATCAGGCGCAGGTAATAGAAGGCGGCGACCACGGAGCCCACCAGGCCGATCACCGCGACCGCGCCGAGGCCTTCGGATACGGCGGCCTTGAAGACGTAGAATTTAGCCCAGAAGCCCGAGAAGGGCGGCAGGCCGAGAGCGGACAGCGAGAAGGCGGTCATGGCCAGGGCGATCCCTGGACGTTCGCGCACCAGGCCGGCCATGTCGTCCATGGTTTCCATCGGCTTGCCGTCCCGTGACAGGGCCGAGAGACAGGCGAAGAAGCCGGTGACGTCGATGGTGTAAAGCACCAAGAACACCAGCATGGACTGGACCCCCTGCCCTTCCCCGGCGGCGAGACCCAGCAGGGCGTAGCCCACATTGGCGATCGAGGAATAGGCCCAGAGGCGCTTGAGATTCTTTTGCGCCAGGCCGGCGAAAGCCCCGACGACGATGGAGAGCAAGGCCACCACGATGATGACCTGGCGCCATTGCTCGGTCGCGCCGCCGAACGCATCCACCAGGGCGCGGGCGAAGAGCACCATGGCGGCGATCTTCGGAGCGCCGGCGAAAAAGCCGACCACGGGGGTTGGCGCGCCTTCATAGACATCCGGCGTCCACATGTGGAACGGCGCGGCCGAAACCTTGAAGGCAAGCCCGCAGATCAGGAAGACGAGGCCGAAGAGCACACCGTTGCCTGCCCCGCCGTGCACGGCGGCGGCGATCTCGGCGAAGTGTGTGGAGCCCGCGAAACCATAGATGAGGGAAGCGCCGTAGAGCAGCAGCCCGGAGGAAAGCGCGCCCAGCACGAAGTACTTGAGGCCGGCTTCGGACGCCTTGGCGTCATCCCGGTGGAAGGCCGCCAGGACGTACAGGGCCAGGGATTGCAGCTCAACGCCGACGTAGAGGGCGATGAGATCGCCGGCCGACACCATCATCCCCATGCCGAGCGCCGCCAGGATCACCAGCACGGCGAATTCGAAGCGGCTCTCGCCCTTGCGGGCGAACCAGGCGTCGCCGAGCAGGATAGAGACGGCGCTGGCGGCGTAGATCGCCACCTTCGAGAAGCCGGCGGCATTGTCGACGATCAGGGCGCCCGCGAAAGCTATGCCTTGGGGTCCTAGCGCAGCTTGATATCCGGCCGCGGCCAGGGCCGCGACAGCGGCGAGATTGAATACCAGGCCTCCCTTGCCCGCGAAGGCGCCCCAGACGAGCAGCACCAGAGCGGCGCCCGCCAGGATCAGTTCGGGACCTGAGAGAAGAATGTCGGCGGAGAAGCTCATGGACGCAGCCCTATCCGCCCGTGGCGACGCGATAGGCCGCCACCAGCTGATCCACCGAGAGCTCGGTGATGTTGAAGACGGCGTTGGGCTGCAGGCCAAGCGCCAGGGTGGAGAGGATCAGGGGAAGGAAGATTACAACCTCGCGCCAATCCAGATCGGTGATGTCGAACAGCTTCTCATTGGTCATTTCGCCAAAGATGACCCGGCGATAGAGCGACAGCGCATAGACCGCCGAGAAGATCACCCCGGTTGCCGCCAGCAGGGCGGCCCAGGTGGACGCCTGATAGACGCCGGTCATGGTGAGGATTTCGCCCACGAAACCGGATGTGCCCGGCAGGCCGACATTGCCCATGGTGAAGAGCATGAACACGGCCGCGTACCAGGGCATGCGGTTCACCAGCCCGCCGTAGAACGCGATCTCGCGGGTGTGCATGCGGTCATAGACGACGCCGACGCAGAGAAAGAGCGCGCCGGAGATCACACCGTGGCTCAGCATCTGGTAGAGCGCGCCCTGCTCGCCCTGGGCGTTGCCCGAGAAGATGCCCATGGTCACGAAGCCCATGTGCGCCACGGACGAATAGGCGATCAGCTTCTTGATGTCTGTCTGCCGGAAGGCGACCAGCGAGGTGTAGATCACCGCAATCACCGAAAGCGTCAGGACAAGCGGCGTGAAGGTCTCGCTGGCATTAGGGAACATCGGCAGGCTGAAGCGCATGAAGCCGTAGCCGCCCATCTTCAGCAGGATCCCGGCCAGGATCACCGAACCGGCGGTCGGCGCCTCCACGTGCGCGTCGGGCAGCCAGGTGTGGACCGGCCACATCGGCATCTTCACCGCGAAGGAGGCGAAGAAGGCGAGCCACAGCCAGATCTGCAGGCTGGGGTCGAAGTGGTAGTTCATCAGGTCCGGGATCGAGGACGTGCCGGCGATGGTGATCATGGCGAGGATCGCCACCAGCATCAGGACGGAGCCGAGGAGCGTGTAGAGGAAGAACTTGTAGGCCGCATAGACCCGATTCTTGCCGCCCCAGATGCCGATGATCAGGAACATCGGGATCAGGCCGCCCTCGAAGAACAGGTAGAAAAGGACGATGTCGAGGGCGCAGAACACGCCGATCACCAGGGTCTCGAGGACCAGGAAGGCGATCATGTATTCGGCGACCCGGGTCTCAATGGATTTCCAGGATGCGCCGATACAGAGCGGCATCAGGAAGGCCGTGAGCAGCACGAACAGGATCGAAATCCCGTCCACCCCCATGCGGTAGTGGAGGCCCGCGAACCACGGGACCTCTTCCAGAAACTGGAACCCGGCGTCAGCCGGATTGAACTTGGCGGTCAGCAGCACCGAGAGGGCGAAGGTCGCCAGTGTGGTGGCCAGGGCGATCCAACGGGCGCCTGAGGCGACACGCGCCTCATCCTTCGAGCCGAGCCGCAGGGCCAGGATCGCCGCGACGCCGATCAGGGGCGCGAAGGTCGTGAGGGAGAGAAGTCCGGTCATCAGCGCCCTCCCCTAAACCGCGAAGGCCCAGAGGGCGAAGGACAGCAGACCGGCGACGCCGAGCAGCATGACGAAGGCGTAGTGATAGACATATCCGGTCTGCAGGCGTCCGGCGCCCTTGCCCAGGGCGTAGGAAACGGTGGCGACACCATCCGGTCCCAGGCCGTCGATGATCTTCTGGTCGCCGCCCTTCCAGAACAGGTCACCGAGGAACTTGGCGGCGCGCACGAAAGTCGCCTCATAGAGCTCGTCGAAGAACCACTTGTTGTAGAGGAAGGTCCATAGCGGGCCCTTGCGAGCCGCCAGTCGCGCGCCGAAGCCGGCGGCAATGATGTAGGCCCAATAGGCGCCGAGGAAGCCCAGCACGGTGACCACCAGCGGCGCCCAAACCACCCAGGCGGGCGAATGGTGAGCGGCTTCCAGCACTTCGTTGTGGGCGCCGATGAAAATCGCGGCCTTCCAGAACTCCGCGCGGCCCTCGCCGACGAACGCCTCATGGAAGACGAAGCCCGCCGCCAGCGCGCCAAGCGCAAGGACCAGCAATGGCACGAGCATCACCCAGGGGCTCTCATGCGGCGTGTGCGCATGCCCATGATCGTCATGGCCATGGTCGTCATGCGCATGAGCATCATGACCGTGCGCCGCGGGCGCGTGGTCATGGGCGTGATCGTCGTGCGCCCAGTTGGCCTTGCCGTGGAAGGTCATGAAGGCTAGGCGCCAGGAGTAGAACGAGGTCAGGCCCGCCGCGAAGACGCCGATCACGAAGGCGAAGTAGGCGATGCCGCCGCCGCCATGGGAGGCCGCCGCGAAGGCGCTCTCGATGATGGCGTCCTTCGAGTAGAAGCCGGCGAAGCCCAGCTCCAGGCCCGGAATGCCGACGCCGGTGATGGCCAGGGTGCCGATGGTCATCACCGCATAGGTGATCGGCAGCATCTTCCAGAGCCCGCCCATCTTCCGCATGTCCTGCTCATGGTGCATCCCATGGATCACCGAGCCGGCTCCAAGGAACAGCAGGGCCTTGAAGAAGGCGTGCGTGAAGAGGTGGAACATGGCCGCCTGATAGGCGCCAACGCCCGCCGCGAAGAACATGTAGCCCAGTTGCGAGCAGGTCGAATAGGCGATCACCCGCTTGATGTCGTTCTGCGCCAGGCCGACCGTGGCGGCGAAGAGCGCGGTCACCGCCCCGACCACGGTGACAATCGACCTGGCCACCGGGGCGTATTCGAACATCGGCGAGAGCAGGCAGACCATGTAGACGCCCGCCGTCACCATGGTGGCGGCGTGGATCAGGGCCGAGACCGGGGTCGGGCCTTCCATCGCGTCTGGCAGCCAGGTGTGCAGGAAGAACTGGGCGCTCTTGCCCATGGCGCCCACGAACAGCAGGGCGCAGGCGAGATCAACAAGGTGGAAGGTGTGGCCGGCGAAAGTCCAGACCACGCCCGTATGGCCGGCGATGGCCGGGAACAGCTTGGCGAATTCGATGGTCCCGAAGGCCCAGAACACCGTCATGATGCCGAGCGCGAAACCGAAATCGCCCACCCGGTTGACCACGAAAGCCTTGATCGAGGCGGCGTTGGCGCTGGGTTTCTTGAACCAGAAGCCGATCAGCAGATAGCTGGCGAGTCCCACCCCTTCCCAGCCGAAGAACAGCTGCATGAAGTCCGCCGCCGTCACGAGGGCGAGCATGGCGAAGGTGAAGAGCGACAGATAGGCGAAGAAGCGCGGCTTGGAGTCGTCCTCGGCCATGTACCCCCATGAATAGAGGTGCACGAGGGACGAGACGGAATTCACCACCACCAGCATGGTCACGCTGAGGGCGTCGATGCGGATCGACCAGTTGGAAATGAAGTCGCCCACATGGATGAAGGGGGCGAGCGTGACCGTGAAGGGCTCCAGGGCGCCGCCGTACCATTGCAGGAAGACGTACCATGAGAGCACGGCCGAGAGGCCGAGGAAGCCCGTGGTCACGGCCTGGGACGGGACATTGCCGATCCGCCGGCCAAACAGCCCCGCGATCAGGGCGCCGACGATTGGGCCGAAGACGATAAGGGTGACGATCTGCTCCACGCCTAGCCCTTCATCATCGATGCGTCATCCACGGCAATATCGCCGCGGTTACGGAAGAAGGTGACGAGGATGGCGAGGCCCACAGCCGCCTCGGCGGCGGCCACGGTGAGCACGAACATCGCGAAAATCTGCCCCGCCACCTGGTGCAGGAACACCGAGAAACTGACGAGATTGATGTTCACCGCCAGGAGGATCAGTTCGATCGACATCAGAATGACGATGACGTTCTTGCGGTTCACGAAAATCCCGAAGACCCCGATCGTGAACAGGATGGCCGCGACGGCCAGGTAGTGAGGCAGCCCGATGGTCATTCGCCGATCCCCTCACCGGATTTGATCTGCACGACGCGCATGCCGGCGGCCGGCGTACGGGCCACCTGGTCGGCGATCACCTGGCGCTTGACCGATGTCTTGTGGCGCAGGGTCAGCACGATGGCCCCGATCATGGCGACAAGAAGCACGAGCCCGGCCGCCTGGAAGAAGTAGATGTAGTCCGTGTAGAGCACCCGGCCGATAGCCTCGGCGTTGGTCACATCGGACGGCGTTGCAGGGGCGGCATTGGCCGAGGCGGCGCCCCGGCTGGCCACAGTGATGGCGACGATGACCATCTCGACCGTCAGAACGCCCGCAACCGCCCCGCCCAACGGCAAATAGCGGGCGAATCCCTGACGAAGGGCCGCGAAATCCACGTCGAGCATCATGACGACGAAGAGGAACAGCACCGCCACGGCGCCGACGTACACGACGACCAGCAGCATCGCGAGGAACTCCGCCCCCAGCAGCACGAACAGACCGGCGGCCGAGAAGAAGCTGGCGATCAGGAAGAGCACGGAGTGCACGGGGTTGCGCGCGGAGACCACGCCGGCCGCCGCGACGAGCGTCACCGCCGCCATCAGGTAGAATGCGATCGCCTGCAAGGCCATTCGCTAACTCTTCGTCCCCTTGTTGAATCGCACGTCTTCTAGGTGGGTTTGCCCGCTACCGATAGGGCGCATCCAGCTCCAGATTCTTCGCGATTTCCCGCTCCCAACGGTCCCCGTTTCCGAGGAGGCGTTCCTTGTCGTAGTAGAGTTCCTCGCGCGTCTCGACGGCGAATTCGGTGTTTGGGCCCTCGACGATGGCGTCGACCGGGCAAGCCTCCTGGCAGAGGCCGCAATAGATGCACTTCACCATATCGATGTCGTAGCGCGTGGTGCGCCGCGAGCCGTCGGCGCGAGGCTCGGCTTCAATGGTGATGGCCTGGGCCGGGCAGATCGCCTCGCAGAGCTTGCAGGCAATGCAGCGTTCCTCGCCATTTGGATAGCGGCGCAGGGCATGTTCACCCCGGAAGCGCGGCGACTGCGGGCCGCGCTCATAGGGGTACTGCACCGTCTTCTTCGGGCGCGCCATCTGCTTGAGAGCGAGACCAAAAGCTCCGGCGAAGTCCAGCAGGGCGGCGCCGCGAACGGCCTGGGCGATCCGGTCGAGCATCAGGCTCCCGCCTCCCGCTTGCAGCTGTAGTTGGACATCATGGTGGGATCCGCCCCGGGGGCGAGAACCAGGCGCCCGCCCTTGGCCGTGCAGGCCTCGGTGGCGATTTTGACCGCGTCATAGGTCGCGACATCGCCATTGGTGTTCTGCGGCGCCATGTCGACCGTGGAGCAGGCGCAGAGCGTCAGGGCGAGGGCGAGAGAAGCGGCCATCCGGATCATGCCGCCGTTCCGAAGACGCGCCAGGCCGCGACGAGCACCACGGCGACCAGCGAGGTCGGCAGGAACACCTTCCAGCCCAGGCGCATCAGTTGGTCATAGCGGTAGCGGGGCACGATCGCCTTCACCATGGCGAACATGAAGAAGAAGAACAGTATTTTGATCGACAGCCAGAGCAGCCCGTAGAAGCTCTGCGCCGTGGGCGCCCAGTCATGGACGAAGGCGAAGTCAATCGGGGCCTGCCATCCGCCAAAGAACAGGATGGAGATCATGGCGCACATCAGAATGATGTTGGCCAGTTCGCCGATCATGAAGAGTAGAAACGGCGAAGAGGAATATTCCACCTGATAGCCCGCCACGAGCTCGGATTCGGCCTCCGGCAGATCGAAGGGCGGGCGGTTGGTCTCGGCCAGGGCGGAGATGAAGAAGATCACCGACATCGGGATCATCACCAGGGCCGCCGGCAGGCCGGCTACGCCGTTGCCGCCAAGAACATTCCAGTGAAGGAGGCCGCCGGCTTGTTTGGAGACAATCTCCTGCAGGTTCATCGTGCCGGCCAGCAGGATCACCGTGATGATCACGAAGCCAATCGACACCTCATAGGAAACCATCTGCGCGGCGGACCGCAGCGAGCCGAGGAACGGATACTTCGAGTTCGACGCCCAGCCGCCCATGATGATGCCATAGACGCCCAGCGACGAAATGGCGAAGAGGTAGAGCACGCCGACATTGATGTTCGACACCACCCAGCCCGGCCCGAAGGGGACCACCGCCCAGCCCACAAGGGCGAGCGCGAAGGTGATCAGTGGAGCCAGCATGAACACGGTCTTGTCCGCCCCGGCCGGTATCACCAGCTCCTTGAGCACGAACTTGAAAAGGTCCGCGAAGGACTGAAGCAGGCCGAAGGGCCCCACCACATTGGGGCCCTTGCGCATTTGCACGCCGGCCCAGATCTTGCGGTCGCCGTACATGAAAAAGGCGAGCGAAACCAACAGGGTCAGCAGAACGGCCATGATCTGGCCGAACGTGATCAGGAACCAGCCGAGGGGGGAAGCCCAATCCATCCGCCCTACTCCGCCGCGATCTTGCTGGCGCCAGAGGCCAGGGCGGCGCACTCGGCCATGGTGACGCTGGCGCGGGCGATGGGATTGGTGAAGTGGAAGCCCGCCCCGACGGCCCTGATCGGCGCGTCGCCCGCTTCACCGGCCCCGAGGCCGCTGAAGTCCGGGGCCGAAACCATGGCGCCAGGCGCGAAATCGATCTGTCCGAAGGTCGGGTGATCGGCGAAAAGCTTGGCCCGCAGCTGGTCCAGCGTGTCGTAGGGCAGAGTGTGGCCGACCCGCTCGGACAGGGCGCGCAGGATGGCCCAGTCTTCCCGGGCCTCACCCTTCGGGAATACGGCGCGCTCGCCGCGCTGCACCCGGCCCTCTGTGTTCACGTAAAGACCGGCCTTTTCAGTATAGGCGGCGCCCGGCAGGATCACGTCCGCCGAGTGGGCGCCTCGGTCGCCATGCGTACCGAGATAAATGGTGAAAGCGTCGCTGGCCGACAGTTCGATTTCATCGGCGCCGAGCAGGAACAGCACGTCAAGCGCGCCCTTGGCGACCATCTGGCCAGCCGTCTTGCCGCCTTCGCCCGGCACGAGGCCGAGATCCAGGGCGCCGGCGCGGGCGGCGGCCGTGTGCAGAACATTCCAGCCGTTCCAGCCCTCGCGGATGATCTTGAAGCTCTTGGCGAGGTCAGCGAGCGCCTTGAGATTGGCCGCCCCATGGGCGCCCGTCAAAGCCCCCTGTCCGATCACGATGGCGGGCCGGGCGGCGCCCTTAAGGGCCTTTGCGAAGTCGGACTTGCCACCGGCCAGCGCCTTCAGGGCCGCGGCCGTATCTCCCAGGTGGTCATATTTGTAGGTCAGATCCGCCGCCTCGCCGATGACGCCGAAACGGGTCGCGCCACTGAGCCACATCTTGCGGAAGCGCGCATTCAGGACGGCGGCCTCCGTGCGCGGATTGGCGCCCACGATCAGCACCACATCGGCGGCTTCGATACCCGCCAGGGTGGAATTGAACAGCCAGGATTCGCGGGGGCCGGCGCCCAGGGCCAGGCCATCCTGGCGGCCATCGATATTGGCGACGCCGAGGGCGCGGAAGAGATCTAAGGCCGCTTTCATGGATTCGGCATCCTGCAGATCGCCGGTGATCAGGCCGATCCGGTCCGCCGACGCGGCGGAGATCTTCTCGGCGACGGCGGCGAAAGCCTCCGGCCACGTGGCGGGCTGAAGCTTGCCGGCGCGGCGCACCATGGGCCGGTCGAGCCGCTGGCGGGCGAGGCCGTCACAGGCATAGCGGGTCTTGTCCGAGATCCATTCCTCGTTGATCTCGTCATTGGTGCGCGGCAGGACGCGCAGCACGGCAGGCCCGCGCGCGTCGATGCGGATCGAGGACCCCAGCGCATCCATCACGTCGACGGTCTCGGTCTTCTTCAGCTCCCAGGGCCGGGCGTTGAAGGCGTAAGGCTTGGACGTCAGCGCGCCGACCGGGCAGAGGTCGATGACATTGGCGGAGAGCTCCGAGCCCACGGCCTTGTCGAGATAGGTGGTGATTTCGACGTCTTCGCCGCGGCTGATCAGACCGATATCCGGCACGCCGGCCACTTCGGTGATGAAACGGACGCATCGCGTGCACTGGATGCAGCGGGTCATCACCGTCTTGATCAGCGGACCCATGTACTTTTCTTCGACGGCGCGCTTGTTCTCCAGATAGCGCGTGTCGTCGCGGCCATAGCCCATAGACTGGTCTTGCAGATCGCACTCGCCGCCCTGGTCGCAGATCGGGCAATCCAGGGGGTGGTTGATGAGCAGGAACTCCATCACCCCCTGGCGGGCCTTCTTCACCATCGGCGAGTTGGTGATGATCTCCTGGCCGTCGGCGGCCGGAAGGGCGCAGGAGGCCTGCGGCTTCGGCGGGCCGGGCTTCACCTCGACCAGGCACATGCGGCAGTTGCCGGCGATCGACAGGCGCTCGTGGTAGCAGAAGCGCGGAATCTCCTCCCCCGCCAACTCGGCCACCTGAAGAACGGTCATCCCGTTCTCGAACTCGATATCTACGCCGTTGACCTTGGCTGTGGGCATGGAGAGCAAATGACCCTATCGCGGCGCGCCGCCGGGGCGGTGATGGGCGATTTGCGCGGCCTGTTCAAGGGCAAAACACCTCCATTGCCGCTCCTTGGGGCAGGAGGGCGGGGAGATCATGGTCTCGGCGATCCAATTCTGCGAATGGCTCGCAACTGAGGCGGTTTTGCGGCCCCTCAGTCCTCCGGCCGGCATGCGGGCGCAGGCTGGCGCATGGCTTCGGCGATGACGAGTCGCAGGCGGCAGGAGTAGCGCTGCTCATAGGTGCCTTCCGCCATGAGGAAGCGGATGGCCGGGGCGTGGCACTTGATCCGTTCCTCAGCCACCAACCAAGTCCGAGCATGCTTGTCAGCAGGACGCTCAGAAATGCGAGGAGGACCGGATCGACCATGCCCAAGTCGAACTTGCCCCGAAGTAGCCCCGCCACCGCGACCAAGCCATGGCACCCGAGAACGGGGATCACAAACCAAACGAGGCGTTTCGCCCTACGCCGCGCGCCTATAATTGCGCTCGGCCGCAAGACACAGAACGCCAAGTGCGGGGATCGCTGTCAGAGGCCCCGCGCTGAACGGACTGGCGATTGTTGAAAAGTACCAGGCTGGTAAGGCGAAGGAGAGCCAGAGCGCGTCGCTCATCGGAGTGCTCAGTTGTGTTCGGGACGGCAAGCGGGCGCAGGCTGGCGCATGGCTTCGGCGATGACGAGTCGCAAGCGGCAGGAGTAGCGCTGCTCATAAGTGCCTTCAGCCATGAGGAAGCGGATAGCCGGGCCGTGGCACTTGATCCGTTCCTCGATCAGGAAGCGCCATCGGCGGTCGTCCGGGGCCATCTGCAGAATCTGTTCGAAGGTGGTGATCTGCATGTAGCCGAAGGCGGTGTAGCGGTCCTGATAGGTGGCGCCCGTGTCGGAGCGCGGATCGCGGGTGGTCATGAGCCGGTTGAACTTCTCGTCCGTGTTCGGACAGGCCAGGTCGGGGTTTTCCAGGGTGGCGGCGTTGAGGGCAGCCCAGCTCTGGTAAGCCGCGTCGGTGCGCTGGAGCTCACGGGCGACTCGTACCTGATCGAAGCCGACAAAGACGGCCATGACGGCGGTGATCGCGGTGATCGCCGTGGCGACGCCGCCGATGATGCTCCACACCGCCGTGGAGCGCATCCAATGGGCTTCTTCCTTCGGCGTGGCCCCATCATCGATGGTGCCATCGTCGTCCCTAGGCTCGGTCATAGCGCTCCCCAATGCGCGCAGGCAACGCCGAGCATACGGGCCAGCTTGCTGTTCCGATCAATCAAATATCTCTTCGGGCGTTGGCCCAGCTGGCTCACGCAGAGCCAAAAAGCTCAAGACGCACGCCCCAATAAGAGGCGATTGCCAGAACAACTCAAAGAGCCAACCAAGCCAGTTGAACTGCACGGCGCCGGCCACTGACGCCAGCCGCAGCACCACGATGATCGCCAGCGCGAAAGGGGCCAGACGTCACCTCTGACAACGCCAATGCCAATCCGTCCGTAGATGAAGGTCCGGACGGCGAGGAGAGTGATGGCCAGCAAGGCATTGGGCTGGGCCACATGGCGAAGGACAAGCTCGATGACAGCAAGAACCCAAGCTACGGCGCAGAGGCACGCAGCCGCCTTTGTGAATCTGCTGGACGACTCAAAGGCGTTCCACAGCGGCATCGCTCGCTGCTCTACAGATCGTTCTTCGCTGTCGATCACGGGAAGACAATCGTCAGGCAGCCGTCACCAGTGAAGCGCCTTGCACGTGCGGACGGCCCGTCCGGTAAAGCGTGATCCGCGCCTCGACCTCATGCCGGAAATGCCGGAACAGGCCCTGGATCGGCCAGGCCGCGAAATCGCCAAGGCCGCAGATGGTGTGGCCTTCCACCTCCGAAGCGACATCAAGAAGGATGTCGATTTCCCTCATCTCCGCTTCGCCCGTGGCCATGCGCTCCATGACCCGCCACATCCAGCCCGTGCCTTCCCGGCAGGGCGTGCACTGGCCGCAGCTCTCGTGCTTGTAAAAGTAGGAAAGGCGGGCGATGGCCTTCACCAGATCGGTGTCACGGTCGAGGACGATGACCGACGCTGAACCCAGGGCCGTCTTCAGCTCGCGCATGGAGTCGTAGTCCATCAGGGCCGTCTCGGCCTGCCAGGCCGGAATCATCGGCGTTGACCCGCCACCGGGCAGCACGGCCTTCAGATTGCCCCACCCTCCCCGTACGCCGCCGCCGTGCTCCTCAATGAGCGTGCGCAGCGGCATGCTCATCGCTTCCTCGACATTGCAGGGCGTCTTCACGTGGCCCGAGATGCTCATCACCTTCGTGCCGGCATTGCCCGGCCGGCCGATGGCCGAGAACCAATCGGCGCCGCGCCGCAGGATCGTCCCCACCACGGCGATGCTCTCGACATTATTCACGGTGGTCGGACAGCCATACAGGCCGTTGGTGGCGGGATAAGGCGGGCGAATACGCGGCTGGCCCTTCTTGCCCTCCAGACTCTCGATGAGGGCGGTTTCCTCGCCGCAGACATAAGCCCCGCCGCCGTGGGAGACGATGACCTCGAAATTCCAGTTGTGGACGTTGTCCGGTCCGATAAGCCGGGCGGCGCGCGCTTCCAGGATCGCGGCTTCCAGACGCTCTCGCGCCTCGATGTATTCGCCCCGAATGTAGATCCAGGCCGTGTGCGCTCCGATAGCGCGGCTGGCGATCAGGCAGCCTTCGATCAGCAGATGCGGATCGCCCCGCATGATATCCCGGTCCTTGCAGGCCCCGGGCTCGCTTTCATCGGCATTGACGATCAGATAGCGCGGGCGGCCATCGTCCGGCGGCATGAAGCCCCACTTGGAGCCAACGGGCACCCCTGCCCCGCCCCGGCCACGCAGGCCGGAAGCCCTCACCTGCTCGATGATCCATTGCGGCCCGAGGGCAAGCATCTCGGCCGTGCCGTTCCAGGCGCCGCGCTGACGGGCCGCCTCCAGACCGGGACTGTGAAGTCCGTAGAGGTTGGTGAAAATCCGGTTCCGATCCGAAAGCACGCCAACCATTCTACGTCTCCCTGAAGGGCCCTACTCCGCCGGCTCCAGGCGGGCGCCCTGAACATGCGGCCTGCCGATCCGGTAGTTGGTGATCCGTTCCTCCACCTCGTGGCGGAAATGGCGGAAAAGGCCTTGGATCGGCCATGCGGCGGCGTCACCGAGGCCGCAGATTGTGTGGCCTTCCACCTGACTGGCGACGTCGAGCAACATGTCGATCTCGCGCATTTCAGCCTCGCCCGTGACCATGCGCTCCATGACCCGCCACATCCAGCCCGTGCCTTCCCGGCAGGGCGTGCACTGGCCGCAGCTCTCGTGCTTGTAGAAGTAGGAAAGGCGGGCGATGGCCCGCACCAGATCGGCGGATTTGTCCATCACGATCATCGCCGCCGTGCCGAGGCCGGACTTGAGAGCCACCAGGCTGTCGAAATCCATCAGCGCCGTCTCGGCTTCCTCGGCCGGGATCATCCGCACGGACGAACCGCCCGGGATGATGGCCTTGAGGTTGCCCCAGCCGCCGCGAACCCCACCAAAGTGGTCCTCGATCAGCTGGCGCAGCGGGATCGACATGGCTTCCTCGACCACGCAGGGCTTGTTGATGTGGCCCGACGCGCTCATCAGCTTGGTGCCGGTGTTATTCGGGCGGCCGAAGGTGGTGAACCAGGCCGCGCCGCGGCGCAGAATTTCCGGCGTCACCGAGATCGATTCGACGTTGTTCACCGTTGTCGGACAGCCATACACGCCCGCTCCGGCCGGGAACGGCGGCTTCAGACGGGGCTGGCCCTTCTTGCCTTCGAGCGATTCCAGCAGGGCCATTTCGTCGCCGCAGATGTAGGCGCCGCCGCCGTGAGTGATGCGGATGTTGCAGTCCCAGCCGTGGATGTTGTTCTTGCCGATCAGCTTGGCCTTGGCCGCTTGGACGAGGGCGGCTTCGACCCGCTCGCGCTCCAGCACGTATTCGCCGCGGATATAGATGATGCAGTCGTGGGCGCGGATGGCGTAGCTGGCCAGAAGGCAGCCTTCGATCAGACGATGCGGATCATTGCGCATGATCTCGCGGTCTTTGCAGGTGCCCGGCTCGGACTCGTCAGCGTTCACGACGAGGTAGTGCGGCCGTTCGCTCTCGGCCTTGGGCATGAAGGTCCACTTCAGGCCCGTGCCGAACCCTGCCCCGCCCCGGCCACGCAGGCCGGAGTTCTTGATCTGGTCGCAGATCCACTCAGGGGTCTGCTGCAGCATCTCGACGGTGCCGTTCCAGACTCCGCGCTGTTTGGCGCCCTCGAGGCCCCAGTCCTGCAGGCCGTAGAGGTTGGTGAAGATGCGGTCTTTGTCTTCGAGAATGCCGACCATGACTCAGTCTTGAGGGTTGTACGGATGGCGCCGGACATAGCGCGTCCGCTGGACAATGACATAGACGAAAATCGCCCAGCCGGCCGTGACGATGACAATGCCGGCGATACCAATCGGTGAAAGCGGCCCCGGGCCTCGGAATTTCGCCCAAACCAGGACGAGGATTCCCACCAGGCAAAGGACATATCCGGCGAATTTCGTGCGGGAATACAGACGGCGAAGCGTGTCGAGATAAGCGGCCCGGCGCGTCAGGTCCTCGGCCTCCCCGGTCATCGCGAGCGCATGAACCCGATGACCAGCCACATCTGAGCGCCGAGGCCGAGGGCGATCGAGGCATAGAATACCCAGAGCAGCCACTCCGCATGGCTTGCGACATGCGCGATGAAGCCGCCCACGCCGATGATCAGGCAGATGACGTTGACCGCCAGCACGGCGATCAGCCGCTTACGCCAGCGCAGAAGCTCTTCGGGCGAGCGCCCTTCGCTGGCCGGGGGCTCGCTCACGCGGGCTCGGGCGCATTGGGGAGCTTGAAGGCCTTCGCGCGGGACCCGTCGTAGAGGGCAGGATCGGTCAAGGTCAGCGGGCCCCCTTCGGGGGCGGCGCCTTGCCGGCCGATGGCGGAGCCAGGCGGTGGCGATTTGCCTGCCGCGAAGTCGTCGATGATCTTGCCCAGGCTCTCGGGAGTCAGATCCTCGTAGTAGTAGTCATTGATAGCGGCCATCGGCGCATTGGCGCAGGCGCCCATGCATTCCACTTCCTGCCAGTAGAACTTGCCATCCTTGGAGCGGTGATCGCGCGGCCCGATCTTCTTCTCGCAAAGCGCCATCAGCTCATTGGCGCCGCGCAACATGCACGGCGTCGTGCCGCACACCTGCACCAGGGCCACGTCACCCACCGGCTCCAGCATGAACATCGTGTAGAAGGTGGCGATCTCGAGCACACGGATCACCGGCATGCCGAGGAGTTCGGCCACAACGCGGATCGAAGGCTCCGAGACCCAACCCTGCTGTTTCTGCACAAGCCAAAGGATGGCGATAACGGCGGACTGCTGGCGGCCTTCCGGGAACTTCGCGATCCACCACTTGGCCTTCTCGAGGGTCTCCGCGGTGAATTCGAAGGACGCGGGCTGTTCCTTGGCGAGGCGGCGGACGGACATGGTGATGGAATCCCTGGCGGTGCTGGTGATCCCATACACCGCCCAGGGCCGGTGAAAACAGCCCCCTTGGGCCTTGCCCGCGCGCGGTGTTAGCCTCTCCTTACGTAACGCCGGAAAGAGCCGCCGCGAGGAAGCATGACCATCACCGCCGCCGACTTTCGTCTGACCCCGTCAGGGACGGGGGTGGGCGCCGTTCTGGAAACCGCCGACCTGGCCGCCTTGACCGCCGATCCGGCGTTTCTCGACCAGATCCATGTCTGGATGGACCGCCACTACGTTCTGCACATTTGCGCCGAGACTCTATTGAGCCCCGCGTCAATCGAGGCCCTGGCCCACCGTCTGGGGATGTCAAAAGGGCCGTATGAAGGCCGGCGCGGTCCGATGAAGGGCTTCGAGTTCATCGGTGATTTTTCGGCCAAGGGGCGTGAAGACGACGGCCGCGCCCGCATCCCGACGTTCATCGAAAGCCTGCACTACGACACCTACGGCAAACAGCCGGAAGCCTATGCCTTTTCCCATACCCGCCAGGTGCCGAAGGGCGCGCCCCAGCTCTTCGTGGACATGAGGGCCGTCTACCGCGACCTGCCGGCGGACCTGAAAACCCTCGTCACCGGCCGCAACGCCCTTCACGGCCGGACGCCATTGCCCAGCCAGCCCCTCTCCGCCGCGCCGGAATTCGAGAAGGATAAGGCGTCCGTACGCCCACTGGTCCTGGCGCACTGGCGGACCGGCGAGCCCCTGCTCTTCTTGCCGAAACACCCGGACAGCCTTGTAGAAGGCCTCGCGGACGATGAGGGGCGCGCCCTTCTGCACGATCTCTGGGACCGCACCCAGACCTCGCCGCACCGCTACATCTCACCGATGCGGTCGAATGACCTGGTGATCTGGGACAATATCGGCGTGACCCATACCAACCCCGCCTATGAGCGCGGAGCGGATCGCACGGTATGGTTCTTCACGGTGCCGAGCCCGCATTCCCTGCGGGCTTACACCTGATCCTAGCGGATGAAGTCGATGCGGCAGATCTTGTCGCCCCGGAAGGTGTAGATCGCCGCGACCTCGAACTCCGGTCCTTCCGGCCCGCGGGAGACCTTTTCGTGGTCGATCACAGTGCCGCCCACGACCATACGATTGAGCAGGAAGGCCTTGTTTTGCGGAAACTTTCCGAACGTGTCGGCATAGGCCGCATGGTAGGCTTCCATGCCCTGCCGGGTGATGGCGCCATTGTAGTCCGCGACGATCACGTCATCGGTGAAGAAGCCGCAATAGGCGTCCAGGTCCTGCGCGTTGTAGGCGTCGAACTGCGCGGCGGTGATCGCGACGATATCGGTCATGAGCGTCTCGGAGCTGAAGGGGCGGCGGCCTAGCGGTCGATCTCGCCGAACACGATATCGAGGGAGCCGAGAATGGCGCTGACGTCTGCCAGCATGTGGCCCCGGTTCATCCAGTCCATGGCCGCCAGGTGCGGAAAGCCGGGCGCCCGGATCTTGCAGCGGTAGGGCTTGTTGGTCCCGTCCGCCACCAGGAACACCCCGAACTCGCCCTTCGGCGCTTCCACGGCGGCGTACACCTCGCCTTCCGGCACGTGGAAGCCCTCCGTGTAGAGCTTGAAGTGGTGGATCAGGGCTTCCATCGACCGCTTCATCTCGCCCCGGCGCGGCGGGCTGACCTTGTGGTCATCGGAGAGCACAAGGCCCGGCGTTTTCTTCAACCGATCAACACACTGGCGCATGATCCTGATCGATTGCCGCATCTCCTCGACGCGGCACAGATAGCGGTCGTAACAGTCGCCGTGCACACCGAGCGGAATGTCGAATTCCAGCTCGTCATAGCATTCATAGGGCTGGTTGCGGCGCAGGTCCCAGGCGACGCCTGAGCCGCGCAGCATCACGCCGGTGAAACCCCAGTCAAAAGCCTGCTGCTTGGTGACATTGCCGATGTCGACGTTGCGCTGCTTGAAGATGCGGTTGCCGGTGATCAGCTTCTCGATCTCATCAAGCAAGGGCGGGAAAGCGTCTGCCCAGTCGCCGATGTCGTCGACGAGCGCTTCGGGAAGATCCTGGCGGACGCCGCCCGGGCGGAAATAGTTGGCGTGCAGCCGGGCGCCAGACGCGCGCTCGTAGAACACCATCAACTTCTCGCGTTCCTCGAAGCCCCAGAGCGGCGGCGTCAGGGCGCCCACGTCCATGGCCTGGGTGGTGACATTGAGAAGGTGGTTCAGAATCCGGCCGATCTCGCAGTAGAGCACCCGGATCAGCTGGCCCCGCTCGGGAACCTCAAGCCCCATCAGCCGCTCGATGGCCAGCACGAAGGCGTGCTCCTGGTTCATCGGCGCCACATAGTCGAGGCGGTCGAAATACGGCGTATTCTGAGTGTAGGGCCGCGCCTCCATCAGCTTTTCGGTGCCGCGGTGCAGCAGGCCGATGTGCGGGTCAACGCGTTCGACCAACTCGCCGTCCAGCTCCAATACAAGGCGCAGCACGCCGTGCGCCGCGGGATGCTGCGGGCCGAAGTTGATGTTGAACTTGCGGACGGGGGTTTCGGGGATGCTGCTGGCGTCGTCGGCCATCACTTGGTCTCCGCCTTCTCATCGCCAGGCAGGCCGTATCCATAGCCTTGGCCCGGGCGCGCATATTCGGCGCCTTCCCAGGGCGACAGGAAATCCCAGCTGCGGAATTCAACGGCCTTCACAGGCTCGTAGACCACGCGCTTCTGTTCGTCGTCATAGCGGACCTCGACATAGCCGGTCATGGGGAAGTCCTTGCGCATCGGATGCCCGTGGAACCCGTAGTCCGTCAGAATGCGGCGCAGGTCCGGGTGACCGTCGAAGAAAATCCCGTACATGTCGAACGCCTCGCGCTCGAACCAGTCGGCCACGGCGAATACCGGCGTGATCGACGGAACGGCCGTGTCC
This sequence comes from Caulobacteraceae bacterium, assembly GCA_046349475.1. Lineage (GTDB taxonomy): Bacteria > Pseudomonadota > Alphaproteobacteria > Caulobacterales > Caulobacteraceae > Acaudatibacter. The sequence continues at coordinate 72,446 of JAXMCG010000011.1, read as the reverse complement.
TCATCCGTCGCCACCTTCACGCGCACGCGCCGGTTCCGGGTCAGGGACAGCAGATGATAGACCACGTCGAACCGCTGGGCCCGCTGCGGATAGTCTACCCCGCAAACGTCGATCAGCTGTTGGAATTGCAGGTCCGCGTGGTCACGCAGCAACCGGATCAGCTCGACGATCGAGGCCGCGGGGGCCGTCACATTCAGCTCTCCGAAGGCAACCTCGGTAGAGATAACATGGGCCTTGCCCAGCTTGGCGATCGTGGCGCCCAGGGCTTCGAGATCAGCGTCGGCGACGCGCCACTGGCTCATCGGTCAATCGTCCCGGTGCGGCGGATTTTCTTCTGCAGCTGCAGCACCCCATAGACCAGCGCCTCGGCGGTCGGCGGGCAGCCTGGAATATAGATGTCCACCGGCACGATCCGGTCGCAGCCGCGCACGACCGAATAGCTGAAATAGTAATAGCCGCCGCCGTTGGCGCAGCTGCCCATGGAGATCACGTAGCGCGGGTCCGGCATCTGGTCGTAGACCTTGCGCAGAGCCGGAGCCATCTTGTTGGTCAGGGTGCCGGCGACGATCATCACGTCGCTCTGGCGCGGGCTGGCGCGAGGCGCGAAGCCATAGCGTTCCAGGTCATAGCGCGGCATCGAGGCGTGCATCATCTCGACGGCGCAGCAGGCCAGACCGAAGGTCATCCACATCAGCGAACCGGTGCGGGCCCAGGTGATCAGGTCATCGGCGGCGGCGGTCACAAAGCCCTTGTCCGCCAGCTGATCCGACAGACCGTCGAAGAACGGATCGTGCAGCTTCGGGTCATAGCCCTCGACGCTTGAGCGTCCGGCCATCCCGGCGGGAACCCCTACTCCCATTCCAGGGCTCCCTTCTTCCATTCGTAGATGAAGCCCACCGTCAGGACCCCGAGGAAGGACATCATCGACCAGAAGGCGAACTGGCCCGCCTCCGCCGGCAACTTCATCAGGCTCACCGCCCAGGGGAACAGGAACGCGACCTCAAGGTCGAAGATGATGAAGAGGATCGAGACCAGGTAAAAGCGCACGTCGAACTTCATCCGCGCGTCGTCGAAGGCGTTGAAGCCGCACTCATAGGCCGAAAGTTTCTCCGCATCCGGGGATTTCGGCGCGATCAGCAGCGAGGCGAGGATGAAAACCAGGCCAAGCCCGGTCGAGATCGCCAGGAAAATGACGATCGGCAGATACTGAAGAAGAAAAGCGTCCATGCGGCCCTCTGGGAGGAGTCGCTGGGTTCTAGCCCAAGCGCATGCGCCGTTCAAACGTCCTGAGCGCTGAATTTCCGCCAGATTGGCCCGCCCGCCGAACTCCCGCTAGGGATAGGCGGTGAACGAGACTCGACCCCGACGCGGCCTGCTGGATCATATTGAGCGCCTCGGCGATCGTCTGCCCGATCCCGTCTTCATTTTTCTTTGGATTATCCTGGGCCTGACCGCCGCCAGCGCGGTCTGCGCCGGACTGGGCGTCAGCGCCATCAATCCGTTGGACGGCAAGGTTCTGCATGCGGAAAGCCTGCTCTCTGCGAAGAACGTCCAGACCCTGCTCGTGGAAATGCCGAAGACGCTCACCGGCTTTGCTCCGCTGGGTTACGTCCTTCTGGTCATGCTGGGCGCGGGGCTGGCCGAACGCACCGGCCTGCTGCAGGCCGTGATCGGCGATCTCGTCCGTAAGGCGCCCCCGCGCCTACTTACCCCCATGGTCATCCTGATCGGATTGGTCTCGAACCAGGCCGCCGACAGCGGCGTCGTCATTCTTCCGCCCCTCGCCGCCGCCGCCTTCGCCGCGTCCGGGCGTCATCCCGTCGCCGGCATCGCCGCCGCCTTCGCCGCTTGCATCGCCAGTTTCGCCGGCAACCCTCTGCCCGGCCAGTTCGAAGCCCTGATCCTCGGCCTCTCCGAGCCGGCCGCACGGCTCATCGATCCGCAGTGGACTGTAAATCTGGCCGGTGACTGGTGGTTCACCCTGGTGGGCGGGATGTTGTTCCTGCCGGTGGGATGGTGGGTCACTGATGCGATCGTCGAGCCGCGCCTCGGCGCCTGGTCGCCGGCGGCCAGTTCCGAAAGCGTGGCCCCGCCCCATGCCAGGGGTCTGAAATGGGCCAGCCTTGCCGCCGGTGCTGTCGTATCCCTTTGGGCCGCCCTGGCCCTCATCCCTGGAGGCCCCCTCAGCGACGCCGGGGCCACGGGTCCCGAGCACTGGACACCTTTCTTCCGCTCTCTGGTGGCTGGTTTCTTCCTGCTCTTCCTGGTCAGCGGCGTCGCCTATGGCGCCGCGACCGGCGCCATCACTAGTCACCGCGATATCGTGCGCCTCTGCTCGGATTCCATGGCCGGAATGGCGCCCTACATCGTGCTCGCCTTCGCGGCCGCGCACTTCATCGCCATGTTCAGCTGGTCGAACCTGGGCGCCATCCTCGCGATCCACGGCGCCGAGGCCTTGCGCTCCAGCGGCCTGCCGATCCCGCTCCTGCTTGTCTGCGTAACGGTGCTCACCGCCGTGCTGGACCTCTTCATCGGCTCGGCCAGCGCCAAGTGGGCGGCCCTGGCCCCGGTTCTGGTGCCGATGCTGATGCTGCTGGGCGTGTCTCCGGAGGCCACGACGGCGGCCTACCGCATGGGCGATTCCACCGTGAACATGGCCTCGCCCCTGATGCCCTACTTTGGCCTGGTGCTCGCCTATGCCCGCCGGTGGAAGCCGGAAATGGGGGTGGGCGGGCTCACAGCGGCGGTCCTGCCCTACTCGGCGGCCTTCATCGTCGTGGCCACGGTCATGACCGGCGCCTGGGCCGCCCTGGAGCTCCCGACCGGCCCTGGCGCGCCTTTCCATTACGTCGCGCCCGCGCGCGGTTGACTTCGCCGGGGGCTGGACCTATCAGACGCCCCTTCGCCGACGGGCCCGCCCGTCCAAGCGGGTGTAGCTCAGTTGGTTAGAGCGCCGGCCTGTCACGCCGGAGGTCGCGGGTTCGAGCCCCGTCACTCGCGCCACGGCGGCGGCAGTCCTCACATCAGCGAATTATGCGCTCAATCATTGGCCGCACCCTCAACAATTCGCCGCACATCGGGTTTACTCAATTCCATGGCCGCCGGAAGTGTGGTGGAAAACCGGAATGGGGCGGAGTGCGCTTGATCGGGCTTGGGATTTCGTAGGTCGCGCGCGAATCGTCGCGTCCGCTGAAGATCTCGTCATGCGCTTCGGCGACGTCATTTCCGACTTTGGATTCGACCGCTTTGATTGCGCGCGTACGGACCGAAGGCCCGGTCAGAGCGCCGGCGAACTGCTCGGGGGCCGCGGCTTCGCGGATTGGAACCAGCACTACCGGGAAAAGCAGTTCCACCTGATCGACCCCTGCGCGAAGCAGCTCTTCGAATCATATGACCCGTTCTCCTGGAACGATGTGAAGGAGATCACTCCTCCGGGTCCCGCGGAGCGCATGTGGAGCGATGCCTGTGACGGCGGCATGCTGGAGGGCCATCTGACCCCGATCGCGCTCGATGACTGCGGCCTGATGGTGCGCCTCGCCACGCCGGAGAAAGGGTTCGATCCCGATCACCGCGGCGCAATCGCCGGCCTGACCTACACTTTCGGTCTCGAAATGCACCGCCTCGTGCCGCTGCCGCCCCTTCAGGACGCCGCGCCCCCTCCCCTCGCCGCGATCGCGCTCTCCGAGCGTCAGGTGGAGTGCCTGAAGTGGGTCATAGACGGCAAATCGAACTGGGAGATCGCTGTCATTCTCGGCATTTCCGAGCACACGGTCTCGACGCATATCCGCGCCGCCATGGCCAAGTTCGGCGTCTCCACGCGCATCCAGGCCGCCACCGCCGCCCTTCGTCTGGATCTGCTTTCCCTCGCATGATCGTGCGATACCGCGCGCCTGCTTAGCGTGAACATCTTCTGGCCGCCTCAAGGAGGGGGCGGCCATGATCCATATCGTTACGGCGGCGAACCGCCATCTCTATCAACCGCAGCTGGCGGCGATGCATCGCCTGCGCACGGTGCACTTCGTTCAGGAACGGGGCTGGAGCCTCAAGGTCAGGGAGGACGGAGGCGAGTACGATCAGTACGACGACGAGCGCACGATCTACGGCCTCGCGGTCGGCGCCTCCGGCCAGGTGCTCGGCGGCGTCAGGCTGAGGCCCACCGACGACAAATGCATGCTCACCGACGACCTGCCGCAGCTGGTGGCCACCAGTCCAGAAAGCATTGTCGGACCAGATGTCTGGGAGCTCACCCGGCTTTTCACCACGCGTGAAGCCCGCGACCGCCGCAAGCTGGGCGGCCCCGACGTGAAGATCGAACTTCTGGTGGCTGCGTTGGAATTCGCCAATGCCCAGGGCGCCTTCCGGGTCCTGTGCAGCTTCACCATGCGGGACTACGCGGCCTTCAATGCCGGGGGCTACAATATCCGGCTGACCGGCCTGCCCTGCGAGACCGCCGATGCCGGGCTCATCGCGGGCATGGAGATGTCGAACGCCGACGACGACATCGCGGGGTTCAAGCGGCGGGTCGGCCGCGTGCGCAAGACCTGGCTGATGGCGAACGATGTCGATGTGGCTCTGGCGGGATCCGTCGAGGCCCTGCAGCGCCACAGCGAGCAACCCGGACGCGGCGCTTCTCGCGAGGCCGGCGGGCCGGAAGGCCGGGGGCTGCAATGACGGCCGCCGAATACGACCTCCTCCGCCAGGCCATTCCGGCGTATGAGGTCGCGCTACGGTCCCTGCAGACCGCGCAGTTCACCTCGGCCTGCGCGAAGCTGGATCCTGTCCGTCAGCGTATCGTGCAGGCCTTGATCAGGTCGATCCTGGAGGACGGCGTCGAAACCGCCGAAGCCCTGGTCCTGATCGAACAGGTCACCCTGCTGCTTGGCGCCGAATAGTTGCGGAGACGGCGCCCAGGTTGAACCGTCCTCAGGGGTCCGAGCAGGCCCTGAGGACGGCGTTGAGTTCGGCCTCGCGGGCGATTCGCAGGGCCCGGCCGGCCTTCAGCAGTTGCACGCCGCTGAAGATGCTGTCCGTCGCGGCGAGCGCCTCATCGGTGTCATAGTAGTCCAGGTCCAGCAGCGCCTCGTTGCGGGCCTCGCGCGTCAGATCCCGCGCCTCTTCGAACATGCGCTTCAGCCGCGCCAGGTCCGGCGCGGTTTCGGCGTCGGCGGTCTTCGCCATCGGCCTCTCCTTTGATGTCGGTGTTCGCGGACCGGCGGCGCGGGGCCGCCGTCAAACGGCCTTCCAGCTTCCGGCGCCGCCCTGGCCGCGTCTCGCCCCCCACAGGTCGGGCGGATTGACCGGCGGCTCCGCCAGGCGCGTCGAATAGGGCCGGCTCATGCAGGCGTAGCGGGCCTCGTCGGCCACGTGGTCCTCGGCCCGGGTGTCGAGATCCTCGGGCCGGTCCGGATCATGACCCAGCGCCGGCACCGTCCTCAGGAAGTCCCGGCAGGTGTCGAAAACGAACAGCATCGGCCGCTCGCCATCGCCCAGGATGCGGGCCCGCATCTGGTCCCAGCCCCCCACGGCGCCCGCCCCCGCCACGCGCGTATTGTCGGCCTTGCGGAACACCACCCCGGCCCGCGCCATGCGCTCGCCGATCGAGGGCCCGCCATCGCGGTGGAAGATCGAGGGGTCGGCCACCGCATAGGCGATCCGCTCCCCGCTATCTCGCGCCAATATGCCCTCGGCGACCTGTTCGGCCGTCAGCTTCAGCCCCTCATTGGGCTTGCCGGTCGAGCCATACCATTCGCGATAGCGCACCAGGGCGCCGCGCGGGATCACGGTCTCCCCGGCCACGAAGGCGTCGCTCGCCACGGCCCACCAGCCCACCGAGAACGGCCTGGCCGAGCCCCAGTCGAAACTGCGGAACCGCGTCCAGTGCGCCGGTAAGGGCGTGGTGCGCACGATATTGCCGCTGCCCCACCTGTCGAAGAACGCGCCCTCGACCTGGTTCCAGTCGCCCTCCAGCCAGGCCCGAACCAGAGTCTCGGAGCCGGTTTGCTGCAGCTTGGCCACATAGAGCGGGTCGGCCTGCAACAGGACCGCGTTGTCGGTCAGGCGGGCGGGAATGAATACCCGGTCCAGGGTCATTTCACCGCCGGTGAACGGGTCCACATAGCGTTCCTGCTCCACCTTCCAGGGGCCGTTGTCGATGTACCTGGCCTTCACCCAGCCATGGCCAGGCCCGCCCGGATTGCAGGTCGCGCGGAAGCCGCATGGGGCGCCTTCGGCGCTGCGCAGGGTCGCCTTCAGCTTGTTCACCGGCCCCGGCGTCGGAAACTGCGTCAACTCCTCGATGATGACGCGGCTGTAGTCCTGGCCCTGGTAGCGCTCGGCGTCCTCGTCCCTGTCCAGATACCTGAACCGGATCACGGCGCCGGAGGGAAAGGTGAAGGTGCTCTTCGCCTCGTTCCAGCGGGCCCCGGCGGGGCCGTAGATAACCTTGGCCCGTTCCAGGGTGTTGACCAGGTCCGACTGCTTGCGGCGGATGAACAGCCCCTTGGCCGCCGCCCGCCACTCATGTTGATGTTTCAGGAATTCGCCCAGGGTGGCGTCGGTCTTCCCGCCGCCCCGCGCCCCGCCATACACCACCTCGAACATCGGGCATGCCAGGAAGGCGGCCTGCGGCCCGGCCTGGGGCGCCCAGACTAGCCGGGCGTGGGGTACAGCTTCGACCATTGTTCCGCCGTGATGGGTTCCGCGCCGAAGACGACCACCTCTCTGTCCGGGGGGCTCCTGGATGCGGCCGCCGCGCCCGTGCTGGAGCCGCCACCCTTTCCGTCGGTCCAGTGTCCGCAGGTTCTGGCCAGCCTTTCGAGGGTCACGCTGGCCAGGGTGAGATCGTCGGCGGCCAGAGCCGCGTCAATGATCGCCTCGCCCTTACGAACCAGCAGGCGCAGGGTTCCGGCCGGCGTTCGCGGCGCCGGAGGTGTCTTTTTCATGATGTCCTCTTGGAGTGTGGGGTGACTTTAGGTTCCGGCCCGCTTGAGCCGGATCGCCTCTCGCGCCGCGGCCAGGGCCGCGTCATAGGTCGGGAAACTCTGGGCGCCCGTCAGGTCGTCCGCCGCGCAGGCCGCGGCCCGCATGGCCGCCGCCGCCGAACTGGCGTCGAATGTCATTTCGCCTTCGCGGATCTGCAGGGAGCGCATCGTGCCGTCGGCGCCGTACCCCGCCTTGGCCAGGGTTTCCATCTTCCGCGCCTCGCAGTCATAGCGCACCCATTCGATGCGGAAGGCCTCGCCCTCCACCGGCGTCTCGAACACCGTCAGCAGGGCGCTCTTCACTTCGCGATCCCCGCGCATCAGACTGGCCCGGTCCAGGAAGAAGGCCCAGGTATTGCCGCTGTTCTCCAGCGTCCCCAGGGCCAGCATCCGGTGCGCCTGGCCCGGGGCCAGGGCCGCCATCAATTCTCCAACTTCGCGCACGCGTTCGCGCACATCGGCGTCCACGGCCGCCGCGTCCTCGAAGCGCCTGGCCCCGTCCGGCGGCCGCTGTCCGTTGCAGGCGATGCCGTAGAGCGGCTCGAAAGGTCCGGCCACCGCCCGGGGCGGGCTGGTCGCGCCCGCCGGCTTGGCCGATCCGTCCAGGCCGAACGCCGCGGCCACCGTCGCCGTCACCTGGCGGCTCGAACAGGTGAACACCGACTTCACCTCCACATAGGCCGCCCCGCCGGCCACGGGCGTGGTGGGGTCATGAAACACGAACACCGACCAGACCGTCGCCGTGTCGCCGTCCTCCACAACCCGCGAAACGTCCGCCGCCAGGGTGATGCCCGTGGGGATGGTCAGGTCCGCCCGTTGCAGGATCACATAGCTTCCCGGCTCTTGCGCCAGAGCGGGCGCGGCCAGCAACAGCGCCGCCAGCAGGGCCGCGAGGCCGGCCAGTCGCATCGTCCCCCTCATGGCGTCTTCAGATTCCGCGCTGGCCCGGCGCCGTGGCGGGCGTGGCCGAAGCCGCCCGCCGCGCATAGTCGGCCGCCGCCTCCAGCGTATCGAGCCCACCATCGGCCGGCGCCGCCGCGCAGCCGGCTTTCAGCTGCAGGTCGGCCAGGGTTCCGGGGTTCTCGGCCCGCATCCAGGGCGAGACCTGGATGCCGCCGAAAATCGAGGTTCCATCGGGGGCCAGGGCTTCCGCATAGCGGATTCTCGCCCGGCCGCCCGTGCAGTCAAAGGCCACCTGCGTCAGGTCGTAGAGCACCTCGCGTCCGGACCGGGTCACCGCCGGCGTGTTGATCAGCACCACCCAGCGCACCAGGGCGTCCCCGTCGTGTTCCAGATTGGCCATGTCCACGAACGCCGCCGTGCGCGATCCCGTGCTGTTGGTGGTCTGGCCCACGAAGACGAACCGGTGCGGCTGCATCGGCGAGGTCCGGCTCGTCACCGCCGAGACCACGCCGCGCACGAAGCTCACGGCGGAAGCGACATCGGCGAAGGGTTCGGCCTCGCCGTCCTGGCCCTGCCCGCTGCATACCCGGTCGAGCATCCGGCCGTAGGGCGTTCCGTCCTGCGCCGGCTTGGGTTCGTCGCCGGTGTCGAATTCGCCGACCTTCGGCCCGTCCTCGGCATAGGCCGCGATCTTGGTGGTGACCGCCATCCGCGTGCGGCAGTTCAGCGTCTCCTCGCCGACCATGTGCGAGATCCCCCGCGACTCCGGCGTCTGGTTGTTGGTCAGAACCATCACGATCTGCGCCTTCACCTCGTCGCCCGTGCGCCGGGCGCTGCCCAGGTCGACCAGCACGACGCTGCCGTTCGGCGTATCCAGCGGCGTCGATCCCACGATCAGCAGGCCGGCGTCCGCCGCCAGGGCCGGCGCCGCCGCGAACACCGCGGCCGATGCCGTCAGGCCGGCGAACCATCGTTTCAGAGGCATCTCATCTCCAGTCGCGGCCTGGGGCCGGCGGGTCTCAACGCCCGTCCCGGACGGACGCGCCGCCCTGGGCGGTGTTTGTATCACGTTTGGCGTCCCGGTTGGGCCGCTCGGCCGTGGCGCGGGCATAGCTGATCGCGTCTGGGATCCGGCGGAACACGTTATCGCCGTCGATCAGGTTGTTGCTGTCGCAGGCCGACGTCACCTCCGTCTCGTCCGAGGTCCCAGCCTCCGCCTCCACGAAATCCTCGCCGGGCTCGCCATCGAACAACAGGTGCGCCTCGGCGTCGAAATTCATTGCCCTCAGCACCTTGTAGGTGCGGCTGGCGCAGTCGTAACGCACCCGGTCCAGGCTGTAGGCGATCGGCGCCATGCCCTGCTTGGGTGAATTCGGCTGCCAGTACACGTAGAGCACCCAGGTGGTCAGTTGCCGCCCCGAGCGCCGCACCGCCTCGCCCTGATCAACGAACACCGACGCTGAGCCATCGCTGCTGAACTGCCCGTCCGTCAGATAGGCGAAGCGCCAGGCCGGCGACGCCGGCGGATCTTCCGGCGGTATGGGCCACTTCGCGCCCGGCAGGGTGATCGCCTGCCCGTCCAGAACCCGGTCGGCTTCCACGCCCCGGCTGGAGCGGATCGCCGGCGGCGCTGTCGGGCCGGCCGCCGCCGACGCGCGAACGCCCCGCACCGCGCGGACCGCGTCCTCCCGGCTGGCGAAGCTCGTCAGGGCTCCGACCCCATCCCCGTCCTCGCAGACCAGCGAAAGGGTCCGTCGAACGGCCGCCCCGGTGGGCAGGGCGGCGTCCCGCGCATCCCGGCGCTCAAGCACCCTGCCGTTTAGATCGAACACCTGGCCGGCCAGGGGCTTCACCGTCCGGCGATCGCAATCCACCGCCACTGGCCCGGCCGCATAGGCCCGCGCCCCTTCCCGGGACGAATAGATTTCCAGCGCCTCCACCTTGGCCTGATCGCCCGTGCGCCGCACCGACGCCATGTCGATGAACAGCCGGCGCGCCACTTCGCCCGGATCGGAGACCTCCACATAGGCGGCCTCGTCCGCCACGGCCGGCATCGCCGCCGCGCAGATCAGGGCGGCCAGGGCCAGGGCGCGTCTGAAATTCATGCTGTCTCCCGGTGAAGTTCCGCGCCGACTGTGCCCAACCCTTCGGGTCAGAACAAGGCGGCCCATCAGCCCTGCGCCCGCCGTTCCAGCTCAAACAGCAAATGGCCGTCACCATCGACATACCGAGTGACTTCACGCCGCCCCGGCGCCGGCCGCCGCGTTTCGGCCCCTGGCGTACGTCCTTCGCACGGCCCGGCCGCCGCCATCTCGCTGTCGCGCCGGGCCCGGGCCCGGGCCGTGATCGCGCTCAGTCCGCGGGTCAGCGCCTTGTACGCCGTCTCCCACCGCGTCCCCATCCGTCCCGCTGCCCGCTGCACGATCCACTGCGGCCAGGAGGCGCGCACGCAGACCAGGAACACTTCGCGCTGTTCGCCGGGCGTCATCACGGCGTTCATCGCCTTCCATTCACGGAAGGCCGCCACCGACCGGGCCTCCTCATCGCTGTCATCCATCCGGTCGAAAACCGCATCGAAGGCCGCCACGATCTCCAGGTCGGCCATCTCTCGCACCGGCCGTGTATCGCGCGTCTCGGCCCCCGGCATTTCCTGTACGCCCGCCCCCGCGTCCCGGTCCGGGGCGCCCATGCGACTGGCCTTGTAGAGCCGGGCATAGGCCGTTCCGGCCCGGTGCTGCGCCTCGCTGATCCATTCGCGTGCGAGCGCCAGGTCCAGGGGATGCGCGGCGCGGGAAATGTCACCGCCCTCCCCCACCAGGGCCCTCCGCTCCGCCACCACTTTCGGATTGGGGCCGGGGCGCTTCAGCCGTCCGGCGGCGTCCCGTTCCCCAACCTGGCGCGGCCGTCCCCGGCCGGTCCCGGGCTTCACCACCAGCTTCATACCCTTCCCTTCTCCTCGAACACCGATCGGACCAGCTCATCCTTGCCCCGTTCCCGGGCCATGGCGCTGGCCCAGGCCTCGCCGGCCAGTTGGGCGCAGTGGCTGCCCGTGTCCGCCGCGCCACGGATCTCCTCGGACAGGGCGGCGCAGGCTTTCAAAAGGGCGCGCACGCCGCTCCGGCGGTCCCCGGCGAGTTGTCCGAGCGCCACCCGCACCAGAAGGTGAGACTGGTCGCGCCGCTGGGCGTCAGTCCCGGACGCCGCACCGCGGCGCTTGCGCCTGACCACGGTGGGCGGAGGTCTTGCCGGGCTCATTCGCTCACCGGCCCTGGATCGGGTTGAAACATGATCCGCGTATGGGCGTCGCAATAAGCCGCCCAGCCCCGCCTGGGGGCCCTGCCCGGCGAGGCGCAATTGAGGAGATGTCCGCCGTCCCCGGCCACGGGGAAAGCACACTGGGTCTCCGTCCTGCCCAGCCAGGGACGGCCCACGCTGGCGAGGCGGTCGAGGCTTCGGCGTTTCCTGGGTCCAATGCGCGGAATCCCCGGCGCACCGCCGGAGTCGGGTCTTGCAAGCATGTCGGTTACTCGATGTTCTGTTTGTCATTGGGCGCCACGGGCCCGGCCCCTCCGAGGGCCTGACCGGGCCATCGCCCTTGCGCGTCCGAATGTGACGCCGCCCTCGGCCATTGAGGTCGCCAGGCCCACGCCTGGCGCGCCCCCCTTCAGTCCTCGTCGCCGTGGCTTCGCGGCGCTCCGTCAGGGGGGAATTGGCATGAGATCATTTACGCATAATGCGAATTATAAGTCCAGCGAAAAAGTTCGCCCCTCGCGTTTTGACCTACGACCGAAATGAGCGCATAGTGCGGACATGCAAAAAGCGACCCGCTCCCCATGGTATCTCCGTCAATGGCGCAAGCATCGTGGCTATTCCCTCGAGCGCCTCGCCGAAATGATTGGCACCTCCAAGGGCTATCTCTCGGATCTTGAACGCGGCAACCGCCGCTACAATCAGGAGCTCCTGGAGTTGCTCGCCGAGGCCTTGAGCACTCAGCCTTCGAACCTGATCAACGTCGACCCTTCCCAGGGTGAAGACACGGTCTATTCGATCTGGGAAACGCTCACACCCGTCCAGCGCCGCCAGGCCCTGGCCGTGATCAAGGCCATCAAGGAAGAGAATACCGGCACCGACGGCTGACCGCCGGCCTTCCGCGACTCGCCCATTTCGCTCGACGCGGAATCATTGATCGCTAATCGCGACTTGCATCCTTGACGGACTTTTCGCACTGTGCGCATATTGCGCACATGACAGAGACGATTTCAACCCCCGGCATCACCTATCTTCGCGGCCCCTCCGGCGCCGCCCTGCTTATCGATGCGCGCACGCCGGGTGGCGCGGCCGCCCTGCGCGCATGGCGGCGTGGCCTTGCGATTGACCGCCGCGCCCGGGCCCGATCCCCCGCCGGCGGCGGCCTTTCGGCGTCCCTCACCCAGCTCGAACGCCGCCTCGAACGCCAGGCGGCCAATGACATTCTCACCGCCAGCGTCGCCGCCGTTCTCGGCGACCGGCCCCGGGCGGAGGCCCCCCAATGATCCACGCCGACCTCGACCGCGCCGTCTCCCATATGGGCCGACAGGCCGGCGCCCTCGCCGCGGCTCAGAGGGCCGCTGACGCCCGCGACTTCGCCGCCATGGCCAGTGACCTGCGGGCCGCCGCGCGGGCCGCCATGGCCTCGGCGGACTGCCTCCTGGCCGCCGCCCGCGCCGCCGTCAATGACGCCCCGGCGGACGCTGGCTAAAGGCCCTGACCGCTCAGGACGAGCTGGCGCAATTCCGCGGCGGTCTTGGCGCCGGCATCATGCAATTCCAGCCGATCGTTCTCGCAAAGCACGTGCAGCATCAGTTCGGTGTTGGTGCCGGGGGCGCCTGAAATCCATTCGCCCTCCCCTGCCTCCGCTCGCACCTGCGCGCCGTCCCGTCCATAGATGGCCGCGAACACCACCCGGGCCCTTGCGGCGCCGCAATCGACCTCCCAGCGCTCCTCGAACTCAAAGATCGCAATACCGTCCAGGGATCGAGACAGGCTGGGATCGTAGCGGCGCAGCGTCACCGTTCTTACGCCCTCAGCCGCGGGCGTGATGCTGTCCATGTCCATGTAGGTGCGCATCGCGCCGGTCCGGCTGAAGAACCACCAGTCATCGGCATTGGCCGGCCCCGCCAGGGCCAGGGCCAGCAAGAGCCCGACACTCCACCGCATCGCCGCCACGCCTCCCAGGGGCCTGGACCTCCAGGTCCGCGCGGCAGTCTAGCGCCGGAACCGCCTAGCTCGCCAGGGCCAGGCCTTCGGTCTGAATGAAGGCGTCGTCGCCGGTCACTTCGGCGTAGACCTCGCAGAGCCGCTCGAACACGGCCGGCCAGCCGTGGCGCAGTTCGGCGCGCGCCCGGGCCGCCTGGCCTACGCCGCGAACATCCCGCTCGAACAGCCCCGCCACCGCCTCGGCGAAGGCCCCGCCTTCGGAGCGCGCCGCAAGGGCGCCCACGCCCTCGTCCACGCTCTCGGCGACCCCGCCGGAGGCCACGCCCACCACCGGCAGGCCGCAGGCCATGGCCTCCAGCACCACCAGGCCAAAGGGTTCCTGGTCATTGGCGTGCACGAAGGCGTCGCAGCTGGCCAGCAGGCGCGCCAGCGCCTCCTGATCGCTCTGGTAGGGCAGTGCGATCACCCGGTCACTGGGGACCGTCGCCGCCGCGCCCGCCCCGATCAGCACCAGCCGGTAGGGCTCGCCCAGCGCCTCGACGGCCTCGACCAGCACGTCCACCCGCTTTTCCCGCGCGGGCCGTCCGGCGAACACCAGAAGCCGGGTCTCAGGGCTCACGCCCAGGCTCTGACGCACCGCCGCCCGGTCGGCCCGGCCCGGATGAAAGGTCTCGGTGTTCACCCCCAGCGGCAGGGCCACCGGGCGAAGCACGCCGGCATCGGCCAGCCGGTCGGCGATATACTGGCTGGGCGCCACCGCGCGGTCAAAGCGGCTGTAGATCTCGGCCCAGTGCTTGCGCACCGGCTTTTCGGCCCATTCCCCGATGTGCAGCGCCGCCAGCGCGCCCAGATCGGTGTGGCAGAACCCGATCACCGGTACGCCCAGCGCCTCCCCGGCCTTAAGGGCCGCCAGGCCCGGCGTGTAGGGGTCGCCCGCCTCGATCAGGCTCGGCCGCTGCAGCATCAGCCGCTTCATCCACGCCGCCTTGCTCACCGGCCAGCGGTAGCCGTCCCCGAAGGGCAGGGGCGCGGCATAGATCGAGACCTCACCCGCCCCGTCATAGGAATCCTTCGGCCCCGGAGCCACCAGGGTATGACGCACCCGCGGCCGGTTCAGCGCCAGCCACTCGCGCTTGGCGTTGAGGTAGCGCTTCACCCCTCCCGATCGCGGGGCATACAGCATCGTCGTGTCGACCAGCTTGGCGCCGCCGCTCCACGGCGCGGCCCGCTTCATGGCCCCGCTGTCCGCCTTGAGGGTATAGACGCTCTCAGAGGCCACGTTTCACACTCCGCATACTGAAGCTTCCATACTGATCCCGATGGGAATACGGCTTCAACCCCAACAGGTTCCGCACGCTTATCGAATAGGGCATCCATCCATGGACCGGGCGCCACGGCAACGCTTTCTCATCACCACTTGGGAAGGCGGCGGCCATGTTCAACCCATCGTCGACGTGGCGAAGGGATTAATCGCGCGGGGCCACGACTGTCTGGTTGTCTCGGACGCCTGCAACCGCCTCGAGGCCGACGCCGCCGGCGTGCCCTTTCGCCCCTGGCGCCATGCGCCCTCCCGCACCGACCGGTCACCCGGCACGGATCCTCTGCGGGACTGGGAGGCGGAGAGCCCGCAGGCGGTCATCGAAGGCCTCTGCAACGGCGTCATCGCCGGTCCGGCCCGTGCCTACGCGTCCGATGTGGCCGAAATTCTGCGCGAATTCGACGCCGATGTGATCGTCAGCCAGGAACTGCTGTTCGGTGTCATGGTCGCCGCCGAGGCCGCCGGCAAACCCCTGGCCCTGTTCAGCGCCAATGTCTGGTCCCTGCCCACCCTCGACGGCGCCCCGCCCTTCGGCGCCGGCCTCGCCCCCGCCGCCACCGACGAGGAGCGCGACCTCTACCGCATGGTCGCCCAGCATACCCGCACCGCCTTTCAGATGGGCCTCGCCGATCTCAACGCCGCCCGCGCCGAACATGGCCTTGCCCCCCTCGCCGACCTCTTTGGCCAGCTGGACGCCGCGCGCCGCATCCTTCTCGCCACCAGCCACGCCTTCGACTACGCCCTCGACCCGGTTCCCGAGCCCTTCACCTATGTCGGCCCCTATCTGGGTGATCCGGCCTGGACCCAGCCCTTCATCGCACCGCCCGCCTTCGGCCCGGACCGGCGCCTCGTCCTGGTCAGCTTTTCCAGCATGTACCAGGGCCAGGACGCGATCCTGCGCCAGGTCATCGCCGCCCTCGCCGATCTGCCCGTCAACGCCGTGGTCACCCTCGGCCCTGTGCTGGACCCGGCGGATTTCCCGGCCCCCGGCCACATCGCCGTGGTCCGCAGCGCCCCGCACGGCCAATTGCTGGACGGCGCCTGCCTGTTCATCACCCACTGCGGCCACGGCTCAACCCTGCGGCCCTTGATGGCCGGCGTTCCCCTCCTCTGCCTGCCCCTCGGCCGCGATCAGCCGGACAACGCCGCCCGCGTGGTCGCGGCGGGCGCGGGTTTGCGCCTCCCCAAGGACGCCCTCGCCGCCGATATCAAGTCCGCCGTCCAAACCATCCTCGCCGAGCCCGCCTACGCCATCGCGGCCCGGACCTTGGGCGCGCGCATCCGCCACGACGTGGAAACGCGCTCCGCCGAAGACGAGCTTGAAGAGCTCGCCTCGAAGCGATGATCAAAGCGAAGGGGGATGGTGGGCGGCGGGGGGTTCGAACCCTCGACCTCCTGGGTGTAAACCAGGTGCTCTAACCAGCTGAGCTAGCCGCCCGTGGGCGCGCTACATACAGGCCGCGCCGCCGAACGGCACGAAAAAAGGCGGACTCCGCGAGAAGCCCGCCTTTTCGGAATATCCAGATACGCCGCCTGAACTAGTTCAGGGCGCCCTTCAGGCCTTCGCCAACGCGGAAGCGGGCCGTCTTCGAAGCCGGACGCTTCACGGTCTCGCCGGTGCGCGGGTTGCGCGCGGTGCCGGCGGCGCGCTTCACGGGAACGAAGCTGCCGAAGCCCACGAGCCGCACTTCCTTGCCGTGCTTCAGGGAGTCGGTCACGGAATCGATGAACGCTTCCAGTGCGTCTTTCGCCTGGGTCTTGTTGAGGCCCGCCTTATCGGCGATCGCGGCAATCAGTTCAGCTTTGGTCATCTATGTCTCCAGCCCTTGTTGCGGGGCGGCGTTCATTCGCCGACGCCGCTCGCCGAACAGGGATTATGCGGAGAGTTTCAAGATCGTCAAACGACTGGCGTCAACGCGACCCCGAAATGGGCAACTTATCGACGATAACTTATCGAGGCGGACATACTTGCGCCCGCAATGCCAATAGATGCGGCGGGTTGCGGCCAGATCGCCTGACTGATTCTCAGCCCGGACTGCCCCCGCCGCGTCACCGCGGCAGGGGCGCCGGAGCGTTTCAGTGCGTGACGACAGCGCCGTCGTCGGCGTCTTCGGCCGGCGGAGGCGCCAAGGGCGCGTCGGCCTCGTTCCACTCGATCGGGATCAGCGGCCCGGTCAGGGCCTTGGCCAGGGCCTCGTCCACGGTCGACATCGGAATGATCTCCAGGCCGGACCGGACATTGTCCGGCACGTCCTCGAGGTCCTTCACGTTCTCCTGCGGGATCAGCACCGTCTTGATGCCCGACCGCAGCGCCGACAACAGCTTCTCCTTCAGGCCGCCGATCGGCAGCACCCGGCCGCGCAGGGTGATCTCGCCGGTCATGGCGATATCCTTGCGGATCGGCGTGCCGGTCAGCACGGAGACCATGGCCACCGCCATGGCGACCCCGGCCGACGGGCCATCCTTCGGCGTCGCGCCTTCCGGCACGTGCAGGTGGATGTCGGTCTTGTCGAACACCGGCGGCGCGATGCCGAACCGGGTAGCCCGCGAGCGCACATAGGAGGCGGCGGCGGAGATCGACTCCTTCATCACCTCCTTGAGGTTGCCCGTGATCTGCATCCGGCCCTTGCCCGGCATCTTGACCGCTTCGATGGTCAGGATGTCGCCGCCGAAGTCGGTGTAGGCCAGGCCCGTGACGATCCCGACCTGATCTTCCGCATCGGTCTCGCCATGGCGGAACCGCCGCACGCCCGCATACTTGGCCAGCTTCTCGGCATCGACCGTCACGGTGGTCAGCTTTTCCACCGCCATGTCGCGCACCGCCTTGCGGGCCAGGTTGCCGATCTCACGCTCCAGGGAGCGCACGCCGGCCTCACGGGTGTAGTAGCGGATCAGGTCCTGGATGGTGCTGTCCGGCACGATCCATTCACCGGCCTTCAGGCCGTGATCCTTGGCCACCTTCGGCAGCAGGTGCCGCTTGGCGATCTCGACCTTCTCGTCCTCGGTGTAGCCGGGGATGCGGATGATCTCCATGCGGTCCAGCAGGGGCTGGGGCATGTTCAGGCTGTTCGCCGTGGTCACGAACATCACCTGCGACAGGTCATAATCGACCTCCAGGTAGTGGTCGTTGAACGTCGAGTTCTGTTCCGGGTCCAGCACTTCCAGCAGGGCGCTGGACGGGTCGCCCCGCCAGTCGGCGCCCATCTTGTCAATCTCGTCCAAGAGGAAAAAGGCGTTGGTCGTCTTGGCCTTTTTCATCGACTGGATGACCTTGCCGGGCATCGAGCCGATGTAGGTCCGGCGGTGGCCGCGGATTTCGGCCTCGTCGCGCACCCCGCCCAGGGACAGGCGCACGAATTCGCGCCCGGTCGCCTTGGCGATCGAACGGCCCAGCGAGGTCTTGCCGACGCCCGGCGGTCCGACGAGGCAGAGGATCGGGCCTTTCAGGTTCCCGGTCCGGGCCTGAACGGCTAGGTATTCCAGGATCCGTTCCTTCACCTTCTCCAGGCCGTAGTGATCCTCTTCCAGGATCTCGTCGGCCTTCACCACGTCGATCGGCTTGGCCTTCGACTTGCCCCACGGGATCGACAGGATCCAGTCGAGGTAGTTGCGCACGACGGTGCTTTCCGCGCTCATCGGGCTCATGTTGCGCAGCTTCTTCAGCTCGCCTTCGGCCTTGGTGCGGGCCTCCTTGGAGAGCTTGGTCTTCTTGATGCGCTTCTCGAGTTCGACGAGTTCGTCGCGCGCCTCGTCCTGCTCGCCCAGCTCGCGCTGGATCGCCTTCATCTGCTCGTTCAGGTAATATTCGCGCTGCGTCTTCTCCATCTGCCGCTTCACGCGGCTGCGGATTTTGCGCTCCACCTGCAGGACGGAGATTTCCCCTTCCATCAGGGCGAACACCTTCTCCAGCCGCTTCACGACATCGAAGACTTCCAGCAGTTGCTGGCGGTCGCCGATCTTCACCGCCAGATGCGCGGCGATCGAGTCGGCCAGCTTGCCGGGTTCGGTGATTTGCGGGATCGAGGAAAGCGCCTCGGGCGGCACCTTCTTGTTCAGTTTCACATAGTTCTCGAACTGCTCGATCACGGCGCGCGACAGGGCTTCGGCTTCATGCGCCTCACCGCCCTCCTCGGCCACGTCCGAAACCCGGGCTTCGTAGTAGTCCGCCTGTTCGGTGAAGCCGACGATGGCCGCGCGGTGCTTGCCTTCGACCAGCACCTTCACCGTGCCGTCCGGCAGCTTCAGCAGTTGCAGCACCGTCGCCACCACGCCCACATCGAAGATGTCGGAGGAGGCCGGATCGTCGTCGGCTGAATTCTTCTGGGTCGCCAGAATGATCGTCTTCTCGCCGCGCATCACCTCTTCGAGGGCGCGCACGGATTTCTCACGTCCCACGAACAGCGGCACGACCATGTGCGGGAAGACGACAATGTCCCGCAAAGGCAGAACAGGCAGGGTTCTGATCTCAGTCATGATGCATCAACTCCTGGCCGGCGCATTGGGTTTACGAACGCCTGGCCCAACCGGTTCGCAGTCACCCGACGATGCGCCGAGTCTTACGTCCCGTCCGCCGGTCCGCCGGCGGTCGCTTGAAATCTATGTGGATGTTTTGTGGCGCCTGTTCAAGGAAGCCCATCGACGCAGGGGGGATATGCCCCTTCGCAAGCCTGTCTGGCGCCCCGCAAGGCTGAGGTGTCTGACATCCTGACCGCTCGGATCGGCGGCTCGAATTCTCCAATCAAACCAATACCCCAGGGCCCTCCCAGGGCCAGGGCGCCGAACCCGCTGGCCAGGAGGCCCGTGACGCCTTCCGGCGGTCCGCGCGAGGCCGCGCCCGTGTTGTTTCAACGGCGGTCCGGCTTCCAGGCGAACGGCTCTGGCGTCTCCGGCCCTTCCTCTCTAGAACCCGCCGCCATGGACAAACCCCTCTCCGGCAAAGTCGCTCTGGTCACCGGCGCCTCGCGCGGCATCGGCTTTGAATCCGCCCTGGCCCTGGCCAAGGCCGGCGCCCATATCATCGCCGTGGCCCGCACCCAGGGCGGCCTCACCGACCTCGACGACGCCATCCGCGCGGCCACCGGAGAGAGCGCCACCCTCGTTCCCCTCGATCTCGCCGACGGCGCGAGCGTCGACCAGCTGGGCGGCGCCATCCACCAGCGCTGGGGCAAGCTTGACCTTCTCGTCCACGCCGCCGCCACCCTCGGGGCCCTGACCCCCGTCGCCCATATCGAGGCGAAGGACTGGGACAAGGTCATGGCGCTGAATGTCACGGCGTCCTACCGGCTGATCCGCTCCCTGGAACCCCTGCTCAAGATCGCCGGCGGTCGCGGCCTCTTCTTTACGTCCGGCCGGGTGGCGCGCCCCCGCGCTTTCTGGGGTCCCTACGGCGCCAGCAAGGCCGCCCTCGAACATCTGGTCCGCACCTGGGCCGACGAGGTGGAAAACTTCGGGATCCGTGCGGCGCTTATCGATCCGGGCGCCATGCGCACCGCCATGCGGGCCGCCGCTTCGCCCGGCGAAGACCCGATGACCCTGCCCCATCCCTCGGAAATCGGCCCCATGGTCGTCGAACTGGCCACGGCGGAGCTCGGCCTGCCGAAAGAGGTCCACGTTTTCCCGGAATGGAAGGCGGCCCGGACCGCCTAGGACGCCCTTGGCCTAGGACTTCTTCGGACCAGGCTTCTTCGGCGCGGCCCCCGGCTTCTTTGAAGCCGGGCGCACCCGCTTTTCCCGCTTCGTCAGGTTGGCGGCGCGCGCCGCCCGGGCCTGAGCGCTGGCCTTCTTGCCCTTGGCCACCGGCCGTCCAGCCAGGCGCTCGGCCTTTTCAGCCTCACGCTCGCGCTTGATCTTCTGGGTCTGCACCGGCTTGCGAGGCTCGGGCTTGCCGCCCTCGTCCTCGTAGGGGTTCTTGGTGTTCGACCGGATGGTCAGCCGGATGGGCGTGCCCGGAAGGTCGAAGCTTTCGCGCAAACTGTTGACCAGATAACGCTTGTAGGCGTCCAGCGCCTGGTCGGAGCGGGTCGCGAACATCACGAAGGTCGGCGGCCGGGCCTTGGTCTGCGCCATGTATTTCGGCTTCATCCGCCGCCCGTTCACGGCCGGCGGCGGGTGCTTCTCCACCGCGAGGGCCATCCAGTCGTTGAGGTCCCGGGTCCTCAGCTTCGTCGACCAGTCCGAATGGGCCTTCACCACCGCCGGCATCAGCCGGTCCAGATGGCGCCCGGTCTGGGCCGAGAGCGCCACCAGGGGCGTCCCCTTCACCTGCGGCAGCATCTTCAGGGCCGTCTCATTGGCCTCGCGCAGGGCGGCGCCCGGTTCGTCCACCAGGTCGAACTTGGCCAGCACGAAGATCAGCCCCCGCCCCTCGCGCTCCACCAGGTCGGCGATCTGCAGGTCCTGGGTCTCGAAGGGATGCGTCGCATCCATCACCAGCACCACCACCTCGGCGAAGGTGATCGCCCGGATGGTGTCCTGCACGGACAGCCGCTCCAGCTTCTGCTCCACCTTGGCCTTGCGGCGCATGCCCGCCGTATCGACCAGCCGGATGCGCTTTTCGTCCCACACCCAATCCACCGGAATGGCGTCGCGGGTGATCCCGGCCTCCGGCCCGGTCAGCATCCGGTCCTCGCCGATCAGGGCGTTGACCAGGGTCGACTTGCCCGCGTTCGGACGCCCGACGATGGCGATACGGATCGGCTTTTCGCTGTCGTCCTCGTCGTCCTCGGTCTCCGCGAGCAGTTCGGCATGTTCCGAGACCGCCGTATAGAGATCGCTCATCCCCTCATTATGTTCGGCGCTGATCGGAATCGGCTCGCCGAGGCCAAGGTTGAAGGCCTCCAGCGCCCCCGCCTCTCCCTGGTGCCCCTCGGCCTTGTTGGCCGCCAGGATGACAGGCTTTCCCTGCTTGCGCAGAATTTCCGCGAACACCCGGTCGGTGGGGGTCACGCCCTCGCGCGCATCGATCACGAAGAGGGCGATGTCCGCCTCTTCCAGGGCCAGTTCCGTCTGGCGGCGCATCCGCGCTTCCAGGCTCTCGTCGGTCACGTCTTCGAAGCCGGCGGTGTCGATCATCTCCAGATCGAGGTCGCCCAGCCGGCCCGTTCCGAACCGGCGGTCGCGCGTCACCCCTGGCCGATCGTCGACGATCGCCAGCTTGCGCCCGGCCAGGCGGTTGAAAAGGGTCGACTTGCCCACATTGGGGCGCCCGACAATGGCGATCTTGACCATGGAATCCCGTCTCGGCCCGCGCTGGGGCTTAGTCTAGCATGAGCCGAAGGGAACCTAGCGGATCGCGATCAGGCTGGCGTCATCGGTGACGACGAACACCGTCCCGGCCACGGCGATCGGGGCGATCAGCGAGCCTTCGCCGAGCTTCAGAGTCGACTTCACCTCTCCGGTCTTCGGGTCGATGGCCACGGCCTCGCCCCGGTTGGACACCGCGATCAGCTTGCCGCCCGCCAGCACCGGCCCGGCCCAAAGCGCCCAATTCTTGCGCTCGCGGCCCTCGTTGAGGTCACGGATCCAGTAGACCGAGCCGTTTTCACGCGAGACGCAGATCACCTCGCCGGCCTTGGAGATCACGTAGATCACATCGCCCGCCGCCCAAGGCGTGGAGATGCCGGAGACCGGCAGGGACCATCTCGGCTGGCCGGTGCGCAGGTCAATGGCGCCGAACGAGCCGGCATGGCTGACCGCATAGACCGCGCCGCGATAGATCACCGGCCGTCCGGCGATGTCGCGGATCTCGGAGAGGGCGTTGGAGCGCCCGACCCGGCTGAGGGCCTGGTTCCACAGGTCGTTGCCATTGGCCGTGCGCAAGGCCACCACTTCGCCCGAGGCGAAGGCCGCCACGACCGTATCCCCCGCCACGGCGGGGCTGGAGGCGCCGATCAGGCGGGCCGGTTCGGACAGGGCCTGATAGGTCCAGCCCGCCGCGCCCGTGGCGGCGTCGAAGGTCAGGAGGCTGTCATCGACGGAGACGGCGAACACCCGGCCGCCCGACACGGTGGGCGCCGCATGGATCGGCGCGTCGGTCTTGGTGCGCCAGCCCACCGTTCCAGTGGCGGCGTCCAGTTGCAGGACTTCACGGAACCCGGTGGTCACATAGAGCTTGCCGTCAGCATAGGCGACGCCGCCGCCATAGCCGTCACCGCCGTCCCGGCGGGTGTGGGGTACGACATTGGCGTGCCAGACCAGGCGCCCGGTCACCACGTCGAAGGCCGAGACGGTGGCGCGGCCGTCCATCACATAGACCCGGCCATCGGCAACGATCGGCGGTGCGGTCACGTGCGAATCGCGGCCCGAGCCGCGGCCGAAATTGACCTTCCAGGCGACAACGAAATTCGCCGCCGCGTCGACGTGCTCCACCGACTGTTCCGGCGTGCCGCCCGGCAGGGGCCAGGAGTCGAGCGCGGCCGGCGGCGGGATGAAGAAGTCGACCCCCCGCAGGGCGTCGGAAGCCTGCACCGTCTGGTCGAGGCCGAGAATCGGCACCCGGTTGGTCCGGCTGGTGGTCGCCTCCGGCGTATCGTCCTTCGACGCGAAGGGGTTGATGCTCTGCAGCGTCGAACAGGCGCCGAGCGTCAGGGCCGCCAGCGTCACGGCGCCGGCCATCGCCCAGGTGTTACGCGGCTTCGTCGCGATCATTGCGGCGCCTCGGGTGCAGCTTCCCCGGCTCCGGGGGGAGCCGCTCCAGGGGGCATCATGAAACTGGGCATCTGTGGCGGCGGCAATGTGGCGGCGGCCTGGGCGGTCGCCTTCAACGAGGCCGCGCCGCCGGAATCGATCACGGCGAGGGCCAGGTGGGCGCGCTGCTGCATGTCCTGCGGGGCGTCGATGTTGAGCAGCAGCAGCTGGAAGGCGGACTTGGCCTCGGCCGTCTTGCCGGCCAGCAGCTTGGCCATCGCCAGGGCTTCCTGGGCCTGCAGGCGGTAGGGCCGGCCCTCGGCCACCAGCGGCGTCAGGCGCTTTTCCATCTCGGCATAGGGCGCGTCATCGATCAGGGCATAGACCGAGCGCATGGCCGCGAAGTCGGCGATCACGGGGGTCGGCGCCACCTTGGCCGCCTGGTCGAACAGGGCCACGGCCTCGGCCGTCTTGCCGGCTTCCAGGCGGATGCCCGCCTGCTGCATGAGGGCGAGGGCCTGGTATCCAGGAGGGCCGTCCTTGGCCACTTCGCCAAACAGAGTGTAGGCGCCCGTCTGATCCTGGCTGGAAAGGGCGTCGAGGCCCTTCTCGTAGGTCTCCGAGGCCTTGTCGACCTTGGAATTCTGCCACCCCTGGAAGCCGGCGTAGCCGACGGCGATCACCAGGGCCAGGGCCAGGACGCCGCTGATCC
Source organism: Caulobacteraceae bacterium (assembly GCA_046349475.1). Classification (GTDB taxonomy): domain Bacteria; phylum Pseudomonadota; class Alphaproteobacteria; order Caulobacterales; family Caulobacteraceae; genus Acaudatibacter. Next base: position 48,712 of record JAXMCG010000011.1, on the reverse strand, counting down.
AGGGCGCGAGCCGTTTGGCCACGGAGGTGTAACGCTCGGATCGAAGCTGCTCTTCGACCTCGTCAAACAAATCAACCACGAAGGGGCTCCGGCGGCCTGGGCTCTTAAGAGGCCGCGAACCTATAGTGTCGGCCGTCCCGCTGCAACGCGCCTTGGCCGATCAGGCTTTGGTCTTTTGCTTGCCGAAATAGATCTCTTCGGAACCGGGGAATCGGCGGGCCCGCACATCGTCGGCATAGCCTTGCGCCGCCCGGGAAATCTCGCCCTTCAGGTCGGCATAGCGGCGCACGAATTTCGGGGTCCAGTCGAAGAGGCCGAGCATGTCGTCGGTCACCAGGATCTGCCCGTCACAGCCCGCCGACGCCCCGATGCCGATGGTGGGAACCTCGATCGCCTGGGTGATGTCCCGCGCCAGGGCCTCGGCCACCCCTTCCACCACCACGCAGAACGCTCCTGCGTCCGCGGTCGCCTCGGCCTCGGCCAGTACGCGGTTTCGTTCGTCCGCCGTGCGCCCCTTGGCCTTGAACGCCCCGTCCACCAGCACCGACTGGGGCCGAAGACCCACGTGCCCCATCACCGGAATGCCCCGCCGGGTCAGATAGGCGATAGTCTCGGCGATGGTCGGCCCGCTTTCCACCTTCACGCCGGAGCACCCCGTTTCCTTCATGATCCGGACGGCGTTGGCATAGGCCTCTTCCTTCGCGCCCTCGTAGGACCCGAACGGCATGTCGACCACCACCATCGCCCGCCTGGCCCCGCGCATCACCGCCTGGCCGTGCAGGATCATCATCTCCAGGGTCACACCCACCGTATTGGGCAGGCCGTGCACCACCATGCCCACGCTGTCGCCCACCAGCAGCAGGTCGCAGTGGTCGTCGAGAATTTCCGCCACCGGGGCCGTGTAGGCGGTCAGGCAGACGATCGGGTCCTTGCCCTTGCGCGCGGTGATGTCCGGCGCCGCGACGCGCCGGACGGTCTCTTCGCGGTGAGACGACATCAAGGTCCTCAAATCTCCCGGATCATCCGGGCCATACCCATGACAATGGCCACCAGGGCCATGGCGCCCGTCATCAGCAGCGTCTCGCCGGAGAAGCCGGCCTCGGCCAGAGGCGCCGGCGTCAGGGCGTCCACGCGGCTCATCAGCGCGCCGACATCTGGCAAAACTAGAGACTGAAGGCGCACGGAGAATGTCGAGAGTGCAATCTGGCCGGCCGCCACCATCCCGCCCAGGGCGCCCAGGCCGCCGATGAGCAGGCGGCGCAGCATCCAGTCGCGGCGCAGAAGCTCATCGAAGCGCCGCGCGAAACCCTCGGTGTCATAGACCGCGGGCGGCTCGGCGAACATCGCCGCAAGGTCATGTTCGAAGCGGTTCTCAGCCATGGTTCTGTTCCGGCTGCTGATCGGGCGCCAGCCGCGCCCGGAGTTTATCGAGACCACGTTTGACATGGGATTTGACCGTTCCGAGAGGGGTATTCAGCACCTCGGCCGCCTCGTTGTGGGACAGCCCGGCCCCGTAGCAGAGCGAAACGCACATCCGCTCGGCCGGTGACAAAGTCTTCAAGGCGGTGTCGAGATCGATGCGCCCGATCGCCGGCCCTTCGCCCCCCGAGCCCGCCCCGTCCTCCTCGTCCAGCACGTCCAGCCGCGCGTCCCGCTTGAAGCGCCGCACATAGAGCCGGGCGGCGATCTTCTTGACCCAGGCCTGAAAGGTCCCCTGCCCGCGGAACTCCGCCACCTGTTCGAAGGCCACCAGGAAGGCGTCCTGGGCGATGTCGTCGGCCAGTGCCGGTTCCGCGCCCATCCGGCGCAGCAGCCCCCGCACCGGCCCGTTGTGCCGCCGCACCAGCTCCCCGAAGGCCGCGCGCTCCCCCGTCGCCGCCAGCGCGGCGAGCTCAAGGTCGTGCGCCCTGCCGTACAGGGCCTTCTGTTCGGACGGCGTGACCACCGGGCTTTGTCCCTCTCGCGCGGCGGTCTTAGTTGAAGGGCGGGCGGGGCTTGTCGCCCGCCAGACCCGCCTGATCCTTCGGCCGGATCATGTAGGAAATCACGAACGCCACCCCGATCAGGAACGGGATCGCCCCGCTGCCCGCCACCGAACCGCCCGTGATTCCTCCGGCCTGCGGGCTCACCTGGCTGATCCCGAAATAGAGGCCCACGCCCAGGCACATGATCCCGACGCCGACGCCCATCAGCACCAGACCGCGCCGCAGATCGCCGCCCGCCCCGCCGCGCCAGCGGTCGTAACCCCCGCCGGCCTCTCCATCGAACCTGGACTGCAGCGAGGCCACCAGTTCAGGCGGCACGTTCTGCCCCTTCTCGAAGGCGGTGCGCAGCGTCTGATGCAGCTGCTCGCGTTCCTTGGCGATGAAGTGGCTCCGCACCCAGATCGGGCCGATCACGACCCCCAGGATGAAGAGCATTCCCGCGAAGGGAACGAATTGACCAACAGACATGGAAGTCCCTTTCGAAGATTGCCCCGGGGCCAGCCGCGCCGGCCCGTTGATGCGAAGAGGCGCCAGCCCCGACGAATGGATGCAGGGGCGCGCGTGAAATCTCTGTAATGCTATTGGAAGGGGCGCGCTCAGCGGCCCTTGAACCCGGTCGCCACCAGATAGACTTCGGAGCTGTCCTGCCGGCTGGCCTTCGGCTTGGCGGTCTTCACCTCGGCGAAGTGCTTCTTGAGCAGCGCGATCACCTGGGCCGTCTCGCCCCCCTGGAACGCCTTGGCCACGAAGGCCCCGCCCGGCTTCAGAACCTCCACCGCGAAATCCGCCCCGGCCTCGATCAGGCCGACGATGCGCAGGTGATCGGTTTCCCGGTGGCCGGTGGTGTTGGGCGCCATGTCCGAGAGGATAACGTCCGGCGCCCCGCCGAGCAGCTCGATCAGCCTTGGCCCGCAGTCCGGATCGGTGAAGTCCATCTGGATCATTTCGGCGGGCGGCAGGGGCGGCACCTCCAGCAGGTCCACGCCGACCACCTTGGCCACGCCCCGCTCCAGGGCGATCTGCACCCAGCCGCCGGGCGCGCAGCCCAGGTCGATCACCCGCGCACCCTTGCGCAGAAGCCGGTACTTGTCGTCGATCTCGGCGATCTTGAACGCGGCGCGCGAGCGGTAGCCCTTGTCCTTGGCCAGAACGACGTAAGGGTCCGACAACTGGCGCTGCAGCCAGGCCTGGGAGGATGGCGTCCTCTGCTTGGCGGTCTTCAGCCGCGCGGGCTTGACCCGGCCGCTGTCATTGCCGCCGGGCCGTTTGACCATCCGTTTGCGGGGGGGCGGGTCTTCAGCCACGGCTGCCGCGCCTGCGCCGCCGTTTGCGCCGCTTCGGGTCGGACATCAGGGACATCAGCAGCCCTTCGCGCAGGCCCCGGTCGGCCACCCTCACCCGCTCGCACGGCCAGCTTTCCTGCACGGCCTGCAGGATCGCCGCCCCGGCCAGCACCAGGTCCGCCCGGTCCGGTCCGATGCAGGGCTCCTTGGCGCGATCGGTCTGCGACAGGGCCGCCAGCCGGTTTGACACCGCCTCACACTGGCCGCGGGTCATCCAGAGCCCGTCCACCTTGGTGCGGTCATACTTGGCCAGCCGCAGGTGCAGCCCGGCCAGGCTGGTGATCGCGCCGGACGTGCCCACCAGATGGGCCCCGCCCCGCTCGAAAATCGGCCGCATCGGCTCGGCGTGCTCGAAGGCCGCGATTCGCTCCTTCATGGCCTCCACCATGGACCGGAACCAGGCCTCGCCGCCGTCCTCCTCCGGGAATCGCTCCGCCAGGGTTACCACGCCGATGGGGATCGACACCCAGGCCTTGATCGGCGGCGTCTTGCCCCGCTCCGGCGCCTGGGCGAGGTCCACCCAGGAGAGTTCCGTCGAGCCGCCGCCCACATCCAGCACCAGGGCCGCCTCGGTATCCCGGTCCAGCAGGTTCAGGCACCCGGCCACGGCCAGCCTTGCCTCTTCCTTCGGGCTGATGATTTCCAGGCGCAGCCCCGTGCGCTCCGTCACCCGGGCGATGAACTCCGCCCCATTCTCTGCCGAGCGGCAGGCCTGGGTGGCGATGGCCTTCACCTTGATCGCCCCGCGCCGCTTGATCTTGTCCGCACAAATGCTGAGCGCGGAGAGAGCCCGCTCCATGGCCGCATCGCTCAGCCGGCCGCTCTGGGACAGGCCCTCACCCAGCCGCACGATGCGGGAATAGGCGTCAACGATGCGAAATCCGCCGCTGGCCGGGGTGGCGATCAACAGCCGGCAATTGTTCGTCCCCAGATCGAGCGCCGCATAGCACGGCGCTTCGCCCGGCGGACGCCCGCGCTCGCGCCTGCGAGGGGCGGGCGCGCTCGGCGCCTCGGTCATGGCCTTCGCCACCTTGTGTTCTGAAGCCCCGGGTTGGTTCCCAAGGCTCGTTTCGAAAGGGAACCTAGCAGCCCCGCTCGCGCACCGGAAGGCATGGGCTTGTGTTGCCGAAAAAGCCTTCTACGTTCACGCGCCAGTCAGGTGACCTCAGTGATCTTGTTCGAGTGATGATTCCGCGCACCGCCAAATTCTCGATCGGCCAAGTGGTCAAGCACCGGGTGTTCTCGTTCCGGGGCGTGATTTTCGACGTCGATCCTCAGTTCGCCAACACCGAGGAATACTGGCAGTCGATCCCCGAGGACGTGCGCCCTCACAAGGACCAGCCGTTCTACCACCTGCTCGCCGAAAACGACCAAGGCACCCACGTGGCCTATGTCTCCGAACAGAACCTCGTGCCCGACGAGACGGGCGAGCCCGTGGGCCACCCCCACACCGCCCTGATCTTCGACGGCTTCCGCGAAGGCCAGTACCACCTGCGGCCGCGGATCACGCATTGAGCTGAGCGCCGGCGCCCGCTGGGGACGTGTACTTGTTACGCGTCCCCAATCCCAAACATCGCTCACGGAAAGGGGACACGTCACAAGGACATGTCCCCCATCAACTATGCGGGCTGTTTCACCCCAAATTGTTGAGCGGACTTAGCCTTGTGCTTGGCGGCCTCCACCCCACGGTCCTTGGGCTGGGCCGTCGTCTCCAGTGCATGAAACAGCTTGTGCGCCGCCTCCCCCACTTCAGCCACCGCCGCTTCGAACGCCGCCTTGTTCGCCTTCGACGGCGTGTTGAACCCCGAGAGCTTCCTCACGAACTGCAGCGCCGCGTCGTGAATTTCCTCGTGCGTGGCGGGAGGCTCGAAATTGAACAGGGTCTTGATGTTGCGGCACATGGGCGGGCTCCACTATTCAAAGACCGGAACCTGCCAGATCAATAATCCTTCCGCCACCGCACCGACAGCCGCGCATCCCCCTGCCCGGTAATCCGTGAGATGATCGCCAGGGTCGGGCGCACCCGCCACTCGACCTGCGCTGAAGGCCCTTCGCGGCCGCCGCCGGTGATTTCCAGATAGACATTATCGGTCAGGTACTTGCCGCCGGAAACCGTCACGCCGGACACCTCATCCCCGCCGAACGCCAGCCTGTCCAGCCGCGCCAGGTCGCGGATATTGCCGATCACGTCGAAGCCGCCGCCCCCCGCCAGCGCCGAGAGCCCGGAGGCCAGTTGCGCCGCCTCCACACCCGACAGCTGCGAGGCCGAGGAGCCGTAGAGCACCCGCGCCAGAATCTCATCCGGCGGCAGGGCGGGCGTGGAGGACAGCGCGATCTTCGGCTCGGCCGCGGTACCGGTGATCTTGATCACCGCCGTCAGGGTGGGATCTTCCCGGGTGGCGCTGAGGTCGAGGCGGATGCGCTCGGGGTCCGTCGACAGGGTCACCTGGCCCCGGGTGTCGAACTGGAAGCGCCGGCCGGCGAGGTCATAATCGCCGCGCACCACATGCGCCACGCCGGTCAGCAGGGGCGCCGAGGTCGTGCCCGTCACATGGGCGTCCATCGAGAGCTCCACATCCAGCCCCCGCCCCTTCACGAACACCCGGCGCGGCGCCTTCAGCGTCACGTCTAGGGCGATACCTGGTCCTGGTGGCGGCGGCTCCCAGGTGGCGATGGTCGCGCGCTTGGCCGGCCGGTTCACTTCCCGCACGTCCATGGGCACGACGCCCGTCGGGGTCGGCGGATTGGCGGCGATGTCGGCGCGGTCGATGGTCAGGGCGCCGGAGAGCTGGATCTTTCCCGTCGCATCGCGATTGATCGTCGCCTGGCCGGAGGCCGTGGCCGTGGCGATGTCATTGTCCAGCATGCGGAAGGTCTTCAGGTCGAGCCGGAAGCTCGACACGCCATCGCGCAGGAGGCTGATCCGCCCCTGGCCGGAGAGCGTGCCGTCCTTGCCGTCCGAGCCGGTCATGTCGGCGATGTCGATGGCGTAGTTGGCGAGAGTCGCGCGCAGCGAGACGTTCACAAGATCAAGGCCGGTCTGCGAATCCGTGAAGTGGCCCTGGGCCAGGGTCGCCGTGCCCTGGGCGCGGGGATCGGCCAGGGTGCCCGACAGTTCGCCCTGCAGCGAAACCCGGCCGGAGAGCGAGCGGTCATTGCCCATCAACAGCGACCAGATCGGCTTGACCTCGCCCTCGGCGGTCACCGTGCCGTGCATCGGCCGGTTTCTCACCACCGCGATCCGGAACGGCGAGGCGCTGGCCTCGGCCGGCAGGGTGAGGTTGGCGGTGGAGCGCGAGCCCATGGCGTCCGAGGCGTCCGCGTCCAGCACGATGGTGTCGCCCGCCAGCCTTGCCCGCACCGTCGCATCCACCGGCATGGCGTCGCGGCTGCCCGCCGGCTTGGCCCCAGCCAGCTTGGCCTGCAGAGCGCCGCTCAATGAGCGCCCCGTCCCGCTGACATTCACCGTCGCATCAAAGCGGCCCAGGAGGTCTTCGTTGACGAGGCCAAGGTCGCCGTTATCGACCAGCATGGTGGCGCGCAGCGTCTCGCCGTCCTTCACAGCGTCGATATCCACCTTTCCCCCGGCCCCCAGCTTCAGGCTGGCCTTGGCCGTCATGCGGTTGCCGGAGAGGAATATCTCGGCCGGCGTGGTCATCGAGAAATCAGCTCTGCGGATGCGACCGGCGGCGTCCAGGGTGATGCCATAGCCCTCCCCGCTCTGCTGCATGCGGCCCGTTCCGGCCATCCGCCACAGTCCTTCCACCTGGCTCTCGGCATTGACCTTGATCGGCAGGTTCGCGAGCGGCCCCTCGGCGGTGAAGTTGGCGGATTTCATGGCCGGCCCGCCGCCGCGCAGGATCACGTCCTCAGCGTCCAGATTGATCTTCGCCGTCGCACCGCCCGCGGCGTCGGCGACGCGCAGATATCCCGTCACCCGCCCGGCCTGCAGGAAGGCCCCCTGGCGAATGTTCAAGGTCAGGTCCGCCACCGAGGGACGCCCCTGGGTCAGGGAGGCCGAGCCCTGGATGATCGCGCCGGCGGCATTGACATCGATATTGCTGAGGCTGACCCCGCCGGTCCGGAAGGCGAAGGTCGAGGCGCCGCGCGCCGGGCCGAACTGGCTTTCGGCCGCGACGCTGATCTGGCCGTCATAGTCATTGGCGGTCTTCACGAAGCTCAGCACCACGTGCGCCGCGCGCAGGGGCATCATCGGCAGGTCGATAGCGTCCACATCGGCCGCGAGGTCGGCGCGGGGGGCGAGCAAACTGCCCCCGACCTGCCCCGTGCCGCTGACATTGCCGGCGATTTCCACCGGTCCGGCCCGGAACGGCCCCTTGGCGCTCCAGTTCACCGCCAGGCCCAGGGTCCCGTCGCGGCGGATCAGGCCGCTCGCCGAGGCCGACCCTGCCGCCCCGTCCAGATTGCTCGAGGTCACCTGAATATCGGTCCCGGCATAGGTCCCGGCGGCCCGCAGACGCGGCGCGGCGCCGAGCAGGCGGTCGAGCTCGGCCATCCCCGTCGCCAGACGTTCCCCCTTGGCGTCGAAGGTGAATTTCCAGGGATCGGTGGCCCGCCCTTGCGACGCCGTCCACGTGGCCCGCACGATGCCGCTGGCGCCCGGGCTCGCCGCCGCCAGGTTCGAGACCGTGCCGTCGCCCTTCAGGGTGAGGCTGCCCAAGAGGGTGCGGTCGCCCTCGGCATGGACGAAGATGCCCGGCCCCCGCACATCCACCCGCCGGAACAGGGTGCGCCCGTCGGCCAGGGCCTCCCCGGAAACCAGCACGGTCGGCCGGCCGCCCAGCAAGGCCGGGATCAGGCCCGCGCCCCGCCCACCTTCGCCTTGGGTGTCGACATCGAAGGTCATGTTGCGGCCGTCGCCCTTGAGGGTCAGGCGCCCACTGACCCGGGCCAGTTCGTAACCCTCGATCCGCGGCCGCTGCGCGGTGGCGTCGCCGATGAACGTCCAGCCCTTGGGATCAAACCGGAGGATGCCGGTTCCCTGGCCGCCATCCATTTCAGGAAACCCGACGATCGGCATCATCGAGACAACGCTGGCCTTCAGGGCGAGACCATTGGGCCCGCTGATCCCCTTGCCGAGATTGGCCAGCCCGCTGAGATCGATGCTGGCGTTGGACGCGCGGACCTTGCCCTGCAGTTGAAAGAGGCCGCCGGCCGCCTTGCGGCCCGTCAGGTCGATATCCGCCACCTCCCCGACCATGCGGGCGAAGGGATGCAGCAGGCGCGATGAGGCGAGGTTCAGGCGCACCCGTCCGGAGCCGCCTTCCGGCGTCCATGCCCCGCTGCCGCCCGCCGCCTGCAGATCGCCGGATTGCGCCAGGAGGGTGAAGCCGCCCCGCGACATCGTCCCGTTGACGCTGGCGTTGAGGTAGAACGGCTTGTCGGGCGTGAGGCCCAGAGCCCCGGCCAGAGCGCCGCCGTTGGCCTCCCGGGCCTCGGCCCTGACCAGCATCGCCTTGGTCTGGCCGATGCTGAACTGCACGGCCAGGAAGTCCCCGGCATGGGTCAGGCTGTCGGCCCGGACCCGGGCGGCCGCGCCCCCCTTGCGTTGCACGTCCAACCGGCCGTCGAGGCGGTAACTGCCTGCGCGGTAGCTGAAGGCGGGGGCCATATCCACCCGCGCCCGGATGCGTTCGATCAGGAATGACACCGGCAGGCCGCGATCAGCCTCCTTCGGCGTCAGTGTCGGGCGGCGCAGCAGGTTAAGTTGCCCTACCGTGATATCATCGGCGTGGAATTTTCGCTGAAACAGCTCCTCATAGCGCCAGTGGACGGCCACGGCCCTGGCCTCCAGCCAGATCCCCTTCTCGTCGCGAATGGTCAGGCGGCGCACCGTGAAATTGCGCCAGATGTCGCCTTCGAGGCCCTCGATGCCGAGGCGGCCGAACCGGCCGATCTTCAGGCCGCTTGCCTGGGCCTCGATCAGCAGCCGCGCCTGCGGCAGCAGCACGCCGTAGCGCAACCCGCCCGCCACCAGGGCAACCACGGCGACCGCGATCACCGACCAAAGGATCAGCCAGCGCGCCGGTCCGCGGCGGCGGCGCGGCGGCGGGGAAGCGGCAGGCGTGGGCGCGGCGGTATCCGTCAAAACGCCTGCCCGATGGAAATGTAGATCTGGAAGGGCGGGTCGCCGGTGCGGCGGTTCAGCGGCGCGGCGATATCGAAGCGGATCGGCCCAAAGCCAAGGTCGTAGCGCACCCCCACCCCGACCCCGACCGACAGGTCATTGAAATCCGGCGCCGTCTTCAGGCCCACCGAACCCGCGTCCACGAACAACACGCCGCTCCACCGGTCGAAAATCTTGCGGCGCACCTCGCCGGACACCTCCACCAGGGACAGCCCGCCCTGCGGCGTATTGTTGGAGAGCCTGGGGCCAACGCCCTGATAGGCATAGCCGCGCACCGAACCGCCGCCCCCCGCGAAGAACCGCCGGCTGATCGGCACATCGGGAATATTGCCTCCGGCGATGGTGCCCAGACGCGTCCGGAAGGCCAGCACCGTGCTATCGCCGAACGGCAGGTAGTAGCTGCCCTGCACCTGGGCCTTCAGATAAGCCAGGGTGACATCCCCGGTGATGCCGGTGGGCTCCAGCCGCGCCTCAATCCGCCAGCCTCTTTGCGGGTTCAGCACATCATCGGACCGGTCAAGCGCGAAGGCGCCCAGCACCGTGGCGATGAAGAGGTTCTGCCAGCTGGGCGTCGTCACCGTCTTGTCGAAGGTGGCCACGTAGTCGAGGGACAGGCCGCCGGTGATGTAGCTGGTCCGCCGGAAGCGCCATTCCACATCGGTGCGCACCCCGGCCCCATAGTCGTCGAAGGCGTCGGTGCGGTCGCCGATGAAGCCGCCGCCGATGCGCAGGCGCTGATCCGGCCGGCGCCAGTGCGGCAGGGCCAGTTCCAGGTCGAGCTTCTGCTGGATCGCGGCCAGCTTGGCCACGAGGGTGATGGTGTCGAAGCGCCCCAGCCGATTGTAATTCAGCCAGCGGGCGTCGATGCCGATGCCTTCCGTGGTCGAATAGCCGGCGCCCAGTTCGATGGTGCGCGGCGGGCGGTCGCTGAGGCTGACGATCACGGGCCGCAGGCCTTCGGCCGTCGCCTGCTCCTTCGGCGCCAGGGCCACCGTCACCGAATTGTAGACGCCTACCTCCTGCAGCCGCCGCTCCAGTTCGGCCACATCGTCGGGATCAAAAACGTCGCCCGGGGTCCAGGGGGCGAGGCGCTGCACATAGCGCGGCTTGGTGCGGCCGTCGGTCATCACGACCACGCCGTCCAGCCTGACCAGGTCTCCGGCCTCGATACGAAAGGTCGGCACGACGCTGGTCGCCGCATAGTCGACCACCACATCCCGTGGCCGGGCCGCGGCGTCGGGATAGCCTTCCTGCTGCACCGCCGCCACGACGCGGCCTTCGGCGCCCAGCACCACGGCGGCGCGGCCCGGCTGGCCCGGTTCAATCTCCAGCGCCTCGAAGGCCGCGCCCTGGGCCGTGGTCGATGGGGCGGTACCCACCCACAACACCTGGGCCTCGCCGAAGGTGAAGCGCTCCCCCGGCCGGATTTTCAGGATCGCCTGAGGCGGATCCGTCTCGCTGACCGTGGGTTCGATCTCGGCCTGGTAGTAGCCTTCCGAGCGCAGCAGGGCATAGGCCATCGAGGCCGCCTCCGTGGCCCTCCGGCGGGCATCCACGCGGCTGGTGGGCTCTTCCTCCACCTCACCGACGGCGTCTTCCAGTGCGTTGCGCAGGACGCGGTCCTCGACGCCCTCGATCCGCGCCTTGGGCACGTCGGCCAGGGCGGCGCCCGCCAGCAGGAGGGACAGCGCTATCGCAGATACCGAGGCCGATAACAGCCGTCTCACGCGGGGCCTCCCATACTGCCTCGCCCCCCTTGCCCTACCGCTTTAGAGTGGCCCGCCGCCGCTGGAAAGGCCCGCCGAACAAGGGTTGATAAGCCTCGCCTCTTTTCTCGCCTCCCGACACATTGCACAAATAGCAGGCAAGCCTCCCCCAAGACGGCCCCAGGCGCCGGGTAAGCCCATCGTCCGCTTGCGCCGGCCGGGCGAGCGGGGGCAGGTAGCGGGATCGGATTGGGGTCGTATGAGTTCGGACGAAAACGTGGGCCAGACAGCTACCATCGCCCCAGCCAAGGATGACGCGCCTCCCGCCGGGTATAGGCCGGGGGCGGCCTATGACGAGATGTACACGCCCGATGGCGGGGTGCGGTCTCACTACGCCCTGATGCACGGGCGCATGTCGACGCTCGGCGCCGATGAGCTGGAGGAGCGCCAGATGACGCTCGAGCGCTCATTCCTGCTGCAGGGCATCACCTTCACGGTCTATGGGGCCGACGCCTCCACCGAGCGGATCATTCCCACCGACCTGGTGCCGCGGATCATTCCGGCCAATGAGTGGACCCACATCGAGCGCGGCCTGACCCAACGCCTGAAGGCTCTCAATCTCTTCCTCGCCGACATCTACGGCGGCCAGCAGATCCTGATGGATGGGATCCTGCCCCGCGAACTGGTCTTGGGCGCGCCGTCCTACCGCCGGGAAATGCAGCACATCGACGTGCCGCACCACGCCTTCGCCAATGTCTGCGGTTCCGACATGATCCGCCGCGAGGATGGCGAGTGGGCCGTGCTGGAAGACAATCTTCGCGTCCCCTCCGGCGTGTCCTACATGCTGGCCAACCGCGACGCCTCGCGCCGCACCTTCCCCGGCACCTTCCGCCAGGCCGGCGTCCGCCCGGTGGAACGCTACCCGGACCTGCTGCTCTCGACCCTGAAATCCATGGCCGCCGAGTGGAAGCCCAACCCCCAGGTCGTGGTCCTCACCCCAGGAGTCTACAATTCCGCCTATTACGAGCACGCCTACCTCGCCCGCCTGATGGGGGTGCCCCTGGTCGAGGGCCGCGACCTCGTGGTGCATGACAATGCCGTCTACATGCGCACCACCTCGGGCCTGCGCCGGATCGATGTGATCTATCGCCGGGTCGACGACGACTTCATCGACCCCCTCACCTTCCGCCGGGATTCGTCCCTCGGCGCCGCCGGCCTCTTCAACGCCTACCGGGCCGGCAATGTGATGATCTGCAACGCGCCGGGCACCGGCGTCGCCGATGACAAGGCGGTCTATGCCTATACGCCGGACATCATCCGCTACTACCTGGGCGAGGACGCCATCCTGCCCATCGTCGAGACCTATCTCTGCCGTCAGCCGGCCCAGCTCAGCCACGTCCTGGCCAATCTCGACAAGCTGGTGGTCAAGGCGGTGGGCGCGTCCGGCGGCTACGGCATGCTGGTCGGGCCGCACGCCACCCAGGCCCAGCGCGACGAGTTCGCCGTGGCCCTGAAGGCCGACCCGGACAACTACATCGCCCAGCCGACCATCCAGCTCTCCACCGCTCCATGCCTCGTGGACGGCGCCATCGAGCCCCGGCACGTCGATCTGCGCCCCTTCATCCTCTCCGGCGAGAAGATCGTGGTGACCCCAGGCGCCCTCACCCGCGTCGCCCTGAAGAAGGGCTCCCTGGTGGTCAATTCCAGCCAGGGTGGCGGCTCGAAGGATACCTGGGTGCTCTCGGACGAACCCCCAGAGGAGGCCCGGCCATGATGCTCGCCCGCGTCGCTGACAGCCTCTACTGGATGGGCCGCTATGTGGAGCGCGCCGAGCATATCAGCCGGCTCTCCTCGATCATGCTCAACGCCACCCTGGACCGCACGGATAGCGGCGCCCTGGCCGCCACCATCGCCCTGGCCGCGGTCGGCGATCCGGACCCGGCCCGCCCGGCCCTCGCCCTCGATGCGGCCAGGGACCTGGTGCTGGACCGCGCCGACAACGGCTCGGTGGTCGTCTCCCTCGCCCGGGCCCGGGAGAACGCCCGCCAGGTGCGCGACCAGATCACCACCGAGACCTGGGAACGGCTCAACCTGCTCTACCTGCGGGTCACGGGTCCGAAGGCGCTGGAAGCTTTCAACGACGACGCCGGCGCCTACCTGCACGACATCATCGCCGACCTGCACCTCTTCAAGGGCGCCGCCGACGCCACGATGAGCCATGGCGAGGGCTGGCGGTTCCTGACCACGGGCGTCTACATCGAGCGCGCCCAGCTGATCGCCCGCCTGCTGGAAGTCTGTTTCAGCGAGACCGATCATCCGGCGGTCAGCGACCACATCGCCCTGATGAACCTGCTCCGCATGGCCTGCGCCCTGGAGCCGTACCTGCGGGTCTATACCGCCGACATCCGGCCGAAGTTCATCCTCGACTTCCTGCTCTTCAACGAGGACTTCCCGCGCTCGATCCGGTTCTCCACCCAGCGCATCGAGGAGAGCCTGGCGGATATTTCCGAACACCGGGGCCTGCGCTCGGAGCCTCTGCGCATCGCCGGGCGGCTCAACGCCCGCCTGAAATACGCCGACCTCGACGAGATCGAGGAGAAGGGCGCCGCCTCGCTGCTGGCCAACGTCGCCGCCGAGTGCGCCCAGATCCACGAGGCGGTCTACGACACCTTTGTCACCTACCCGCTTGAGTTCGGCCTGCCGGCTTAGAGGACCCTCACACCGTGCTGTTCGAGATCAAACACGTCACCCAGTACCACTACGCCGAGCCCGTGCGCGAAAGCACCATGGAGCTCTGGATGCAGCCCCAGAAGAGCGCCTCTCAGCGCCTGGTCTCCTTCGCCCTGGAGATCGACCCGACGGCGCAGCTGTTTTCCTACGCCGACTATTTCGGCAATGCCGTCTACCACTTCGATGTCCCGCAAAGTCATGACCGCCTGGCCATCACGGCCCGCTCGGCGGTGGAGACCCAGGCCCCCGCCCCCTTGCCCGACCGGCTGGACCGCCACGAATGGGACCGCCTGAGGAGCGATTTCGTGCGCGGCGAATGCTTCGACTACCTGCGCCCGCACGGCTTCGTCGAGACCACGGCCACCCTGCTCGACTTCATGGCCAAGGAGGGGGTGGACCAGATCAGGCACAATGATCCGCTCTCGGCGGTGCGCGACCTCAATTCCCTGCTCTACAAGGCGTTCGGCTACGAGCCGGGGGTCACCGAGGCCGACAGCCCTATCGACCTGGCCTTGGAGGCCAAGCGCGGCGTCTGCCAGGACTTCGCCCACATCATGATCGCCATCTGCCGGCACTGGGGCCTGCCGGCCCGCTATGTCTCCGGCTACCTCTTCACCGAGCGCGCCCTGGGCGACCGTTCCGACCCCGACGCCACCCATGCCTGGCTGGAGGTGTTCCTGCCCTCCCTGCGCTGGGTGGGCTTCGATCCGACCAACAACATGCTGACCGGCGAGCGCCACATCGCCGTCGCCGTCGGCCGGGACTACCGCGACGTGCCGCCCTCGCGCGGCGTCTACAAGGGCGAGGCCGACAGCGACCTGGCCGTAGGGGTGCAGGTGCGCCGGGCCCGGGCGGCCGTACAGTCCGAGCCGGAGTTCATGCGCATGGCCCGGCCCAGCTTCGCCGGCGCCCGGCGGAGGGCCCCCAACCCCTTCACCGACCAGCAGAACCACTCGATGCAGCAGCAACAGCAGCAGCAGCAGCAGCAGCAGTAGCAGCAGTAACGCAGGGACGCGCTCCTTCAGGGGCGTGTCCCTTGGGACGTCGACCATTGGATCTCGGTCCCTTCTGACAGGCCCTGGGGACACGCCCCTGAAGGAGCGCGTCCCCAAAATCACGCTAATTCGACGCCAAATTAGCGTGGCGGCCTTCCCGCCTTCGCACCTTATTTGCACCTTAAAATAAGGCGAATGGGCCCGTCCGGACCCTGTCCTTCAACTCACGATTTCAAAGACCACTCGTGCCGGAGATGGGTGCAGGCAGGCGCATTCGCAATGTGCAATCGCCCAACGAATTGACTCTCGTTCTTGGTCAACGCTGCCAGTAGCGTCGTTGCGGCGGCAAAGCGCGCTGGGTCAACAATAACAGGTAGTTCGCGCCCTGGTCAGCTTGTGATGTCACCCATACCGGTGAGGTGCAAAACGCCTTTTCCCGGCAGCTCCACGCGCAGTTCCAAGGTGCCACCCGCGGCCTCGACAAAGCGCCGCAAGGTAGACAGGTAGAGATCCGCTTGCCGCTCCATCTTGAGAACGGAAGGCTGCTTCACCCCCAACGCCTGAGCGATCTGTTCCTGGCTGCGCTCGGCGAGTTCGCGCAAGGCCTTCAGACCCTCGACCTCGGCGACCAGTTCGGCGGCGCGAGCGTCGATCCTCACCCGGCGAGCCTTGGGCAGTGCGGCCATGATTTCTTCGCGCGTACGGCCCATCCTCAAACCTCCTTCAATGCTTTCAAATGTCTTGCGAACCTTAAGTCCGCCTTGGCGATCAGGCCCTTGTAGAACCGCTTCTGAGCCACACCCGCCTTGTCGCCCGCGACTAACAAGATTGCCTGCCGCTCCGGATCGAATGCGAAGGCTACTCTCCACACCCCATCCGCCGCCTTGAAACGCAGCTCCTTCATATTGGCGTGCTTCGAGCCCGCCAGTGTATCGGCATGTGGCCGGCCAAGCGCAGGACCATAGGTTTCAAGCAGCACCATCATGGCCAGAAGCTCGTCCTGCGCTTCGACAGGCAGGGCGTCGAATTCAGGCTCGAAGTCGTCATGGTTGCTGACGGTTCACGGCATGACCCCACATAGCCTAAAAGCTATGATATGTCCATAGGCTCAAGGCTATGGCGCGTACCGGTGATCCGCGACGAGCCAAGCCCCTACTCCACGACGTTGTGCCATTCCTCGGCGATGCCCGTGCCCTGACGCCCCTCGAAGTCGAACGTCGCCAGGCCCTCGTTGACGAAGGTGGCGCCGCCGGGGAACGGGATCTTGGTGGGGCACATGCTCTCCACCTTACCGTCGATGCGGATGCGTTTGCCGGCCGGGGTGGTGGCGGTGAGCACGATGGCGGTGTGGAGGATGGAATTGGGGCGGAAGGTGCTCTCGATGACCACATCGGTGAGATCGCCCACCTGATCACCTTCCTGCATCCAGCCGGCCCCGCGCACGACGCCGTCGGCGCCGCGGCCGCAGGAGCCGCCCATGGACATATCCGGCCCGAAGTTCATCGAGAACCAGACGACGAAGGGCGTGGGCGCGGCGGCCGATGAGAGACGCGGCCCGGCGCCGGCCCCGCCGGCCGAACTGCTGCTGGACTGGCCGCCCCAGTTGCGCGGGCCCCAGGATTTGTCGCGCACGCCGAGGCCGGAGAAAGTCTTGGTGGTGTCGCCCATGGAGAGCGTGCCCGTCACCTGGCCGCTCTGTTCGAAGTGGCCGTGTACGTCCTGGGCCGCGAAATGCGGCTCGGTGAGGGCCTCGAAGGTGAGGTCCATCTTGAGATTGGCCGGGGTGAACCAGCCCTCAGGCCGCGTCTTGCTGCGGGTGAGGAGGATGGCGGCATCGGCGACATCCTGGGCCGGGCCGTCATAGGCGACGGTCCAGCGCTTGAAGGGGGCGTCGCAGGTGATGGAGAGGCCGCCGACCTTGAGGTCCCCGTTATAGGCCGTGAGATCCGTGCCGATGTCGCGCCGGCCATAGGTGAAGGCCACGCGGTCACCGCCGAGATAGGCGACATGCAGGGCGTCGGCCCAGCCGTTGCGCGGGCGGAACCCCATGCGGGTGAACATGCCAACGCCGCTCTTCGGATCGACGAAGTTGAAATAGTAGCTCTCGCTCCAGGCCGGATCGTCGCCGACCGGGTGCATGCGCTCGTGATGTTCCATCGGGGGCCTCGCAGGGGTTCAGCGAGGTGATGGCACGGGCCGGAGGGGTGGGTCGAGTATGACCCGAGGGCAGCCGGGGACGCGCTTCTTCAGGGGCGTATCGCTTGGGAGAAGGACGGATAGATCGCGGTTCCTTCTGACAGGCCCAGGGGACACGGCCCTAAAGGAGCGCGTCCCCGCCTTAGGCGCTAAACACGTGAGCCTCGACTGGCGAGACCTTCACCACAGCCCCCTCGGCGATCGCGAGGGCGTCGGCTCGGGCGAGAGAGACATCGACGCGCTGGCCGTTCGCGAGGTCGCCTTCCACGCGGCCGACGGGGCCCTGGACGACGACGCGGTCGACTTTGAGATCGGCCCCCTCCCCCAGCTTGAAGGCGTGGGGGCGGACGAAGGCGACGGCTTTGCCGTCTTTCACGCCCTTGGCCGGCGCGCTGAGCGGGCCGGACTTGAAGACGCCGCCGGAAACCTCGCCCTCGAAGCGGTTGGATTCGCCGACGAAGCCGGTGACGAAGGGGCTGGCCGGGCGGTCGTGGACATCGTCAGGCGTGCCCACCTGTTCGATCTGACCCTGATTGAGGATGGCGACGCGGTCAGCCAGCTCGAGGGCCTCTTCCTGGTCATGGGTGACGAAGATGGTGGTGACGCCGGTGGCGTCGTGGATGCGACGCAGCTCCTTGCGCAGGGACTTGCGCACGGTCGCGTCGAGGGCGCCGAAAGGCTCGTCGAGCAGGAGGACACTGGGGCCGACCGCGAGGGCCCGGGCGAGCGCCACGCGCTGGCGCTGACCGCCCGAGAGCTGCGCCGGGTAGCGGCCGCCGAGGTCGCCGAGCTCCACGAGCTTCAGCAGTTCATCAACCCGCTTCTCGATCTCCGCCTTGGGCGGCTTGGCCGAGCCTTTGCGGACGTCCAGACCGAAGGCGACGTTGCGGGCCACGGTCATGTGCTTGAAGAGCGCATATTGCTGGAAGACGAAGCCCACGCGCCGGGCCGCGGCGCTGGCGAAGGTGACGTCTTCCTGGTCGAACAGCACCTGGCCTTCCTGCGGGAATTCGAGGCCGGCGATGACGCGCAGCAGGGTGGTCTTGCCGGAACCCGAGGGGCCGAGCAGAGCCAGAAGTTCGCCCTCCTTGATCTCCAGGCTGACGTCGTTGAGGGCCGGATAGCGGCCGAAGGTCTTCCGCACCTGACGGATGGAGAGAGTCATGGGGTCTTCAAGGTCCTAATGCGCCAGCTTGCGAACATCGGGCTGGACGATCTCAAGGACGGTCTTCAGCACCAGGGTGACAATGGCCAGGAGGCAGAGCAGGGCCGCCACGGAGAAGGCGGCCACCATGTTGTATTCGTTGTATAAAATCTCGACGTGCAGCGGCATGGTGTTGGTCAGGCCGCGGATGTGGCCCGAGACCACCGAGACCGCGCCAAATTCCCCCATCGCCCGGGCGTTGCAGAGCAGGACGCCATAGAGCAGGCCGAGCCGGATGTTCGGCGCCGTGACGCTCCAGAAGGTGCGAAGGCCGCCTGCCCCGAGGCTGACAGCGGCTTCTTCCTGATCGACGCCTTGCTCCTGCATCAGCGGGATCAGTTCCCGCGCCACGAAGGGGAAGGTGACGAAAACGGTCGCCAGCACGATGCCGGGGACGGCGAAGATGATCTTGATGTCGTGGTCGATCAGATATTCGCCGAACCAACCTTGGGCGCCGAAGATCAGGACATAAATCAGACCCGCCACCACGGGGGACACTGAGAACGGCAGGTCGATCAGGGTGATCAGCAGGGCCTTGCCCGGGAACTCATGCTTGGCCACCGCCCAGGCGGCGCAGACGCCGAAAATGGCGTTGAAGGGCACGCCGAGGGCCGCTGTCAGCAGGGTGAGCTTGATCGCCTCAAGGGCGTCATGCTCGGCGATGGCCGCCTTGAACGGCTCCAGGCCCTGCTTGAAGGCTTCGAAGAAGACGGTGATCAGGGGCAGGAAGAGGCTGATGATCAGGAAGGCGAAGACGACGCCGAGGATGAGCAGCTTGGCCCACAGCGGGTCATCCGTAGCGCGGCGGCCGCGCGGGGCGATACCGTGGCGTTGATCGATGCGGGCCAGGGTCATCCGCCCCTCCCGCGCGCCCAGGTCTGGATGCCGTTGATCACGAATAGCATCGCGAAGGAGACCAGCAGCATGACCGTGGCGATCGCCGCAGCGCCAGCATAGTCATATTCCTCCAGCTGGATAACGATCAGCAGCGGCGCGATCTCGGACTTGTAGGGCATGTTGCCGGCGATGAAGATCACCGAGCCGTATTCGCCGACGCCCCGGGCGAAGGCCATGGCGAAGCCGGTGAGCCAGGCGGGGCCGAGGGCCGGGAGCAA
The DNA here is from genome assembly GCA_046349475.1 of Caulobacteraceae bacterium. Lineage (GTDB taxonomy): Bacteria > Pseudomonadota > Alphaproteobacteria > Caulobacterales > Caulobacteraceae > Acaudatibacter. Next base: position 29,290 of record JAXMCG010000011.1, on the reverse strand, counting down.
GACCTTCAGGATGGTCTGCCAGCGGGTGGCGCCCAGACTGGCCGCCGCCTCCTCCACATCCGCCGACAGGTCGTGCAGGACGGGCTCAAGGGTGCGCACCACGAAGGGCAGCCCGATGAAGGTGAGCGCGATCACCACTCCGGCCGGATTGTAGGCCAGCTTGATGCCCTGCTGGGCCAGGAACGCGCCCAGCAAGCCGTTAGGCGCATAGAGCGTGACGAGGGCGATGCCGGCCACGGCGGTGGGCAGGGCGAAGGGCAGATCGACGATCGCATTGACCACCGCCTTGCCCGGAAATTCGTAGCGAACCATGGCCCAGGCGGTGAGCAGGCCGAACACCCCGTTGATCGAGGCCGCCGCGAAGGCCGCGCCGAAGGAAAGGCCGTAGGCGCGTAGGGCGCGCTCATCGAAGGCGGCCTGGAAGAAGTCAGAGGGCGACTGGCCGGCGGACTTGATCACCACCGCCGTGAGCGGGATCAGCACGATCAGCGACAGGATCGAAAGTGTGACGCCCAGAGTCAGCCCGAAGCCGGGGATCGCCGAACGGCGCCGGATCAGCGGCCGCCTCGCGGGCGGCGGAGTAAAATCGGTTGCGGCTATCGACATCTCGGCCCCGGAGCGGTGGGGCTTTAATCTCTATAGGCTCTATAGGGTCAACGTAGAAAATCTCTCGACGGCCCCCAGAAAAGACCAAGCCGCGCCTAGGCGCCTTGCGACACTCCTCGCCTGAGACGTTCATCGCCTGCTGAAAAATCCGGCTCCACGAGCCAGAGGCGCAGCAGGTGCCGCTTCAGGTCCGGCGCCTCCCAATCTTCGTACTCCGTCCGTTTGTGCAGGATGGCGGCGTTCTTGAGGAATTGCATGTCCCCGGGCTCGAAGTTCATGTCGAGGTGGAAGGCCGGATCGTTCGCCTTGGTCTCGATAAACGCGATCGCCGCCGCCTGATCCGGCGTCAGTCGGGGTGCGTTCGGGTGCTGCTGGCTCTCGCGGATGTACCAGGGGATGAAAAAGGTGTTCAGCCGCACGCCATCCCAGCGGCAAAGGGGACGTTCGAACCACGGTTGCCCTCCAGGCGGGTGCTGGCCCTGGGTGTCGAACGGGAAATTGGAGAAGAGCACACCGGTGAGGTCTGGGCGCTCGGCCAGCATCGCGTTGTAGATCGCCGAAGAGCTTACGATCCGGCTGACGCCGCCGCTGCGCGCGCGGCGCAGGCAGAAGAGGCCGATCACGTCTGCTCCGTCGGTATGGAAATCCTGTTCGGCCCGCGTCTTGTAGAGGCGTACGCCGTAGGCTTTCGGATCGGCGCCGGTGTCACGGACATGGCCCAGGAGATCGCCATCCGTGTTCTGGCTGATGGCGCGCCCCATGTGCAGGCCAAGCCCCCAATAGATTTCGGCGCAGACCTCCTTGCTGTGCTGGTCCACCGGAAAGCCGCGGATCAGCTTGAAGCCGGGGCCGAGGTCGAGTTCCCGCATCCATTGTGCGATGCGCGGCCCGAGCCTGGGCAAGGGGAACTCCGAACGGTTCCAGGTCCGCCAGGGACCACGAGATCCAGCCGCCGCGCGCGCGGCGAGCAGTTCAGACACATCGTCTTCGGTCAAACGGTAGGTCCATGACCCGTCCCCGGCCAGCTCCGGCCCCCGCCAGGCGTCAAGGGTGGTGATGGGGCCGTCCGGAAGGCTTGGCGAGGCGCCGTCGCGCGATTGCATGGGGTCCGCCGCGAATTCTGGTGGGGCCGGAAATCGAGCCCCAGCCGTCGATACTTCCAGAATCCTGGAATGGTCAATCCACGCGCCCGCGAGCTGTCCCCGCGAACGAGACAAGAAGTGGTAGGCCGGGAGGGGATCGAACCCTCGACCATTCGATTAAAAGTCGAATGCTCTACCGCTGAGCTACCGGCCCACATTCGATGGCCTCCCTGAAGTCGCCAGGGGCCGGTCGAAGCGGCGCGGACCATAGAGAGCGCCTCAAGATGGGGCAAGCGAAGGCTGGCTTCGGAATCCGGGGGACCGTCGCCTTGGCGAGACCACACTCACAAAGCTATGGTGTGGCCATGCGCAGACTCACCCTCCTGGCGATCGCCCTCGTTCCGACCCTGGCCTTGGCCCAGCCGGCCAATACGCCACCGGCCAACAACAACAACCGGCCGCCCGCCAACAACAACACGCCGCCGGCCGACAACGGCCAGGTGCAGACAACCGATCAGGCCAACCGCGAAAATGTGCGCGGTGCGGTCTCCTCGCCGCTGCGCGACTTCAACGCCATCCGCACGAAGATCCCGGACATCCTGCTGCGCGCAGGTCAGGACCCCTACGCCCGGCCCCGGCCGAACAATTGCACCGCCATTATCGCCGAGGTCCGCGAACTCAACACCGCCCTGGGCGCCGACCTGGACGAGCCGCCTTCCGCCGACGAGCGCGACCTCACCGAACGCGGCCGCGACCTCTCCATCGACGCCCTGCGCTCCGGCGTGCAGAGCCTGATCCCCATGCGGGGCTGGATCCGCAAGCTTTCGGGCGCCGAGCAGCATGACAAGGAAGTGCTGGCCGCGATCACCGCCGGACAGGTGCGCCGGGCCTACCTGAAGGGCCTGGGCGAGATGCGCGGCTGCCTGCCGCCGGGCACGCCCCGGCACCTGGCCAATCCGCCGCCGCCCCCGCCCCCGCCGCAACGCGGGCCGCGCTACCCGACGCGCTAGTGCGTGATCGGGGACGCGTAACAAGTCCACGTCCCCACTGACCACCGGCGCCTGCCGGGGACGTGTACTTGTTACGCGTCCCCTACCCTCAACCCGGCATGAAATTCGCGGCGAAAAGCCTCGAACCTGCCGGCGGCGATGGCGGCGCGCATCTTCGCCAACAGGGTCTGGAAGAAGGCCAGGTTGGCCCAGGAGAGCAGGACCTGGCCGAGAATCTCCTCGGCCTTCACGAGGTGGTGCAGGTAGGCCTTCGAATAGGCGCTGAGGGCCGGGCAGTCGCTGGTCGCGTCCAAGGGCGTGTCGTCATCAGCGAAGCGGGCGTTTTTCAGGTTGATGTGGCCTTCCCAGGTCCAGGCCTGGCCATGGCGTCCTGAGCGCGTCGGAAGGACGCAGTCGAACATGTCGACGCCGCGCGCCACCGCCTCCACGAGATCGATGGGTTTGCCGACCCCCATCAGGTAGCGCGGCCGGTCGGCGGGGAGCATGGCGGGGGCATAGTCGAGCACCTCGCACATGGCCTGGTGCCCCTCCCCCACGGCGAGGCCGCCAAGGGCATAGCCGTCGAAGCCGATCTCGATCAGACGGTCGGCGGATTCTTGGCGCAGGTTTTCGAAGGTCGAACCCTGCTGGATGCCGAACAGGGCCTGGGTGTCGCGCGTTCCGAAAGCCGCCTTGGAGCGGGCCGCCCAGCGGGCCGAAAGCCGCATGGCCTCGGCGGCGCGTTGCTCCTCGGCGGGCCAGGAGACCAGTTCATCCAGTTGCATGGTGATGTCGGAGCCCAGCAGGTCGGCCTGGATTTCGATGGAGCGCTCCGGCGTCAGGACGTGGCGGGAGCCGTCGATGTGGCTCTGGAAGGTGACGCCGTCCTCCTTGAGCTTGCGCAGCTTGGAGAGGCTCATCACCTGGAAGCCGCCACTATCGGTGAGGATCGGCTTATCCCAGCGCATGAACTTGTGGAGGCCGCCCAGCCGCTTCACCCGCTCGGCCGTCGGGCGCAGCATCAGGTGGTAGGTGTTCCCCAAGAGAATGTCGGCGCCGGTGGAGGCGACCTGGTCGGTGGTGAGCGCCTTGACCGTGCCGGCCGTACCGACGGGCATGAAGGCGGGCGTGCGAATGACGCCCCGGGGCGTGGTCAGCGTGCCTGTGCGGGCGGCGCCTTCGGTGGCGGAGATCTCAAAGGCAAAGGTCACCGGGCGCGCTCCAGGAGGCTGGAGTCGCCATAGGAATAGAAGCGGTAGCCCGTGGCGATGGCATGGGCGTAGGCCGCCTTCATGCGCGCCTCGCCGGCAAAGGCGCAGACCAGCATGAACAGGGTCGATTTCGGCAGGTGGAAGTTGGTCATCAGCAGGTCCGCGGCGCGGAAGTCGTAGCCCGGGGTGATGAAGATCGAGGTTTCGCCCGCGTAAGGCGCGAGGGTGCGGTCCGCGTGGGCCGCGCTTTCCAGGAGGCGCAGGGAGGTGGTGCCGACGCAGACGACACGGCCTCCCGCGGCGCGGATAGCGTTGAGGGCCTCAGCGGTCGCCGCACTGACCTCGCCGTATTCAGGGTGCATGTGGTGATCCTCCACCACATCGGTCTTCACCGGCAGGAAGGTGCCGGCGCCCACGTGAAGGGTCACGAAATGCAGGGAGACACCCTTGGCTTTCAGCGCGTCCAGCAGTTCCGGCGTGAAGTGCAGCCCGGCCGTGGGCGCGGCGACCGAGCCGTCTTCGCGGGCATAGACGGTCTGGTAGTCGGCCCGGTCCTGATCGTCCTCCGGGCGCTTGGCGGCGATGTAGGGCGGCAGAGGCATCATGCCCCGTTCGGCGATGGCGGCGTCCAGGTCCGGGCCGGCGAGATCGAAGCCGAGGGTGACCTCCCCGCCCTCGCCCTTGTCCTTGATGGTGGCGTCGAGGGCGCCCAGCAGGCAGGCCCGGTCGTCACGCTCGCCGAAGGAGACGCGGTCGCCGACCTTCAGGCGCTTGCCGGGCTTCATGAAGGCCGTCCAGCGGGACGAGGAGAGGCGACGGTGCAGTGTGGCTTCCACGGCGACCACCGAGTCATCGCGGGTGCGCACGCCGTTCAGGCGCGCGGGGATCACCTTGGTGTCGTTGAACACCAGGGCGTCGCCGGGGCGAAGATACTCAGCCAGGTCGCGAACCTGGCGGTCTTCGAGGCCTCTCTCGCGCACCACCAGCAGCCGCGCGGCGTCGCGCGGGCTGGCCGGTCTGAGGGCGATATGGTCCTCCGGGAGGTGAAAATCGAAGTCCGAGAGCAACATGAGAAGGCGAAGCGCACGGCGGGCCCTTCCCCGTCAAGCCTCGCCATGGACAAACCGGCGCGGGCGCCGGAAACAGGCCGGGTATCCCAGATGGAGCGGATCATGCGCCTGACCCACGGCCTCTTCCTTCTCGCGGCGCCTGTCCTGCTGCTGGCGGCCTGTCAGAAGCCGGCCGCCAAACCATCGCCGCCCGAGCCGCCGAAGATGGTCGGGGACGCGCCCGTCCAGCCCCCCGCGCCGCCGGAACTCAAGGGGCCGACCGGCTTCCATCACCAGGGCGGCTTCGACGCCCAGGGCTTCTACATGCCGGTGCAGGAAGTGCGCGTTGGCGCCTTGCTCCTCGACCACATCGGCGTCGGCTCGCAGAACGATTTCGAACAGTGGGAAAAGGGCGACCGCGAGGGCGTCTATGGCCCCATTCTGCTGCAGTTCGACGACACGACCAGCCCGGTGATCGAGAACGAGATGGGCGGCGAGGTGCATTCGGTGAATGTGCGCATCCTCCCCACGGCCTACAACTTCGACAGCCATACCCTCTCCTTCGCCGGAACAGACGCGAAGCTGGGCAAGGTGGTGTTCGAGGCCCGTTTCGACGGCGAGGCCCTGCGCCGCGCCCTTGAGTCCGGAGAGAGCGCGCAGGTCACCGTCCTTCGCGGGACCCTGGTCATCGGCGCCAAGCGCTTCGAGAACGTCTCCCTCACCTATTTCGCCGGGGACTAGTCTGGCTCCATGAAGTGGCTCTGGTCGGTTGTCCGCGGCCTGATCTTGTTCGCCGCCTTGTGCCTTTCGCTTGGAGGCGCGGTGGGCAGCCTGCTCGCCTGGGGCGGGGTGGCGAGTGACTGGCTGGATGTCCTCACCCACTTCGCGCCGTTCTTCTTCGCCGCGGGTCTGATCTCCCTGCCTCTGACGCTGATGGTAGGACGATCGCGCCTGGTCGTGAGCCTCGGCCTGATCGCCATGGTGGGATCAGGGGCATTGATGGCGCAGGACATCATGCGCGCCTTCGAGAAACCCGCACCGGCCGTGGCGGGCGCGGCGCCGCTGAAAGTGATCCAGTTCAATCTCTGGGGCCGCAACACCGATCCGGAAGGCACCGCCCGCTGGATCCTGGCCCAGGACGCCGACGTGCTGGTGTTCGAAGAGGCGTTCGGCGAGACCGATCCGATCATCGCGGCTCTGCGCGCCAAGTATCCCTATGCCACCACATGCGCCGACCCGTGGCCCTGCTCGACGATGATCATGACGCGGGAGCAGCCCCTGGAAGGCGGCGGCTTTGAAAAGCCGGACTCGGCGGCCCATGTGCCCGGCGCCTGGGTGAAGCTGACGACGGCGGCCGGGCCGATCACCGTGGTCGGCGTGCACTATACCTGGCCCGCCCCAGCCGGGCCGCAGCAGGCCCAGAGCCGGCGCCTGACCATCGGCATTTCGCCCTTCGACAAACGCCGGCTGCTAATCGCCGGCGACTTCAATTCCACGCCCTGGAGCTTCTCCCTGCGACGCCAGGACAACCGCTTCGGCGTTGAACGCCGCAGCCACGCCATCTTCTCCTGGCCGGCCAACTACTTCACACGCTGGAAGATCCAGTCGCCGCTTCCGTTCTTCGCCATCGATCACATCTACGCGGGCGCGGATTTCGTTAACTTCCAGGTCGTGCGCGGGCCGAAGCTCGGCTCGGACCACTTCCCCCTGGTCGCGACCTTCGGGGTCATAGCGCCCGCCGCGCCGCGGCCAGCCGGCGCTCAAGGCGAGCCCTCCGTTCCCTGACGGCGTCTTCCGTCGACGCGCGCCGGGCTTCGAGGGCCGCGATATCCGCGTCGATCCCCGCGAGCGATTCGGCTAATTCGTCCTCCAGCCGCTCCAGGTCCCTTTCCAGGTCCGCCACCTTGCGAAGCGCCGCGGCCCCGGGCTGCTTCCTGGCCTTGGCAGGCGGGGCCTTCATGCGCGAGAGCGTCTCGCGGCCTCCCGCGGCGCGCTCAAGCACCTCGCCGGGCGCCTTCTCGGCCGCCGCCCTCAGGGCCACATCATCCACTTCATGCGCCCGGCCCTCCTTGAACAGATCCTGCCGCACGCCCCAGGCGGCAAGCGCCTTCGGCCGCGAGGTGGCGGCGACCACGTAGTCGGTGAGGCCGTCGGAGGTGATGAAGGTCTTCAGCCGCGCCATGGCGGCAGAACGCGCGAACGTCCGATCCGGATCAGCTTTCGAGCGTCGCGATCTCGCGTGCGAGGTTTTCCCGGGCGCGGGCTTCATAGGCTATTCGCAGGTCCGGATCCGCGAACAGATGGGGCGCCTCGAGAAACCGCCTGAGCACGCCGGCGCGCCCTGCCCGAAACGCCGCCTCCGGCACGTGGGCGTATTCCCGGCGAACCGCCTGGGCGTAGGCGTCATAGATCTCCGGCGCTTCACCCAGGATGGAGAGGTCGATGCCGACCATCAGGGCGCCGAGCCTGTCGCCGGGCTGGGTCGTGTGGCCCTTTGTCAGGAGAATGAGCCGAGCGACCTCATCGAGATCGGCCCGGCCCACGCCCATATCCGCCAGGTCCCGCCGCGCCATCTCTGCGCTGGCTTCCTCGTTGTCCGGGCGGGCCGGATCGTAGATCGCGTCGTGCCACCAGATCGCCCAGGTGAGCAATTGGCGCTGGTGTCCGCCAAGGCCCTCGATCCGCGCCAGTTTCGCCAGGCAATCGGCGATGTGCGCACCCGTATGATAGGCCCGGTGCGGTTCGGCATAGGCGGCTTCGAGGGCCGGCGTCACCTTCAGGCGTCCGCGGCGACTTTCATCGAGACGATCTTGCCCGGGTTGCGCGGCGGCTCGCCCTTCGGCAGGGCGTCGACATTGTCCATCCCTTCGGTCACCACGCCCCAGACGGTATATTGCTTGTCGAGGAAGCGGGCGTCCGCGAAGCAGATGAAGAACTGGCTGTTGGCGCTGTCCGGGTTCGGGGTGCGGGCCATCGAGCAGACGCCGCGCACGTGCGGCTCAGCGTTAAACTCAGCCTTCAGGTCGGGCTTCTTGGAGCCGCCAGAGCCGGTGCCCGTGGGATCGCCGCCCTGGGCCATGAACCCCGGGATCACCCGGTGGAACACCACCCCGTCATAGAAGCCTTCGCGCGCCAGTTCCTTGATGCGGGCCACGTGGCCAGGGGCCAGGTCGGGGCGCAGTTCGATGGTCACCGGGCCGGTGTCCAGGGTCATGATCAGGGTGTTTTCGGCGTCAGCCACGGGCAATCCTCGTCAAAGCAAATGCGTTCAACCGCTCTCTTAGCGCGGGCAATGGCGCTTGTCGCGCCGCCATGGCAACCTTGGCCGGCCTAGAAACCACCCCTGGAGTTTTCCATGTCCTTCCGGCGTCCGTCTTCGCTCGCCCTAGCCCTAGCCGCCTGCATGCTCATCGCGGGGCCGCTGGCCGCCTGTAAGCCCAAGCCCACGCAGGCGTCAGAAGAGGCCAAGATCGACGCCACCATCGCCGATCCGGCCACGGGCTCGCCGACCCTGCGCGAAATCAAGGCCCAGTTCCCGGCGGAATACGCCGCCTGGCGCACGGAAATGGCGGCCAAGTCCCTGCAGGGCTTCACCGCCGATGGTCTGAAGCTGGCGATGATTAACTGGCGCCAGAGCTTCTTCACCCAGCACATGCCGGACGTGCCAAAGGCCCCGGATGCGGACCTCTACGGCTTCCTGACCGCGCTCAATACGGCGCTGAAGGCTCAGAAGGACACGGGGTTCGACTGCGAAATGGTGTTCAACGGCGCGACGATGTCGACCCAGCCCAATGAAGCGGCCCGCGCCGCGATGGAGCCCCTCAACGCCGCCCTGGTGCGCGCCATGCGCGCCGGCAAGGATCATCCCACCGAGCGCGAACACGCCAACCGGGACGATGTGAAAGCCCTGGAGCAGGCGATGAAGGACGCGGGCGCCGAGCGCGGCGACGTGGAAAGCGTGCTGCGCAGCGGCCTCAACACCATCGCCATGGACCGTCGGTGCGAGGTGGCGCGTTACCTCTATTCCGCCATGGCCGAGCAGCCGAAGGACCGTGCGGCCCGCCTCCTGGCGGAGATGATGGGCGGCTAACGCACCTCGGAGGGAACTTCGAGGTCGCAGACGTTGAAGCCCACGGCTTTGGCCGCATCGGCGGCATAGGCCCGAAACCAAGCGCCCCGGGTGTCAATGACGCGCACATTGGGGCGTTCCGCTTCCGGAATGTCGGCCAGCACCCGCACACGCTGCATGCGGTCGCGCGGCTCTTCCACGGGCTCGCCAGTCTTGATGGCCCGCACCACGTCGAGCCCGCTGATCACCCGCCCGAAGGCCGTGTATTTGGTGTCCAGCGTCCGGTAGGCGCTCCGCATGAAGAAGAACTGGCTGTTGGCGCTGTTCGGCTCCGAGGCCCGGGCCATGCCGAGGACGCCCGGACAGAACGGCACATAGGCGCCAACCTTGCCGTCAAGAGTCATCATCGACTGCATGATCGGCTCGGAAATCACCGGCATCACGCCGATCAGTCCGGCTTCCTTGCCTCCGGGCTTGTCGAGCACGGCCATCGGCTGGCCGGGGCCGCGCCGGAAGCCGAACTCAGGCTCCAGGTTCGGCAGGCTGGACTGCCCCTCCCCGGTTTCCTGCGGATCGCCCGTCTGGTCCATGAACCCGTCGATCACCCGGAAAAAGCTGCGGCCGTCATAGAAGCCCTGGCGCGTCAGGGTCTTGATGCGCTCGACGTGGGCGGGCGCGACGCCCGGCGCCAGCTCGACGATGATGCGTCCCTTGTTCGTCTCGACGACGAGGACGTTCTCAGGGTCAGGTGTGCGCCAGTCGTTCGCCGCCGGCTTCGGCGGCGCGGCGAAGGCCGGGAGCGGGGCGGCCGCGAGGAGCGCGGCGGCGACGGCGAGAGGCAGGCAGGTCTTGGGCGTCATCACGCCCGCTCCATGAGCCACTAATTGCGGCCGTATTTCGCCAGCAGGCGGTCGCGAACGCTGGCTGGCACGAACTTCGTCGTATCGCCGCCCAGCTCGAAGATCTCCTTCACCAGCGACGAGGCCACGGCCTGATGTCGCGGGTCGGCCATCAGGAAGACGGTTTCGATATCGCGGTCCATGACCTGGTTCATCGCCGTCATCTGGAATTCGAATTCGAAGTCCTTCACGGCCCGCAGGGCGCGAATGATGTACTGGGCGCCCACGTCCCTGGCGAGCTGGATGGTCAGCTGGCCGTGATAGGGGATCACCTCGATCTCGGCGATCTTGCTGCACTCACGGGTCTCGTCGATGAGGATCTGAACGCGTTCTTCCAGGCTGAAGAGCGGGTTCTTGCCTGGATTGGAGGCCACGGCCACCACCAGCTTATCCACCAGCTTGACGGCCCGGCTGATGACATCCAGGTGGCCATTGTGCGCCGGATCGAACGTTCCCGGATAAAGCCCTACACGCTGCACTTTGGGTTTCCTCCCAGGAACGCCAACGGTCGGTTCGCTAGGAAGGGGAATTGCAGGCGCTGTCAAGGCGGGACGGCCCGCCGAGGGCGCCCAGCGATCCGTTCGTGCGACAGCCAGTCGCGGAGCAAAGCCCAATTTGGTGATCGTTTATTAAGCACGTCTCGCCTACAAGGCTAAATTAGTTGGGAAATCTGGAAGCGTGGCGATACCGGTTCCAATCGCGGATAGGCACGAGGGCGCCCGCTCTGAACTGAGCGACTTCGCGACCGACGTGGTCGTGCGCTTCAACCTCGACAACGTCATCCTGGAAGTTTCGCCGAGTTGCCGCCGCTTTGGGTATGAGCCGGAAGATCTGGTGGGACAGCGCGGCCTGCTCCTGACTCACCCGGATGATCGCGAGCGCGTGCAGCGCTTCTGGGAAGAGGTAATTTCCGGCGCTGAACTGGACCTGAGCGCCGACCGCGAACAACGCGTGCGAACGAAAGACGGCCAATTCCATTGGATGGAGGGTGTTCCATCGCTGCGGCGCGACGCCGAAGGACGTCCGTTCGAGGTGATCTCCGTGGTAAGGGACGTCAGCCAGCGGCGCGCCTTGCGCGCCCAGCTGAAGGCCAGTGAAGAGCGATATCGCCTCATCGCCGAACATGCGCGCGATCTTATCGTGCGCTACGACACCGCCGGCTTGATCGAATATGTGTCACCTTCGATCTCGCGCCTGGGTTTCGCACCCGAGGAGATCATCGGCCGCAACCTGACCGAATTTCAGATCGATCTACGCGAGGTGTTTTCAACCGAGGGCCCGGACGATCTCTTCGCGGCGCCCGGGGATCCGCCGCGGCGGCGCATGGTGCGGATGCGCACAAGGGACGGCGCCATCCGCAGTTTCGAAGGCAAACCCACCACCATTTTCGGCGACGACGGCCGCCCCGTTGGCGCGATCTCGATCCTGCGGGACGTGACTGAGCGCCTGGCCCTTGAGGAAGAACTGCGGGCCAAGCGCGCAGAGGCCGAACAGGCCGCCCAGGCCAATGCCGACTTCCTGGCCAATATGAGCCATGAGATCCGCACGCCCCTGACCGGCGTTCTTGGCTATGCGCGCCTTCTGGCCCAGCATGAGGCCTTGCAGGGGCGCGAACAGACCTTCGTTGAGCGTATCCTTTCGTCGGGCGAGACTTTGCTCAACGTCGTCAATGACATCCTGGATTTTTCAAAACTTCAATCCGGCCACATTGAGCTGGATCCCCGCCCCTTCGAATTGCGGGAATTCATCGCCGAGACCTTGGATCTCCTGCGGGCTCAGGCGGAGTACAAGAACATCTGGCTCCGCGCCAAAATCGACGAGACTTGCCCTGTCTGGGTGCAAGCCGACAGCGCCCGCCTGAGGCAGGTGCTGCTGAACCTGATCAGCAACGGCATCAAGTTTACCGCTGAGGGCGGCGTCACCCTTCACGCCACGCATGGTGGTTCAAACGGCGAGGAACTGCGCATCGAGGTACGGGACACCGGCGCCGGGATCGCGCCGGAGCGCCTCGGCCTGCTTTTCAAACGATTTTCCCAGACCGAAGCTTCGGTCAGCCGGGTTCATGGCGGCACAGGCCTCGGACTGGCGATCAGCAAGAGCCTCGCCGAACTCATGGGCGGACAGATGGGCGTGGAGAGCACCGTCGGCGAAGGCTCGGTGTTCTGGTTCAACATCCTGGCGGCCCCCGCCGGCGCCGGCGCCGATCTTGAGGAGGACGACAAGACCATCGTCGCGATCGCGTCCCTGCGGATCCTGATCGTCGACGACACGGCGGTGAACCGGGAACTGGTCGCCACCTTGCTGAAGGCCTGTGGCCATCAGACCGTCGAGGCCAGCGGTGGTGAGGAAGCCTTGGCGCTGGCCCGCTCCGAACACTTCGACCTGATCCTGATGGACATGCAGATGCCGGGCATGGACGGGATCGCGGCGACCCGCGCCATCCGCCGGCTGTCGCGGCCCAGTCCCTCCATGCCGATCATCGCGGTCAGCGCCAACGTCCTGGACAGCCAGATGAACGACTGCCTGGCCGCCGGCATGAACGATCACGTCGCCAAGCCGATCGATGTGCGGCAGCTGCTGGCCAAGATCGCCTTCTGGACCAGCCCCGACGCCCCCGTGGTCGCCCTGCGGGCCGACTAAGGCCTATTCCGGCGCGGCCTCGCCCGTGTCTTCCTCGCCGTCCTCATCACCGCCAGCGCCCGCCTCCCCTTCAAGCCGCTCCACCGAGACGACATGCTCGTCCTGGCCCGTACGGAAGATGGTGACGCCCTGCGTGTTGCGACCGGCGATGCGGATCTGGTCTACGGGGACGCGGATCAGCTGGCCCTGGTCGGTGACGGCCAGGATCTCGTCGGCGTGTTCCACTGGGAAGGAGGCCACCAGGCGCCCGCCCTTGCGGGTCAGGTCGTGGGCGATGAGCCCCTGCCCGCCCCGGCCCGTGCGGCGATAGTCGTAGGCGCTGGTGCGCTTGCCGAAGCCTTCGGAGGAGACGGTCAGCAGGAACTGCTCCGCGGCCTCCAGCTGGATGATCCGCTCGGGTGACAGGACCACCTGTTCGCCGGACGCTTCTTCCTCTTCTTCCACCGCGGGAGCCTCGGCCTCATCGCCCGCCGACCGCTGAGCGATGGCGTACTTCATGTAGGCCGTGCGTTCGGCCGGCGTGGCCTCGACGCCCTGCAGGATGGCCATGGAGATGACGCTGTCCCCCTCGGCCAGGCGCACGCCGCGCACGCCGGTGGAGTCCCGCCCGGCGAAAACCCGCACGTCATCCACAGAGAAGCGGATGCAGCGGCCGAGCGAGGTGGTCAACAGCACGTCGTCCTTAGACTGGCAAAGGCCGACGCCGACGATGGCGTCGCCCTCCTCCGCATCCAGCTTCATGGCGATCTTGCCGTTCCGGTTCACCTGCACGAAGTCGGAAAGCTTGTTGCGCCGGACCGTGCCCGCCTTGGTGGCGAACATCACGTCCATGCCTTCCCATGCCGCCTCATCTTCCGGCAGGGGCAGGATCGAGGTCATGGTCTCGCCAGGCTCGATCGGGAACAGGTTCACGAAGGCCTTGCCGCGGGCGTTCGGCGCGCCCACCGGGATACGCCAGACCTTCAGCTTGTAGACCTTGCCGCCGGACGAGAAGAACAGCACCGGGGCGTGGGTGGACGCCGAGAAGACGCGGATCACCGCATCCTCTTCCTTCGTCGCCATGCCCGAGCGGCCGCGGCCGCCGCGCCGCTGGGTGCGGTAGGTGGCGAGCGGCGTGCGCTTCACATAGCCGCCGTGGGTGACGGTCAGCACCATGTCCTCGCGGGCGATGAGGTCCTCGTCCTCGAGGTCGGCGTCGCCTTCGACGATCAGGGTGCGGCGCGGCACGGCGAAGGCGTCGCGCACCTCCACCAGTTCGGCGCGGACCACCCCCATGATCAGATCGCGTGAGCCCAGCAGGGTCAGGTGGGCCTGAATGACGCCGGCGAGATCATTGGCCTCGCCGAAAATCTCCTCGCGCCCGAGGCCGGTGAGGCGCGACAGGGTCAGGGCCAGGATCGCCCGGGCCTGCTCATCGGTCAGCCGCACCTGGTCGCCATCGACCAGCACGGTGCGGGGGTCGGCGATCAGGTTGATCAGGGCCATCATGTCCATGGCCGGCCATGGCTTGGCCACGAGACGCTCGCGCGCTTCGGCAGCGTCCTTCGAGGAACGGATGATGGCAATGACTTCGTCGATATTGGCGACGGCGATGGCCAGGCCGACCAGGACGTGGCCCCGGTCGCGCGCCTTGTTCAGTTCGAAGCGGGTGCGCCGGACGACGACTTCCTCACGGAAATCGACGAAGGCCGTCAGCATCTCGCGCAGGCCCATCTGCAGCGGACGGCCGTGGTTCAGGGCGAGCGCATTGACCCCGAAGGAGCTCTGCAGCGGGGTGAAACGGTAGAGCTGGTTCAGAAGCACGTCCGGGCTGGCGTCGCGCTTCAGCTCGACCACGACCCTCATGCCCTGGCGGTCGCTTTCATCGCGCAGGTCGGCGACGCCCTCGATGCGTTTCTCACGCACCAGTTCGGCGATGCGCTCCACCAGGGCGGCCTTGTTCACCTGATAGGGAATGGCCGTGATGACGATGGCTTCGCGGTCCTTGCGGATTTCCTCGATGGTGGCCGTGCCGCGCATGATCACCGAGCCGCGGCCGGTCATCAGGGCCATGCGCGCGCCCGTGCGACCGATGATCTCGCCGCCGGTCGGGAAATCCGGTCCGGGGACGATGTCGAGCAGCGCATCCTGGGCGATTTGCGGGTCGTCGATGAGGGCGAGGCATGCGTCGATCACCTCGCCGAGATTGTGCGGCGGGATGTTGGTCGCCATGCCCACGGCGATGCCGCCGGCGCCATTGACCAGCAGGTTGGGGATGCGCGAGGGCAGAACCACGGGCTCCTGCTCGGAGCCGTCATAGTTCTCCTTGAAGTCCACCGTATCGCGGTCGAGGTCCGCCAGGATCGACATGGCGGCCTTGGAGAGGCGGCACTCGGTATAGCGCATGGCGGCCGGCGGATCGTTGTCCACCGAGCCGAAGTTGCCCTGCCCGTCGATCAGCAGCAGGCCCATGGAGAAGGGCTGTGCCATGCGGACCAGGGTGTCGTAGATCGCGAGATCGCCGTGCGGGTGGTACTTACCCATCACGTCGCCGACCACGCGGGCGGATTTCACATAGCCCCGGTCGGGGGTGTGGCCCTGCTCGTTCATCGAGAACAGGATGCGCCGGTGCACGGGCTTCAGGCCGTCGCGCACGTCCGGCAGGGCGCGGCTGACGATCACGCTCATCGCGTAATCGAGGTAGGATTTCTTGAGCTCATCCTCGATGGCGATGGGGGCCACGTGGCCCCTGCGGCCATCCTCCGGAGGCGGGATTGTCGTCTCGTCTGTCACGGGGGAGGAGCCTTAAGAATCGGCTGGAAATGTCATGGGTTTTTCTAGCATCCGGGGGCGGTTGGCGCCACCTTTCAGGGAGCCTGGCGTTGCCGTCGAAGCGGCAACAGCCGCCAGCCCGCCTGGGGAGAGAAAATCATGTTCCGAACCGCCGCCGCCATCACCTTCGCCGCCCTCTTGAGCGCCTCTTCGGGGGTGGTCGCGGCGGAAACCCCGGCCTCCGCCAAAGCCGAGATCAAGGACGCGGCCGGCGCCGTGGTCGGGCTGGCCACCTTCATGCCGGGTAAGGACGGCGTTCTCGTCCACATCGAGGTCACGGGCCTTCCCCCCGGCTGGCACGGCCTGCATCTCCACGCCAAGGGCGACTGTTCCGGCGCGAAGTTCTCGGGGGCCGGCGGCCACATCATGCCGCCGATCATGGGGGGGATGATGCCGGCCCATGGCCTGCTGAACGCCAACGGGCCCGAGCCGGGAGATTTGCCCAATCTCTTCGTGGGCGCCGACGGCAAGGGCGCGGCGGAGTTCTATACACGGGGCGTGCTGTTGACCCCGGAGGGCGCCCTTCCCGCCCTGCTCGACGCCGACGGGGCGGCCCTTGTCATTCACGCCAACCGCGACGACCAGACCACTCAGCCCACGGGCGGCTCAGGCGATCGGATCGCCTGCGGCGTGATCGCGCCCTAGGGAGCGCTCGGGCTCGCAGGCTCAGCCGGTGGCGGCGGCTGAACAGAAGGCGGAGCCTCGATCATGAGCGGCGTGTCGGAGGGCGGGGCTTCTTCCCGCGCGGCGGCGTCCTGGCCGGCCGACACGGCGTCCGGCGCCGGCCCCTCCACCAGTTCGACATGCTGATCGACCACGACGACTTCGGTCCTTTGGCTGCGCGCGGCACGGGCGGCGGCCCGGGCCGGCGCCGGGGCGAACCAGGCCAGGCCGTTGAACACCACCTGCTCTCCGTGGGCGGCGATAGGCGTGGCGGGAGGCGCCGTCACCGCCGGAAAGACCGAGCCACCGCGCACGGCGGACCATCCCGAGGCGAAACCCCAGACGGCCAAGGCGCTGATCGCGGTGAAGGCAAGGGCGCTGGAGCGCAGGCGGGCCTGATGTGCGTCCGCCGTGTCCAGCCAGGGAAGGTCGAGGGGCATGGCGCCTCCAAGAACCCTCTGACGAAGTCCCGGTTCCCGGCAGCGCTACGGCAGCGCCCCTCAAAAGCGCCTTGCGACCCGCCCTTCCCTTAGAACGGAATTTCGTCGTCGAGGTCGGCGGAGAAGCTTTCGCGCTGGCCCGAGCCGCCCTGCCGGCCGCCGCCCATGCCGCCACCGCCAGAGTTGTATCCACCACTCGAGGCATAGCCGCCGCCGTAGTCGGAATCGCCGGCCGAACCGCCGTCGCCGCGCCCGCCCAGCATGGTCAGTTCACCCCGGAACTTCTGCAGCACGATCTCGGTGGTGTACTTCTCCTGCCCGGAATTATCCTGATATTTCCGCGTCTGAAGGGCGCCTTCGATGTAAACGGTCGAGCCCTTCTTCAGGTACTGCTCGGCCACCTTCACCAGGTTGTCGTTGAAGATCACCACCCGGTGCCACTCCGTGCGCTCCTTGCGCTCGCCAGAGTTGCGGTCGCGCCACTGCTCGGACGTCGCGATCGAGAGGTTGCAGACCTTGTCGCCGGAATTCAGCGAGCGCACTTCCGGGTCCTTGCCCAGATTGCCGACCAGAATGACCTTGTTCACGCTTCCCGCCATGGGGATCTCCTCATCACCGCCCGGCGACCCAATCGCGCCGGCATCACGGGGCTGAGCCTAGGCCGACCCGGAAGCCCTGGCAAGCATTTGTTCTGGTTTTGTTTCGCGCGAAACAGCCGGACCGGCGTCCGGGCGGCGAACTTTCTGTGGACTATTTCGCCGGGGGCGCCGCGGACGCGGCCGGCGCCGGATCAGCGGGCATGGCGCCGGGAATCGCGAGGCGGCCGTCACCGGTGCGCACCAGGGCAGGATATCGCGCCCCATTGATCGTCTGGGAGAAGAACACCCCTTCGCGCTCCAGCCAGACGAACTGACCCTGGTAGGCGCCGATCACCTCATCGTTGCGCTGGCCAAGGCGGGCGAAGTCCAGGCGCATGGCCTCCAGACGCGCCGCGCAAAGCTCGATCTTCGGCACGCCGGCCGCCAGCTTGTTGAACTTCGGCTTGCCATCGTCGCCGGTCACCATGTGCCAGCAGACGCCCACGTCCGTCGGCGCTTCCAGCTGCTTGTCACAGCCCGTCAGGGCCAGGCCGGAAACGAGCAGGGCGGCGATCAGGATGTTGCGCATGTTTCGGCTCTTACACAAACTTCGCCGGGGGCGCGAGCCCTTGCGAGCAGGGATTTCCGCCCTCCCCGGCCCTTACGGCACGCTCGCCACGTTGCAGGCGCTGTCCTGTTCCACCAGGGTCCGGAATGTGCGGTTGTCCGGTGAGATCTCCACGCGGCGCGGCACCAGGCGCAGGGTCTGGTCGGCCCAGCGGCCATAGGTGGCTCCGCCCCGGCGCTCGCAATGGCCGGCATAGAGGGTCTGGACGCAGGCATTGAGAGGCAGGTCGCCGATCTTTCGCCAGGCGCCGCCCTCGTATTTCCAGCAGGCCGCACCGATGGGCGCCGGCGCCGCGGGCGCGGCGGCCGGGGCTGGGGCCGGGGTCACGACGGGCGCGGGGGCGGGCGCGGGAGTGGGCGCGGGGGTGGGCGGCAGAGGTGTGAACTGGGTGGTGGTGCCGTTCGATCCAGCCAGAGCGCCGCTCTCGTCAATCCCGACATCCAGGGCGCCGGTTGCGACGCCGTTGCGCCTGGCGCAGTCGGCCAGGGTCAGCTCTCCGACGAACTGGCCTTCCACGAAGCAGCGCAGCGGCCTGGCGGCGTCGAGCTTGGTGTCGTCCATGCGGCCTGTCTCAACGACGAGGCCGCCCTTGGAGGCGGGCGGGGCGTCCTTGGGCCCGGAATCCATCATCTTCGCGCCAAAGGCGAGGCCCAGGCCAAGCGCCAGGGCGATCAACCCGCCGACGATGGTCAGAACGACGCGCCGATCCTTGAGGAATTCCATGCGCTCCAGCTACGCCGCACTTGCGGCGCTTGCAAGGCGCTGCGTCAGCCGCCGCTCAGGCGTGAGAGCGCGGCCTGATAGTTGGCGATCTGGCTGGTCAGGTAGGCCGGCGCCTTGCCGCCCAGGGCGCCGGCCGTGGGGGTGGCCGATGGCGGCTTGGCGGCGTTGAGCAGGTCCCGGTAGGCGGTCCGGATCGAGGCCAAGGCGTCGCCCAGCTGGTCCGTGGCGTCCTTCAGGTCGGCCTTGTTGTCGATGCGCATCGCACCGTTCAGCTTCAGGCCATAGATCTGGCCGTGGCCATCGCCGGGCATCATCTTGCCGTCCTTGCCGGGTTGCTTGACCTCGTTGCGCACCACGCCCGGCACCAGCCCAAGCCCGCCCAGGGCGTCGCGCCCATCCGGGCCGCTGGCGAATTCGATCGTCGATCGCGCGTTCATCGGCTTGATCTGCAGGCGCCGCACGTCCCCATCGGGGACGATCTCGACCTTGGCCTGGAAGCCCAGGGCGCGCTTGATCTTGGTGGAGAGGCTCTCGAGGGTGTCAGCTTCCTCGATGGTGATGGTCTTGTAGCGGCCACCCTCACTGGTGCGGATCTTGAGCTGGTCGCCGGCCCGCACTGAGCTGTTGGCGGTGAGGCGATCGGAATCGTCCGCCCCCATGACGCCATTCGGCAGGCCCAGCCTGTCCAGCACGCTGGCGCCGGTCTGGCTGACGGCGATGGAGGTGGGGGCGGCCATCTTGTCCTGAGCCGTGAAGCGCCGCGACCATCCGACCGCGCCGGTGTCCACATCCAGCTGCGCCAGGAAGCCGTCCTTCTTGCCGACCGGATCGAGGCCGCCGGGCAGATCGGTGCCGGCTGAGCCGGCGATCCACACCTGGCCGCCGGAGACCGCCAGAGCCGTGGCCTTGTCATCCCCTGCCCCGCCATAATAGCTGAGCGAATCCTGCGCATTATCAGTGAGATCGCTGGACATCCGGGCCGCGAAGGCGTCGAGCCCGCCAGCCAGGGCCTGGCCCGTGTTCTGGACGTTCAGAGCGCCGTTTCGGGTCGATCCGGCGACCACGATCTCCCCGCCGTCCAGGGCGATGCCGGCGATGTCTCCGCCCTGCAGATCGCCAAGGTCGCGGGTCGAAGCGAGCGTCGGCGCGCCGCTCACCGGAATGTCAAACCGGCGCACGACGCCCCGGCCGTTTTCCACGCCGGCGGTGACGACGCTGGCGCCGTCCACCACGATGCCGGAGACCGCGTCACTGCCCGTAGTGCCGAACTGGGTGGCGAACTTCGGCGTCCCGTTGGCGGCGTAGCCGCGCAAGTAGCCGTCCCAACCCCCAACCGCGCCGGCCGCGGTTGGCATGGTCGAGCGGGTCTTGCCGCCGACATAGACCGAACCATCGGCGCCAAAGGCCACGGAAGTCGCCTCATCCTCGGCGCGCGCGCCCTTGCGTTGGGTCCAGACCTCTTCGCCGTCGGCGTTGTAGAGGGTGACGAAACTGTCGGCCACCTCGGGGTCGTCGCCCTCGCTGTAGGTGGTCACTGCCTGAGCCGTCGCCGTCGCACCCACCCCGCCCGTGGTCAGGCCTCCGGTCACCTTACCGGCCACCGCGACCTTGCCGTCGGCGGAAACGGAAAGGGCCAGGCCGCTGGCCTCGCCTTCCGCGCCCAGGGTGCGGGCATAAACCAGCTGGCCGGCCGAATCGTACTTCAGCAGCGCGACATCCTTCTGGCCGCGCAGGGTCTGCTCGCCCACGGTATCCACCACATCGGCCAGCATGTAGACCGAACCGTCCGGACCGGTGGCCGTGGCGTGCACGCTCTCGACTTCAGGGCCGAGGGTCTTCGAAAACACCCGGCCGTCCACGTAGTTCGCCTCGCCCGGCTGAGGCGCCGGGGGCGTGCCGCCCACCTGGAACTTCAGCAGCTGCGCGCGCACGTCGCCGTCCTCGGTGTCCGGATCCTTGTCCGGGTCAGGATCGCCAACCTGCTGGGCCAGATAAACGGCCGGCTGGGTCGCCGCGGGTTGGAAGGTTACCTGCTCGGTGGTGTCGAGCTTGATCTTCAGGGCCCAGCGGTCAGGTCCTGTCCCCAGATTGACGGTCTTGCCGTTCACCGTGGTGGTGCGCACCTCGCCCGGGACCTTCTCCGACGCCACACGGGTATAGACGCCGGCGGCGGTCAGCTGGTCGTTGATGTAGTTGACCACGTTGCCCATCGTGCGGGGCGTGGCGCCCATCCCATCGAGGTCGATCGGGATGTCAAAATTCTTCTTCAACTGCTTGATATTGATGTTGAACTGAACCTGGCCCTGGAAGGCGTCCACCGGCGCGTCCGAGGCGCCGGAGTGGATCGGGGCGGTGACGTACTTGGTGGGCTGTTTGGCGACGCCAACCGCCGTCGAGGTCTTCAGTCCGACCTTGCCGCTGGTCAGGCGGATCTGGTCGAGATTGAGCGTCGACATGTAGCTGTTGAGCTCTTCCACGCCGCGCTCGAAGGTGGCCTGAAGGCGATCGACCTCGCCCGTGGTCACGCCTTTCGCATTGGCGTGTTCGGCCAGGCCATGCAGTGCGTTCAGGCCCTGGTAGAGGGCGAACAGCTTCTTGTAGTCACTGGAGGAGCCGGCCAGATCGAGTTTGGCGGCGTTCTCATCGATGAACCGCCGGCCGCCCATCACCTGTTTGACGAGGTCATTGGCGCGCGGGACCTTGGCGGTCGTATCCCACGGCGGGGTCGGCGCGTACTTCGGCTTGGCGGCGGTGGAAACCAGGCTGGAACTCGACGCGCCGCCGCTCGAGGCGCCGCTGTAGCGGGCCTGCATGTAGCTGAGCAGCGAATTGGCGTCGATGGCGCCCAAGCGGAGTCTCCCGCGGACAGGGTTGTCCGCACCTCGCACTTTGCAGGGCAAGGGCTGCCAGGGGGTTAAGAGGCGCGCTTAACGCCGTGTTGCGATACCCAAAACGCGAAACGGCCCGGCTTTCACCGGGCCGCTCCATAGAAGGGTTTGACGCTCCGCTAGCCCTTGAAGAGCGAGAGGACCACTTGCGGCGCCGTGTTGGCGATCGAAAGCGCCTGCGCGCCCAGCTGTTGCTGCACCTGCAGGGCCTGCAGCCTGGCGCTTTCCTTGGCGAGGTCGGCGTCCACGAGATTGCCGACACCGGCTTCCAGCACGTCCGTCAGCTTGGAAACAAAGACGTTGTGGGCCTCGATCTGCTTGGCCTGGGAGCCAATGTCGCCGAGCGCCTGGTTGACGCTGGCCAGGGAAGAATCGAGCAGGGCGAGCACGGACGTCGCCGCCGTCACCGTACCGATGGTGGCCGTGGCGGGGATGGAGATCGTCGAGCCGCCAAGGCTCATGTCCTTCACCGAGAGCGTGATGAAGCTGGTGCCATCGGCATTGGCGAGGAACTGGATGTCCTGGGTGAGCGAGCCATCCAGGATGTTGGCGCCATCGAACTCGGCGCTGGAGGCCACCTGTGTGATCTGCCTCAGGATCGCCTGGAAATCGGCGTCCAAGGCGGTGCGCGAGGTCGGGTCGAGCGAGGGATCCATGGCCCCCACCACCTTTTCCTTCAGCTGCACCAGCAGATCCGAGATCGAGGAGCCGGCGGCCAGCGAGACCTCGGTGATCGACTGGGCCCGGTCGAGGGACATCTTAACGGCCCCGAGGGCGCCGATGTCACCGCGCTGTCCCTGGGCGATGGCCCAGACCGAGGCGTTGTCCTTGGCGGACCCGATCTTGAACCCGGTATTGATGCGGTTCTGGACGTCGCCCAGGTCCGTGTTGGTTTTATTGAGGTTTTGAAGGGCGATAAGCGCCGGCTTGTTGGTGTGTACGCTGATCGTCATGGCCATCTCCTGCAGCGCGCGACTCGCTCGCCGTTCTCGGCTTTGACCGAAGCTACGGAGGTATGGTGTGCGTATGGTTAACGGCGCCATGCACGAATAACCGCCGTCGCGGGGCGACGCCGGGTCAGACCGCCGGGGCGATCCCTTCAGTTGGCGGCGGTCCCGCCTCTAACTCACGCCAGGTTCAGCTGGTGGAGTCGGTCAGATCTCCCGGCTCGTAGCCGGGCAGTTCGCGCAGGCGCAGGACTTCTTCTCGCGGGTATTGCTGGACGACTTGGCCGGTCGAACGGTCCAGGGTCTTGTAGATGAAAGACCCGGAAGCCTTGTCTTCCTCGATCACGAGACGAAGATCCGGTTGGCTCTGGGCTTCGGGCGGCTGTTGCTCCGCCTTGGCCTGGCCTTCCGCCCCCGCGACGGCCCGCACGGCGTAGGCGCTGGTGGCCTCCGTCGAAATCGGGGGAATCGCTTGGGTATTGCTCATCTCTCCATGCCGCCGGCCTTTTGCCGGCGCCTCCTACAAAACTGCAGACGGCGGGAACCGGCGTTCCCGCCGCAGCAAGGTGGGAGACGGGCGGGTCACGCCCGCCTCCCTGCTTGTTAGCGGAACAACCCGAGCAGCGAGGACGTCGAGGAGTTCGCGATCGACAGAGCCTGAATGCCGAGCTGCTGCTTGGTTTGCAGAGCCTGCAGTCGGGCGCTTTCCTTCGCGAGGTCGGCGTCAACGAGGTTCGAGATGCCGGCTTCCAGGGTGTCCTGGAGCTTGCCGACGAAGGTCAGATGCGATTCCAGAGCCTTCGAGCTCGTGCCCAGCTTGCTGAGCGCGGTCGAGACGTTGGTGATCGCATTGTTCACCGAGGTGATCACCGACGTGGCCGAGGTCACGGTGCCGATCGTGGTCGTGGTGTCGATGGACTGCAGGGCGCCGGCGCTGGAACCCAGCGACAGATCCTGAGCCTGGATCGTGATCGTCGAAGAACCCGAGGCGTTGGCCAGGGTGTTGATCGAAGTGACCGAACCATCGAGCAGGTTCGTACCGTTGAAGTCGGCGTTGGCGACCACGGTGCCGATCTGGTCGCGCAGGGCCTTGAAGTCCTCGTTGAGGGCGTCGCGGCTGGCCTGGTCCAGAGAAGTGTCGGACGCGGCGAGCGCCTTGGCCTTCATTTGGACGAGCAGATCGGAAACGGATTCACCGGCGGCGACGGCCACGTCGAGCGTGGATTGACCGCGTTGCAGGGAGTCCTTCACAGCGTCGAGCGAAGCGGACGTGGAACGTTGGCTCTGAGCGATGGCCCAGATCGCGCCGTTGTCCTTCGCGCTGGCGACCTTCAGACCCGTGTTGATGCGGCTCTGAACGTTTTGCAGCTGAGAGTTGGTGGTGTTGAGGTTTTGCAGGGCGACCATGGCCCCGACGTTCGTATTGACGCTGTTCAGCGACATGACGTGGTTTCCTTTTCAAGGTGTCCGGCGTCATTTTGACGGCCGGGAGCTTTTTGCTCGGGGATGCTTGAAGCAAGGGGCGGGCCAGACTAGGCAGAAGACGCCGCGCTTACATCCTATTGAAAAGGTTATGTTATAGGTCTGTTAGGCATGCCCGCGAGGGGAACTTATTGCCGAGTCCGGCGCCCGGTGGGCAGAAGTTGCCGGGCAGGCATGGGAAAAGCCCGCCGGGCGGGACCTTCGAAAAGGCCCCGCCCGAACGGTCACGACGACTAGCCGCGGAACAGGCCGAGGATCGTTTGCGGCGCCTGGTTGGCGATGCCGAGCGCCTGAACACCGAGCTGCTGCTTTGTCTGCAGCGCCTGGAGCTTCGCGCTTTCCTTCGCCAAGTCAGCGTCAACAAGGTTGCTGATGCCGGCCTCTAGGGTGTCCTGCAGCTTCCCGACGAACACCTGGTGGTTCTCAAGGGCCTTCGATGAAGTCCCAAGGGAAGCCAGGGCCGCGCTGACGTTGTCGATCGAGCTCTGCACCAGGCTGATCACGGACGAGGCCGAGGTCACGGTGCCGATTGTCTCGGTGGTGGCGATCGAGACGATGCCACCGCCCAGGGAAAGGTCCTGGGCCTTCACGGTCAGCGTCGAGGACCCCGAAGCATTGGCCAGGGCGCCGATGGAGGTAACGCTGCCGTCCAACAGGTTCGTCCCGTTGAAATCAGCGTTGGCCACCACAGAGCCGATCTGGTCGCGGAGCGCCTTGAAATCCTCGTTAAGGGCGTCGCGGCTGGCTTGGTCGAGCGAGGTGTCCGACGCGGCCAGGGCTTTCGCCTTCATCTGGAGAAGCAGATCCGAAACCGACTCCCCGGCGGAGACCGCGACATCGACCGTGCTCTGGGCCCGGGCGAGCGAGTCTTTCACCGCGTCCAGCGAGGCCGAGGTGGCGCGTTGGCTTTGGGCGATTGCCCAGATAGCCCCGTTGTCCTTCGCGGACGCCACCTTCAGACCGGTGCTGATCCGGTTCTGGGTCTGCGACAACTGCATGTTCGTCGCGTTAAGGTTCTGGAGCGCCACCATGGCGCCCACGTTGGTGTTGATCGAATTGCTCTGCATCCGACGACCTTCCATTCTGGAATGTGGTGAAACGGCGTTTTGCCGGTAGGCCTTCTGGCCCAGCCCAACGCATCGCAAGGCCCGGGCCAGGGCGGGCCGCGAGCCGAGAATTTAAGCTGCTGATTTAATTGGCTTTATTTGACGGCGCGGCGATCTCGCCGCGGCCGCGCTGGGCGGGGTCTGCCGGGGCGGCGGATTCTGCCGGAAAAACGTGCCCCCCGCCCCAGGAGCAGCGCGCCTTTGTCAGGCGGCGGACGCCGAGGCCTGGGCGCCGGAATTCAGGCCCTGCATGATCAGGCGATTGACGTCGATCAGGGCTTCGAAGGTCTCTTCTTTGCGCATCACGGCGCTGGAATGCTTCGCCACCCAGATAGAGAGCGAGATGATGCTGGCGCGCAGGGCGTTGGGCAGGCCGTTCTGCGGCGAAGAGCAGTCGGTCGCAAGCGCCGACCAGACCCGCCGGTTCCAGTCCAGAGCGTTGATGCGGGTCTTCAGATCATCAATGGGAGCCTTCTCGGCTTCCATCAGAGCGCGGGTCACCTGCGCGAACAGGCGGTACTCCAGATCCCGGGGCTGCTCAGCTCGTTGGGCGGCCTGTTGATACGCCTGCAGTGACATTGCCCAGCCTCTCGTCCTCGTACTCAATCAACTTCCGGCACAGCATCAGCGCCTTGTAGAATTCGCGGGCCATGCAGTGACGCGAGATGGTCACGCAGTCGGCCAGGATGGCGGGGTTTCGAACGGCGCTCATGAACTCCGAGAGCCGCATGGCGAACTCGTCGTGGTAGCGCGTCGCCCCCCCTTCATCGAGGTACATCATCATCACCGGGAAATAGATCCGGCGAGCGGGAGTATTCGCCTCTTCCTCCTGCAGGATGTCCTTCTCGCGAAGGACTGAAGCCTTGTTCTGGAGGATCAAGGTGCCGCGCCGGTCTCCGTTCTGAACCACGGCGCCGTTGAGAACGAACTTCTCACCCGGCTTAAGGGACAGTTTCAAAGGCATGACTTGGCTCCGAATACCGATGTTCTTCGATGTCTTCCCTTCGCTCCACTCAGCTTGAATGCAGCACCAGCTAAACGAAGGAAGCTGAAGACAGGCTAAAACGACGTAGTTAACCAGGTCTTGCGCCCGCGACACCACGGCCCGGCGAACTTTACCGGCAGTTAAGCATACGCGCGCGAAGCATGGACATCTGGAATGTCGTGAGAAAGCCCGTCCATGTCGGCTCGCCGCAATGTAAAAGCCTCCGCTTCGGCCACGGCCCTTGGATTTCCTGAAGTTTTGGCGGCGCCGTCGCAGGCCCGCATCGCCACCTCCGTGGCCGGCGATTCCGCCTCACAGGACGCTCTGCAGCGCCTCGACGCCGCCGTCGCTGATTTGAAACGCGTCGCCGTGGAGCCGATGCTGCGGCAAGCGGTCGCATGCATGCGGGACGAGGATCCGAAAACCGCCTCGGAATGGGCGATCAAGGCGCTTCAGACGGACGAACGCTCGGGCATGGGCTGGTACCTGCTGGCCATCGCTCGCGAAAAGGTCGGAGACTTCAAATCCTCCGTGCAGGCTTACGAATCCGCCCTCGCCCTGCTGCCCGACCACGCCTCCATCGCCAACGATCTCGGGCGCCTGGCCTATCGCCTCAACATGAAGGACGTGGCCGAGAAGCTGTTCCACCACTTCATCGAGGCCAACCCGACCTCCTACGAGGCGGCCAACAATCTCGCCTCCGTGGTGCGCGACCAGAACCGCTACGAAGAGGCCATCGAAATCATTCGCCCGGCCATCGAGGCCAACCCGGAACAACCGCTCCTTTGGAACACCCTGGGCACAATCCTCTCGGAGCAGGGCTCGGCGGAAATGGCGCTGACTTTCTTCGATGAGGCCCTGCGCCTGGAGCCCGGCTTCGCCAAGGCCCGCTATAACCGCGGCAACGCCCGCCTGTTTGTCGGCATGCTGGACGAGGCGCTGGAAGACAATGAACTGGCCCTGTCCCAGACCGTGGCCATCGACGAACAACAGATGATGACCCTGGCGCGCTCGACCATCAAGATCGCGCTCGGACGGATCGGCGAGGGGTGGGACGACTACGAGGCGCGCCTCTCCCCGCACTATGCCGAAGCCACCCGCTTCCTGGTCGACCGGCCGATGTGGACGCCGCAGGACAATGTCGAGGGCAAGTCGCTGGTGATCATGGGCGAGCAGGGTCTGGGCGACGAAGTGCTGTTCGCCAACCTCATTCCCGACGTGATCGAAGAGGCCGGCCCAACGGGCAAGGTCTCCATCGCCGTGGAAAAGCGCCTTGTGCCGCTGTTCCAGCGTTCGTTCCCCACGGCCCGCGTCGTGCCCCACGCCACCTATCGCGTGGAAGGACGCCACCTGCGCGCCGCCCCCGCCATTACCGACTGGCCGAAAGTGGACCTCTGGGCCCCGATGGCCTCGCTGCTGCGCAAGTACCGCCGCGCCGTGATCGACTTCCCGATGAAGGAGCGCTTCCTGATCGCCGATCCGGACCGCGTCGCCTACTGGAAGAACGTGCTGGCCGACGCCCCGTCCGGCCCGAAGGTCGGTATTCTCTGGAAGAGCCTGAAGCTCGACGGGGCCCGCAAGCGCTACTTCTCGCCTTTCGAGCAATGGGCGCCAGTCCTGACCACCCCGGGCGTCACCTTCGTCAATCTGCAGTATGGCGAGAGCGCCGCGGAGATCGTGCAGGCCAAGCAGGAACTCGGCATCGACATCTGGACACCGCCGGGCATCAACCTGAAAGACGACGTCGACGATGTGGCCGCCCTCACCTGCGCCCTTGACCTGACCATAGGCTTCGCCAACGCCACGACGAACATCGCCGCGGCCTGCGGGGCCCCCACCTGGATGATATCGGTTCCCGGCGCCTGGACGCGGCTCGGCACCGAGGAAATGCCCTGGTATCCGGCCACGCGCATCTTCCTGCCCAGGGACTTTGGGGTCTGGGATCCCGTCATGGCGGACGTCGCCATCGCCCTGGCAACCAAGTTCCCGGCCTAGGGATTTCTCCTTCGCCAGTCCGGTGAAGGAGAGCCCATGTCCGACATTCCCGAGAACGCCGGTGACGAACAGGACGTCGCCGAGATTTTCGACGAGACGAACGAGACGCCGGACGGCGTCCGCATTGCTCACCCCGATACCGATCCGCCGGTGTTCGATGCGACGCGCGCCGACGGTGACACCGACGATTTGGTCGCCGGGGACGACGAGACGTTCGACCCCGACACCGCCTCGGATGAGGACCTCGACATGCTGCTGGAGGCAGGCGAGCGGGCGAATGAGCCGCGAAGTTTCAATCGAGACGCCACTGGCGCCGATCATGTTTCCACCGACGAGGTTTCTCCGGCCGACCTGGAGGCGGATGTTCTCGCCGACGATGACATCGCGGCCCTCGGCTATGATGACGGCGACCGGGACGACCTCGCGGGCCCCGACAGGGAAATGCGGCCCATTCCCGAATAGACGCGAAACAATCGGCCGACTTGCGCGGTTGAGATGGATTCAGCCCGCGAGGAGATTGCATGGCCCACCGCCCGGACGCCCCGCCTGCCCGCCTGATCCAAGCCCCCTCCGCCTCCGACCTCTATGCGCTGCTGGACCCGGAGGGCCGGTCGTTCTCACCGGCGAGCCCCGTGGACAAGGGCGCCGGAACCTTCGGCTATGACGACGCTGAACCGCCCGAGGAGGAATATCAGCCGGCGGTCGATTGATTTTCGCACGGCTGGATCACGGCGTTCGCCAGAACGCCGCTTGCATGCGGCGGCTGGCGCTTTAGGGTGCTCCCCGATTTGAACAACTGTTCGCCGGATCTCGTGGGGGAACCGGCATTTCGGGGAGTCTTGAATGAGCCAGCGTTTCGAAGGCACGGCCGATTACGTCGCCACAGACGATCTGAAGGTGGCGGTCAACGCCGCGATCGCCCTGGAGCGGCCGCTCCTCATCAAGGGTGAGCCCGGCACCGGCAAGACCGTGCTGGCCTATGAAGTGGCCAAGGCGCTGAATGCGCCCCTGATCACCTGGCACATCAAGTCGACGACCAAGGCCCTGCAAGGCCTTTACGAATACGAGGCGGTGACCCGCCTGCGCGACTCCCAGCTCGGCGACGAGCGGGTGAAGGACGTGAAGAACTACATCAAGAAGGGCAAGCTCTGGGAGGCTTTCGACGCCCCCGAACGCCCGGTCCTGCTGATCGATGAAATCGACAAGGCGGACATCGAATTCCCGAACGACCTCCTGCAGGAACTCGATCGGATGGAGTTCTATGTCTACGAAACCGACGAGACGATCCGCGCCAAGATCCGCCCGGTGGTGATCATCACCTCGAACAACGAGAAGGAACTGCCGGACGCGTTCCTGCGCCGCTGCTTCTTCCACTACATCCGCTTCCCCGACGACGACACGATGCGTGAAATCATCGAAGTCCACTATCCCGGGATCAAGCAGAAGCTGGTCGCCGAGGCGCTGCGCATCTTTTACGACATGCGCAAGGTTCCGGGCCT
>JAXMCG010000010.1:0-145990 GCA_046349475.1 Caulobacteraceae bacterium | reverse complement strand
ACAATGTCACCGCCCCTAAGATCACGCCCCTGCAGGACCTCGCCAAGCGCTATGTGGGCGTGGATGAGGACGGCAAGCTGGCCGATCTCGACCTGCGCTCGCGGGTCACCGAGAACCTTATGCATTCAAAGGCACACGACCTGATGATTGCGCGGGCCCACGCGGAATCGAAGAGCAACGGCAGCCCCACCCACACGGTCTCCCTGTTCAAGGCCTCGGCGACTTATGGCTCGCAGACGCGCGCGGAACTGATCCTGGAGATGATGGGTCACCAGGGTCTGGGCTGGGAGGGCGACACCTTCTCCGAGGCGGAGCTCGCCCAGGTACGCGGCTGGCTGGGCGGCAAGGCCGGCTCGATCGCCGGCGGCTCCTTCGAGGTGCAGCAGAACATCATTTCAAAGCGGATTCTCGGCCTGCCCGACAATCTGCAGACCAATTCATAGGGATAGACATCATGGGACTTCTCGACGGCAAGGTGGTGCTGGTCACCGGCGGCGGACGCGGCATCGGGCGTGAAGTGGCGCTGATCTCGGCGCGTCAGGGCGCCAAGGTGGTGGTCAATGACCTGGGCGGCGGCATCCACGGAGAAGGCGCCGACAAAGGCCCTGCTGAAGAGGTGGTGGCCGAGATCAGGGCGGCTGGCGGCGAAGCCGTCTCCAACACCGAGAGCGTCACCGACCTGGCCGCCGTGAACCGCATGGTTCAACAGTGCATGGACACGTTCGGCGGCCTGCACATCGTGCAGAACCCTGCCGGGTTCCTGCGCGACCGCATGATCCACAACATGACCGAGGAAGAGTGGGACGGCATCATCGAGGTGCACCTGCGCGGCCACTTCAATGTGGTGCGGGCGACGATCAACCACTTCCGCGGCCAGAAGGAGGGCAACTACGTGATGTGGTCATCCACCTCCGGCCTGATCGGCAATGTCGGCCAGACCAACTATGGCGCGGCCAAGATGGGCATCGCCGGCCTCTCGCGGATCGTCGCCCTGGAAGGCGCGCGCAACAACATCCGCTCCAACGCCATCGCCCCGGGCGCCGCGACACGCCTGACGGATTCCGTGCCGCGCACCGACCCCGAGGCCATCGCCCGGCGTGAGGCCATGCGTGAGGTCTCCAGCCCCGCCCGCCCGGCGGAACTCGCTGTGGCCCTCTCGGCGCCCGCCAGCGCCCCGCTCTCGGGCCAGGTTTTCGGGGCCGGCGGCTACAACATCTCGATATTCCAGCAGCCCCGGCCCATCGAGACCTTCTCGCGGGACGGCGGCTGGACGGCCGACACCATCATCGACAAGCTGCTGCCGCACTTCGAACGGCTGCAGACGCCGCTTGATTCCACCGCCATTGGCCAGCAGCAGAAGGCGACGGCGATCAACGATTAGGAATAGGGTGGCGTCGCGTGGCCGGGCCGATGGGTCCGGACCCAAAGCTCTGTCCTGACCGCGTCCCGATCGAAATCCCTGGCGAGCAGCAGCATGCCGCGCTGGTGCTCGCCGACGGTCATCGCGGCGGCTGATCGCCGGCATATCGCGGCTTGTTGCCGGTAGTAGTCGATCACATGCATTGGTTCGTCGCCCCCAGGTCCTCGGGGTCAAACGCACCATTGAAAGTCGGGTTCCCGACAATGCGCCTTGATCGGCCAGCGGTCGCTAGGACGCCATGGCGAAGCGGGCTAAGCGTGCGGCGAAAAGGGTCGCCGCCATGCGCTTCGTTCTGATGAAAGGCCAGTCGCAGTACGGCTCCCTGCGCCTGCACATCGACCAGGTCGCGGCGGCCCTGGCGGCCGCCGGCCACGACGTACGGATCATCGACCTCCTGCCGCCGGAGGGCCTGGCCGAGCTGAATTCGACCGTGGAGGCGCCGCCGGACTGCTACTTCGCCTTCGGCGGCATCGGCAGCGGCTGGAAAACCACGGCATGGGCCTCGGTCTATGACGGGCTGGGCGCCGTCTATGCCAGCCTCTACCTGGATCACCCCGTTTATCACATCGAACGCCTGACAACGCCGATCCGCAAGCGGGCAGTGTTCTTCCTCGACCGCACCCACGTCCAGTTCGCCAGCCTCTGGCCGGCCGTGAAAAGCGCGCCGCAACTGGGCTTCCTGCCGCCGGCGGCCAACGAACTCGCCGAACCCGTCGACACCTCCGACGAGGCCTTCGCCCGGCGTGACATCCCCCTCCTCTTCACCGGCACTTACCGGGGAGCGCCGCCGCGCGATTGGGACAAGTGGGGCGCCAGCCCGGCCAAGGAGATCGTCGGCGAGATCGCCGCCCGCATGGCGGCCGATGGCCGGATGAGCGTGGTCGAGGCGCTGAAAGCCTCCCTCGCCGACCGGGGCGGCCAGCTGAGCGGCGAGCTCTTCGAACAGTTCGTGCCCCTCCTGCAGGCGCCCCAGGCCTTCGCCGAGGCCTACCACCGCGACGCCCTGCTGAATGCGCTCGGGGCCGCCGGCACGCCGATGCATGTCTATGGGGTCGGCTGGGAGCCGATGGCGGCGAAATATCCGAGCTTCACCTATGGCGGGGTCGGCAGTTTCGAGGAGACTCTGCACCTCTTACGCCGGGCGCGCGTCGTGCTGAACACCAACAACGGCTTCGTGGCCGGGGGGCATGAGCGGGTGTTCACGGCCATGGCCGGCGGGGCGGCTGTGTTCTCCGACGCCAGCACCTACTATGCCGAGGCCTTTAAGGAGGGCCGCGAGATCGTCACCTTCCCCTGGCGGCGCATGGATGAGACGCCGGCTCAGCTTGCGGGCCTATTGGAAGACACCTCGAAACTCGCCGCCATCGCCCGGGCGGGCCACAAGAAGACCATGGCCGAACACCGCTGGTCGAACCGCGCCTCACGGCTGGTCGCGGCGGTGAAAAACGTCCGCTAGAGCAGGCTCTCGTACTCCGCCGGCGTACCGCAGAAGACGACCTCACCCCGCCCGATCAGGCTGTAGCCGATGCGGCCCCCCTCCCGGATCAGGTGATTGTAGAGCGGGGCGACGTAGAGCTCCTTCGCCTGGGGGGCTTTGCGTTCCTCGGCCAGGGCGCGGCGGAAGTCTCCAGCCCGGGCGAAGTGATAGAGCCCGGTGCAGCAGAGATCCGAAATCGGGCGCTTCTCGGCGGTTTCCAGGGCGATTGGGTCCGGTCCCGGCGCAGGGCGGACGTAGGACCAATTGGCGCCCTCCCCCTTGAAGACTTCCAGCCAGCCGTCGAGGCCATCCATGGCCGGCGGGAAGACGAAGCCCGGACGGAAGGTATCGATGTTGAAGATGGTGAGGGGCGCCCCATCACCGATCTCAGCACCGGCGAGACCCAGTTCCACGGTCTCGGCCTGGCCGGCCGTGGGGGCGTCCAGAGAGATGACGCTGCTCGCGCCGACACCGAGCGCGGCGCACTCGTCCTCAACGAAATCGGCCTGACCGGCGGCGCAGATGAAGAGGAACGGCATACTGCCAAACTCCGCTTCGAAACTCCCCACAGCGTGGGCGAAGACGCTCTTGCCGTGCAAATCCAGCATCGCCTTCGGCCGGTCATAGCCAGCGTCGAAAAAACGCTGCGAGCGGCCGGCCATGGGGATGACGATCATGCGTCCAGCTCCGCGTAGAGCCGCAGGGCATTGGCGATGAACGCGCGCTGGCGGTCGGGCCGGTCAGCGTGGAGGGGGAGCATGGAGAGAAAGAGCCCGGTCATCGCCGCGCGGATCGTCGGCGACAGGGCCGCCACACTATCCACCGTCATCTCGCCCAGGGCGGCCTCCAGCCACGGTTGGGCGGCGATCTCCTCGAACTCAAGCGTGAAGTCGCCGTCGTGCTCCGTGGCCCGGTAGCGCCCGGCGATGATCTGATCGTAGCGGCCAACGATGGAGTGGGCGAGCTTGGCGAGGTCGTAGCGCAGGTCGCCGTAAATCCCTGGCCGGTCCCCTACGAGGCCACGCGGATCGAGGGCGCGGATGCGGCGGACCCGGCTGTCATAGAGCAGGTTTGAAAATCCGAAGTCGCCGTGCATGACATTTTCGCGGCGGCCAGACTGCAGATCGAGCCTCGCCGCCAGCCGCTCGGCGATTTGCGTGAGCGCAGGCATAGGCCGGCCCGCGAGGCTGAGCGGTTTGCCGATCTGAAAGCCGGTTTCGCGGGCATGGCGTTCAAGCCGCTCCTGGGTCTTGTCGAGGCAGAGGGTTTTCAGGGCAGCATCCGCCGAGCCCTCGCCCTTGTCGGCCGCGCAGGCGGTGAGCACGGCCTCGCAGGCCGTCAGGATGCGCATCCAGGACTGGCGTCCGAGGAGGCCGTGGACAAACAGCTCAGAGACCACGGGCAGGTATTCGTATTCGGTCTCATAGAAAGCCCGCCCGCCATCGACGCCGTGGGCCAGGAGGCGGGCCGTGTGGATCTGCACCGACGGCGGGATTGCGTTCAGCCAGTGGGCCTCCGCCCTGATCTTGCCCCGGTCGTCGCTGGTCTTGCGGGCGGTGAGACCGTCGATGCGCACGGTATTGAAAGCCCGGGCCGTGGTCACGGCGAGGCGCGACTGGAAGAACGTCTGCAAGTGGCCGAAGTCGAGCCATTGGCTGGCCGGGACCAGGCGGACCTCATGGTCGCCGAGATAGTGGTTCAGCCCCGCCACGAAATCCCCGCGCGCCCGGGTCAAAGAGCGCACCAGTTCCCGCGCCGACGAAAAGCTGAAATAGCCCGCCGCGATGGGCCGGCCCTCGTGGCCGTCCTCCCCCGCCGCCGTGGTCTCCAAGGCCGTGACCCGGCCCGCCGCATCCACCGCCATCTCCGCCCAGGCATATTCGCTGGCGCGCGGCCCGCCGACGATGACGTCGGAGGTCTCCAGGGGCGGGGCGCCGATCAGGGTGTCGCCATGCAGGATGTGGACGGGCGCATCGCCGGCTCCCACTGAATTCAGGGCATAGACCACGGCCTCGGCGAGCCTCAGGCTCTCGGGGATCGGCACGATCTCGACACCGCGCTCGGCCAGCCGCCGGGCGTCATCCGGCGGCACGGGATAAGCCTCCGGCAGGACGAGGTGCAGTCCGC
This sequence comes from Caulobacteraceae bacterium, assembly GCA_046349475.1. Taxonomy (GTDB): domain Bacteria; phylum Pseudomonadota; class Alphaproteobacteria; order Caulobacterales; family Caulobacteraceae; genus Acaudatibacter. The sequence goes on along the minus strand of JAXMCG010000010.1, from coordinate 140,966 downwards.
TAGCGCCCTCGAGGGCATCCAATTGCAGCTCATAGAGCCGCCGTGTCCCCACCGGCAGGAAGGCCGGCGGCAAGGGCCCGAACTCGGCGGCCAGTTCCTGGCCCACCACGGCGCCGGACATGATCAGCCGAAGGGGCGCCACCGTCGTCAGGCTTCCTTGGCCAGCAGAGCGTCGATCTCCGCCTTGCTGAGCGCCACGAACTCGCTGGGCCGCACCGCCTTATCGTCGATGTAGAAGCCCTCCGTGCCGCACCACGGCTTGCCGACATGCACTTCGTCAAAGGGGATGTCGTGGCGGGCCAGCCAGTCCAGAATGATAGGCAGGGTGAGGGCGTTGATCTTGCCGATGTTGCCGGCGTGGGTGCGCATGTTGCGCGCCGAGGCGATGATGATTTCGAACCCCTCGGCCTTGTAGGCGCGGAGCTTTTCCACGAGCGGCAGGTTCGGGCGGCGGTCCGGATAGGGCCGGTCCGGCTCATCCAGGGCCAGGGTGCCGTCAAGATCAAAGACGAGCCGTTTCATTGCCGGCCTTGGCTCCGCGCGATTCGGCCCCAACTTAAGGCAATCCGCGTCAGGGCGGCAAAGGGGGAACCATGCAGGCGCGCCGCGAGGCTCACGGGAAAGTCGCCGCCTGGCTGGCCGCGAAAAGCGACGCCGAGCTCCTGGGGCTCGTCCCGCTGGAGGGCGCCTGGCGCGAGCATTTCCACGGCGGCCGCTCGGGCACGCTGCAAATCGAAGGCGCCAAGGTGTTCGTCAAACACGTCGCCCTCACCGATCTCGAGCGCGGCGCCAATGCCGGCTCCACCGCCAACATGTTCGGGCTGCCGATGTTCTATCAATACGGCGTCGGCTCGGCCGGCTTCGGCGCCGAACGGGAATTGCTGTCGTACCTGAAGGCCAGTGACTGGGCTCTCTCCGGCGCCTGCCCCTACTTCCCGCTCGTCCACCATTGGCGGGTCCTGCCGCGTCCCGAATCCGAGCTTTCCGAGCGCCAGAAGGAATGGATGGAGCGCGCCTTTCCCTACTGGGATCACTCGGACGCGATCCGCGAGCGCATCGCCGCCATCGCGGCCGCCCGGGCTTCCATCGTTCTCTTCATGGAATGCGTGCCGGACATGCTGGGCCCGTGGCTGGAGAACCAACCCGATCTCGCGGCGGCGGAGCCGAAAATCCTCCGGTTCCACGAGCAACTGGCCGAGGCCGCCGCCTTCATGAACGCCCGCGGCATGCTGCACTTCGACCTGCACACCGGCAACGTGATGACGGACGGCGGGCAGATCTTCGTCACCGATTTCGGCCTCGCCATCTGCGATGATTTCGATCTCTCGGCTGAGGAACGGACCTTCTGCGAGACCCACCAGCACTATGACCGCGCTTACGTTTCCTCAGCGGTGAGCTTCTGGCTGGCGGGCGGCGAGAGCTCCCGCGACCTGTCGCCAGGCCTCAAAGACCTCCTGCGCCGCCTGAAACCCGAATCCCGGACCATGGGCGCCTTCCTGGATGCGCTGCGCGAAGACAAACACACGCCATATCCGGCGGCGGAGATAGGGGCTTTGAGCTTGGGGGACGCGTAACAAGTACACGTCCCCGGCAGGCGCCGGTGGTGAGCGGGGACGTGTACATGTTACGCGTCAGCGCCTGGAACGAGTGTAGACGCTGATAGCAAAGCTCGGTCCGTGCGACGTTGCTGTCGTAACGGAAGATCGAGATTGCGGCGGCGCGCGCTGGTGATGACCCAGCCGGGAGCGCCTTCGACCCCCGAATCTCAATCACACAATCGAACCAGGCGAAACTGTCCGGACTCTGGGTCAGCTGAGCTCGGATCGTGTAGACGCCATCCCCAATGCACTCAGCCCCTTGGCTTTGCGCGCAGTAGTCCGCCCAGGCTTGGCCAGCGAGACTTCGCGCCCGTTGGGCTTGGGATTGCTCTGCCAGTTGAAGGGTCAAGCTCACGTTCGGTCGTCCAGCGAGGGGCTCTTGGATGTTGATGACCGGAGGCCGAAGCACAGAACTCTGAATTGGAGGGTTCAGGCTCGCGCACGCCGTGAGCGAACAGAAAGCGAGCAATGAGTAGTGGCGAAGGGCCATTCTTTGAATGGTGCAAAGCCCGGCCTCACAAGTAAAGAACTGGGCGCCTTTAGAGCAACGCCTCGATCTTGGCGCGCAGGTCTTCTGGCTTGTCGGCCGGGGCGAACCGGGCCCGCACCTTGCCTTCGCGATCTATGAGGAACTTGGTGAAGTTCCACTTGATTGACTTGGTGCCGAGGAGGCCCGGCGCCTGGGCCTTCAGCCACGCGAAGAGCGGCGCCTCACCCGGCCCGTTCACCTCCAGCTTGGCGAACATCGGGAAGCTTACGTCGTAGGTCAGCTTACAGAAGTTGGCGATTTCCTCCGCATCCCCCGGCTCCTGGGCGCCGAACTGGTTGCAGGGGAAGCCGAGGATGGTGAGGCCCTTGGGCTCCAGGTCCTCATAGAGCTTCTCCAGCCCCTCATATTGCGGCGTGAACCCGCACTTGGACGCCGTGTTGACGATGAGGAGCACCCGCCCGCGATAGTCCGCGAGCGGAACCTGGGCGCCGCCGATGTCGAGGGCGGAGAAGTCGTAGAGGCTGGTCATGCCCGCACTGGATGGCGGGCGCCGTAGGGGCGGTCAAGTGGCCGTGAACAGGGCGGCGTTGGTCGCTGGATCATGGATCGAGCGGACGTCGCAGGTGAGGAAAAAGTCTATCGCCGCGTCCTGGACGTCGGGCGAGACGTTGGTGGTGACGTGGTCGTAGTCAGCGCCGAGATCGCGCGCCCACGCGATGTTGGTCACGGCCAGTTCCTGACCGTCGGCGAGGACGACGGTCAGCCTGTGGCCGTCGTGAGCGCGCAGGAGTTCGATAATCTGTTCGCCTTGAACGGGGGTCATGCAGAGGCCCTGGGGACACGCGCCTGGAGGAACGTGCCCCCTATGGGTCAGCCCACCAACACCCCTTCCCGCGCCCGGCGGTATTCGCTGGCGGCCTCGGCCGTCTGCAGTTCCACCTCGCGCGGCATCAGCACGCCGGCTTTCACGGCGGCCTCGGCGGCGGCGCGGAATTTGGCGAGGTAGTCGGCCTCGTCCTTGTAGAGGCGGTCGAGCTCGGCCTTGTCGAAGGGCTTGTTGGAACCGCGCAGGCGGCCGGAGAAGTCGTTGGTCACCGGCACGGAGGAGTTCATCGCCACCGGCGCATCGGCCTGGGGCATGCGGATGCCGCCCTTGCCGATGTCGTGGGCGTCGCGGATCACCTGGCCGTCGGCGGTGAACTCGATCAGGGGCTGGGCCGGCGGCGGCGGCCCGCCATTCACCCAGCGATTCATGTGGTGCAGGGCCGCGTCATAGTAGGGCTGGATATAGATGCGGTTCATGGTCTCGGTGGCCGCCGCGGGCGCCTTGCCGAAGTCGCGCTTGAACTTCTCGTTGCGCATCACCTGGGCCTGGTAGGAAACGTGGGTCAGGGCCGCGGCCTCCCAGGTGCGGAAACGATCGGTATCCGGCTGGCGCACCGGGAAGCAGGCGATGGCCTCCAGCTCGGTATTGACGATCATCGCCGGCACATCGAGGTCCTCACGGATCAGGTTGCCCGCGCGCGGCAGGGGCCGGGCGTCGCGGCCGGCGGCGGTGGCCGGGCGATCCGAAGCCGCAAGCGGCGTGCCGTTGCCGAAGTAGATCTGCAGGATGTAGCCATCGAAGGCGTGGCCGCCCGCACCCTTGGGAAGGGGGTGGATCGCGTTCACATAGGTCGAAAGCCGCCCGGCCGACTGCGAGGCGCCGAGGCCGATCACCTTCGTCACTTTCAGGCCGCCCATGGGATCGACAGCCCCGGACCGCTCCGGACCCACCGCCCGAGCCACCTGGGTGAAGATGTCGTAGGAGGCGTCATCCGATGGGATCGAGAGGCAGCCGTAGCGGGCCGCGTCCCAGGCGACGAGGCCTTGCGGGTCGTCATCGAAGCCGTGCACGCCCACTTTCTGCACCGAGGCGCAGATATAGGCATAGCCGCCCTCCAGCACTTCCGGGCTTTCCCCGAAGAAGAGCTCGTAACCGGCGGTGACATTGTTCCAGCAGACCACCGCCGTGCCGTTGAACTTGGCCGGATCGGCCGGGCGGTAGACCAGGAAGCGGGTCTTGAAGGGCGTCTTGCCCGTGGCTTGCGCGGCCCATTTGCCATCGCGGGTCATTTCCGCGCCGGGGGCCAGGGCGAAGGTCGTCGCCTCGCCTGTGAGGAAGTATTCCTCCTCCACATAGCCCTTGGCCTTGAGATCGATGAGGGGCCGGGCGAACGCCCAGCCGTGGTTGCCGCCGTTGATGGGCCCTTCGATCATGGTCCGCTCCCTTGTCTTTTCTTGGTTGGGCTCAGTGTTACGCCTCGGGCCCCGGCCCTGCCAAGCGCGGCTGCGACGCTCTGGCGCAGCTTAACCCAACGCGTCCTTAAGCCTGATCGGCGATAAGTCAGACATGACCGCCCCCACCGCATTCGCGGAGACCCTCCGGCGCTTCTATACCCGCGTCTACGTGGACCAGCGGCCCGTGCGCCTGATCTCGATCGCGGTCGTGGCCGCGCTGACAGTGTGGGTCGAGATATTCACGCCAGCCGCCGCGACGGTCTGGTTCGCGGTCTATGCAGCCGTTGAAGGGGCGCTGCACCTGTGGTGGGTGCGTGTCGAGCCGCGCCTGGATGAGACTGATCCAAAACGGCAGACGATGCTCCGCGCCCAGCTGATCGCCATCTGCGCCTCGGCGTGCTGGCTCAGCACTGTGCCCTGTCTGCTCGCACCGCTGCACGGCTATGAGGCGCGGGTTCTCGCCGTCTGCCTCGCCATGGGCATCGTCCTGGTCGCGGCGGTGGAGCACAGCCTGAACAGGCACATGTTCCTGTTCACGATCCCGGCGACGGCCGTCGCCCTAGTCTGGAACCTCGCCAGTCTCGGCCAGGGGCCTTATGCGTGGCTGTTCGCCGGGCTGGGCATAATGCTCCTGATCAATGCCCGCACCCTGCAGCTCTCCAATGCCAAGGTCTTCCTGCAGCTGACGGAGGCCCGCCAGGAGGCCGAGGCGGCGAACATCGCCAAGAGCGAGTTCCTGGCGGCCATGAGTCACGAAATCCGCACGCCGCTGAACGGCGTCCTCGGCATGGCCCAGATCCTTCAACGCGGCGATCTCGCGCCCGAACAGCGCGACCAGTTGGGCGTTATCGTCGAAAGCGGCCAGACCCTGCTCTCCGTGCTCAATGGCGTGCTCGACCTTTCCAAGATCGAGGCAGGCAAGATCGAGCTGGAACTTCGGCCGTTCGATCTGGAAACCGTGGTGCGGGCCGCCGCCGCGCCATTCGCCCACCTTTGCCATCAGAAGGACCTGACCTTCGCCATCGATGTCGACCCCGCCTGCCGCGGCCTCTGGATGGGCGACAGCGCCCGTCTGACCCAGGTGCTCGGCAATCTCGCCTCGAACGCCCTGAAATTCACCGACCAGGGCGCCATCAGCCTCACCGTGCGACTGGCCGAGTCAGGGACCGGCGTAACCTTCGCCGTGCGCGACACGGGCATCGGCGTGGCCAAGGACAAGGCCGCCTTGATCTTCGAGAAGTTCACGCAAGCCGACGCCTCCACCTCCCGCCGCTTCGGCGGCACGGGCCTGGGCCTGGCGATTTCCAACCGCTTGACCACCTTGATGGGCGGGCGCCTCACCCTGGAAAGCCGGGAGGGTCACGGATCCACGTTCCAATTCACCCTGCCCCTGACCCGCGCCGACGCGCCGGGTCAGGTCTCGGCCGCCGAGCCGCGTCCAATCCCGAAGAGTGCGTCAAGAAGCGAGCATGAGCCTTCCGAGGAGGCGCTCCGCATCCTGGCGGCAGAGGATAACCCGACCAATCGCCTGATCCTGGAGGCCCTCCTCGCCCCCCTGGATGCCCGCTTGACCTTCGCCGAAAACGGAAGGCAGGCCGTGGACGCCGTGCGCGCCAGCGCCTTTGACCTGATCCTCATGGATATCCAGATGCCCGTGCTGGACGGTGTCGGCGCAACGGCGGAAATCCGCCACTTCGAGGCGGAGGCCGGGCGCCCACGCACGCCCGTCATCGCCTTGACCGCCAATGCCATGCGCCACCAGACGGACGCCTATCTGGCCGCCGGCATGGACGACGCCGTGGCCAAACCCATCGAGTTCACCGCGCTGGTGGCGGCGATTCAGCGGGCCCTGGAACCCGAAGACCGGCCTGACCGGCTCGCCGGTTAGGACGGTCCGGTCAGGCTTTCAACGACGGGCGCCAGCTCATCCTGCTGGTGGCCGGAGGGCGCCCGTGCCAGGGCGGCGTCCCGTTCGTCGAGCTGGGTGCGGATATCGGCGTGCTTCCTGGCGTCGAGGTTCCAGCCGAGGAAACAGGCCCCACCCAACATCACGAACACCACGGGGCCGATCATGTAGGCCAGTTCAAGCCCGCGAATAGCCTCCGGCGTATTGACCGCGCCTTCCTTGGGATCAAAGCCGATCCTGGCCAGCACCCAGTAGGTGAACACGCCGGCAAAGGCGCCTGCCACCTTCGCGGCCAGCGCCGTGAAGGAATAGAGCATGGTGATCCGCTCCTTGCCCTGTTCCAGCCGGATTTCGTCGCCGAAGTCCGCCGTCATGGCGCGGGTCATCAGGCCGAAGCCGGAGGCCATGAAACCGCACCAGATCATGGTCGGGATCGCCGCCAGGAAGTTGCCGTGCGGGATCAGCATCACGGTGAGGAGCCCGAGCGAGTAGGAGGTGGTGGTGGCGAAGAGCGTGTTGTGCTTGCCGATCTTGATGGCCAGCCAGGCGGCGGCGGGCGCGCCGATGGTGCCAGCCACGACGTAGACCATCAGAAGCAGGCCGCTGGAGCCCGGCGTGAAGCCGCGTGAATGGGTGAAAAAGAAGACGTAGAGGGCGCTCATCCAACCAGGGCCCAACACAAGTCCCGCCTCTCCGATCAGCAGGCGCAGGAAGGACGGGCGCTTGATGATGTCCCAATATTCGCGCAGCGGCAGGGTCTCGTGCTTCGCCGTCTCCGGCGCGATGCGCTCGGGAGTCGACATCACGACGATCGCCACGGTGATCGGCAACAGAATGATCCCGAACCAACCCATCCAGTGCACGGCTTCACCCGCATGCCCAGTTTTCTCGGCGATGGCCGGCAGGGCCAGCACGATCAGGGCGCCGAGAATGCCCACGGGCGCCATCAGTCCGAAAACGCGGGATCGTTCATTGTAGGTGGTGACCAGGGTCGCGGCCCAGGCGGCGTGGGAGAGGCCGAAGATCGAGGTGCCGAGGTAGAACACGAAGAGCCAGGCGACGATGTAGGCCTGATCGATGCCGGGCGGCGCCATGTAAAGCATGTACGTTCCGAGCATCAGGATCGGGGCGCCGCCCACGAACCAGACCCGGTAGCGGCCCCAGCGCGAGCGGAAGCGGTCCATCATCACGCCCAGCGCCACGTCGATGCCGAAATCCAGCATACGCACGGTGAACCAGGAGCCCGCCACGACCAGCAGCGGAACGCCGAGCGCGCTGGCCATGTAGGGCTGAAGATAGATGGTGAGGGCGACGCCAATCCCGCTGATCGGCACGGTCGAGGCGGCGAACGCCAGGATCGCCGGAATGGTCATCTTCTGGGGCAACACGGCGCCCGGCTGATCGCTCACTTTGATGTCCTCACCCTCACCGCGCCGTTTTCCGGCGTCTGACTGATCGGAGAGATGAAACGCAATCGCGCCGGGCGGCAAGGGTCGCCGCCGCTTTATTGCTGACTTTTCACATAGTTACGCAAGGTCACCCTAACCTGCGGAGCCCCCAGGCGCATTGGGATGCTTTGCAGGGACGCCGAACCGCGCGCTATGAGGGGATCAACGGTGCGGAGACAAAGAGCAATGGCCGAGGCCAAGCTGACCTGGGGCGTGAAAGAGAGCTTTCGCAACTACGTGGAAGGGGCCGGTGGGTCGATCGAGACCAGTGGCGGCGCCGAGAGGAGGGCCGATGGGACGTTTTCGTTTGAGCCGGCGCCAGGACCTGGCCTGAAGATAGGCGGAGATGGAAGGCCTCAAGGTCAGGCCATGTTCACGGGGGAGGTCCGCTTCGCGGCCCATGGGGGAATGCTGCAGGTGTGCCTGGCCGACCCGCAGGTGGTTATCGGTCCGGATAAGGCGATCATTAGCGTCATGGACAGCCCGATGCGCGACCGCCGCGTGGAAATCGCCAAACTGAATGTGGCGGGCGCCGTTACGGGCATCGGCGGCGAACTGGTGATCCCGGCGGCGATCACCATCGAAGGCTACCAGGTGCTGGGCGATCACTATCCGCCTGGTACGGCCCTGGACCCGGTGATGATCCGGGTTTGAAAGCTTGCCGGCCCCTAAGGCAGGTAGAACACAAGACAAGAAAATGCGGCGGGAGATGGCCATGCAATACGACGACGTGGTGAAGGGGCGCAGGAGCATCCGGGGCTATCTGCCAAAGCCCGTGCCCAAGGCCTTGATCAAGGAGATCCTCGAGATCGCCATGCGGGCCCCTTCCTCGATGAACACCCAGCCCTGGAATTTCTACGTCATCAGCGGCGAGCCCCTGGACCGCATCCGCAAGGGCAATACGGAGCGCAACATCGCCGGCGTGCCGCAGTCGCGCGAATTCCGCACCGGCCGCGCCTTCGAGGGCAAGCACCGGGAGCGCCAGATCGGTGTCGCCAAGCAGCTGTTTGGCGCCATGGGCATCGAACGCGACGACAAGGCCGGCCGGCAGGACTGGGTGCTGCGCGGCTTTCGCCAGTTCGACGCCCCCGTCTGCATCATCGTCACCTTCGACAAGGAACTGCAGGACAGCGACGATTCCTGCTTCGACTGCGGGGCCGTGGCCACCGCCCTGGTCAACGCCGCCTGGTCGCGGGGCCTGGGCGCCGTGATCAACAGCCAGGGGATCATGCAGTCGCCCGTGGTGCGCGAGCATGCCGGCATCGCCGATGATCAGGTGATCATGAAGTCCATCGCCCTCGGCTGGCCGGACGAAACCTTCCCCGCCAATGCCGTGGTCTCCGAGCGCAAGCCCGTGGACGAGGCGGCGGTGTTCGTGGGCTTCGACGACTAGGCGCCCGAGCCGCCCCAACTCGGGCGTCCTGATCGCACGCCTCGCCTCGCTGGGCGGCGTGTCCCGCCTATTGCCGCACGCCGCGCAGTGGATTTCCGGCGTTGTTGACGCCGCTGATCACCTTGCCGTCCGCCGAGAGGGTGATCGTGTCGACCCAACCGCCGTCGCGGTGGGTCAGGCGGTACCGGTCGCGGCCGAGGCTCACCCATGCGCAGCTGTTGATCTGCTGGCCATTCAGGAAGACCTGGCATGTTCCATTGGGCTGAATGACCAGCACCTGCCCGCTGACCCAGTTGTAGCGGCCAGGCAAGCCCGGGGCCGGTGGCGGATCAACCGGTTGGGGTTGGACGCCGATGCGCTGGCCGCGCAGGTCGGAGCCCACATTGTTGCGGCCGGTGATCACGTTCCCATCGGGCGACAAGGTCACCGTATCAACCCAGCCCCCATCCCGGTGGGTAAAGCGGTAGCGGCCGTCACCCAGGCTGATCCAGGCGCAGCTGTTGATCTGCCGGCCGCCAAGGAAGACCTGACATGTGCCATCCGGCTGGATCACCAGAGTCTGTCCGCCCACCCAGCTATATGTTCCCGGCAGGCCGCCAGTGGCCGCTCTGGCGGGCGTCAGATATTCGACGCGAGCGATATCATCGCGCGACACCGTCACCTGGGAGCCATCCCTTCGGGTGATGCGAAGCTGGCTCCAGGCGCCGTCGCTTCGCAGGGCGACCGGCTCGGCGGTGAATGGCGCGATGCCCTGCGCGACCAAGGGCGAGACGGCCAGCAGGCCGACCACGCCGGCGCCGGCGAGCAGGGTGGCAAGTCTCGTTGTCAGCATGGGAGCCTCCTTGAGGCGCCCAGGATTCACGCGGCGCACCGGCCGCGCATTGCGGCAGCTCAATGGGCGCCTGGGAGCCTCCAGCTCTCAGGCGCCCGCAGAACTCAGCCGTGCAGGTCGAAGCGGTCGGCGTTCATCACCTTGTTCCAGGCCGTCACGAAGTCGCGCACGAAGGCGCCCTTCGAGTCGTCCTGGGCATAGACCTCGGCGATGGCCCTCAGCTGCGAGTTGGAACCGAAGATCAGGTCGGCGCGGGTGGCCGTCCACTTCTTCTGACCTGTCGCCCGATCGCTGGCCTCATAGGCGTCATTGGCCTCGGAGAGCACCTTCCAGGAATTTCCCATGTCCACGAGGTTCACGAAGAAGTCGTTGGTCAGCACGCCCGGGCGCTCGGTGAAGACGCCGGCCTTGTTGCCCCCGGTATTGGCGCCCAGCACCCGCAGGCCGCCGACCAGAACCGTCATCTGCGGCGCCGTCAGGCCCAGCAGGTGAGCCCGGTCGATCAGCAGCTGTTCGGCCGGAATGGCCGTGTCGGGTTGGTAGTTACGGAAGCCGTCCGCCGAGGGTTCCAGAGCCGCGAAGGAGTGGGCGTCGGTCTGTTCGGCGCTGGCGTCCGTCCGGCCCGGCGTGAAGGGGACCGAGACGTCCTGGCCGCCGGCCTTCACCGCCGCTTCGATCGCCGCGCCACCCGCCAAGACGATCAGATCGGCCAGGGAGACCTTCTTGGCCCCGGCGTTGAACTCGGCCTGAATGGCTTCCAGCTTGCCCAGCACCTTGGCCAGTTGAGCCGGCTCATTCACCGCCCAGTCCTTTTGCGGCGCCAGGCGAATACGGGCCCCGTTAGCGCCGCCGCGCTTGTCCGATCCCCGGAACGTCGAAGCCGAGGCCCAGGCGGTGGAGACCAGTTCGGCTGTGGTCAGGCCGGAGGCGAGCACCTTGGCCTTCAAGGCCGCGATGTCAGCCGCGTCGATCACCGGTCCGCTCTGGGCCGGCACCGGGTCCTGCCAGATCAGCACTTCAGCCGGAACTTCCGGGCCGAGGTACAGCGGGCGCGGACCCATGTCTCGGTGGGTCAGCTTGAACCAGGCGCGGGCGAAGGCGTCCGCGAACTCGGCCGGGTTTTGCTGGTAGCGGCGGGCGATCGGCTCGTAGATCGGGTCGAAGCGCAGGGCGAGGTCCGCCGTCGTCATCATCGGGGCATACTTGGTGGCAGGATCGTGGGCGCCGGGGATCATGTCCTCGGGCGCGCAGTCCTTGGCCCGCCACTGGTGCGCGCCAGCCGGGCTCTTGGTCAGCTCCCACTCATATTTGAAGAGGGTGTTGAGGTAGCCCATGTCCCACTTGGTCGGGTTCGGCTTCCAGGCCCCTTCGATGCCCGACGTGATGGCGTCACCGGAGTGACCGATCCCGTGGGTGGAGGCCCAGCCGAAGCCCATGGATTCCAGCGGGCCGCCTTCCGGCTCGACGCCAACGAGGCCGGCGTCACCGGCGCCGTGCGCCTTGCCGAAAGTGTGGCCGCCGGCCACCAGGGCCACGGTCTCGGCGTCGTCCATGGCCATACGCGCGAAGGTCTCGCGGATGTCGCGGCCGGAGGCCACCGGATCAGGATTGCCGTTCGGGCCCTGCGGGTTGACGTAGATGAGGCCCATCTGCACGGCGGCCAGGGGATTGGCCAGTTCGCGCTCGCCCGAATAGCGGGTGTCGCCCAGCCAGGTGTCTTCATTGCCCCAATAGACGTCGGCTTCGGGCTCGAACACGTCGGCGCGGCCGCCGCCGAAGCCGAAGGTTTTAAAGCCCATGGATTCCAGGGCGACATTGCCGGCCAGGATCATCAGGTCGGCCCAGGAGATGGCGTTGCCGTACTTCTTCTTGATCGGCCACAAGAGGCGCCGCGCCTTGTCGAGATTGCCGTTATCCGGCCAGGAATTCAGCGGCGCGAAGCGTTGCGTGCCCGAGCCCGCCCCGCCGCGGCCGTCATGGATGCGGTAGGTGCCGGCGCTGTGCCAGGCCATGCGGATGAAGAGTGGGCCGTAGTGGCCCCAGTCCGCCGGCCACCAGGCCTGGCTGTCGGTCATCAGGGCGACGAGGTCGGCCTTCAGGGATTTGAAATCCAGGCCCTTGAACGCCTTCGCGTAGTCGAAAGCGCCCAGCGGAGAGGTCTCCGGGGCGTTCTGGTGCAGGATGTTGATGTTGAGAAGGTTGGGCCACCAGTCGCGGTTCGATCGGCCGGCGACGGTCGATACTCCATGCATGACCGGGCAAACGGCCGCGGATCCATCAGCGCTCATGTTGTTCCCTCCTTGAGGATTGGAGCAAGCTTTCGGTTGGGTTGGCGCGACCCTAGGCCCTCGATCCCATAAAGAAAAATTGGACGTTCTTTTGCTGACGATAGACCCCCTCTATATCAGGCGGCCCGAAGAGAAACTCGCCCAGAACCGGCTTTTTCCGCTAAGCCTGCCGCCTGCAGGGCAACACAGTCGGAGGCCGCCATGGACCTGAAGGACAAGATCATCGTCGTCACCGGCGCGGCCAGCGGCATCGGCCGCGAAATGGCCCGCCGGTTCACCCGGGAAGGCGCCAAGGCCGTGGTCTGCGCCGACCGCGATGGGACGGGCGCCAAGGCGGTCGCCGATGAGATCGGTGGCCGCGCCTTCACCGTCGATGTCTCCAAGGAGGAGGACATCAAAACCCTGATCGAAACTGTTGAGCGCGAGGTCGGCCCCATCGACCTCTTCTGCTCCAATGCCGGCATCGGCACGGGCGGCGGCGCCGAGGCGCCCAATGATCAGTGGCAGAAGATTTGGGACATCAATGTCATGGCCCACGTCTGGGCGGCCCGGCATCTGGTGCCCCTGATGGCGGCGCGGGGCGGCGGCTATCTCCTCAACACCGCCTCGGCGGCAGGCCTGCTCTCCCAGATCGGCTCCGCGCCCTATGCGGTCACTAAGCATGCCGCCGTCGGTCTCGCCGAGTGGCTGGCCATCACGCACGGCGACCAGGGCATCAAGGTTTCCGTCCTCTGCCCGCAGGCCGTGGCGACCGCGATGACCGCCGGGAACCCCAACGGCGTCGCCTCCATCAACGGCATGATGTCGCCGGAGGACTGCGTCGAGGCCGTGGTCCGCGCCATCGAAGCCGAGACCTTCCTCGTCCTGCCGCACCCCGAAGTGCTGGAATACATGCGCAACAAGACGAACAACTATGACCGCTGGATCGGCGGCATGAAGAAGCTCAATCGGCGTTTTCAGGGCTGATCATGGCGTACCAGACGATTTCCTATGAGGTGGAAGACCGCATCGCGACGGTCACCCTCAATCGCCCCGACAATATGAACGCCTTCACCGTCGAGATGGCGAACGAGCTCATCGACGTCTTCGGCCGGGCCAGCGAGGACGATGAAGTCGGCGCCGTGATCGTCACCGGCGCCGGCCGGGCCTTTTGCGCCGGCATGGACCTCTCGGTGGACGGCAACGTCTTCGGCCTCGATGAGACCCTGACGCCGACTGTCGCCGACATGCACGAGCGCTTCGATGACCCGGCCATTGTCACCGGGGTGCGCGACACCGGCGGACGCGTCACCCTCGCCATCTATGACTGCAAGAAGCCGGTGATTGGCGCCATCAACGGCGCGGCCGTCGGCATCGGGGCGACCATGACGCTGGCCATGGACATCCGCCTCGCCTCCGAGAAGGCCCGCATCGGCTTCGTGTTCGGCAGGATCGGCGTCGTCATGGAGGCCTGCTCCTCCTGGTTCCTGCCCCGCATCGTCGGCCTGCAGCAGGCCATGGAATGGGTCTATTCCGCCGACATCCTCACCGCCCAGGAAGCCCTCGACGGCCGCCTGGTGCGCTCCGTGCACGCTCCCGACGATCTCCTCCCCGCCGCCCGCGCCCTGGCCCGCAAGTTTGTCGACGGCAAGAGCCCCGTGGCGACCGCCATCATGCGCCAGATGCTGCTGCGCAATTCGGCCCTGGAGAGCCCGGTGGAGGCCCACCGCATCGACAGCCTCGGCATGTTCTACGCCTCGGTCGGCGACGGTAAGGAGGGGGTGGCCAGCTTCCGCGAGAAGCGCGATCCTGACTTCCTGGGCAAGGCCTCCCAGATGCCGAAGTTTTACCCCTGGTGGAGAGCTGACGATGGCTGAGCGGGGCGAAGAGGGACGTGGGCGCTTAGCCCTCATCACCGGCGCCTCCTCCGGCATTGGCGCGGCCTTCGCCAGGGCGCTGGCGGCCCGGGGCCACGACCTCGCCCTTGTCGCCCGCCGCGCCGACCGCCTGACCGCCCTTGGCGATGAGCTCGCCAAGGCGCACGGCATCGAGGCCTTCGCCATCCCGGCGGATCTCTCCAAGCTCGACGCCTGCGTCGATGTCCTGGCCGCCCTCGCCGCGCGGGGCCGCTCCGCCGATGTGCTGGTCAACAGCGCCGGCTATTCCATCGCCCAGAGCTTCGCCGATGTCCCCTGGGCCGCCCAGCGCGACTTCCTGATGACCCTCGCCGTCAATGCCTGTGGCCTCGCCCATGGCGTCATCCCGGCCATGCGCGCCAAGAAGTCCGGCCGAATCATCAACATCGCCTCCCTCGCCAGCTTCGCGCCGGGCGTCGCCGGGCACAGCCTCTATCCGGGCGTGAAGAGCCTGATGCTCACCTTCAGCCAGGCTCTCGACGCCGAGCACCGCGCCGATGGCATCAAGGTCACCGCTGTCTGCCCGGGCTTCACCGCCACGGAATTCGCCGCCGCCAATGGCACCGATGCGGTGATGGCCGAGGCGCCCCGCCTCTTCTTCCAGACGCCGGAACAGGTGGCCGCGGCCACATTGCGGGCAAACGACCGGGGCAAGGTCGTGCTTGTTCCCGGCTGGCACAACGCGCTGGCCGCCGGCCTCATGCACTACCTGCCGCAGGGCCTGGTGCGCTGGGCGATCATGCGGGGCAGCGCGAAGTACCACCTGCCACCCGAGACGCCGGGAACGGCGGAGATAACGGGGAGCTGAGGCCATGACCGCACATTTCGACGTGGTGATCATCGGCTCCGGGGCGGGCGGCGCCACCGTCGCCCAGCGCCTGGCTCCCAGCGGCAAGTCGATCCTCATCCTCGAACGCGGCGAACACGTGCCCCGCGAGGCGGAGAACTGGAACCCCAAGTCCGTGTTCGTGCAGCGCCGCTACCGCACCCAGGAGCGCTGGTACGACAAGGAGGGCCACCCCTTCACCCCCAACACCCACTATTGGGTGGGCGGCAACACTACCTTCTATGGCGCGGCCCTGATGCGCATGCGCGGGCGGGATTTCACGCAGGTGCAACACGCCGGCGGCATCTCCCCGGCCTGGCCGATCAGCCTGACGGACCTCGCCCCCTACTACACCGAGGCCGAGCGACTCTGGGAGGTGCACGGCGCCCCGGGGGCGATGACCCCACCGAGGAGGGTGATGAGCCGCCCTACCCTTTCGCCGCCGTCCACCACGACCCTGGTGTGGCGGCTTTGAAAGGCCACTGGGAGACCTCGGCTGGAAGCCCTTCTCCCTGCCCCTCGGCGTCAAGCTCGATCAGGCCCGGCCCGTCACCTCCACCTGCATCCGCTGCAAAACCTGCGGCGGCTATCCGTGCCTCGTGAAGGCCAAGTCCGACGCCCGGACGATCGCCGTCGAGCCGATCATGGATTTGCCGAACGTCACCCTCCTCACCGGCCGCAAGGTCCTGCGAATGGAGACCGATCCCTCCGGCAAGACCGTCACCGACATCGTCTGTCACACTGAACAGGGTGAGGAGCGCTGGCGTGGTGACATCGTGGTTCTGGCTGCCGGCGCCGCCAATACGGCAGTGGTTCTGCTGGCCTCCGCCAATGCCGCCCATCCGGGGGGCCTCGCCAATAGCTCCGACCAGGTCGGGCGCAACTACATGTTCCACAATACGACGGCGATGGTCTCGATGACGCCGGGCCGCCAGCAGGTGTCCTTCCCCAAGACCTTGGCCGTGAACGACTTCTATTTTGGCGATCCGAAGGGCGGCTACGACCTGCCCATGGGCCACATCCAGATGCTGGAATACATGTCCGGCCAGACCCTTGAGGGCCAGATCGAGGACTGGCTGCCCCCGATCCTGGTGCCCGACCGCCTCTCCGGCATGGCCGCCGAACGCATGCTCTCCATGCTGGCCATCTCCGAGGACCTGCCCCACCCGGATAACCGCGTCCGCCTCGACGGCGCAGGGCGCATCTGCCTCGACTACACCTTCTCCAATCTCGAAGGCCACGAGCGGCTTGTGAATGTGCTGCGCGACTCTCTCGCCGGCTATGTCGACCACGCCCACCCGATCACCCAGAGGCATTTCCAGTTCGACAGCCTCCTGCCCCTCTACGGCACCGCCCACCAGTGCGGCACCACCCGCTTCGGCGCCGATCCGAAGAGCTCGGTGCTGGACCGCGACTGCAAGGCCCACGACCTCGACAATCTCTACGTCGCCGACACCAGCTTCTTCGTCTCCTCCAACGCCGTGAACCCTACCCTCACGACGGTGGCCAACGCCCTTCGGGTCGGCGATCACCTCCTGGACCGGCTGGGCGCGAGCACGGCCGCGGCCCCAGTCTCGCCGCCGACCGTGATGACGCCCGTGCACAAGCCCGGCGAGAGCCTCAGCTGAGGCGCCTTGCGCTAAACTGAATCTTCCTTCATTATTTCGCCATGCGTCAGAGAGACGAGACCAAGGCCCAGCAGATTCTCGCCGCCACCCTCGATGAGGTGCGTGAGGTCGGCCTCGCGGGCCTCTCCGTGGAGGCCGTCGCCCGCCGGGCCAAGGTCGCCACCGGCACGGTCTATATCTATTTCAAGAACAAGGACGCCCTCCTGGCGGCGCTCTATCTGCACGCCAAGGCCCGCTTCTCGGCTTTCGTTCTGCGCGATGACGGCCTGCCCCTGCGCGCCGCCTTCACCGCCATGACCCGCGCCTATATGTCCTATCTTATTCAAAACGAAGGTGAAATCATCTTCATGAGCCAGATGGCGAACTCCCCCTACCTCACCGCCGAAACGCGGGCGAGCGCAGCGCTGGAGACACAGGCCCTCAACGCCATCCTCGAGCGCGGCAAGGCCGAGCACCTCCTGAAAGACCTCGACACCGCCTGGATGATGACCTTCCTGAACGGGGTCCTGCGCGACATGGGGGCCCTCGCCAAGCGCATGACGCCGGCGGACCGCCCGGCCTTCGAAGACGTCGTCGCCACCCTCTGCTGGGACGCCCTGAAAGCTTAGCACCCCTCCATTTGTCTCGAAACTGAATTGATATTCACCAAACGAACGAAGGAAACCCCCGATGTCCAAGACCATCTTCATCACCGGCGCCTCCACCGGCCTCGGCCGCGCCACCGCCCTGCTCTTTGCTGAAAAGGGCTGGAAGGTATTCGCCACCATGCGTAATCCCGGCGCAGAGACCGAACTGACCCAGGTCGGCGGTATCACCCTGCTGACCCTCGACGTCACCAAGCCTGACCAGATCAAGGCCGCCGCCGCCGCCGCCCTCGCGGCCGGACCGGTGGATGTCCTGTTCAACAACGCCGGCTACGGCCTCGCCGGCGCTTTCGAAGGCGCCACGGACGAGCAATTGGTGGACGAGCTCAACACCAATCTCCTCGGCGTCATGCGCGTCACCCAGGCCTTCCTAGCGGCGATGCGTGAGCGGAAGTCCGGCACGATCATCACGACGACCTCGATCGGCGGTCTCGTCGCCTTCCCGTTCAACTCCGTCTATCATGCCACCAAGTGGGGCCTGGAAGGCTGGAGCGAGAGCCTGGATCACGAGCTTTCGCCGTTCGGCATCCGCGTTCGCACCGTCGCGCCCGGCAATATCCGCACCGACTTCGCCGGCCGCTCGCTCGTGATGACGCCGCATCCGGCCTATATGGAGGCCATCGGCAAGACCATGGCCGCCTTCCAGGATCCTGAACGCAGGTCGCTCGGCTCCAGCGCGGAGCAGATCGCCGATGTTGTCTACGAAGCCGCCACGAGCGATGCCGACCAGGTGACATTCGTGGCCGGGTCTGACGCCCAGGCCACCTATGCCCAGCGGCTGGAAGCCGGCATCAATGCGTTCCGCGGCTTCATCAAGCAGCGGTTCCTGGGCTGACCCTCATGCGGTCGGGGCGACCTTCACATATTCGTTGGTCGCCTCGTCGAGCACATAGACCTTCTCCAGCTTCTTCCGCTTCAGGTACTTCTGAATGATCTTGTGATCCTTGCGGTTCAAGCGCGCCGGATGGTCGCCCTCCAGGGCCCGCTGGATGGTCTCATCATCAACGCGATCGGAATTGGACATGGGGGCCTCGTACTGACCGGCGGCGACCCGCCGGACCCGGGATGGTGTTCTCTCCTATTTCGCATAGCATCTAGCCCTGGGGGAATGGGAGGCTTGCAGCGATGCGTTTTCATCCCCGCCTGGTCATGGCCCTTGCGTTTGCGCTGCTGCTGACCGCCTGCATCAAGCCCATGGCCACGCCCGCCGACCCCATCGGCCCGCCGGTCCGCGCCGTCAGCGAGGGCGCCGACCAAGTCTTCCTCCTGACAAGCCAATGGAAATCCACCCGCTCCTCCTTCCGGGGCATGAACTCCCAGGTCCGCACAGATCTGCTCATTGACGTCTGGGCCTTCGACTCGGCGGGCCTGAAGCCACTTTGGCGCACCCGGCTTGAGAGCAACCGCGGCGGCGTCAATATGGGCCGGGCCCTCCTCGGCGTGCAGGACGGCGTCGTCTGGATCTATGGCGCCAAGGGCCTCACGGGCCTCTCGGTCAAGGACGGCGCTGTCATCGCCGACAACGCCCGCATTGAGGCCGCCAATCCGGACCAGAAAGGCATGCTGCCCACCGAGGCCCGCTACGTGCGCTTCGATGGCGGCGGCCTGCGCATCCAGTGCACGGATGGCCGCGAGTGGCGCATTGACGGCCGCACCCTGAAGCTCACGGAGGCCGGCCCCGCCCCCAATGTCCTGGCGCCCGGCGTCTCCGTGCCCTCCCGCGATTCCGGCGGCAATGGCACGGGCGGGTTCTTCCAGCGCTATGTCCGCCTCGGCGACCGTTTCCTCGGCCTGATGAGCGACGAGGACGCCAAGACCCATATGGCCGGCGACACCCGCGCCTTCTGGTGGTCGCCCTACGGGCCGCGCATGCGCCTCTGGGCCGGGCGATACGCCGGCGGCGAGCGCCCGGCCGCCTATCCGCGCCTGAAGGACCTGGGCCCCCTGCCGGACGCCCCCGACTTCCTCTCCTCGGGCATGCTCGCCGCGGAGCAGGGCCGCACCCCGATCTTCCTGCGCGAGCCGGACAGTGTGATCATTCTCTCGGCCGACAAGCTGGGCGAAGGGGCTGAGCTGAAGCTCACCCGGGTGTCCGGCCCCAGTGGTAAGGTCGTCTGGACGGCTGACCTGCACGTCGCGCGGCTCTCCACCGTGAGCTTGAACGGAGACACCCTGGTGATGGTCGGCGCCCGCCTGGAGCAAGGCAATGGCGATCGCGAGCCGGTGGAAGTCCCACAGCTGATCTCGGTGAACGTCAGGACCGGTCAGGTCAGCTGGTACGGATTCCGGATCATGGCGACGGAGGCGGCGGACATCCCGCCGTCTTCCACGCCAACCGATGCAGCTGCCGGGTCCTAGATCGCCCTCGCCCGCCCTTCCCAGTAGGGCGCGCGCACCTTGTTACGCTGAATCTTGCCGGCTTCGCTGCGCGGCAGATCGGTAACGAAATCGACGGCCCGTGGGATCTTGTACTTGGCGACCACCCGCGCTGCGTAGTCGAGGATTTCCCGCTTCAGCTCGTCGGAAGGCTCGTAGCCGGCCTTGAGCTGAATGACGGCGCGGACCTCCTCGCCATATTCATCGTGCGGCACGCCGACCGTACAGCTGTCTTCGACGGCCGGGTGTTTGATCAGTTCGTTGTCGACCTCTTGCGGGTAGATATTCACGCCGCCGGCGATGATCGTTTCGGCGCTGCGCCCGGTCAGGAACAGCCAATCGTCCTCATCCAGGTAGCCGATATCACCCATGGTGAAATACCCGTCACGGCGGTTGCCCTGCGTCTTGGCCTCGTCCTTGAAGTAGTCGAAGCCGCCCTGCACCCCGAGGCTCATATAGATGTGGCCAGGCACGCCCGCGGGGCACTCATTGCCCTCATCATCGAGAATCTTAGCCGCCGCCGGATTGGGCCGGCGGCCGACCGTGCCTGGCCGTTCCAGCCACTGTTCGGAGGTCACGGTGAAGCCCACGCCGCCTTCTGAGCCGGCGTAGTATTCGTTGAGGATCGGCCCCAGCCACTCGATCATCGCCCGCTTCACTTCCGGCGGGCAGGGCGCAGCGCCGTGGGTGATCCGCTTGATCGAGGAGAGATCGTATTTCGCCCGAACTTCCTGCGGCAGGGCCAGCATCCGCTGGAACATGATCGGCACGAAGTGGCCGCGCGTGATCCGCTCGCGCTCGATGATCTCCAGCACGAACTCGGTGTCCCAGCGATCCATCATCACTGTCGGCACGCCATTATTCAGCGCCCGGCGGATATCTCCCGCGAGCGGCGAGGCATGGTAGGCCGGGCCGGTGCAGATGTGCTTGTCGACCTCGCGGTCATAGAGGGCATCAAAGCCCCCCGCCGCCTGGGCGTTGGGCTTGTGCACCCCCTTCGGCCGCCCCGTCGTGCCGGACGAGTAAAGCATGGTCGAGCCACGCACCGGGTCTTCCAGGTTTTCTGCCGAATAGGCGTCCTTCGCTGACCAGGGCAGGAAGCCTTCCAGCGCGCCGCCGATCGAGACCTTCACTTTCAGCTGTGGGCACATCGCCGCCGCCTCGACCATGCCGGCCACGCGGGTGTCGGCGAATAGGGCCTTGGCCTCGCAGTTGTCGATCACATAGGCGATCTCGTCCGGCTTCAGATGCCAGTTGACGGGGGTCATGCGAAGTCCGGCCCGCAGCGCCGCGAACAGCACGTCCGGGAACTCGATCTTGTTGGAACAGACGATGGCCACGGCATCGCCTGCCTTTAGCCCATGGTCGCGCATCAGGCGGGCCAGCTGGTTGGCATTGGCGTTCATGGCGCCGAAGGTGTGAGTCCGCCCGGTCTGAGCCTCGGTCACCGCCACCCGGTCCGGATAGACGTCAGCCCAGACGGAGATGGCCATCCCCTTCTCCATGGCCTCATCAACCCGGATCTTCAGGTCATTCATGTTCAAATGCGCGCCGTCCGCCATCTGACTGCTCCCTTGCCCTGCCCCTACTGCGCCGCCCAGAGCGGGGATGACGGCTTCATGGCGCGGATCAGGAAGGTGACGCTGGCCACATCCTTGCCCGTGGCCTTGTCGGCGATGTCGACATTGTACCAGGCGTTCTCGGTGCGCGGGCTTTCCGAGAGCTTCCGCATGGTGGTGCGGCCCACATAGTCCGTGTCGGCCAGCAGAGGCCCGGCCAGTTGGCGCACTTCCAGGGCGCCGAACAGGCCCACATAAGGTTGCTTGGACTTGGCCAGCACGAAGGGACGCGCCTGGTGGGCCAGGCGGATCACGTGGGCCGGCGACAGGACCCCCGTGTCATAGATCGCCAGCCGCTCGGTGATGCGCTCCAGCGAGGCGTTGTAGCTCTCGCGGCTGACTTTCATCGGGATGTCGGAGGTCACATCGCCCACCTTCACATCGGCATAGATGCGCAGCGCGCCCGGCGCCGCCGGGGTCTGGCCGGCCAGCCGCTGCTCGACTTCCGATTGGGGATCCACCGAGGCGGCCGAGGCCGTGCCCACCAGGATCTGCGCGCCATCGCGGTTGAAGGCCGCCAGCCGCGCCCGGGGTTCGCCCGGATCGACCATGGCCTGCAGTTCTTCCTTGTCCACCGTCGCCTGCATGAAGTGGCAGGAGATGTTGCCCTGTTCGAACCAGGCCTCGCCATAGAGCTTCAACAGCATCGGCCCGAACTGGTCCATGTGCACTGAGCCCGGCACCGTGCCCCCCTTGAAGCCCAGCTTGGACGCCGTCTCGTCATTGTGGATCGACGAGGCCGAGGCCTGAAAACCGTTATGCGGGGCGCGGAATTCGCCGATCAGGCGCTCAGGCGCGAAAGCTTCCGTCATGGGGATCCTCCTCGTTTCTTATTAGCTGACGAATTCACCATTACATCCGACCGGCGTCGGCACAATGGCAGAAAGCGCCATTGCTGACAGTCGCACCAATTGCTAGGGCTGCCCTCCCGATTTTCCCAGATGGACGCCATGGCCGCCCCAGACTATTCCGATCTTTCCACCGAGGCGTTCCGCACCGAGGCCCGCGCCTGGTTCGCGGCCAACTTTCCGGTCAGCCTGGCCGGGCGGCAGCCCTTGTCTGGAGAGGCCGATCCGCGCGGCGCGGCGATGGACGCTTACAAGACCGCGTTCTGCGCCCAGGGGTGGGGCACGCCCACCTGGCCCCGCCACTATGGCGGCGGTGGGCTTTCGGTCACCCAGGCGAGGGTGATGCGGGAGGAGATGCGGCGGGCAGGCGCCTGGAATCCGATCGGCTGGGGCATGGGCGTACGGATGCTGGGCCCGACTCTCCTGGAGTTCGGAACCGAGACGCAGAAGTTGAGGCACATCCCGCCGATCACCCGCGGCGAGACCCGTTGGTGCCAAGGCTATTCAGAACCGAACGCCGGCTCGGACCTCGCCTCGCTGCAGACCAAGGCCGAAGACCGGGGCGACCATTTCCTCGTCAACGGCCAAAAGATCTGGACCTCCGGCGCGAACTTCGCCGACTGGTGTTTCTGCCTCACCAGGACGGACCCAACCCGCAAGCACGATGGCATTTCCTTCCTGCTGATCGACATGGCCTCGCCTGGCGTCCTGGCGCGACCGATCAGGATGATTTCCGGCGCTTCGGGCCAGTGCGAGACCTTCTTCACGGACGTGCGGGTGCCAAAGGAGAACCTGGTCGGCCCGCTCAATGGCGGGTGGACTGTAGGCAAGCGGCTCCTTCAATACGAACGGGTGCGCAACGAGGATGCGCCGCGGCGCGCGACCGAGCAGCGGCCAATCGAGCAGGTGGCGGCCGACTATCTGGGCCGCGATGGGGCGGGACGTCTGGCCGATACGGACCTTCGAAGCCGCCTCACGCGCCATGCCATGGACCGCCAGGCCTTTAGTCTCACCCAGCTGCGCACCGCTCTTGAGGCCGGCGCTGGAGGTCCGAGCGCGGCGACCTCCATCCTGAAAAACGTGTCCTCCCTGCTGGTGCAGGAGCGCGCCGAACTCCTGATCGAGACGATGGGGATTCAGGGCCTCGGCTGGGAGGGGGATCGCTTCAACGAAGAGGAGCGGGGCGTCGTGCGCGAATGGTTGGCCGGCAAGGCGAACACGATCTTCGCGGGATCCTACGAGATCCAGAACAATATCATCTCCAAGCGCATTCTTGGCCTGCCGGACGCCACACGCTCAACCTGAATCGCTCCAGCCAGGGCCCAAAATGCCCTAGCGTCAGCTTGTAATTACTTGGCTTTCAAGGCTTCGCGCCATGATCTGGATCATGGCCAGCGATGATGGTCTGGACGACGACATGGCGCGGGCGAGCCTGAAGAACGCGCCCGTGGATGCAACAATCCCCGCGAGGCCGCGCCATGCAGATTCCCCAGGACATCGCCAACACCATCGTCGACCCCAAGGCCTATGCCGATGGAAAGCGTGTGGACGACGCCTTTTCGTACCTCCGCCGCGAAGCCCCGCTGGCCCAGGCCCAGCCCACCGGATTTGATTCGTTCTGGGTCGTCACGCGCAATGACGACATTCGCGCCGTCGAGGTGAAGAACGATCTCTTCCACAATGGCGATCGCTCCACGACCCTGGCGCCCATCGTAGCCGTCGAGCGGGTGATGGAGATCACTGGCGGCTCGCCGCACCTCGTGCGGTCCCTGGTGCAGATGGATAACCCCGACCACTTCAACTATCGCCGCCTGACCCAGCCCTACTTCCTGCCGCAGAACCTGCGTCAGCTTGAGGTGCGGATTCGCGAGATCGCCAAGGAGTTCATCGACCGCATGGAAGACATGGGCGGCGAATGCGATTTCGCCCGCGACGTGGCTTTCCTCTATCCCCTGCGGGTCATCATGGAGGTGCTGGGCGTGCCCCAGGCCGACGAGCCCCGCATGCTGAAGCTGACCCAGGAACTGTTCGGGGCCGCCGATCCGGACCTCAAGCGCACGCCCGGTGAGAACCCGGAAGCCGATCTCGGCCAGAACAATATCCTGGGCACGATCGCCGACTTCATGGGCTACTTCAACGCCGTCACGGAAGACCGGCGCGCCCGTCCGCGCGATGACCTGGCCAGCGTGATCGCCAACGGGCAGATCGAAGGCCAGCCGCTCGGGCATCTTGAAGCCATGAGCTACTACATCATCGCCGCCACGGCGGGCCACGACACCACCTCGAACACCACGGCTGGCGGCCTCTGGGGTCTTTGCCAGTTTCCCGCCGAGTTCCAGAGGTTGAAAAACGATCCAAGCCTGATCCCCCTCTATCTTGAGGAATCGATCCGCTGGGAGACGCCGGTGAAGCACTTCATGCGCACCGCCACTGACGACACCGAGATCGCCGGCCAGAAGATCGCCAAGGGCGACTGGCTGATGCTGTCCTATCCCTCCGGCAATCGGGACGAGGCGATCTTTGACGAGCCTTTCCGCTTTGATGCCGGCCGCACCCCAAACAAGCACGTCGCCTTCGGCTACGGCGCCCACGTCTGCCTGGGTCAGCACTTGGCGCGCATGGAAATGCGCCTGCTTTGGGAAGAACTG
The DNA here is from genome assembly GCA_046349475.1 of Caulobacteraceae bacterium. GTDB lineage: Bacteria > Pseudomonadota > Alphaproteobacteria > Caulobacterales > Caulobacteraceae > Acaudatibacter. The sequence continues at coordinate 116,247 of JAXMCG010000010.1, read as the reverse complement.
CTGCCGCGCTTGAAGAGCGTTGAACTCAACGGCCAGCCCAAGCGAATGGAAGCCTCGTTCGTTTGCGGGCCGAAGTCCGTGCCGATCCGCTATAAATTCCAATAAGGGGCGGTCTCTCAGGCTGCCCCGGAGGTCCTCAGCGTTTCATAGTAGTAGCGGCGGAACTGCAGCGTCGCCCGGTCCGTTCCAACGGACCGCTCGCTGAGGGCCGGTGGACATTCGGAAGGTCCGCTGGATTCCACCACGGCCTGGTCCTCGTCGGCGATGCGCCCGTTCATCCAGGCGAATAAGGGCTCCAGAACTCTCAGGCGCGCGAAGTCCCGCGCGCCCACGACGATCAACCGTGTCCGCCCCGTCTCCGCCGGAATGACCAGGGCATGGATCGCCATCCGTCGACCTGGGATTGGGATGTGCAAGGCCATCATGTTGGGGCGGAAGAATTCCAGATAGCCGCCGCTTTCCTTGCCATCCAGAGCGGCCTGGGTGCGTCCGCCGAAGTCGGTGTCCTCCCAGGTGATGTCCATGCGCGACTGTGGCGTCATTCTTCGCCGGTAGATCCGCCCGATTGTCTGGCGATGCACGAAGGGCAGGTGCGGACTGTCGAGCATGTTTTCCATGGCGCGCGTCCAATGGCAGGCCCAGTCGCGTTCGACATAGGTTCGGGAGAGACCGGGATCCGTCAGGGCGGCTGGCACGATGGGTTCGGGCGGGCTGGCTCCGGCCTCGGTATAGACCCAGATCAAGTCACCGATTTCCCGGGTCGGCAGCGCCGCCGCACCCAGGGTCTCGCAGCGCGCATCCGGGTTCAGGGGCACGCCCTTGTTCCTGCCTTGCGGGTCGAAGCGCCACCCATGGAACGGGCATTCCAGCACCCCGTCGTGCACCTGTCCCAGAGACAAGGCCACGCCACGATGCGGGCAGCGGTCGATGAGGGCCCCGGCCCGCCCATCCGCGCCGCGAAACAGCACCAGGGCCTCGCCAGCCAGCACAATACGCCGCGGCTTGGCTCCCAACCGCCGGCGCAACATCAACGGCGTCCAAACCCCTGCGAATCCTGAAAAAGCCATGCGCCACCTCCCATGTCATGTACGTGGGCGGCGCCGTGTCCGATCACTCCGCCGAGGCGAAACCTCGCGCCCGCAAGAGAGGGGCCAGGCTGTGGTCGCGGCCCCGGAAGCGGCGATATGCCTCCGCCGGATCAATCGTATTGCCCACGGACAACACTTCATCCAGCAACCGTTGGGCGAGGTCATGGTCATAAAAGCCGCCCGGCGCCTCGGCGAAGGCCTCGGCCGCATCGGCGGTCAGCGCGTCGGCCCAGATGTAGTTGTAGTAGCCCGCCGAATAGCCCTCGCCGGAAAACACGTGGCTGAAGTGCGGCAAGCGGTGGCGCAGGATGATCTCCTTCGGCATGCCTAGTTTGGCCAGGGCGTCGCGCTCGAAATCCCGCGCGTCGAGGTTCTCGTCGGCGCCCAGATGGGCTTCAAGATCGAGGATGGCGCAGGAGAGGTATTCGACTGTGTTGAACCCCTCGCGGAAAGTGAGGGCGCGCAGGATCTTCTGGGTCAGTTCCTCGGGCATCGGCTCGCCCGTCTCATGGTGCACGGCGAACCGCGACAGCAGCTCCGGCGTCGGCAGCCAGCGCTCATAGAGCTGGCTCGGCAGCTCCACGAAATCGCGCAGCACCGCCGTCCCAGCGAGGGACGGATATGTGACATCAGAGGTCAATCCATGCAGGCCATGGCCGAACTCATGGAACAGGGTCACGGCGTCGGTCCACGAGATCAGCACCGGCTCGCCCGGCCCGGCCGGAATGAAGTTGGAATTGTTCGAGACGATCGGGGTCACCCCTTCCAGCTTCTGCTGGCTGCGATAGGCGCTCATCCAGGCGCCGGACTTCTTGCCCGCCCGTGCATAGAGATCGAAGTACCAGAGCCCGACCCGGCGCCCTTCCCGGGTCACCTCGAAGACGTCCACATCCGGGTGATATGCCGGAATGTCCGGGGCCGGATTGAACTGCAGGCCGAAGAGCCTTCCCGCCGCCCAGAACATCCCCTCGCGCAGCCTTTCCAGCTGCAGGTAGGGCTTCACCTCATCGTCGGAGAGGTCGAATCGGGCCTGCCGGACCTTCTCCGAATAGTGCCGGTAGTCCCAGGCCTCGATGGGCTCATTTGAGCCCTCGCCCGCCGCCACGGCTTCCAGGTCGGCGATCTCCTCGCGGGCCTTGGCCACGGCCGGGGTCCAGACGGTGCGAAGCAAATCCATCGCCGCATCCGGCGTCTTGGCCATCTGGCCGTCGGCGATCCAGTGGGCGAAGGTCGGGAAGCCCAGCAGCTTCGCCTTCTCCACCCGCAGCTTCAGGATTTCGGTGATGATGGCGTTGTTATCGTGCTCACCGCCCATGTCGCCCCGGGCCGCCCATAGCTTCAGGCCCCTTTCGCGCAGGTCCCGGCGCGTGGAGAGGGTAAGGAACGGGTCCATGGAGGAGCGGGTATTGGCGATCGCCCACTTGCCGGGCTCGCCGCGCTTTTCCGCCAGCGCCTTGGCCGCCGCGACCATCTGCGGCGGCAGGCCGGCGAGGTCCGCCTCGGTTTCCAGCCAAAGCACCTGGCCTTCCTCGTCGGCGAGAATGTTCTGGCTGAAGGCCGTGTAGAGCGCCGCCAGCCTCTGGTTGATCTCACCCAGCCTCTGCTTTGGCGCGGCCTCGAGGTTCGCGCCCTGGCGGGTGTAACGGTCATGGGTGACGTCGGTGAGCCGCTGCTGCTCCGCCGTCAGCCCGCTCGTCTCGCGCGTCCGCCAGACCGCATCGATCCGGTCGAAGAGCGCCCTGTTGTGAAAGATCTCATCCCGGAACCCGGCCTGGATCGGGGCCAGCTTGCGCTGCACGGCCTGCATCGCCGCATCGTTCAGCGCCGAGGTGTAGATGCCCATCAAGGCGCTCGCGCGCCGGTATTCCGCCCCGGCCCGCTCCATGGCCTCCAGGGTATTCTCGAAGGTGGGCGGCGCCGGATTGTTGGCGATCGCGGCGATCTCGGCCCGATAGGCCGCCATCGCCGCTTCGAACGCCGGCTCGAAATGCTCCGCCGCCACCCCTTCGAACGGCGGCGCGCCGCCTCGCGGGCCCGTCCAGTCGGCAAGAACGGGGTTGGCGAAATCGGTCATCGGACAAGCTCGCTATCTGGAGGGGGCCTCCGGAGCCTATCATGCAACGCCCGCCGGTGAAGGCCTATGCGGCCCGCACCGAACCCAGGAACTCACGCACTGCTTGGCTCAAGGTCTGCGCCTGGTCGCCGAGGTCCTTGGCCGCGAGCACCACCTGTTGTGACGCCGCACCGGTGGACTGCGCCCCGCCGAGGACGCTGGTGATCGTCTCGGACACTTCACGCGCACCGGCCGCCGCTTCGTTGGTGCTGCGGGCGATGTCATTGGTCGTCGCGGATTGTTCTTCAACCGCCGCATTGATCGCGACCGAGGCGCCGTTCAGGTCGTTGATCAGGTCCCGCAGCTGAGCAACAGCGGCCACCGAGGCGCTGGTGACGGCCTGGATCTGGGCCACCTGGGCGGCCACGTCCTCGGTGGCGCGGCTGGTCTGGCTGGCCAGGCTCTTCACCTCGGACGCCACGACGGCGAAGCCCTTGCCGGCTTCCCCCGCACGAGCGCTCTCGATGGTGGCGTTGAGGGCGAGGAGATTTGTCTGTTCGGCGATCCCCGCGATTAGTTCAACCACGTTGCCGATGCTTTGAGCGGCCTGGGACATGGTTTCGATGGTCGCGCCAATCTCGTGGGCGTGCTCCACGGCGCGGCCCGCCATCACCGTCGAGCGGCTGAGCTGGTGGGCGATTTCCTGGATCGACCGGCCCATTTCGTCGGCGGAAACGGCGACGACGCCAACGCTGGCGCTGGCCTCCTCAGCGGCGGCGGCGACGGTCGTGGATTGGGCAGACGTTTGATTGGCCGTTTCAGACATCGCCCTGGCCGTTTTCTCAAGTTCGTTCGCCTGGGCCGATACGGCAGCGACGATGCTGGAGACGTCTGCCTCGAAACGGCTCGCCATTTGCTCCGCCATGCGCGCCCTCTCGGCCCTGGCGGCCTCCTCCGTTTGCCGGGCGTGGAACTCAAGGCGCCGCTTCTCCACCGCCGCAGCCTTGAACACTTCGACAGCGGCGGCGATTCGGCCTGTTTCATTGGTGTCCGACAGGTAGGGGGTCTGGGCGTCGAGATCGCCCCGGGCGAGGCGTTCCATCGCCGAAACGATCCGGGAAATCCGTTCGCTCATCCCGCGCGCGATGAGGAAGGCGAGGAGGCCCGAAGCCGCAAGCAGCACAAGCACGATCGCACCATCCAGCAGCAATTTCCCGTTCAAGCCATTGATGCGGGCCTGTAGCAGGCGGGCCAATTCGGCGTTGGTTTTCGTCCAAAGGCGGGGCGCCAGGCTATCGACGGCGGCCAGAGCAGCCAGGGTGTCATCGGCCCCGCCCGCCCCGGCGAGCAGCGCCGGTCCATGAGCATTGATACGGGCCAACGTGGCTTTCAGCGCGCGCGTTTCGGCCGCCAGGACCCGCCGGGTCTGGCCAGACGTATTGTGATCCATGGCGCTATTCAGCGAGGTGATGACCGCGCCTGAGGCGCCGTCGAACCGGTCCAATGCGGATGAGAGGGCCGCGGCCCGCGTTTCGCCTTCGGTCGGAGCGACAATCGCGGCGCGCAGACGTTCGGACGCCAGCATCAGGGCGGGCAGGCGCACAGTCACTGCGTCCATCGCATAGAAGCTGTCGAGGTCCGGATCGAGCGTCAGATTCGACTGGTCCGCCACGGAGACCATCAGCTGGGCGGCAGCCGCGACGCGGTCATCAGGGGTCGCGGCGTCTCGCAAGGCTGTAAAGGCGCCCTGGACCTGGGCTCTTGCCGGGAAAGCGGCCTGGGCCGCCGAGAGCCGCGCATGATTGGCGCCGCCGCCCTCTTCAGCCGCGACCAGTTCGCTCCACACCGCCGTCAGATAGGTCGTGCCCCCGAGCTCGCTTCGTGCGAATGCCACGTCTTCCTGACTTTGCGTCACGAACAGCCCCATCAGGAGGGCAATGGGCGCCAGGAACAACGCCGCGAGAAGACCCAGGCGGGCGCCGATGGACAGCCTGGAATGGACGAACTGCATCGGGCCTCCGTGACGCGCGTGAACCAGGCTCGCAGCTACGCCGGCATGGTTAACGATACCTATCCATTCCGAGGCTTCACCGAGAGGCTCCTTGATGTTTCGCCGCCCCGACCAATCCGGCGATGGGCATCTCAACCCGCAGTCCCCGCGGCTCGCGCGGCGCGCGCAAGCTGTGCCATGGCCGCCAACTTGCATCACCCAAAGTGAGTATCGGCGGCTTGTACCGGTTTGACGCGCAATTTGGCGCCGATGTCGGGAAATGCGCCGGGACCTGAGTGTTTGGAGGTTCAAAAAGGCACATGCGGCCCTTCGAGATCAGACCCTGCGCCCGGGAGGACATCCCCGCCGTCGTGCGCCTGATCGTTCGCGACGGCGCCATCGCGGCCGGGGTCAGCCGGGCGGAGATCGAGGCCTATGCCGCTCGCCTTTACTTCGACAATCCCTGGGCCGATCCCGCCATCGGCTCCCATGTCTGCGTTGATCCGAGCGGGGCTCTGGAAGGGTTCGTCGGCGTCATGCCGCGCCGCATGCGTTTCGGGTCCGAGACCTTCACCGCCGCCGTTCCCGGCAATTTCGTGGTCCGCCCCGGCGGCGACGGGAAGGTCAATTCCTTCGCGGCCCTCGCCATGTTGCGCAAGGTGTTCGCCGGCCCGCAGGACCTCACCTTCACCGACACGGCCAACGACGCCTCCAAGCGGCTCTGGGAAGCCGCCGGCGCCATCGATCCCGGCCTTGCCAGCCTCGACTGGGTGCGCCCGATCAAGCCGGCGACCGCCATCCTCAACATGGTCGACAACCTGCGCCCGGGGGCCAGCCCCGTCGTTGCCGCCGCGGGTCTTGCCACCCGCGCCGTTGATCTCGCCGGCGCTCCGATCCTCGCCGCCATGCACGCCCGCCGCGCTGGCCCGGCCAGCTACAGCCGCAGTCCCCTGATCGCCTCGGACCTGCTGGACATGCTGACCCGTCACGGCAAGCGCGATGGTGTCGCGGGCGACTACGACAAGGCCAGTCTTGAATGGCTGCTGCGTGAGCTCCACGCCAAGGCGGCGGGCCGGCGCCTGCTGGAGGCCACCGTTCTCGACGGCGAAGGCGCCAAGGTCGGCGCCTACATTCTTGTCCTGGAGCGCGGCGGCGCGGCCCACGTCTTGCTCCATACGGCCCGTGAAGGCCGTCACGATCTTGTCCTCCAAGCCCTGGTCGCCGACGCCGCCACCCACGGCGCCGCCATGGTCACCGGTCCCGTCCAACCGCGCCAGATGGCCGCCTACAAAGCCCAGCGCACTTTCCTCATGGGCCGCACCTGGACCCTCATTCACACCCGGCGCCCGGATCTCAAGGACGCCTTCCTTCACCACAAGACGGGTCTCGCCGGCATTGAAGGCGAACGCTGGACCCGTTTCGCCGACCTCTTCTGGATCTGAAGCCATGTGCGGAATCGCCGGCCTCGTGACGAAAGATGGATCCCCCGCCCGTCGGGAGGTTCTGGCGCGGATGATCGCCCAGATCCGTCATCGCGGCCCCGATGCGTCCGGCGTTGAGGTGCGCGGCCCGGCCGGCCTCGCCCATGCCCGGCTCAGCATCATCGACCTGGCTGGCGGCGTGCAGCCGATGTCGAGCACCGATGGCCGCCTGACTCTCAGCTTCAACGGCGAGATCTTCAACTACATCGAATTGCGCGAGGCCCTGATCCGGCAGGGCCGGGTGTTCGCCACCCACTCCGATACAGAGGTGGTCTTGCAGGCCTATGACGCCTGGGGCGCGGACTGCGTGAAGCGCTTCAACGGCCAGTGGGCTTTCGCCGTCTGGGATGCACGCGACAACAAGCTTTTTGCCTCCCGGGACCGCATCGGCGTGCGGCCTCTGCACTATGCCGAAACCCGTACCGGCCTCGTTTTCGCCTCCGAAGCCAAGGCGATCTTTGCCGAGGGCTCACTGAGCCCCGAGATCGATCCCATTGGCCTCGATCAGATCTTCACCACCTGGGCGCCGCTCGCCCCCACGACCGTCTTTAAGGGCGTCAAGGAACTGCCGCCTGGCTGCAACCTCACCTATGCGCGGGGCGTCCTTACCATCGCCCCCTATTGGTCCCTCGACTATGCCCCCGCCGAGGAGCACGGCACGGCCGAGGCCTGGGCGGAACAGCTCCTCGACCTTCTCCTCGACGCCACCCGCATTCGCCTGCGCGCTGACGTGCCGGTGGGCGCCTACCTGAGCGGCGGCCTCGACTCCACGGTCATCGCCTCCCTTGTCCGCAAGCTTGGGCACGCGCCCCTCGAGACCTTCTCCGTCGCCTTCGAGGACGCGGACTTCGACGAAAGCGGGTTCCAAGCTCAGGCTGCAGCCGCCCTTGGCACGCGCCATCACAGCGTGATCTGCGGCGGGCCCGACATCGCGGAAGCCTTTCCGAGCGTCATCGCCGCCGCCGAGCGGCCGATCCTGCGCACGGCGCCCGCGCCGCTCTGGATGCTAGCCCGCAAGGTGCGCGCCGAAAACTACAAGGTCGTCCTGACGGGCGAAGGCGCCGACGAGATGCTCGGCGGCTACGACATCTTCAAGGAAGCCAAGGTCCGCCGCTGGTGGGCCAAGGATCTGCCTTCCCGCCTGCGCCCCGCCCTGCTGCAGCGGCTGTATCCCTACATGCCGAACCTCACGGCCCAGCCGCCGGCCTACCTGCAGGCCTTCTTCGCCGTACGGCCCGAGGACCTCGCCGACCCCTGCTTCTCGCACCGGCCGCGATGGGACATGACGGCCAAGACCAAACTGTTCTTCTCCGAAGCCATGAAGGCCGAACTCTCAGGCCGTGACGCCGCGGCCGAGATGGCCGCCGCCCTGCCCGCCGGTTACGCGCACTGGGATCATTTCTCCCGGGCCCAGTACCTGGAAGCGGCTCACCTGCTGCCCGGCTACATCCTGTCATCCCAGGGCGACCGTATGGCCATGGCCCATGGGGTGGAGGGCCGCTTCCCGTTCCTCGACGCTCGCGTGATGGAATTCGCCGCGAAGATTCCGCCCCGCCTGAAGATGCGGGTGCTGAACGAGAAATACCTCCTCAAGCTCGCCTCGGCTGACCTGATCCCTGAGGCCATCCGCCGGCGGCCCAAACAGCCCTACCGCGCCCCGGACGCATCCGCCTTCTTCGACCCGGCCACCGGCAAGGCCCGGGCAGACTGGATTGAGGCGCTCACCGATCCCAGCCGCCTGGCCCAGGGCGGTGTCTTCAACCCCCGCACCGTCTCCCGCCTGATCGACAAGGCCCGGGCCGGACAGATTTCCTCCAGCCGGGACGGCATGGCGCTCACGGGCGTCCTCTCCACCCAGCTTCTCATCGACCAGTTCATCCACCGCACCAACCTCGAGGCGCCCCATGACCACGCCGCTTAAGGCCGAAATCCGCGACTTCATCGTCGACAACTTCCTGTTCGGCGAAGCCGCCGACGCTCCCACAGACGAGCAGTCCCTGGTGGAAGCCGGCCTGATCGACTCGCTCGGCGTCGCCGAACTCGTGGCCTTCATCGAGGCGCGCTTCGAGATCACCGCGGAAGACGATGAGCTGATCCCGGACAATCTCGATTCCATCGACCGCATCGCGGCCTTCATCGGCAAGAAGCGCGGCGGCGAGGCCGTGGCGGCCTAAGCCCGATGATCGCCTCCCTGCTCAGCATGGCGGCCAAGGTTCACGGCGATCGGGAAGCCCTGATCGCCGGGGCCGAACGGCTGACATATGCCGAACTGGAGGCTCGCTCCAACCAGCTGGCGCACGGTCTGATCGCGCAGGGGCTTCGGCCCGGCGACCGGGCCGCGATCTGGCTGGATGCTGGTATCGACGAGGTCCTGGCCATCTGGGCGGTGCTGAAAGCCGGGGCCGTGATGGTTCCGCTCTCCGCCAGTCTGAAACCAGCCAAGCTCAGTTACATCCTCGGCGACACGCGCGCGGCGCTGCTGATCACTGACCAGGGGCGGTCAGGAAAGGTGGATGCGGGACAGGCGGCGACGGTGATCGTCACTTCAGACTTCGCCGGGCTGATGGCGGGCGGTCCGGTGGCGGCGCCAGATGTTCCGGGGTCGGAGGATGATCTCGCGGCGCTGATCTACACATCCGGGTCGACCGGCGAGCCGAAGGGCGTGATGTGCCCGAACCGGGCCATGCTGGCCGCCACGGGCTCAATCCAGGACTACCTGCACTTCACTGCGGAAGACCGGGTGCTGAATGTCCTGCCCCTGTCGCACGGCTACGGGCTCTATCACCTTTTCCTCTGCGCCCAGGCCGGCGCGGCCCTCATCCTCGAAAAGAGCTTCACCTTCCCGGCCCAAACCCTCAGCCTGATCGCCAAGGAGCGCGCCACCACATTCCCGGCGGTGCCCGCCATGCTGGCCATGCTGCTCGGCATGGACCTTGGCGCCTTCGACCTAGCTTCACTGCGCCTCGTCACCAGCGCTGGGGCGGCCCTGCCCGCCGAGCACCTGAAGCGCCTCTCCGCGGCCCTGCCGGACGTGGACATCCTGGCCATGTACGGCCTCACCGAGTGCGCGCGCGCGTCCTACCTGCCCTTCGCCGACGCAGCGGCTCGTCCGGCCTCCATCGGCCAGGGCATGCCTGGCGCCGTGCTGGAGCTCATCGATGAGACCGGCGCCCTGATCGAGGGGCCCGGAACTGGTGAACTCATTGTACGCGGCCCGCATGTCATGGCCGGATATTGGGAGCAGCCCGACGAGACGGCCCGGATCTTCCTGCCGGGCCAGGCTGTCCGTTCCGGCGACCTCTTCCGCCGTGACGCCGAGGGATTCCTCTTCTTTACCGGCCGCCGTGACGATCTGATCAAGTCGCGCGGCGAGCGGGTCAGTCCCAAGGAGGTGGAGGACGTGTTGCACGCCCTTCCGGGCGTCGCCCAGGCGGTGGTGGTCGGGGCCCCCGACCCGGTGCTCGGCGCCGTCATCAAAGCCGTGATTGTCACCGCCACCGGCGCGCAACTGACGGAGCGCGAGATCGTGCGCTTCTGCGCCCAGCGCCTGGAGGACTTCGCCGTCCCCCGCCTCATCGAATTCCGCGCCGCCTTGCCCCTTGGCCCCACCGGCAAGGTTGACCGGCGCGCCCTCGCCCTTCCCGACCCCAAGACACAAGCCGCCTAAGAGAGACCCCATGCTGCACATCCTGGACGACACCGACCTGCCCGCCAGCGAATGGCTGAAGATCGACGTGGCCGCCGAGGCCGATCGCATCGCCGGCGAAATGCGGGCCATCCTGTCACGCGATCTTAAGCGCCGGGGCTTCATCATCGGCATGTCCGGCGGGATCGACTCTTCGGTGAGCGCCGCCCTGGCCGTGAAAGCCGTCGGAAAGGACCGTGTGTTCGGCCTGCACATGCCGGAAGGCGAAAGCTCGGACGATAGTCTGCGCCTCTCCAGGCTCCTGGCCGATCAGCTGGGCATCAAGAGCACGGTGGAGAACATCACCGGCGTGCTACAAGGCGCCGGCTGCTACCAGCGCCGCGACGACGCCGTGCGCCTTTCGGTTCCCGATTTCGGTCCCGGCTGGAAGCTGAAGGTGGTGATGCCCAATGTGTTGGATACGGACACCTACCAGGTCTCCCAGCTGGTGGTGCAGCCGCCCGTCGGAGAGCCCTTCAAGGTGCGCCCGAAGCCGGAGACCTATGCCGGAGTGGTGGCCGCCACCAACTTCAAGCAGCGCACCCGCAAGATGCTGGAATACTATTGGGCGGATGTCCTGAACTATGCCGTCATCGGCACGCCGAACGGCGTGGAATACGACCAGGGCTTCTTCGTGAAGGGCGGCGACGGGGCGGCGGACATCAAGCCGATCGCCCACCTCTACAAGAGCCAGGTCTATGCCCTGGCCGAGCACCTGGGTGTTCCCGCCGAGATCCGCGCCCGTCCGCCGAGCACGGACACCTTCTCCCTGGAGCAGACCCAGGAGGAGTTCTACTACGCCCTACCCTACGACCGCATGGATATCGCCCTCTTCGGAAAGAACCGGAACCTGCCGGCAGAAAAGGTCGCGGTGGCCACGGGCCTCACGGTCGATCAGCTACAGCGCATCTGGAAGGGCATCGACGCCAAGCGCGCCACCACCCGCTATCTGCATCTGCCGCCGGTGCTGGTAGACCAGCTGACCTAGGGGTCTGGACTCACGGTGGCTCTGCGCTCATGGGGAAATCCATGAGCGACACCTTCATCGGGCCCACCTCGCAGAGCTTCATCTCGCAGAGGCTGCGGCTGCACTATGCCGACTGGGGCAACACCTCCGCCCCGCCCCTGATCCTGCTGCACGGCGGCCGCGACCACTGCCGCAACTGGGACTGGGTGGCCCAGGAACTGCGCCGGGACTACCACATCATTTGCCCCGACCTGCGCGGCCACGGCGACAGCGCCTACTCGCCCTCCGGCGACTATTCGATGGGGGCCTTCGTCTATGACCTCGCCCAGCTGATCCACCAGCAGAAGCTGGGGCCCGTGCCGATCATCGCCCACTCCCTCGGCGGCTCCATCGCCCTGCGCTACACCGGCGCCTTCCCGGAGACGGTGTCGAAGCTGATCGCCATCGAAGGCATGGGCGGCGGCCAAGCCCGGGGGACCCGCGTCGCCGCCGAGCGTTTGCGCACCTGGGTGGGCGAAACCCGCAAACTCGCGGGCCGCCTGCCTCGCAAGTACCTCTCCATCGAGGAGGCCTGCGCGCGCATGCAGGCGGAGAACAAGCACCTCACCGCCGAGCAGGCCCGTCACCTCACCGTTCATGGCGTCGCGCAGAACGAGGACGGCACCTATTCGTGGAAGTTCGATAACTACGTCCGGTCCTTCTCACCGGTGGATTTCACCCAGGAGGAACTGCAGGAGCTGTGGAGCGAGATCACCTGCCCCGTCCTCCTGGTGAACGGCAAGGAGAGCTGGGCTACCAATCCGGAGACGGACGGCCGCCTGGCTCACTTCAAGAACGCCAAGGTCATCGAATTCGAAAACGCCGGCCACTGGGTGCACCATGACCAGCTGCAGGGCTTCCTGACCGCCGTGCGGGACTTTCTGTAGGCGCCCAGCCGGCTGCAGCTGGCCAGATCGGGCTGGCCCGGTTGGATTGTCTTCATTTCATGTAAGGTGATCCGGTCAGTCCGTCCGGGAGCTCGTCCATGCCCGCCAAAGCAGCCCCGAAGGGGCGCGTCATCCTCACCTATGGCCGCAGCCTCATGGCCCTCGTCATCGCCCGCTCCCTCGCCCAGCGGGGCGTGGAAGTGATCGGCTGCGACGATGTTGATCTCACCGTCCTCTCCTTCTCCAAGCACGTGAAGGAGACGTTCGCCGTCGCCCCTTGGCGCTCGGAGCCGGAGAGGTTCCTCGACGATCTGGAAGCCGCCGTGATGGAGCATGCCCCCCATGACGGGCGGCCCTACGTGCTGATGCCCGTCTTCTCCGAAGGCGAGCTGATCGCCAAGTACCGCGAGCGCTTCGAGCCCACCTGCAAGGTGGCCATGCCGCTCTGGTCCAGCTTCGATCAGGTGCAGCCGAAGGATCACCTGGCCGCACTCGCCGAACGGGCCGGCGTGCCGGCGCCAAAGACCTGGGCCGTGCCGAACGAGGAGGTGCTGAAGACCCTCGCCCCCACCCTGCCCTACCCGATCATCGTCAAGCCGAGCGAAGGCGCCGGCGGGCGCGGGGTGAGCCTGGTGCACAACGCCGAGGAAGCGATCCGCGACGTCGAAGCCCTCGGCTTCAACCCGCAGCCCCTTTTCCAGACCCCGGCCCCGGGCTCGGACTATTGCGTCGCCGTCCTCGCCGACAAGGGTAAGCTGACGGCCATCATGGCCTATCACAACATCACCACCTTCCCCCGCCAGGCCGGGGCCGGCGCGGTGCGCGAGACGGTGGACGCCGAGCCGTTCAGAGACGCCGTGTCGAAGCTGCTGGCGGGCGCGGAGTGGGATGGCCTCGCCGAGATCGACTTCCGCTGGACGGGAGACACCAAGGACATCCCCCAGCTCATCGAGGTCAATCCGCGCTTCTGGGCGGGCATTTTCCACTCGATCCAGACTGCCGTGGACTTCCCCTGGCTGCTCTGGCTTCAGTCCACCGGCCAGCCCCTCGACAACGTCGATGAGCCGGACATCGGGGCGCGCACCAAGACCCCGGGCGTCTGGATGCTGGCGGCCCTTGAAGAGGTCGCCGCCTCCGATCCGCACCTGAAGGCGGCCGGCGAGGCCTGGGCCGACGTCAAGAAGCGCCTCGGCGCGGGCAAGCTCGACGGGGTGCTGGAGCGCTTGAAGGATGCCGCTGGCGCCCTCTCGATCCCGGAGATCTTGGAGCAGATTGAGGAGGAATTCGCCGTCGCCAAGGACGCGCCCAGCGAGCTCACCGAGGCCGACCCCTTGGTGGGGCTGGGTTCGCTCTTCATGATCTCTTCCCTGATCAAGCACGGGAAGTTGCCCGATGAGATCACCTACAAGTCGGAGGAGGAGACCCCGCTCACCTTCGCGGCGCCGAAGGGCAAGCCGACCATCGGCGTGACCATGCCGGCTGAGGGCGAGGCCCTGTCCTGGCAGGCCTTGAAGTTCGCCATCAACCAGGCTGGCGCCGACGCCGTGCGGCTGACGGCTCTGGCGCCCGGCGATCCGCGCACCATCGACGGGCTCATCTTCGCAGGTGGCACGGATGTGCACCCCCCCGCCTATGAGGGTGAGGAAAAGCCCGGATACCGCTACGACCTGGCGCGGCATGACCTGGAGGCCTCTTGGGCCATCGCGGCGCGTAACCACGACATCCCCGTGCTCGGCATCTGCCGCGGCGCCCAGATGCTGAACGTCATCGCCGGTGGGACCCTGACGGCGGATCTCTCGGCCTTCCCGAACGCCAAGCTGAAGCCTTCGGCCTGGGAACAGCTGACCGTGCGCAAGGACGTGACGGTGAAGCCCGTGTCGAAACTGGGCCGTATCATCGGCGCCCCGAAAGTGACCATCAATCTGATTCACCAGCAGGCCATCGACCGGCTGGGCGCGGGGCTCACCGTTTCGGCGCGGGCCGACAACGGGGTCATTCAGGGCATCGAGGACCGCTCGCGCCGCTTCTGGCTGGGTGTGCAGTATCATCCCGAGCTGCTGATCTACCGGGAAGAACACCGCAAGCTTTTCAGGGCCCTCGTTGACGCCGCGCTTGAACGCCGCGCCGAGCGCGCCGCGGAATCCGCCGACCCCACGGCCGCCGCGCCCCCCGCGCCGGAAGGATCGGACCTAGCCCCCCTCCACTGAATAGGGAGGCGGGGCTTTCACATAAGGCCGGTAGCGCGGCGTCCAGACGTGGGCGCGAATGCGCTCGCGCAGTTCGTCCTCGCTCAGCGCGGGAGCGACCCCGTCCGTCTGAGCCTGGCGGGCCACGGCATAGGCGACAGCGATGGCCACTTCGCGCAGGGCGGCGACCGGCGGCAGGAGCGGCGCGGCGGGGTCATGCGCGGCCGGTGACAGGGCCGCCAGTTCCTTGCCGGCCGCCATGAACATCGCATCGGTCACCCGCGTCGCGCCGCCGGCGATGATGCCGAGGCCCACGCCCGGGAAGATGTAGGCGTTGTTGGTCTGGTCGGCCTTGCGGGTGCGCCCGGCGAAAGTCACCGGCGGGAAAGGGCTGCCCGTGCCGACGAGGGCGCGGCCTTCCGTCCAGTCGGCCAGTTGCTGCGGATTGGCCTCGGAGTGGGTGGTGGGGTTGGAGAGCGGGAAGATGATCGGCCTCTGACAGCCCTGGGCCATGGCCCGCACCACCGGCTCGGTGAACAGGCCCGCCTGACCGGAAACCCCTATCATCACGGTGGGCTTGGCATTGGTGATGACGTCCATCAGGCCGATCCGGCCCGGGGCCTCAAACGTCCATTCGGCGAGGGCCGCCGGATCCTGGGCCAGCCCCTGCTGCACGGGCGTCAGGTTGTTCATGCCACTGGTGAGAAGACCGTCGATCCCGATCGCATAAATCCGGGCCTTCGCCTCGTCAGGGGACAGTCCGGCGTCCTGCATGGCCTGCAGCAACAGCCCGGCGATGCCGCCCCCCGCCGAGCCGACGCCGACAAGGGCAATTCGCTGCTCGGTCAGAGGCGCGCCCGTCACTCGGATCGCGGACATCAACGCCCCGAACGCCGCCGCCGCCGTGCCCTGGATGTCGTCGTTGAAGCTGCACAGCCGGTCACGGTAGCGCTCCAGCAACCGCTGGGCGTTGTGGCCGGCGAAGTCTTCCCATTGCAGCAGAACGCCTGGCCAGCGCTCATCCACCGCCTCGATGAAAGCCTCGAGGAACTCATCGTAGGCCTCGCCCGTCACCCGCTCGTGTCGCCAGCCGATGTAGACCGGATCGTTCAGGCGATCCTGGTTGTTGGTGCCCATGTCGAGCTGGATCGGCAAGGTCTGGTCCGGATGGATGCCGGCGCAGGCCGTGTAGAGAGCGAGCTTGCCGATCGGGATGCCCATGCCGCCGGCGCCCTGGTCGCCCAGGCCGAGGATGCGCTCGCCGTCACTCACCACGATGACCCGCACATCGTCGTAGCGGTGGTTGGAGAGAATCTCCTTGATGCGGTGCTTGTTCGGATAGGAGAGGAAGAGGCCGCGCGGCTTCCTCCAGATTTCCGAGAACCTCTGACACCCTTCCCCCACGGTCGGCGTGTAGACAAGGGGCAGCATGGCTTCGAGGTTCGTGGCCAGCAGGGCGTGGAAGAGGGTTTCGTTGGTATCCTGCAGGTCACGCAGATAGGCGTAACGCTGGAAATCGGTCCCAAAGGCGGCGAGCGCCCTCAGTCTTCGTCCGATCTGGCCTTCAAGATCGCCAATGGTCGGCGGCAGAAGGCCATGCAGTTGGAAGCGGTCGCGCTCGGCGTCCGTGAACGCCGTGCCCTTGTTGAGCATGGCCCGGTCCATCAGGTCGAGGTCGGTCAGATAGGTCTCGATGGGCGAGGCGAAATCCGGCACGGGCCGCATGGCAAGTTCCTGACGAAGCTGATCGCTCCTTCTAGGCAAAGCCACGCCCAAGGCGACAGCAAATTCGCTTGGCGGCGTTCAAACGGCCTTGCGGCGGCGACGTGTCAGTCGTTTATGGAAACCCAATCAAGCACGGCGGCCAAGCCGTGGTCATTTCGGGAGAGCGGCGATGTTTTCGCACATCATGATCGGCACTAATAATCTGGAACGGGCGAAGAGCTTCTATGACGCGGTGCTCGGCACGCTGGGCGTGAAGCCGGCCATCGTCGACCGCCACCGTATCTTCTACCGCACGCCGGGCGGCACGTTCAGCGTCTCCCTGCCGATCGACGGCCAGCCGGCGACGCCGGCCAACGGCGGCACCATCGGCTTCCTGGCCGAAAGCTCGGACGCGGCCAATGCCTGGCATGCGGCCGGCCTCGCCAATGGCGGCACGGCCATCGAAGATCCGCCGGGCCCGCGCCCGGGCAACACCATGTACCTTGCCTACCTGCGCGATCCGGACGGCAACAAGATTTGCGCACTGCACCGCATCCCGCAGTAGTGGGCGCGCCGCGAGGCGCTTGCGCCAAGTCAAGGCGCCGAGAGCGGGGGCGACTACTTCGCCCATCGTCATGTGTCCCTTACGTCCCCGATCCACCGCGCCTGTCCTGGGTATGGCCGCGCTGGCAGCGAGCCTCGCTCTAGCGGCCTGTGCGCCCCGCCCTGTCGTTGAACCCGCGCCCAAGGCCGCCCAGGCCGGCGTCGTGTTCACCGTTCGTCAGCTTGAAACGCCCGCGCTCATCTCGACATTCGCCGTCGTTCAGAGCCCGGACGCGGCCATCGCCCAGGCTCGCATCAGCGGCATCCTGAGCAGTCTGCTGGTGGACGAAGGCGATACCGTCCGCCAAGGCCAGCTCATCGCGGTGGTGAGCAATGAAAGTCTCGCCCCGCAAGCCGCCGCCTCGCGGGCACAGGCGTCTTCCGTCCGCGCCCAACTGAAGCAGGCTGAAGCGGACCTTGAACGATTCACGGCCCTCAATGCCCAGGGCTACTACCCTACCCGGTCCCTCGAAGCCGCCAGGGCCAACGCCCAGGCTCTGCGTGAACAGGTGCGGGCCCTGGACGCCCAGGCGGCCTCCGTGACATCCGTGCAGGGCCAGGGCCGCATCCTGGCGCCCGTCACCGGCCGCGTTCTGCAGGTCCCGGTGACCGCCGGCTCGGCGGTGACGCCGGGAACGAGCGTCGCGGTGATCGGCTCGGCTTACGTTCTTCGCGTTAAACAGCCGGAGCGGGCCGCCGGAGCGCTTCGGCCGGGCGCGACGATCTATATCGAGCGGGGCGCCGGGCGCGTCGAAGCTGTCATCGCGAAGGTCTATCCGGCCCTGGCGGACGGGCGGGTCGAGGCCGACGTCCTGCCGCCCGCAGGAGAAGATCTGATTTACGGCCAACGTATCCGTGTCTGGACGCCGGGCGAGAGCTCGGCTGCCCTGATCGTGCCGGCCAGCTATCTTCAAACCCGCTACGGCGTGGATTTCGCGCGCGTTCTGGATGGAAACGGCACGGTCGAGGAGGTGGTCGTCCGGCGCGGTGAGCCTCGCGTCCTCCCCGGACTGCCGGATGGCGTTGAGATCTTGGCGGGCCTGAAGGCCGGCGACCGGCTGGTCCGATGAAACTTGGCCTTTCCGGTTGGCTGACTCAGAGGTTCATCCGCTCACCTCTGACACCGTTGATCCTGCTGGCGGCCCTTGCCTTCGGCTTGGTCGCCACGCTGACGATTCCGCGCGAGGAAGAACCCCAGATCAGCGTGCCAATGGTCGATGTCAGGGTTCCTGCGCCAGGCCTTAAGGCCGCCGACGCCACCGAACTGGTGACCAAGCCGCTGGAGACCATCCTGAGGTCCATCGACGGTGTGGAGCACGTCTACAGCCAGACGAGCGACGATGGCGTGCTTGTGACGGCGCGCTTCCGGGTGGGAACCAATGCCGACGCGGCCATCCTGCGTGTGCACGAACGCCTTAGAGCGAACTATGACCGCATCCCCGCGGGCATCCCGGAACCCTTGGTCGTCGGCCGCTCGATCAATGACGTGGCCATCATGGTCATCACGCTGTCGCCGAATGCCGGCGCTGGAGAACGATGGGGCCCCGGCGAACTGACTCGGATTGCAGAGCAACTGCGCGTCGAGCTCACCAAGGTCGATGATGTCGGCTTAACCTACCTTGTCGGCGCCACCGACGAGGTAATCCGCATCGAACCGGATCCGCAGCGCCTGGCGCAGAACGGCCTCACCCTTCAGGAACTGGCGGGGAAACTGCGCGGGGCCAACACCTCCCTGCCGGTGGGCCGCTCCACGGCGGGCAACGAGAGCCTGACGATCATCGCCGGACGCACGCTCGGCGGTCCGCGGGACATCGGCGACCTGCAACTGACGACCCGGGAAGGCCGCACGATCCGTCTGCGCGACGTGGCGGACGTCGTCACCGGGACCGCCCAGCCCGACCAGCGGGTTTGGACCCTGCACCGTACGCCCCAGGGGTGGGATCGAGAGCCCGCCGTGACCATCGCCATCGCAAAACGGGCCGGCGCCAACGCCGTCGTGGTGTCCGAGGCCGTGCGCTCGCGGCTTCAAAATCTGCAAGGTCAACTCCTGCCGCGGTCTTTGCGGGTCGAGATCACCCGCGACTACGGCGAAAGCGCAGGTGAAAAGGCGGATGAACTGCTGTTTCACCTTGGTCTCGCCACGGTGTCGATTGTCGCCCTGATCGCGGCGATGGTGGGTTGGCGCGAAGGTCTTGTTGTCGCGATCGTCATTCCGACGACAATCCTGATGACCTTGTTCGCCGCGCGGGTGATGGGCTTCACGATCAACCGCGTCATGCTGTTCGCGCTGATCTTCTCGATCGGCATTCTCGTCGACGACGCCGTCGTGATGATTGAGAATATCGCGCGCAGGTGGGGGCTACCGGGCGGGGATGACCGGTTGCGTGCGGCGATCGAGGCCGTCGCCGAAGTCGGCAACCCAACCGTGGTGGCCACCCTCACCGTCGTGACGGCTCTTCTGCCGATGCTGTTCGTCTCGGGCCTTATGGGGCCCTACATGGCGCCGATCCCGATCAACGCCTCGGCGGCGATGGTGTTTTCGTTCTTCATCGCCGTGACCGTCGCCCCTTGGCTGATGCTGAAGTTCGCAGGCAAGGCGCCGGTCAAGGCGCATCACGACGGCGCTGAAACGCGGCTCAGCCGGCTTTACAGGCGCATCGCCGCGCCGGTTGTGAAGTCACGCAAGGCGGCCTGGCGCTTCCTGCTGATCGTCGGGGTGGCCACCCTGGCGGCCTGCGCGCTCTTCGCGACGAAGACCGTGAAGGTGAAGCTTCTGCCGTTCGACAACAAATCGGAGCTTGCCGTCGTGGTTGACCTTCCCGAGGGGGCCACCCTGGAGGCGACCGAGCGCGTGCTCGGTCAGGCGGCCGCGGCAATCGGACCCGTTCCGGAAATCCTCTCCATCCAGATGCACGCTGGAACCGCGGCGCCGTTCAATTTCAACGGCCTGGTGCGGCACTATTTCTACCGGAACACGCCCGAGCTCGGCGACCTGCAGGTCAATCTGACGCCAAAGGGGGAGCGCCGCCGTTCCAGCCACCAGATCGCCCTGGACCTTCGCGAGAGGCTGCGGCGCGTCGCGCTTCCGCCGGGATCAGCGATCAAGGTGGTCGAGGTGCCGCCTGGCCCGCCGGTTTTGGCGACCCTGCTCGCGGAGGTTTACGGGCCGGACGCGGCCACCCGCCGAGCTGTGACGCGTGAATTGGAAAAGCTGTTCAGGCAGGTTCCCTACATCGTCGATGTCGACAGCACCGCTTCCGCGCCGGCCGCTCGGCTGCGCCTGACCATCGACCAGGACGCCTTGGAGTACGAAGGGGGCCAGCAGGGCGACGTGTTCGCCACGCTCAACGACCTGATGAACGGGGTGGCGATCGGTTACTCCCACAGGGGCGAAGGGCGGCCTCCCGTGCCGATCATCATGGCGCTCCCACGCGGCGCCATGACCTGGGGCGAGCCATTGGCGGCGACTCCGATCCCCCTGAACACACAACCGGGCGACCGGCGTGTGACCGAGCTTGGCGATGTCCTGCTCAGCGCCCGCGAAGCCGCGAGCCCCTCCACCTTCCGCCGTGACGGGCGCGACGCCGAGATGGTGACCGCCGATCTCGCCGGCGCCTACGAGGCGCCGATCTACGGGATGCTGGCGGTGCAGAAGCTGATCGACAGCCATGACTGGGGCGCCCTGCCAAAGCCGACGATCCGTATGTACGGCCAACCCGATGACGAACGCGCCTCGACCCTTCTCTGGGATGGGGAATGGGAAGTGACCTACGTCACGTTCCGCGACATGGGCGCGGCCTTCGGTGTGGCGATCCTGGGGATCTATATCCTCGTGGTCGCCCAGTTCGGCAGCTTCCGCCTGCCATTGGTCGTCCTGACGCCCGTGCCGCTCACCCTGATCGGCATCATGCTGGGCCACGCCCTGCTGGGCGCCGCCTTCACCGCCACCTCGATGATCGGCTTCATTGCCCTGGCGGGGATCGTGGTGCGGAACTCCATCCTGCTGGTGGATTTCATCCGCCATGGCGGCGGCGATGGGATGACCATGGCTGAAAGGGTGATCGAGGCCGGGGCCGTGCGGTTCAAGCCGATCCTGCTGACCGCCCTTGCGGCCATGATCGGCGCCTTGGTGATCCTGGCTGATCCGATTTTCCAAGGCCTGGCGATCTCGCTGCTGTTCGGCCTCGTCTCATCCACCCTGCTTACCGTTCTGGTGATCCCGGCGATCTACGTGATCTTCAAGGGCGAGCCGGAGCCCGCGCCAGTGGCGCGGCCTCAAGAAGGAGCCACTCAGTGAATATCGACCGCGTCGTTTTCCTTTTCGCTGGCGCTATGGTGCTGGTGTCTTTGGCCCTGGCCCATTTCTTCAGCCCGTGGTGGCTGCTGTTGGCGGCGTTCGTCGGCGCCAACATGTTCCAGGCGTCTCTGACGGGCTGGTGCCCGTTGGCTATGATTCTCAAGAAGCTTGGCGTGAAAACCGGAGAGGCCTTCCGCTAGAACAAAATCGTTCTGTCGGAATCGACAAGACACCTCATCCCGCTTGCTGACGGCTGGAGGCCGATTGCTCGGCCTGTTTCCATGGCTCCATCCATACGGAACAGGCGCTAGGACTCTTCCTTCAGCTTCGTGATACCGAGCAGATCCAACACCGCCCGCTCGTAGAATGGTTCGGAAACGCCGCGCTTCACCTTGTCGAGGAAGTAGTTTTCGAAGGCTTCTTTGGCGAGGTGAACCCAGCGGCCCTGCGCGGCCCAATTGACGTTCCGGGGCGGGATCTGCGGCATGGCCACAAAGGACACACCCTCGTCGCCGAAATCGGCGAGGCACACCGCGTTCCAGGTGGCCTCATGGTTTGCGGGTTTGTTGTCAATCAGCGCGCGGATATTCGCGGCTGTGGCGCGAACCATTGACTCGATCATGAAGCCGGTTTTCGGAACGCCGACCGGAACAGGCGTCGGCCCCAGGGGCGGTATGGCCACGCAAACGCCCACGCCGAACACATTCGGATATTTGGCGTTACGTTGCGTTCTGTCGGCCAGAATGAAACCGCGCTGATTGACCAGCCCCTCAATCCCACGCACCGCGGGCACGCCCCGGAACGCGGGCAACATCATCGAATAACTGAAGGGCAGATCGTGGGTGTGCTTGACCTCGCCGCCCTCGCCCAGTTCCTCGACATGCATGAGGCCCTTTTCCACATTGGTGACGCGCGCGTTGCAAATCCACTTGATGTGCCGGCTCCGCATCTCGCTCTCGAGCAAGCCCTTGGTGTCGCCGACGCCGTCCAGGCCAAGATGGCCGATATACGGCTCGGAGGTCACGAAAGTCATGGGAACCCGGTCACGCACCTTTGCGCGACGCAAGGCCGTTTCCATGATGAAGGCGAATTCGTAGGCCGGGCCGAAGCAGGAGGCGCCTTGCACTGCGCCGACGACAATGGGTCCAGGATTGAGCACAAAGTCATCCCACGCCCGGCGGCCTTGCGTGGCGTGTTCGAGTTGGCAGATCGACTGGGTGAAACCAGACGGACCCAACCCCTGGATTTCGTCGAAGGCAAGTTCAGGTCCGGTAGCCAGGACCAGGTAGTCGTAATCCAGGCGCTCGCCCCCCGCGAGTTCGACCTGATTTTCTTGCGGGTGCACGGCCGTGCATGCCGCATGCACAAACTCGATCTTTCGGCGCGCCAGCATCTGCCTGAGCGGCCGCTGAATCTGCGCAGGCTGGCGCCAGCCGACTGCTACCCAGGGATTGGAAGGTGTGAAATCGAAGGTGTCCCGATCGCTGACCAGGGTCACGCGATCCTCCCTCCGGAGATTTTGACGTATTTCGAGGGCCGCGGGGACGCCGCCCAGCCCAGCTCCGACGACAACGACATGCACCATGGCGATCTCCCGGTTTTGCAAGGCTTGCGCCCGCGCCCAAGCGTGCGCCTTGATCCGGCTCAATGCTCGAAGCCCCGAAGTGACTCAGGTAAAGCGATGGGCGCCAGCGATCGCAGAAGACTCGCCAGAACAGCGGAGAACGGTGATGGCCCGTACGGTCAAACCGTCACCATAGGGCGGCATACCTTCACAGCGGACGAGCCAGTTTCGTCTGGGGGCGGTGACATTGGGCCCGACCCCTATGAGCTTCTCCTGGCGGCGCTCTGCGCCTGCACGTCCATGACCATTCGCATGTACGCGATGCGTAAGGACTGGCCGCTTGAACGGGTGGAGGTGGTTGCACTGCATTCCGAGCGCGCCACCGCCGAACGGACCGATCTGTTCGAGCGCACCATTACTCTGACCGGCGATCTCAGCTTGGAGCAGCGGGCGAGGCTGATCGAAATCGCCGATCGCTGTCCGGTGAGCCGCACCCTGCAGCGCGGCGCCCGCGTGACGGCCATGGAAGAGACCTTCGGGGTCTGAGGCGAAGCCCACGATCGTTCGCTCTTGGCGCGGAGGCGCCGGAAGCTCTAGGGTCCGGCAAAACCTTCCAGGGACGGAAACCCAATGAGCACCCTCGTCACCACCGAAGACACCGGCCACGTCCGCACCATCCGGCTAAACCGGCCCGAGAAGAAGAACGCCCTTTCACAGGAGTTGGCTTGGAAGATCGTCGAAGCGGTGGACGCCGCGGCCGTCGACGACAACGTCTGGGTGGTGGCTCTGACGGGCAACGGCGATGTGTTCTGCGCGGGCCTCGATCTCGGCGGTTCGGACAGCTACTCGCCCCACACGCCGCAGATGGCCATGCTGGATGACATCGGTTGGGTCGGGAACTTTGTCCTCGCCCTCCGCAAGCGCTGCGACAAGCCGGTGGTCGGCGGCATCAATGGCGCCGCGGTGGGCGCTGGGCTCGGCCTCGCCATGGCCTGCGACGCCCGGATCGTAGCCAGGAGCGCGCGCCTGATGGCCGGTTACACCCGCATCGGCGGCTCGCCGGACGCCGGCCTCTCGATCACCCTTCCGCAGATGATGGGCTACGAAAAAGCCCTGCGCTTCATGATGGAAAACCGCACCGTCACCGGTGAGGAAGCCCTGAAGTGGGACATGGCCGGCGAGGTCTGCGACGACGACAAGCTGCAGGATCGGCTGCAGGAATATTGCCAGACCCTCTGTGACTGGTCGCCGATCACCCTGCGCCTGCTGAAGCGCGGCATCGCCCGTTCGTACGAGACGACCGATATCGAGAGCCAGCTGCGCTACGAGGTGTCCAATATCCGCCGGGCCTTCGGCAGCGAGGATGGCCGCGAAGCCCGCGCCGCTTTCCTGGAAAAACGCAAGCCGGTGTTCAAGGGACGCTAGAGCCTAGAAATCCACGGCCGGGGAGCGCTGCAGGGCCATGGTCACGCGCAGGCCCTCCGGCTCGAAGGCGAGGGTTGTGGACTCCCTGTCGCCGGCGCCGCGTCTGAGGACCCGGGCGCCGAACCCAGTCTTGGTTGGCTGAACCACCGGCGGGCCGCCGCGCTCAAGCCACTCCATCCAGACCGCGTCGCCGCGAATTTCCCAGGTCAGGGTGACTGTCCCGCCTTCGTTGCTGAACGCGCCATGCTTGGCGGCGTTGGTGGCCAGTTCGTTCAGCAGGATCGCCAGGGTGAGGGCGCGTTCAGGCACGATCTTGATCGGATCAACTGGCCCTTCCAGGCGCACCGGGCGCACCGACGCCGCCAGGGCCCGCTCGAAGAGCGACCTCAGTTCGGCAGGGCGCCAGGCGTTGGCGCTGAGCAGGTCGTGCGCCTGGCCAAGGGCGGCAATGCGCTGGGAAAAGGCTTCCTGAAAGGCGGCCGGGTCGGGCGTTGAACGGTAGGTGAAGTTGGCCAGGGCGTCGACCACGGCCAGGTTGTTCTTCACCCGGTGGTTCAGTTCTTCGACCAGGAAGGTCTGGCGCGCGCGGGCGGCGACCTGTTCACCGATGTCCCGCACGGCCCCGACGGCTCGCACGGCCAAGCCGTCCTCGTTGAACATCATACGCCCGGTGGACTCAATCCACCGCATCTCCCCGGTTCCCGTGCGAATACGATGGCGCACGCGGTACCGGCCGCCATTGTCGCCGCGTTCGGCGGCGTCCTGTGCTTCGACCACGCGCGCGACATCGTCCGGGTGGACGCGCGTGGCGTAGGTTTCCAGGCTGATCTGCTCTTCGTCCCAGCCGGTGATGGACTCACATCCGGGTCCAAGGGTCAGCCGATCTGTCTGAACGTCGTACTCCCAGACGCCGATGGCCGCCGCGTCCAGGGCCGCCTGCATCAGGCTCTGTTGCCGGTCCGCCTCAGTCTGCGCGTGGCGCAGAGCCGTGACATCCACGGTCAGGAAGGACTGCCGGGGACGACCGCTGCGGCCGGGCGGCACGGCCGTCGCAAGCGTGACGAAGTGGCGAGTCTCGCCGTCTCTTCGCTGCGCGAACTCGTCGCGTTGCGGCCCTTCCACGTTGCAGCGCCGGATTTGGCCCAGGGTGGCGTTGATGACCACCTCTGAGACACCGAGCGAACGACCGGAGCGGCCAGCCAACTCGGCTGGGGTCAGCCCATGCCTCCTGGCGGCGAAGGCGTTGGCGCTGACGACGATGAAGTCACCTCCGGCGTCTTCCATGACGCCGGTCATCAGGCCCGCTGCGTCGAACAGCGTGCTGATGCTGGCCAGATCCGGTGCGATCTGGAAGGCGCTTTCGCCGCCGTCGTCCAATCCTGCGCCCCCGCGTGCGAGGTGGTTTGCCCAGTCCGCAACATGGTTCAGGTTCACCGCTCACGCCAGCAGGCGCCGCTGCGGCAAATCGAGGCGGGCTAGGCGAACTGGGCGCCCTCGAAGGCCAGGACATGGGGGCCGGCCCCCTCGAACGACTCGCTCAATCTCACGCGGACTGGCGCGACGCCCGAGAGTTCGACCGCACGGCCATCGAGCCGCCGCACGCTGCGGGCAAAAGCTAGGCTTGGCAAGGTAAGGGTGTCGGCGGACGGCGCCTGCATCAGGATCACGTTCACCGCCCCTTCGGTCGCCGTGGTGCGGTAAGGCGTGCCGTCGCTGGCCAGGCCTTTCGGGGCCACCGTGCGGCGCGAACCATAGATCGCCCCGCCATTCACCTTCAGCCAGGCGCCGAGCGCGCGCAGCAAAGCCTGCTGCGGTCCCGGCACGCTGCCGTCAGCACGGGGGCCCACATTGAGTAGGAGGTTGCCGCCGTGAGTCACGATCTCCACGAAGGAGGTGATCAGCTCCTCCGCCGTCATGTAATCTTCGGGACGGGCCTGAGCATTGAACGCAAAGGACATGTCCATCCCCCGGCAGGATTCCCAGGCGCGGTCGAACTCAAGGCGAGAGGAATATTCCGGGGTACGGAAGTCGCCGATGCCGGAATCGGCGGGCGTCACATCCGTCGCCTCGCCGGGCGCCTGGCGCAGCTTGATCTTCTCGTTCAGGGCCGCCCGCGCAACGGGGTCACGAAGCCGCTCGAACATGCGCTGGCTGGCGGCCCAGCGGTCATTGATCACGCCCTGGGGCTGGACCTCACGGAAGTAGGCGAAGAGGGCGTCGCGGTCGCCAGCGTCCGGATAGGCGATGTCATTCCAGAGCACGGCCGTGCCGTACCGGTCGATCAGTTCGCGGTAGTGGGCCAGGGCATAGGCGCGGAAGTCATCCTCGTAGGGCACGCAGGCCATCAGGTCGCCGTAGGAGGCGATGGGGTGGTGGCGGAAGGTCCAGTCGAGGCCGCCGGAATAGTAGGTCCCGAAAGTGATGCCCCGCTCGCGCACGGCGCCGGCCAGTTCTCCGACGAAATCCCGGTCCGAACGCCAGCCGGGGCGATGCGGGTTTTCCACCTCGCTCGGCCAAAGGCAGTAGCCGTCGTGGTGCTTGGTGACAAAGACGCAGTAGCGGGCGCCGGCCTCGGCGAAGAGATCGGCCCAGTGATTGGCGTCGAAGGCGGCGGCGTCGCGGTCGAAGTCCTCGCGGAAGCTTTCGTAGGGGCGGTCGCCGTAGGTCGCCTTGTGGTGGGCGCTGGCCTCACTGTCCGCGAACTTAAGCGAGTTGGGATACCACTCGGTGTAGGGCAGGTGCGCCCAGCCGTCGTCCGGCCGGTCATGCACGATCTGATCGATGGTCTTGCCCCGCGGCGCAAAGGCCGTGACCGAGAAGATTCCCCAGTGGATGAAGATTCCGAGCTTGGCGTCGGTGAACCAGGCGGGCGGCGTTGTCATGGCCGTCAGGCTAGGCGGCGGCCCTAGGGGCAATCAACAGACGCGTTCGTCCGCTACCGCCACCCCAGGCCGGGCGCTACGTGGGTGATGATCGCCTCCAGCAGGTGGGCGTTGTAGGGCACGCCCAGTTGGTTCGGCACAGTGATCAGGAGGGTGTCGGCTTCGGCGATGCCCTCGTCACTCCGTAGCTGTTCGATCAGCTTGTCCGGTTCGGCGACGTAGGAGCGGCCGAAAATCGCCCGGCCCGCCTCGCCGAGATAGCCGACCTGATCGCTGTCCTCCCCGCCATCCCCGAAGAAGGCACGGTCTTCCGGCGTCACCAGGGCAACGATGTTGCGGCTGACAGAGACGCGCGGCTCGCCCGCGTGCCCGGCTTCCTTCCAGGCGGCCCGGTAGCGCCGGATCTGATTGGCCTGCTGCACATGGAAAGGCTCTCCGGTCTCGTCGGCCTTCAGGGTCGAAGACTGCAGGTGCATGCCCATGCGGGCAGCCCATTCGGCCGTCTTGTCCGACCCCGCGCCCCACCAGATGCGCTGGCGAAGGCCCTCGGAATGCGGTTCGAGGCGCAGGAGGCCCGGTGGATTGGGGAACATCGGGTGCGGGTTTGGCTCGGCGAAACCCTGGCCGGCCAGAAGTGAGAGGAATACCTGGGCGTGACGGCGGGCCATGTCCGCATCACTCTCGCCGTCAGCAGGCTGGTAGCCGAAGTGCCGCCAACCCTCGATGACCTGCTCCGGCGAGCCCCGGCTGATGCCGAGTTGCAGGCGGCCCCCGGCAATCAGGTCCGCCGCCCCGGCGTCCTCCGCCATGTAGAGGGGGTTCTCGTAGCGCATGTCGATGACGGCGGTGCCGAGCTCGATGGTGCTGGTCCGGGCCCCCGCCGCCGCCAGCAGCGGGAACGGTGAGGCCAGCTGGCGGGCGAAGTGGTGCACCCGGAAATAGGCCCCGTCGGCCCCCACCCGCTCAGCGGCGACCGCCAGTTCGATTGACTGTTTGAGCACCTCGGCGGCTGTGCGCGTCCGAGAGCCGGGCGCGGCGCTCCAGTGGCCGAATGACAGGAAACCGATCTTCTTGGGCATAGGGCCTATCTAGCAGGTCTGAAGGCTTTTCGGGCTTCCTCTTGCCGTCTCCTACGTCAACTGTGAACCATGCGCCGCAAAGGGCGCAGGGAGCGCCACGCAACAGGGACCAAGACCATGGCTGAAGCCTACATCATCGACGCCTGCCGCACGCCGCGCGGCATCGGCCGCCAGGGCAAGGGCGCCCTGGCCGACATGCACCCGCAACAGGTGGGTTCCGCCGTCCTGAAGGCCATCGCGGCGCGCAACAACATCAACACCGCCGAAGTCGACGACATCATCTGGGGCTGCTCGTCCCAGCGCGGCCCGGCCTCGGGCGACCTTGGCCGCATGTCGGCCCTGGACGCCGGCTATGACATCAAGGCTTCGGGCGTGACCCTTGACCGCTTCTGCGGCTCGGGCATCACCAGCGTGAACATCGCCGCCGCTTCGATCATGTCCGGCATGGAAGACCTTGTCATCGCCGGCGGGTGCGAGCTGATGAGCATGCCCCCCGGCCCGCGCGACCCCAATGCCGGCCCCGGCACCATGGACCGCGGCAACATGCGCCTGCGCAAGATGCACCCGCAGTCGCACCAGGGCGTCTGCGCCGACGCCATCGCGACCCTGGAAGGCATCACCCGTGAAGCGGTGGACGCCCTCGCCCTCGAGAGCCAAAAGCGCGCCGATGCGGCCATCCGCGGCGGGCATTTCGCCAAGGCCCTGATCCCGGTCTATAAGGAAGACGGCACCCTGGCCCTCGACCACGAGGAATTCCCGCGCCCGAACACCACAGCCGAGGGCTTGGCGGGCCTCAAAGCCTCGTTCGAAGCGATGGCGGACATCCCCCTCGGCGAAGACGGCATGACCTTCCGCAAGCTGATTACCCAGGTTTATCCCGACCTCGACATCAAGTTCATCCACCACGCGGGCAATTCGTCTGGCGTCGTGGACGGCGCCGGCGCCGTGCTGCTGGCCTCCAAGGAGTATGCCGAGAAGAACGGCCTGAAGCCCCGCGCCCGCGTTGTGGCCATGGCCAATATGGGCGATAGCCCGACCCTGATGCTGAACGCGCCCGTCCCGGCGGCCCGCAAGGTTCTGGCCAAGGCCGGCCTGACCCTCGACGACATCGACCTCTTCGAGATCAACGAAGCCTTCGCCGTGGTGGCCGAGAAGTTCATCCGCGACCTGAAGCTCGACCGCGACAAGGTCAATGTGAACGGCGGCGCCATGGCCCTCGGCCACCCGATCGGCGCCACCGGCTCGATGCTGATCGGCACGGTGCTGGACGAACTGGAACGCCGCGACCTGCGCCGTGGCCTGGTCACCATGTGCGCCGCTGGCGGCATGGCCCCGGCCATCATCATTGAACGCGTCTAGGCCATTTCAACTGATACTGTCGAAGACCCCGGGGGCCACAACGCACCTGGGGTTTTTGCTGCGTGCGCCGTAAGCTGAAGCACGCCTCAATGGAATGTGATTTGGACCGAACGACCCTTTACGTCGGCCCATCCACTTTGGATCATTTTCGGAAAGAATTTTCCAAAAAATGCAGCGCTGCCGCAGATTTATAGCGGGGCTATAGGATCAATCCCGAACGATTGGAGTTTCTTTGCTCACACCTACCGACAAACTGTCATCCGGTGTGATGTTGGCCCAAGTATCTGGGCGTAAAACAAGGGAACACAGCCATGTCTCTGCTTGGCAATCTGTTCAGTGACGACAACTCTTCTTCCAATGACTTCATGAGCTTCCTTCGCACCACGGGCGACGTGGGCGTCGACTATGCTACCTGGAATTGGGACAGCGAAGACAGCTCCGACGGGACCAGTGGCAGCGCCGGTCACATCGGCACGAACTTCGACCTTGGCGCCATTCTTGGCGGCATGTCGGACAGCGAAAGCGACAGCGACGGCGGCGGGCTCCTCGGAATCCTCTAGCCGGACTGGTGACCCGCCGGGGGCGGAGCGGCGCTCCGCCCCTGTTCTGCATTCAGGAAGCCTTCCCATGCAACAGGCCGGCGAACCGCTGCGGACCGAGAACCGCGGCCTTGGCTCAGGATCCCAGAGCGCCGATCTCAGCGCCCAATCGGGCCAGCCCGACCCGCAATTGCGCGAAGACCATGCGTCCGCAGCGCCCGGGCCGGACCCGCTCAGCATTGCCATGCCGCCGCCCCTCGCGGCCGTTTCCTTCGCGCCATTCGAACTGGACGCACGCCATACCGGGGCGCCGCTCGCAGAATTCACACTTCCACCGTCCAATGGCGCCTCCGTCTCGGCGCCCACCGCGCTGGCCATCGCCCCGGTGACAGGAGCGGCGGAAGCGCTTTCTGCGCCGACCTTGCAAACCGTTCTAGTACCCGGCGAAGATCTCCCTCCGGTCATCCTGATGCAGGGTGTGGCGGCGCATGCGGCGGCTGCGGCCACCGAAATGCCTCCTCATGCGAACGACATGCCCTTCGAACCGGGCCCGCAGAGCGTGCACGAGATGCAGATTGCCGTCGTCGACGGCTGGCTCGCCAACCTTAGCCACACGCCGCTCGTCGCGCCTCTCCCCTCAGGTTCCGAAATCGCCCAACTGTCGGATGTTCTGCCGCAGATGCCGGACCTGCCTGTGTTGGCCCTTCCGGACCTGCCTTCCCTGGCGGCGATTGATCTGCCCAGCCTCCTCCTGCCCCAGATTGCCGCACCGGACTTGCCGGCAGTTCAGGATATTCCAAGCTTGATCGGCGCCCCGGCCTTCGCCGCGTCCCTCGTCGATGCGCTGGGCGTCGACGAATTGTTGAGCCGCGTCACCTTCGACGACTTCGCCGGCTCCGGCGCGGCCCCGCCCCTGGTAGATCTCACAGCGGGTGTTGGTGATCTCCTGGGCATCCCCCTGCCCGACGTTCTCGAACCTGGAGCCCTCCTCGGGACGGACGCGAGTGACGATCACCATTACCTCTTCGACGACCACCTCCCGGGGATCAGCTAGTGCCGAAGTCCACCGCCTCGCCCGCCGGCGCCTCCAAGGACGAATTCGCCGACACCCTTCGGCAATGCCTGCCCTTGTTCTGGACGGCAGCAGCTTTCTCCGGGGGCGTGAACCTGCTTTTCCTCGCCTCACCGATTTTCTTGGTTCAGGTCTATAATCGGGTTATCCCCTCCGGCAGTCTCGCCACCCTGATCGGGCTCGCCGGCTTACTGATCCTGGCTCTGACCGCCATGGCGGTTCTCGATGCGGTACGGGCCCGCCTCTTGATCCGCGCCGCCGCACGGTTGAATCGGCTGCTCAGCGAACGGGTTTTCCAGGCAATCCTCGATATCTGCCAGAAATTTGGGGCAGGCAGCCGCAACGCCCAGCCGCTGCGCGACCTCGATACTTTCCGCGCCGCCATGGCGGGGCCTGCCGCCCAGTTTTTCTTCGACGCTCCCTGGACACCCCTTTTTCTCATCGTCCTCTTTGTGATCGACCCGTGGCTGGGCATCGCCGGTACGGCGGGGGCCATGCTGATGACGGGCCTCGCCTGGATCAACGACCACATCACCCGCGACGGGGCGGCAGCCTCCACGGAGGCGGCGCAGCGGTCATACGTCTTCACCGACGCTGTGGTGCGCTACGCGGACCCAGTCCAAGCCATGGGCATGTTGGAGGCCTTACGCGAGCGGTGGCAGATCGACCGGCGCAATATGATGTGGAAACAGGCCAGCGGCTCGGACCGCAATGCCGACTTCACCGCCATGATCCGCTGGGCGCGCCTGGTTCTTCAAGGCTGCATGCTGGGCATCGGCGCCTACCTGGCCATCATTCATGAAATCCTGCCCGCCAGCATCTTCGCCGCCAGCCTTGTGCTGGGCCGCGCCCTGGCTCCGGTGGAGAACGCTATCACCGGCTGGCGCCAGCTTGCCGAGGCGATTCAGGCGGGGCGACGGGTCCAGCGTGCACTGCTAGAGGCGCCGGCCCGGCCCGTACCCACGCGTCTTCCGACCACGGACGGGGCCGTGCGCTTGCGCAAGGTGACCTATGTGCCAGCCGGCGCCCCACAACCGGCCGTGAAGGGGATTAACTTGGAGATCGCTGCAGGCGACGCGGTCGGCGTGGTAGGACCGAGCGGCGCCGGGAAATCCTGCCTGGCCCGGCTGATTGTCGCGGCCGCCTTCCCTACGCATGGCAAGGTCTCGATCGGCAATATTTCTACTGATCGATGGAGCCGCCACGCCCTGGCCGGCCACGTCGGCTACTTGCCGCAGAATGTCGGCCTGTTTCCCGGCACCGTTCGCGAGAACATTACTCGCTTCCGCCAAGTGGAGGACGAGGAAGTCGTGGAGGCCGCCATCCGCGCCAATGTCCACGAGATGATCCTCGATCTGCCCTTGGGATATGAAACACCCGTCAGCGAGGGCGGCCAGGGCCTTTCAGGCGGGCAGCGCCAGAGGATTGGCCTGGCCCGCGCACTCTTCGGCTCCCCTAAGCTCCTGGTGTTCGACGAGCCCAACGCCCACCTCGACGCCGAGGGCGAGCAAGCGCTCGCCGAGGCGCTGGCCACTCTTCGGGAACAGGGCTCGACCATCATTCTCGTCGCGCACCGCCTTGGCCCGCTCAGCCAGGTTGATCGGGTGATTGTGCTCAACCGCGGCCAACTGGCTATGGACGGGCCACGCCATGAGGTCTTCCAACGCGTGCGCACCGAACTGGTTACCGCCTCGCCCCTCAGCCCCGCTGAAAGCCGCGTCTCGTGAAACTCGACTTCAAGCCATTCACCGCCGTTGCCGAACTGCCCGCCGGGGTCGCCGAGCAGTACCGCCGCTACATGGGTGAGGATGCGCCAAAGGGGGAATTGGACGATGCGCGCGGTGTGGTGCGCACGGGTCTGATCGTGTTCGGAGCGATTTTCGCAGCCTTCATATTGATCGCTGGTCTTGCGCCGATCAACGGAGCGGCCATTGCGCCGGGCCTCGTAATCGTGGCTGGCGAACGCCAGGCCGTACAGGCGACATCCGATGGCGTGGTGGCACAGATGCTGGTGCGCGAGGGCCAGGCCGTACGTGGCGGACAGGTCCTGGCGCGGCTGAATGGCGTCGCCTCCGGGGCGCGCCTGCTACAGACCTATGCCCAGCGGGACGCTCAGCTGGCGGCGCGAGCACGGCTGGTTGCCGAGCGGGACGGGGCGGAGGCGATTGCCTGGCCAGCCGACCTGGCCGCGCGCCGAGGCGACCCGGTCGCCGCCGAGGCCATGGAGAACCAGGAGGCCCTTTTTACCCAGCGCAAACGCGTTTGGGCCGCCGAAAGTGGTATCGCCGAGGCGAAACTCCGCGAAGCGAAGGCCAACCAAGTAGGGGCAGCCCGCCAATTGGACCTGATCCGCTCGGAGCTCTCAGGTATCGCATCGCTTTATCGGCGCGGCTTCGCGCCAAGGAGCCGTTTGCTGGCCCTGCAGCGCGCGGAAGCCGATCTGCAGACCGAGGTCTCGAATGGCGGGAGCGCCGTCGCCGAAGCCGAGCTGACCCTCGAACAGACCCGGCAGACACGGCTGAACAAAGTGCTGGAGGAACTGCGCGATGTGCAGGCCCGCCTTGCCCAATCCCAGCCGCAACTGACTGTCAGCCAATATGACGCAGAGCGCGATGTGCTGCGCGCTCCCCTGGCCGGTCGCGCTGTGGGAGTGGTCAATCTTGGCCCGGGGTCAGTGGTGGCCACCGGCCAAAAGATATTGGAAATACTGCCCGACGGCCGCGGTTTGATCGTGCACGCGCGGGTCAAACCGCAGGATATCGATGACGTCCGCATTGGGCAGGCGGCGACGGTGCGGCTGACCACCATTAACCCCCGAGGGCGGTCCAGTTTCGATGGCAAGGTGACGACGATCTCGGCCGACCGGCTGACAGATCCACGCACCGGCGAAGGCTACTACCTCGCCCTCATCGCTTTGGACGAAGCGGAGCTGAGCGCGGCCGGTATTCGGCTGCAGCCTGGCGTCCCGGCCGTGGTCAACATCAAGACTCACGCCCGCACCCTGCTTGAGTACCTGCTTTATCCTATCACCGACGCTCTCAGCGGCGGGTTCCGGGAGGAGTAGCCTCAAAGGCGTCCATCGCCGCCGCGATCATCCGCTCCCTCTGACCGGGGGCGGGTGGGGCGGCGGTTCCGAAGCCCCAGATCGGATCGGGCCAGTTCGGGTCGCCCTCGCGGCGGCCCGCCACGTGGATGTGCAACTGGCGCTGCCGGTTGCCGATGGCCGCGACGTTCAGCTTCTCCACCGGGAAATCCAGAACTTCGCCGACCGCCCGCGCGGCCGGGCCGGCGCGCAGGATCTCGTCCATCACCAGGTGGCGGTCGGCGGGACCGAGGTCTTCCAGCTCGACCATGCCCTCGCGCATGGGAATGAGGATCAGCCACGGCCAGCGGATGTCGAGGGCCAGGCGCACCTCGCAAAGGGCCAGACGGGTGACGAGGGCCGAGGTCTCGTTGAAGACGGGGGCGATCTGGAACATGCGGCAAAGGTCCCCAGCGAGCGCGTGAGGTCAAGCTAACGTGCGATGAGCGCCGCAAGCTCCCCGGCCTTGGGCATATCCTGCAAAGCCCCCACCGCCGCGACGACGTCTGCGGCCCGCCCGGCGCCCAGATGCGGCGTCATCAGTTCCAGCGCCTTGGCCTCCACATCGGCCCGGTCCATCGGGTGGGAGGGAAAGCCGCGCACATGGCCGACATAGAGCTCTTTGCGCACGCCGCCCGTCATCTCGACCACCACCCGGGCGCTCTCCGTGCGGGGCTCGCCGGGTTTGGCCTCCTGGGCGGGGTCGTGAGCGATTTCGACCTTCTGCATCAGGGCCCTGGCCGCCTCATCGCCGTGCATGCGCTCCAGCGACTGGGCTGAGACGAAGTCCAGCTTCCCGTCGAGGAGGATGATGGCCGAGAGATAGCGCAGATTCAGGGCCGCCATGGCCGCGTCCCTGAAGGCCTGCCAGCGGCCGGGCATGGTGATGGTGACCTTTTCGACCTTCGCCGCGTCGAGCTCCGGAAGGAGCCGCAGGAGCCCCTCCACGGCGGGCTGGGTCGGCCCGCCCACCGGGTAGCGCTTGTAGGCCGTATGATCGAGCTCGGTGCGTTCGCCGAGGCCGTCGGTGAGGTAGGCGCGGTTGGCGTCCTTGCCGGTGAAGATCTGGGCGGTCATCCAGCCGCCGGGATTGTCGAGGCTGTCGCGCACGCCCCGGAACCCCGCCTCCACCATCAGGGCCGCCGAGAGCCCGTCGCGGGCGCCCATGCCGGCGAAGACGAAGGACTTCTCGATGTGCTCCACATCCAGCAGCCACTGCCAGGAGCCGGAGGCCTGCTGGGCGCAATAGGTGAGGACATGGGGGATCTGATCTTCGGTCAGGCCGATCAGGCTGGCGGCGGCCGCCGCCGTGCCGAATTGCGGGCCGACGCCGTGATTGGCGATGCCGGCGCGGCGCAGGTTGTCGATCCCGAGCGCCTTCGGGATGCGGCCCGCCAGCTCGTAGCCGCAGATCACGGCCCGCAAGACCTGCTCGCCGGAGACGCCGCGCTGTTCAGCCAGACTGATCGCAGCGCTGACGATGGCCGGGCCCGGCTGCACGAAGGCCGAGGGGATGAAGTCGTTGATCTCCGCACCGTGCCCCGTCATCGCCGAGGCGAAGACGGCATCGACGATGGAAGCGCGATCCCTCGTCCCCAGGATGGTCACCGCCGAGCGCCCCGCATCTCCGGAGAGCTTCAGGGCATAGTTCCGCGCGAGTTCAGCCGGTTCCAGATCACGGCAGGCGACGATCGAGGCCAGCGTGTCCAGCACATGCCGCCGCGCCAGTTCGCGGAAGTGCTCCGGATGCGGATTGTCCCGCGCGCCGGCGATATAGGCGGAGAGGACCGGGGTGACCGGCAGGATGGTCTCAGTCATGGAATGCCCTAGTGCGCCCCTGCCGCCTCGGCCATGCGCGCCGCCGCGGCCAGAACGGCCTCGATGATCTGGGCCTGCTTGGCGGGCGTGACCCGTTCCTTGGGAGCGGAGACGGAGATCGCCGCCTCAGGCAGCCCCCGCGCGCCGCGCATGGCGGCGCCGATGGAGATGACACCTGGGCTATAGCTGGAAACCGCGTAGCCACGCTCCCGCGTCTCGGCGAGCTCGGCCTTCAGGGCGTCGACATCCAGCGGCCGACGCGCAGCGGTGCGGGCGATGATCGCTTCGGCGTCCGGATGGACGGCCAGGATCGCCTTGCCGCCCGCCGTATTGGTCGCCGGCGCGCGGCTGCCGATGCGGGTGGTGAAGCGGGCCGGGCGGGGCGAGATGATCTTGTCGAGATAGAGCACGTCGTCGCCGGACAACACGGTGAGGCTCACCGTCTCGCCCGTGGCCCGGTGCGCCTCCTGCAGGAAGCCGGCGGCGGCGCGCTTGATCGGCAGATCGGTGATGACGCCCGCCCCCAGTTCCCACGCCTTCAGCGAGGCGCGGTAGAGGCCGGATGGCGCGTCCTGTTCGGCATAGCCCAGCTCGGTGAGGGTGCCGAGGATGCGGTGGACGGTGCTCTTCTGCAGGCCCGTGCGCTGAGCCACGGCGGAGAGCCGCGCAGGGCCATGGGCCCCCGCAAGCGTCTCCAAGATATTGAACGCCCGCGCCACTGCCCGGTCCACCGCTTCCCCTCCGTCAGGTTTGTTGCGCCTGCCCTGTTGACCTTCTGGCCCAGGGCGAAGAAAATTTCATCACATAAAATGACGTTCTGCCAGACGGAACAACGAGGTGGGATGGAAACGGCGGTTCGCAGAGCGGAACAAGGCCCCGGGCTGGGCGCCTGGGCGCAGTCATCCCCGGCGGCGCATGGCCTGAACGCGGCCGCCCTCGACAGGGCGGCTGAGCAACTCGCCGCTGCCGGTGAGCGACAGGGTCTGGTCGTCGTGCGCGGCGGCGAGATCGCCTTTGAACGCTACTGGGCCAATGACTGGCATCGCGCCGAGCCCACCTGGCGCAATGTGTCGTTCTCCTCCGGCAAGTCCTGGGGCGCGACCATGGTCGGCCGGGCGATCACCGAGGGCCTGCTCGGTCTCGACGATCTGGCGGACCGCTACCATGCGGCCGAGGTGTCCGGCCTCAAACCAGAGGTGACCATCCGCCACCTCCTGACCATGACCACGGGCGGCACCTTGATGGTGAAGCCCAGCACACGCCGGCCAAACCGCCTGGATCGCCCTAAACCGCCGGAGCCTGGCGATGAGTATGTGAAGCAGGCCGTGGGGGAGCGCGGCTCTCCGGAGGGCTACGGCGTCTCCATCCCGGCGGGGAAGAAGTTCTATTACGACGGCGCCGCCGCCGATCACCTGGCCGACGTGATCACCGGGGCCAGCGGCATTCGCAGCCACGACTACATGATGACCCGTATCGTCGCGGCGCTCGGCTGCGAGAATTTCGCCTATCAGCCGGAAGGTGTCGATCTGGCCGGCAATATCCGCATCGGCGGCTCGATCCTGATGTCCTGCCGCGACCTCGCCCGGCTGGGCCAGCTCTATCTCAACGGCGGCCGCTGGGCCGGGGGGCCGCTGGTGGACGCGGCGTTCATCGAAGAGGCTGTCACCCCCTCCCCGCGCAACCCCAACTACGGTTTCCTCTGGTGGCTCAACACCGGGCGCCGCGTGCCGGCCGCGCCGGAGGAGATGTACTATGCGGCCGGGGCTCGGGGGCAGTTCTGCTTCGTCCTGCCCCGCCACGGCATGGTGATTGCGACCATGGGATTTGGCGAAGCCGTGTTGAGCGCCGAAGATGCGTGGGCAGCCCTCGCGCCTGTCCTGCCTGCCGTCTGACAATCAAGAAGAAGGATAAAGACCCATGCCCCTGGATTTCGCCGAGAGCCCGGTTGTTGAGACCACCGAAGGCAAGGTGCGCGGCTACGTCTTCCGCGAGATCAATGTCTACAAGGGCATGAACTACGGGGACACGACGGCGGGCGCCAACCGCTTCCTGCCGCCGAAGCCAGCCAAAGCCTGGACAGGCGTCCGCGAGGCCGTGGACTATGGTGAGACCACCCCTCAGGCGCCCGGCGGCCTGGCCGTGGGCGGCCCGCCCAATAAGCGCACCGAGATCGGCGAGGACTGCCTGGTCCTCAATGTCTGGACGCCCAATCCGGATGGGGCCAAGCGGCCGGTCCTGGTCTGGCTGCACGGCGGCGGCTTCGAGGCCGGGTCCGGCTCCAACATGCTCTATGACGGCACGAATCTCGCCAAGCGAGGCGACGTGGTCGCCGTGACCATCAATCACCGTCTCAATGTGTTCGGCCACTGCCACCTCGAAGAGGCCATGGGCGCCGAATATGCCGGCTCGGCCAATACCGGCTTCCTCGACATCGTCGCGGCCTTGAAATGGGTGAACCGCAACATCGCCGCCTTCGGGGGCGACCCCGGCAATGTGATGATCTATGGCCAGTCGGGGGGCGGCCGGAAGGTCTCCATCGCCATGGCTTCAAAGGACGCCAAGGGCCTTTTCCACAAGGGTATCGTGCAGTCGGGCTCGCACATCCGCCTGATGACCCGCGACCGGGCCAACGATCTCACCGACCGGCTGCTCAAGCAGCTTGGCGTCGCCAAGGGCGATGTGACGTCGCTGAATGCGCTCGCCTGGGAAGACATCCGTAGAGCCAATCGCGAGATCCAGCGCGAGACCAATGCCCGCTTCTCGCCGACCATCGACGATACGGTGTTCGACAGCCATCCGTGGGACCCGGAAGCGCCCGCCCTCTCCGCCGACATCCCGATGCTGGTCGGCACCTGCCGCACCGAGCTCTCCAACCAGCTGGGCACCGCGGACGAAACCAACTTCACCCTCACCGAAGAGCAGATGGTCGAGCGCCTCGCCCGCTATGTGCCGGCCGAAGATGTGGCCGGTCTCGTCTCGATCTTCCGCGCAGAGAGCCCAGGCGCGAGCCCGTCCGAGATTTTCTTCAAGATCACCACCGGGCGCGGCTATTGGCTGGACAGCCTGATCCAGACCGAGGCCAAGGTCCGGCAGGCTCGCGCCCCCGTCTGGTCCTACCGCGTCATGTGGCGCACCCCGGTGGAGGGCGGGCGGCGGATCACGCCCCACTCCCTGGACCTGCCCTTCATGCACGACAACGTCTCCAAGGCCGCCCACATGGTCGGCCCTGCCACCGAGGAGACGGACTACATGGCCAACACGATGGCCGAGACCTGGCTCGCCTTTGCCCGCACCTCGAACCCGAACAACCCGGCCATCCCCGAATGGGCGCCCTATGACCTCACCCGACGCCGGGTGATGCAGTTCGACGTGCCCGCGACCGCTGCCGATGACCCGCACAAGGCCGAGCGGGAGGCCATGCAGGCGTATCCCACCCAGCAGATGGGCCGCACCCTGCACCGCCAAAGCCTCGACGCCGAATAGGAAGCCGCTGATGTCCGACACCCTCTCTTCCGAGCGCGCCTCCTCCTCGGATCTGCCCACTCGGGGCGGTGACGCCACCGCCGGCGAAGGCGGAGCCACCAGCGGCTCCACCTGGCGCCATCGCGGCGCCCATGCGGCGGCCTACAAGGCGCTCTATGTCGCCACGGGGCATTTCTCCGGCGGCATCAGCGAGGAGCGCCTCGCCGACGACATCTTCGCCGGCGCCCCGATGGGCAAGATCGTCGCCAAGATGGATGCGGTGATCGACGAGCAGGCCAAGACGGTCTCCGTCGCCTATTCAGACGACATGCCGCCCCGCATCGCCGCCTGGCGGCCGGTCCTTGGGGCGACCCAGCTGCCGATCGGGGCGACAGCTGACGCCGTGAAGCACCTGCCGAATGTTCCCGCCGACTTCCGTCCTCCGGCCACGGACGACCTCGCCTGGCCGATGGGCGACCGCGACGCCACGGCGCCCGGCAATGCCGCCCTCGATCAGTTGGTGGAAGACGCCTTCGATCCCGCCAAGTTCGGCGGCGTCACCTGGGGCGTTGCAATCATCAAGTCCGGGAAGATCATCGCCGAGCGCTATGGCCGCGGCATGGACAAGCACACCCCGCAGCGCACCAATTCCGCGGCCAAGTCCGTTGCCGCCACGGTCGTGGGCGCGGCGGTGAAGCAGGGCTTGCTGGACATCAACGCCAAGCCGGCCCTGCCGGAATGGTCCCGCCCCGGTGACCCACGCGGCGAGATCACGATCAGCGACCTCCTGCACATGAACTCCGGCCTCTACACCGAGGCTGCGGGCAATCCGCAGCAGGAGCTCTATTTCGGCGGCGCCTCGGCGGCGGAGCGGGCGGCGCTGAACATCGTCGATTCCAAGCCGGGCACGCGCTGGATCTATTCCGGCTCCGACACCATCCTCTCCGTCCGCGCCGTGCGCGCCGCCTTGAAGGATGATGCCCGCCACCTGCGCTTCCCGTTCGAGGAGGTCCTGTGGAAGATCGGCATGACCCGCACGACGCCCGAGGTCGACTGGAACGGTGACTTCCTGATGAGCGGCGACATGTGGTCGACGGTGCGCGACATGGGCCGGTTCGCGATGTTCTACGCGAACGGCGGCAAGGCCTGGAACGGCGAGCAGATCATCCCTGAAGACTGGCCGGCCTATGTGGCCACGCCTGCGCCCGCCCAGCCGGACAGCGCCGATGGCCGGGGCTACGGGGCGCAATTCTGGCTCTTCGGGCCCAAGCAACGCCTGCCGGAGGGCTGTTACACACCTGCCGGGGCACGGGGTCAGTACGCGATGATCGTGCCGCAACACGACCTGATCGTCGTGCGGCGCGGCTTCGACCTGAACCCGGGCTTC
Source organism: Caulobacteraceae bacterium (assembly GCA_046349475.1). Lineage (GTDB taxonomy): Bacteria > Pseudomonadota > Alphaproteobacteria > Caulobacterales > Caulobacteraceae > Acaudatibacter. Next base: position 75,598 of record JAXMCG010000010.1, on the reverse strand, counting down.
AACATCGCCCGGTTCACCCGCCACGTGATCACGGCGCTGGGACTTTAGGCCGGCGCCCGCGCCGGCTGGGCCAGCTCCGCGTCCCAGAACTCCCTGAACCAGCGGCGGGGGTCGTCCGCCGCCTGGGTCGGCGAGCCGAACAGCATGGTCGTGCGGGCCTTGGCGTCGTAGGGCGCCCAGTCGGGCAGGCGCGGGTTGTTCGGATTACCCGCCGTCGCCATGGCCACGAAGGCCGAGGCCAGTTCGTCGGCGAGCCGCACGCTCTCCGCCGAGGGCCCGGCCAGCGGCATGCGCATGTCGTGCATCATGTACGGCACATCCGAGGCGTGGGTCGCACCATAGCGGCCGCCATAGGCTGGGCTGGGGTTCATCCAGACATAGGACCAGACGGGCGCCCCGCCCGCCGCCGCCTTGCGCTCGGCCATGGAGATCGCGCCGCGTCGAAAGGAGCTGTCGGTGATCATCCGGGCATGGATCAGGTAGGGCGTCGCCTTCGGGTCGTCGTCGCGGTAGGCGCCCAGCACCTGGGCCGCCTTGTCGCCCAGGCGCGCATCGAACACGCGCTTCACGTCCTCCCAGGTCATGTCGAACTTCTGTTCGCGGTAGGTGCGCTCATCCAATGTGTTGGAGACCATGATCGGCACGTCGTGGCTCTCGGGCGGGGCCTCCGGCGTGAAGGGGTGGTGCGGGATCGCTTCGCCCAGCACCGGCGAGAAGGAGCGCGGCGCCTCGCCTCGGGCCCGGTCGCCTGCCTCCACCTCCTCCTGCGCGGCCAGCAGGGTGGTGAACGGGAGGGCCTGCAGTTCCTTGATCTGGTGAGCGCCGAGGCCCAACACCTTCAGGAAATTGTGCGCCGTCTCCGCCCCCGCCCGGCGCGACATCGCGGTCAGGCGCGAGCCGCTCATCACCGCCGCCGAGTGGAAGAGGCCCCGCGCCGAGGGCATGCCGAGCAAGTGGCTGACCTTCGCCCCGCCGCCCGATTGGCCGAGGATCATCACCCGGCCCGGATCGCCGCCGAACGCCTCGGCGTTGCGCTTCACCCAACGCAGACACTCCACGAGGTCAGCCATGCCGGCGGCGCCGGAATCGGCGAATTCCCCGTCATCGCCTAGATAGAGGTAGCCCAGGGCCGAGAGACGGTGATTGACCGTGATCACCACCACGTCGCCAAAGCGCGACAGCACCTCGCCGTCGCTGCCGGGATTGTTCGACGAGCCGCCATAGAAGCCGCCGCCATGGAAGCGGACGAGCACCGGTTTTTTCGCATTTCGTTCGAGCGTCGGGGTCCAGAGATTGAGGACCAGGCAGTCCTCCCCCATGCCGCCAGGCTGGAAGTCGTTGAAGATCAGGTCGGCATAGGCCCGGCGCCGGTCCCCCGGAATCTGCGGGCAGATGTTGCCGTGAACCCAGGCGTCCCGCACGCCCGCCCAGGGCGTCACCGGCTGCGGCGGCCGGAAGCGGTTCGCACCGTCGGCCGGATTGGCGTAGCGCAGGCCGCGGAATACCTTGATGCCGCCGGACACCATGCCCCGCACCTTGCCCTCGGCGGTTTCCACAACGGGAAACAGGGCGGCTTCCCCGGCTTGCAGGTTGTCGGACATGGCGCAGGCTCCCTTGGCTCTTAGTTTGGAGGAGCTTAGCGCGCGACCACTATTGGTGCGACGGTAAAGAGAGCCGAAAATCCAACGAAATCAGGCTCTGGGTTTCGCCTGACGGAACTCAGGCTCCCGCCAGCTGCGCCTTACGCTCCCGCCGCCGGCGCGTCAGGATATGTTCGGTGTAGCCGTTCGGCTGGTTGCGGCCGTCGAACACCAGATCGAGCGCGGCCTGGTAGGCGACGTTCGAGGCCGGATTGTCCGCCATCGGCCTGTAGGCGGCGTCACCGGCGTTCTGGCCGTCGACCACCTTGGCCATCCGGGCGAAGGTGTCGCGGACCTGCTCTTCGGTGCAGACCCCGTGGTGCAGCCAGTTGGCGATGTGCTGGCTGGAAATGCGCAAGGTGGCGCGGTCTTCCATCAAGCCGACATCGTGAATGTCCGGCACCTTGGAGCAGCCGACCCCTTGGTCAATCCAGCGCACCACATAGCCCAGGATGCCCTGGGCGTTGTTCTCCAGCTCCTCGCGCACTTCCTCGGCGTTCCAGTTGGACTTGGCGAGCGGCGCGGTCAGCAGGCCTTCCGTGCCGGTGATCGCCCCGCCGCGCATCGCCGACTGCACTGAAGGCACATAGACCTCGTGGTAGTGCAGGGCATGCAGGGTGGCGGCCGTGGGGCTGGGCACCCAGGCGGTGTTGGCCCCGGCCTTCAGCTGGCCGGACTTGGCCTCGAGCATGGCCTTCATCATGTCGGGCGCGGCCCACATGCCCTTACCGATCTGGGCCTTGCCCACGAAACCGGCGGCGAGGCCAATCTCGACATTGCGCTTCTCATAGGCGGCCAGCCATGTCTCGGAGCGCATGCTCTCCTTACGGACCACGGGGCCGGCTTCCATGGCTGTGTGGATTTCGTCGCCGGTGCGGTCGAGGAAGCCGGTATTGATGAAAACAATGCGGTGGCGCGCGGCATGGATACAGGCGGCGAGGTTGGCGCTGGTGCGGCGCTCCTCGTCCATCACCCCGAATTTCACGGTATTGACCGCCAGACCCAGAGCGTCCTCGACGCCTTCGAACAGCTTCACCGCCAGGGCGACTTCGTGCGGCCCATGCATCTTCGGCTTCACCACATAGACGGAGCCTTGCGGGCTGTTGCGCCGCGCGCCGCGCACATCGTGCAGGGCCGCAGTCACGGTGATCAGGGCGTCGATCACCGTCTCGTAGGCCGGGCGGCCCTGGTATTGAACCATGTCCGTCAGCATGTGGTGGCCGACATTGCGCACCAGCAACAGGGAGCGGCCGCGCAGAGAAAGCGGGCCGTTCGCGGAGTTGTAGTGGCGGTCGTCCTCCAGGCGGCGCTGCAGGGTTTCGCCACCCTTCTGGAAGCTGGCGGCGAGGTCCCCGCGCATCAGGCCCAACCAGTTACGATAAACCTCGGTCTTGTCCTCGGCGTCCACCGCCGCGACGCTGTCCTCGCAGTCCTGAATCGCGGTGAGGGCGCTCTCGGTGATGATGTCGGCGACGCCGGCCAGATCGTCACGGCCGATGTTGTGCGTGCGGTCGATGAGGATTTCGAAGTGCAGCCCGTTCTGCTTCAGGAGCACGCCCTTCGGCGCGCTCGCGTCTCCCCGCCAGCCGGCCAGCTGAGCGGCGTGGGCCAGGGTGCTTTCCTGGCCGTTCTTGAGGCGCACGTGCAGGCGCGAACCCTCGATCGTGTATTCGGCCACATCGGCATGGGAGCCGGAGGCGAGCGGCGCGAAGCGGTCCAGCAGGGCGCGGCCATAGGCGATCACCTTCGCGCCGCGGGCGGGATCATAGCCCTTGCCCCCCGTCGGAGGCTCCAAGGCGTCCGTGCCGTAAAGGGCGTCATAGAGGCTGCCCCAGCGGGCGTTGGCGGCGTTCAGGGCGTAGCGGGCATTAGACACCGGAACCACCAGCTGCGGGCCGGCCACCAGGGCGATCTCCGGATCGACATTCTCGGTGCTGATTTCGAAAGGAGCCGGCTCGGGCTCCAGGTAGCCGATCGACGTCAAGAACTCGGCCTGTTCGGCGGCGCTAAAGGCCTTGTCCTTGTGGTCACGCCACCAGGCGTCGATCCGCGCCTGTAATTCGTCCCGGCGCGCCAGGAGGGCGTCGTTCTTCGGCGTGAAATCCGCCAGCAGACTTTCGAGAGACGCCCAGAAGGCGGCGGCCCCGATCCCCGTGCCTGGAAGAAGCTCCTTCTCCACGAAGGCGGCCAGGACATCGTCGACGGAGAGGTGTTCGCTGGCGCGCATGGGGTCTCGAAACTCCCGCTAGGGAAATTGATACTGGAAACGGTGGCGGCCTGGAACGATCGCCCCAGGCCGCCGGTCGTTCTGGTGAACGCGCCCGCCCTTAGGCGAACTGGTTCATCGTGTTGTGGACGCCGCCGGCCTTCAGGGCCGCTTCACCGGCGAAGTATTCCTTGTGATCGTCACCCATGTCGGAGCCCGACATGTTCTGGTGCTTCACGCAGGCGATACCTTGGCGGATCTCGTTGCGCTGGACGCCCTTGACGTAGCCGAGCATGCCCTGGTCGCCGAAGTATTCCTTGGCCAGGTTGTCGGTGCTGAGAGCGGCGGTGTGGTAGGTCGGCAGAGTGATCAGGTGGTGGAAGATGCCCGCCCGCTTGGCGCTGTCGGCTTGGAAGGTGCGGATACGTTCGTCGGCGGTGACGCCGATTTCCGTCTCGTCGTACTTCGCGGCCATCAGACCATCACGGTCATAGGCGGAGACGTCCTTGCCCTCGGCCTTCAGCGCGTCGAACACTTGCTGGCGGAAGTTCAGCGTCCAGTTGAAGGACGGCGAGTTGTTGTAGGCCAGCTTGGCGTTCGGGAAGACTTCGCGGATGCGGTCGACCATGCCCGCGATCTGGGCGATGTGCGGCTTTTCCGTTTCGATCCAGAGCAGATCCGCGCCGTTCTGCAGCGAGGTGATGCAGTCCAGGACGCAGCGGTCTTCGCCCGTGCCTTCGCGGAACTGGAAGAGGTTCGACGGCAGACGCTTCGGACGCAGCAGCTTGCCATTGCGGTTCAGCACCACGTCGCCGTTCTTCATGTCGGCGGGCGAGATCTCTTCGCAGTCGAGGAAGCTGTTGTACTGGTCGCCGATGTCGCCCGGAGTGTGGGAGACGGCGATCTGCTTGGTCAGGCCCGCGCCCAGCGAGTCGGTGCGGGTGACGATGACGCCGTCATTCACGCCCAACTCGAGGAAGGCATAGCGGACAGCGCGGACCTTCGCGAGGAAGTCCTCGTGCGGAACGGTGACCTTACCGTCCTGGTGGCCGCACTGCTTTTCGTCGGAGACCTGGTTCTCGATCTGGATCGCGGCGGCGCCGGCCTCGATCATCTTCTTGGCCAGCAGGTAGGTCGCCTCGGCGTTACCGAAGCCGGCGTCGATGTCGGCGATGATCGGCACAACGTGGGTTTGGAAGTTGTCGATTTGGTCGAGGATGTTTTGTTCCTTGGCCTTGTCGCCGGCCGCGCGGGCGGCGTCGAGGTCGCGGTAGATCATGCCCAGCTCACGGGCGTCGGCCTGGCGCAGGAAGGTGTAGATCTCTTCGATCAGGGCCGGGACGGTGGTCTTCTCGTGCATCGACTGGTCCGGCAGGGGGCCGAACTCGGAACGCAGGGCGGCGATCATCCAGCCCGACAGGTAGATGTAGCGGCGGTCGGTCGACTTGAAGTGCTTCTTGATGCTGATCATCTTCTGCTGGGCGATGAAGCCGTGCCAGCAGCCGAGCGAGTGGGTGTAGTTGGCCGGATCGGCGTCATAAGCCGCCATGTCCTTGCGCATGATGCCGGCGGTGTACTTGGCGATTTCCAGGCCGGTCTTGAAGCGGTTCTGCAGGCGCATGCGGGCCACGGCTTCGGCATCGATGCCGTCCCAGGTGCCGCCCTTGCTCTTGATGAGCTGCTGCATCTCGATGATGTGGTCTTGGTACGCCATGTTGCGGAGTCCTCGCGCGAAAGGGTGCTGTTGAGGCTGGCAGGTACAGGTACGGACTGGCTTTGTGGAGTCAGGTCGCGGTCGAGGCGTAAAACTTTACAAACATCCGATGTAATGTTGTAAGGTTCAGACTCCACAAGGAGTTGCGCTCATGGCGCTTGAACGCCGCCTCTATGTAGGACCCTCCCTGCGCCGGCTGAGGCGCGAACGCGGACTCACCCAGTCGGACATGGCCTCCGACCTCGACGTTTCGGCCTCCTATATCGCGCTTCTGGAGCGCAACCACCGTCCGCTTTCGGCCGAAATGCTGGTGCGCATCGCCCAGACCTACAAGATCGACATCGCCGGCCTGACCGGCGGAGCTGGCGGCGATGACGCGGCGCGCCTGCAGTCGGTGCTGAAGGACCCGCTCTTCGCCGATATCGACCTGCCCTCGCTCGAGAGCGCCGATGTCGCCACCAACTATCCAGGCGTCACTGAGGCGATCCTGCGCCTCTACACGGCCTACCAGGAAGAGCATCACGCTCTCGCGGACCGGGGCGCCGAGGCGGGGGACTCCGAGGACGCATACGATCCTGTGGGCGAGTCACGCCGCTTCCTCGCTGCCCGCCGCAACTCCTTCCCGGGGCTCGACACCGCAGCCGAGCGGTTGGCCGAGGTCGTCGCCGCCCACGACAATATTCCCGGCTACCTTCGCGCACGGCACGACCTGCGCGTCCGCCGCCTGCCCTCGCGCGTGATGGTTGGCTCGACGCGCCGTCTGGACCGCCACCGCAAGGAAATACTGCTGGACGATGAACTGGATGCGGCGTCCCAGACCTTCCAGCTCGCCTTGCAACTGGCCTACCTCGAGCTCAGCGAGGCCATCGACGAGGCCCTGTCGGAAGGCTCCTTTGCCACAGAAAGCGGCGAGCGCCTGACCCGGCGCGCGCTTGGCGGCTATGCGGCAGCGGCCCTGATGATGCCCTACACAGCCTTCGCCCGGGCCGTTGAAGTGCGCCGGTACGACGTCGAAGCCCTGTCGCGTCAGTTTGGCGCCAGCTTCGAACAGACAGCGCACCGCCTGACCACGCTGCAAAAGCCCGGCGAAGAGCGCGTTCCTTTCTTCTTCATCCGTGTCGATCCGGCCGGAAACGTGTCGAAGCGTCTCGACGGCGCCGGCTTTCCCTTCGCCCGGCACGGCGGCGGCTGCCCACTCTGGAGCGTCCACCAGGCCTTCAAGACCCCGCGCGAAATCGTCACCCAGTGGCTGGAGCTGCCCGACGGCCAGCGCTTCTTCTCCATCGCCCGCACGGTGACGGCCGGCGGCGGCGGCTTCGGCAAGCCGCGCGTCGAACGGGCCATCGCGCTTGGTTGCGCGGAGGAACATGCCGGCAAGCTGATCTATACCCAGGACCGCCCGAACTTCGGCCCCGACAACGCCACCCCGATCGGCGTCACCTGCCGCCTCTGCCACCGCGCCGAATGCACGGCCCGCTCCGAACCCCCCATCGGCCGCCAGATTCTTCCAGACGACATCCGCCGCACCGCCGCGCCGTTCGTGTTTTCAGACAGCTGAGGCGTTTTCAGGCTTATCGGCGGTTGCAGGGCTCAAGTAGGGTGGTCGCAGTGGCTCTTGGTCGAGGATAGCGATGGAAGAGACGGCGCCCGTTTCACGGCAACTCGCGCCGTTGGACTATCACGCGGAGATCGTCGCGTACCTGAAGGACAATGAACCGGAGGTCTGGGCCTGGGCGCGCGGCCTGGAAGCTCAGGAACAGCACGCCAAGGAGCTGCGCGCCAATCTCCTGCGCGACACCTACCGTCTCTCGCAAGGCTCGCACCCTGAGGCCTACGGGGCCGCTGCCGTCGCCGCCGAACGGCTGGGTCTGACTGCGCCGGTCACCCTCTATCAAGCGTCCTCCCCCGCCATGAACGCGGCCCTGATGTATCTGCCGGGCGAGATCCACGTGGTCTTCTATGGCGCGCTTCTGGAACGCCTCTCTAGCGCCGAGCTGACCGCGCTCCTCGGCCACGAATTGGCCCACTACAAGCTGTGGTCGGACGGTGACGGTGAGGTCTATGCCGCCGAACGAATCCTGCAGCAGACGCTCGCCGATCCACGGGCCCAGGCCAGTCACTTGGAAACCGCCCGCCTCTTCAGTCTCTACACCGAGCTCTATGCCGACCGGGGCGCCGCCGTGGCTGCCCAGGCGCCAGGCCCGTCCATCGAGGTTCTGGTCAAGGTGCTGAGCGGCGTGGCGACCGCAGACGCCGAAACGTATCTGCGCCAAGCCGAGGAGCTTGAGGCCGTCACTCCCGGCGCTTCCGAGGGCGCCACGCACCCGGAAATATTTCTGCGCGCCCAGGCCGTGGACCGCTGGTGGAAGGACGATGCCGCCCTGGATGGCTGGCTTCGCCAGCGCCTGCGCGGGCGCCTGGACGTGGCGCGCCTGGACCTCCTGGGCCAGCAAGCCGCCACGCGCCTGACCCGGGGCCTCCTCGCCGCTTTTCTGCAACGCGGCGCCCTGACCGGCGAAGCCCACCTGACCCAAGTGCGGGCCTATTTTCCGGACTGGACTGAAGCGGAGATTCCTACCGATCCCCGCGCCGCCAGTCCCGAGCGCGCGGACGATAGCCTGCGCCGCTACCTCAACAGTGTGATGATGGACGTGGCCCTGGCCGATCTGGACACCAGGGAGGACGCCCTGGTGGAGGCCTTGCGCATCTCAGGCGAATACAGCGGCCTGGCGGCTCTCCAGGAGAGCCTGCGCCAGGACGCCCGGATGACAAAGCGCGAGGTGGACGCCCTCGCTCGCCGCGCCCGAAAGGCGGCGGAAGCATGAGCGAGATGGAGGCGCCGCTGTTGTTGAGGGACGTCCTGGCGGCGGAAGACTTCGGCTACCTGCCCACCGACGATCTGCTCTTCGCCATCCTCCCCTTGCTGCGCCAGGTCAGCGCCCTGCATGAGAGAGGCGAGGTGGCCGCCATCAATGCGATGGACGTGGTCCGCGACGCTGGCAACACCCTGGCCCTGCGCACGGCTCAGGGCCGCTTCCTGCAGGAGAATCTGGCGGCGATCGACCGGGTCCAGCCCCGCCCTGCCTCCGCGCTCAATGTCATCGGCGAAACGAGGGTCACGGTGGAGTCCGCCGAGGGCACGAACGTCGACAACCTCCTCGTCCTCGAGGGTCCCGACCCGAAGATCGTGAAACCGGTCTATCTGCCGGCCTTCGGCTCGTGGGAGCTTGTCCTGCGCCACCACGACGAGATCACCGACATCTTCCAGCTGGGTCAGATCCTGGCCTGTCTGGCCCTCGGCCTCGACTTCAACGATCCCGCCGATCTGAAGACCTTCGCCTCCAACCGCCAGAACCTCTTCCGCATCAATCCGCGCCTCAGCCCCGTGGTCGCCGCCGTCATCACCGAGATGACCGAGCTGAATCGCTATCGCCGCGCCAAGGTGCTGGCGCCGCTGATCCAGAAGCTGGAAACCTGGCGCGACCAGCCGGTCGGCCTCGACCTGGAACGCCTGCTGGCGGAGGCCAAAGGCGCCGTCGGCCGGCGCACAGCTATCCTGGAGCACCTTCGCGACCGGCTGTTCGACCTCTCGCGCCGCAACCGCCTTGTCTACTTCCGGCCCACCAGCGGCAGTGTGAACCTGACTGTCGCCTCGGTGCCCATGGTGCTGCGCCTGGAGAGCATCCGCGCCGACCAATTGGCCACCTGGCAGGGCTCCTTCGCCCAGGGCGTGCTCGCCGGCAAGCCGATCAGCCTCGGCCAATGGCTGCGCTTCGAGGACCAGCCCTATCTCGCCCCGGCCATGGACCGCCTGATCCAGGAGGCGCGGCGCGACCGGGCAGAGTACGGCTTCTCGTCCCTGCGCCTCGTGGTCGCCTTTTTGCGCTGGCATAACCTCAAGGAGGCGCCGGACGAGCGCATCGTCTCGCCCTTGCTCTGGCTGCCGGTGGAGTTGGTCAAGAAGAAGGGCGTGCGCGACCAGTACGTCCTGGAGTGCGCCGACGATGAGGCGGAGTTCAATCCGGCCCTCAGGCACTATCTGCGCCAGCTCTATGACATCCGCCTGCCGGAGACGGTGGACCTCGGCGCGGTCACGCTGGAGCAGATCCACGCCGACATCGCCGCCCAGATCAAGCGCACGGAGCCCGGCGTCGAACTTCGCCTGCAGACAAAGCCCGAGATTGAACTGATCTACCAGAAGGCGGTGCAGCGCATCCAACAGTTTCAGCGCCGCCGTGGCCGCTCCGCCGCGCCCCGTTCCGGCGGCGTCGTCCGGCCGGACTTCAGCTACGAGCGCGATGACTACCGGCCTCTCGGCCTGGCCCTCTTCCGCCAATACATCGACCCCAGCCCCCTCCCTTTGCGCTCCGCCGTCGGGGCGCCGCCTAAGCCGCGCTCCCCGATGATGGCGCCGGCCGAGAGCCCTCCTTCCACGGAGAGCACCGAGAACCTCACCTATGTGCTGAACGAGGCGCGCGGCCACCGCTTCGCCTGGGACCTCGACCTCACCCAGGTCACCCTCGCCAACTTCAACTACAGGAAGATGTCCCTTGTACGGGACTACAACCAACTCCTCGACGAAGGGGCGCCCAATGCCGGCTTCGACAGTGTCTTCTCCATCGAGCCCAAGCCCCTGCCAGGCACAGCGCCGCCGCCTGTTCCACTGACGGAGCAGTGGACCGTGGTGCCCAGCGACACCACGCAGAAGGCCGCCATCGCAGTGGCCCGCGCGGCCGGCAGCTTCATCATCCAGGGCCCACCCGGCACCGGCAAATCCCAGACGATCACCAATCTGATCGCCGACTACGCCGGTCGCGGCCAGCGCGTGCTGTTCGTCTGCGAGAAGCGGGCCGCCCTCGACGTGGTGTTCCATCGCCTGAAGTCCAGCGGCCTGGACGATCTCTGTTGCCTCATCCACGACAGCCAGACCGACAAGAAGGCCTTCGTCGCGGACCTCAAGGCCGGCTACGAACAGTGGGCCGGCAAACCCAACAACCTCGAGGCTGTCAGGGCCGCGCGCGACCGGGCCGTACAGGGCCAGGCGGACGCCGTCGGCCGTTTGCAGTGGTTCGAGAGCGCCATGCAAAGCGTTCCCGAAAGCCTCGCCGGGTCCGTGCGCGGCCTCATCCGCCGCCTGATTGAACTCCCCGCCCCCGATGCCGCCATCGGCCCGGCCCAGCGCGAGGCCTTGCCGGACTACGCCGTCTGGCGCGCCCACCGCGACCTCACCGGCCGACTCGCCCGCCTCGTGCAGGATCGCCTCGGCGCGGCCAGCCTCGCGGCCCACCCCTTCGCCCGCCTCGATCCGGCCCTGGTGGCCAGCGAGCGGGCCTTCGCCGAGGCCGAGACGAAACTGGGCCAGGCCGAGCCTCTGCTGGACGACCTCGGCGAAACCTTGGACTCCCCCGACCGGCTCGCCAATCCGGACACCTCTTTCGGCGACGCCCTCGCCATCGCGCGCGCCGCGGCCCTGATCGACGAGCACCAGCTTTCAGGCCGGCTTGCCCTGCTCGACCCGGCGTCCGCCGAAAGCGCCGCCCTGCGCGCCGAGTTCGACGCCCTGGCCGTCCTGGACGGCAAGGTCTTGGAGGCCGGCAAAGGCACGGCGCACTGGCGCGAGAAGCTGGCGCCGGAAGACGCCTCCGCCGCCCTCGACATCGCCCGGCGGCAGGAACCTTCGCTCCTGCGCTTCTTCAGCCCGGCCTGGTGGCGCCTGACCGGCGAGTTGAAGCGCCGCTACGATCTGGGTCAGCACGCCGTTCGCCCCACCTGGACCCGCGTTCTGGAGCTCCTCGCCGCTGAGCGGGCGGCCGAGGCGGCCAGAGACGAGGCCACGGAAGCCGCGCGTTTGAAACTTCAGGCTCGAGATCTCGGCGCCTTCCAGGCCGCCATCGCGGCCTTGACGCAGCTTTGCCAGACCGAGGCTGGCGCACGCGCCTTGATTGCTCATCTGGCGGGCCGGGCAGACCCCGCCGCCAGCGCCCGCGTTGAAGCGGCCGGCAAACCCCAGATCATCGCGCTCGACCAGGCCCTGACCGGGCTGATGCAAGCGCCTCGGGCCATGAGCCTGGCCGCGCTGGGCGAATGGGTGCGCGATGTGCGCGAAGGTTTGGAGGACCTGCCGGACCTGATCCCCCTGCTGAAGGCCATGGACCAGGCCGCGCCCGTCCTCGCTCAGGCCCTGCGCACCATCGCCAAGCCGCTCCCCGGCATCGAAGCCCTGATCGCCACCGAAAGTCTCAGCCGCCTGCTGCGCGCCGATCCGGACCTCGCGCGCTTCGACGGTGAGGCGCTCGCCGCCTCGGCCCGCAAGGCCGCGGCCGCCGAACGGGCGACCCTGGAGCACAATGCCGCCTACATCCGGGCCGCCCGCCAGCGTCTGTTCCAGGAGCACGTGCGCGACGCCATGCTCTCCGTCACCCAGCTCGATGAGGCGGGAAAGCGCTTCAAGAAGGTCTATTCCAACGGCCGGCGCGAACTGGAGCATCAGTTCAGCCTGACCATGCGCCACCGATCCATCCGCGAACTGGCCAGCGGCGATTCCGGCAAGGTCATCGATGACCTGAAGCCGATCTGGCTGATGAGCCCGCTCTCGGTCTCCGACACCCTGCCCCTGGAGCCGGATCTCTTCGACGTCGTGATCTTCGACGAGGCGAGCCAGATCCCCACCGAGGACGCCGTTCCCGCCCTCAGCCGCGCCCGCCAGATCGTTGTGGTGGGCGACGAGATGCAATTGCCGCCCACCAGCTTCTTCTCCGCCACGCGTGACGAGGCAGATACCGAAGTGATCGCCGAAGAGGACGGCGAGCGCATCGCGATCAATCTGGATGCGGACAATCTGCTCAGCCAGTCGGCCCGTAACCTGCCGGCCACCCTGCTTGCCTGGCACTACCGCAGCCGCCACGAGAGCCTGATCAGCTTCTCGAACGCCGCCTTCTATGAAGGCCGGCTCATCACCATCCCGGACCAGCGGCTGAACGACGCCGCGTCGGGCATCCTCTCCCTGGCGTCGGAGGCGCAGGACGCAGGGGCGCAAGGCGTCTCGGCGATCCTCGACAAGCCGATCAGCTATCACCGCATCACAGATGGGGTTTATCTCGGCCGCTCCAACACGCCTGAAGCCCGCTACATCGCCCGCCTGGTGCGCGAGATCCTCGGCCGCGAAACCGGCCACAGCCTCGGGATCGTCGCCTTCTCCGAAGCTCAGCAGACGGAAATCGAAAGCGCCCTGGAGGCCCTGGCCACCGAGGACCCGGCCTTCGCCACGCGTCTGGAACAGGAGGAAATCCGCGAGGACGACGGCCAATTCGCCGGCCTCTTCGTCAAGAACCTGGAGAACGTCCAGGGCGACGAGCGCGACATCATCATCCTGTCGATATGTTACGGCCCCGGCCCGGATGGCCGCATGCTGATGAACTTCGGCCCGATCAATCAGCGGGGCGGCGAGAAGCGCCTCAATGTCATCTTCAGCCGCGCCAAGCACCGCATGGCCGTCGTGGCGACCATCGAGCCTGAAGCCATCACCAACATTCACAACGAAGGCGCCTCGGCCCTGAAGACCTTCCTCGAATTCGCCAAGGCCAGCGCGGCCGGCGAGGTCGAGCGGTCCCAGGCAATCCTGGCGGGACTGAACGCCGGCGCCCAGGCCGCCTTCGCCGCGCCGGGCGAACGGGACGCCCTGAAATCCAGCCTCGCCGAGGCCCTGCGAAAGCGCGGCCATGTCGTACACGAGAATGTCGGCCGCTCCAGCTTCCGCTGTGACCTCGCCATCGTCGGAGAGCGCGCGGAGGACTACGCGCTCGGCATCCTCCTGGACGCCCCCGGCGCGGCTCTGGCCGACGCGCACGAGCGCTATGTGCTGCGGCCCCAGGTCCTTCGCAACTTCGGATGGCGGGTCGCCGACGTTCTATCCCACGACTGGCTGCGCAACCCGAAGGGCGTCATGGACCGTCTGGAAGCCGCCCTCGCCGGTGCGGCTGAACCTGATGCGGACGAAGACGACTACGACGTCGACGAGATCGATGACGACGACGTCGACATGTCCGGTGAGGATCTATCCGAAGCCCTCACCGTCAGCGTGATCCCCGAGGGCGCCGTGGTGCGCGAATTCCGCTTCCAGCAGGGATCGTCCAACAAGTTCTGGCGTATCGCCGTAGCGGGCGGCCAGGTCGCCGTGACCTTCGGCCGGATCGGGTCCGCCGGCCAGACCAACATAAAGTCCTACGACGCCGCCGACCGCGCCGCGCGCGAGGCCGCCAAGCTGATCGATGAGAAGCTGCGAAAGGGCTACATCGAAGGCGCGCCCAACGCGCCGCCTTGAAGCCTCAGCGTAGGAACCTCGGCCCCGTCCCTCCGTTGGTCTGGCTCACCCGAAAGGACAGCCCATGACCACCGAAGCCGAGATCGAAGAAAAGTTCTGGAAGGCCCTGAAGCACGACCGCACCGTCATGCTGGGCCTCACGGGCGTGGCCCAAGACCACGCCCAGCCGATGACCGCCCAGATCGAGGATGACCGTCCCGAAGGGCCGATCTGGTTCTTCACCGCCAAGGATACCGACCTCGCCCAGGCGGTCGCCAAGAAGCAGAAGGCCGGCCTGCAGCTTGTCGACAAGGGCCACGACCTCTTCGCCACCGTGCGCGGCGAGCTGGTGCAGGACAACGACCCGGCCGTCATCGACCGGCTCTGGAACCGTTTCGTCGCCGCCTGGTTCGAGGGTGGCCGCGATGACCCGAAGCTCTGCCTGCTGCGCTTCGATCCGGTCAGCGCCCAGATCTGGCTCAACGAGAACAGCCTCTTCGCGGGCATCAAGCTCATGCTCGGGTCTGATCCGAAGCAGGATTTCAAGGACAAGACCGCCGAGGTCCGCCTCTAGAAGACGGCCTCGGTAGGGTGTTAGCGTACCGCCATGAGCGATGTGACCACCCTCCAGCCGGCCGGCGTCGCCGGGATGTTCTACCCCGATGACGCCGCCGCCCTGGCCGCGGAGGTAGACGCTTCGATCGCGCGGGCCACGCCCCCGGACCTGAGCCCCAAGGCCGTGATCGCGCCCCATGCGGGCCACATCTATTCCGGCGATGTCGCCGGGTCGGCCTATCAGCTGCTGTCCCGGCGCCGGGGCGAAATAAAGCGCGTGATCATGACAGGCCCGACCCACCGAATGGGCATAAGGGGTATTGCTGTGTCACCGGCGGACGCTTGGGTGACGCCCCTCGGCCATGTTCGCGTCGCCACCGGCGCGCGCGACGAACTCGCCCGCCGCTCCGATGTCGCCGTCACAGCCGCGCCTTTCGAGGGCGAGCACGGCCTGGAAGTGCATTTGCCCTTCATCCAGCGGGCCCTGGGCGATGTGGAAGTCCTGCCCATGCTGATTGGGGACCCCTTCCCCGGGCAGGTGAGTCAGGTACTGGACAGTCTCTGGGGCGGCCCGGAGACCGCGATCATCATCTCCTCCGACCTCTCCCACTTCCACGATCACGCCACCGCCACGGCCAAGGATCACGAGACCTCCGTCGGGATAGAGCGGCTCAATCCCATCGTCTGTCAGGGCGACCGCGCCTGTGGCTACACCGGCATTCAGGGCCTCATTGACCAGGCGCAGAGGCGCGACCTGCGGGTTACGGCATTGGATGTCCGCAACTCCGGCGACACCCGGCCGGAAATGGGCCGCGAGCGCGTGGTTGGCTACGGCAGCTACGCCTTCGAGTATGCGGCGACGGCCCGCATCAGCGACGATGACCGCCGCGTCCTCATCGACGTCGCGAAAGGCGTCGTCCGGCAGGCGGCGATGGACGGCGGCGCGGCCCCGAACGTGAATATCTCCGGCGGCCTATCCCGCACCTTGACGGCCCAGCGGGCCACCTTCGTCACCTTGGAGATAGGCGGCGCTCTGCGCGGGTGCAGAGGCTCACTCCTGCCCGTCCGCTCGCTGATCAGCGATGTCGTGGAAAACGCATATCAGTCAGCGTTCGGCGATCCCCGTTTCCCGCCCCTGACCGCGGCCGAGCTGGACGGCCTGGACTTCCACATTTCGATCCTCTCGACGCCCCGGCGCATCGGCTTCGAGGACGAGTCAGACCTTCTGCGCCAGCTGCGCCCGGATACTGACGGCTTGATCATCCGCGAGGGGGGCGCCCAAGCTCTGTTCCTGCCCAGCGTCTGGGCCCAGGTTCCCGATCCGGCCGAGTTTCTGCGCCATTTGAAGGCCAAGGCCGGCCTCCCCACGGATCACTGGTCCACCAGTTTCGAGGCTTTCCGGTTCGTCACCGAGAGCTTTGGAGAGCGCCCGCACTAGGGGGCGGACCATCCAGCGCCTTCTCGAAATCCGCCAGTCGCACAGGCGCCCTCTGCCGCCCCCATGCGCCCGGAAGGCTCTCGAACACCCCCGCCAGGGTCGTACCGCAAGCCAGGCAGCCACCCCGTGCATCCAGGCCCCAGTCGCCAAGGGCATAGTAGTCCCGCTCGATCACCCGCTCCCCGCAACGGGGGCAGTAGGTGGACTGCCGGCCGAGATCGAGCACATTACCCACATAGGCATGGTTCACCCCCTCGGCCTTGGCGATGCGCCGGGCCATGGCCAAAGTCGCGTGCGGCGTCGCCGGCTTGTCGAGCATCCGAAAGTCCGGGTGAAAGGCGGTGAAGTGCACCGGCACGTCCGGCCCCAGGTTCTCCACCACCCAGCGCGACAGGGCCGCGATTTCGCTCTCACTGTCGTTCTCACCGGGGACCAGCAGGGTCGTGATCTCGAACCACGTCTTCGTCTCATGGCGCAGGTAGAGCAGCGTCTCCAGCACCTGATCCAGGTGGGCGCTGGCCAGCCGATAGTAAAAAGCCTCGGTGAAAGCCTTCAGGTCGACGTTGGCCGCGTCCATGTGCCGGTAGAACTCGGCCCTGGCGGCCGGCTTCTGGTAGCCCGCCGTCACCGCCACCGTCGCGATCCCGGCCTCATGACAGGCCTGCGCCACATCAATCGCATATTCGTGGAAGATCACGGGGTCGTTGTAGGTGAAGGCCACGGACCGGCAGCCCAGGGCCTGGGCCGCGCGCACGATGGTCTCCGGCCGCGCCTGATCGGCCAAGGTGTCGACCTCCCGGCTCTTGGAAATGTCGTGGTTCTGGCAGAACTGGCAGGTCAGGTTGCACCCCGCCGTGCCAAAGCTCAGCACCGGCGTGCCCGGCAGGAAGTGGTTCAGGGGCTTCTTCTCGATGGGGTCCACGCAGAACCCCGATGACCGCCCCCAGGTGGTCAGCACCACTTCACCGCCCCGACGCTCGCGCACGAAGCACAGCCCCTTCTGGCCATCCTTCAGCTGGCATTCGCGCGGACAGATATCGCAGCGCAGCCGCCCGTCCGGCATGGCCGTGAAATGGGTGGTCCTCGCCACGCCCGGCGCGATCAGCTGGGTCGATCCCATGGAACCACTATAGCGGGATTCGAGCCGCGCCTTGCCCTCCTGACCGGCGCAGGGCCATCTTGCCGCACTCAATTGCCCGCCCGGAGGCGCCCCATGCGCATCACAGACGCCAAGGTCATCGTCACCTCCCCGGGGCGCAACTTCGTGACCCTGAAGATCACGACGGACCAGGGCCTCACCGGCATCGGCGACGGCACGCTCAATGGCCGGGAAAAGGCCGTCGTCGCCTATCTGGAGGACCACGTCTGCCCGCTCCTCATCGGCCGCGACGCGCGCCAGATCGAGGACATCTGGCAACTGCTCTATCGCGGCGCCTATTGGCGGCGGGGCCCGGTCACCATGCGCGCCATCGCGGCGGTGGATGTGGCGCTCTGGGACATCAAGGCCAAGGCCGCCGGCATGCCGCTCTATGATCTCTTGGGCGGCAAATCCCGCGAGGGCGTTCTCGTCTACGGCCACGCCAATGGCACGGACATTTCGCACACGGTCGAGGAGGTGCAGCGCTATCAGGGCCTTGGCTACAAGGCGATCCGCGCCCAGTCCGGCGTTCCGGGGCTCGACAAGCCCTACGGCGTCTCCGCCGACAAGATGTTCTACGAGCCCGCCGACGGCACACTTCCCACCGAGACCATCTGGAACACCTCGAAGTACCTCGACCACACCCCCAAGCTCTTCGACGCCCTGCGCGACAAGATCGGCTTCGACGTCGAGTTGCTGCACGACGCCCACCACCGCCTCACCCCGATGGAAGCCGCCCGGCTCGGCAAGTCCCTGGAGCCCTACCGCCTCTTCTGGCTGGAGGACGTCACCCCCGCCGAGAACCAGGACGCCTTCCGCCTGATCCGCCAGCATACGACGACGCCCCTGGCCGTCGGCGAGGTCTTCAACACCCTCTGGGACTGCAAGGACCTGATCCAGGAACAGCTGGTGGACTATATCCGCGCCACCATCGTCGGGGCCGGAGGCGTCACCCACCTGCGCCGTATCGCGGACTTCGCTTCAGTCTGGCAGATCCGCACGGGCAGCCACGGCGCCACTGACCTGTCCCCCGTCACCATGGGGGCGGCCCTGCATTTCGACACCTGGGTCCCCAACTTCGGCATCCAGGAATATATGCGCCACACGCTGGAGACCGACGAAGTCTTCCCCCACGCCTACACCTTCAAGGACGGCCTCCTCTTTCCCGGCGACGCCCCCGGTCACGGCGTGGAGATCGACGAGGCCCTCGCCGCCAAGTATCCCTACGACCCCCGCCAACTGCCCATCGCCCGTCTCGAAGACGGGACCATGTGGAACTGGTGACGGGACCCTCCATCGCCCGCCCGCCGGTCTTCCGTCTCGAACGGAACGAAGGCGCCCGCCTGCGCTTCAGCAGTGACAAGGGCTACAGCGCCGATATCTTCGTCCTCGAAGACGCCATCATCCGCGTTCTTATCACCCCGCCGGGCGGGCTCAGCGGCCTCAACACCTGGTCCATCGCTCCCGGCGCAGAGGATGTGCCGTCGAAAGGCCGCGACCGCTTCGATCTCAAGGGCTTCACCTGCCCCGAATACCGCCTCGCCGAAGCCGATGGCCACCTCGTCCTCGAGACCGACGCCCTGCGCCTCAGCCTCAGGCTCGAAGGTTTCTCCTGCCGCTGGGAGATGCACAGCGCCGCCGGTTGGGCGCCGATCGCCAGGGACCGCCCGACCCAGGCCTATGACTTCGGCTGGTGGGGCGGCAAGCCCGCCCACTTCCTGGCCCTCGATCCGCGCGAGAAGTACTTCGGCCTCGGCGAACGCTCCGGCCCCATGGACCGCGCCGGGCGCCGCTTCGAACTCCGAAACGTCGACGCCATGGGCTACGACGCCGAGCGGGACGATCCGCTCTACAAGCACATTCCCTTCTACATGACGTGTCGCCCGGACCTGGGGACGGCCTTCGGCCTCTTCTACGACGCCCACGCCACCTGCGTGTTCGACTTTGGGGCCGAGCGATCCAACTACCACGGCCGCTTCCGCTTGTTCCGGGCCGAGGCTGGCGACCTTGACTACTACGTGATCGCCGGGCCCAGCCCCGCGGACGTCACCCGTCGGTTCACCTGGCTCACTGGCCGCCCAGCTCACCTCCCGAAATGGGCCCTCGGCTATTCCGGCTCGACCATGAGCTACACCGACGCGCCGGACGCTCAGGCGCAGATGGCGCGGTTCATTGAAAACTGCCGCGAGCACGACATCCTCTGCGACAGCTTCCACCTCTCCAGCGGCTACACCTCCATCGGCCCGCGCCGGTACGTCTTCCATTGGAACCGCGACAAGTTCCCGGACCCCGCCGCCTTCGCCGCCTCCTACCGCGAGGCCGGCATCCGCCTGGTGGCCAACATCAAGCCCTGCCTGCTGGACGACCATCCGCTCTTCGAGGAAGCCCGCGCCCAAGGCCTTTTGATCTCGGAACCCGACGGCGAGCCGTCTTGGTGCCAGTTCTGGGATGGAGTCGGCGCCTATCTCGACTTCTCGAACCCCAAGGCCGCCGCCTGGTGGCGGCAACATGTCACCGCCGATCTCCT
This sequence comes from Caulobacteraceae bacterium, assembly GCA_046349475.1. Classification (GTDB taxonomy): domain Bacteria; phylum Pseudomonadota; class Alphaproteobacteria; order Caulobacterales; family Caulobacteraceae; genus Acaudatibacter. Next base: position 56,081 of record JAXMCG010000010.1, on the reverse strand, counting down.
CGACATGGGCATCACCGCCACATGGAACGACAACAACGAATTCGAGGTCACCTCGCCCACGGCTCTCGCCAACCAATTCGGCGCGCCCCGCCCCGCCCGGGACACGCTGCCCGTCCAGACCATGTTGATGCTGCAGGCGTCCCGCCGCGCCCAGTTGACCCACGCCCCGGACACCCGCCCCTTCCTCGTCTCGCGCTCCGGCGCCGCCGGCATGCAACGCTATGTCCAGACCTGGTCCGGCGATAACTTCACCGCTTGGGAAACACTGAAATGGAACATCCCGATGGGGCTCGGACTGGCCCTCTCGGGCGTCTCCAATTCCGGCCATGACATCGGCGGGTTTGCAGGCCCAAGGCCCGGGCCGGACCTCTTCCTGCGCTGGGTGGCGGCGGGCATTTTCATGCCGCGTTTCTCGATCCACTCCTGGAACGACGACCAGACCGCCAACGAGCCCTGGATGTTCGGCGAGGACTTCACCGACGACATCCGCGGCATGATCAAGCTGCGCTACCAGCTGATCCCGACTCTCTACGACCTGGCCTGGCGTCATCACAGCGACTTCGAGCCGATCATCCGGCCGCTTTTCCACGATTTCCCGGACGACCTCGCCGCCTATGAGGAGACCAGCGACTTCCTTCTGGGCCCGAACCTGCTCGTGGGCAGTGTGGTCGAGCGCGGCGAGAGGGACCACATCCTGCGCCTCCCAGCCGGGTCCACCTGGCAGAACTACTGGACCGGCGCTGCATTCAAAGGCGGCCAGACCGTTTCCCTGCCGAACTACTACACCCGCCCGCCGCTTCTGGTGCGGGAAGGTTCGGCCATCGCGCTTAACATCGCGGACCAGTCGTTCGACCGGCGCGCCGACCATCGCGCCTTCGCGATCTTCGCTCCGCCGCTCTGGGTGTTCGAAACGACCTGTTATGAGGACGACGGCGAGAGCGAAGCCTGGCGGCGGGGCGAGATCGGGCGGTGGCGTCTGGAAATCGAGGCCCTGCCACACGAGATCGTCGTGGGCGTCCACGCCGAAGGTCAAAGGCCGCCGTCTGGACCTGTCACGCTGTTGATCCGCCCCTCCGACCGGCGTCCAGTGACGCTGAGGAACGGCCGCATCACCGCGGAAGCAGAAGATGTCGAGTGGCGTCGCTTCGAAGTAAACCTCTGAAATCGCTTCTCTAAATCATCACTCAAATTCAAGGTTGCCGCTTACGTAAGGTGATGAATTATGGTCGCCCCAGATGAGCGGCCTTGCCCCTGGGGCGATCGGCCGCCGCAAGGAACAATATCTAGGGAGAGACCGAGATGGCGGATGCTGGCGGCGATGTGGAACTGGAAACCTTCCGCGGCGAGGCGCGCGCCTGGCTCGAGGCGAACTTCCCGGCCTCTCTGAAGGGCATGGCCGGTCTGGCCATGGCCGAGGGCGAAGTCGCCGCCGATCTGAAGGCCTGGCGCAAGGCCATCGGCGAAAAGGGCTGGGCCACGCCGACCTGGCCGAAAGAATATGGCGCTGGCGGCCTCTCCCAGGCCCAGGCTCGCGTCCTGCAGCAGGAAATGAGCCGCGTCGGCGCATTCAACCCGCTGATGTTCGGCATGGGCATCACGATGATCGGCCCCACGATCCTCGACTACGGCACCGACGAGCAGAAGAAGAAGCACATCCCGCCGATCGTGCGCGGCGACGTGCAATGGTGCGTCGGCTATTCCGAGCCCGGCGCCGGCTCCGACCTCGCCTCCCTGCAGATGAAGTGCGAGGACAAGGGCGACCACTGGGAAATCAACGGCTCGAAGATCTGGACCTCCGGCGCCAATAATTCGCACTGGTGCGGCGCTCTGGTGCGGACCGATTTCTCGGCCAAGAAGCACGATGGCATTACCTTCATCCTCGTGGACATGAAGCAACCGGCCATCGAAACCCGTCCGATCCAGCTGATCGCCGGCGTCTCGCCCTTCTGCGAGACCTTCTTCACCGGCGCCACCGCCCCGAAGGACGCGGTGCTTGGCCCGCTCAACGGCGGCTGGACGGTCGGCAAGCGCCTCCTGCAGCATGAGCGCGCCAGCCAGACCGGCGGCATGCCGGGCGGCGGCGGCGGGCGTCAGGCCAGCCTCGAAGACATCGCCAAGAAGTACGTCGGCGCCGACGACCAGGGCCGCATCGCCGATCTCGATCTGCGCACCCGCGTCATCAAGAACAACATGGACGGCCGGGCCCACAACCTGACCCTCATGCGCGCCGCCGCCGAGGCGAAGAGCAATTCAGGCCCCGGCTTCACACCGTCGATCCTCAAGAATTCGGCCACGGTCGTCGCCCAGACCCGCTCGGAACTGATGCTGGAAATCTTCGGCCACCAGGGCCTCGGCTGGGAGGGCGAGGCCTTCGAGAAGACCGAGCTTGAAACCGTCCGCTCCTGGCTCTCCGGCAAGGCCATGTCGATCTATGGCGGCTCGGCGGAGATTCAGAACAACATCATCTCCAAGCGCATCCTTGGTCTGCCGGACAATACGCAGTCCACTTGATTGGATGGGGACGCGCGCCCCCAGGCCGCGTCCCGTTTCGCCTACTTCGAAAAGCTACGCGAGATCGGCATCCGCAGGAGCCAGTCGCCGCCCAGCTTGGCCGCTTCCGGGCCGATATCGCGCATCAGGTGGGCCCGCAGTTCCGCTGGAATCTCATCCATGCGGTGCGTCGGCTGCAGGCTGATCATCGCCGCGAAGGTGGCGTCGTCCGCATCGCGGTCACCCGATAGATCGCCGATCCGCTCTGTGACGATCGGTGAAGCCGTCGGCGTGCGGCCCGCGTCCAGCACGGAGGTCAGCGTCAGTCCGTCCATGACGCTGACCTTGATCGAGCCCACCCCGTTGAAAATGCCGAACACGGGCGACCCATTGGCCCGCTCCGCGCCGATGCAGAAGAGCTGGTTGTGGACCGGCAGCATCCAGGCGTCCGTGCGCACGCCGCCGGTGATCATGGAAAGGCTGAGAAGGCCATTCGCCTCCATCCGGATCATTCCGTAATCGTGCACCACGAGGCTGGGCTCCACAGCCAGGGGCCGTGACGAGCGGAAAAACCCTTCATAGGCCGACCCGCGCAGGGCCGTGGTCGCCAGCACGAGGTCCATGATGTCGAAGGGAACGCCGATCGGGCCTGAGGGCGCGGCGGCCTGCAGCGGCGCGCCCACCGGACTGGCGCCCAGACGCTCGGTGAGACTGTCAATGTCCCGGTCCCAGTCGAGGCTGGTGAACCCCGGCACGCGCTTGGCCACCAAGCCTGTCACCAGGGCGAGGTTCTGGGCGGACGGCTGCACCGCCCCGGTCACCCAGCGGCTGACCACGGACTTGTCCACGCCCAGTTCCGAGGCGAGGCCGCCGCGGCTGAGGGACAGGACCATCAAGGTCAGTTGCAGCTTCGCCGAAAAGGGCTGGGCCATGGAAAAGGCGGGCTCCGGACGCGGTCATTTCGGCGCGCGGCTTTTCGTCCCCGTCTCTTAAGGAACCCTAGCCCCCGCCCAGTTCCAATTCTAACGGCCCACCGCCCGCGCGCTAGTGAGCACAGTCGCCCGGCGAATTACCTTCCCATTTCGCGAATAGTTCGCTATGTGTGTGATCATGGATCAGCGGCCGACACACTCCACTCGGAAAACCCTCCCCTTCAGGGGAGGGACAGGCGCGCAGCGCCAGGGTGGGGGACAGCCCGGCCAATCTTCGGACTGTCTCCGAAGGTCCCCCACCCGTCCCGCTCCGCGGTCCGTGCCTCCCCTGAGGGGGAGGCTGGCAGTGAGCGCGCGCGAAGCTACGCCCACCGCGCACGTAACGCGCCGCAAGCGTCACACACCGCGCACGGAAGGCGCGCTAAGCGGCGCTAGGTGCGCGCTAAGAGTCGCAAATACGGTCAAATACGGTGCGAATACGGTGAAGGGCGCCCGCCAGGGGCCGGTTGCTCGCCGTTCGGCGACGCCTATAGGCGTCAGCGCCGCCGCCGGCGAACCGCGCTGGAGCACCCAGCGCATCCGCGACCCCGTGTCCCAAGCTGTAGGCGGCGCCGCCCGCGTCCCGTGTCCCATCCGGGGAGTGGGGTGCTCCGGAGGGGTGAGAGCCACGCCGCCTACGTGAGGGGGAAGCCCCCTCAGGATCGGCGCTTGGGTCACCGAGCCACTTCCGATGATCTTCATCCGCCGTTTCCACCTCAAGTGCACCGGCGTTCAAGCGGGTGCATTTCGGTGCATGCCAATCCCACCTTTCCTCAAAATGGGGGCGACGCCGGGGCGAAGCTTAAGCTACAGTTTGTTCGACCAATCTGGGGAGGCCAAGTCATGCGTGCTCTCAGAGTTCTCATCTGCGCCGCGTCGCTGCTCATCGCCGCCGCGCTCGCCAGGCCCGCGGCGGCCCAGAACTGGGAAAATCTTGGCGGCGTTATCCTTGAACAAGGTGACTGCGTCAGCTGGGGTCCGGGGCGGATCGACTGTTTCGCCCGTGGTACTGACCAGGCCATGTGGCACCGCTGGTGGTCCGGCTCCGCCTGGGGCGGATGGGAGAGCCTGGGCGGCATCCTCACCACCCGGCCCGAGTGCGTCTCCTGGGGGCCGAACCGCATCGACTGCTTTGCCCGTGGCACGGACAACGCCATGTGGCACCGCTGGTGGGATGGCGGGTCCTGGGGCGGCTGGGAAAGCCTCGGCGGCGTCATCACCTCCAACCCCGAATGCGTCAGCCGCGGCTACAACTCCATCGACTGCGTCGCGCGCGGCACGGACGGCGCCCTGTATCACCGCTGGTGGCGCGGCAATGGCTGGGGCGGCTGGGACAATCTCGGCGGCGTCATCACCTCCAACATCTCCTGCACCACCCGCAAACAGGATGCCGTCGACTGCTATGCTCGGGGCACAGACAACGCGCTTTGGCACAAGGTCTGGACGCCGGCCGGCTGGGGCGCCTGGGAAGGCCTTGGCGGCATCATCACCTCCGACCCCGAATGCGTCAGCCGCGCCCCCGGCTTCGTCGACTGCTTCGTCAAGGGCACGGACAACGCCATGTGGACCCGCTGGTTCAACCCCGGCTCGGGCTGGGGCGGCTGGATGAGTCTCGGCGGCGTCATCACCTCCAACATTTCCTGCGTCAGCTTCGGCAACACCCACCTCGACTGCTATGTGCGCGGGACCGACAACGCCATGTATCACCGCTGGTGGAACACGGGCGGCTGGGCCAATTGGGAGCGGCAGGGCGGCATCCTGACGAGTGACCCGAAGTGTCTGAGCTGGGGTTGGAACCGCGTCGACTGCTTCGTGCGCGGCACGGACAACGGCTTCTACCATCGCTGGTGGGATGGCGGGGCCGGCGGTTGGGGGCCTTGAGTCCCCATTCCTTGCCGCACGGCCGATAGAGGCTTGAGTTCCCTAGCGGCCTGGCGTTCCAATGCTCCCAGAATACTCAAAATGGGAGTTTGAAATGTCCGGGCCCCTTAGCGGCAAGACCGTTTACATCGCCGGCGCCTCAAGTGGCATCAACCTCGGGATCGCCCGGCGCTTCGTGCGCGATGGCGCCAATGTCGCGGTGATTTCTCGCAGCCCCGAGAAGATCGAGGCCGCCGCCGCCGAGCTGCGCGGTCTAGGCGGCGGCGACGCCATTGGCATCGCGGCGGATGTCCGCGACTACGCGGCCATCGAGGCTTCCCTCAAAGCCACCCACAACAAGTGGGGCGACATCGATGTCGTGATCTCAGGCGCGGCGGGGAACTTCGTGGCCCCGGCCCTAGGCATGAGCGCCAACGGCTTCAAGACCGTCATCGACATCGACCTGATCGGCACCTTCAATGTGCTGCGCGCCAGCTTCCAGTTCCTCCGCCGCCCGGGCGCGTCCCTGATCTCCATCACCGCCGGCCAGGGCTCGCGCGCCTCGACCATGCAGTCCCACGTCTGCGCCGCGAAGGCCGGCATCAACATGCTGACCCAGTGTCTCGCCCTCGAATGGGGCCCGGGCGGGGTGCGGGTTAACGCCATCTCCCCTGGCCCGATCGCCGACACAGAAGGCATGGCCCGCCTCGCCCCGACGCCAGAAGCCGAGGCCCGCGTGAAGGCCCGCGTGCCCCTGCGCCGCTATGGCGAGAAAGACGAGATCGCCGACATGGCCGTGTTCCTCTCCTCCCAGGCCGCCAGCTACGTCAACGGCGCGATCATCCCGGTGGATGGCGGCTCCGGCGCCGGCGACGGCTCGGCCAATGCGCTGATGAATTTCGCCGCCGCGCCGGTTCAGGCCTAGGGGCGTAGACCATGGCGGCGAAGATCGGTCGGACCATCGCGGACTCAACCCCCTGGTGGCCGGACAAACCCAAGTCATCGGGCCGGGCGCCCAATATCCTGGTGGTGCTGTTCGACGACGTCGGCTTCTCCGACTTCGGCTGCTACGGCTCGCCCATTGAGACCCCGGCCATCGACGCCCTCGCCGCCGGCGGCCTGCGTTTCACGGGCTTCCACACGACCGCCATGTGCTCGACCACACGCGCCGCGCTGCTGACCGGCCGCAACCATCACTCGGTGGGCGTCGGCTGTCTGGCCAATTTCGACTCCGGCTTCCCCGGCTATCGCGGCAAGATCTCACACGAGGCCGGGACCCTGGCCGAGATGCTTCGCCCCGCCGGCTATCGCAACTACATGGTCGGCAAGTGGCACGTCACCTCGCTCACCGAGACCGGCCCCACGGGCCCTTATGACGGCTGGCCGCTCGGCCGGGGCTTCGATCGCTACTACGGCTTCATGGACGCCGAGACCGACCAGTTCGCGCCAGAGCTGGTTCGCGACAACACCCCCGTCGACGCGCCCGGAGGCTATGCCTCGGGCTACCATCTGACCGACGATCTCACCGATCAGGCCATCCGCTTCATCGCCGACCACCAGGCCGATGCGCCAGACACGCCTTGGCTCACCTGGGTGGCCTACGGCGCCTGCCACGCGCCGCACCAGGCCCCGATGGACCTGATCCTGAAATACGACCAGGTGTTCTCCGGCGGCTGGGACCTTGAGCGCGATCGGCGCCTGGCCAAGCAGAAGGCGATGGGCATTGTTCCCGAGAAGACCCGCCTTCCCGACCGCAACCACTTCGTCCAACCCTGGGAAAATCACTCGGACGACGAACGGCGTCTCTTCGCGCGCCTGCAGGGCGCCTTCGCCGCCATGCTGGAGCACGCCGATCAGAACCTCGCCCGCCTCGTGGCGTTCCTCGACGAGGCAGGCGTTCGCGACGATACCCTGATCATCGTTCTGAGCGACAATGGCGCCAGCCAGGAAGGCGGCCCCCTCGGCATGGTCAACGCCATGGGCCCCTACAATGGCAAGCCCGAGCCCATCGCCGAGAAGATCGCCAACATCGATACGATCGGTGGGCCGGACAGCCACTCGAACTTCCCGTGGGGCTGGGCCATGGCGTCCAATACGCCGCTAAAGCGCTACAAGCAGAATACCCATGGCGGCGGCATCCGGGACCCCCTCGTCATGGCCTGGCCGAAGGGCATCGCCGCCCGGGGTGAGTTGCGCGGCGAATTCCGCCACGCCAGCGATCTGACCCCGACTATTCTCGAAGTCCTCGGCATCACCCCGCCCGCGACCGTCGCCGGCGTCGAGCAGATGCCGCTGGAGGGCGAGAGCTTCGCCGCGGCCTTGGGCGCCGCCGACCCGCGCCGCCAATCATCCCAATACTTCGAGATGTTCGGCCACCGGGGCCTCTGGAAGGACGGCTGGAAGGCCGTCGCCTATCACATGCCGGGCACGCCGTTCGACCAGGACCAGTGGGAACTCTACCACCTGGATGCGGACTTCTCGGAAAACGACGACCTCGCCGCCACCGAACCCGAGCGCCTCAAGGCGCTCGTTGATGAGTGGTGGGCGCAGGCCGAGTCGCACAAGGTTCTGCCCCTGGACGACCGCTTCGCCGCCCGCTTCGCCGAGAACGCCGCCCGCTACCAGGGCGCGCGCAAGAGCTTCGTCTTCCACGCCGGCATGGGCCACCTGCCCACCGACGTCTGCCCGGATGTCCGCTCCCGCAGCTTCGAGATCGAGGCCTATACCCGCCTGAAAGCCGGCGACGAGGGCGTGCTGATCGCCCACGGCGACATGACCTGCGGCTATTCCCTCTACGTCCAGAACGGGCGGCTACACTACGACATGAACGTCGGCGGCCAGCATCTGATCATCTCATCGGACCGGCCGGTCCCCGAGAGCGGACGCCATGTTCTGGGGGTCCGCGTCGACAACACCCCGGCCAAGAGGGTGATCACACTGACCATCGATGGCGTGGCGGTAGGCTCCGGCGAGAACGCTCTGGCTTTCACCAGCTTCATCTCCTGGTCAGGGCTCGATATCGGCCGCGACCGGGGCAGCCCGGTCAGCCTTTACGAAGCGCCGTTCAGCTTCACGGGGAACCTGACCAAGGTCACGGTCACCATGGATCCGGATCAGGAACTCGACGGCGAAGCCATCGGCCAGGCCGAGATGGCCCGTCAGTAGGACCGCCTACTGGTAGCGGGCGCTGGAGCTAGTGATGTCATAGAGCGGCGATCGGGGCTGGCCGGACTGGTTGTACATGATCTTCCGGGTGAAGAAATCGAGCTGGATTTCGACATTGCGGGAGCGATCCACCAGATAGACTGACCAGTCGTCGCGGGCGACTTCGGTGAAGTTGAACACCGCGCCGTTGTTGCCCTTCTCCACCCATTGGCCGGGCGCGATGAGACGGAAGGCGCCTTGAGCATAGGAGGCGCGCGAAGCGTTCCAGCCGTTCACCACCGTGCCGATCCCGGCGATCTGATAGATCGGCCGCATGTCGGGAGCTGACGCGTCGCCGTACATGATCTGGCGGCTCCCCAGGTCTAGGGAAAGGCGCACGGTGCGCGACGTGTCGAAAAGGTAGATCGCGTGGTCGTCGCGATTGGTCTCCACGAAATTGAACCGCCCACCATTCTGGCCGCGCTCCTGCCACTGGCCATTGGCCAGCTGCACGAATTCGCCGGACGGCGTGCGAACCGACGTCACCGCCTCCACGCTCTGCGCCGCCGCCGGAGCGGCAACGGCTAGCGCCATGACGGCGAAAAACGCGGCCGCCATGGCGCGCAGGGAATGGTGGATGTGAGTCATCGTAGAGCAACCCCCGAAATGAGTTTCTCTATGGTCTAGCTTGTTTCTCGAGCACCGCCTAACGCCGTTGTAATCCGGGCGTCGCGGGAGGTCGGGGGAATGCGGATCAGGCGGCCGCGGTGGCGGCCGCTCCATCGTCGGGCGCGGACCATCGGCCCAGCGTTTCAAGGAGTTGGCCGGCGTTGATCGGCTTGCCCAGGTGGTCGTCCATCCCAGCTTCCAGGCAGCGGGCGACCTGTTCAGGCAGCACATTGGCCGTCATGGCGATGATTGGGATGCGCCTCGCGCCCGGGTTCGCATCCGCCCGGATGCGGGCCGTGGCCGTGAGTCCATCCATGTTCGGCATCTGCACGTCCATCAGAATGATGTCGTAGGCCTTGACCGAGGCGGCCGCGACAGCCTCGACTCCATCGCAAGCCGTATCGATCGTCAGATCGAAGGGCGCCAGCAGCGCGCAGACCAGTTCTCGATTGACCGCGTTGTCATCCACGACCAGCAGGCGCAGGCCCTCATCGGGCTTTTCAGGGTCAGCCAGACCGGCGACGCCCGCATCAACCTCGCCCGCGTCCGGCAGGGTGACTTCGAACCAGAAGGTCGAGCCTTCGCCCGGGCGACTGGTCGCGCCGATGTCGCCACCCAAGGCGTCAATGATGCGCTTGGAGATCGCCAGCCCCAGCCCGGTGCCGCCATATCGCCGCGAGACGGAAGCGTCGCCCTGGGTGAAGCGGCCGAAGATATTGTCGATCTGGTCCGGCGCGACGCCGATGCCACTATCCTTCACGGACATCCGCAACCTTCGCTGGCCGCCCGCCTCGGACTGGCTCAGACGAAGCTCAATGTCCCCTTCGGCGGTGAACTTCACGGCGTTGGAGAGAAAATTGAGCAGCACCTGGCGCAGATGCGGTCCATCTCCGATGAGCAGACCGTCCAGGCCTTCGGCGACGACGTTGATCGTCAGGCCTTTGCGCGCGGCATGCTCGCTGACCATGGCGGCCGTTGAAGCGGCCATCTCGACAGGATCGAACGGCAGCGGATCGAACTCCACGGCGCCGGCCTCCAACTTGGAGAAATCCAGCACATCATTGACCACGCCCAGCAGGGTCTGTGCGGCGTCATGGACAAGGCCGACCTGGCGGGCATCCGCCAAGGTCAGGTCAGGCGAGGTCTTCAGCAGCCCCGAGAACCCGACGATGGCATTTAGCGGCGTGCGGAGTTCATGGGTCATGTTGGCCAGGAAGTCGCTCTTGGCGACCACCGCCGCCTTGGCCTCGGCCAGGGCCGAGATCAGTTCGCCCTGTAGCGCCTTGCGCTCGGTGATGACGCGGGTCGCCGAAAGAAGCCCTTCGGAGCCGTCATTGAGGCGCTGGAACGTGCCCTCGACCCAGATGGCCGAACCATCCTTGTGCATCAGCCGGTACTCGCCCGACCGCGGCGCTCCGCCCGGCAAGGTCGGTCCGATGATCTCCCGCAGGATCGGCAGATCGTCTGGGTGGGCGTTGGCCGATTCCGGCAAGGTCCTCATTTCATCGGGCGTGAACCCGAAGGCCCGCTCGGCCGAGGGTGAGGAGTAGATGCGCTGCCCCTCCTTGCTCCAGAGTGAGATCACATCGCTCTGATTGTCGGCCAGCAGCCGATAGAGTTCCTCGCTCTTGCGGAGTGCGTTTAGGGCCTCCTGAGCTTCTTCCTGGCGCCGCAGGCTTTCGGCCACCGCGAGATCCTTGGCGGCGATGCTGCCGGCCAGATCCTCCTTGATACGCCTGATGTTCACCCGCTGGCTGATCAGGTAGTAGCCCACCGGCGTGGTCACCACGACCGAGATGAGCAGGGTGTTCAGAGGCGTGAACTCGCCAACCCGAAGGATCACGCTGGTGATGTAGTCGAGGCCCAGGGCGCCCGCGGCGACCAGGGCGACCAGGACCACGGTGCTGATCAGCTTTTCTCTAGCCACTTCGATGCCCCCATCTGAGGAGCAGCATAAGTGAATAGCCTTAAGAAACTTGTTCGCCCAATTCACCGCGCAAGCGCGGCCAGACAGCCGCGGGTTCTGGCCACACCTGACGTTCCGTCACCTGGAAATCCCCCTGGCGCGATGGCGAAGGACATGCAGATTGCATTCAAACGCTCATTTGAAAGAGAGAGCCCCCATGTCCATCGATTTTGAAATTCCGGCCGAAGCCAAGGCCGTGCGTGAGCGTGTGCGCCAGTGGGTGCACGATGAGTGCATCCCGGCCGAGAAGCGCCTGATCGACGGCGAGGACTACAAGACCGTCCTCAACGAGCTGCGCACCAAGGCGCGCGCCCAGGGCCTTTGGTGCCCCTTCATTCCGAAGGAATATGGCGGCATGGGCCTCGGCCCGCTGGCCAACGCCCTCGTTCAAATGGAACTCGGCGAAAGCTATCTGGGCGCCCTTTCGATGAACACCCAGGGTCCCGACGACGCCACCATGATGACCCTGCTGACGCACGGCACGGAGTATCAGAAGGAAAAGTTCCTCAAGCCGCTGCTGAACGGCGAGAAGCGCATCTGCTACTCGATGACCGAGAAGGCGGCGGGCGCCGACGCCACCGGGATGCAGACCCGGGCCGTGAAAGACGGCAATGAAAACTATGTGCTGAACGGCGAGAAGTGGTTCTCCTCGGCGGCGTCGGTAGCGGACATCGCCCTCGTCATGGCCAAGACCGACCCGGACGCGCCGCGCCATCAGCAGTTCTCGACCTTCATCGTGGAACTTCCGAACCCCGGCTACAAGATCAAGCGCGACATCCAGACGATGGCCGCCGAGGGCCCTCTGTCCCACATTCTGGGCGGCGGCCACTCCGAGATCGAGATCAAGGACCTGGTCGTGCCGGCCGACAATCTCCTCGGTGGGGAAGGCAACGGATTCAACATGGGTCAGCACCGTCTGGCCTATGGCCGCCTGCGACACGGCATGCACAACGTGGCGATGGCCCAGCGGGCCCTCGACCTCGCGGTCGGCCACATCACCAGCCGCACGACCTTCGGCGAACCCCTGCACAAGCGGCAGGGCGTCCAGTGGATGGTCGCTGACTGCGCCACCGAGCTCTACAAGGCCCGGCTGATGCTGATGCACATTGCCTACAAGGCCGAGAACGGCCTGGATCTGCGCCAGGAGAACGGCATGGCCAAAATCTTCCTGGCCAACATGGTGCACCAGGTGGTCGACACCGCCATTCAGCTGCACGGGGCGCTGGGCTATTCCATGGATACGCCGCTGGCCCGCTGGTACACGGCGATCCGCTCGCAGCGGCTCGTTGACGGGCCGGACGAAGTCCACCGCTGGACGATCGGCCGCAATGTCATCAAGGCCTACCAGGAGCACGGCACAACCGCCTCCATGTGCGGCGGGGACCTGCTCTAGGGTTCAAACGCGCGTTTGAGTTGGGTCAATCACGACCTCCTGGCGCCCAGCTAATCTGGCTGTCAGGAGGCGCGATCATGACAGAGACTGACCAAGAACAGCCGACATTCACCCGCACCGGACCCACGACGGTGGCGCGCATGCAGCGTCTGCTGGACGAGACGCCCGCCAAGGTCTGGGAGGCTCTGACCTTGCCGGAACGCATCGTTGAGTGGCTGGCGCCAGGTGAAATCGAGTTGAAGCTCGGCGGCGCGGCGAAGCTGAACTTCATCGATAGCGGCATTGTCATCGACAGCCAGGTCTCCGCCTTCGAAGACGGCAGGCTGCTCGAATATTCCTGGAGCGGGCCGGATCAGCCCTTGAGGCCCCTGCGCTTCGAACTCACGCCGGAAGGCGAGGCCACGCGCCTCACCCTGACCCTCACAGAGCCGGCGAACGAGGACGTGGGCCGATCCTGCGCGGGGTTCGCGGCGCACCTGGAGATGTTGGCGGCCGCCCTCGCAGGGGTGCCGATCAAGTTCCCCTTCGAAACCTTCAAGGCCGCCCGGGACGCCTATCGCATCCAATTGTCCGCCATGACGTGACTTCCTCGCCGCCTTGGCGGAAAAGGCGGCGATGCCTTCCCCGACCCTTCTGTGGTTTCGCCGCGACCTGCGGCTGGCCGACAATCCGGCTCTCGCGTTCGCCCTGAAGGCGGGCGGGCCGGTGATCCCGGTTTTCATTCTGGATGACTCATCCGGGCGGCCTCTGGGCGGCGCCTCGCGCTGGTGGCTGGACAAGTCTCTGAGCGCCCTCGCGGGCAGCCTGGCGGCCCGCGGCTCGCGGCTCGTCCTGCGGCGCGGCCCCGCACTGCCCGTGCTGATGGGGCTTCTGCAGGAGACCGGCGCTTCCGCGGTTTGCTGGAACAGCCTTTTCGATCCGGCATCCGCCGAGCAGGAGGCGGACATTGGCCAGGCCCTGACCGGAGCCGAAGCCACGCCACACCGGTTCAATGGCGGCTACCTGATCCGTCCAGGATCGGTGAAGACGAAGACCGGCGGAGACTATGCGGTGTTCACCCCCTACTGGCGCGCCGCATCGGCCCAGGTAGAGGAACATGGCCTCCAGGACGCGCCTGATCAGTTGCCGTCGCCGCCTCTTTGGCCGGGCAGTGATCGCCGCGAGGATTGGGGCCTGCATCCGTCCGCGCCGGATTGGTCCCAGGGTTTTGCCTGGCCGGCCGGCGAATCCGGCGCGCACGGGCGCCTGGCGGACTTCATCAGAACGCACCTCGGCGCCTATCCCGTGTCGCGCGACCGCCCAGCCGAGAACGCCACCTCTCACCTCTCCGCGCACCTTGCCTTCGGCGAGGTCAGTCCGCGCCGTGTCTGGCATGAGGTGGGGGCCAGCCGCGTGCCAGGCCCGGCGAAAGACAAGTTCCTGGCGGAACTCGGCTGGCGCGAATTCAATGCCTCGATCATGGCGACGCGGGGCGATTTGTCGGCGCGGAACTTCAACCCGGCCTTCGACGCCTTCCCTTGGCGCCGTTCAATGCGTGACCTTACCGCCTGGCGCCGTGGCCTCACCGGCTATCCCATGGTGGACGCCGGCATGCGCGAGCTTTGGGCGACGGGCTTCATGCAAAATCGCGTGCGCATGGTGGCCGCATCGTTCCTGACCAAGCACCTGCTGATCCATTGGTCCGAGGGCGAAGCCTGGTTCTGGGACACGCTCGTCGACGCCGATCCCGCCAACAATGCGGGCAACTGGCAGTGGGTCGCCGGTTCCGGAGCGGACGCCGCGCCCTATTTCCGCATCTTCAATCCGATCGCTCAGGGCCAGCGCTACGATCCGGCTGGGTCGTACGTCCGGCGGTGGATACCCGAGCTTGCCGCCCTCCCCACCCCCTTCATTCACGCCCCCTGGACGGCCCCATCCGGCGTCCTGGCCGGCGCCGGTGTCGATCTGGGCAAGACATACCCAAAGCCAATCGTGGATCATGCCGAAGCCCGTCAGCGCGCCCTCGACGCCTATGCCGAAATGAAGCGCGCTACCTAGGCGCCTTTTCAGCTTTCGAAACCGCGCATGTCACACCAGACGTCGAAGGGATCGCGGCGCGTGCGCCAGCCATTGATCGGGTGCGTCTCGTCGCGGTAGCCGAGGGCGATGCCCGAGAAAAGCATGTGATCCTCCGGGAGCCCGATGAAGCGCGAAACGGTCTGAGGATAGCGCGCCCAGAACTCCTGGGCGCAGGTGTCGAGCCCCGCCTCGACGGCGAGCAGCATCAGGGTCTGCATGTACATCCCGACATCCGACCATTGTGGCGGGCCCAACTTGCGATCCAGGCAGACGAAGATGGCCACCGGCGCCCCGAAGAACTCGGTGTTGCGCATCAGTTGCCGGATGCGGCCGGGCCGGTCCTCCCGCGGAATCCCGATGGAAGCGTAGAGGTCCTCGCCGCACTGGAACCGGCGGGTGCGGAACGGGTCCCAGAGGTCGGGCGGATAGACGTCATATTCCGGCTCTTCCATGCCGGTCGCCGCCACCTCGGCCTTGAACTTGGCCAGTGGTTCCCCGGACAGGGCATAGACGCGCCAAGGCTGCAGATTGCCGCCGGAAGGCGCCCGGTCCGCCTTCTCGAGAATGTCCCGCACCAGCGCCGCCGGCGGCGCCTCCGGCTTGAAAGCGCGAACCGAAATCCGCCGCGCCACGGCTTCCGAAACATCCATCGGGCTCTCCCTGCCTTCGACTTGCCGTCCTAAGCACACCGCCTTCCCTAGGGTCGCGCAAGCTGAGCCTCACAATCCCTGCGGCGTTAGGGGTTTCTTCTTCTCGACAGGCGAGGATGAAGCTTCAACGCAGCATCGGAGTGGGGCATGTCAGCGGGCGCGAGCGCCGTTGCGATCGACCAGCGCACACCAGCGTCCGCAGTCCACGCGGCGCCCAGCCTTTCCGTGCTCGTGGTCAGTCCCTGGTCTGGCGGCGCCAATGAACTCGCGGGCTTTGTCCGCAAGGTCCTGCCCAATCAGAATATCCTGGTTTGCCCGAACGCCACGGACGCCGTGCAGCGGGCGGACGCCTCTCACCAATTCGGGCGCGACGCCGGGGTCTTCATCTTCGACTACCGGGGCAAGCCGACCAAGGACCTCACCGAGGAACTGCGCCGGGTGCGCCATGCCCATCCGAATTCAGAGCTCATCATCGTCACCGCGGAGGGCGACGCGGCCACTTTCGCCGCCTGCCTGCAGGTCTCGCGCTCTCCGGAACGCCTGACCTTCCTCTTGACGCCTCTGCATCCGGATGAAACCGCGCGCACGGTTCGCGAAGTCGCCGCCCGCTACGAGGCCCTCGCCGAAACCCGACATGGCGAAATACACCGGCACAATCAGGTCCGCGGCCTCGAGACCCACATCACGGAATTGCAGGCCCGCCTGGACATCGCCATGCACGCGGCCCGGCATGACCCGCTGACCGGCATCCTGAACCGCGCCGGCTTTGTCGACGAGCTTTCCACACGGCTGACCCGAAGCCGGCAAAAGCAAACAGTCCTGCTCATCGACCTCGACCGCTTTAAGTCGGTCAATGACACTTTGGGCCATGACGCCGGTGACGATCTGGTCCGGAAGATCTGCTCGGCCATGTCCGGCGTGATGCCGGGCGAAGGCGTCCTGGCCCGTCTTGGGGGCGATGAGTTCGGCATCATCCTGGAAGGCGCCAGCGAGGCCGGCATCGACGAGTTCTGCAGCCTGTTGCTGCGGGTCTGCAACCAAAGCCGCCGGGTGCTGGGGCATGAGGTGCAGGTCAGCGCCTCGATCGGCGTGGCCTTCCAGAACAGCGAACAGAGCCAGGTCGAGCTGATGCGCCATGCCGACCTCGCCCTCTATGCGGCCAAGCGCGAAGGCCGCAACCGCTACCGCGTCTACGACACCGTCATCGACAAGGCCGCCAAGCACCGCCTCTCCATCGAGAGCGGCCTGGAGCGGGCCATGAATACCGACCAGTTCAAGATGGCCTACCAGCCGATCGTGCGCGCCGATTCAGGCGCCCTTGAGGGCTTCGAGGCCTTGATCCGCTGGAACAGCCCGGAATACGGCGCCATCTCTCCCGCCGACTTCGTGCCCATCGCCGAGGAAATGGGCCTGATCCTCGACCTTGGCGAATGGATCATCCGCCAGGCCTTCAAGGACTGCCGCAAGTGGGGTGGGCCCTACGTTTCGGTGAACCTCTCGGCGCGGCAGTTCCTGCGCCAGAATGTCGGCGAACGGATACTTCAATATGCCGCCGACGCTGACCTGCCGCCGGAAAAGATCCAGATCGAGCTGACCGAAACCGCGATCATCGACGACGTGGAACGCGCCGATAACAACCTGAAAATCCTGCGGAGCGCCGGCGTGCGGGTGGCCCTGGACGACTTCGGCACCGGCTATTCGTCCCTGGTGTATCTCAATCAGTTCGCCATCGACTGCATCAAGATCGACAAGTCCTTCGTCGACAACGTCACCACCGATCGCCAGTCGGCGGTGATCGTGGCCTCGGTGGCGAAACTCGCCGAAAGTCTCGGCATGAGCGTCGTCGCCGAAGGGGTCGAGACCGAGGCGCAGCGCCGCATTCTGATCGCGACGGGTTGCAACTACCTGCAGGGTTTCCACTTCGGGCGGCCAATGGACGCCGCCCTGGTGCCAGAGTTCATCACAACGTCCGTCTGAACGGGATCAGGCGCCTCAAAGGTGCGATTGCGCCTTGGCCAGGAGGGCGCGCGCTTCCGCCCGGCGTCCCGCGTCCGCGGCCGAGCGTCCCGGGCGGGCGGGTGCGGCTATGGCCCGCTGCAGGTAGCGCACGGCGCCCGCATAGTCGTGATCCCGGAACAGAAGGTCGCCCATGTAGAAATTGGGGTCGATACCGGTGGGGTTAACCGTCAGGGCGCGCTGCAGGTACGACCGGGCCTTGGCATGATCGCCGAAGGCAAGGGGCGCGCCCGGCACCTGTGCGTAGAGCGACCCTAGGGTGGTGTAGACCGAACCATCGAGCACCCGTCCGTTGATCGCTTCGGCGCGTTCGAGAAAGGCCTTGGCGTCCTTGACGAGGGAGAGGGCCGAAAGGCCGCCCTTCAGCCCGGCCTCCGACGCGAAGATGATCGCTGCCCAGACGAGGGGTTCAGCCCTGCCGGGCGATTGCGACACCACGGTGCGGGCCCGCGCGTCGAGCTGCGCCATGGCCGCCGGACGGGCATTGGCGGGCATCTCATAGCTGATGTGATCCCAGGACTGCTGCAGGCCGAGGACGCGGTCGTCGACGGCGTCCGCCCATGCGGGGCCGGCGATGGCGATGGAGAGCATGAAGGCGGCGACATAGGATTTCATGTGAGTTTCCTTGGAATTCGAGGTGTGGTCCGCCGCCTATTGCGCGAACAGGGACCGGGCCTTGAGGTCATTGGCGCGCAAGGCGCGGTCGACGAGACCAGGGGCCACGCCGTTGACCTTCACGAAGAGGCTTTCGGGAAAGCCGAGATAGACATCTCGGCGGTCGGCGGCGATGGCCTCGACGATGCGGGCGGCGATGGCTTCGGGCTCGTCCATGTTCATGCCGGTGAGCTTGGCGAAAGCGTTGACCGCCTCTGAGTTCAGGGGCGTTCGCACGGCGCGGGTGGCGATGTAGGTGACGCCGACGCCGGAGCCTTCGAGTTCACGGCGCAAGGCTTCGCTCAAGGCCTGAAGCCCGGCCTTAGAGCTCGAATAGGTCGCGAATTGAGCGAAGTTTATCGAGCCGAAAATCGAGCCGACATTGGCGATCTGGCCGCTGCGGCGGGCCTTCATGCCCGGCAGGACAGCCTGGATCAGGCGCGCAGGCGCCACCAGGTTGATCATGTAGGTGGCGTAGAGGTGTCCCGGCGCCTGAGCCTCGCAGGGGCCGAAGTGCTGGATACCGGCCAGGTTGATGAGGATGTCCCAAGGCTCGCCCGCGATATCGCCGGCCAGCCGATCGAGGTCGTCGCATGAGGACAGATCGCCGGGAATGAACCGGGCGGAGCCTTCCGCAGGCGCCTTCAGGTCGATCACCGTGACCTCGCCGCCCTGCGCGGCGATCATGGCGCTGATCCGCTGCCCCATGGCGCCGGACCCACCGGTGATGAGGACCTTCTTGCCGCTAAACCGCATGGGCCAGCTCCCCTGCCGCCACATGGGGGATCGAGCGGAAGACATCGCCGAACAGGCCGAACATGCGCCGGGCCATGTGGGTGATGGCGGCGCGGTCGTCGGCGTTCTCCACCCCGTCCAGAAGGCCCTGCAGAAACGCCAGGTGGTGCACATCGAGGGCGCCATGGGAGACGAGATAGGTGAACGCCTCCTTCGGCAGTCCGAGGCTTGACCTGACGGCCCCCGCCCCGACGCTGGCCAATTGCGTGCTGACGCCTTCGAGGACGAAGACCATGCCGAAAAAGCCCATCGGATTGATGCGGCCGACATAGTCATAGGCATAGGCGACCATCATCTCGGTGGCCGCATTGGGGCCTTCACGCACCGCAGCGGCCGCATCGCCGCCGGCGGCGGTGATGTCATTCAGGATCCACTGCTCGTGGCCGGTTTCTTCGGAGATGTATTCGTCGAGCGCCTGGCGATAGGCCTCGTGCGCGCCATCCAGCCGGCTCTTGGTCAGTTGCATGAGGGGCACGGTGTGGCTGACGTGGTGATAGGCCTGAGCCAGATAGGCGACATAGGTCTCGCGTGAGATGCGGCCCGCAAGGCCATCCCTGATCTGGGGGATCGCGGCGAATGCGGCCTGTTCGGGCGCGGTCTGGGTGTAAAGTTCAGTGAAGAAAGACATGGGGCTCCTCGGAGGGGTGCAAGCTCAGGCGGCTTCCAGGACGAAGTCGGCATAGGCCTGGACAAGGGCCGAGCGGCGTGGCCGGCCGTTGGCGGTCAATTGGCCGGCCGCGGGATCGAAGGGCGGCGTCTGACGCCAGCGGGTGATTTTGGCGTAGTCGGGCAGACGCACATTGGCCCGCGCCACGGCGGCCTCGACCTGGTCCGGCGCGGCGCCGGGCATGGCGGCGATCAGGGCTCCAAGGCTGGATTGCCCCTCGCCGAACACCATGGCCTGCAGAATCTGCGGTTCCGAGGTCAGCTCGCTCTCGACCCATTCGGGCGAAACGTTTCGGCCGAAGCCCGTGATGATCAGGTTGTCCTTTCGGCCATCGATCCGCAGGCGGCCGGCCGCGTCGAGCTGGCCGATATCCCCGGTGCGCAAAGGGCCCTGACGCGGGGGCGCTCCCACGTAGCCGAGGAAGGCCGGCGACGAGATCAGGACTTCACCGTCAGGCGCGATCGACAGGCGCACATGAGGCAGGGCTTCACCTACTGTTCCCGGCACGGCCCGTCCTGGGCGGTTCATGGCCACGACCGAGGCGCATTCGCTGAGCCCATAACCTTCGACGACCGGGAGGCCCGCGGCCTCGGCGTCCGCGAGCAGGGTCGGCGAAACACGCGCCCCACCCACCGCCACCAGCTTCAGGGACGGGGTTTGCAGACCACTCATCCGCTTGGCGACGATCAGGCCGCGGAGCAGTTCGGGGGCGAGAATGAGGCTCGTGGCGGCGGTTTCACGAATGGCCGTGAGGAGGCGCAGGGGGTCGGGCCGAAAGGCTTCACCCATGCCGACCTCCGCCAGGGACGCCGCGTGATAGCGCCCCTCGGCCAGAAGTATCGGGTAGAGGCCCGCGACGTTTTCCAGCAGGACGCCCAGGGGCAGGACCGGCAGGTGAACGCCAGCATGCTCCACCCCCAGCACCGCGACCAGGGAGGCAGCCAGGTCCTCGATATGACCCTGAGACAGGCAGACGCCTTTCGGCGTGCCGGTCGAGCCGGAGGTGTAGGTGATCTTCGACGTGCCGCCATGCAGGACTCGCGCCGACAAACCGGTCTGCATGAGGGAAACACCCTGACCTCCGATCAGGTGATCCTGCCCGGGCGCGATCATCCGAGAGGCGCCTGCGTCGGCGAGCGCCGCGCCTCGCTGTGCGGCCGTGAAGAAGGGCGGCAGGGGCACGCAGACCTTGCCGGCGGCAAGTACGGCCAGATCGCTGACCACCCAGGCCGGGCCATTGTCGAGGGCGATCCCGACCGGGCCTGCCTCGCGCGCCAGGACGTCGGCCAGGGATTCGACCTCCCGCGCCAGGTCTTCGCAGGTGAGCGCGCCGCCTGCATGGCTGACGCTGGCCCGCAGGGGAGTCTTTCTGGCGGCGGACATCACGGCATCGATGACAAGGCTCATGCTGAAGCGCTCCTGAAGGCCAGGCGCGCAGCGACCGAGCGGCCTGTCGTGGACTCGTTGAGGAAGTGGCCGAGGGGCCCTGCGGCGTGGGGGATTGACCCGGCGATCACGGCGGGCGCGGTCTTGTAGTAGTCGCCCCAGGCGGCGCCGCCGTCCGGCAGGCGATCTGGCGTGGCGGCCGCGAGGCGCCAGGTTTCGAGGCCCGCCCGGTCGAAGATCGCCCGCAGGTCGGAAGTGGCCGTCGCCACCGCCACTCTTACGCCTTGGCGCGCCAGGTGGCAGGCCAGGGCCGAGAACAGAAACACCGTCGCCCCGCGCCCGTTCGAAGCCAGACCGCCGATCTCGGCCATGGCCGCGCGTGGCGTAGTGAGTCCAGAGGCCGCGCCCACGGCGTCCTCCACCGGCTCACTGAGATATTGTTCCAGAAACAGGGGGCCTGCCGCCGCGAGGCGGAAGCCGGCGGCGGCATAGATGACGCCTTCATCATCTTGCAGGCTGATCAGGTTCGGGTAGTGGGCGTCGATCCGGCTGCCGTAGGTTTCGGCATAGATGGCCTCGACAAAGCCCTCGATCCGGCGGCGGCGCGTGGCGCAGGCCGCACCCTGCAAATCAAGGCGCACGCCAAGCGTGGGGCGGTGGCGGGATGTTTCACTTGGCGGCAAGCGGGGCCTCCTGAGGCTGGTGGACATTGGCAAGACGCCGCCGGCGCTCCGGTCCCTCAATGGTCCGCGCACTTTTCTTGCCGGAGGGCTTTGCGCTGGTTGCCTCGAAGCGCGCTCCAGCCGACATTGGCCCCGTCCGGCGGCCGGTCCGGTGCAGGGATTTGGTCAGAGTGCGGGAGACGGCGAGCCAGGCTCTAATCAGCGCCTATCTGGAACGGCGCGAGGTCCTCTTGCGGTTTCTGGTGGTGCGAACAGGGTCTTCCGCCATGGCGGAAGATCTCATCCAGGATGTCTTTCTGCGCATTCAGGCCCTGAGCGAAGACGAGGCCGCCGAGGTCCGCAATCCGCAGGCCTTCCTCTACCGTCTTGCATCAAACCTTTTTCTCGACCGGCTGAAGCAGGATCAAAGGCGCGGCCGGCGGGACGACGAGTGGCGGCGCAGCCAGTCCGGGGAGATCGGCGGCGAGGATACGGCCGATGCGCCATCCGCCGAGGACGCCACCTGGGCCAGGCTGAAGCTGGAGCGTATCATCGCGGCCCTGGACGGTTTGGCGCCGAACTGCCGCCAGGCGTTCCGGCTTCACAAGCTCGAGGGCCGCAGCCACGCCGAAACGGCGCAGACCATGGGGCTGTCGCGCAGCGCGGTAGAGAAGTACGTCAGCGCCGCTCTCAAACACCTCTTGAAGGAGGTCGGTTGGCCGTGAAGCCGATTTTTCGCCACATTGTGTTGAGGGACCGTCCGGTCGGCGGCGTCATACCGGTAACAAGCCGCATCAACCCCCATGGCCACAGGACATGAGCGACCAAGGTCAATCGCAGCAAGACGCCATCGCCGGTCAGGCCGCTGACTGGGTCGCGCGTCTGCACGCCGATGACGCGTCGGGCGAGGATTGGCTAAGGCTCGAGACCTGGCTGGCGGAATCTGCCGCGCACCGCGCCGCTTACGACCAGGCCGAAATGATCTGGGCCGAACTTGGCGCCGGCCGGCAGGCAATCCTTGAGCAGTTGGACGCGCACGCGCCGGTCAGCAACGTCGTCGAATTCGCGCGCCGAAAAGCGCCACCCGCCGCCGGCTGGCGCCGCGCCGCCAGGTTCGGGATCCCGGCCGTCGCCGCGGCTGTCGCGGCCTTGGTGCTCGGCCCGCTATTGATCAGCCCCACGGTGACCTACGTCACCGCGCCTGGGGAGCACCGCGACGTCGTCCTCAGTGACGGCACCCGGATCGCGATGAACGGGGGATCGACCCTGCGGGTGCGGATGACCGGTTCCGAGCGCCGCGTCGAGATGGACAATGCCGAGGCCGCCTTCGATGTGACGCATGACCCCGGCCGGCCATTCCTCGTGGCGGTGGGTGAAAGCCAGGTGCGTGTCGTGGGCACGGCCTTCGACATCTCCAGATCCGCAGGCGACACCCGCGTCGTGGTCGCCCGTGGCATCGTCGAGGTGCGTGATACGGCTGGGGGGGCGCCGGTCCGCCTGACCGTCGGACAATCCCTGCAACGCGATGACGCGACAGACCAGGTGGCGCTGTCGCGCACGGACCCGGCCGCGGCAATGGCCTGGCGCGAAGGGCGCCTGATCTATGACAACCGGCCATTGACCGAGGTCGCGGCGGATCTCAGCCGGGCGTTCAGAACACCGTTCACGGTTGCGCCCAATGCTCGCGGCCTGAGGTTTTCAGGCGTCCTGGAACTGGACGGCGAGGACAAGGTCATCACACGGCTGGAAGCATTCTTGCCGGTGACGGCCGCTCGCAACCCACAAGGTATTGAGCTACGAGGGCAATAGTTACGCTTGTCCGGAGCTTTCAGTGCCGCATCGAACAACGCTGCGCGCATGGGCCGCCCTGATCTTCCTGTTCCCCGCGACGGCGTGGGCGGCCGCCCTGATCACCTTCGCTGTCCCGGCGGGTCCGCTGCGGCCTGCCCTGGTCACCTTTGCCCTGCAGGCCCACATTTCGCTGAGCCTCGGCGCGGCCGACGCCTGCGGGCCGACGCGCGGCCTCGCGGGCCGCCACGAGGTCGAGGAGGGCCTCAGACAGGTGCTGGCCGGGACGGGGTGCGGCTATCGCAAGATCGACGCCGGCGCCTTCGTCATTGAACGCCTGGCCGCCCCGCCTATCCCGGCCCGCCGCGATCCGCCCCCAGTACCGGCAGAACCCACGCGACCGGCCGACGCCAGCGCCGTGATCGTTACCGCCACCAAACGTCCGGTCGAGATCGCCCTGACCCCTCAATCGCTTACGGCCGTCGACGGGCGGGACCTCGACTTGGCGAGTGGCCGTGACACCAGCGACCTGACGAGCCGCGTGGCTGGTCTGACGGTGACGAACATGGGGCTCGGCCAGGAGAAGATCTTCGTACGGGGCCTGGCGGATAGCCCCATCACCGGCCAGACCCAGGCCGTTGTCGGAATCTATCTCGATGGCTCGCGCCTGACTTATGACGCGCCCGAACCGGGCCTGCGCCTCACCGACATGCAGCGCATCGAGGTGCTGCGCGGACCGCAGGGCGCCCTCTACGGCGCCGGCTCCATCGGCGGGGTGCTGAAGCTGGTGACGCGCCCGCCCGATCCCGGCGCCTTCAGCCTTGGCGTCACAGCCACCGGAACGGCCACGCTGAACGGCGGCCCCGGCGGCGCGGTCGATCTGGTGCTGAATGTACCGCTCGCGCCTGATCGGCTGGCGATCCGGCTCGTCGCTTATGATGAAACGATTGGCGGCGTCGTGGACGATCCCGGCCTCGGCTTGACCAATACGGGCCGTGCCGAACGAAGCGGATTGAGGCTGAGCGCCCTTTGGCGAATGGCGCCCGGCTGGGAGCTTCGCGCCGACCTGATCAATCAGACGGTAAGCGCCAACGACAGCCAATATGCTTTCGAGAGCCTTGGCGACTGGACGCGGGCCCTGTCTGTTCGCGAGGCCCGCGCCAACGAATTCGAAGCGGTCTCCATGACCTTGAACGGCGACCTCGGATGGGCGGCGCTGAGAGTCACTGCCTCGCGGCAATCTCACGAACTGGATGGCCGAATGGACGCCACCTTGGGCGCTGGCGTCTTTGGTGGCGCGGGCCCCAGCGCCTATGACACCACCAACCACATTTCCGCCGCGGAGTATGAAGGGTTCCTGACATCGCCGGACAACGGAACAGTGACGTGGCTGCTGGGCGCTTTCGTTTCTGACTACACCCATGACAGGTCGGCCACCCTGGCCGGGATCGGCGGGGGCGGCCCGCTCTACACGGCCGGCCGCACGGATCATGTCGACGAGTTTGCGATCTTCGGCGAGGCGACCTGGGCGGTCACGCCGCGGTTCCGGGTGACATTGGGCGGGCGGCTTTTTCGGCTGGGCGTCGAGACCCAGGCCCTTTCCGTTCGCGGCCCCACCACCACGGACGATTTCACCGGCCAGACCCGAAGCCAGGGCTTCGCGCCCAAGGCCGTGGCGGAATACCGGGCAACCGATCGCATCCTGATCTATGCCGAGGCCAGTGAGGGCTATCGCGCCGGCGGGTTCAATGCGGGCGGGCGTCAGCCGGCGGCATTCCCGGCGCCCGGCGCAGGCTCGCAGCCTTATCGGCAATTCTCCGGAGATGAACTGGTCAGCTACGAGATCGGCGCGCGGATCGCGCTATTCGATCGCGACCTCAGCCTGCGCTTGGCGGTCTTCGATGTCACGTGGCGCGGCATTCAATCGGACCGCGTCGGCGCCGATGGCCTGCCGTTTACCGCCAACATCGGCGACGGTCGCAATATCGGCTTCGAGGCCGAGGCAAGCTTCAGACGCGGCCCCTGGCGCGTGGACGCCAACATGCTGATCAATGATCCGGAACTGGTGTCGCCAGATCCGTCCTACCCCCTTGAAGCGGGCAGCCCCCTGCCCGGAGTCGCGGACTTCACGGCCAACCTCTCCGTCCGCCGTGACTTCGATATTCTTGGCCACCCGGCCTTCGCCAATCTCGCCGTCGGCTTCGTCGGATCGTCTGAACTGCCCTTCAACGCCCAGGTTTCGCCTGCCATGGGGGGATACACGACGTCCGAGATCGCGGCGGGAATTGAGCTGGGCGACTGGTCGCTGCTTGGCCGGCTCGTGAACATCGCCAACCAGTCCGGCGACACATTCAACTACGGCAACCCATTCCTCCTGAGCAAAGTGGAGGTGTCGGCGCCGCAGCGGCCGATCTCGTTCGCCCTTCAGATCAGTCGGCGCTTTTGAGGGGTGCACGATCCCAGATCGAGGTGAATGCCCCGCCGCCGTTCAGACGCTGGGCCGGGCTGCCCTTCTCGATGTGCCCGATCAGGCCGCGATAGACGCCATAGCCGATCAACTCCTGCAGGCGCGGTCCAAACGTCCGCACCAGGGCGGGATCCAGGCCGAGTTGCTGGTTCTCCTGCTGGCGGATGAAGCCGGCGCAGTAGTTCATGGCGATGCCGGTGCGGCGGGTATCCGTGCGGTTGGCGCCGCCGCCGTGCCAGAGGGCCCCGTCCCAGATCAGCACCGAGCCTTTCGGCATTTCCGCGGCGATGGTCTCGTCGGCGCCGCCGTAGACCGGGTTCTCCCGCTCATGGCTGCCGGGGACCAGGCGGGTCGCGCCATTGGCCTCGGTGAAATCGGTAAGAGCCCACATGGAATTGCAGACGAGCGGGGCGTGCGGCTTGGCGAGAGGGATCACCTGGTCATCCGCGTGGATCGGCTGGGCGACCTCACCGGGATCGATGGCGATGGACGAGAGGGAGGAAATCAGGCCGCCATCGCCAAGCACCCCGTCGATGATCGGCAGGACGGCCGGGTGGACGGGAATCTGTTCGAAGGGCGCGCCATGGGCCAGAAGGTTATAGATGCGCACCGTCCTGTCGCCCTCGAAGCCGTTGCCGGCCGGTACGGCGCCGAGATCGCGCTCAAGGCGCAAAAGCGCTTCGTTCAGGCAATCGATCAGGTCAGGTGCGATGGCGTTCTCGACGATCGTGTAGCCCTGGGACTTCACGCGCGCGATGTGGGCGGCGGCGTCAGACATGGACGGCTTCCTTCCAGGCCGAGAAGCGCGCATCGGCCTCGTCGCGCGAGACAGCGGGCTCGAAGAAGCGATCATAGCGCGCGAAGCCGCTCGTCTTGAGCCCAATGCCGCGCGCCGCCGCGAGGGCTGCCCCGGCCGCGGTCGCATCACGCAGGGCATGGCGCTGGACGGGGCGGCCAAGAAGGTCCGCCTGGACCTGCATCAGAGCGTCGGACCCTGTCAGGCCGCCATCGACCGGCAAAGCATCAGGGGCCGCAAGACCCGTTTCAGTATAGACATGCTCGAACACCTCCCGCACCCGGAAGGCCAGGCCTTCGAGACCCGCCCGGGCTATCTGGCCAGGACCGGAGGCCAGGGAAAGACCGGTCACGGCGGCCCGGCGCGTCAGGTCGCCATGTGGCGCGCCAAGGCCCTGAAAGGCCGGCAGGACAGCCACGCCACCAGCATCCGGATGGGCCTGGGCCAGGGTTTCCATCCGTGCATGATCGCCCAGCCTGAAGGTCTTGCGCAGCCAATCGAGGCCGGCCCCTGCCGAATTGACCATGCCCTCCAGGCAGAAGCGCGTTTCACTGCCAACGGACGACAGAACAAAGGGCGGAATGGTCCCGCCCTTCCAGACGAAGTCGCCCCCGGTGGAAACATTGAGCGTGGCCGAGGTGCCATAAGTAACCTTGCTCTCGCCGGCGGCTTCGGCCCCATGGCCCAGCATGGCTGACTGCTGGTCGGCGACAATGGCGGCGACCGGCGCGCCTTCACGCGTGCGGCCGATCTCGCCCCAGGTATCGACGAGCATTGGGAAGATCGACGGGTCCAGATTCTGCAAGCCCATCACCGCCGGATTCCAGCCGAAGGTGGCGAGGTCGAGGTAGCCGGTGGGCCAGGCCTGGGAGCGGTCCGTGGCGTGAATGCCGGTGAGCTTGAAGGTGAGGAAGGCGTCGATATTGCCGAAGGCCAGGCGCTTCTGGGCCACAAGGCTGGCGGCATCAGGGACGGAGGCGACCAAAGCTTCGAGCTTGGTCACGGCCTGCTGTGGCGAGACCGGCATTCCTAAGTCGCGCAGTACGGCCGCCCGGCCGGCGCCGCGCAGATCGCTCCACAGGACCAGCGGGGTCAGGGGCTTGCCGCCCTTGCGGTCCCACAGCATGGCGCTGGTGCGCTGGGAGGTGACGCCGATCGCCGCGACATCGGCCCAGGTGCGTGCGCCGAGGGCGCCGGCCATGGCCTTGCGGGCGGCGCGCCAAACGGCAGCGGGGTCCTGTTCGGCGAGACCGGGCGCGGGAGAGCGCGTCGTCAGGCGCTGGGCGGCGCGGCCCAGCAGCGCGCCGCCGGGTGAGAAAAGGCAGGCCCGCATCGTGGTGGTGCCGGCGTCGAGGGCCAGCAGGAGCTCAGGCATCGGGGATCAGCACGCCGGGGTTCATGATGCCGCCTGGATCGAGGGCCTGCTTGACCTTGCGCAGCAAGGCGACGCCTTCGGGCGAGAGCTCCTCCGTCAGGTAATCCCGCCGCACCCGGCCGATGCCATGGTGGTGGGAGAGCGACCCGCCGCCTCGCGCCGTCGCGGTCATGATCGCCTTCCAGGCCGCGAAATAGGCCTCTTCCATGGACGCCGGATCGGAGCGCTCGATGGCGAAGGTGAAGTAGAGGTTGAGCCCGCTCCGATAGACGTGGCTGGAGTGGGCGGAGGCCGCGCGGCAGCCCTCGATCTCTTTCACCGCCGCCGTCGCCGCCTCATAGATCGCCCCGATCCGGTCCCAAGCGGCGGAGATTTCCACGGTATCGGCCACCATTTTGCGGCTGAGGATCTGGTCCCACGGGTTCACGTGGTTGCGGTGGCCGAGCCAGTGGTGCGGGATCGCCTCGGGCAGCAGGGCCGCGCCAAGCTCCACGGCGATGGCGGTGACCGCCGCCACCTCGGCGTCGACCAGGGCGGCGGGGCCCTCGTGGACCATGATCAAGGTATGGTCGCGCGCCTCGTCGTGCAGGCGGCGGCTCTCGCGCTCGTCGTACTGGCGCATCACCGGCGGGCGCCAGCCGCGCTGGACGATCTCGCGCTGGGCCGTGAAGCCTGCGGCCATATCGGGGAAGGCAAAGGCGGTGAGGCCCTGCTTCTCCGGCGCCCGGCGCAGGGAGAAGGTGACGCCCGTGATCACGCCCAGTGTGCCTTCCGAGCCCATGATCAGGTGGCGCAGGTCCGGCCCCGCCGAGGCCCGCGGCCCTTTGCCGAGGGTGACGAGGCTGCCGTCCGGCAGCACCACCTCCACCGAGTGGAGGATGTCCTCGATATTGCCGTAGAGGGTGGAGAACTGGCCGGAGGCCCGGGTTGCCACCCATCCGCCGACGCTGCTTACCGCCACGGATTGTGGCCAATGGCCAATGGTCAGGCCCTGGGCGGCGACCGTCTCTTCCGCCAGAAGGCCGTTCATACCGGCGTCGAAGGAGGCCAGCAGGTTCACCTTGTCGATGGACCGCACCTGATTGAGCGCGCCCATGTCCAGCACCATGGCTTCCGGCGAGGTGATCACGCCGCCCACCACGCCGCTGCCGAGGCCGAAGGGGATCAGGGGCGTGCGCGCCTGCGCCGCTATACGCACCGCGGCTTGCACATCGGCCACCGTCCGGGGCCGGACGACACAGGTGGGGGCCGGCGCCGCGCCGCCGAAGCGATCACGGAGGTGGCTGATCATCCAATAGTCGTGTCGGTGCTGCTCGAGCGCCGCCTCGTCGGTGCGGACAGCCGCCTCGCCCATGGCCTGGCGCAAGGTGTCGATGAGGTCGCTCATGCAGAGATCTCCATGCCGGCGAGACTGGATTTGGCGAGGGCCTGGCAGGCGGCGATCTCGTCTGCCGTCCGTTGCGGGCTCCAGCCGAGCATTCCGGCCATGGATGCCGCCGCGGGCGCCAGGGCTTCGGCGCCGCCATCCGGATCGAACCAAGCCCGGGCGCCCCGGCGCACCCAGTAGTCATCGAGTTTCAAGGCGCCCTCGTGGGAAACCGCAAAGGCAGCTTCTGACGCCGCATCCTCTCCCGCCGCCGCCGCTTCCGCGCCGTAGAGACCGGCGCGCCGTGTCCCGAACTCAGCGGTAGCCGCCGCGAAGTTGATATCTCCACCGGGCAGAGGCGTATCGGCGGTTCGGGAGGCCGTGACCTTGCGGCCAAGGCTCTCCTCGATCTTATCGACGATGCGTTCGGCCATCATTCGGTAGGCGGTGAGCTTGCCGCCGGCGATGGAGAGCACGCCCGCCGTGCCCACCCAAGTTTCGTCCTTTCGGGAGATTTCGGAGGCGCTCTTGCCCGCCTCGCCCACCAAGGGCCGCACGCCGGACCAGACAGCGATGACATCCTCGCGGGAAAGCGGGCGCACGGCAAAGCGGCGGTTGGCGGCGTCGAGCAGGTAGTCCGTGTCCGCGGCGGTGACGCCAGGCCAGACATCGGCCTCGGGGTAGAAGGTGTCCGTGGTGCCAAGATAGGTCACCTCCCCGCCCGGCACGGCGAAAACGCTGCGGCGATCGGCGGCGGGCATGATGATGGTCCGCGCTACGGGCAGGCGGCCGGACTTCACCACCAGATGTACGCCCTTGGTCAGCTGCAGCCTTCCAGGCGCGCCGGCGTCCTCGAGGCGGCGGATGGCGTCGACCCAGGGACCGGCCGCATTGACAACGACCCTGGCCTTGATCCGTGCACGGTTCATCGCGCTGGAGAGGGCGTCGCCGATCACCGCACCTGCCGCCTTGCCGTTCTCCAGGATCAGGGCTTCCACCGGCGCATAGGTGATCACCTCGGCCCCGTGGGCGGCAGCGGCGCGGACATTGGCCAGGGTCAGGCGGGAATCATTGGTCAGGTATTCCGGATAGACCACCGCCCCGGCGGTCTCGGTGGTGTCGAGGGCGGGCTCGTGGGCCGCCAGGTCGTGGCGCGACCAGACCTCGTGGCGGCGATCCTTGGCGACGGCGCCCAGCTTCTCGAAGGCCCAGAGCCCCGTGCGCAGCTTGGCGATCCCGGCGGCGTTCTTGGCCGGGATCACGAAGGGGGTCATGCGCGCCAGGTGCGGGGCGATGCGCTCCACGGCCTTACGCTCTGTGGCCGCCTCATGGACGAGGCCGAGGTCGCCCTGGCTCATGTAGCGCAGCCCGCCGTGGATCATCTTCGAGGAGCGGCTGGACGTCCCCGAGGCGATGTCGCGCGCCTCGACGAGGCAGACCGTGAGCCCCCGCATGGCCGCATCCCGTGCGATGCCGGCGCCGGTGATCCCGGCTCCGATAATCAGGACATCGAACGCCGCGCCGTCGAGCCGGTCCAGCCGCCCCTCACGGTCGCGGAAATCCAGCGAGCCTTCCGTCATGACCACTCCCAGGAGCCCTTGAACGGGCTGCTTATCACTGATCACCATCGCCGCTGGAAGCGGTCCGGTCTAGTCTCGCCGCGAACGAGGAAGCGCCCATGTCCGCCACGCCCGAGCTCGGCACCTGTGAAATCTATTACGGCAAGCCCTGGAGCTGGGCCGACCGCCGCGACCAGGTCTCCTTCCTGGCCCCGCACGGCTACCGCTTCTTCACCTACGCCCCGAAAATGGACACCCTGCTGCGCAAGGAATGGCGCACCCTCTATCCGGATGATGAGGCGCAGGCCCTGAGGGACTTCGCCGCCCACTGCCGCGCCAAGGGCGTCCGGTTTGGGGTCGGCCTCAGCCCCTATGAAATCTACCGCGACTTCAACACTGAAGTTCAATCGGACCTTAGGCGCAAGCTCGCCCAGCTCGATGAGATCGGCGTCGAGGATCTCTGCGTGATGTTCGACGACATGCGCGGCGACCTGCCTGAACTCGCCGCCACCCAGGCCCGCATCAGCCACTGGATCGCTGAACGCTCCGCCGCCACGCGGGTGATCGTCTGCCCGACCTATTACAGCGACGACCCGGCCCTCGACCGCTTCTTCGGCGCCCGCCCGGAACGCTACCTGGAGGACTTTGGCGCCGCCCTCGATCCGGCCATCGGCGTCTGGTGGACCGGCGAGGAAGTCTGTTCGAGGGAATATACAGCCGGCCACCTGCAGCGGGTTGGCGAGCAGCTGCGCCGCAAGCCTTTCCTGGGGGACAACTACCCCGTCAATGACGGCGCCGGGATGAGCCCCTTCCTGCATCTTCGCGGCTTCACCGGCCGCCCCGCCTCCATCGGTCCGCACATCCAGGCTCATGGCGTGAACCCGGCCCTGCAACCGGTCCTGACCCGCATCCCGGCCCTGACCCTGGCGGAGAGCTATGCCAGGGGCGAGGCCTATGAATACACCCACGCCTTCCGCCGCGCCGCCCGCGCGGTGCTGGGCGAGGACCTCGGCGCGATGCTGGAACGCCACGCCCGCGCCTTTCAGGACAACGGCCTGAACATCCTCGGCGACGCCATCCCGAAGCTGCGGGCGCGCTATGCCGCCGTGGACCACCCCGGCGCCCGCGAAGTCGTCGCCTATCTTGACGGATACTGGCGCATCACACAGGCAGAGGTGGAACAGGCATGAGGCGCATCGCATGAAGACCCTCTATTCGGGAGACCTCTCCCCCTATTCCGCCAAGGTGCGGATGCAGATCTACGCCAAGGGGATCACCGACATTCAGCTGGAGCGCCCGCCCGGTTTCCCCTTCGATGAATGGCGCAAAACTTCCCCCATCGGCCGCATTCCGGTGCTGAAACTGGAGGATGGCACGCTCATCCCCGAGAGCGAGGTGATCGCTGAATATCTCGAGGAGACCTATCCCGAGCCGCGCCTTCTGGGACGCGATCCGGTCGAGACCGCCCGCATCCGCGTCGTCTCGCGGATGGCCGACATCTACCTGATGAACAACATGTTCCAGATCTCCGGCCAGTCAAACCGCGCCACCCGCAATGACGGCCTGCGCGACCACTTGGCGAACGGCGTCATTCGCAATGTGAAGGCCCTGGAGCACTATGTCGGTGACGACGGTTTCGCGGTCGCCGGCCGCCTGACCATCGCCGACTGCTCCCTCGTGCCGGCCCTTTTCCTGATCCAGAATGTGCTGCCGACCACCGATGTGGCCGACCCGATCCCGGACAGCCCCAAGGTCGCCGCCTACTGGGCCGCGATCCAGAAGAACGAGCATGCCGCGGCGACTTTGGTGGAGCTCTATCGGGGACTTGAGGAGCGCCGCGAGCTCATCCGCCGCATGAACGCCAAGGCCAAGGCGGATGCCGCGTCGGCCGGTTGAGGCAACCTCGGCTTCGACGGCGGGTTCTGAAAGCGAAGGAGCCCGCCATGCCCATCCGTCTCGGAGACCCCATTGAGCCTACCCCTCCGGTCGAGATTCCGATCCCGCCGGAGCCTTCCAACCCGCCCGGACCCGACGACCCTGATCCTGGCGACTGGCGACCGCGCGATGGCTGAGAACCCCATTCCGCGGGTCGCGCGAATAAAGGGGCTTTACGACATACCGCTCACATGAAAAATGCCGCCGATAACAATGATCGGTGAGGAAAGTCCAATGAGCAGCATCGTCGCGACCGACGAAAAGACCGGGCGGAAATTCACGCTGGATGAGCCCAGCGACTACAAGCCCGGCGAGAAGGTGAACTTCCTTCTCAACCTGCATGGGGGCGGCTCGGTCGGCGCCTGGCAGCACCTCTATTTCCCGGCCCACGACTATGCGGACAAGTACCGCCTCGTGGTCGCCACCCCGTCCGCCGCCACCAAGGAGCCGGCCCGCCGCTGGGTGGGCGAGGCCGATGACGCGCACCTGATGAACATCATCGAGATGGTCTTCGCCAAATACGGCAAGGCCAACATTGAACGTTTCTGGCTGGTGGGCCACTCGCAGGGCGGCATGACCTCCAACCGCCTCCTGGGCGACAAGTTCTACCAGGATCACGTGGACGGCTGGCTCAGCCTCTCCGGCGGCCGCATCGGCCCGATCGAACTGCCGGCCTCGTTCTTCGTGCCCCGTCAGGGCACGGCCGCCGCCCCGCCCCAGCCGGCGGGCGCCCCCGCCGCGGCCCCCGGCGCTCCGCGCCCCGGCCGCGCCTCGATGCCGGACGCCGACATCAATTTCATCTTCACCTGCGGCGAGCACGAGATGGTCAAGCTGCCGGAAACCTCGCCCTGGGCCGAGAAGTACGGAGCCGGCGCGCGCGTCCGCCAACCGGACGTGGTCGATACCGAGAAGGGCCAGATCTACGACACCTCCCGCGAGGGTAAATCCACCGCCGCCTGGGGCCTCTATCCGCGCCCCGGCACGGCCGAGGTCTGGACCTATCCGGGAGCCAGGGGCGGCAAGGTGATCGCCGACGTCATCCGCCTCGACAAGGGCCACACCGAGGGCCTGGAGCCCAACGTGGTGCAGCTGCTCCTGGGCATGATCGCCAGCTCGCCCGGCGGCAAGACAGCGGCGCTGGCCTAGCTTTTCTGTCCGTAGGTCCCGAACCGGCGCAGGACCTCCGTCATCTGGGCCTCATCCAGCTGGGTGGGGCCTCCGATGGCCAGGGTTCCCCAATAGACGGCGGCCTGCTCCTCCATCTCCTCGGCGATGGACATGGCCTGGCGCAGGCTTCGGCCGAGGGTGATCTGGCCGTGGTTGGCCATCAGGCAGGCGAGGCCACCCTCCATGGCCTTGGCCACCGCCTCGGCGAGTTCCAGGGACCCAAACGGCTCATATGGGGCGAGCGGCACGCCTGCCTTGCCGCTGACCGCCACCATGTAGTGCAGGGGCGGGATCGGCTTGCCAGCGCAGGCCAGGATGGTGGCGTAGCGCGAATGGCAGTGGACCACCGCATTGGCGTCCGGCCGCGCCTGGTAGAGCCCGGCATGCATGCGCCACTCGCTGGAGGGCACGAGCGCCCCCAGGGCCACTTCGCCAATGAAGCTCATCCGCACGATGCTCTCCGGCGTGAGCGCGTCTGCTGGGATGCCCGAAGGGGTCACCAGCATGCCGTCCTCGAAGCGGGCCGAGACATTGCCGGACGTGCCCCGGTTGAGGCCCTTGGCGTCCATATCCCGCATGGCTTTGACGATCTGGCCGCGCAGTTCGTTTTCGGTGGGCGCCATCATCAGCCTCCTTCACGCATCAGGGCCTCGGCCTGTTCGAAACTTTCCAGGGCGCCCAGGGTGCCCACGCCCTGCGCCACCAGGGCCGCCGCCGCCGCGCCGAGGCGCGCGGAGTCCAGGTCCAGCCAGTCGCGGTCCTGGGCGGCCATGAAGCCGGCGCAAAAGGCGTCGCCGCAGCTGGTGGTGTCCTTGGGCGTGATCGGATGGGCGGGAATGTGGGTCACCCCGTCCGCGCCGCAGAACCAGGCCCCATTGGCCCCATCCTTGAAGATGCAGAACCCGGCCCCCAGCCGCATCATCATAGCGGCTGCCGAGCCGGGGTCGCTTTCGCCGGTCAGAAAGCGCGCCTCCGAGAGGCTGGGCATGAAGAAGTCGACGTAGGGCAGCACTTCGCCCAGCAGTTCGAGACTGCGCTTGCCCGGCGAAATGAGATCGCAGGTGATCACGCAGCCAGCCTCCCGCGCCGCCGCCAGCAGGGCCGCCCCAGCCCCGCCGGACAGCTCCCGCGAGGCCAGGGCGCCGTAGTGGATCAGGCCCGCCTGGCAGGCCGCTTCGGTCAGCGCCTCACCGGTCATCACCTTCATCCCGGCGCCGACGGCGTGCAGGTTCGGACGCTGGCCGGCCGCATCGATGGGCAGGATCGTGGTCGAGGTCGGCTCCCCCGGCATCGTGGCCAGGAGCGAGGTATCCACCCCCACGGCCTCAAGCTCCGCCCGCACCAGCCGCCCGGCCGCATCGTCTCCGACACAGGACGCGAGCTTGGTCTCCACCCCCAGCTTCGCCGCGATCAGCGCCATGCCGCCCGCCGTGCCCGCGGGGCTCAGCCGGATTTCCTCGACAATCGCCGTCGTGTCCGCGGCGGGCAGGCCGTTCACGGGTCGGGCGGAGATGTCGAGGGTCGTCAGGCCGATGGCAAGCAGGCTCATGGGTGAAGGCGTAGCGGAAAGAGCCCGATCCGCGCCAGCGCCTTCCGCCGCCTTCCCTCTACGTCATCCCAAAAGGGCTTACCGCGCCCGCCTTTCCATGCTGTTTTCGTTTCCCAGTTTGAGGAACCGCCCATGGGCTACAAATCCATCGACATCGTTCGCTCCGCCGGCGCGCTCGGCGCCGAGATTCAGGGCGTCGACCTGTCGCGCGATCTCGACAACGAGACCTTCGATGACATCCACCAGGCCTTCCTCGACCACCAGGTGATCTTCTTCCGGGACCAGAACCTCACCCCGGACCAGCATAAGGCTTTCGGCCGCCGTTTCGGCCCGCTCAACATCCACCCCTATGTGAAGGGGATGGAGGAGCATCCGGAGATCATGGAAATCATCAAGGAGCCCTCCGACAAGGTGAACTTCGGCGGCGGCTGGCACTCCGACATGAGCTTCCTGCCCACGCCTTCGATCGGCTCGATCCTCTATGCGGTGGAAGTGCCGCCGAGCGGCGGGGATACGCTCTTCGCCAGCCAGATCAGCGCCTATGAGGCCCTCTCCCCCGGCCTGAAGGCGACCCTGGAAGGGCTGAACGCCGTCCACTCCTCGGAGCGGGAATATTCGTCACAGGGCCAGTCCGCCCAGAAGCGCGGTTCGATGACTGTCGCCGAGGCTGACGGCATGATCGGGGAGGCGATCCACCCCGTGGTCAAGATTCACCCCGAGACCGGCCGCAAGGCCCTTTACGTCAATCCAGCCTTCACGATGCGCTTCGAGGGCTGGCGGGCGCGGGAGTCCAAGCCGCTCCTCGACTACCTCTTCGACCACTGCCGCTACGAGGCCTTCACCTGCCGCTTCCGGTGGGAGAAAGGGTCGGTCGCCTTCTGGGACAACCGCTCGGTCTGGCACTTCGCCCTCAACGACTATCCCGGCCAGCGCCGCCATATGCGCCGCGTCACGGTGGACCCCCAATGAGCCGCAAGAATTCCGCTGACGCCGCCCTGCGCGAGCGAGCCGCCGCCGTGATCCCGGGCGGCATGTATGGACACCAGGCGACGGGCCTGCTGCCCGACGACTACCCGCAGTTCTTCTCCAAGGCCAAGGGCGCCCGCCTGTGGGACGCCGATGGCAACCAGCTGATCGACTATATGTGCGCCTATGGCCCGAACCTGCTGGGCTACGGCGACGCCGAAATCGACGCGGCCTACATCAAGCAGCTGGGCATCGGCGACACCCTGACCGGCCCCACCGCCCTGATCGTTGAACTGGCCGAAAAGATGGTCGGCATGGTCGCCCACGCCGACTGGGCGATGTTCTGCAAGAACGGCACGGACGCCACCTCAATGGCCCTGGTCACGGCCCGGGCCTACCGCCGCCGCAAGACCATCATCCGAGCCAAGGGCGCCTATCATGGCGCGGCGCCCTGGTGCGTGCCCCGCCCGGCCGGCACCTCGGACGAGGACCGTCACCACCAGATCCTCTGCGACTACAACGATGTCGCCAGTCTGGAGGCCGCCGTCGCCGAGGCCGGGGATGACCTCGCCGGCATCTTCGCCGCCCCCTTCAAGCACGACGCCTTCATCGACCAGGAGGGCCCGACCCTGGAATATGCCCGCCGCTGCCGCGAGCTCTGCGACGAGAAGGACGCCCTCCTCATCGTCGACGATGTGCGGGCCGGGTTCCGGATTTC
Organism: Caulobacteraceae bacterium; assembly: GCA_046349475.1. Classification (GTDB taxonomy): domain Bacteria; phylum Pseudomonadota; class Alphaproteobacteria; order Caulobacterales; family Caulobacteraceae; genus Acaudatibacter. The sequence continues at coordinate 19,014 of JAXMCG010000010.1, read as the reverse complement.
ACGCGACTGCTCGTGGAGCGCCATCGGCGTCGAGCCGGACCTCTCCACCTGGGGCAAATGCATCGCCAACGGCCACCCGATCTCGGCCCTCCTGGGCAACGACAAGGCCCGCAAGGCCGCCTCGGTGATCTATGTGACCGGGTCGTTCTGGTACCAGGCCGCGCCCATGGCCGCCGCCCTCGTGACCCTCGATAGGATTTCCAACACCGGCTACCTGGAGAACCTCAACGCGCTTGGCACGATGCTGCGCGACGGCCTTGCCGAGCGGGCCACGGCGGCCGGCTTCTCCCTGCGCCAGACCGGCCCGGTGACCATGCCGCTGTTCCTCTTCGACGACGATCCGGATCTCCGGAAGGGCTTCTTCTGGGGCTCACAGCTCCTGGAGCGCGGCGTCTACCTGCACCCCTGGCACAACGGTTTCCTCTGTGACGCCCTGACCAAGGACGACATCGACTTGACGCTCAATGCCGCGGAGGGCGCGTTCGCCTCACTGAAACGCGCGGCCCCGACGCTGGAGCCGGTCGCAAAGATGGCGTTCCTGGCGCACTAGCCCCGACCGCGCTCCAACTTGGCGAGTTCCACGGAGACTTCGTCCTCGCTGAGTTGGCGAATCTCAGGCGCGAGTGTGCTCACCACGTCAATCACATGCCATTCGGTGGCAAGCACCCATTGGCTGAGCGGACCTGGAAAGTCGTCGGTGGCGAAGGTAGTCGCCATGACGTAATCGCGAAACGGGGTCGGTCCTTGCACCACTCCGAGGGGAAAGTCATCTGGGGCTTGGCCGGGAGAGTCTTTGAAGTAGCTCTCGTTCCTGACCGCGTAAGCCACATACCCCCACCAAATGATCTCGAAGGCACGACTGCGGAGATCTGGCCGCATCGGCGTGGCCAAGCCCAGCTCCGTCTCGACGGCCTGAGCACCGCGCATAACTTCAAGCACAACGATACGCAGGTCGTTTGTGCTCGCCTCTTCGAGCGTTGTCAGCCAAACGGAACTTGCAGTCGGAAGATGTGCGGGCGTCATCCAAACCTCGCCAGCACGTTCTTCGTGATCCGCGCGACAAACGGATCCCCGGCAGCCAGCCCATGCGCCCACTCTGTGGTCCCGCAGTTGAACACCTCGCCCTTGCCGCGCTTGAAGCTGGCCATCACGGCGTGGCCGCGCAGCACGCGGGCCTGCGCCTCCGCGCTGTCCGACCCGAAGGCGATCTCGGCCACCACGTCCAATTCCTCCGGCGGGATCAGGGGACGGTAGGGGCTGTCCGCCTCGGCGAAGGCCGCCGGCGCCAGGGCGATGATCTCGAGGTTGTCCGGCACGCCCAATCGCGTGTCCGGCGCGGGCAGTCCGTCCTCGCCCCAGCGCAGGGCGCAGCCATCGTTCTCGTAGCCCAAAAGCGGAATTTCATCGCCGATCACGTCGCCGTAGTAGAGGTCCGTCCCCTCCAGGGCCCAATGCCGGTCGCGATAAACGGTGTAGCCGCCCTGCCCCCGCGCGGCGCAATTGCCGAGCCGGTGGTAGCCGCCGAAGATGAAGGAGAGCCCGGTCAGGGCCGCCTCCGGATTGCCGAACATCGGGTGGCTCCAGAGGTGGGTCGCGCCCTCGGCCCCCACCTGCTCGGCGCGCTCGCCCCGCCACTTGTGACAGACGAAGGTCTCGCCTTCCCAGCGCACCTTCCAGAAGGCCGTATTGCCCGAGAAGATGGCGAGATTGCCGCCCGCGTCGACGAAGCGCTCCACCTGGTCCCGCTGGGGGCCGGACCAGTACTCCGAATGCCCCACCAGGATCGCGGTCTTGTAAGGCGCGAGGGCGTCCGCGTCCTGATCGAGATCGTGATCCGTGAGGTAGTCGAAACCGATCCCCTCCCCTTCCGCCCAGGCGGCGAATTTGTGCTCCCACTTGCCGAGGAACCCTGCCGACCCGTCATAGGGCGACTGGCCATGGGCCCGCGACCAGGCCGGATCGCCGCCTGCCCAGGTGCGCTCCTCGAAGCCGCGCTTTCGCATGTTCACCAACCGCGGCATGCCCTCGGGCGGGGCCAGCAACATCGGCGGATAGGGCCGCATCGCCGACAGGCGCCCGATGGCGCCCAGCATGGCTTCCGGCAAGGCCGCCCGGCGCTCCATCAGGGCCGCCACATCGCAATAGGCATTGGCCCCGCCGAAGTAGTTGTAGGCCTGGAGGGTGTTGGTGGTGAGGATCAGGACCCGGCTCGATCCCGGCGCGCCCAGCGGCGCCTTCACGCAGACGAAGTGGTGCGCCTCCACACCGTTCGGATCCGTCAGGATAATGTCGTGGTAGCCGGTGCGCCAATCACCCGCTGTGATCTCCGCCACGGCAGGCCAGTTGCAGCCGTCCCGGTCGGCTTGGGGCGGGACAGGCAGGTCCTGCGTCGCGATCCCGGACTGTTCGAACACCGTGACCCGTTCGGCGCCCACGCGGTCGATCCGCAGGGCGCATGGGCCCGGCGCGGAGGCAAAGAGCGTGAAGCGCTCACCGGGCCGCACGCTGATCTTGTCGGTATAGCAAGCCGTCATCAGCCTTCCCCAGCGGCGCCGCACATATGCGTGTAAAGCCTAACTGGTATTACGATTGAGCGCTTCACCCGAGCGCTTTCAGGTGGCAAATCTTTCGTCCGAAAGCCCCGTCGCGAGGGCTGAAGGAAACGCCATGACCGACCGACGCGCCGAGATCGAAGCCGCGATCAAGGACAGCCACCTGCCCGCCCTGATGTGCGCCATCACGCACCTGACCGGCAACACCGACCACCTGAAGCCGGAATGGCGGCCGAGCTACGTGCCGATGTCGCGCGAGATCGGCGTGCCCGAGGCCGAGCAGGCCAAGATGATCGTCTTCGCCGTGGACCAGATCGAGGCCTTCCTTGATGGCAAGGTCACGCCCCGCGACGACCTGCCCGAAAGCCAGGTGCGCCAGCTGATGGATTACATCACCGGCGTCGATATCCCGGCCGACTATGTGGACTACCTCTCGACGAACTGGCCCTCGGCGGCGACTGTTCGAAGGACCCGCACTGGGAGAGCCCGGAGCTGAAGGCCTTCGCCAAGAAGGAGCGCGTGCTGGTCGTGGGGGCCGGCATGTCAGGGCTCCTGACGGCCATCCGCCTCGAACAGGCGGGCATCAACTTCACCGTTATCGAGAAGAACGCCGATGTCGGCGGCACCTGGCTGGAGAACACCTATCCGGGCTGCCGGGTCGATAGCTCCAACCACATGTACTCCTACTCCTTCGAGCCCAACCATCTGTGGCCGCAGCACTTTTCGACCCAGCCCGTGCTGCTGAAGTACTTCCAGGACGTCGCCGCCCGCTACGATCTTAAGAAGCACATCCGCTTCGAGACCGAAGTGAAGGAGATGGTCTTCGAGGAGGCCCGCGCCATCTGGAAGGTGCGCCTGGCCCCCAACTCCGGGCCGGAAGAATGGGTCGAGGTGGATGCGGTGATCACCGCCGTCGGCCAGCTCAACCGGCCGCGCTTCCCTGAGATCAAGGGCCGCGAGCGCTTCAAGGGCGCCGCCTTCCACTCGGCCCAATGGCGGCACGACGTGGATCTGACCGGCAAGAAGGTGATCGTCATCGGCACCGGGGCCAGCGCCTTCCAGTTCGTGCCGGAAATCGCGCCGAAGGTCGGATCCCTGACCATCTTCCAGCGCACCCCGCCCTGGGTGTTCCCGACGCCGAACTATCACGAGTACGTCCCGGAAGGGAAAAAGTGGACCCTCGAGAGCGTGCCCTATTACGACAAGTGGTACCGCTTCTACCTGCTTTGGATGGCCACGGACGGCCTGCTACCAGCCGTGCGCGCCGACGAGGGCTGGAATGGTCCGCCCACCGCCGTGGGCGAGCGCAATCACATGTTCCGCGAGATGATCGCCGGGGCCATCGCCGCCCAGGCCGCCGACGCGCCGAAGCTGGCCGAAAAGGTGATCCCGACCTATCCCCTGGGCGGCAAGCGGGCCTTGCTCGACAACGGCCACTGGATTCGCTCGCTCAAGCGCGACAACGTCGACCTGGTCACCGACCCGATCACCGAGATCACCGAGACCGGCGTCGTGACCGCAAGCGGCCAGACCTATGAGGCTGATGTCCTGATTTACGGGACGGGCTTCCAGGCCAGCCGCTTCCTCTGGCCGATGAGCATCAAGGGCAAGGGCGGTGCGGACCTGCACGAGACCTGGGGCGGTGACGCGCGGGCCTATCTCGGCGTGACGACGCCGGGCTTCCCGAACCTCTTCATGATCTACGGGCCCAACACCAACATCGTGGTCAACGGCTCGATAATCTTCTTCTCGGAGTGCTCGGTCCGCTACATCGTCGGCTGCCTGGAACTGCTGGCAAAGACCGGCTCGGCGGCGCTGGAGGTGAAACGCTCCGTCCACGATGAATTCAACGTCGGCATCGACGCCGGCAACAAGAAGATGGCCTGGGGCTCGCCCAATGTGACGAGCTGGTACAAGAACGAAGCCGGCCGCGTGACCCAGAACTGGCCCTTCGCACTCGTCGACTACTGGCGCGCGACCCTCGCCCCGAACCCGGACGATTTCGAACTCAGCAAGGCGAAGGTCGACGCCTGAAGCAGGATGGGGACGCAGGCATGCCTGCGTCCCCATGTTTTGCTTACCGCGACATGTTGATCACATGGGCCTGGGTGAATTCGCTGAGGCCTTCTTCGCCCAGCTCAACGCCGAGGCCTGAGAGGCCGGCCCCGCCGAACGGAATATTCGGCGCGAGTTCAGCGTGCTTGTTGATCCACACCGTGCCGCTTTCCATCTGCTCGGCGAGCTGGCGGGCCTTCAGCAGGTCTGACGTCCAGATCGAGCCGCCGAGGCCATAGGGCGAGGCATTGGCGCGGGCCACCGCATCCTCGGCGTCCTCGAAGCGGATCACCGGCAGGACCGGGCCGAACTGCTCTTCGTCCACCAGGCGGGTGCCGTCGGTGATGTCGCGCACGATGGTCGGGCGGATGAAATAGCCTGCCCGGTTGGGGGCCTCGCCGCCGGCGATGACCTTGCCGTGCTGCTTGGCGTCTTCCAGCAGGTCCTTCACCTTCTCGTACTGCATCTTGTTTTGCAGCGGCCCGAACTGGGTACCCTGCTCCAAGCCATCGCCGATCACGGCCGCGTCGGCGAGGGCGGCCAGTTCCTCGCAGATCTGGTCGTAGATGCTGTCGTGCACGTAAAGCCGCTTCATGGCGATGCAGACCTGGCCGGAGTTCTGGAAGGCGCTGGCGAACAGTTTCGGCGCCACGGTCTTCGGATCGACGTCGGGCAGGACGATGCCGGCGTCATTGCCGCCGAGCTCCAGGGTGATGCGCTTCAGCATGGCCGCGGCGCCCGCCATCACCTTCTTTCCGGTCTCGGTGGAGCCGGTGAAGGAGATCTTGCGGATGTCCGGATGGGCCGTCATGGCGGCGCCCAGGTCGTTGGCGTCGGTGATGATGTTCAAGACGCCCGGCGGCAGCTTGTCGGCGATCAGGGCGCCGATCTTCAGAGTGGAAAGCGGCGTGGTCGGCGCCGGCTTCAGGACCACCGTGTTTCCGGCCAAGAGGGCCGCAGGAACCTTGAAGGCCATCAGGATCAGCGGGAAGTTCCACGGCACGATGGCGCCGATGACACCGAGCGGCTTCCTGATCTGCTCCACCAGCTTGGCCGGGCTGTCCTCGATCACCTTCACCGGCAAGTCGAGCATGGTGAAGTAGCGGAAGAAGGCCGAGGCGCCGAAAACCTCGCCCATGGCGTCAGCGAGCGGCTTGCCCTGTTCCTGGGTGAGGATGCGGGCGATGTCCTGCACGTTGGCCTGGATGGTGTCGGCGATGGCGGTCAGGGCCGCCTTGCGCTCCGCCATGGGGGTTTTCGACCACGCCGGAAAGGCGGCCTTGGCGGCGGCGACGGCGGCGTTCAGCTGGGCTTCGGAAGCGCGCGGCGCCTGGGCCAGAACCTCTTCGGTCGCGGGATTGACCACGTCCATGGTCTTGTCGCCTTCGACCAGAGCGCCGTTGATCAGAAGCTTGTAGTCACTCATCGCCTTCTCCCGTTTTGATCGCCCGAGCCTGGAGCCCGGCGGCGGATTGGTGATCGACGATTACCATTGAAAAACGGCCCTGAATATCAGGCAGTTGGCTTACGTAAGGGAGCCTCGGGAGGATAGGTTTGAAGCAGGACGGTCGCCCATCAGAAGGCGCCGTAAGGTGAGGCAAAGAGTTCGCATGACCACCCTTTCGGCCGAGGAACGCACGGCCATCCAGGACAGTGTCCGAAGGCTGCTGGCCGACCAAAGCACCGAGTCCGCCGTCCGCCAGACCATGGAGACCGAGACCGGCTTCGACGCCGGCATCTGGGGCCAGCTCAGCGACATGGGCATCACCGGCCTCTTGATCGACGAGGCGCACGGCGGTTCCGGCGCCGGGCCGCTGGAGCTGGAACTGGTGATGGAGGAAGCCGGCGCCGCCCTCCTGTGCTCGCCGCTCCTGGCCTCCAGCGTGATCGCGGCGAACCTGGTGAAAGCGCTGGGCGACGCGGACGCGGAAAGCCGGATTCTGCCGGACATCGCGTCCGGCAAGCGTATCGCCACGGCGGCGATCACCGGCCCGGCCGGAACGTGGACCGAAGATGGCGTGGCGGTCACCGCCTCGCCGGAAGGCCTGCTGACGGGGGAAGCGTCCTACGTCCTGCACGGCCAGAACGCCGACGTGCTGCTCGTGGCGGCGGGCCCCGAAGAGGCCATCGACATCTACGAGGTAGACGCCAAGGCGGAGGGCGTATCCGTCGAAGCCCTGCCCACCTTCGACCACACCCTGCGGATGGCGAAGATCACCTTCAAGGGCGCCAAGGGCCGGCGAATTAACGCCAACCGGCCGGCCTGGGACGCGGTGCGTGAGACCCTCGATCTGGCCCTCGTGGCCCTGGCGGGTGAGCAGGCGGGCGGGGGCCGGAAGGTGCTGGAATTCACCGTCGACTACGCCAAGAACCGCGTGCAGTTCGGCCGGGCGATCGGGTCGTTCCAGGCGGTGAAGCACATGGCTTCCGACCTGCTGCTGGAAAGCGAGAGCGCCATCTCGGCGGCGCGCAACGCGGCCCGGGCCCTGGCGGACAGGGCAACGGACGCTCCGGCCCAGATCAGCCTGGCGGCCTTCGCCTGCAAGGACGCCTATAGCCAGATCACGGCGACGGCGATCCAGATGCATGGCGGCATCGCCTTCACCTGGGCCCACCCGGCCCACCTCTATCTGAGACGGGCGAGGTCCGCGGCCCAGCTCTTCGGCACCGCCGCCTACTACCGCGAACGCTACATTCAGCAGTTGGGGGGCTAGACGATGGCGACCGATGAAGCCCTGCGCGACGAGGCTCGCGCGTTTCTGAAAGCCCACTGGACCGGGCCGATCAAGTCGCCGGAAGCGGCGAAGGCCTGGCTGGCCAAGGTGGTGGAGAACCGCTTCGCCGTCCTGCGCTGGCCCGTGGAGTGGATGGGGCGGGGCTTGAAGGATCCGCAGGCGCGGATCATCGAGCGCGAGTTCGCTGCGGTCGGGGCGCCGGGGACGGGGCAGGACCGCACCAATCTCTGGGCCAACACGCTGTTGGCGTGCGGCACCCAGGCCCTGAAGGAAAAGCTGGTTCTGCCCCTGCTGCGGCAGGAGGTGGGGATGTGCCTGCTCTATTCGGAGCCGGGCGCCGGGTCGGACCTGGCGGGCATCCGGACGCGGGCGGACCTGGACGGCGACACTTACGTCGTCAATGGCCAGAAGGTCTGGACCTCCTCGGCGACGACGGCGGACTATGGGATGTTGATCGCCCGCACCAACTGGGATGTGCCCAAGCACCGGGGCATCAGCTTCTTCTTCTGCCCGATGAAGCAGGAGGGGGTGGAGGTGCGGCCGCTCCGCCAAATCACCAATGAGAGCCACTTCAACGAGGTGTTTCTGACCAATGCCATCGTCCCGGCGGAGAACCTGCTGGGCGAGCTCGGCGAAGGCTGGGGCGTGCTGCAGACGGCGCTGGCCTATGAGCGTTCGGTGATGGGCGAAGGGGCGCGGGGGCCGAGGTCCGGGGCGGCGGAGAGCAAGGATGAAGAGCCGCTGATCGCCCTGGCGCGGGAGACGGGGGCAATCAATGACCCGCTGATCCGGCAGGAGATCGCCAAGGTCCTGGCCTACAAGAAGATCAACGCCATGAACACGGCGCGGGCCAAGGCGGATCTGGCGCAGGGGACCTCCTCCCCGGTGATGAGCCTCGGCAAGCTGGCGATGAGCCGGATCCTGCATGAGGAGGCGAAGCTGCGGACCATGATCCTGGGGGCCGGCAGCCTGCTCGAGGGACCGGATCATCCCCGGGCCGAGGACGCCAACTTCCTGACCCTGAACGCCTACTTCACCTCGATCGGCGGGGGGACAGACCAGATTCAGCGGAACATCATCGGCGAGCGGGTCCTCGGCCTGCCGAAGGAGCCGGAGGTCGACCGGGATATCCCGTTCCGGCAGGTGAAGGCGGGCATCTAGCCGCCGAGTTTGTGCACCCCGCCGAAGGGATCGCGGACGGCGTCCTCGTCCAGGTAGGGCGGGCCGATGGGAACCTTGCCGTGGCCGCCGGGGGTGTCGAGGATGTAGGTGGGCTGGGCGAGGCCGGAGACATGGCCGCGCAGGGATCGCACCAGGGCCTGACCCTCTGCGATGGGCACGGCGAAATGCGAGGTGCCGGGCGCCGGGTCGAGCTGGTGCAGGTAGTAGGGGCGCACCCCACATTCCACGAAGGCGCGCATCAGGGACGCGAGGGTCACCGCATCGTCATTGACGCCGCGCAGCAGGACCGTCTGGCTGAGCAGGCGGACGCCGCCGACCGACAGCCTGGCCAGGGCGGCGCGGGCGGCCTGCGACAGCTCGCGCGGATGGTTGGCGTGGACGGCGAGATAGGTGGTCTTGCCGGAGGCCGCGAGGGCCTGGACCATCGCATCGTTCACCGCGTCCGGATCGACGACGGGACCGCGGGTGTGGATGCGAACGATCTTCACGTGATCGATCTGGCCCAGGCGCCGCATCACCGCTTCGACGCGGCGGGCAGATAGGACGAGGGGATCGCCGCCAGTGAGGATGACCTCCCAAATCTCGGGGCGCCCGGCGATGTAGGCGAGGGCCGCGTCGAGAGCGGTTCCGTTCAGATCCCCCTCCCCGCCCGGCCCGACCATCTCGCGCCGGAAGCAGAAGCGGCAATAGACGGCGCAGGTGTGGGTGAGCTTCAGCAGCACCCGGTCGGGGTAGCGGTGGACGATGCCGGGGACCGGGCTGTGGGGGCCGTCGGCGATGGGATCGGCGAGTTCATGCGGCGCGGTGTTCAGCTCGGCGGGGCTGGGCAGGTACTGGCGGGCGATGGGGTCGGCTGCATCGGCCGGATCGATGAGGGCAGCGATGGACGGGCTGACCGCGACGGCGTAGCGAGACGCGACCTCGTTGAGGGCGTCCATGTCTCCGGACGGCAGGAGGCCCGCGCCGGCCAGGGCCTTGGGGGTGCGCAGCGTGGTCATGCCGCCCCTCCCGCGATCGGGGTCCAGATCACCTGTTCGATGTGGGTCGCGCCGGTCGCCAGCATGGCCAGGCGGTCGAAGCCGAGGGCGCAGCCGCTGGCCTCGGGCATCAGGGCCAGGGCGGCGAGGAAATCCTCGTCGACGGGATGGGCGTCGCCATAGACCCGCGTCTTCTCGGCCATCTCCGACTCGAAGCGGGCGCGCTGCACGGCGGGGTCGGTGAGTTCCCCGAAGGCATTGGCGAGTTCGACCCCGCAGGCATAGAGCTCGAACCGTTCGGCGACGCGCGGGTCGGCGGGGGATGGCCGGGCCAGCGCCGCCTGGGGGATGGGGTATTCGCAAAGGATGGTGGGGCGTCCGGCGCCGAGATGGGGCTCGATCTTCTCGACGAGGACACGGCTGAAGATGTCTTCCCAGGTGTCGTCCGGGGCGACGCGGACCGGGACCTGGGCCGTGAGGGCGGCGCGGTCGGTCGACCCGTCAGGCGCGACCGTCGAAAGCAGATCGAGGCCCGCGAACCGCTGAAACGCCTCCGCCAGAGTCAGACGTTCGGGCGCGGCGAAGGGATCGCAAACCATGCCCCGGAAGGCGAAGGCTTTGGCGCCGGTGGTTTCGGCGGCGAGGGCCAGGAGGGCGGCGCAGTCGTCCATCAGCACGGTGTAGGGCTCGCCTGTTCGGTACCATTCCAGCATCGTGAACTCGGGATGGTGCAGAGCGCCGCGCTCGCGATTGCGCCAGACCTTGCCGAAGGAGACGATCTTCTCCTCCCCCGCCGCCAGCAGCTTCTTGCAGGCCAGTTCCGGCGAGGTGTGCAGGTAGAGGGTGGCGATCTCCTGCCCGTCCGTGCGCTCTGCCTCGGTGCGGAAGGCGTGCAGATGGGCCTCGGCGCCCGGCGCGACCTGCAAGGCGGCGGTCTCCACCTCGGTGAAATCCCGCGCGTCGAACCAAGCGCGGACAGCCTTGGTTACGGCAGCCCTGGCGGTCAGGAAGGGCCGCCGGTCCTGGTGGTTTTCCGGCCGCCACCAGGGCGATGACGTCTGCCGCGCCAAAGGGTCTCGCTCCGAAATGCTGGCGTTCGGGCGGCGATCACGATAGGTGGGCGCCCCAAAGCTATGACTGCGCGCATAGGCCCCTTCAGGCGGCCCGCGCAAGGACCAAGGACGGACCGGATGCCGAAGGTAATCGCCAGCTCGCTGCGCAAGGGCAATGTCGTGGAGATCGACAACAAGCTCTACGTGGTGCTCACCGCCCAGAACATCCACCCCGGCAAGGGCACGCCGGTAACTCAGCTGGATATGCGCCGCATCTCCGACGGGGTGAAGATTTCCGAGCGCTACCGCACCACCGAACAGGTCGACCGGGCCTTCGTGGACGACCGCGACTACACCTTCCTCTACACGGACGGGGATGGGTTCCACTTCATGAACCCGGAGACCTATGACCAGTTGCAGGTCAGCGCCGAGGTGATCGGCGATGCGGCCCACTACCTCCAGGAAAACATGACGGTGGTGCTGAGCGTCTACAACGACGTGGCCATCGCCATCGAACTGCCGCGCACCGTGGTGTTGGAAGTCACCGAGACCGAGCCTTCGGTGAAGGGCCAGACGGCGTCGTCGTCCTACAAGCCCGCCGTGCTCTCGAACGGCCAACGGACGACCATCCCGCCCTACATGACCGTGGGGACCAAGGTGGTGATCCTGACCGAGGACGGGTCCTACGTGGAACGGGCGAAGGACTAGGGCGCGAGGCCCTAGCACCGTATTCGCACCGTATTTGCCCGTATTTGCGCCACTTAGCGCGCCTTCCGTGCGCGGTAAGGGCGCGTTGCGGGACGCTTGCTGCGCGGTCTGTGTACCTTCGCGCGCCTTACCCACAGCTTCGCGCGTAGTTCGTGCCGGCCTCCCTGAAGAGGAGGGTTGTTCGAACGGGAAATGTGGCCTTCTGGTCCATGATCACACAAATAGCGAACTATTCGCCATTTGTGAAGAGGCTAGGTTCCCGCGACGACTGTCCTCGCCGCTCTTTCCAGCCCTTCCCGGTCGTCCGGGTGGGCGATGGCGATCATGCGGCGGGTGCGCTCGGCCAACCCTACGCCCCGCAGTTCGGCGGCGCCGTGTTCGGTGATGATCAGGTCGGCTTCGGCGCGGCCGGTGGTGACGATGCCGGAGGCGATGGCAGGGACGATGCGGCTGACACCCCGGTTGGTGCGGGAGGGGAAGGCGATGATCGAGCGGCCGCCGGGGGAGGCCATGGCGCCGCGCACGAAATCCACCTGGCCGCCCACCGTGCCGATATAGGCGCCGTCGGCCACCTCGGCGGAGACCTGGCCGGTGAGGTCGGCTTCCAGAGCCGAATTAATGGCGATGAGCTTGGGCAGGGACGCGAGGACCAGGTGGTCGTGGGTCTCGGTGACCGGGGCCATGGCGAGGGCGCGGTTGTTGTCGGCGAAGCGGTAGAGGCGCTCGGACCCTAGGAGGCTGCCGGTGACGGCGCGGCCGGGGTGCATGGGGTGGCTGTCGCCGGTGAGGGCGCCGGCCTCGATGAGGTCGACCAGGCCATCGCCCACCACGCCGGTGTGCAGGCCAAGGCCGCGCCGGTCCGTCAGGGTGGCGAGGACGGCGACGGGGATCTTGCCGATGCCCATCTGCAGGATGGCGCCATCCTCGATATAGGCGGCGGCGCGGGCGGCGATGGCCTTCTCAATGAGGCCGGGCTCGCCCTCGGCCACGGCGGGAAGGGCGCGGTCCGTCTCGAACACGGCGGCGAGGTCATCGGCGACGAAATCGGGGCCGCCGAAAGTGCGCGGGGCCGCCGCATTGATCTCGCCGATGACAGTGCGGGCGGCGGCCACGGCGGAGGGCATGTAGCCCATGGCCGCGCCGTAGGAGTAGCGGCGACTGATCTCCCGGCCGAGCTGAACGAGGGCGACATCGGCTTTCAGCGGGCCCTGTGAGAGGGTGCGGGGCACTTCCGAATAGTGGATGGGCAGGATGTCCATGACGCCGGCCTGGACGAGGGCGCGGTTGGTGCCGACGGCGCCGAGGCCGACAAAGGTGATGACGTCGGCGTGCTCCGGCTTGAAGAGGCTGGCATAGGCGGAGCCGGTGAAGACGCGGAAGGTTCCGATGTCATGGCGCTGGGCGATGAGGGCCTCGGTGAGGGCCGTGGGCTCGCCGGCCCCGGGAGTGATGACCACGAGGTCGCCGGGGCGGATGTGGGGGCGCAGGTCGATCATGGGGGTGGTTGTAGCTTGAGCGCCGCGCGTTTGGTTAGAGGGTGGGAAGCATCTCGAGTTTGTAGGCCTTCCGGACGAGGCGGTAGGCGAGATCGAGGGCGACGTCGTGGGCGTCGTCCAAGCTCAGGCGGTGTTCGGCGACGAGGCGGGCGAGGAAGCCGGCGTCGACGCGGCGGGAGACGTCGTGGCGGGCGGGGATGGAGAGGAAGGCGCGGGTGTCGTCGTTGAAGCCGACGGTGTTGTAGAAGCCGGCGGTCTCGGTGGTCTGTTCGCGGAAGCGGCGCATGCCTTCGGGGCTGTCGTGGAACCACCAGGCGGGGCCGAGCTTCAGGGCCCGATAGACGCCGGCCAGGGGGGCCAGTTCGCGGGCGTAGGCCGTCTCATCCAGGGTGAAGAGGATGATGCCGAGGCCGGGGGCGTGGCCGAAGCGGTCGAGGAGCGGTTTCAGGTTGCGCACATAGTCGGTGGCAGTGGGGATGTCGGCGCCCTTGTCGCGGCCGTATTCGTCGAAGAGCTGGCGGCTGTGGTTGCGGAACGAGCCGGGGTGGATCTGCATGACGAGGCCGTCGTCGAGGCTCATGCGGGCCATTTCGGTGAGCATCTGGGCGCGGAAAAGCTCCGCCGCCTGCGGGCTGGCCGCGCCGCTGGTGACGGCGTGGAACAGGGTCTCGGTCTCGGCGGGGGAGAGATCGGCGGTGGCGGCGGTGGGATGGCCGTGATCGGTGGAGGTGGCGCCGGCCGCCATGAAGGCGGCGCGGCGGATGCGGTGAGCTTCCAGATAGCCCTTCCACGAATAGACATCCTGGCCGGAGAGCTCGGCGAAGCGGGCCATCGCCGTGGGGAACTGTTCGTGCTCGCAGTCGATGACAGGATCGGGGCGGTAGGCGGTGACCACCCTGCCCTGCCAGCCGGAGGCGGCGATGGCGCGGTGATAGACGAGGTCCTCGTGCGGGCTCTCCGTGGTGGCGATGAGGGCGATGTTGAAGCGCTCGAAGAGGGCCCGCGGCAGGAAGGCGGGAGATGCCAGGGCCTCGCCGATGCGGTCGAAATAGAGGTCAGCGGTGTCCGGCGCGAGGGCCACATCGAGGCCGAAGACCTCTGCGAACACCTGGGAGAGCCACATGTCGGACGGCGTGCCCCGGAAGAGGAAATAGTTGGCGGCGAACAGGCCCCAGGCCTCGCGGGGATCGGCTGCGGACGGGCCGGCGCGGGAGGGCACGCCGAGTTTGGCCAGATCGACGCCTTGGCTGACCAGCATGCGGAAGAGGTAGTGGTCGGGGGCCAGCAGCAGGTCGGTGGCGTTGGCGAAGGGGGCGTTGGTGGCGAACCAGGCGGGGTCGGTGTGGCCGTGGGGGGAGATGATCGGCAGGGATTTGGTGGTGGCGTAGAGGGCGCGGGCGATGGACCGCTGAGCCGGATCGGAGGGGAAGAGGCGGTCGTCGTTGAGGATCAGCGGCTTGGGCATCAGGGGAGCTCTGGCAGGCGGTCAAAGGCCGCACGGACGGCGGCGCGGAAGGCGGGGCTGGATTTCAGCGCGGCGGGGACGAGGTCAAGATCGAGGCAGGGGTCCGGCCCCGTGGCTGTGCGGCCGAGGGCGAGGAGCCGGTCGGCGAGCGGGTCGGTGATGGGTTGGCCGGTCTTGGCGGCGGTGATCACGAAGCGGGCCCAGGCGGCGATGGGGACGGCGAGGCGGTCGATGCGCGCGCCGGCGGCGAGGGCTTCGACGGCCGTCCCCATCAGGCGGATCGGCAGCTTCTGGGAGCCATCCCAGGCGATCTGGGCGAGGCGGTGGCGGATGGCCGGATTGCGGAAGCGGGCGAGGACAGCGGCGATATAGGCCGGGATGTCGAGGCCTGGGGCCGGCCGGACGAAGGGGGCGATGTCCTCGCGCATCAGGGCTTCGGTGAAGGCCGCGAGCGCCGGGTCGGCCATGGCCTCGGCGACGGTTTCGTGACCACGGGCGAGGCCCAGATAGGCGAGGGTCGAGTGAGGCCCATTGAGGAGGCGTAGCTTGGCGGCCTCGAAGCCGGCGACGTCGGGCGTGAAGGTGACGCCCACCTCAGCGAGGGGGGTGAGGGCCGGATCGGAGAGGTCCTCGATGACCCACTGGCAGAAGGTTTCGCGCTGAATGGGCCAGGCATCGGCGAAACCGGTCTCGGCGAGGACGCGGGAGCGCAGGGCCTCGTCCGCGGCGGGGGTGATGCTGTCGACCATGGTGCGGGGGAAGCGGACGTTCACTCCGATCCAAGCGGCGAGGGCCGGATCCCGGCGGGCGGAGAGCGCGAGGACGGCGGCGCGCAGGCGGTGGCCATTGTCCGGGATGTTGTCGCAGGAGACGACGGTGAAGGGGGCGTTTCCGGCGGCGCGGCGGAGGCTGAGGCCCTGGGCCAGCCAGCCGATGGCGGAGGTGGGTCGGTCCGAGTTCGCGAGATCAGCGGCGATGTCGGGGTGGCTGAAATCCAGCGTGCCATCCGGGGCGAGGCAGTAGCCCTTTTCGGTGATGGTCAGGGTGACGATGCGCGTGGCGGGGTCGGCGAGACGGGCGAGAACGGCGGCGGGCTCGCGCGGGGCGGTGAGGATTTCGCGGTGGACGCCGATGGTTTCGAACCGGGTCTCTGCGTCGAGCTCGGTCAGGACATAGAGGCCGTTTTGCGGTTCCAGGGCGGCGCGCAGGTCGTCGCTGCGCAGGGAGATGGCGCTGATGCCCCAGGTGGGGTCGCTCGCCAGGAGGCGGTGAAAATACCAGGCCTGGTGGGCGCGGTGGAAGGCGCCGGGGCCGAGGTGAGCGACGCCGATGGACACGGCGGCCGGATCGTAGGGTAGAGGCGCAAGACTCACAGGGTGACGCCGCCCTTCCAGATGGCGATTTCGCGCTCACCGTTCTGCTCGGCGCGGGTGGCTTTCCCGGAGGCGGTGTCAATGACCAGCTGGATGAGGGCCTCGGCGGCCTCGTCCTGGTCGCCGCCTTCCAGGAGGGTCCCGGCGTCGAAGTCGATCCAGCCGGGCTTGCGGCGAGCGAGGTCGGAGTTGGAGGCGATCTTCAGGGTGGGGGCCGGAAAGCCCAGGGGCGTGCCCCGGCCGGTGGTGAAGAGGAGCACCGTGGCGCCGGCCGCGGTGAGGGCGGTGGAGGAGACCCCGTCGGCGCCGGGGGCTTCCAGCAGAGTGAGGCCGTGGGCGCGGACGATCTCGCCGTAACGCAGGACCTGATTGACCGGGGCGTGGCCGCCCTTCTGGACCGCGCCGAGGGACTTTTCCTCAAGCGTGGTGATGCCGCCGGCGATGTTGCCGGGGGACGGGTTTTCCGAGACGCGCTGGCCGTGATCCAGGAAGTAGCGCTTGAAGTCGTTCACCACGGAAACGATGTCGGCGAAGACGCCCTGGTTGGCGGCGCGGTCCATCAGGAGCTGCTCGGCGCCGAAGATTTCCGGGATTTCGGTGAGGATCGGGGTGCCGCCTTCCGCCGCCACGCGATCGGAGACCCGGCCGACGAGGGGGTTGGCGGTGATGCCGGAAAAGCCGTCCGAGCCGCCGCATTTGACGCCGAGGACGAGGTCCGAAAGGGGGCAGGGCTCGCGGCGGTCGTGCTCGGCGATACGGACAAGCTCCTCCACGGCGGCGAGGCCGTCCTCGATCTCATCGCCGACCATCTGGGTGGCGAAGGACCGGGTGCGGGCCGGGTCGAGGCCGGCGACGGCGAGGAGGTCATCGAGCTGATTGTTCTCGCAGCCGAGGCCGAGGATGAGGACGCCGCCGGCATTGGGGTGGGCGGCCAGGGCGGCGAGCAGGTCGCGGGTATAGGCGAGGTCATCGCTCAGCTGGGAGCAACCGAAGGGGTGTGTGAAGGCAAAGACGCCATCAACCCTGCCCGCGAAGCGGGCGTTGGCCGCCTCGGCGATCTTCTGGGCGGTGCGGGCGACGCAGCCGACGGTGCAGAGAATCCAGATCTCGTTGCGCGTGCCGACCTTGCCGGACTTGCGGCGGTAGCCTTGGAAGGTCCCTCCCCTGGCGGCGAGCGGCTCTGGCCGAACAGGTGCATAGCGGTAGCTCTCCTCCCCTGCGAGGGCGGTCTTCAGATTGTGGGTGTGGACGTGGTCTCCAGGCGCGATGGCGGCGGTGGCGCGGCCGATGGGAAAGCCATATTTCCGCACCTCGCCACCGGCAGGGACACCACGAAGCGCGACCTTGTGACCGAGAGGTATGGCGACGGCGGGCGTGATGGCGACGCCGTCTAGCAGGAGCGGAATGCCGGCCGGCAGCTCGGCCAGGGCAACGGCGACGTCGTCTCTCGGATCGACGCGATGCAGAGGGCCGGATGCGGTCATGGAGCCAAGGTAACCGGTGTCTCGACGCGGGTGAACCACGATCCATGGGCCGCCATGGACTTTCGCAGGGTCACGCACGCACTCTACGAGCACAAGCCAATAGGAGACGCCCGATGGACCCGGTTCCGCATCTTTCCCGCTCGGTGGCCGGCAAGGTCGTGCTGGTGACGGGGGCGGCCAGCGGCATGGGCCGGGCGACGGCGCATGTCTTTGCCCGCGAAGGCGCCAAGGTGGCGGTGACGGACCGGGATGAGGCGGGCGCTCAAGGGGTGGCCGAGGCGATCAAGGGGGAAGGCGGGGAAGCTTTCGCGCTCGCCCTCGACGTGGCCGACGAGGCGGCGATCCAGGCCGTGGTGGCGGGCGTGGTGGAGCGGTTCGGCGGGCTCGACATCGTGATCAACAATGCCGGGGTGGCGGGGGGCCTACCGGTGGATGACGCGCGCTATGACGAAGTCTGGGCCCGGCAATTCGACATCTTGGTGCGGGCCCACCAGAGGATGATCCGGGCCGCCCTGCCCCATTTGCGGAAATCCGAGAGCCCCCGGATCGTCAATATCGCCTCGACGGAGGCCCTGGGGGCGACGGCGCGCAATTCCAGCTATGCGGCGGCCAAGGCGGCGGTGACGGGGCTGACACGGGCACTGGCCGTGGACCTCGGGCGCGAGGGGATCACCGTCAACTGCATCTGCCCCGGCCCCATCGCCACGGGGATGACGCGGGGGATTCCCGACGAGGCCAAACAGACCTACGCCAAGCGGCGCACGGCCCTCGGGCGCTATGGCGAGCCGGAAGAGGTGGCGCACATCACGCTCAGCCTCTGCCTGCCGGCGGCGTCCTACATCACCGGGGTGTCGATCCCGGTGGACGGGGGACTGATGGCCAGGAACGCCTGAGCTTATCGCGTATTGGCGCGGCGGACGCCGGCGACGATCTCTTCAGCCCTGGCGAAGAGGGCCGGGTCGATCTTCAGGCCGGAGGCGGCAGCGTTCTCGTCAAGCTGTTCAGGCCGGCTGGCGCCGACGATGGCGGAAGCGACGTTCGGTTCGCGCAGGACCCAGGCGAGGGAGAACTGGGTAAGCGTGCATCCCGCCTCGGCCGCCAGGGGCTTCAGCTTCTGAACCGCCTCAAGGATTTCGGTGGTGAGCCAGGATTGCATGGAATTGCCCATGGAGTCGCTGGCGGCGCGGCTTTCGGGCGGCGCGCCTTCGCCCGGAAGATACTTGCCCGAGAGAACGCCCTGGGCGAGCGGAGACCAGACAATCTGAGAGATGCCATTGGCGGCGCAGAGCGGGATGACCTGAGCCTCGGGCCGGCGCCAGAGCAGGGAATATTGCGGCTGGCTGGAGACGAAAGGCTCGACCCCGACGAGGTCGATGGCGTCCTGGATGTTCTGCGGCGACCACTCAGAGAAGCCCAGCCAACGGGCCTTGCCTTGCTTCACGACCTTGGTGAGGGCCTCCATGGTCTCCTCCAACGGCGTTTCCGGGTCGTAGCGGTGGCACTGGTAGAGATCGACATAATCGGTTCTCAGGCGGGCGAGTGAGGCGTCGATCTGCTTTTCGATCTGGGCGCGGGAGAGGCCGCGGTCCGTATCGCTCATCGGGGCGAAAAGCTTGGTGGCCAGCACGTAGCTGTCACGGGGACGGCCAGCCAGGGTCTCACCCAGCACGGTTTCGGCGGCGCCGCGACCATAGACGTTGGCCGTGTCGATGAAGTTGATGCCGAGGTCGAAGGCGCGGTCAACGCAGGCGCGGGCCCGGTCGGCCTCGACGCCGACGCCGTAGGTGAGCCATGAGCCGAGGGAAATCTCGGAGACCCGTAGGTCGCTGGCGCCGAGCTGACGGTACTGCATGAGTAAATTCCTGAACCTGAATGGGCGAACGAAAGGGTGCGCCATGGATGGCGCCGCCTGGCCTTGCGGCCGATCAAAAAGCG
>JAXMCG010000009.1:0-150480 GCA_046349475.1 Caulobacteraceae bacterium | reverse complement strand
TCGCCAGCCTCTTGCGCAATGAGCACTACCTGGAAGCCGGTCTCATTCCCCCACATTTCAAGTGGGCCAAAGACATCGAGTACTTCAAACCCTGGATAAAGAACGATGCCGACTGTCAAACGAGGCTCATCGCTCGCGGACGGGCCAACAAGCGCGGAGCGGCGGACATCGGGATCAAGCGCGGCCCGCAGGTAGCCCTCCCGGCCTTCTGCCCTGTGAGCTGCGTACTCAGCCTTGTTGCTGACGCCATCTCCATCGGCATCACCATCCGGACCGAAGAAGCGGCCTTGCGCGCGTGCAAGCGCATAGTCTCCTGTCATAGGCGCTCCGAAAGCCGCGCTCATGTGATCGTATGCCAGGAACGAGCCGTCACCGAGCATCGCATAGCCTGCTGCCACGACCGCCGCCGTGGGATAAGTTGACAGAAGACGCCGCATGTCCGCGTTCGCGCTGACCAGGGCCTGTTCGTAAGCTGCTCTTGTCGCCAGGTAGGAAGCTCCACCTCGAGCGGAAAGGTCAAACTGCGGATTGTTCAAGACAGCGGCAACCAGCGCCATTTCATCGGAATCCGGCAGCCCATTTCCTCTGCCGCTTGCGTTGAGATTGCCGTCGAGCTTGGCAACGTCGAATCTGAGGCCGCGAAGTGCAGCGTCAAAGTCGACTGGACTTGGCGCCTGGGCGGTGGCTGGTCCGAGAAGTCCCAGCATTGCCAGCAGCGCGCCCGCGATGACCGGCATCTGCGGAAGCACGAATAGAGAGGAGAGAAAGCCTCGCTTTTTCATGTCTGACTGCCTCTCTAGAAGCGGGCGCGCAGGGCGACGAACGCCGAGCGAGGCTGGGTAGGAATGACGTAGGGGCCAGCAAAATACTGGTATGGCTCGAAGCCACTCTCGCCGGTGAGATTCACAATCGACAGGGAAAGGATTGCTGGGCCGAAAGCGTATGACGCTTGGAAGTCCAATAGAGCTCGGCCCTTTACCGAAACGTCGTTGGGGAGTGTCAATTCACGCGCCGATACAGCCGTGACGCCCGCCCCAACTTCCAGTCCGTTGAGGGTTCCGCCTTCGAAACGGTAGCGGGCCGCGATCCGGCCGGCGTTTGAGGGAATTCGGCGCAAACGGTCGCCAACGGGCAAGGTATTGTCCTTCGTCACCCGGGCGTCGGTATAGGCATAGGAAAGCAGGACGGAAATGGACCTGGAAGGCTCATAGACCATGTCGAGCTCCGCGCCGCGCGCGCGCTGTTCACCTGTTTGGATGGAAGCGAATGGATTAGAGGGATCAGCTGTGATGACGTTGCGCCGTGCCAGGTCGTAAATTGCAACGGCGCCGCTCAGACCCACTGTACGATTGTTGAATTTCAGGCCCACTTCGTAGGAACGGGAAGTCTCCGGCTGTGGGTCCGCGACCCCGAAGGCAGCGACCGTGCCATAGAAGCCTTCGCCATATCCCGCGAACGCTGAGATCCAACTGTTAAGCGCAAAGGTGGCGCCAATGCGTGGCGTCAGCTTTTCGTACGTCTTGTCGGTATCCAGAAAGGGTATGCCAAAGCTCGTATAGGTGCTCCGGACAGTCAGGCGCGTCCAGCGAAGCCCAAGTGTGATATCCAGGCGATCTCCAATCCCGAGCTGGTCCTGAACGTACACTGCGCCAGAGCGCAAGCGATCACTCTGGATGTCGCTAATCGCCGGCGCCACCCCGTAGGACGAATTTGTCGTCGGGTCGGCGTAGTCGATGACGCCCCAACCGAAGTCGAGCCCCATGCCGGCGTCGTAGTCCGTATTGTCGTAGTCCGCTCCCAACAGCACCCTGTGGTCAAAAACTCCGGCGCTGAACTCGCCGTAGATACTGGCAGTCAGGAATGTCTTGCTGACGTCAGAAGGTAACCGTCCGCTACCGAAAAAGTAGGTCGTCCCGAGGAACTGGGCGATTGGATAGGTGGAAAATTCGTCGCTGCGTCCCTCGAACTGGCGGACGGAAACGTCGAGCCAGAGCCGATCTGAAAAACGGTGTCGCATGCTGAGAGTGACGAGCGTGTTCTCACTGAACGTACGCGGTGCGTCTTCGGCGCCAGCGAAGGCGTAGGGATCGATGATCAGGCCTGGAGAAACGGTGAGCTCCGCGGGCAAGCCTGAGTATTCACGCTGTTCAATCCGCGTGTATTGGGCGCGCAGGGTCAGGTCCGTGTTCGCGGTGATCGCCCATTTCAGCCCGCCATAAAGAGCGCTGCGGCGAAGATCCACGACCCTAATGTAGCTATCGGATGAATCGTAAGCTCCAGCGATACGCAGAGAAAGCGCGCCGTTGCCGACAGGGGCCTCGATTTCTCCTGTGACCCCAAGCGCACTGTAGCTTCCAAGGCGAAAACTGACGGCGCCGGTCAGGACGTCACCCGGGTCTCTTGAAACGACGTTGATCAGCCCCGCAAGAGGCGCACCGGCGCCGCCCCCATACAGCGTACTCGTCGGGCCCTTGGCGACTTCAATACGTTCCACATTGACGAGGGAGCCTGGATCCATTGAACCGGCAGGGAGCCCATATGTGGGCAGCCCATCGAAATAATAATTGGCAGGAAAGCCCCTGATCAGTGGCGCCTGTAAGACGGCTTCCATGGTTGTAGAGGGCGAGACGCCTGACACGTTTTTCAGTGCGTCGGATATCGAGGTCAGGTCCTGCTCTTCGATCAGCGTACCGGTCAGCACCTGAACGGACTGGGCCGTTTCCATGAGTGGAGTTGGAGTCCGCGTGGCGGTTTCCGCCACTGGCGATGTCAAGCCTTCAGACCTGCCTGTGATCTGGACTTCGCTGACCCAGCTATCGCTCGATGCAGCTTCCTGAGCCGCAGCGAGTGACGGCGCCGCGATCATCGCGGCCGCGGAGAGCAATATGCTTCGTTTCATTTGTAATTTCCGGAGTTTAAGTTGTCATTGCGACGCCAAAGGTTGGCGCTGCGGCGCATCAGAGCGGTGTCAAGCGCATCAGCGAATTCAGATCGCTCTTCAGGAGAGAGAAGTTCGGCGACAACGATCCGCCTGCCGCGCGAGGTTAGAATTATGCGCTCGCATCCCGCGAAAGGGTGCATTTCGCGCTCGAGCCTCAGCCACGTTGGATCCAAGATCACCGCACGGGCGGGAACGCCGCGCGACTCTGGTGGATGAACCGTGAGCGAGGTGTCCGTTAGGACGATACGTTCTTGGACGCGATCTAGGCGCCGCGCCTTCCATGCCACTGCGGCGAGAGTTGAACCGACTGTCGCGAGGAGCAGTGCGGCAGGTATCCATAGCCCGGCGCGCAACGCGAACAGGGCAAGCGGTGAGCACGACAAGAACAATGCGCTGGCAAGGACCGCAAATCCCCTGCGCTTCAATGACCTGTTGGGCCGGATCGTAGCGTCAAACCAGGCAAATTTTGCGGAGGTCGGGCGCGGGGTAGCGATCGTACCCAACGGCCCAGTGCGCGCCCTGCCGGGCGCGGTGAATGGTATTCGCATGTCTGCTCACATGATCGAGCGTCCGTGTTGACGGACGCGGACATCCTCGGCGGGTGTCGCCGTGGCAAAGGATGAGTGTCAGATCAGAAGCGGCGGACCTGTGGACCAAGGGGGCGGTGCGGCCAGCCCAAGAACCGCGGCGATATTTGAGGTCGCCGGAAGCTGTGGTGAGAGTTCCGACGCATCGCTGGTTGGTTGGAGTTCGACCAACGGCGAAGCCATCGCAGCGACGGGACTGAACGCGCATGGGGCATGGCCGCTCGTGTCCCCGTCGTGCTTATCATGTTCAGTCGAGCCTGCGGGGATCAGCGTATTCGTCTTCAGGTCCACTTCGGCGTCAACCGCGCCTTGGCCCGTACAGATACGGAGCGTGACGAATTCGCCGGCGTGAGCCGGCGGGGCGGCCATGGTCCCTGAAGGGATGACGATCCGGATCGCAACCGCCAACACAGCCAGCACCTGGGCTAGCCACTGCATTTGGGCGGTACGTGTTGGTCGCCGTCGGGTCACCGGATGACTGTGACAGAATTCAAGTTGGACCGCTACAAGCTCTGCCTTGAAACGTGGGATCGGTGTGCCCGCGTGGCCGATGGCTGCGGGCTGTTTGATCGGCGTCAAAGCCTGCAATCGTGGTGGTGTTCAAAGGGGCATATGAACCCGCTTACTTTTCTGGGCGCCGTGCTTCTCGGGCTCGGGAGTTCGCTGCATTGCGCCGGCATGTGCGGCGGGATCGCTGCTTCGCTCGTCTTGGGCTTGAACTCGCGGACTGGAGCTCGATCTCAGCTGGAAATACTTTGCATGGCGCACGCCGGCAAAGCGGTAGCCTACGTTGCGGCTGGTGCGGTTCTGGGAGGCATCGGAGCCGGTGTCTACGGTCTCTTCGACCGGCACATTGCCTATTTCGTGCTTCAGCGTGTCAGCGCCCTGGGAATTGGATGGGTTGGTCTCTCGTTTCTTGGCATAGCGCCGCCTATGTCGCTTTTTGATCGCTGGCTGAGCCCGGTTCGGACCACGCTCGCAACATTGCGTTTCAAAGGCACGGGGGCCGTCGCCCTATTTGCGGGACTCGGCTGGGGACTGATGCCATGCGGCATCGTCTACAGCGCACTTTTCTACGCGATGCTCTCCGGAACGGCTGTCAGCGGAGCGTCTGTGATGCTGGGCTTCGCTCTTGGAGTTACTCCCGCCGTGATCGCATCCGCCATGGGCGTAACGAGCCTGCCGCTCATCGGCCGGCGTGCCGGCGCCTCGAAAATGATCGGGGCGTCCCTCGTGGCAATCGCTCTAGCGACGCTGATCTGGCCAATGCCTTCTGGGCAGGTCATCTGCTAGATCGGGATTGTCTTGTTGGGATATCCAAAGTCGCAATCGCGCACGTGAACCTGAAGGGACGCCTGCCGACTCCAATTCGATGGGTCATTCCGGATTGGACGGCGCCTAAGGTTCAATCAGGGCCCGGATCATCGGCGTCAGGATGGCTTCCAGCGTCTTGGGGTCGGCGCCCGCGAGGGACGGCGTTTCCATCATCTGGCGCATCACCTGCAGCCCCGCCACCAGGGCGAGGAACACGCCGGCCCGCTCCTTGGCGTGCGGCCCGGGGAGGCGGTCTTCCAAGGTCGACTGATGACCCCGCGCCAGCCACACCCGGCTGATCTCCGCGGCCCGGGGGCTCGAGGCGGAATGCAGCAGCACCAGGAAACCGTCGAGGGGCGTGCCCCCCGGCTGGGTCACGCTGACCAAGGACCGGGCCAGCGCCGCCGCGAAATCCGGCGCGGCCAGGTTCGCCGCCGACAGGATCACCGGATCGCGCATGGTGTCGGTCACCACCTCGGCGAACAGCTGGTCTTTCGAACCGAAATACCGTCCGACCATCATCGCCGTGACCCCGGCTCCCGCCGCGATCTCCCGCACCCCGACGCCATCCAGCCCATGCCGTGCGAAGAGGGTCCGCGCTGAGGCGAGGATGGCGGCACGGGTGGCGGCGGCGTTGCGTTTGCGTGGCTCGGCGGACGCGGTGGCGTGTCGCATGTCTATACCCGTAGACAAATCGGATGAGAAATAAGTATACGGCTGAAGACTTGGTCGCAAGCGCGGGGAAACACACCATGGCCGACACCGTTCTCGTTACCGGAGGGACCGGCTTCGTCGGCGGCTGGGCGATCGTTCAGCTTTTGCAGAAGGGCTACCAAGTCCGCACCACGATCCGCTCCGCCGCGAAGGAAGAGCAGGTCCGCAAAGCCGTCGCCACTCAGACCGAAGCCGGCAGCCGCCTGAGCTTTGCCATTGCTGACCTTACCGACGACAAGGGCTGGGCCGAAGCCGTGGCCGGCTGCGCCTATGTGCTGCACATCGCTTCGCCCCTCGGCGGCGCGGAAGCCGATGGCCAGGCGCTCATCGACACCGCCGTGGGTGGCACGCTGCGGGTTCTCAAAGCCGCCGTCCATGCCGGCGTGAAAAAGGTCGTTCTAACCTCGTCCACGGCCGCCTGCACCCCCGCGCAGCCGTTGCGGCGGGCCATCGACGAGGCGGACTGGACGGACGTGAACCAGCCCGACCTCGCCGCCTATCGCAAGTCGAAGGCCATCGCCGAGAAGGCGGCCTGGGACTTCATGGCCGGCAAGGCGACCAAGCTGGTCACCCTCCTGCCGGGCGCGATCTTCGGCCCCGTGCTCAACAAGGATCAGACCGGCTCGGTGGGCTTCATCCAGCGCCTCCTGAACGGCAATCCTCCCGCCATGCCGCGCCTCGCCTTCAACATTACCGATGTGCGCGATCTCGCCGACCTGCATATCCGCGCCATGGAAAGCGCGGCCGCGGACGGAGAGCGCTTTATCGTCATGGGCGACGCCCTCTGGTATCACGAGATGGCCGAGGCTCTCCGGGCCGGGCTCGGTGAGGCCGCCGCCAAGGTCCCCACCGCGAAAATGCCCGACCTGGTCTTCAAGGGCCTCGCGGCTGTGCAGCCCCAGATGAAGGCCCTGCTGCCCCTGCTGGGCCGCACCCAGAAGTTCTCGACGGACAAGGCTCGCCGAATCCTCGGCTACGACCCCATTCCGGCGCGCCAGGTGGTGGTCGATACGGGGGCGAGCCTTTAGCCTGACGCGATGCGCCACATCCTCCTCGCCGCCGTCCTGGCCCTCAGCACCGCCCCGGCCCTGGCCAAGCCGGTCCAGCCGCGCCCGGTCATCCGCCCGCCCGTCACCATCAATGAGGAGCGCCGCGCCCGCGGCATCGTCGTCACCTCGGTGGACTACGGCGACCCGGGCGGCCTCGGCGGCGAGGCAGGGTTCATTTGCGGACGGCAGGACATAGCCGTGAAGGACGGCGCGGCTGGCGCCTACGGCAATGATCCCGACGGCCGGTTCCTCGGGGCCCGGCTGGCGCTTCGATTCCGTTAAAGGCGGCGGATTTCACTCTAACCCCCGGTTGCGCCGCTTCCCATGCCCCGCGCTCGTTGTCTAAAAGGGAGGGCTGAGGGGGCGCGTCGGTTTCATGATCATTGGTATCGATTTGGGCACGACCAATTGCGCGGTGGGCATTTGGCGTGACGGCAAGGTGGAACTGATCCCGAACTCGTTGGGTTCGGTGCTGACGCCATCGGCGGTCAGTCTCGATGATAAGTCCGACGGGGCAGTGCTGACCGGCCTGGCGGCGCGCGAACGCCAGTCGACTCATCCGGACCTCACCGCGACAGCCTTTAAGCGCTACATGGGCACTGCCCACACCATCAAGCTGGGCAAACGATCCTTCCAGCCGGAGGAGCTTTCGGCGCTCGTTTTGGCGCGCTTGAAAGCCGACGCCGAGGCCTATCTGGGTGAAGAGGTCACCGAGGCGGTGATCACCGTACCGGCCTATTTCAATGATAAGCAGCGCAAAGCCACGCGCCGGGCCGGCCACCTGGCAGGGCTGAAGGTGGAGCGCCTGCTCAACGAACCCACCGCCGCAGCTCTGGCCTATGGGATTCACCAACTAGGCGACAATACCCGTTTCCTGGTCTTCGACCTCGGCGGCGGAACCTTCGATGTGTCCATCCTGGAAATCTTCGCCGGGGTGATCGAGGTGCGCGCCTCCACCGGCGACAACCGCCTGGGCGGCGAGGATTTCAACGCCATCCTGATCGACCATTTCCGCAAACAGGTGGGGTTGGTGGCGGCGCAAGACGCCGTGCTGATCGAACGTCTGCGGGAAGCCGCCGAGCGCGCGCGTCGAGCCCTGAGCGAAGCCGAAGCTGTGACCATGGCAGTCACCTTCAAGAACAAGGCCTATAGCTGCGAGATCACCGCCGAAATTTTCGAGAGCTTGTGCGCCGACTTGCTGGTTCGGCTTCGCGAACCGGTCTTGCGGGCCCTGCGCGATAGCCAGATTCACAGTGACGACCTGAAGGAGATCGTCCTCGTAGGCGGCTCCACGCGCATGCCCCTGGTGCGGCGGGCCGTCACCAAGATGTTCGGTCGCTTCCCATCCCACGCCGTTCATCCGGACGAGGCGGTAGCGATCGGAGCGGCTGTTCAGGCCGGTCTGAAGGCCCGCGACGCGGCCCTCGACGAGGTGGTGCTGACCGATGTCTGCCCGTTCAGCCTGGGCGTGGATTCTGCCATGCGCCACGAGGACGGTTCCACGCAAACAGGCATCTTCTCGCCGATCATCGAGCGCAACACGGTGATCCCGGCCAGTCGCATGCAGCACTTCTTCACCCTGCAGGACAATCAGCGGGTCGTGGAGTTCAACATCTACCAGGGCGAAAGCCGGCAGGTGTCGCAGAACGTCCATCTCGGCCAGGTGCGGGTGCCGGTGCCGCCCGCCCGCGCTGGCGAGACGCCCATCGAGGTGCGCTTCACCTATGACATCAACGGCTTGCTGGAAGTCGACATCCTGGTGACGTCAAGCGGCAAGCGCGAGGAACTGGTGATTTTCGATGAGGAGACCACGAGCGCTGACGAACTGGAGAGACGCCGCACTGCACTCGCCGCGCTCAAGCAGCACCCGCGTGACAGCGACGCCAACCGCCAAGCCTTGGCCCGCGCCGCCCGTTGTTACGAGTCCTTTCTGGGTGACCTGCGCGCGCATATCGGACGGATGATCGATCACTTCGAGGCCGTTCTCGCAAGGCAGGACCCCCGTGAAATAGAGGCGGCGCGAGTCGAACTGATGAGGGCTCTCGACGGCCTTGAGGGCGAGACTCTGCTGTGAAGCTCTACTGGCCTTGGACCGTCCTCGGGATCGCGCCGACCTCCGATGCGACGGCGATACGCATGGCCTATGCCGCCACGCTGAAGAAGACCAATCCGGAGGATGACGCGGTCGGGTTCCAGGCCCTGCGGGAGGCCTATGAACGGGCGGTGCGCGAGGCGCCCTATGTCGGCGAATTTCGGGCCAAGGCCACCGCCCGCTGGACGGTGGGAGAACAAGGCCCGGGCGGCGAGACGATCGAAGACAACGCTGAGGGCGAGGGCGGCGCAACCGATGCCTTGTCCGGCGAGGACACAGCTATCCTGGCCCCTGACATTCCCCGTCAGGATGTTGTCGAGCCGCCGTCATTGGGGCCGGTGGTCGAGTTGAAGCCGATCGAGGCCTTTCTGGGCCGGGGCGGCGGGCAGGGGGGCGACGGCAAGGTCAGCCTCGCCATGCTGCCTCCGTCTGTCGATGGGAAGCCGGGCGAGCCGGCGCCCGGGGCGCGGACTCCGCAGGCGGACGAACATCGCGACAAGCTGAATGAACTGATGCGCGCCTTGCACGCCCAGATGAAGGCAGGAAACAGCCCGGCCGCCGCCGTGGCCGCCTTGCGCGCCGTGCTCGCCGAACTCGGCCATCAGACGGTCAGCGACTATGCCGACACCGAGGACTGGCTGTGGCGGCTGCTGGTCAACGGCGGGGTCGAGACCGATCCCCTGATCGCCACGGCGGTCAACTATTTCAAATGGAATGCTAGCGGCGCGCCGCTCGACGCGGAGCCTCTGCGCAGCCTGCTAAAGCGGGCGCGGGATTGGACATTCTACACGAAGCTGGGCGACAAGGGCTCCATATTCCGGCGGGCCTACCGAGTTACGCGCGAGCTACCGGATCGGGACCAGAAACTGCGCTTTCTGATTTCGCCAGGGTTGGAAAGCGACGTCAAAGCCCTCCTCGATGAACTGGCCAAACGGCCGCGTCTTCTGCCGCTGTTTCGGCAGGATGTGATCGCGTGGTGGCGTGAATACTTGGTGTCGCCTCACCCGAGCCCTATGGGGCTTCTTGGGGCGTTCGTCCTGCCCTGGGTCGCCGCGTCTGTGGTCGCTGCAGCCGTTAGCCGTGTGCCGACAGTCGACGTCCTGCGGACCTATCTCATGCTGGTCGCGGTGCTCACGGCGACCGGCTTCGGGGTCGTCCTGATTCCACCACTGATCGTTGGGCGGCTGCGGGCGCAGTGGACGCAGACCGGACTGACTAACCTGGACGCCCGCACGGCGTTCGGCTGGGCGCCACTCGGCGCGGCGGCGATCGCCGCCTCAGTCGCAATGCCGAAAACCTGGTGGTTGGCGGGACCGCTTTTCGCTGTGATTTTGGCGGTGATCGGCTGGTCTTCGGCTTCGGGGATCCGCGAGGTGGAGAAGCCGGCCACGCCCTGGCGGCCCGACGAGGTTGATTGGCGCGTCCGCGTCCTCACCAGGCATTTCTCACTTATCTGGTTCTGGACGATCTATTGGAACCTGTCCGGGGACAAGGACGCGCCGTGGATACGCACGGCTATACTGGCGGCCGGACTTGCTTTGGCGAGCATGTTGTCAATGGGCTCGGCGGTTGCCTACTGGCGCAAGGTCTCCGCGGTCACACAGGGCTTTGTTCGCTTCGGGCTAATCGCCTCGACCGTCACCGTGGCCGTCGTCGCCTATTTCGGCGCCAGTCATCCTGATTGGCGCCTGCCCGTCGCCGGAATGCTGACGATCCTGGCAGTAGTACAAATAAACATCGCTGCGGCATTGCCAGAGCAGGTGCGCACAGCAAACCGGACGGTGATCGCGGCCATGGCAATCCTTGCGTTCGTGGCGGCCGCAACGGCAGCCGGCAGCGATCAGAAGCCTGATATCCCCATCATGCTTTTTATGGCTGCTTCGATCATTTTTTCAGTGGCCTCCGGCTTCTTCGAAAGCGTGATTGACCGCACATTGACGAACCGTCGGCGCCGTCGGATGCCGCGCGCGGCGCCCAAGTCGTTCTAGCCCTTCGGTTCCCGATACCGGATCAGCGCGTCCTGGCTGGCCGAGGCCACCAGCTTGCCGTCCTGCGTATAGAAGCTGCCCCGGTTGAAGCCCCGGCCGCCGGCCGCCACCGGGCTATCCTGGTGGAAGAGGTGCCACTCCGTGAAATCCGTGTCGTGGTGGAACCAGATGGCGTGGTCGAGGCTCGCCACCTGCAGGCCGCCGTTCCAGGGGATGCCGTGGGGGCGCAGGGACGGGTCCAGCAGGGTCATGTCCGAGGCATAGACCAGCACGGCCTGTTGCAGGGCGACGCTGCCGCCCACCGGCTGGCGCGCCCGCATCCACACGTCCATCACGGGGCTGAGCTTTCCCGCGTCGCGCGGCGTGGGATCGCAGGGGCGCACTTCGATCGGCCAGATGTGGCGCGACCATTCATTCTGCTCGGGCAGGGCGGCGCGGATTTCGTCTTCGTTCTTCAGGCCCTCCGGCCCGGGAACCTTCGGCATCTCCGCCTGGTGCTCCAGGCCTTTTTCCGGGATCTGGAAGGTGGCGGCGAGGTTGAAAATCTGATGGCCGTCCTGCACTGCGGCCACGCGCCGGACGCTGAACGAACCCCCATCCCGCACGCGTTCCACATGATAAAGGATCGGCAACTTCGGATCGCCGCCGCGCACGAAATAGGCGTGCAGGGAGACGCAGGTCCGCCCCTCGAGGGACTTGTAGGCCGCCATCAGGCTCTGGGCCGCCACCTGGCCGCCGTAGACCCGGCCGGTGCGGTCCGGCGGGGTGTCGCCGCGCCAGATGTCGTCGTCGATAGGCTCCAGGGTCAGCACCTGGAGGAGTTCATGGGTCGGCGTCATGGCGTCAGACCGAGCCCATCCGGGCGGTGCGCGGCTCCTTGACGATGCCCAGCAGCACGCCGAGCGCCGAGATCTGGAACAGGATCGCCAGCGCGAAAACCGGAACATTGCCTGTGAACTGGGCCACGACACCGCCGATCAGCGGGCCAAGGGCGCGCATGCTGCCCTGGGCGGTCTGGGTGAGGGCGAGGCGCATTGGCATGTCGTCCCGCGTGCCGAATTCCAGCACCATGGTCGAGGAGCTGGTCTGCTGACCGGATTGCGCCGCGCCGACCAGGAAGAAGGCGATCAGGAAGGCGGGCACCGTGCCGGCGAAGATCATCAGAACCCCGGCGATCACCCAGAGGAACAACGCCCCGATGAAGGTCACCCGGAAGCCGAACTTGTCGCCCAGATAGCCCCAGATGAGGTTGGTCGCGATGTCGCCGGCCAGGTTCGCCGACGTGAAGAGGCCGAGGGTCTCCCCGGTCACATGCAGCCTCTGGATCGAGGCCAGGGTGTAGAACGTCAGGGCGATCGTCCCGCCGGAGGACAGCACCTGGGCGATCATGAACCACATGAAGTTGCGGTCGCTCATGATCAGGTGCGGGAAGTCCTTGACCCGCTCACGGACCGAGGTGCGCGGCCGCGTGGTCGGCGGGATCGGCTCGCGCATCAGCAGCCGCAGCGCCGTCAGGCCCGCGGACGTCAGGAAAAAGGCCAGCAGGAAGGTGAGGGGGTAGCCGTAGCCCAGGAAGTTCTGGCCCACGAGATACTTCCCCGCCGCCCATGCCAGGGCGATGGCGATGATGCCGCCCGTCACATTGCGCCAGGCCTGCAGGCGCCCGCGGCGGCTGATCGGAACCACCTTGGCCAGCAGCACCTGGAACGCCACGCCCTGTGCGCCGGAGAAGATGCCGAAAATGAACAGCAGGCCAATGATCGTCCAAAGCAGAATCTGCGGATTGCCCGACAGCAGCCATCCGGCGATGGCGACGCCCAGGATCGGCAGGCGCATGCCCGACCCGATCAGGGTCGCGGCCGGCAGCACCTTCTTTCGGTGCTCGATCTGAGCGGCGCCAAAGATCGGCGAGATCACGCCGCCAGCCTGCTGCAGACCCATGCCGAGGCCGATCAGCAGGCTGGAGCCGGTAAGGGTGTGCAGATAGGCGGGCAGGAAGGTCGGCGTGTTGAACAGGCGAAAGCCCGTCATCCCCAGCATGCCGTGCAGATAGTGGCCGGCATAGTTGCGGCGCAGGTTGTCCCAGACGAACTTCTCGTACTCGGCCTCTGCCGCGTCGAGGTTGAGGACCTCGTCGACCTCCGGGACGTCGAGAGCCGCGTCGTGAACGGCCTCCAGCGCCTCCGAGGGTGCGACCGCCGTGGCTTCTTCTAAGTTATCACTGCTCATGTCACGGCGGGTCTAACCCGAGTTGGGCGCGCACTTCTAGTTCGGAAGCCTAACTAAATTGTCGCGGCCCCGTAAATTTCCCGGCCTATACCGCCGGCTCAAAATTCCTGCCCGGAGGAGTTGCATTCCCTCTCGACACTCTAGCGGCCCCTGTCATAGGCTCCGCTCCAGTCGAAGCGCCGGCACAAGGCGCGTTCAGGGGGGAATAGACTATGAAACGCCTGTTGGCCCTGGCGGCCTGCCTCATGCTGGCGGCTTGCACCACAACTAACGCCAAGCTCGCCCCCTCCACGGGCGTCAGTCCCCCACCAGGCGCCCGCATTGTGATCGTTCAGCCCGACGTGGAGCTCGGCCTCCTCACCGCCAGCGGTCTCACCGAGCCCCGTCAGGACTGGAGCACTCAGGGCCGCGACAACCTTCTGGCCCAATACCGTCAAGTCCTGGACGCCAAGTCGCACACCTACACGGTCATTGACGCCGCGACGGCGCAGGGCGGCCAGGTGGGCCAGATGCTTCGCCTCCACCAAGCGGTGGGAGAATCGATCCTGCTCTTTCAGATGTCTGGGCTCTATGCCCTGCCGACCCATCCGGCGGGGACCTTGGACTGGACGCTCGGTGACGGCGCCAAGAGCCTGGCCGACACCTACCACGCGGACTACGCGCTCTTCAGCCGGGCCGCTGGGAACTATGCCAGTGGCGGGCGGGTCGCGATGATGATCGGGATGGCCGCGCTGGGCGTCTCGGTGCCCCTCGGGGGCCAGCAGATGTATGTCTCGCTGGTCGATCTCCACACCGGCCGGGTGGTCTGGTTCAACTATGCGATGGCCGGGCCCAACGCGGACATGCGCACGCCGGCCGGCGCGGCCTCCCTTGTCACCGATGTGATGAAGACCGCGCCCCTCTGATGGCTACGCCGTGGCTCAAACGCAGCCTCGTGGGGCTCATGGCCGCCTCGATGTTGATGCAACCGGCCCTGGCCTCGACGGCGCAGCGCGCGCCGAATACGCGTCCGGCGTCGAACACCGATGAGGCGGGGCTGTGGTTTGAGTCCGACAAAGCCGAGACAGCCGCCAAGGGCTCGGCCGAACTGAATTCCGACGTCGCCCTGACGGCCTACATTCAGTCGGTGGCGTGCAAGGTCGCGCCGGAATACTGCTCGGAACTGCGCGTCTATGTGATGGACCGGCCGTATTTCAACGCCACGGTGGCCCCCAACGGCTACGTCGAGGTTTGGTCCGGATTGCTGCTGCGCGTCACCGACGAGGCCGAACTGGCCTTCGTGCTCGGGCATGAGGTGACGCACTTCGCCGAAAATGACTCAATCGAGGCCCAGCGCGCCCTCAAGACCCGCGCCACGGTGGGGCTGATATTCGCCGCCATCAGCCCGATCGGCGCCATTGCCTACCTGGGCGCCGTCGCGTCCTTCTTTGCCTACAGCCGAGACCAGGAAAGCCAGGCCGACGCCGGCGGCCAGATCCGCATGGTCGCGGCGGGCTATGACCCCGGAAATTCCATCACCGTGTGGAACTCTCTGCTGGGTGAGACCCAGTCTTCTGATTTCCCGCGCACCCGCCGCGAGGCCACCCGCGCCAGCATCTTCAACACGCACCCCATCGACCAGGCCCGCATCACCGCGCTCACCGCACAAATCCGGGCGCGAGGCGAGGGAGGGGGCCCAAGCCTCGGCGAGTCGGGACGCCAGCGTTATCGCGCCATGATCCGCCCGCATCTGGCCGCCTGGCTCCGCGATGAACTGCGCCGCCGTGACTACGGCGAAAGCTTGCACCTCATCGACCGCCTCGCCGCGGACGGCGAGGATGCGGGCCTACTCGGGTTCTTCAAGGGCGAGGCCTACCGTCTGCGCCGCCAGCCAGGTGACGCCGCACTGGCCATCGCCGCCTATGAGACCGCTTCTGGAAAGACCGATGCGCCGGTCGCCGTGTGGCGTGAACTTGGCAATCTCTATCAAGCCGCGGGCGACAAGACCCGGGCCAGGACCGCCTTCGAAACCTACATGGCCCGCGCGCCGGATGCGCAGGACCGCTGGATGGTCGAGGCGGCGTTGAAAGCTGTTACGGGGGAATGAGGTCCATGAAGAAGTCCTGGTTGGCTACGGCGGGGCTCATCGCCGCCCTGGCGCTCAGCGCCTGCACCACGATCAAGAACGCGCCGATGGGCCCATATGCGGCAGGCTCCGGCTATTCGGTGACGCTCAGCCGGCAATGGTCGGACATCACCGCCATCATGCTCTACCAGGCCAAGGGCGTGCACTTGCTCTCTGTTGATGGGCCGCTGCTCAACCGGCTCTACATCACTGACGGCATCGCGCCGGGCGGGTTCATGCTGAAACCCGCGGCCAAGGAGCAACCGACCCCCACCTACCGCACCGGCATGTCGCAGATCGAGCTCATTGAGTTCGTGGCGGACAGTGTTACGGCGCTCGAATACCAGCGGGTCGAGACCGTCAACCCGCGACCGGCGCGGTTCGCGGGCGGCAATGCGGTGCGCTTCGACATTACCGCCAAGACCAAGGAAGGCCTGGACATCTCCGGAACCGCCCTGGTCGCGGAGCGGGGCGGCAAGGCCTATGTCATTCTCTATCTTGCCCCGACCGAACACTATTACCGGGCGCTCCTGGCTGACGTGGAAAAGACAATGGATTCGGTGGCCGCTCAGTAGCGGGGACCACTAGCCTCTAGCCACCATAGCCTGCGAAGGTGCTCCCAAGACCAAGATCAAGGGGAGCACCGCCCATGTCCGTCACCGAAACCGCCTTTGCGCAGCTGTTGGCGATCATGGGCCGCGAGCGCCCATCGAACGTCGTCATCGATGAGGGGGCGCCGGCGCTCAAGTCGAAGTTCCATGACGACGAGGCTGTCTCCGCGGTAATCGCCGCCGGCGGGCTCGTGGCCGCCGATCTCTGGCGCCTGAGGGGAGGGGCCGAGCAGGAGGTGCGGGTCAACACCCGCGAAGGCGGGGCCGCGCTGACCGGCTACACCCATCAGAAGTTCCATGACGCCTCCCGCGCGCCCCGGGCCGCTGGGCCGGGGGGCGACCCTTCCCGCGCCGCCGTCGCCGGCTTCAAACCCATCGGCCGGGACGGGCGCTATTTCTACCTTCATCCCAGCTTTCCGCCGGGCATGGAGAAGCTGCTGAAAATTCTCGGCGTGGAGAATGATCCCTCCGCCGTCGACGCCGCCATGCTGAAGCGCGAGCCGATGGAGCTCGAAGCGGCCATCGCCGAGGCCGGGGCCTGCGGCGCCCTCTGCCGGACGCCCGAGGAGTGGGACGCCTCCGAGCAGGGCCGCATTCTCGCGGCCCGTCCGGTGGTCGAGGTCACCAAGATCGCCGATGGCCCGCCCATGCCCCTGCCGGATGCGGGCGCCATGCCGCTGTCGGGCATCCGGGTGCTGGATCTGACCCGCGTTCTAGCTGGCCCCACCTGCGCCCGGGCTCTCGCCCAATATGGCGCGGACGTTCTCTACATTACCGGGGCGGATCTGCCCTCGGCCCCTTCCTTTGTGACCGACACCAACCACGGCAAGCTCTCGGCTTTCCTCGACCTGAAGTCAGAGGCGGGGAGGGAGCGGCTCTACCAGCTGCTGGAAACCACGGACGTCTTCTCCCAGGGCTACCAGACCGGCACGCTGGAGAAGCTCGGCCTCTCCGCCGTCGAGCTCGCCCATCGCCGGCCGGGCCTGATCTACACCTCCATCAACGCCTATGGGCACGAAGGCCCTTGGCGCACCCGGCCCGGCTGGGAGCAGCTCTCCCAGACGGTCACCGGCATGGCCCATGTCCACGGCGGCTACATCAACGAGGACAAGGCGCCCCTCCTGCAGCCGGGCGCCGTCGCCGACTACACCACCGGCTTCATGGCCGCCCTGGGCTCCCTGATCGCCCTGCATCGCCGCGCCCTCTATGGCGGCTCCTACCTCGTCCGCGTCAGCCTCTCCCAGACCGCCACCTGGATCCGGAAACTTGGCATCTCCGATGACCGGCTTGCCGCCCACCAGGCCCTGACCCCCGAAGAAACCGCCGGCTTCCTGATCGACAGCGAGACCGGCTTCGGCCGCGTCACACACCTGCGCCCGCCCGTTCAGCTTTCCGCGACCCCCGCCCGGTGGGCCCGCCCGGTCGTCCCGCTGGGCACGCATGAGCCAGTTTGGCCGTAGCTGAAGGCGGATTCCGGTATCATATTACCGCATCGCGGAATCCCTTGAAAAACAGGGCTTCGCGGCGCTCTGTCCGTTGACATTCCTGCGCGTGACCCGTACATGCCCGCGCTCAAACCGGCGGCCCGCCGCCCGCGAACGGAATACGAGTTCAATGAACACCAAGACCACGGCTTCGCTGAAGCCGGCAGACGTCGAAAAGAAGTGGATCCTGATCGACGCCGAGGATGCTGTCGTCGGCCGTCTGGCCAGCTTCATCGCCATGCGCCTGCGCGGCAAGCACCTGCCGACCTACACGCCCAACGTCGACTGCGGCGACTATGTCGTCGTCATCAATGCGGACAAGGTGAAGTTCACCGGCCGCAAGCTCGAACAAAAGGTCTACTACCGCCACACGGGCCACCCGGGCGGCATCAAGGAGCGCCGCGCCGGTCAGGTGCTGGAAGGCCGCTTCCCGGAGCGCGTTCTGGAAAAGGCCGTTGAGCGCATGCTGCCCAAGGAAAGCCCCCT
Source organism: Caulobacteraceae bacterium (assembly GCA_046349475.1). Lineage (GTDB taxonomy): Bacteria > Pseudomonadota > Alphaproteobacteria > Caulobacterales > Caulobacteraceae > Acaudatibacter. Next base: position 132,881 of record JAXMCG010000009.1, on the reverse strand, counting down.
GGCCCGCGCCCAGATGACCCATCTGCGCATTTTTGCCGGCGCCGAGCACAAGCATGAGGCTCAAACGCCGGAAGTCATCGACTTCAAGTCCCGCAACTCCAAGAACGCCCGGAGCCAATAAGCCATGAGCGAGACCCAAGGCTTCGAGGCCCTGCAAAGCCTCTCTTCGAACCCCGCGCCCGCGGCGCCCGCCGAACCCAAGCGTGACGCCCAAGGCCGCGCCTATGCCACCGGCAAGCGCAAGAACGCGGTCGCCCGCGTGTGGATCAAGCCTGGCAAGGGCAAGATCACCATCAACGGCCGCGACCAGGAAGTCTATTTCGCCCGCCCGGTGCTGCGCATGATGCTCGCCCAGCCGTTCCAGGTGACCGACCGCCTCGGCCAGTTCGACGTCGATGTGACCGTGGAAGGCTCCGGCCTCTCCGGCCAGGCCGGCGCCGTGCGTCACGGCATCTCCAAGGCCCTGACCTATTACGAGCCGGGCCTGCGCACGCTTCTGAAGCCGCACGGCTTCCTGACCCGCGACAGCCGCGTGGTCGAGCGTAAGAAGTACGGCAAGGCCAAGGCCCGACGCAGCTTCCAGTTCTCGAAGCGCTAATCGCGCGCGACGAACTCGCGTACGCGAAAGGGCGCTTCGGGCAACCGAGGCGCCCTTTTTCTTTGTCTTGATGCATGATGGAGCCCGACATGGCCCCTAGAGTTCTCCCCAAGGTTTTCATTGATGGCGAAGCGGGCACCACCGGCCTGCAGATCCGCGAGCGCCTGGAAGCGCGCGGTGACATCGAGCTGATTTCCATCGATCCGGACAAGCGCAAGGACCCGGAAGCCCGCAAGGCCATGTTGAACGCGGCCGACGCCGTGATCCTCTGCCTCCCGGACGACGCGGCGCGCGAGGCCGTCGCGCTGATCGACAATCCCAATACTCGGGTGATCGACGCCTCGACCGCCTACCGGATCGACATCGACTGGACCTATGGCTTCCCGGAAATGGCCGAGGACCAACGGCAGACCATTTCTGCGGCCAAGCGGGTGTCCAATCCGGGCTGCTGGGCGACCGGCTTCATCGCCCTCGTCCGCCCACTGGTCAGCGCCGGCATCATTCCGCCGGAGTGGCCGGTCACGACAGGCGGCATCTCCGGATATACGGGTGGCGGCAAGGCGATGATCGCCGAGTTCGAGGATGAGACCTCGGAGAGCTACACAAAGGTTCCCTACCGCATCTACGCCATGGGCCTGGAGCATAAGCATGTGCCCGAGATGCAGGCTCACGGCGGCCTGTTAACCCGGCCGCTGCACGCCCCGGCTGTCGGCCGCTACCGGCAGGGGATGATCGTCGAGGTGCCACTGCAACTGGGCGAGCTGCCCACCCCGGTGCATATTCGCGAAATTCAGAAGGCGCTGGAAGAGCACTATGAGGGCGAGCGTTTCGTCGAAGTGGTGCCCTATGACGTGGCGGCCAAGATCAAGACCCTGGATCCCGAGGGCCTGAACGGCACCAACAAGATGCAGCTCTATGTGTTCGGCGGAGAGGATACCGGCCAGGCCCGGCTCGTGGCCCTGCTGGACAATCTGGGCAAGGGGGCCTCCGGCGCCGCGGTGCAGAACCTCAACCTGATGCTTGGACTGCCCGAGGACGCGGGGCTGGAGCTGGGCAAATGAAGATCCGCAGGGCCGAGATCGACGACATGGTGGGCGTTGGCAACTGTCATGTCATCTCGCGCCGCGTCTCACTGCCGTTCCTTCCCCCTGTGAGCAGGGACGAAGTGATTGACTACTTCTGCACCAAGGTCTGGGGGCAGCAGGAGGTTTGGGTGGCCGAGGAGCACGACATGATCGTCGGCTTCGTGGCGCGCACGCCTGGCTGGATCAATCACCTCTACATCCTGCCCGACTACCAGGGGTCCGGCATTGGCGCCCAGCTGCATGAGATCGCGCGCGAGGGGCAGGACGAGATGCAGCTATGGGCCTTCCAGAAGAACGCCAAGGCCCGCCGTTTCTATGAAAATCGCGGCTGGACGGTAACGAAAGAGACCGATGGCGCGGACAACATGGAGAAGGAGCCGGACGTGCTCTACCACTGGCGCCGCGAGGGGTGATCCAACCCGCCGTCGCCCCGCGTATCGAGGCCGACATGCCGACCACCCAATTCCGTCCTGATCGCCGCGGCCTCTTGATGGGGGCCGCCGCCCTCGTGGCTGTCGCCGGGTGCGCGAAAGCGACCGGGGGAGGGGCCGCCGAAGCCGCCTTCGCCACATCCCCGTGGCGCAAGCTCACCGACGCCCAGTGGAAAGCGCGCCTGCCCTTCGACAGCTACAACACCCTCCGCCACGAGGCGACGGAGTATCCGGGATCCAGCCCGTTGCTCAATGAACACCGCCGCGGCCAGTTCGTCTGCATGGGCTGCGCCCTGCCGCTTTTCAATTCCGACGCCAAGTACGAGTCCGGAACCGGCTGGCCCAGCTTCTTCCGGGCCATTCCGGGAGCGCTGGGCGCCAAGACTGACATGCTGATCGGCGTCCCGCGCACCGAATATCACTGCGCCCGCTGCCTCGGCCACCAGGGCCACCTCTTCGACGACGGCCCCCGCCCGACGGGCAAGCGCTATTGCAACAACGGCGTCGCCATCAAATTCGTGGCCGCCTAGCAGAGGGCCAGGAGGTGCGGCCCCGCCACATAGGTGAAGGGCTCCTCCGGTTCGTCCGGCAGCTTCAGGGTGAACCGTTCCACCCCACCTGAGATCGCCCGCGAGACCACCAGCTGCTCCTTGGCGTTGGCGATGCCGACGGTGCCCGATCCCCTCGGCGCGAACCGCCACTCCGGCGTCGCCGGATTGCGCCCCAGCCGGTCGGTGAGCCCAATGGCGAAGTGTTCCATGGTCATCAGGCACCGCGCCTGATCGCTCTTCACCCGGTAGCTCAGCAGGGAAGGGGCGCCCCTGGCCGCCAGCACGGCGCGTTCCGTCTTGTCCGCCACGTCCGATCCAAAGGCGAAGAGCCCGCCCTTTTGCGCTTGCTGGTCAATGATCAGCAGCCGGTAGTTCGAGCGGTAGACGGTGAGCTGTCCGAGCCTCTCTTCCCGCGCCGCCTTCTGGGCCCGCTGTTCGGCCAGCCGGAAATCCTCGCACCGTTCAGAGCCCAGGGTCTGCCGCAGGATAAAGGCGTCGACGCTTGTCGCCGGATCGCCCGCCGGCGCGCTGGCCTCCGCCAGCCGGAAACAGTCGTCCCTGTGGCGCGCCGCGAGGGGCGCCAGATAGGCGGGCAGGGCCGGACCTTCCGCCAGCATCCGCTCGGCCCGCCCGGTCACGGTCTGGGCGTGCAACCAGCCAGCAAAGGCAGGGATTGCCAGAACCACGCCAACGGTCAGGGCGATCGCCAGCTGTACGGAGGATTTGCGGCTCATCACCTCATAGCGGCGAGGGCAGGTGAAGGTTCCTAGCTCTTCACCTTCACGAAGCTGCCCGGTGCGTCTTCCAGCGGCTTCAGCGGACCCTTGGACGGGTCACGCGCCGGCACCTGCTTGCCGGACTTGGCCGCCAGCCATTCCATCCAGTTCTCCCACCAGGAGCCTGGGTGCTCCTGCGCCCCCGCCATCCATTCCTCGACGGTCGGCGGCAGCTTGGGGTTGGTCCAGTGCTGGTACTTCTTGGCCACCGGGGCGTTGATCACGCCGGCGATATGGCCGGACCCGCTCATCATGAAGTTCACCGGCCCACCGAACAGCCGCGCGCCTTTGTAGACCGAGCGGTAGGGGGCGATGTGGTCCTCCTTCGAGGACTGCACGTAGATCGGCGTCTTCACCTTCCCGAGGTTCAGCTTGACGTTGCCGAAGCTGAGCTCGCCCTTCGCCAGGGCGTTCTTCCCGTAGAAATTCCGCAGATAGTAGAGGTGCAGCGTCTTCGGCATCCGCGTCTGGTCGGCGTTCCAGAACAGCAGATCGAAGGGCTTCGGCTCCTTGCCCATCAGGTAGTTGTTCACGAAGAACGACCAGATCAGGTCATTGCCGCGCAGAGCGTTGAAGGTGTCGGCCATCGATTGCCCCGGCAGCACCCCGCCGCCCGCATCCATCCGCGCCTCGAGGTCGGCCAGCCACGCCTCATCGGTGAAGATCAGCAGGTCCCCCGCCTCGGAGAAGTCCTGCTGGGCCGCGAAGAAGGTCGCCGAGTTGATCCTCTTGTCGTCCGTGGCCGCCATATAGGCCAGGGTCGAGGAGAGCAGGGTGCCGCCAATGCAGTAGCCGACGGTGTTCACGACCTTGGCGCCGGTCTGCTTCATCACCGCGTCGGTGGCCGCGAAGATGCCTTCGCGCATGTAGTCCTCGAAGGTCTTCTCGGCGAGCTTGGCGTCTGGATTGACCCACGATGTCACGAACACCGAAACGCCCTTGGCGGTCAGCCAGCGGATCATCGAGTTCTCTTCGCGCAGATCGAGGATGTAGAACTTGTTGATCCAGGGCGGGAAGATCAGCAGCGGGATTTCGTACTGCGTCTTGGTCGTCGGCTCGAACTGCAGGATCTGGATGATCTCGTTCTGGAAGATCACCTTGCCGGGCGCCGTCGCCACATTTCGCCCCACCTCGAACTGATCGAAGTCGGTCTGGCTGATCGCCAGCTGGCCGCCGCCGCGCTCAAGGTCGGCGGCGAAATTCTGCATGCCGCGCGCGATGCTGGCCCCCTGCGTCTCCATGGCTTCGCGCAAGGCGGCCGGGTTGGAGAGCAGGAAGTTGGAGGGCGAAAAGGCGTCGGTCAGCATGGAGGTGAAGAACTCCACCCGCCGCTTGGTCATCGGCTCGACGCCTTCAACCCCGCCCACCAGGCCGTTCAGCCACTGGGAGGTGATCAGGTAGCTTTGCTTGATTATGTCGAACACCGGATTGGACGACCAGTCCGGGTCCAGGAAGCGCTTGTCGCCCTTCAGCGGCTGGGCCACGGGGTCGGGGGTCTCGCCCTGGGCTCGCCGGGCGGCGGACTGCCAGAGATCCATGTAGCGCTGAAAGAGATCGGCCTGGGCCCGCATCAGCCGGTCCGGCTCGCCGGCCAGGCGCGCCATGACCTCATTTAGGGCCGGGGCCACATGCATCGGATCGGGGCTGAGGGCCGCCGGACGCTCGGCGCTGCGCAAGGCGGCATCGGCGATCGCCCCCTGGGCCGTCATCGCCGCCCGGGCCAGGTTCATGGACAGCTTCTCCATAACCTCCCGCTGCTCGGGGCTGAACTCATAGGACGCCGTGAAACCGTTCGGTCCGCTGCTGAACCCCTCTGTGCGCCGAGGTTCCGGGCCGGGTTGGGCATTGGGCGGAGGGGGAGCGGCCTTCGCCTGCGCTTTCGCAGCCGGCTTGGGGGCAGCCTTCTTCGCGGTCTTCGCGGCCGGCGTCTTCGCAGGCGTCTTGGCGGCCTTGCGGCGGGCGGGCGCGGGCTTGGCGTCCGGCATGGTCATCCTCCCGGGCCTAGGCTTGAGCGTCGTGGCCTTCCGATTTTGGCCACGATCGCATAAGACCCTTGTTGTAATGAATGGCCTCGCGCGCGAATTTTCAATGACGAAGGTCCCGGCCGGGGTGCGAAAAGCACTGGCGGGCGTGGCTTTGTGCGCCCTTTGTGGCTGCGGATCCCTGCCGGACCCGGTTCCCTTGACCCCGTCCCCCATCGCTTCCGATTCGCCCATCGCCCGCGAAGTCGCCGCCGCGGCGGCCCAGCCGCAGCCTTTCCCGACCTGGGCGGACATCCCCAAGAAGCCCGCCGACGTGCGCGACGCCGAGGGCTGGCGCCTTTCGGTCAACGATATCCGCGCCACCGGCGCGACCACCGAGGCCGAAGGCCGCAGCGCCTTCACCCTGACCCAGGGCACGGACGATTTCGCCAATGACGCGCGCCGGGACGCCACACCGCCCCCGGCCGTCACCACCCCTTCCGAAACCGACGCCTTCCTGCGGGAAATGCGGGCGCGAGCTACCCCGCCTCCGCGGCCGAGATAGGCGGCGGGGGCCTTAAATCCACACATGAACCCGCTTGGCGGACTCCCGCGTGGAGTCTATCCAGGCGCTGACTTCCGCTCCCATTGCCGCGATGCGCGGCCGAGCCCTGACATGACCCCGGAATTCCACCGTATCCAACGCCTCCCGCCCTACGTCTTCGAGGAGGTAAACCGCCTGAAGGCCCGTCTCCGCGGCCAGGGCGTCGACATCATTGACTTCGGCATGGGCAATCCCGACATGCCGACGCCCAAACACATCGTCGACAAGCTGATCGAGACCGCAAAGGACCCGAAGAGCGGCCGCTACTCCGCCTCCAAGGGCATCGTCGGCCTGCGCCGCGCCATGGCCGGCTACTACGATCGCCGTTTCGGTGTGAAGCTGAACCCCGACACCGAGGTAATCTCCACACTCGGCTCCAAGGAAGGCTTCGCCAACCTCGCCCAGGCCCTCACGGCCCCCGGCGACAATATCATCTGCCCGAACCCGGCCTATCCGATCCATGCCTACGGCTTCATCATGGCCGGCGGCTCGATCGTGCATGTCCCGGCCTTGTCGCCCGAGGAATACCTGGCGGGGGTCAGCCGCGCCGTCCACTCCTCGTACCCTCCGCCGAAGGTGCTGATCGTTTCCTACCCGTCGAACCCGACGGCCCAGTGGGTGGACCTCGATTTCTACAAGGACGCCATCGCGCTGGCGAAAAAGCACGACCTCCTTGTGCTCTCCGACATCGCCTATTCGGAGATCTACTTCGACAACAATCCGCCCCCCTCGATCCTGCAGGTCGAAGGCGCCAAGGACATCGCCGTTGAGGTCAACTCCCTCTCCAAGACCTATGCCATGGCCGGCTGGCGCGTCGGCATGGTGGTGGGCAATGAGCGCATGTGCGCGGCCCTGGCGCGGGTGAAATCCTATCTGGACTACGGGGCCTTCACGCCGATCCAGGTGGCGGCGGCCGCGGCCCTCAATGGCCCGCAGGACTGCGTCGATGAGATCCGGGCGATCTACAAGTCGCGCCGTGACACCCTGGTCAGCGCCATGAAGCGGGCGGGCTGGGATATACCGGCGCCGCCGGCCTCGATGTTCGCCTGGGCGCCCGTGCCGCCTCAGTTCGCGGAAATCGGCTCCATGGCCTATTCCAAGCTGCTGATCGAGGAGGCCGGCGTCGCCGTCGCGCCCGGCATCGCCTTCGGAGAAGCCGGCGAAGGCTATGTCCGCATCGGCCTCGTCGAAAACGAACACCGCATCCGTCAGGCCGCCAGGAACGTGCGCAAGCTGCTGGATCAGTCGGGGCAGATGCTCTCGAAGATCAGGGATCAAGCGCAGGCATCGTAGCGGTTGATGGCAGGCAACGAGCCTCCTGAAAAATCGCCCCCCTTTCCCCATCGAGGGGAAAGGGGGCGCTATGTCGGTTCCTGCGTTCCACCCACAGGCATTGAGCCCGCCGAGAGACCCAAATCCGCTGCCCGGCTCTCGACTACCTCCCCTCAACCCACTACCAACGCGTCCCAACTTTAAAACCAGACGCCCGCCCCATGACCTCCTCCTCCCATAAGCGCCTTGGCATCGCGGGGCTCGGCACCGTCGGCGGCGGGCTTCTGCAGTTCATTTCCGACCACCCGGACTTCGCCCCGGCCGCCGGCCATGCCGTCCTCGGCGGCGTCTCGGCCCGGAACCGTCAGGCCAAACGCCCCGTCGATATCTCTAACCTGCCCTGGTTCGACGATCCGGTGGAACTCGCCAGGAGCCCGGACACCGACATTTTCGTCGAACTGATCGGAGGTTCGGACGGTCCGGCCAAGGCCGCCGTGGAAGCCGCCCTCAAGGCCGGTAAGCCGGTGATCACCGCCAACAAGGCTCTCATCGCCCACCACGGCGCGGAACTCGCGGCGCTCGCCGAGGCCCAAGGCGTTCCCCTGGTGTTCGAAGCCGCTGTCATGGGCGGCACCCCGGCGGTGAAGATGCTGCGCGAAGCCCTGGTCGGGGATGAGGTCAACTCCGTCTCCGGCATCCTCAACGGCACCTGCAACTATATCCTCACCGAGATGGAGCAGACCGGCCGATCCTTCGCGGACGTGCTCGCCGAAGCCCAGAAGCTCGGATACGCCGAGGCCGATCCCACGACCGATGTTGGCGGCTTCGATGCGGCCCATAAGATCACTATCCTGGCCGCCTTGGCCTTCGGCTGCGCGCCGACCTATGACGCGGCCAAGGTTGAAGGAATCGACCAGATTTCCCTTCTCGACATCAAGCTGGCCAAGGAACTCGGCTACCGGATCAAGCTGATCGCCAGCGCCGCGCGCTCGCCGGCCGGGGTATCGGTGACGGTGAACCCGACGCTCGTGCCGCTCAGCCATCCGCTCGCCCAGGCCAATGGCGCCCTCAACGCCCTCTTCATCGAAGGTACGCGCATTGGCCGCATCTTCATCCAGGGGCCAGGCGCCGGGGCAGGGCCCACGGCCGCCGCCGTGGCCGCCGATATCGCTGATGTCATGGCCGGCGGCACGCGGCCGGTGTTCCAGTTGCCGGCCGGCGAGCTGAAGCCGTTCACGCCGGTGGACGCTTCCAAGGCCATGGGCCGCGCCTACTTGCGTCTGCTTGTGCGCGATCAGCCCGGGATCATCGCCGCCGTCACCGAGGACCTTGCCGAGGCGGGTGTCTCCATCGAGAGCTTCCTGCAAAAGCCGGTGGAGGGGGAGGCAGGTGTGCCGATCGTGCTGACCACGGCGGAAGCTGCGGAAGATGTGCTGGCCGGCGCGGTCGCCTCGATGGCCAAGCTGCCCTTCATGCTCGAGCCGCCAAGGCTCATTCGGATCGCCCGGGTTTGACGCCGCGATCGGATAAGCGGGACGGGCGCCAGAAGAATCGCGTAAACGCCGCCAAACGCGGAAGGAAATATCGATGAGCTCGCCTGTTCTGGATCGCGGCCTTGTCCTCGAGGCGGTCCGCGTCACCGAGGCCGCCGCTATCGCCGCCTGGCGCCTGGCTGGTCGGGGTGACGAAAAGGAAGCCGATCAGGCCGCCGTCGACGCCATGCGCACAGCCCTCAACGAACTTCCGATCGACGGCCTGATCGTCATCGGCGAGGGCGAGCGCGACGAGGCGCCGATGCTGTTTATCGGCGAGAAGGTCGGTAAGGGCGGCCCCCGGGTCGATATCGCCCTTGATCCTCTCGAAGGCACCACCCTCACCGCCAAGGCGATGGCCAATGCGCTCGCCGTCATGGCCTGGGCCCCGGCCGGCACCCTGCTGAACGCGCCCGACACCTACATGGACAAGATCGCCTGCGGCCCAGGCTTCAAGCCCGGCATCATCAATCTGGACGCCACGCCCGCAGACAACGTGAAGGCGCTTGCCGCAGCAAAGGGTGTCAAGCCGGAAGACATCACCGTCTGCGTTCTCGACCGGCCACGCCACGCGGACATTATCGCCTCGCTGCGCGGCGTCGGAGCCCGGGTGCACCTGATCACCGACGGCGACGTGGCCGGGGTGATCAACACCGCCGATCCGGAAACCGGCATTGATCTCTACATCGGCCAAGGCGGCGCCCCGGAAGGCGTGCTCGCCTGCGCGGCCCTGAAGTGCGTCGGCGGCCAGTTCGAAGGGCGCCTGGTGTTCCGCAATGCCGATGAAAAGGGCCGCGCAAGCCGCCTCGGCATCACGGATTTCGACCGCAAGTACAAGCTTGATGAGATCGTCCAGGCCGACGCCATCTTCGCCATGACCGGCGTCACCAACGGCGCGCTCGTGGATGGCGTGAAGTTCTCCGGCGGCTTTGTGCACACCCATTCCCTGGTCATGAACTCCTCCACCCGCACCGTGCGCAAAGTGCGCATGAAGCGGCCGGCCTGAGGTGGCCCAGCCCGGGCCTTTCCTGGGCGTTTCCTCCTCCCTCACCGGGCGGACCTGGCGTGAGCGCCCGGCCGATCCGGCGCTCGTGCGGGCTCTTGAGGCGCGCCACGGCCTGGCGGAGCCCCTGGCCCGCGCCATCGCCTCGCGCGGGGTATCGGAGGATCAGGCCGAGCACTTTCTGAGGCCGACCCTTAAGGCCCTTTTCCCTGATCCTTCGAGCTTCCTCGACATGGACCGGGCCGCCGAGGTGCTGGTGGACGCCCTGGTGTCGCGCCGGCCGATGACCATCTTCGCTGACTACGATGTCGATGGAGCCTCCAGCGCCGCCCAGATCGTCCGCTGGTTCAGGCACATGGGCCTGGAACTTCCCATCTACGTCCCCGACCGGGTCAATGAGGGCTATGGCCCCAGCGAGGCGGCGTTCCGCAAGCTCAAGGGGCAGGGGACGGAGCTGGTCATCACCGTGGACTGTGGCGCGGCCGCCCATGACGCTCTCGCCGCCGCCGCCGCCATGCATCTCGATGTTGTGGTGATCGACCACCACCTGATGCGCGAGGATCCGCCGCCCGCTCTCGCCTTGGTCAATCCGAACCGCCCTGGCGATAATTCGGGGCAGGGGAACCTCGCCGCTGCCGGCGTCGCCTTCGTGCTCCTGGCCGCCCTCAACCGCGAGGCCCGCCGCTGCGGCCTCTTCGAGACCCGTCCCGAGCCGGATGTCCGTCAATGGATGGACCTTGCCGCCATGGGCGCCGTCTGTGACGTGACAAGCCTCACTGGCTTCAACCGCGCCATCGCCGCCCTCGGTCTCAACGTCATGTCGCGCTGGGCTAACCCGGGCCTCAAAGCGCTTCTGGAGATCGCTGGAGGCTCCGGTCCGGCCAGCGTTTTTCACGCCGGCTTCATCCTGGGGCCTCGCATCAACGCTGGCGGGCGCATCGGCCGCTCGGACCTGGGCGCGCGCCTCCTCTCCACGGATGATCCCGCTGAGGCCGCCGACCTCGCCCGGCAGCTGGACGCCCTCAATAGTGAACGCAAACAGGTCGAACAGGCCGTCATCGATGAGGCGGTCGCGCGCCTTGAGGCCGAAGGCGGAACGGACGCCCCCGCCATCGTGGTCGCCGCCGAGGGCTGGCATCCAGGCGTCGTCGGCATCGTCGCCTCGCGCCTGCGTGAGCGGTACCGCCGCCCGGTCTTCGTCATCGGCATCGACACGGCCGCCGGGGTAGGGAAGGGCTCCGGCCGTTCCCAGCCGGGCGTCAATCTCGGGGCCGCTGTTCAGAAGGCCTTCGAGGACGGCCTGCTGCTCGCTGGCGGCGGCCACGCCATGGCCGCTGGCCTCACCATCCGCGCGGGCGAGATTGACCGGTTCCGCGCCTATCTCTGTGAGGCCTTGGAAGGCCAGATGATCGCCGCCGCCGAAGCGGACGCCGTGGACATCGATGTCCTCGTCTCACCTGGTCCCGGCAACCGCGCCCTTTCCGACGCCTTCGGGATCCTCGCCCCCTTCGGCCCCGGCAACCCCGAACCAATGTTCGCGCTCGCCGATGTCCGCTCCGACCGCCCGATCCTGATGAAGGGCGGCCACGTCCGCACCCAGCTGGTCGACGCCAGCGGCCGGCGCATCAAGGCCGTCGCCTGGCGCAGCGCCGAAACTCCCCTCGGCCAGCGCTTGCTGGCGGGGCAGGGCGGCCTCCACGTGGCCGGCAAACTTCAGGCTGACGACTGGCAGGGGAGGCAGAGCGTCGAGATCGTCGTCGAGGACGTGGCGGACGCGAGGATGGCGTAAATTCTTCACAAATGGCGAAATGTTCGCTAGATGTGTCTCCATGGATCAGCAGCCGACATCCCTTATTCGAAAAACCCTCCCCTTCAGGGGAGGGACACGCCCGAAGGGCGAGGGTGAGACCGCACGCACCCACCGCGCACGGAAAGCGCCGCAAGCGGCACAAACCGCGCCCTAACGCGCACATCCCGTATTTGCGGCGCCAATAACGCGCGCAAATACGGTCAAATACGGTGCGAATACGGTCCAGCAGGGTTCCGAACCCCGCGTGACGCGCCGCCCTCCACTTGCTAAGCCCTCGCCTCCAACCCACGGAGCCCTTTGATGACCCGCGCCCTCAGCGTGAGCCGCACCAACGGCAATCGCCTGACCTTCCCCGAGTGGTACCAGGCCGTCGTGCGAGAAGCCGAAATGGCCGAGCCCTCGCCGGTGCGCGGCTCGATGATCATCAAGCCGTGGGGCTATGGCGTCTGGGAACAGATCCAGCGTGATTTGGACCGCCGCATCCGCGAGACGGGGCACGAGAACGCCTACTTCCCGCTGTTCATCCCGCTCTCCTTCCTGGCCAAGGAAGCCTCTCACGTCGAAGGCTTCGCCAAGGAGATGGCGGTGGTCACCCATCACCGCCTGAAGTCCATCGACGGCAAGCTGCAGGTCGACCCGGAAGCCCGCCTCGAAGAACCCCTGATCGTCCGCCCCACCTCGGAGACCATCATCGGGGACGCCTTCTCGCGCTGGATCAAGTCGCACCGCGACCTGCCGGTGCTGATCAACCAGTGGGCCAATGTGGTGCGCTGGGAGATGCGCACGCGCCTCTTCCTGCGCACCGCCGAGTTCCTCTGGCAGGAAGGCCATACCGCCCACGCCAATGCGGCCGAGGCGATGGAAGAGACCCTGCGCATGCTCGAGGTCTACCGGTCCTTCTCGGAGGACGTCCTCGCCATGCCCGTGATCGCCGGTGAGAAGCCCGAGAACGAGCGCTTCCCGGGGGCGGACAGCACCTTTTCCATCGAGGCCATGATGCAGGACGGCAAGGCCCTGCAGGCCGGCACCTCGCATTACCTCGGCACCCACTTCTCCGAAGCCCAGGCGATCCGTTTCCAGGGCGACGATGGCCAGCTGCAGTTCGCCCACACCACCTCCTGGGGCGTATCCACCCGCCTGATCGGCGGCGTCGTCATGACCCACGGTGATGACGATGGTTTGCGCCTGCCGCCCGCCATCGCCCCGCGCCAGGTCGTCATTGTACCCATGCTGCGCGACAAGCCCGAGGACGCCGAGGTCCTGGCCTTCGGCGAAGATCTGGTGAAGGCGCTGCATTCTGGCGAGCGGGTGTTCGACGAACGGGTGCGCGCTCTCCTGGACATCAAGAAGATCAAATCCTCCGACAAGCGCTGGAACTGGGTGCGCCGCGGCGCGCCGATCATTGTCGAGGTCGGTCCTCGCGACGCGGCTTCCGGCAATGTCACCTTCATGCGGCGAGACCAGTTGCGCGAGGGAGATAAGATCAGATCCTTCGTGCTGCCGCGCGATGAGTTCCTCGCCAAGGTCCCGGCCCTGCTCGCCGAGATTCAGCAGGCCCTCTACGACGAGGCGAAGATCCGTCTTGAGGCCAATATCCGCACCGACATCAGGACCTTCGACGCCCTGGCGGAATACTTCGGGGCGGCCGCCAGCGACGATGAGGATGAGGCCGAGGGCGTCGCCACCTTCAAGGGCTGGGTTCGCGCTCCCTGGGCGCGCCCGACAGGGGAGGAACTTGAGGCCGTCGAAGCCCGGTTGAAGACCTTGAAGCTCACTTTGCGCAACGTCCCCCTGGGCCAGGGCCCGGCCTCGGGAACCTGCCTCTTCACCGGCCGTCCGGCGGTGGAGGAGATCATCATTTCCAGGTCATACTGACTGCGGCGATCACGTGGGTTGCTAAGGCGGGATGAGCCCGTTATATCCCCGCTTCCTCCGCGACGCGGTCCCTTCGTCTATCGGTTAGGACGCCAGATTTTCAATCTGGAGAGAGGGGTTCGACTCCCCTAGGGACTGCCACGCGAGACCTCTCCGAAATCCGAAAAAAGCGGCCTGCCGGAGCGTTGGCTGGACGCTCCGGCGCCGTCGCGCAGGCTGGGGAAGAGGCGCGCCGGCTTGGCCTTGTTGGTGTGTACGTCCATGCGGTAGTCGTGGATCACCGGCCGGTTCTGACTTCAATTCTCGCAACCCAGGTATTGGACGCATGACGTCTTGCCGGGCACTCGCTTCATGGCCCGATGAACATGTTCGGCGGCGTGGATGCAGGTTTTTGACTTCCACTCGGCCGCCCAATCCTTGGCAGGTCAACATGGGCCAAATAGCCGCAAGCGCGACGCCTTGGGCGAATCTTAAAATGACTACTCTCTTGGAGCGAGAACAGTGTTATGATGGGAACGCGCGTCCGGTGGAGGACGAGTTTTGGCGCGCGAGAGGGGCGGAATGTCTGGGTATGACATGGACAGCTCTGACCCGCACGGGGACGACTCCCTGCGGATCACGGGCAAGGTAAAGTGGTTTGATGCGGGCAAGGGTTACGGGTTCATTGTTCCCGACGATCCTGGCCAGACGGGTCTGCGGGATGTGTTGCTTCACGTCACCAGCCTTCGCAATACCGGCCGCGAGAGCGCGCTGGAAGGCTCGCTGATCGAGTGTGACGTGGTGCGCAGGGCCAAGGGCTGGCAGGTGTCGGATATCCATAATCTGGATGAGTCCGCGGCGCCTCCGCCTCAGGAACGGCCCAAACGCGATTTTGGCGACAGCGGCGGCTTCCGGCGAGAGCGCGGGGGCTTCGACGGCGGCTACAACCGGGGTGGCGGCGACCGTGGAGGCGGTGGCTTCCAGAGCCGGGACCGGGGCGAGCGGCAGGACCGCGGCGGCGACCGGGGCGGCGGCGGCTTCGAGCGCCGCCCGCAACGCGCCCCAGCCGGGCCGCGTGGCCCGTTGGAGCGAGCCACGGTCAAGTGGTTCAACCGCACCAAGGGCTATGGCTTCGTCGTTCGGGACGGCCACCAGGGCGACATCTTCGTGCACATCGAAACTCTCCGCCGGTCCGGTCTGGAAGACCTGCAGCCCGGCGAAGGCGTGATGGTGCGTTTCGCTGAAGGCCCCAAAGGCCTGGTTGTCGCGGAGATCGAAGTCAGCCATCTGTAGCGCCGCGGGGACGCGACTCTCGACGGAGGCGGGCTTTTGTCTGACCTGAATGGAATTCTGCGCCGGGGGCTCCTGGGCGCCCTGGCTCTTGTCATGTGCCTGGCCGCGACGCCTGTGGGGCGGCCTCAGACGGGCCTGCGCATCGAAACCCTCGATGTCGTCACCATGCAAGGTGTCCGTCATTTCCGCGTCGAGATCGCCGACACCGACCCCACCCGTCAGACCGGCATGATGTGGCGCACCCGCGTCGGGCCCGATGAGGGCATGCTGTTCGACTTCAAGGCCCCTCGTGATGGCGTGGCGTTCTGGATGAAGAACACCCTCATCCCCCTCGACATCATTTTCATCTCGCCGCAGGGCCGCGTCATATCCATCGCCCGCAACGCCCGGCCGCGCGATGAGACGCCTCTGCCGGCCGGCGGCACCGTGCTGGGCGTGCTGGAGATTGGAGGCGGCCGCGCCGCGGCGTTGGGCATCCTGCCTGGGGATCAGGTGCGCGCCCGGATGTTCACGCGTGTCCAGCGCTGAGGACGAGGCCCCGCCGCCGCCGGAGGGCTATAGCCCCGTCCAGGGCAGGGGCGCCTTCACGACGCACAACGGACCCTACTTCAACGGCCCCAGCGACAAGGAGCTGTCGCGCCAGGCGTTTTTCATCCTGAACCGCCACTGCAACACAGTGGGCATCCTGCACGGCGGGATGATCACCGCTTTCATGGACGGCCTCCTCGCCTCCGCCGTGGCGCGGGCGACAGGGATGACCCCGATCACCATGCACCTCTCCGTCGACTATCTGGACATGGGCCGCAAGGGCGACTGGGTGTTCGGCGAAGCCTGGGTCACCCGCAAGGCCAGCGAGGCCGCCTTCGTCTCCGGCAAGGCGATGATCGGCGATCGCACCATCGTGCAAGTGAACGGCGTCTTCCGGCTGATGAAGCGCCGCCCCTGAACCGCGCGGTTAAAGGGTCTTGATCAGCTCGACCATCTGGTCGGCGCAAATGCCCCAACCGACCTCGAAACCCATCTCCTCATGCTGCTTCAGGTCCTCGTCCGTCCAGTGGCGGACCCGAGCTGTATATTGCGTCTTGCCCCCTGGAGCCTCGTCGAAGGTGAGGATCACCGTCATGAAAGGCTTCTCCGACGGCTGCCAGTCACCGGTATAGGCGTCGGTGAACACCAGCTTCTTGTGCGGAACGACTTCCAGGTAGGTCCCGAGGTTCGGCATGTCCTGCCCCTCGGGGCTGCGCATCGTGATGGCATTTGCTCCGCCGACTCGCAGATCGAGTTCAACCTTCGGCGTGGTGAAGGGCTTGGGGGCGAACCATTGCTTCATCAGTTCCGGCTCGGTCCAGCAACGCCACACCGTGGCGGGCGGGGCGTCGATCAGGCGGGTCAGGGATAGCTCGCGGTTGCCGGTCATTATCGTTGTTCCTCGTGCGGTGGTCGTCCGACCCGAGGACGCGGCATCGCGCTCCGAACCGACAACGGTCAAGCACGAAAGTTTCAAAGGCCGGCGGCGAGGGCCAGACGCATCAGATCCGAGATGTTCCGCGATCCTGTCTTCGACATCAGGTTGGCGCGATAGACCTCCACGGTGCGGGCGCTGATCTCAAGCTCCAGGGCGATGACCTTGTTCGCCTTGCCGCTCACGACGCCCATCAGCACGTCTCGCTCGCGCGGGGACAGGTTTTCGAGCCGCTTCAGGGCTTCAGCGCGCTGCTGGCCCAGAGAGTCGCCGGGGGTGATACGGGCGAGGGCGTCGTTCACTGAGGCCAGCAGAACGTCATCAGGGAACGGCTTTTCGAGGAAATCGACGACGCCCGCCTTCATGGCCTCCACGGCCAGCGACACGTCTCCATGGCCGGTGACGACGATGACCGGCAGGGCGACCTTCGCCTCCTTCAACTTTTGGACCAGCTCCAGACCGGAAAGGCCCGGCATGCGGATGTCGGTGATGATGCAGCCTGGCTCAAGGTTCGGGAGTTCTTTGACGAAGCGGTCGGCGGACTCATAGAGACGGCAATCGAAGCCCTGCATCTCGAGCAGAAAGCCGAGACTGTCACGCATGGCGTCGTCGTCATCGATCACATGCACCAGAGACTTAGGGGCCATCGAACGCCTCGGCTTCGGCGAAGGGCAGGGTGAAGGCGAAGGTCGCGCCCCCGTCAGTGTTCCTCTCGGCCCAGATGCGTCCGCCTTGGGCTTCTATGATGGTGCGGCAAATGGAAAGGCCGACGCCCATGCCGTTGGGTTTGGTGGTGATGAACGGCTGGAAGAGACGGTCGGCGATCTCCGGCGCGACTCCAGGGCCGGTGTCGGCTACCGTGACCAGGGCATGGTTATCCGGGCCGTGGGCAACGGTGATAAGCAGCTGTTTCCTTGAGGAATCGGCCATGGCCTCTATGGCGTTCCGGATCAGGTTCAGCGCCACCTGTTGAACCTGGATCTTGTCGACCAGAACTGGGGGGATGCTGCGCTCCAGTCTAAGATCGACTCTCACGCCATATTCGCGCGCGCCGACCAGGGCGAGCGCGCTGGCTTCCTCCATGATCTGAAATACCGGGTTGAGGGTGCGTTCGGTCTCGCCCTTGGCCACGAACTCGCGAAGCCGCTTGATGATCTCGCCGGCCCGCAGGGCCTGATCGCCGGCCCGGTCCAGAGCCTGGCGCAGGCGGGCGAGATCGGGCGCGGGGCCTTCGAGCAGGGTTGCTGAGCCTTTCATGTAGTTGGCGATGGCCGAGAGCGGCTGATTCAGTTCGTGGGCGAGGGATGACGCCATCTCTCCCATGGCCGTAAGCCGCGAGACATGGAGCAGCTCTGACTGAAGTTCCTGCAATCGCCGTTCCTGATCCCTGCGCTCTGTCAGGTCGCGCACGAAGCCTGTGAAAAACAGCTGCCCCCCGGCCCTGGCCTCGCCGACGGCGAGCTCCATGGGAAAGGTTGAGGTGTCCTTGCGTTGGCCGACGACAATCCGGCCGATGCCGATGATGCGCCGTTCATGTGTGTGCAGGTAGCGATGGATGTAGCTGTCATGGGTCTCGCGGTCGGGCCCGGGCATCAGGCAGCTTACATTGCGCCCCACAACTTCAGCGGCGGCCCAGCCAAACAGGCGTTCCGCGGTCAGGCTGAATGATCGGATGATCCCCGTCTCGTCGATGACGATCATCGCTTCTGGCACGGTATCGAGGATCGACTGGAGGTGAGCCTCGCGTGCCAGAGACTCACTGTTGTCGTGGCGCAGCTGTTCGCCGAATACGGCCATCATGCCGCCGGACAGCAGGAGCACGCCGAGATCGAGCAGGTTGCCCAGTTGCAGCAGGCTGGTGGGCTGGACCAGGAGCGTGCAGGCGGCGGCGCTGAGGACGAGGCCAAGGAGCGCCGGCCCACGGCCTCCCAGGAAGGCGCCTAGGAGGAGCGCGGGCACATAGATGACGGCGAGGGTGCGGTGATGAAGCGCCTGGGGCAGAGCAAAATGGAACGCCGTGGCGACCGAGACGCCGAGGACGGCGGCAAGATATCCGATCTGCGTCGCGTCGATCTTCCGGCGCGCGCGCGCAATAGGGGCGAAGCCGGACGGCATGCGGGCGTCTCTTCTTCGGCCTTCAGTCCACCAGGCGCTTGACGGTTCGTCAGGCCGCGGCGGCGTACTCCAATTCCTCCCGCGAGCGGATGCGGAAGCGGCGGCAGCCTTCCAGGCTGATCAGGCCGTCGGATTGAAGCTGGGTGACCATGCGCGAGACCGTTTCGATGGTCAGGCCCAGATAGTCGGCCATGTCCTGGCGGCCCATGGTCAAGGGCGTCACGTCCTCGCCCACCCGGGTCGCGATATCGAGCAGGAAGCTGGCGACCTTTTCGCGCGCGGTCTTACGTCCGAGCAGGGCGAGGTGGCGCTTAGCGCGGGCCAGTTCCCGGGCCGTTTCCGACCAGACCAGTTGCTGAACGCGTTCGCCTTCGGCGCCGACGCGTTCCAGAGCGCTGCGCTTAATGACCAGGACCTCGCAGTCGCTCAGCGCCTCGGCGGAGAAGCAGTGCTGATCCTCGGTCTCGATTCCGATCAGGTCGCCCGCGAAATAGAAGTCGCCGATCTGGCGGCGGCCGTCGGCGAAGAGGCGGGTCGTACGGGCCACTCCCGAAACCAGCTGGTAGATCATGTCGGCGTCTTCGTCCTGCGCATAGATCTCCTCGCCGGCGGCGAAGGGCATGCGAACACCAAGCTGGGCCGTGAAGCCGGCACCTTGGGCGGATTGGCGCGGTGCGAAGTAGCTGACGGACATCGATCTCTCCTTGCCGATGTCGCAAGGGGTAGGCCCGTTCAGCCTCGCCAGAAATTCGTGTCCATCCCCTATGGATCAGCCCCTAAGGGAAACTACGTAGGCGCTAGCTCCCGGCTCAGGGCGTGCGTGAGGGTGTCGCGCACCTCGTCAAGGACATCGGCGACCGCTTCACCGGTGATCCCGGGGACGATGCCCCCGAAGTGGCGGTGTTCGAGAACCTTCAGCCCGGTCACTTGCCCCAGATAGTTGTCGAATCCGTCCAGCAGGATTTTCAGAGCGCCGCTGCTGTCCATCCAGTGATCCGGGGCGCCGGAGGTGGAGAAGGACAGGAGCAGTTTGCCCGAGAGGGCGGGGCGGGTCCCGCCGCCGAGCAGCGCCTTGTAGCCAAAGCCCAGGCCGAAAACCCTCTCGATGAAGCCTTTCAGGATCGCCGGGGCCGAGTTGAACCACAGGGGATAGACAAAGACGAATCCGTCCCGATCGGCCAGGCGGTGGCGTTCGTTCTCCGCATCCGGCGCAGGCGCACTATCCGGAGCGAAGGGCAGTTCGTCGGCGGAAAGGCGCGGGTCGAACGCCATGCCGTAGAGATCGCGCATGATGACATCATGGCCGAGCGCCACGAGCCGCTCCACCGCCGTTCGGGCGATCTGCGCGTTCAGGCTGCCCGTCTTGGGGTGGGCCAGGATGACGGCGAATTTCATGACGTGGCTCCACGGTGTTCCCAGAGCGTAGAGAGCAGGCGGCGTTGCGCCTTGATCTCGATCACGGCCCCCTGGGATGCTCCGGCCGCATCATGTGGAGGTGTCCAAATCGGTTCTCATCATCAATGGACATCCTGACGGGCGGCCCGAGCGCTTCTGCGCGGCCCTCGCGGATGCCTATGACCGCGGCGCAAGGTCGGCCGGGTGCGAGACCCGGCGATTGAACCTTGACGATATCGAGGTTCCCCTTCTGACGTCGCGCGAAGCCTATGAGGGCGCCGATCCACCCGCTGCCATCAGCCTGGCCCAGCGGCAGATCCTTTGGGCGGACCATGTGGTCATGGTCTTCCCGCTCTGGCTTGGGACGATGCCCGCCGCTCTGAAAGCGCTCCTGGAGCAGACACTGCGTCCGGAATTCGCATTCGGCCCGAAAGGATTTGGCGACGGCAGGCTGAAGGGCCGTTCGGCCCGGGTGATCGTCACGATGGGCATGCCGGCCCTGATCTACCGTTTGGTATTCGGCGCCCATGGCGTGCTCGGCCTCGAGCAGGGGATCCTGAAGCTGGTCGGGTTTTCACCGGTACGCCACCTGCTGATCGGCGGTGTCGAGACGCCTAGAGCCGCGCAACGAGCTCACTGGCTGAGGGCCGTGGAGCAACTCGGTGAACGCTGTGTTTAGACTTGCGCCAAATCAAGGCGTCGCTGGCCTGCGCCGCCAAGGATGGGTCATCAAATTCGGAGACCCTCGATGGACGGGCAACAACTCTATCTTGTGATGATTTTCGTCGGCTATGCGGCGTTCATGACGACGCTCGCCGGTGTCAGCCTTTACGTCATGGGTGGGGAGCGCCGCCGGTGATGACCGCCGGCCAGCATCGCCTCCACCGTCCCGGGCCGCTCTATGCCCTGATGGTGACGGTGCTGCGCTATCTCGCCCTGCTGCTCGTGTTCTGCCCGATGGCCGCGATGGCGGTGTTCTGGGTCTATGTGCTGCTGCACGGCGGCTTGGTGGAAAATTCGGAAGTTCTTCGACAGGGCATGATGACGCTGGCTCTGCTGACCGGCGCCAGCCTCGTCTGTGTGGTGATCGAATTCCTGGTGGTTCTGCCCGTCATCACCACCGACAAAGCACGCGAAGTCCACGGCGCCGACTGATTTGGAAAGCGCCACTGGAGGAAGGGGAGGGCCGGGCCGCGACACCTGGTCCTCCCTTTTTTTTATCAGGACCAGGCCGCGATCAGCGGCTGGAACGACCCTCAAACCCCTGACGGATCAAGCCTGAGGGCGAGCCGCCTTTACAGAGGGCGGTCTTCCACGGGCGCCAGGATTCGCTCGGCGTCTCCCTTTGGATCGTCGTATTGCGCGGCGCGCACGGTCCACCAGAACGCCACCAGGGAGATCAGTGACACCGCGATCGAGCAGGCGCCAAGGAAGATGAGAATGGTCATGGTTGCCTCCCGGCGCGCGCCATGCGCAAGGCGTTGGCGGTGACCACAAGCGAGGAACCGGACATGGCAAGCGCGGCCACCAGGGGGTTGACCAGTCCGAACATCGCCGCCGGCATCGCTACGAGATTGTAGAGGGCGGAAAAGGCAAAGTTCTCCAGGGCGCGCGCTCGGGCCGCTCTTGCCACCTCAAGGGCCAGCGCAACGGCGCCCAGGCCTTCCCCCATCCACACCATGTCGGCGGCGCTGTGGGCGGCGTCGACCGCCGCGCCGGGAGCCATCGAGGCATGGGCCTTGGCCAGGGCGGCTGCATCGTTCAGACCGTCGCCAACCATGAGGACTTTTCGGCCCGCCGCCTTCAAGGCGTCCATCGCCTCGGCTTTTTCGAAGGGGGTCAGGCCGGCGCGCCAGTGCTCAATGCCGGCGGCCTTGGCCACCCGTTGCACAGCGCCTTCCAGATCCCCTGACAGGACTTCCACGGTGAGGCCGAGCTTGCGCAGGGCGGCGATCGTGGCCGCGGCGTCGTCTCGCGGGCTGTCTTCAAAGCGGAAGCGAGTCTTCATGTCGTCTTCGAAGCCGAACCAGAGCTCGGTCTCCGAGGCGGTCGCCCCTTTGACACCCACGAATTCGGCCCGGCCGAGACGGGCGTGCCGGCCATCGATGATGCCGACAACCCCCTGACCCGCGACTTCCTCGGCGACCGTCGCTGTTGGGCCCGGTCCGGCGTTCGCGGCCAGGGCCTGGGCGAGGGGATGGCGCGACGCGCGCGCGAGAACAGCCGCCTGGGCCACCAGGCGCGGAGGCGCGTCCATCAGGCGTGGCCGCCCGGCGGTGAGCACCCCGGTCTTGTCGAACACCACGTGATCGACCTCAGCGAGCCGTTCCAACGCCGCGCCGGACTTGACGAGCACACCCTGGCGGAAGAGGCGGCCGGAGGCGGTGATCTGCACGGCCGGTACGGCCAGGCCAAGGGCGCACGGGCAGGTCACGATGAGGACGACCACGGCCCGGATGAGGGCTTCACGCGGCTCCAGGCCCAGGAACCAGCCGGCCACGAAGGTCAAGGCCGCCGCGGTATGCACGACAGGCACATAGATGGCGGCCGCCTTGTCTGCCAGCCGGACATAGGCGCTGCGGGACTGGGCTCCAGCCTCCATCAGCCGGCCGATGGCCGCCAAGGCAGAGTCCGAGGCCTCGGCGGTCACCCTGACCAGCAGGCGGTGGGTGAGATTGAGTGCGCCGGCGTGGACTAGCGCGCCGGGCGAAACGTGCACGGGCTCGGTTTCGCCCGTGATCACGGCATTGTCGATCTCACCCTGTCCAGACTCGATGCGCCCATCGAGAGCGATCCGATCGCCGGGGGAGATGGCGACCAGGGCGCCGACGGTGGCGTCGCGCGTGGGGATCGTCTGCTCGTGGCCCTGGCTGTCGATCACCCGCACCACAGGGGTCTGCAAGCGAAGCAGGTCGCGCGCGGCCCCGCGGGCCTTGAGGCGCAGCTGGTGATCCAGGTAGCGGCCGACCAGGAGCAGAAAGATCAGTGTGACGGCTGCGTCGAAATAGGCGTGGGCGCCGCCTTGAATGAGTTCGGCGTAGCTGATGATCAGGGTCAGGATGACGCCGATGGAGATCGGCACATCCATGTTGGCTTTGCCCTTGGAGAGGGCGCGCCAGGCGGAGGTGAAGAAGGTCATGCCGGCAAAGACCGCGCACGGCGTCGCCACCAGGGCGGAAAACCAGTAGAAGACCGCGCGGGTTGAAGCGTCGAGTTCCTGGCCGAAGAGGCCGGCCCAGACGGGCACCGCGAACATCATTACATTGCCCGCCCCGAAGGCGGCGACGCCCAGGGCCATGGCGAGACGCCGGCCCTCGCGCGTTTCGGCGTCGAGAGCCTCTGAGGGGTCGAACGCCGCGGAGGGGTAGCCGAGGCGGCGCAGGAGGTCGATGACCTCCACGGTGTCCGGGCCGCCCGGCCGTGTCGTCACGGCGAGCTTGCCGGTGGTCAGGTTAAGTCGCGCATCGGTCACCCCGGGTTCGGCGCGCAGAGCATTCTCGATCTTGGCGAGGCAATTGGCGCAACGCGCGCCGCTGACCAGCAACTCAAGGCGGTCAGTGACCTCGGACGCCCGGGCGGGGGCATCGCGCTCGAGAGTCAGTGCCATATGAGGCGCCTTTCCGTCTCGATGAACCGGCCGCGTTGATCGGCGACGCGCAGGGTAACATCCCAGGCGCCCTTCTGAGCAGGCGCCGCGGCGACATAGCGGCCCGGCGCGATCTGCCGGAAGACCGCGGCCAGACGGCCGGCTTCCGTCGCCGGACGAACGAGGCTTCCGGCGACATTCAGCCCTTCCAGGGGCGCGCCGGTTTTGTCGCGGATGTCGAGAACCATTTCGCCGCTGGCCCCCAGGCGGGCCTGGACCTGCCAGCCCAGGGCCGCTTCGCGGGCTTTCAGATCGAGCTCGCGGTTGAAGCGCAGGCCGGTTTCATAGGGGTTGTCCGCGCTCTGGCCGGGAAAGCTTCGGTAGGCGAGCACCATGAACACAGAGTCCAGGGCGATGATCGTGCCGAAGAACAGGATGAAACCGGCCAGTACATGCCAGCCCTTGATGCGGAAAGGCGTGCGAACGGCGCCGAGCGTGCTCATGGCAGGTCATCCCTGGAAACGAGGAAGGTGGAGCGGCCACTCACATCGGCGCCGCTTAGCCGGAAGGTGAGGGGCGTTTCTTCCGAAGTCGCGGTCCCCGGGGGCGCGATGACGAAAAGGCGGGCCGTGCGCACGGCGTCCGCGGGGGCGTCGATCGCGATCGTCGAGCCCGAGGGGCCGCCCACCATCCTCAGTTCAAGGCCGGGCAGTCCTTCAACACTGAGCACGAAGCGCCGGGCCTCAAACTGCCGGTTGGTGATCTTCAGGGTGTAGCCGTTGCGGACCGAGCCGTCGGCCAAGCGCACGAAGGTGGGGTTGCGATCGTGCAGCAGGTGCAGGTCCGCGGAGGGGCGGGTGATCAAGCCCCAAATCATCAAGACGCTGACGACGCCCAGGAGCACGGCGTAGAACTGGGTCCGCGTGCGGAAGAGGCGGTATTTCGGCTGCTGACCCTCGGAGCGCGCCTTGACCGCCTGGTCGGTGTCGAAGGCGATGAGGTTCCGCGGCCGCTCGATGCGCGCCATCATCTCGTTACAGGCGTCGATGCAGAGCCCACAATTGATGCATTCCAGTTGCGGGCCGTTACGGATATCGATGCCCATCGGGCAGACGACCACACAGGCATTGCAGTCGATGCAATCGCCCCGGCCTTCCCAGGTCGCGCCTTTCTTGTGCGGTCCACGCGGCTCGCCACGGTCGTAGCGGTAGGTGACCTGCA
Organism: Caulobacteraceae bacterium; assembly: GCA_046349475.1. Taxonomy (GTDB): domain Bacteria; phylum Pseudomonadota; class Alphaproteobacteria; order Caulobacterales; family Caulobacteraceae; genus Acaudatibacter. Next base: position 108,332 of record JAXMCG010000009.1, on the reverse strand, counting down.
GGGTTTCCGCATCCACCATGGCGCTCTGGATACGCGGCCAGGGGCACAGATATTCGCAGACCTGTTCGCGCATGTGGCCGGCGAAGACATAGGTGGTGAAGGTCAGGAGCGCGCAAGAGACGTAGGACGTCATCGGCGCCTGGCCCATCCAGAACTCCCTGAGGAGCGTCGGGGCGTCGCGGAAATAGAAAATCCAGGCCCCGCCTGTGGCGAAGGCGACCGCCAGCCAGAACGCGTGCTTGGCGGTCTTGCGCCACACTTTCTCGAACGTCAGAGGGCCCTGGTCGCGGCGCATGTGGGCGTTGCGTTCGCCCTCGAACACGCGTTCCACGAAGAGGAACAGATCGGTCCAGACGGTCTGAGGGCAGGCATAGCCGCACCAAAGACGCCCGAACATCGCCGACACCAGGAAGAGGCCGAGCGCCGCCATCACCAGCAAACCGGTGACGAAGAAGACTTCCTGCGGCCAGAGGTGGATCCAGAAGAAGTAGAAGCGGCCGTGCTCGAAATCGACCAGGACGGCCTGGTCCGGCAGGTCGCCTGGCCGATCGAAGCGGATCCAGGGGGTCACGTAGTAGACCGCCAGGGTGGCGATCAGCAGGGCCCACTTGATGGTACGCCAGGGGCCGCGCGTATTCTTCGGGTAGATCGGCACACGGGGTTTGTAGAGCCCCGTGGGCGCCTCATTCTTGGCCCGGGCCCGGTCCGCGACGGAGACCGGGCCTTTGCGATCAATTACAACAGTCATCTCATCTGCCTGAATTGGCGTGGATGTAGACGGCCAGCGCCTTCAGCGTCGGTTCGTCGAAACGCGCGCCCCAGGTCGGCATCACGCCGCCCCGGCCATTCTGGATCTGGCCGCGGATTGCCTCACGGCTGGCGCCATAGAGCCAGTCACGGTCAGTCAGGTTCGGCGCGCCGACCTGTTGATTCCCAACCCCGGTGGCCCCGTGGCAGGACGCACAATTGTCCGCGAAGAGCTGAGCGCCGCGCGAGACGGCCGCACGGTCCGCCGGACGGCGGGACAGGGCGACAACGTACTCTGTCAGATCGCCCACCTGCGCCTGGGTCAGGATGCCATCGCGCCCGAAGGCCGGCATGGCCGACATGCGCGTGTCCGCATGGGTCGAGCGGACGCCCACGGTGATGGTCCGCAGGATGTCGTCCAGAGACCCGCCCCACAGCCAGACGTCGTCACGCAGGTTGGGATAACCTGGCCGGCCAACGCCGCCGGCGCCGTGGCAGGTCGCGCAATTGTCCCCGAAAACCGACTGACCCACGTTCAGGGCGAAGCTTTGCAGCTGCGGATCCTGTTCAATCTGTTGCAAGGTCGCGCCGGACAGGCGGCTCATCATGCCCGACCGCTGAACTTTCAGGGCGTCGAGATCACGGACCACCTGGGCGCGGGCCGAATTGTTCAGCGTCCCGCGGGTGTAGCCGTTGATGCCCGGCCAGGCCGGCATCAGAATCCAATAGCCGATCGAGAAGGCGATCGTGGCGTAGAAGATCCACAGCCACCACCGGGGAAGCGGCGTATCCAATTCACGGATGCCATCCCACTCGTGGCCGGTGGTCTTGGCGTCATTATGATCAGAGGGGGCGGTCATCATGTTGCTCCTCAGTCATGGGAAGGCGGCCGGCGCGTTTGAATTCCTCGCGCTTTCGAGGCCAGAGTGCGTAGGCGGCGGCGAGCAGAAACAGGCCAAAGAAGTAGATTGAGCCGAACTGCTGCACGAAGGCGGAGGCTTGTTCGTAAGTCATCGCCATCACCGCTGATTCTCGGGCGTTGCCCGGTAGGTGCTGAAGTCGACCGTCGTGCCGAGCATCTGCAGGTACGCGATAAGTGCGTCCATCTCAGTCACCTCGGTCGAGCTGTCGAAGTTGCGCGTGACGGGCTGGGCGCCGTAGCGGCTCCTGAAGCCAGTCGTGCTGGTGTTGTCCGGATCGGCCTGTGCACGGGCGTCCGCGGCGGCATTGTCGATTTCCGCCTGGGTATACGGCACGCCCAGCCGGGTGAGGGCCGAGAGCTTTTCGCCGATATCCTCAAGCCGCAGAGGCTTGCTCGCCAGGAAGGCGTACGGAGGCATGATGGATTCCGGCACCACGGCGCGGGGATTCATCAGGTGCTCGCGCTGCCAGTCGTCGGAATACTTATTGCCGACGCGCGCCAGATCCGGGCCGGTACGCTTCGAGCCCCAGAGGAAGGGCCGATCGTACATGCTCTCGGCCGCCAGGCTGTAGTGGCCGTAGCGTTCCACCTCGTCGCGCAGGGGCCGGATCATCTGCGAGTGGCAGGTGTAGCAGCCCTCGCGGACGTAGATTTCCCGGCCCGCCAGTTCGAGCGGCGTGTAGGGCCTCACGCCCCGGACGGGCTCGATGGTGTTCTTGATCCAGAACAGCGGTGCGATTTCCACCAGGCCGCCAATGGAGACGACGATGATGATGCCGAGGATGAGTATCAGCGAGTGACGCTCGAACCGGCCATGTTGCTGCCAGAGTGACATCTGTGGGCCTCCCTTTAAGCGGCGACGGCCGGAAGAGCGGCGGCGCCAGGCGCCGGGGCGGACTCCACCGAGGGGGAGTTCACCGTCTTCCAGAGGTTGAAGATCATGATCACGAAGCCGACCAGGAAGAGCCCGCCGCCGGCAGCCCGGACGATGTTCTCAATGTGCTTGGCGCTGACGGTTTCGATGAACGAGTAGGCGAGGAAGCCTTCGGGCGTATAGGCGCGCCACATGAGGCCTTCCATGATCCCGGAGACCCACATCGCGGTGATGTAGAGCAGGATGCCGGTGGTCGCGATCCAGAAGTGCCACTCCACCAGACGGGCGGAGTAGAGCTCCTTCTTGCGCCACAGCCAGGGCACCAGGCAGTAGACGCAGCCGAAGGTCACGAAGCCGACCCAGCCCAGAGCGCCGGAGTGCACGTGGCCGATTGTCCAGTCGGTGTAGTGGCTGAGGGCGTTGACCGCCCGGATGCTCATCACGGGGCCTTCGAAGGTCGACATGCCGTAGAAGGCGAGGCTGACCACCAGCATGCGGATGACCGGGTCGGTGCGCAGCTTGTCCCAGGCGCCCGAGAGGGTCATCAGGCCGTTGATCATGCCGCCCCAGGACGGCATCCACAGCATGATCGAGAAGGTCATGCCCAGGGTCTGAGCCCACTGCGGCAGAGCCGTATAGTGAAGGTGGTGCGGGCCGGCCCAGATGTAGATGAAGATCAGGGCCCAGAAGTGGATGATCGACAGGCGGTACGAATAGACCGGCCGTTCAGCCCGCTTCGGAATGAAGTAGTACATCATCGCCAGGAAGCCGGCGGTGAGGAAGAAGCCCACGGCGTTGTGGCCGTACCACCACTGCACCAGGGCATCCTGGACGCCCGAGAAGACGCCGAAGCTGCGGTGGTTCAGGAAGGAGATCGGCAGGGCCGCGTTATTCACCAGATGCAGGATCGCGATGGTGACGATGAAAGCCAGGTAGAACCAGTTGGCCACGTAGATGTGGGGTTCCTTGCGCTTCCAGATGGTGCCCAGGAAGACCAGCAGATAGGCGACCCAGACGATCGTCAGCCACAGGTCCGTCAGCCATTCGGGTTCGGCATATTCCTTCGACTGGGTAATCCCCGTGAGGTAGCCCAGGGCCGCCAGGACGATAAACAGCTGGTAGCCCCAGAACACGAACCAGGGCGCCAGGCCGCCGAACAGGCGCGCCCGCGTGGTGCGCTGGACGACATAGAAGCTGGTGGCGATCAGCGCGTTACCCCCAAACGCGAAAATCACCGCCGACGTATGCAGCGGCCGCAGTCGCCCGAAGTTCAGGAAGCCGAAGTCCGGGAAATAGAAAATGGTTGGGAAGGAAAGCTGCAGGGCGATGATCACCCCCACGAGCATCCCTGCCAGGCCCCAGAACATGGTTGCGATGACGCCGGCCTTGATGACCCCATCCATATAGATGGTGCTGTCGGGTCGATACGTGCCCGCGAACACCTTGGGGATGAGAGCCCCCGCCGCCGCGATAAACCCGGCGGAAAAGATGAAGCCTTGCAGGCGGAAAAGCGGATCCGGCGAGGCCGCGGTCGCGATGATGGCCACTAAGGCCAACACTGCGCTCAGGCCCAGCCATATCGCTGGTTCAAATGGTTTTTCAGGCGGTAAGGCCGCAACGTCTTGCATGGTACTATGCCCCGTTATGCCAAGACGGGTGTCCTAGGCGCGCTCGCGGAGTCGGCGTTTGATCCAGATCAGATGCGGCGATTTGGCTGAAGCGGTGCGCGCGCGCGTTGCGACAAGGCGCGACGCATGGCAAAGGGAGCGGATCGAGCGGTGACCTCGGGGCGTAGCGCAGCCTGGTAGCGCATCTGCTTTGGGAGCAGAGGGTCGCGAGTTCGAATCCCGCCGCCCCGACCACCGTTTGAAGAGGAGATGAGAGGCCCATGCTCGCGCGCATCTACAAGCCGGCGAAGAACGCCATGCAGTCCGGCAAGGCCAAGACCCAGGCCTGGACGCTCGAGTTCGCCCCGGCTTCCGCGCGAGTCTCCGATCCCCTGATGGGCTGGACGGTGACGGGCGACATGAACGGCCAGGTGCGCCTGACTTTCGACACTTCCGAAGAGGCTGTGGCCTATGCTCAGAAGCATGGCATCGCCTTCGAACTGATCGCGCCCAAGACCTCGAAGAAGATCATCAAGGCCTACGCTGACAACTTCGCTTTCACGCGAAGACAACCCTGGACCCACTAAGAGCGCGATGCGGCTTGGCGCGGCCAAGCCGTTGAATCGGGCTCGCCAATCTATAAATCCGTTCCGGCTCTATCGACCCCATAGCTCAACCGGATAGAGCATCCGCCTTCTAAGCGGACGGTTGCAGGTTCGAGTCCTGCTGGGGTCGCCAGGCTCAGGCGATCGCGGCCGCCGCCAGGGCCTGCTCCAGATCGGCGATCAGGTCGTCCGGATCTTCCAGACCGATCGCCAGGCGGATCACCGGGCCGCCATAGTCTTTCTTCGCCTTGCGCACCTTGAACTGGTCGTCGCCGTCCAGCGCCAGGCTTTCGAAGCCGCCCCAGGAAAAGCCGAGGCCGAAGAGCTTCAGGGCGTCGAGGAAGGCGAGCACCTGCCTGGGCGCGGCGCCTTTCAGCACGAAGGCGAAGAGGCCGGGTGCGCCGCTATAGGACGCCTGGAAGAGTTTGTGGCCCGGGGCTCCGGGCAGGGCAGGGTGGAGCACTTCGCCGACCTGAGCTTGGCTTTCCAGCCAGGCCGCGACCTTCAGCGACGATGTCCCGTGCCGCGCCATCCGCGTGGGAAGCGTCCGAAGGCCCCGCAGCATGGTGTAGGCGTCATCCGGCGAGACGGCCCAGCCGAAGTCGATGATCGCCTGGTGCAGGGCCGCGCCCAGCTTCGGGTCGGTGACGGCGGCCGAGCCCATGAAACAGTCCGAGTGGCCGCCGACGTATTTGGTGAGGGCTTGCACGGAGATGTCGACGCCATGCGCCAGGGGCTTGAAGTAGAGCCCTGCCGCCCAGGTGTTGTCCAAGAGGGTGAGGATGCCTTTGGCCCGGGCCGCCGCCGCGATGGCCGGCACATCCTGCATCTCGAAGGTCAGGGAGGCGGGGCTCTCCATGACGATCAGGCGGGTCTTCTCGTTCGCCATGCCGAGCACGTCTTCCGGCGAGGCGTCCGGCGCGAAGTAGCGGACGGTGATCCCCAGGCGGCCCTTCAGTACGTTCTCGCAGAACCGGCGGGTGGGTTTGTAGGCGCCATCCGTCATCAGTACGTCGTCGCCGGATTTCACGACCGCCAGGATGGCCCCAGTGATTGCCGCCAGGCCGGATGGGAACAGGCGGACGGTGTGGGCGCCTTCCAGCTCCGCTAGGGCCTCGATCAGGGCGTCGTGAGAGGCGAGGCCCGCCCGGCCATAGGTGGTTTGGGTCACGTCGTACAGCGAGGCCGCGTCCGGCATCAGGATGGTCGAGCCCTTCTGGATCGGGGGGCCGACGGTGCGGTTGAGGCCCGCAGGGGCCTTCGAGCCAGCGCGGATCAGGCGGGATTTCTCGTCCATGGCCTAGGGATTACAGTTTCAGGATCATGCCGCAACGGTTGGCGAGGCCCTTCTCGCGTTCGATCTCCAGGAGCCCGGCCAGCCAATCCGGCATGGGATCGGGCACGTGAAAGCCGAGGCTCTCATAGAAGGCCCTGTTCCAGGGCACATTGTCGAAGGTGGTCAGGGCCATCTCGGCCTTGCCCAGACCCCGCGCGGCTTCCTCGGCGACCCCCATCAGGCGGCGGCCAACACCCTGGCCCTGGTGGTCCTGGTGCACGTCCAGTTCAGCGATGTAGAAGACGTCCTCGTGCAGATGCCCCGCCAGAAACCCCACGGGCGTCTCATCGCCATCGACGGCGACCCAGAGCAACTGCTGGTCAAAGGGTTCGCGCCAGTTCTCCGCCGGGGCGGCCTCGGTGTGCTCTGGGCGCGCCAGGCCGTGGGCCGCGAAGATGCCCGCGGCGGACTCCTCGATCTCGGGGAGGAGGGCGATCTCTTCTTCCCGGGCGAGGCGGATCCTCATGCGGGCTTCATCCAGACGGACTTGGTGTAGAGCGTCGAGAACCCGGCGCGCAGCATGTTGCGGTGGCTGGTCGACATGAAGTCGGCGCCCGCGGAGACGATCTCGCAGCCCATCTTGCCGGCGTCCTCCAGCCGGCGGCCGAGGAGGGCGCTGTGAGCGCCCCGCCCACGGAACTCCGGATCACAGGCGCTGTCGGCGCAATAGGCTTGGCCGCCCTGGATGAACAGGATCGCCGTGGCGGCCGGGCGGTCGTAGACGCGAGCGAGGTAAAGGTTCCAGCCGGGCTCGGTCAGCCAGCCACGCACATTGGCCTTGAAACCCTCCGGATCGCCGACGCCCCAGCCCCGGCAATGGCAGTCGAGGAACTCCTCCAGGGTCGCCACCGTGACCTTTTCCACAGTGACACCGGGAGCGGTGTCCGGCGCCGCGCGTGGGCGGCCCACGGATGCCGTGTGAAAGCGGTCGTGCCCATATCCGAGCCGGCGCAGCTCGTTCAGCACAGTCGTGGGGGTGAGGCCCGGCACGACATCGAAGGCGTTGCGGATGCCGCGCTCGGCATAGGTCCGGGCAAGACTTTCAAGCTGTCCGGCGTGGGTGTCTGTCAGCCCGGCGACACGGTTGAAGTGGTTATTCGGGATATAGCGCGCCTGCAGGAATCGGCCGCCATCGCCGAGGTCCCGTATCTCGACGCCAACGGGATTGTTCGCCAGCCGCCCCAGCACACTCAGCCGTGAGGCCGTATAGGCCGCTTCGATGTCATGGACCTGGCGGACCAGATCGAGGTCCGGGATCAGCGGCAGATCCGTCATGGCCCGGTGACGACGGCCTCGCCGCTGGCGCCCCACTCCGTCCAGGAGCCGTCATAGACCGCCACGTCGTCGCGGCCGATGCGGGCGAAGCCGAGGGCGAGGATCGAGGCGCTGATGCCCGAGCCGCAGGTGGTGGCGATAGGTTTTTCCAAATCGACCCCGGTGTCCGTGAAGCGCTCACGGATCGCATCGGCCTCTTTGAGCGTACCATCCTCGGCGATGATGCCGGCGTAGTGGGCATTGATCGCGCCCGGCATGTGGCCCGGGCGGACGCCCGGCCGAGGTTCCGGCTCCTCGCCCCGGAAGCGGGCGGCGGAGCGGGCGTCCACCAGCTGTTCGGAGCCCGTTTCAAGCGCCCATTTCACCTGGGGCAGTTCCCGCACCAGTTCGGGCCGGAACTCGGCCTTGAACTCACCATGTTCCGGCTCGCGCCAACCGGTCTCGATGGGGTGGTCCTCGGCGATCCATTTGGGCAGGCCGCCATCGAGCACGAACACGCGGTCGTGGCCCATGGCCCGGAAATTCCACCACACCCGGGGCGCGGAGAAGACGCCGGTGGAGTCATAGACGACAACCAGGGAATTGGGTTCCACACCATGACGCCGTGCGGAGGTGGCGAACTCGGCCGGAGTGGCCAGCATGTGGGGCAGGGGACTGGTGTGGTCCTTCACCTCGTCGATGCCGAAGAACACCGCGCCCGGGATGTGCCGCTCGGCGTATTCCTTGGACGGATCGCGCGGCGAGCCGGGCATGAACCATGACGCGTCGATGATCACGAGACCCGGCTCCCCCAGGCGCGCAGCCAGTTCATGGGTGGAGATCATCGGGTCTCGGGCTGTCATGATGCTTAAATCCAGGGAGGGACGGGAAGGCCGCGTTCCTTCAGGAACTCGGCGTTGAAGAGTTTCGATTGGTAGCGGGACCCGTAGTCGCAAAGGATGGTCACGATGGTCGAGCCCTTCGGCAGGTCTGCAGCGAGGCGGCGCGCCCCGGCGACATTGATGCCCGTTGAGCCGCCCATCACAAGCCCTTCGTGTTCGGCCAGGCCGATGATCTCATCCATCATCTCGGTGTCGGAGATGCGATAGGGGTAGTCGACGGTGAGGCCTTCGAGGTTCGCCGTGATCCGCCCCTGGCCGATGCCTTCGGAAACGGAGGAGCCTTCGGTCTTCAGCTCGCCGGAAGAATAGTACTCGAACATGTTGGCGCCGAAAGGGTCGGCGAGGGCGATGGCGACCTTGGGGTTCCTGGCGCGCAGGGCGGTGGCGACGCCCGCTAGGGTGCCGCCCGTGCCGACGGCGGAGACAAAGCCATCCACCTTGCCGCCGGTCTGGGACCAGATTTCCGGCCCGGTGCCGTCGATATGGGCCTGGCGGTTGGCGACATTGTCGAACTGGTTGGCCCAGATCGCGCCGCCGGGCTCCTTCGCGTCGTACTCCTCGGCCAGGCGGCCGGAAAACTTCACGTAGTTGTTCGGATTGGCATAGGGGACCGCGTCCACCTCCACCAGCTCCGCCCCCATCAGCTTGATGGCGTCCTTCTTCTCCTGGGACTGGGTGCGCGGGATGACGATGGTGGACTTGTATCCGAGGGCGCGGGCCACGAGGGCCAGGCCGATGCCGGTATTTCCCGCGGTGCCCTCAACGATGCGGCCGCCAGGACGCAGGGCCCCACGCTTTTCGGCGTCGCGGATGATCCAAAGGGCGGCGCGGTCCTTGACGGACTGGCCAGGGTTCATGAACTCGGCCTTGCCGAGGATTTCGCATCCCGTTTCGTCCGAAATCCGGTTCAGGCGGATGAGGGGCGTATCGCCAATGGTGTCGAGAACGCTGCGCGCGACGGTCATGAGGGCTAAATCGACATCTGGAGCTGCGTTCGCAAGGCAGAAGTTCTCATCAGAGCGGATTGATTTCCCATCCGCCATAGGGCGAGGGCTTGATCTCCTTGAAGGGACCTTCGAAGGCCCCCTGTTTGCGGAGCGCCAGGACGTAGTGCGAGGGGGACCAGTCCATCGTCGTGGCGAAGGCAAAGCCCAGTTCCCGCAGAGCCTGGGCCATCTTGCCGGCGAACTTCTCGTCGCTGTTCTCGGGATATTCGAGGATCAGCTCGGATTCGGCCTCGGTGAGCGTGACGGGCAGCATGGCCAGGGCGCGCCGGAAAGGCTCCGCGCCGGCCAGGGTCCAGCGGCCGGGTTGCATGACACGGACCGTGGGGGGCATCTTTCGAACCTGCATGCCGCCTTAAATCACGCCCCCATTGTCTGCGCCAAGGGAACGGTGAGCATGTTGGGCCAAACGGAGGAACCTCATGACCGACCACGCCGACGCCATTGCCGCCGCCCAGGGCGTGCTGGACGCCTTCATGAAGGCCTTCAACGCCCGGGATATTCCGGCCTGGGAGCAGACCTTCAATTTCCCGTCAGTGCGTCTGGCCTCGAACCGACTCGAAATCCTCGAGAAGGGCACGCGCACCCCCAACATGTTTGGGCAGGGCGCGCTGGCGGAGTGGGATCATTCGGCCTGGGAACGGCGCGATGTGATCCATGCCGGCGCGGACAAGGTGCACATCGACACCCGCTTCACGCGCTACCGCAAGGACGGCTCGGTGATCGGCGGCTTCGATTCGATCTACATCATCACCTGCGAGGATGGGCACTGGGGCGTGAAAGGCCGTTCGAGCTACGCCCCCTAGGCGGCCAGAAATGGTGAAGCCCATCCTGCTAGCCGGCGGAAATCCGCAAATTCCCAAGGGGGAGGGGGAAGGGCCGGTTCAGGCCTATCTCGACGCCATGCCTGGGTGGAAACAGGTTATCGGCCGGCGGCTGGACGCCATCACCGTCCGAACGGTTCCGGGCGTCGTCAAAGCCGTGAAATGGAATTCGCCGTTTTATGGATTGCCGGGAAAGGGCTGGTTCCTGAGCTTCCACTGCTTCGAGCACTTCGTGAGGGTGACCTTCTTCCGGGGCCAGTCCCTCGATCCCATCCCTGCGGGCAAGTCCAAGGTTGGCGACACACGCTATTTGGATGTTCGCGAAGACGCTCTCGACGAAGGCCAGTTCGCGAGTTGGGTGGAGCAAGCCAGCGGGCTGCCGGGTGAAAAGCTATGAAGCCTAAGCCCTGGTCAGGCTCAGCTGCACGACGTTGGTTCGTTCCGTCCGGAAAGCAGCCTCGCAATAGCTGAGGTAGAACTTCCAAAGGCGCCGGAAGCGCTCGTCGAAGCCGAGGCCCTTAATGTCGTCCCAGGCGGCTTCGAAGCGGCGGCCCCAGTCGGCCAGGGTGTCGGCATAGCTCTGGCCGAAGCGGACGATCTCCTGCCATTGCAGGCCGGCTGCGGCGGTTTCTTCGCGCAGGCGTGTCTCCGACGGCAGCATGCCGCCTGGGAAGACGTACTTCTGAATGAAGTCGGCGCGCGACCGGTATTCCTCGAAAAGCTCGTCGCGAATGGTGATGATCTGTAGGCCCGCCCGCCCGCCTGGAGAAAGCACCTCGCGGATCTTGCCGAAATAGGCCGGCCAGTATTCCTCACCCACGGCCTCGAACATCTCGATAGAGGCCACGCTGTCGAACTGGCCTCCAACGTCGCGGTAGTCCTTGATCAGGATTTCGGTCTTGTCGGCGAGACCGGCGTCGAAGAGGCGCTTGCGGGCGAACTCCGCCTGGGATGGCGAGATGGTGATACCGGTCACCTTCGCGCCAACCTCCTTGGCCGCGAACTCCGCGAAGCCGCCCCAGCCGCATCCGATCTCCAGCACGGACTGGCCGGTCTGCAAGCCGATCTCCCGGGCGAGGGATGCATATTTGTTGCGTTGAGCGTCGCTCAGGGATTGCCCCGGCCGCTCGAACCGGGCCGAGGAATAGGTCATCGAAGGGTCGAGCCAGCGGGCGTAGAAGGCGTTGCCCAGGTCATAGTGTGCGTAAATGTTCTTGCGCGACCCACGCCGGCTGTTCCGGTTGAGGAGGTGCGAGATCATGTTGATGAACCGCACGATGGGATTGCCTTCCACCAGGCCCTGCAGCCGGTCGAAGTTGGCGGTGAACGCCTCCAGCAACACCGACAGGTCCGGCGTATCCCACTCGCCGGCCATGAACCCTTCGCCGAAGCCCACATCGCCGCCCGCCAGGACGCGGCGGACGAAGTGGAAGTCCCTGATGATCAGGCGGGCTTGCGGGCCGTCCTTCCTGCCTTCGACCTTGAAGGTGTCGCCGGAGGGCAGGACGAAGGTGACGGACCCGGCGTCCCAGTTTTCCTGGGCGATGCGCATGGCGGTACGGAAGGCGGCGGGCGCGGCGCGCATCTCGGGCGCGTTGAGTGTGAGCGCTTGATTGGTCATCTGATAGACCTCACTTCGCTGACACGGCCAACATTCGGCCGGACAGGTTTTGATACAATGGTCGAGACGCGGATTCGGATGCCTGCCCTGGTCAAGCTCGTCTCCGCTTCTACGCAGGCCGGCCGGCAACGGACCACAGGATCGACGCTAGGATGAGATATAAGGTCGCGCAGGGCCGGGCGCCGCGATAACTGGGCATGGACGAGGCAAAACCAACATTCGGACAGGACCTGTCATGGCGTCTGGAGACGGGGGCCTATGACGTCCTGACTTTTGTGCTGCGCCTGTTGCCGGTCGACTGGGTGTCGGCTTTTGGCGGATGGATGCTGCGCACCTTGGGGCCTCTCACCGGCCAGCACCGGGTGGCCCGGATCAACCTCAAGATCGCCTTTCCCGATGCCGACGATGCCTGGATCGAGGATACGCTCAAGGCCCAATGGGACAACGTCGGCCGCGCCTTCGCCGAATTCCCGGTGATGGACAAGCTGCGGCCCTCAACCGGACGCGTGGAGTTGGTGAACGGGGAGCGCCTGGATGAGATCGCGGCCCAGCATCAGGCTGTCGTGTTCGTCTCCGGTCACCTCTCGAATTGGGAGATCATGCCCGCGGCCATAGTCGACCGCGGCGTCGATTGCCTGATGACATACCGGGCCGCCAACAACCCCTATTTCGACAAGCGGATTCGTCAGGGCCGCGCCCGCTATGGCGTGACGCTGTTCGCGCAGAAGGGGGGTGCGGATACGCGCAAGCTCTACAGGGCGCTCTCGGCCGGTACATCCGTGGCCCTGATGATGGACCAGCGCTTCGAGGAGGGGCTGGCAATGCCTTTCTTTGGCGAGATGGCCCACACCAATCCGGGCGCCGTGCGTCTCGCCTTGCAGTTCGACACGGTTCTGCAGACCATGAGCGTGCAACGCCTGAAGGGCGCGCGCTTCCGCGCCGTGGTGCATGATCCCATCGTGCTGGAGCGCACGGGCGACCGGGAGGCGGATATGGCGGCGGGGGTCGCTCGGATCAACGCTTTCATGGAGGAGCGCATCCGCGAGCGGCCGGCTGAGTGGTTCTGGGTGCACCACCGCTGGCCTCGGGAAATCTACCGGAAGGACCGGCAGTCATGACCTTCCGCGCCGCCTGCCCCGCATCCAGGACATGAATGGGCCAGCGAAGCCCAGGTCGAGACGCTGGCTGGTCCTTGGGCTTTTCAGCTTGCTGGTCCTTTCCGTGGCCGCGTTCGTCCTGCGCGACGACATCCTGGGTACGGCCCTCGACCCGAAGGTGCCGTTCCAGACCTACAGGCCGGGGCCCCCGGCGAACTATGGACGTCTGGACGGTTGGGCGCTCTATCCCGTTCTCCGCGGCCCGTCGGACCCGCCGGTCGACGTATTCTTCATCCACCCAACCACCTATGACGGGGGCGGCCATTGGGTGGCGCCCATTCCGCACCCGCGCACCGACCCCATCCTGTTTCAGGTGATGCTGCCCAACTATGCGGGCCCCTTCGCCAAGGTCGGCCGCATGTATGCGCCCCGCTATCGCCACGCCAGCCTCTTCACTCTGATCCGCGCCCACCGGGATGATGCCCGGGAAGCCCGGGAATTCGCCTACGCAGACGTGCGCGACGCCTTCCGCCGCTATTTGGCGCGAGACAATGGGGGGCGCCCTTTCATCATCGTTGGGGTGGAGCAGGGCGGATCCATCGGGGCGCGTCTCCTGCGCGATGAGGTGGCGGCCGACCCCGCTGTTCGGGCGCGCCTGGTGGCTGCCTATCTGATCGAGACCGTAGTCCCCGCCGATGAGTTTGGGCCGGACGCCACGGTGCCGGGTTGCGTGCGCCAGGATCAGGCCGGGTGCGCCTTGGCCTGGATTTCGGTCGTGGGCCTCGACCCGGAGCGTAGCGCCCAGCTGCTGGGAGACGCCCTGGTCTGGCGCCGTCAACGCCTGATCCGCCTGGATCCAGGCCGGGCGCCGCTCTGCGTCAATCCGATCCTTGGCCGCGAGGGCGCCGAGATGGCGCCGGCCCGGCTCGCCCTCGGCGCCGCCAACGCCACGGGGCTGGAATGGGGGGCTCGGCCGGCCTTCCTGGTGCGGCAGATCTCGGCGCACTGCGAGGATGGAATTCTCCGGGTCTCGACCCCGCGCTCAAGCACATTGAGACGCAGCGGAGGCTGGGCCGACCGGTTGCGGGTCCCAGGCTACAACCTTTTTTATGCCGATCTCGAAGCCGATGCGCAGCGCCGGGTGGCGACGTTCCTGGCTAGGCCTAGCCCGCTTCCGACTGAGACCCCACGCGCCAGTCGAACAACTGCTCCAGCACCCTCAGGGCCTGTCCCCGTGGCGAGGTGAGCTGAGGGTCGCGGGCCATCATCAGGCGCGCATCATCGGCGGCAGCGGCGATCAGGTCGCGATGGGCTACCGGGTCGGCCAGGCGATAGGCGGGAAAACCGCTCTGCTTCAGGCCAAGAGGGTCGCCGCCGCCGCGAAGTTCGAGGTCCTTCTCAGCGATGAGAAAGCCGTCATCGGTCCGCCGCAGTATATCCAGCCGCTCGCGGGCCGCTTCCGAAAGAGGCGGGTCATAGAGGAGCACGCAGCTGCTCTCCGCCGCGCCCCGGCCGACCCGGCCGCGCAACTGGTGCAGTTGGGCCAAACCGAAGCGCTCGGCCTGTTCGATGACCATGATGCTGGCGTTGGGCACATTCACGCCTACTTCCACAACCGTCGTCGCGACCAGGACACTGATCCGGCCATCAGCGAAATCGGCCATCACCTGATCTTTTTCGGCGGCCGCGAGCTTGCCGTGCACGAGACCAACCGACGGGCCGAGGGTCTGCTTCAAGGCCGCGGCGCGCAATTCGGCGGCCGCCAGGTCCGTCGTTTCCGATTCCGAGACCAGTGGGCAGATCCAGAACGCCTGTGCGCCCCCTCGGATCGCGGTCCGCAGGCGCTCAACGATCTCTCCCAGCCGGTTCATTGGCGCGGCACGCGTGGCGACAGGCGTGCGGCCGGGTGGCTTTTCCTCGATCCGCGAGACATCGAGGTCTCCGTACATGGTCAGTTCCAGGGTGCGGGGGATCGGGGTCGCGGACATGGCCAGGAGGTGCACACGCTCACCCTTGGCCTGCAGCCGCGCCCGCTCATTGACCCCGAAGCGGTGCTGTTCATCAATCACGGTCAGGGCGAGCGCCTTGAAGTTCACGTCATCCTGGAAGAGGGCGTGGGTGCCAACCGCGACCTGGGCGGCGCCATGGGACAACAGGGCCAACTTGTCCGCGCGCGACTGTCCGCGATCGCGCCCGGTCAACAGAACGGCCTCGATTCCCTGCGCCGCCAGCGGCCCGCGCAAGGTCTCGAAATGCTGGCGCGCCAGGATTTCGGTGGGGGCCATCAAGGCGGACTGGAATCCGGCGTCCGCGACATCGGCCATGGCCAGCATCGCCACGACGGTCTTGCCCGACCCGACATCCCCCTGGATCAGCCGGCTCATACGTTCGCCGGAAGCCAGGTCGGCGCGAATCTCGGCCTTGGCGCGCACCTGGGCGCCGGTGAGCTTGAAGGGAAGGGCATCTTCCACGCGTGCGGCCAGATCAGAGGGACTGATCGAAGGCGCAGGCTGCGTCCGGCGCGCCAATTTGCGCTGTGCCAAGGCCAGCTGATGGGCGAGGAGCTCATCGAAGGCGAGGCGTTTCCGGGCTGGGGATTGCAATGAAAGGTCAAGCTCAGAACCAGGATGGTGCAGGAGCTGCATCGCCTCTCGCCAACTGGGCCAGCCCTGGCGGGCGAGCCAGGCCGGGTCCAGCCATTCGGCAAGGTCCGGGGCCCGTTCGAGGGCTTCCAGAGCAAAACGCCGCACCATACGGTGCGAGAGGTTCGCGGTGGCCGGGTAGACGGCTTCCAGGAGGGGGATGTCCTCCAAGCGGTCGGCTGGAACGATATAGTCCGGGTGGATGATCTGGCGGTCGGTACGATCGGCTTCGATCTTGCCGCTGACGGCGCGCACGGAGCCCGGTGGATGTTGGCGTTCCAGATGCGGCCCATGGCCCATGAACCATAGGAGGCTCACGAAGCCTGTCTCATCCTGGGCGATGATCTTCCAGGGCAGTTTCGCGCGCGCCGGCTTCTGATGCGCGGTGATGGTCAGAACCAGGGTCTGCACCTCGCCGGGGATCGCACTTTCGGCTGTCACCCGGGGCCGGCGGATGAGGTTCTGGGGCGCCGTGAACAGAACGTCGCGCACCAGCGGCCCGGTGACTTTCTCCAGCAACGGCTGAACGCGCGGCCCCACCCCTTTGAGGGCGCCGATCGACGCGAACAGAGGAAAGAGAATCTGCGGACGCATGACGAAACCATAATCCTACGGGCGCGATTCCGGGCGTAAGGAATGCCGCGCGAGGAGGCCGGGATCGTGTCGCCGCTGAACGCCAGTTACGCTCTTTGGGTCATCTGGGGCATCAGCTGGATGCTGGCCGCGGTCTGGACCGCCCGCACCGACGCTCGCCCCAGCAACAAGGAGCAAATCGGCCACTGGGGCGTCACGGTCCTTGGCTTTGCGCTCCTTTTCACCAGCGTCGGCGCGCATATGCGCAACGAACTTGGCGCGATCAGCCGCCGGGTGACATTCTGGGCGCTACCAGACTTGGCTGGGTGGGCGCTTTGCGCGCTCGTCCTGACGGGTTTCGCGATCTGCTGGTGGGCGCGCCTCCATTTGGGCCGAATGTGGTCGCTGAACGTCGCCCGCAAGCAGGACCATTACATAGTGCGCGACGGACCCTACGCCATGGTCCGGCATCCGATCTACACCGGCCTGATCCTCGCCGCCTTCGCCCTGGCCCTGCAGACGGGTAGCATTGTCGCTGTGGGCGGCGCCGCCCTGATGACCTTTGGGTTCACGCGCAAAGCTGTTCTCGAGGAGCGCTTCCTGCGAGAGGAACTGGGGCCTGAAGCCTATGACGCCTACCGCCGTGATGTGCCGATGTTGATCCCGTTCGTGAAACCCTAGAAGCCGGTGGGCGGCGCCTGGCCGCCCGTGCCATCGGTGCGCAGCTCGCTCTCCCAATCCTGCTGGGAGCCGAAGCCCAGCATCCAGGCGCGCTGTTCGCCTCGTGGGTCGTTCTCGATGCGGGACTGGTAATCGAAAATCATCGAGGCGCGTTCGGCGTTGTAGGGCGTCCAGTCGGGCAGGCCGGGGGCGCTGGGAACGCCGGTCTTCGCGAAGTTGGCCCAGCAGGCGCTTATCTGGTCCGCCAGGGCCTGGGCCTCCGCCGTCACCGGCCCGACCATCCGCTCGCCATTGGCCAGGGTATCGAACACGAAGGGGATTTCCGAGGCGTGGGGCGCGAAGTAGCGGCCATCGGCCACCGGCGTCTCGCGGTAGAAGCTGTAGAGGTAGGTCGGCGCCTGCTTGGCCTCCACCCGCATCGCCGCCTGTATGGTGGAATCCAGGAAATAGCCCCGGTCCGTATTGGCCATATAGGCGATCTCGGCGTTCGAGCTCCGCGGATAAAGCCGACGGTACATCGCCAAGGTCTCGGTAGCCCTTTCGCGCGGGACGATCGTGGCGATCTGGGCTGTCAGGGCGTCGTCGGTCAGCACATCCATCGCGCCCGATCCGCCCATGAAGGCCGAAAGCTCGGTGCGGTTGGTGCCGATGATCAGCGGGATGTCCGCGTTCAGCGGCGCGGCGTCGGGGTGATAAGGCTGTCGCGGCAGGTCGACGCCGTCGACCACGGGCCGCCATTGGCCGAGCCCGCTCATCGCCACGCCCGCCGCGCGCTTCAGATCGCGCAGGGGGACCTCCTTCAGACGCGCCACATCGCCTTCAGGAATATCGAGTTCGGCGAAGAGGCGGCGGGTCTTTTCCTGGGCCAGCTCCCGGCCATCCATGCGCAGGGCAGACCCGCTCTGCACGGCGGCGCGGTGGAAGAGACCCCGGGCTGGCTCGAAGGCCATCATCATCGAGGTCTTGCGCCCGCCGCCGCTCTCCCCGTGAATCAGCACCCGATCCGGATCGCCGCCAAAGGCCGAGATGTTGTCCCGCACCCATTCCAGAGCGGCCACGCAATCGAGCATCCCGGCATTGCCGGTCCGCACATACTCCGCGCCGTAGGCTGACAGATCACAGTGCCCGGTGACATTGAGGCGGTGGTTGATCGTCACCACCACGACGTCCTGCTTCCGCGCCAGATTGACGCCCTCGTACCAGGTCGAAGAGCCGGACCCGGTGGAAAACCCGCCGCCGTGCATCCAGAACATCACGGCCCGCTTGCCGGTCGTGGAGGGCGTCCAGACGTTGAGGAACAGGCAGTCCTCGTTCTCCGGAACCGGATCGCCGCCGCCGGCGAAGAGGCTGGGATAGCGCTTGATGGACGGATCCGGGGCCGCCGGGGCGCGGCCAGGCGGCATGGGATTGAGCTGTGGCGCCGTCCAGCCATAGGCATGGGCGTCTTTCACGCCGGTCCAAGGCGCGGGCGGGGCAGGGGGCATGAAGCGCAACTCGCCCACGGGCGGCGACGCGTAGGGAATGCCCCGGAAGACCAGAACACCGTCCTTGGTCGAGCCCCGCACCTTGCCCGCCGTGGTGGCGACCGTCGCGCCTTCCGCCAGAACCTCACCCATCACGTCCTCCACCGGCGCATCCGTACGTTCTTGTGGTCAGCCTAGCCTGCCAAATAGGGGGCGGCACGTACAAATCGTGGAAAACTCAAAGCTGGCCTTTGCCGCCCGGCCCCCCTATATCCGCCGCCTTCCCATGGATGAGACGAGGCTGAACAGGATCAGGTTCCGCGCCTGGCGGCGTGGATTTCGCGAAGCGGACCTCATTTTGGGGCCGTTCTCGGACCGTCATGCCCGATCGATGACCGAGGAACAGCTTTCCCGATTCGAGGTTCTGCTCGATCAGGATGATCACGATCTCTATGCCTGGATCCTCTGCGAGGCGGAAACACCCGCCGAATTCGAGCACGATGTGATGGCGTGCTTGCGCGCCTTCACGCCGGGAGCGGCCTGAGCCATGGCCGCCCACGACATCAAGAAGATCGCCAACGACCCAGGCGGGCTCGTCTTCGCCCATGCGCCAGAGGGCTTCGACGCCCTCGTCATGTCCGACATCGCCAAGGCGCGCAGCGGCCTTACGGTGTTCGTCGCGCGGGACGCCAGCCGGGCCTCCGCCTTCATCGACGCCATGGCCTTTTTCGCGCCGGGCGTAGAGCTGCTGCGTTTCCCGGCCTGGGATTGCCTCCCCTATGACCGGATGGGGCCCTCCGCCGGCGTCGCCGCCGAGCGCATGGCGACGCTGACGCGTCTCGCCCGGGGTATCGACGGCAAGAAGCCGGTCCTGCTGATCACGCAAGTTCCGGCCCTGCTGCAGAAGGTCCCGCCCCGGGACGCCGTCACCAAGGCGGCCTGGTCGGCCAAGGCCGGCGATGAGGTCGAGATCGCCGACCTGGAACGCTACTTCGCGATCAACGGCTATCAGCGCGCCTCCACGGTCTCGGAGCGCGGCGAGTTCGCCATCCGGGGCGGGGTGATCGACGTCTTCCCGCCGGGCGCCGAGGAGCCGGTCCGCCTCGATCTCTTCGGCGACACCCTGGAAAGTATCCGCGGCTTTGACCGCGAGACCCAGCGTTCCACCAAGGCTCTGCTCAGCGTCGACCTGTTGCCGGTCAGCGAGGCCCTGCTCGACGCCGACGCCGTGGCCCGCTTCCGCAAAGGCTACCTCTCCACGTTCGGCGCGCCCGGGGATGATCCACTTTATGAGGCTGTCAGCGCAGGCGGCCGCAGGGCCGGCCTCGAACATGCTCTGCCGCTGCTCTACGACCACCTCGAAACCCTGTTCGACTATCTGCCCGCGGGCTGCCTGATCGGCGTCGATTACCTGGCCGCCGAGGCGCGCAATGAGCGCCTCGAAATGATCGATGACGCCTATGACGCCCGCACCACCGTGGAGACCAAGGCCCACTACCGCGCCCTGGAACCCTCGACCCTCTACCTCGACGCCAAGGGCTGGGACGCTGGCCTGGATGGCCACCCGCACCGCCGCTTCACCCCCTTCGACGCCGAGGGGCTGGAGGTGGTGGACATGGGCGCCAAGCTCGGCCGCACCTTCGCCGCCGAACGGGCCCAGGACAGCGTCAATCTCTTCGAAGCCACCGCGGACCACGCCCGCAAGGTGGCGGGGGAGGGCAAGCGCGTGCTCTTCGCGTCCTGGTCCGAAGGCTCCTCCGAACGTCTCGGCGCCATGCTGGCCGATCACGGCCTGAAGAAGGTCGCTCTGGCGCCCTATTGGGACGCCGCCAAGGCCGGGGACCCGAAGACCCCCATGCGGGTGGTCCTGCCGCTGGAGAACGGCTTCGAGACCGAGAACCTCGCCGTCATCTCGGAGACCGATATCCTCGGCGACCGCCTGGCGCGGCCTCGCCGCCGCCGCAGGGCCACGAATTTCCTGGCGGAAGCCGCCGCCCTTTCGCCGGGCGATCTCGTGGTCCACATCGACCACGGCATCAATCGGCGGTATGAGGGCGCGAGACTCTCGACGTCGCCGGCGCGCCTCGCTGTCTGGAACTCCTGCGCGGCCGACTCCAGCTCTACCTGCGAGGGGAGGAGCATCGACCTGCTGACGCGCCGGCGCGGAAAGTGGCGTGCAACTCGATCGCCTGGGCGGCGGCGCCATAGCAGGCCAGCCCGCAGGCTCGGGCCAGGCACCTGCGCGACATGGCCGAGGGCACGATCGCATCTGCCCGCGGCCAGCAGCGCCATGTGGACGAGGTCGATCCGCCGCACGGTCTCTTCGACGAATTCTGCGCCCGCTACCACATGAGGAAACCGAGGATCAGCTGAACGCCATTGCTGATGTGCTGACGGACTTCCATGCCGGCAAGCCCATGGACCGCCTGGTCTGCGGCGACGTCGGGTTCGGCAAGACCGAGGTGGCCCTGCGCGCGGCTTTTGTGATGGCCATGAGCGGGCGCCAAGTGGCGGTGATCTGCCCGACCACGCTCCTGGCCCGCCAGCACTACCAGACCTTCACTGAACGCTTCAAAGGCTGGCCGGTGCGAGTGCGCAGGCTCTCGCGCCTCGTCCCCACGGCTGAGGCGAACGAGACGCGTGAAGGCCTGAAGAAGGGCGAGATCGAGATTGTCGTCGGCACCCATGCCGTGCTCTCGAAGCAGGTCGGTTTCAAGGATCTCGGCCTCGTCATCGTCGATGAGGAGCAACACTTCGGGGTCAAGCACAAGGAGGCGCTGAAAGAGCTGCGCGCCGACGTGCACATGCTCACCCTGACCGCCACCCCGATTCCGCGCACTCTGCAGATGGCGCTGTCAGGCATCCGTGAGATGTCGATCATCGCGACGCCGCCGATCGACCGGCTGGCCGTGCGCACCTATGTCATGCCGTCCGATCCGGTCACCGTGCGCGAGGCCCTGCTACGCGAGAAGTATCGCGGCGGCCAGGTCTACTACGTCGCCCCACGCATCAAGGATCTGCCGGAACTGACGGATTTCCTGACGAAGCAGGTGCCGGAGGTAAAGTTCGTTGTCGGGCACGGCCAGATGGCCCCGACGGCCCTGGAAGACGTAATGAGCGCCTTCTACGACGGCAAATACGACGTGCTGCTGTCCACGACGATCGTCGAGTCCGGGCTCGATATTCCCACCGCCAACACCATGATCATCCACCGGGCCGACATGTTCGGTCTGGCCCAGCTCTATCAGCTGCGCGGGCGGGTGGGCCGCTCCAAGGCGCGAGCCTATGCCTACCTGACGACGCCTCCGGAGAAGCAGCTCTCCATCGGCGCGGAGAAGCGCCTGCGCGTTCTGCAGTCCCTCGACAACCTGGGGGCCGGCTTCCAGCTGGCCAGCCACGATCTGGATATCCGGGGCGGGGGTAATCTGCTGGGCGATGAACAGTCGGGCTGCATCAAGGAAATCGGCGTCGAGCTCTATCAGCAGATGCTGGAAGACGCCGTCACGAACTGCAGGCGCGCAAGGCGACGAGATCGCCGCTTCCTGGACCGGGGGTTGGTCGCCGGCGATCAATACCGGCGCCGCCGTGTTGATCCGGAAAACTACGTCTCCCGGACCTCAGCCCGCCTGGCCCTCTACAGGGCTCTCGGACGCCGAAGAGGCCCGATGACCGCGAAGCCCTCGCCCGCCGAATTGATCGACCGGTTCGGCCTTGCCGGAAGAAGCGGGCCAGCTCCTCAAGGTCGTCGCCATCAAGGGCCTCTGCCGCGAAGCCAATGTCGCCAAGATCGATGCTCGGACCCAAGGGGGCGGTGGTCTCGTTCCGCAACGACGACTACAATCCGGCGAACTCAGCCGGGTTCATCCAGAAGAATGGCCATCTGGCGCCCTGCGGCGTCGAAGACGCAGACTTGCCGCCAAAGGCGGCGGATGGCCCGGCGCCCGCCGCCTCGGATGCGCCGGCTGAAACGGCACCCGCGTCCTCGACCGACCAGCCCCGCCGCCTGCCTGAGGCCGACAAGCAGGGAACTCAGCCTTAGGAGTCGCTCAGATCGCTTTGCCCGCCTGCCAGTACTGGTCCTTCAGCAGGCGCTTGTAGAGCTTGCCGGTCGGCAGGCGCGGCATCTCGACGATGAAGTCGATGCTCTTCGGCGCCATGTAGTGGGCGAGCTTACCCCTGGCGAAGGCGAGCAGTTCCGCCGCCAGTTCGTCGGTGGGCGCGACACCAGGGGCCGGCTCGATCACCGCCTTTACCGCCTCGCCCATCTCCGCGTCCGGCACGCCGAACACCGCGACGTCGCCCACCTTTGGATGGGTTACCAGGGCGTCTTCAATGGCTTGCGGATAGATATTCACGCCGCCGGAGATGATCATGAAGGCCTTGCGGTCGGTGAGATAGAGGTAGCCGTCCTCATCCAGGTAGCCCACGTCGCCGAGGGCGTTCCATTCGGGATGCTTCGGGTGGCGGGATGAGGCCGTCTTGCCCGGATCGTTGTGATACTCGAATAACACCGCCTCGCGCTCAAAATAGACGAGGCCTTCTTCGCCGGGGCCGAGCACATTGCCGTCCTCGTCGCACACTCTGAGCGTGCCCACGGCGGCGCGGCCCACCGAACCCGGGTGCTTCAGCCAGTCCTCGCTATCGATGAAGGTCGAGCCCGTGCCTTCGGTGCCAGCGTAGTATTCGAAGAGAATCGGGCCCCACCAGCCGATCATCTCGCGCTTCACATCCACGGGGCAGGGCGCGGCGGCATGGATCGCCACCTGGTGACTGGACAGCTCGTACCTGGTCCGCACATCCACCGGCAGCTTCAGCATCCGTACGAACATGGTCGGCACCCACTGGCTGTGGGTCACCTTGTGCTTGTCGATCATGGCCAGGGCGAATTCGGGATCGAACTTCTCGAGCATGACCACCGTGCCGCCAAAGGACTGCACGTTCAGCACATAGGCCAGCGGAGCGGCATGATAGAGCGGCGCCGGGGAGAGATAGACGCTGTCGGAGGTCACTCCGTACCGGTTCGCCTGCTGGCGCAGCGCGAAAGCCTCGCTCGGATGGCGCTTGGGTAGGGGGCGCAAAATGCCTTTGGGTCGCCCCGTGGTGCCTGATGAATAGAGCATGCTCTCGCCCATCCACTCCTCGGCAAGCGGTGTGGCCGGTTGAGCGTCAACGGCCTCTTCGTAGGCTTCCCACCCTGGGATCGTCCCATCCAGCATCAGGCGGATCGGGCAGTTGGGGATCATCGAAGTCATTTCCGCGATTACCTCGCGCCGGGCGCTGGAGGTGATCAGGGCCTTGGCCATGCAGTCATTGACGATATAGGCCGCCTCATCAGCCGGCAGGTAGCGGTTCACCGTCGTGACGTAGAGGCCGGAGCGGAAAGCCGCCCAAACCACCTCCATGAAGCGGATGTGGTTCTCCATGAAGACGGCGATGTGGTCGCCGTGGCGCAGTCCACGGGCCCAGAAAAGCTGGGCCAGTTGGTTGGAACGGTCGTTGAGCTGCTTGTAGGTCAGCACCTCGTCCCGTTCGGCGACAATCATCGCCGGCTTGTCGGGAAACTCACGCGCATAGTCGGGAAGCCACATCTGTCCGGTCCGTTTCCTTGTCGGTTTTGACAGAGATTGAGCGCCTTCTCGCAAGGGAACGGAAGCCCCGCCGCACGCTCGATCATGGGCGATTTGACAGCGTTTCGCGCGAACTTCACCCTTTAAGCGCGTAATTTTGGGAGACATCGCATGTTCTCGACCGCACGACGCTACCTCACCGCCGCCTCGGCCGGCCTCGCGGCCCTTACCCTGGCGGGATCCGCTCTCGCCGCCGCCTACATGAAATACGAGGGGGTCGAAGGCCGTTTCACGTCGCCGCCGACCGCCGCCGAAGGCCACAGCGACTGGATTCAGGTGGAGAGCGTCAGCTTCTCCGCGCCGCCGGGGTGTCAGCCGGGCGGGCCCGGAACCGTGGTCGCGCGCATTCAGGGCGGCAACAATCTGCGCGCCTTGGGCACGGCGGCCGTTCCACGTATGATCATCGATGTCGACAATCCGACCGGCGGGTCAGCGTTACGCTACGAGCTGGAAAACACCCTGATCAGCAGTATCAAGCCCTCGACCCCACTCGGGGCGGGCCGGCGAGCGTCGGCCAATGTGACGTTCAGCTTCGACAAGATCCGGGTCATCGGGGCCAACTGCGCCCGATAGATATGCTTCGCATGAGACCGTTTTCGCGCGGTTGACCCAGATCACGGCGCCGCGCTCGGCGTTCGGCGATTCAATGTGGATGAATATCGCCGTCACCGATCCCCACGCCGCCCTGATCCGCAAATATGGAGGCGGCGCGCCGCGCTACACCAGCTACCCCACCGCCGTGCAATTCACGGGGGACGTGAACGCCCAGGTTCATTCGGGATGGCTGAGTGAAATCGACCCGGCGAGGCCTGTCTCGCTCTATGCGCATCTGCCGTTCTGCCCGAGGCTTTGCTGGTACTGCGGCTGCAACACGCGGGCGGTCCGCCACCAGAGCACCGTCACCGACTATGTGGAGCTGCTGATCAAGGAGATCGCGACGGCGCGCGGCCATCTTCCGGCGATGCTGCGTGCGCACGCCCTCCACCTTGGCGGCGGCACGCCCAACATGACGTCGCCGAGCGACCTGCAAATGATGTTCGAAGCTTTCCGCGAAGCCTTCCACATCGATGCTTCAGCACGGATTTCCGCGGAAATGGACCCGGTGTCCCTTACCGAGTCCTGGGTCAAGGCGGCGACCGCGGAAGGCCTCAACCGCGCCAGTCTGGGGGTGCAGGACCTGGATCCCAAGGTGCAGGCGGCGGTCAACCGGCTGGAAGGATTCGACGTTCTGCAGCGGGCGTTCGGGTGGCTGCGCGACAACGACGTCGACTCGATCAACTTTGACCTGATGTACGGACTGCCGCTGCAAACCACGGCGGGCGTCGCCAAAACCCTTGAGACCGTCCTGACCCTGAGGCCCGACCGCATCGCGCTCTTTGGCTACGCGCACGTGCCCTGGATGAAGGCGCACCAGAAGCTGATTAATGAAGGCGACCTGCCCGGCCCGGAAGAACGCCTTGCCCAAAGCGAGATGGCCGCCCGGATCCTCGTCGATCATGGCTACGTGCCGATCGGCATGGACCATTTCGCATTGCCTGAGGACAGCCTGGCGCGGGCCGCGACTCACGATGGGCTGCGCCGCAATTTCCAGGGCTATACGGACGATGCGGCCGCCAGCCTGATCGGCTTCGGCGCCTCGGCCATCAGCCGGCTGCCTGGCGGCTACGCCCAGAACCTGACCGGCGAGGTCGCCTGGCGGGCCGCCGTGCGCGCCGGGCGCCTGCCGACGGCGCGCGGCGTGCCCGTCACCGCTGAAGACCGCCTGCGGGGCGCGGTCATTGAGCAACTGATGTGCGCCTTCCGCGCCGATGTCGGCGCCATCCGTGCGCGTGTGGACGGGGAGGGCGTCGATCTCAGCGCCGCTTTCGACACGCTGCGCGAACTGGAAGCAGACGGGCTTGTTGCTTTGGAGGGTGAAGTCGTCGCCCTGACTGAAAAAGGGCGCCCGTTCCTCCGAGCCGCCTGCCTTGCCTTCGACCAATACTTCGACGCGTCGGCCGGACGGCACTCCAAAGCCATTTGAGGGCTCGTCAGAAACGGTCGTGGGTCTGCGATCCTGGTCGCTGTTCGGTGTTTTGCGGCTTGACCCGGAACAAAACATGAAACAGAACATCATGAGAACAACACCAAGGGGGTTCACATGGTCGTTCGATTGGCTCGGGAAGCGGCGGCGCTTGCATCGGTGGCCGGGTTCGTTTGGATGGTGTGCGCGGTGGCCCAGCTGGCGGCGTGAGTCGTTGACGTGATCGGCCGGAGACTTTGCTGAAGGAGAGGCCACATGCCGGCGATGTCGGAGAGCTTCGTGCACTTGCGCACGCGCTCCGCCTATTCGCTGCTGGAAGGCGCCATCAAGGCTGACAAGCTGGGGGCCCTGGCCGCCGCCGAAAAGATGCCCGCCGTGGCCATCACCGACCGGGCCAATCTGTTTGGGGCCTTGGAATTCTCCGTCATCACAAAGGATCAAGGCGTGCAGCCTATTGTCGGCTGCGCCCTGCCGATCAGTGGCATTGGCGAAGGGCCCCCGGAGCGGTGGGCCAAGGTCCCCACCATCGTCCTGCTGGCGCAGAGCGCCATCGGCTATCGCCACCTCACCGATCTGTCCTCGGCAGCCTATCTCGACGTGGAGGCGACGGAAGAGCCTCACGTACCGTGGGCCTTGGTGGCGGAAAAGGCCGAGGGTCTGATCCTTCTCTCCGGCGGCGCGGACGGCCCGGTGGATCCACTGTTCGCGTCCGGGCGTACGGCTGAGGGCGAAAGGGCCCTTGCCGAGATGCGCCGGGCATTCGGGGACAGGTTCTATGTGGAGCTTCAGAGGCACGGACTCGCCAGCCAGGCCGCCGCCGAGCCGGGCCTGGTGCATTGGGCCTACGAGAACGATGTGCCGCTCGTCGCCACCAATGACGCCTACTTCGCGAAGGCATCGATGCACCGGGCGCATGACGCCCTGATTTGTATCTGCGACGGGGCTTTCATCGGCCAGGATGAGCGCCGTAGGGTATCGCCCGAGCATTGGTTCAAGCCGGCCGCCGAGATGCGGCGCCTTTTCGCCGATCTGCCGGAGGCCTGCGACAACACCCTCGATATCGCCCGGCGCTGCGCCTTCATGGTCGAAAAGCGTGATCCGGTGCTGCCTCGCTTCGCCACGACGGGCGCGCGCTCAGAGGACGAGGAACTGGCCTGGCAGGCCCGCGAAGGCCTGAAGCAGCGCCTCGCCGTGACGCCCCTCTCGGCGCCGGAGAACGTCTATTGGGAGCGGTTAGAGCGCGAGATCGGGGTGATCACCTCGATGGGCTTCTCCGGCTACCTGCTGATCGTGTCTGACTTCATCAAGTACGCCGTGGCCAAGCAGATTCCGGTGGGGCCGGGCCGGGGTTCGGCCGTGGGCTCCCTGGTGTGCTGGTCGCTGATGATGACCGGCCTGGATCCGATGCGCTTCAACCTCCTCTTCGAGCGCTTCCTCGATCCGGCGCGGGTCTCCATGCCCGACATCGATACCGACTTCTGCCAGGACCGGCGCGACGAGGTGATCGCCTACGTGCAGGAGAAGTATGGCCGCGACCGCGTGGCCCAGATCATCACCTTCGGCACCCTGCAGGCCCGCGCTGTGCTGCGCGATGTCGGCCGGGTGATGCAGTTGCCGCTCGGCATGGTCGACCGCCTCGCCAAGATGGTGCCGGCCAACCCGGCCAATCCGGTGACCCTCGCCAAGGCCATTGAGATCGAGCCGCGCCTGCAGCAGGCCCGCAAGGACGAGGAATCCGTCGCCGATCTGCTCGATGTCGCCCTGCAGCTGGAAGGGCTCTACCGCAACGCCTCGACCCACGCCGCCGGCGTGGTGATCGGCGACCGGCCTCTGACGGAACTCGCCCCCCTCTACCGCGACCCGCGCTCGGACATCCCGGCCACCCAGTTCAACATGAAGTGGATCGAAAGCGCCGGTCCGGTGAAGTTCGACTTCCTGGGCCTGAAGACGCTCACCGTGATCCAGCGCGCCGTGAAGTTCATGGCCCGGCGCGGGGTGGATGTGGACATGTCCAACATCCCGCTCGATGACCAGGCGGTCTACGACCTGATGTCGGCCGGCTTGACCGTGGGCGTGTTCCAGCTGGAAGGGCAGGGGATGCGCGACACCCTGCGCAAGATGCGCCCGTCCAACATCGAGGACGTCACCGCCCTCGGCGCCCTCTACCGGCCGGGCCCGATGGACAACATCGACGCCTTCTGCGACGGCAAGGCCGGGCGCAAGGAGATCGACTACCTTCACCCCTCCCTGCAGGAGGTGCTGACCGAGACCTACGGCATCATCGTCTACCAGGAACAGGTGATGTGGATCGCCCAGATCCTGGCTGGCTACAGCCTGGGTGAAGCCGACCTGCTGCGCCGCGCCATGGGCAAGAAGAAGCCCGAGGAAATGGCCATGCACCGGCAGAAGTTCGCCGATGGGGCGGAGGCCAAGGGCGTCAACCGCAAGCAGGCGGAGGACATCTTCGAGCTGGTGGGCAAGTTCGCGGGCTACGGCTTCAACAAGAGCCACGCCGCCGCCTACGCCTTCATCAGCTATCAGACGGCCTGGCTGAAAACCAATGCGCCTGTGGAGTTCTTCGCCGGCTCCATGAGCCTCGACATCTCCAATACCGACCGTCTGGCCGTATTTTACCAGGACGCCAAGCGCTTCTCCGTGACCATCCGGCCGCCGGACGTGAACCGTTCCGGCGCCGATTTCGAGGTGGTGGACGGCGAGGTGCTCTATGCCCTCGGCGCCGTGCGCAACGTAGGCCTCGCGGCCATGGAGCACCTGGTGAAGGTGCGCGAGGAGGGCGGGCGCTTCCGCGACCTCTTCGATTTTGTCGAGCGGGTGGATCCCAAGCAGGTCAACAAGCGCGCCATCGAGAACCTCGCCCGCGCCGGGGCCTTCGACAGCCTACACCCTAACCGCGCCCAGATCGTCGAGGCGGCGGACCGCCTGATCGCCTACGGACAGAGCGTCGCCGAGGAGCGCGTCAGTTCCCAGGGCAGCCTGTTCGGTGGCGACCATGCCGACGCGGCCCGGCCCCGCCTGCCGGCCGTCGACCCCTGGAACCCAGTGCAGAAGCTGGATGAGGAGCTCTCCGCCGTGGGATTCTACCTGTCAGGGCACCCCTTGGAGGACATGGTCGAGGTGCTGCGTCGCAAGCGTACGACCCTGCTGGCCGACGCCCTGGTGCAGGCCCAATCAGGCTCCGAAGCCTTCCGCATGGCCGGCGTCGTGCGCCGCCGTCAGGAGCGAACGAGCCAGGGCTCCGGCGAGAAATTCGCCTTCGTGAACCTCTCCGACCCGACAGGCGAATATGAGGTGCTGTTTCCGCCGGAGACCCTGCGCCGCTGCCGCGAAGTGCTCGAGCCGGGGCGGTCGGTGGTGATCAAGGTGCGCGCCAAGGCGACGGACGGTGAGGTGCGGTTCTTCGGCGACGACGCGGAATTCGTTGAGAAAGCCGTTGAGGGCGTGGTGGCGGGCCTGCGCATCCACCTGTCGGTCGGCTCCACCGAACTCGCCGCCCTGCAGAAGCGTCTCAAGCCGGCCGAGAACGGCGGCGAGGTGATGCTGGTGGCCGGCTTTGGCGGCGGCCGTGAGGTGGAGGTGAAACTCCCCGGCCGCTATCAGCTCGACGCCGCCCAGCGCGGCGCCCTGAAGACCGCGCCGGGCGTGGCGTTCCTGGAAGACGTCTAGTGCCCGCACCTTACGAAGGGTCCTGTCATTGCGGGGCCGTGCGTTTCCGCGTGACCGCCGAACCCAGCGAAGTGATCCACTGCGGGTGCTCGCTCTGCGCACGCCGGGCGGCGCTTATGGCGACCGTGCATGAAAGCGGCCTTACGATCCTGGCGGGCGAGGACAAACTAAGCCTGTACCGCTGGAACACCGGCGTCGCCCAGCACTACTTCTGCCAAGTCTGCGGGATCTATCCGTTCCACAAGAAGCGCTCGATGCCGGACCACTATGGGGTCAACACGGGCTGCCTGGAGGGCTTTGACGCGGCGGCGTTTCCCTACCGCTACTCCGAGGGGACGGACATGTCCTTGGCGGCCGGAACGCGGCGTGATTTCCAGGGGCCGAGGGACTAATTCCTCCCGACACCAAACCGCCATTTGACTTTGCGGAGCTTTGTGAAGATACCCGGCTCGCAAAACGGAGAGTCTCATGGAGATTCGTGAAGGGCTGACCTTCGACGATGTTTTGCTCGAACCCGGTCCCTCGGAGGTCATGCCGACCGAGGTAAACACGGCCAGCCGGTTCACGCGAGAAATCCTGCTCAATATACCCCTGGTGTCCGCGGCGATGGACACTGTCACCGAGGCGCGGCTGGCGATCGCCATGGCTCAGGCCGGGGGCATGGGCATCCTGCACAGGAACCTCACGGTCCTCGAACAGGCCGATCACGTGCGGCAGGTGAAACGGTTCGAAAGCGGGATGGTGATCAATCCGCTGACGATCCATCCGGACACGCCGCTGCGCCAGGTTCTGGAGATCAAGGCGAGCCGAAATATCTCGGGATTTCCAGTGGTTGAGAAAGGAACCGGCAAGCTCGTCGGCATCCTGACCAACCGCGATATGCGCTTTGAGACCTCGCCCAACACGCCGGCCTCGGCGCTGATGACGCACGAGAACCTCGTCACTGTCCGCGAGGGGGTGAGCCAGGACGAGGCCCGGTCGCTGTTGAAGCGGCACAAGGTCGAGCGGCTGATCGTGGTGGACGAGAACTACCGCGCCATCGGCTTGATCACCGTCAAAGACATGGAAAAGGCCCAGGCTCACCCGGAAGCCGCGAAGGATGCGCAGGGCCGCCTGCTGGTTGGCGCGGCGTCGACAGTGGGCGATGCCGGGTTCGAGCGCTCGATGGCCCTGGTGGACGCGGGTGTCGACGTGGTGGTGATCGACACCGCCCACGGGCATTCCAAACAGGTCGCCGACGCGGTCTCGCGTCTGAAGCGCGAGACCAATCGGGTGCAGATCGTGGCGGGCAATGTCGCCACCTACGATGCGGCGCGTAGCCTGATCGATGCGGGCGCGGATAGCGTGAAGGTCGGCATCGGGCCGGGGTCGATCTGTACGACGCGGATGGTGGCCGGCGTGGGCGTGCCGCAACTGACCGCGGTGGCCGATGCGGTGCGGGCGGCCCGGGACTCCGGGGTTCCAGTGATCGCTGATGGCGGCATCAAATATTCCGGAGACCTCGCCAAGGCGATCGCGGCCGGCGCCTCGGCGGCGATGATGGGCTCGATGTTCGCCGGCACCGACGAGAGCCCCGGCGAGGTGTTTCTCTATCAGGGCCGGTCGTACAAATCCTACAGGGGCATGGGCTCCGTGGGCGCGATGGCCTCTGGCTCGGCGGACCGCTATTTCCAGAAGGACGTCAAGGACAGCCTGAAACTGGTGCCCGAGGGCATTGAAGGCCAGACACCGTACAAGGGGCCGATCCACCCCGTCATCCACCAACTGGTGGGGGGCCTGCGCGCCGCCATGGGCTACGTCGGCGCCCCGAACGTCGAGGAATTCCAGAAGCGGGCCCGCTTCATCCGCATCACGGGAGCGGGCCTGCGCGAAAGCCACGTTCACGACGTGATGATTACCCGTGAGGCCCCCAACTACCCGACGCCCGTCTGATGCCCCGGGTGCAGTTCGAACTGCTGATCCTGGCCGGAGCAGTGCTCCTGGGCGTTGTTCAGCTGATCGCCGCGGCCGCTTCGGCGCGCGGCCAGCAGAACCTGACCTGGGCGGCCGGCGCGCGTGATGAGCCGATGCCCCCCCTCACCGGTGTCGCGGGAAGGCTGGATCGGGCGTTTCGGAATTTCATGGAGACGTTCCCGTTCTTCGCGGCCCTGGTGTTCATCACCTATCTGGGCGGACGGCTGGGGACGCTGACGCATTGGGGCGCAATTCTATATCTGGCCGCTCGTGTGATCTATGTACCGCTCTATGCGACAGGCATTCCTCGTGTCCGCACCCTGGTTTGGTTCGTCTCGATTATCGGCATCGGCATGACCGGGGCGGCGGTGATCTGGTGAAAACGGCCGCGCTGACCGGCGTCCTCCTGGTGTTGGCCCCAACGGCCGCCCTGGCCGCGCCGGACCGCTGCGATTTCGCGGCCTGGGGCACCAATGTCACCGTCCGGGCCCAGGATGGCGTGATTATCGGCAACATCTACACCTCTGGCGGCGGGACCACGACATTCCGCGACGCTTCCGGCTCGATCTTGGGGTCCAGCACCACCTCCGACACCGGCCGGACCACATTCAGGGATGACAATGGCTCGATCCTTGGCACGCGCGATGTGACGGCGGCGGGCAACGTAGTGTATCGCGACGCCAATGGATCGATCGTCGATGAAGTCCCGGCCCCCCTCAGCAGGTTCTGCAAGGACAACTGAGGCCGCGCATGCGTGACGGTGGCCGTCTCGCCGCCGCCATCGGCGTGCTCGAGGACATGCGGGATCGGCATAAGCCCGCCCACCTGGCGCTGAAGTCCTGGGGGGATAGTGCGCGCTACGCCGGCTCGAAGGACCGTGCGTTTGTCTCCGGCCTGGTATTGGATGCGTTGCGGCGGCGGCGCTCCGGGAGCTGGCGTATCGGCGGGGAGGGGGCCCGGGCCGAAGTGCTCGCGACCCTCGGGCTGGATTGGTACTGGCCCATCGACCGTCTGGCCGAGGCCTGCGCCGATCTACATGGTCCGGGCAATTTGACAGAAGCCGAGCGGGAGGGGCTTGCCTCGCCACGCGATCTCTTCGGCGCGCCGCAGGCCATACAGGGCGACTATCCAGACTGGGCTGATCCCCATTTCGCGCGGGTGTATGGCGGCGAACGCGGCGCGGTGTTGCAAGGCCATGTTGGCCGGGCGCCCGTGGATCTGCGCATCAACATTTTGAAGACCAGCATCGAGGCCGGCTTGAAGGCTTTGGCGCCCCTGGAGGCTTCCGCGCCCGGTCTGATGCCGGAAGCGGCGCGAATCGCACCACCCCTGGCGGCGGAACGGGCGCCCTCGATCGAGACCGTGCCGGAGTTCGGCAAGGGCTGGTTTGAGGTGCAGGACCTTGGATCGCAGATCGCGGCGGCCTGCGCCGGCGATGTGGTCGGGCAAAGAGTGCTGGACTATTGCGCCGGTGGCGGCGGCAAGACCCTGGCTTTGGCGGCGGCCATGCGGAACACCGGTCAGCTCTACGCCTACGATACCGACGCGCGGCGGCTCGCCGATACCGTCCGGCGCGGGGAACGGGCCGGGGCGGCGAACCTTGAGGTCCGCTCGCCGATCGTGAAGGACGTCCTGGCGGACTTAACGAGTCAAATGGATCTGGTGTTCGTGGATGCTCCCTGTACGGGCTCTGGCACCTGGCGGCGCCACCCCGACGCCAAGTGGAGGCTGAGCGAGAAACAGCTCGCCATCCGCATGGGAGAACAGGACAAGGTGCTGGACGCGGCGGCGACCTACCTGAAGCC
This sequence comes from Caulobacteraceae bacterium, assembly GCA_046349475.1. GTDB lineage: Bacteria > Pseudomonadota > Alphaproteobacteria > Caulobacterales > Caulobacteraceae > Acaudatibacter. Next base: position 75,088 of record JAXMCG010000009.1, on the reverse strand, counting down.
CGGCGGCCGGATCGTCTATGTAACCTGCTCGCTCTTCGCCGAGGAAAACGAAGATCGGGTAAAGGCCTTCCTGGCGCGCACTCCCGGGTTCGATCAGGGGCGGATCACCCTGGCGGCGGCTCAACCCTACCTCACCAAAGAAGGCTTCTTGAGGTTGGCCCCCGATACGTCTGGGACGGACGGCTTCTTCGCGGCGATTCTCGTCCGGCGCGCCTAGGCTTGGCTGCCGTCCGGTCAGCCGGGCAAGATGCCTTCAAACCAGAGGAAACCGCGTCATGAGCACCGCCTTCGAGATCGACTGGACCTGTTTCAATGTCACGCTGGAGGACGGCGTGGCCCATATCCAGATGAAGCGCGCCGAGGCCATGAACTCCATGAACCGCCAGTTCTGGAACGAATTGCCGGCCATCGTGCGCGACATCGACGACAACGCCCGCGCCCGCTGCATCGTCATCTCCTCGACGGGCAAGCACTTCTGCGCCGGCATGGATTTGGCCGTCTTTTCAAATGTCGGCGGAGGCGGGGGCGGCGGCGCTTCCGATCGGTTCGTCGCCAGCGAGGCTTCGCGCTTCAATTTGCGCTCTCTCCAGGACGCCTTCTCCTGCCTGGATGAGGCGCGCATGCCGGTGATCGCGGCGATCCAGGGCGGCTGCATCGGCGGCGCGGTGGACATGACCAGCGCCTGCGACATCCGGTATGCCTCGGCGGATGCCTTCTTCTGCATTCAGGAAATCAACATCGGCATGACCGCCGACGTCGGAACCTTCCCGCGGCTGTGCAAACTGATCCCCGAAGGCTGGGTGCGCGAACTCGCCTATACGGGCCGCCGCATGCCCGCGGCCAAGGCCAAGGAGATCGGCCTGGTCAATGAGGTGCTGCCGGATCATGAGGCGGCGGTCGCTCATGCCCTGGCCACGGCCCGGGAGATCGCCGCCAAATCACCTCTGGCAGTCACTGGCTCCAAGGTGATGATCAACTATGCGCGCGACCACGATACGCGCGCCGCCCTCGAATACCTGGCGATCTGGCAGACCGGCATGTTCGCCGGTTCTCACATGGCCGAGAGCTTCAAGGCCAAGCAGGAGGGCCGCGAGCCGCGGTTCCCGGACCTGCTGCCCGTACGTCGGGGCATGTAGGGGCTAGGCGCCGATGATCGCCGCGCGCTCCGCCGCCGTGAGGTGACGCCACTTGCCCTCGGGCAGGTCGCCGATCTTCAGGGGGCCGACGCGCAGTCGATAGAGGTCGGTGACCTTCAGACCCACCAGATCGCACATGCGGCGGATCTGGCGGTTGCGGCCTTCCTTCAGGATGAAGCGAAGACGGCCCTCTCCAGCGGGCGTGATCTTGGCGGGTTTCAGGGCCTTTCCATCAAGGTGCAGACCGTGGCGCAGGCGGGCCATACGGGCTTCGGTGATCTCGCCGGTGACGCGGACGAGATATTCCTTCTCCAGGTCCGATTGCGGGCCGATCACAGCCTTGGCGACGACCCCGTCCGTGGAGAGGATGAGGAGGCCCCGGCTGTCCATATCCAGACGGCCCACCGGGGGGAGCGAGGCGTCGCGTGGCGGGATATCGCCCTGACCGCCGAACAGGTTCTGGCGGGTGAGGAGGCGAGCGGCAGGGGTCTGGCCGGGTTCGGGCTGGGCCGAGACGTAGCTGACGGGCTTGTTGAGGATGACGGTGATGGCGCCCAGTGCGGCGCCGGCCGCGTCGGCGAGGGTCAGGGTCTGGCCGCGGGCGATCTTGTGCCCGGCGTCGGTGACGGCGGCGCCATCGATGGACACCAGGCCCTGGGCGATGAGGGCCTCGGCCTCGCGCCGGGAACAGACGCCGCTCTGGGCCAGCCAGCGATTCACGCGCTGGGGTTCAGGCTCATCATAAAGGCGCGTCCAGGCCATGGGGCCGGTCTAACGGCATTCGCCGCAGCAGTGTAGAACCCCGTGCCGAAGGAGATGCGTATGAAGATCGGCACAGAAAGCCCCGAGGGCGGCCCAGCCGTGATCTACGGCCACCCCGTTGAAGTGGCGGCGGAGGACCTGGCGCACCAGAACGGCTGCATGCGCGTGTTGATCACCACGACCCGGTCCCTGGCGGCCGGACCGGCGGCGGACCTTGCCGAGGCGCTCGGCGATCTCTGTGTGGGAGTGTTCAGCGACATTCCGGCCCATTCCCCGCGCACCTCGGTGATCGCGGGCGCCCAGGCGGCCCGGGCCGCGAAGGCGGACCTGCTGCTGGCCCTGGGCGGCGGCTCGGTGATCGACGCCACCAAGGCGATGCTGCTGGCGATCTGGGCGAAGCTGGAGACGCCGGAGGCGCTCGACCCCTACCGCGCCGGGCGTAAGGGCGACCGGGAGATGCGCTATGCCCTGCATCCGTCGATCCGGATGGCCGCCGCGCCGACCACGCTTTCGGCGGCGGAGTTCACGACCCTGGCGGGGATCACCGATACGGACGGCGGTGGCGGCAAGGAGGGCTTTGCCCACGCCGATTTCGCGCCGATCGGCATCATTCTCGACCCCGACCTGACGCGGACCGCGCCGCCGGACCTCTGGTTCTCCACCGGCATGAAGGCCATCGACCATGCGGTGGAACAGCTCTGCAGCAATGAGCGCAGCCGGCTCTATGACGCCGTGGCGGAGGAAGGCTTGAGCCTGCTGGTGCGCGGTCTGCGGGCCACCAAGGCCAATCCGGAGGATTTGCAGGCGCGGCAGGACTGTCAATTCGGCATGTGGCGGGCCATGGCCTCGGCCCGCTCCGGGCGCGGCATGGGAGCGAGCCACGCCATCGGCCACACGCTGGGTGGAAACTATGGGGTGCCGCATGGGGTGACGTCGTGCGTGATCCTGCCGGCCGTCCTGGCCTGGAACGCCGCGGTGGGGACTGAGCGCCAGGAGGTCGTGTCGCGGGTGATTGGCCTCAAAGGACGGGCCTCGGAAGCTGTGGCGGGGCTGGTGCGGGAACTGGGCCTGCCGTCATCCCTGAAGGCCGTCGGCGTTACGCGGCCCGATTTTCAGGCGATCGCCGAACACACCATGCATGACGCCGGCGTGCGGACCAATCCGCGCCCGATCAGCAGCCCGGCCGACATTGTCGAAATCCTGGAACTGGCGGCGGGATGAGTGCGGACGACGCCCAGCCCGGCGATCTGGCGCGCCGGATGCTGAGCCGGGCCTGGAAGATCGTCGGACAGAATATCCTGATGCTGGTGTTGTTCAGCGCGGCTTATTTCGGGGCCGTGGCAGGGCTCATCACCTTCGTGATCGGGCCGAACCGGGCGCTGTGGCCTATCCCCGTGCTGATCGAGGTGGTGGTCTATGGGTTTGGCCTGGCCGCCCTGATGACCGTGGCGGGGGTGAGCGAGAAGCCGCTGGGGTTCTGGCAGGCCCTAAGGAGCCTGGCGCTCGCGCCGCGCCTCGCCCAACTGCGCCTGATGGGCGGGCTCGGGGCCGCGGCGACCCTTGCTTATGTGTCCGGGCCGGCCTCGGTAGCTGAGGGCGCTTCGCCGGAGGCGGCCCTGGCGCGGAGTGAAGCCCTGGTCAGCCCGAAATTGGCGGTGATCGGCGCGCTGCGGGTGTTGCTGTTGGGTGTGAACATGGGCGGGTTCTTTGTGATGTCAGCGGCGTTTTGGGGTGGGGCGTCCCTGGTGGCGCATTTGCCGCCGGACCTCGCCGGGAAGGCCAATCTGGCGGTGTGGCTGCTGCTGGCCCTGGCGCTCGTCATCTGGATGGCTCTGAACCTCGCGGCGCCCGCCGCAGCCTATGCGGAGCTGACAACCCCAGGTAAGGTTTCTCCTTGAGGGGGACTTCATGACGAGCACCTATGCGCCGGCGAGCGGACGCCGCGAGACGTTTCAGTTCGGCCGGACCGTTGGCCGCGCCTTCACCATCGTTCGCAACCACCTCATGCTGATCCTGCAGGCGAGCCTGGCCTATGGTTTCGTGGTGTTCGTGGCTGCGACGCTGCTGTGGCTCGCCACCTATTTCATCCAGGGTGGGGAGAGCGCGGTGGAACGTTTTCGCGGCGCGGATGTCGCCGTTCTGGGCTTGATCAACCTCCTCTTTTTCCTTGGCTACCTGGCATTCATGCAAGGCGTCGTGGCGCTGGCGGGCGCAGCGGATGCGAACGGGCAGGAGAGCAGGTTTGGAGAGATCACAGGCCGGGCCTTGCGCGCATCGCCGATGCTGGCCGCGCTTTGGCTGATGGAGTTCATCGCCGTCTACATCGGGGCCCTGTTCATCGTGGTGGGGATCATCATCCTGATCTTCCTCTATGTGGCCGGTCCGGCCATGGTGATCGAGAAGCTGAACCCTTTTGAAGCTTTCGGCCGCAGTGTTGCGCTCACCGAAAATCACCGCATGACCCTGTTCGGCCTGCACATGACCCAGGCGCTGATAAACGTCGCCTTTGGCCTGGTGGTCTTTCTGGTGATCGGCGGCTTTGCCGCCGCCTTGCCCAATCCGGCGGGGACGAACCCCGAGTCTTTCACACCTCAGATGATCGCGGGCGTGAGCGTGGCTTTCCTCGCATATCTCTTCCTCGTGCCCCTATGGCTGGGGGTAAACCAGGCCTGGTCGACCTCTGCCTACATCGAACTGAAGACCATCAAGGAAGGTGGCCCCAACGTCGCCGACGCCTTCAGCTAGCGACTTAGTCAGCGTCCAAGGGGGGAAAGACGTGAGCGAACCAGCGCCCGATCAGGATTTCCAGCCATTCTCGGTCTACGCGCGCACCGCCAAGGCGCCGAGAGAGCCGGTGACCTGGCCCTATCTGGCAGGCGGCTGCCTGATCCTGGTGGTGATCGGCTTCCTGGCGACGCCGAAGGGCGGGCTGATCTACAATCCCGGAGATACGGCCTCGCCGATCTTCGCCCAGTTCATGGGCATGATGGTGGGGCGCACGTTCCTGCTAGTGTTCGGGGCGGCGCTCGGGGCGGGGATCATCTGGACCCTGCTGTGGTTCACGGTGCTGCAGTTCCGCCGGCGGGTGGCGGCGCCCTATTTCCTGGCCTTCATCGCGGCGGGCTTCTTCGGCCTGATGGTCCCGCAGGTCGGCCAGTATATCACCGCCATCAAGGGCATCCCGGCGCCGCGCCAGGCGGCCGATTGGGAGCGCGGCCAGACGGCGGGCCTCGCCGAGGACATGCGGATCGCCTGGGACGAGGTGACCAACAATGTCGGGCCGCAGATCACCCGGGGCGGGGTGCTGAAGAATGACCGGGGGCTGGTGAACACCCGGGCCCGGGTCGCGGCGGCGCGGGCGGCGGTGAATACCCTGGCCCAGAAGCTGCGCACCCGTGACGCCCAGATGCAGGCGACGGTGAACGCCAAGACGCGCCCAGACCTGAAAGCGGCCTTCCAGACGGCGCTGCGGCGCTATCGCGAGGGCTCGGCGACCCAGGCGCAGCGCTATGTGGATCTGCAGCTGAAGGCGCTGGACGCCATGGGCAAGGCCTTCGACGTGATCGCCAGGGGCCGCTGGGTGGCGCAGGGCGACATGGTGATGTTCAACAACGAGCCGGACCTCATCGCGACGCGGGCTCAGCTGAGCATCTACGACGCCAACATGAACACGGCACTGAATCTGAAATGGGCGATCCAGCGGCGCATCCAGCAGATCAATGACGGGACGAACGCCAACGCCAACGGCAATTCGCCGCCGGAGTGGGCTACCCCCTAAGCCGCGAGCCCGATCGCGTCGAAGATGAACTTGCGATCGGGGCCAGGCTTCGGCGGATAGCGGTCCGCATTGGCGCGTTTGCCGCGTAGCCACCACTTGCCGATGCGCAGCCAGTTGTCCGGCTTCTTCAGCCAGGCGCCGGGCTGGGGCTCCAGCATATGGAAGTCGCGCATGGCGGCGCGCAGCAGCACCGGGTCAGAGCGTAGGGCGATGGCGATCCCGTCGTTGCCGAGTGATCGGCCTATGGCTGAGGTGATCGACGGAACGACAGGCTTTGGCGGCGGGTTGCGGATGGCGGCGGCGCGCTTGATAGCGGCCCGGTCCTGATTGCGCATGCCGTCGAAATAGGGGCGCAGGACCGAACGGATGCGGCCGTGATAAGCGCGCGCCCTGGCCAGCGGCGTGGCGGCTTCTTCCAGAGCGGCCTTGAGCTCAAAGGCCGCGACGGCGGCGAAGGAGCATCCCCGGCCGTAGAGTGGATTGGCGCGGATCATGGCGTCGCCGATGGGAAAATAACCCAAGGCGGCCGGCGCGCCTTCGGCCGTGACGAAATCGCGCCAATGTCCGCGAAGATCGCCCATGCCGTGTACCCGTCCCACCGGCTCGGTGCGCGCCTCATCCAGCCAGGGCGCGAGACCTGGATAGTGGCGGCAGATAGCGTCGAAGACAGCCGGGTCAATGACCTTCTGGCGCAGTTCGGTTTCGATTTCCGGAACCGCGAGGGTAATCGAGAAGCAACCGTTGTCGCCGGGGAACAAGCCGAACTTCAGAAAGCCGAGATCGCCCGTGCCGCCATGGGCGCCGCGCGGGGGCTCGGACTGGCCGGGGCGCAGGCGGTAGTGGCGCGTGTAGTAGAGAATGCCGCAATCCTCGGCCTCCTCGCCGATCACGGCGCCGTCGGCGCGAAGCTGGGCCGGGATCTCGGAGAGGCGGCCGGAGGCGTCGAGAGTGATATCAGCGCGAATCTCGCCTTGAGGCTCATCAGCACCCCCGGTACGGACACCAGCGATGCGACGGCCCTCCGGGGTCGCCTCCAGGATCGCTTCGCGCACGAAAACGCCCGTCTGGAAGGTGACGCCGGGCAGGGTCTCGACATAGCGGCGGATGACCAGTTCCAGAGTGGTGCGCCGGCTGGTGAGGACGGAAAGGTCATCGTCGCCGGACTGCGCCGTCCAAAGCGGAACCATCGGCGGAGGCAGGCTGTCGGCGATGCCGAGTTCGCGGCAGCCGGCGTCCAAAAGGGCTTGGTGCAAGGCTGGGTGGTGCTGTTTCACCAACACGTTGAGGCGCGCCAGAAAGGCGTGACTGTGGCGCAGGTGACCAACGCCGTTGTGCTTCCAGTCGGCGAAGGCGGCATCCGCGCCGCCTTCGGGCGGCGGCGGATCTTTGTCGATAATCAGGAGCTCACGACCGTCGCGCGCCAAGGCCAGAGCCGAGAAGAGGCCGGCGATGCCCGCCCCGATCACCAGAATACGCTCGTCGGCCATGCCGGCTCCTCATCGACGCCCTGGCGATGATGTAGACCTGTGACCCTGCGGACGCCAAGCTGACGGTTGCGCCAGTGTCATGCAGGCCCGATAGGGTGGCGCATCGCACCACGGAGCATCTCACCATGCGCCATATCCCTCTTCAGGGCGCCAGCAACTTCCGCGATTTCGGAGGCTATGAGACGGCCAGCGGGCGCAAGATGCGGCTTGGGCGGCTCTACCGCTCTGACCGGCTGAACGGTCTGAGCGAGGCGGACTTCGAGGTGCTGAACGCCCGGGGAATCCGGCTGGTCTGCGACTTGCGGCGTGAAAGCGAAGCAGCCAACGCGGCTACGGCTTGGCGCGGAGACCCGGCGCCTGAACTGATGCTGACGAGCCTCTTCTCAGACCAGGGCGGCAAGGACGTGATGGGTACGATCCTCGGCAGCCCGGAGCTCCGCAATGACCCCGCCCAGAGCCGGGAGCTGATGATCAACTATTACCGCCGGCTGATGCGCGAACCGCGGCCGCTGGCGGGCTTCCGGACCATTTTTCAGCGGCTGGCGAACGACGAGAGCTACCCTTTCCTGGTGCACTGTTCCGGCGGCAAGGATCGCACCGGTGTCGTCTGCGCTTTGATCCATCTCCTGGACGGCGTGAGCCGGGAGGACTTGATGCAGGACTATCTGCTGACGCTCACGCACTACGAGGGAGCGAAAAACCTCGATGCGCGGGTGCCGCAGATCATGGCGGGCCTGCCCTTTGACGACTGGACGCCGGCGGCGCTCGCCCCGGTGTTCACGGTGGAGGCGGCCTATCTGGAGGCGATGCTGGAGACCCTGGACGCCGACTGGGGGACCGTGGAACGGTTTCTCACCGAAAGCGTCGGCGTGACGGCGGATGACTTGGAGCGGGTGCGAGAGCACACCTTGGAAGCGTGATGACGGATACGGACTACAAGACCTGGCAATGCCAGACCTGCGGCTTCATCTACTCGGAGGCTGATGGACTGCCCACGGAGGGCTTCGCCCCGGGCACCCGCTGGGCGGACATCCCCGACGACTGGAACTGCCCAGACTGCGGCATGTCGAAGAGGCAGTTCGAGATGGTGGAAGTCTAGCCTGGGGCCCGGTGGATGGGATCGACCCAGGGCACGTCCTGCGGTTTCTCGGCCGGCTCGATATCCAGGTTCACCACCACCGCTTCGTTGTCCGAGCGCACGAGCACGCATTCCAGCGTCTCGCCCTCCGACGCATTGATCTCTTGGTGCGGCACGAAGGGCGGGACGTAGATGAAGTCGCCCGGCCCGGCCTCGGCGGTGAATTCGAGGGCCTCGCCCCAGCGCATGCGGGCCTTGCCGCGGATGACGTAAATGACGCTCTCCAGCGGGCCATGGTGGTGGGCGCCGGTCTTCGCGCCTGGATGAATGTGCACCGTGCCGGCCCAAAGCTTCTGGGCGCCGACGCGGGCGAAATCGATGGCGGCGGCGCGGTTCATTCCCGGTGTCTGGGGCGTGTTGGTATCGAGGCTGCCGCCGGGAACTACGCGGACGCCGGAATGCTTCCAGCCGTCTTCAGGGGCGTCATGGGGCAAGAAAAACCTCCGCCGAGTGGTGTTGCGGTTCGAACACCAGCCTTATCTGAAGGGCGCTGGGAGGGCGAGGGTCGCTTGACCGGGCGAGCTTTGCTGCCATGTTCCGCGGCCATGGTCATGAACGCCAAATCCATTCGCTCCCGAGCCCGAGGCCGTAAGGCCTTGGCGGCGGACGCGTGGATGATGCGGCAGGTGGGTCAGGCCTAGACCCCCGAGCAGATTTCAAGCCGACCGCCGCCCGCCCTCAACCGGCGGGCGTTTTGTTTTCGACTGCGCATTTGAAGGAGGCCGGGATGGACCTCACCCTCGACAAGATCACCCTGAACCAGCTGACCCACCGGCTGGCGGCGCCCAAGGACGCGGAGGCCGCACGGGCCCTGACCCGAGCCGCCTATGGCCGTTGGGTGCCGGTGATCGGGCGCGAACCTCTGCCGATGACGGCGGATTACGAGCGGGCCATGACCGACCACAGGTTCGACCTTTGGTTCCACGGGGATCTGATGGTCGGTCTCATCGAGACCGAGGCGCACGAGGATCACCTCTACATCGTCAATGTGGCCGTGACGCCGGAATTGCAGGGCAGGGGCCTCGGCCTGGGCGAGCGGATGATCTCCTATGCGGAAGATCTCACCCGGGAAGCTGGGTTCGGCATCCTGCGCCTGCGCACCAACCAGAAGATGGAGGCCAATGTCCGCCTCTATCAGCGCCTCGGCTTCGTGGTCGAAAGCGTCGAGCCGATCAATGACGGCTTCGTGGTCTACATGGCCAAGACGCTTGCCGCTCCGCGGCGGCTGATCTTCTTCCCGGGCGCCGGCGCGAGCCCGACGTTCTGGCGGCCTCTGGGCGAGGCGCTGCCCAAGGGCTGGAGCAAGACCTATCTTGGCTGGCCTGGGCTCGGGGAGGAGGCGCCAGATCCGGCAATCCGCTCCTTCGAGGACCTGGTGGACATGGCCGACGCGGCGATCGGCGACGAGCCGGCCGATGTGCTCGCCCAGTCGATGGGAACCCTGGTTGCCATGTTGATCGCGCTGCGGCGGCCCAAGGCGATTTCCCGGCTGGTGCTGACCGTGGGATCGGCCGGCGTTGATATGGACGCCCACAATGCATTCGACTGGCGGCCCGGCTACCGCTGGGAAAATCCGGACGCCGCCGAGTGGATCACCACGGCGAAGTACGATCTGACGCGCGAATTGCACAAAGTGCGCCAGCGCACCCTGCTGATCTGGGGCGACAAGGACCCGATCAGCCCCGTGGCCGTGGGCCAGACTCTGAACCGGCTGATTCCGCGCTCGCACCTGCATGTGGTGCCGGGGGGTGATCATGACCTCGCCCAGACCCACGCCGCCGCGATTGCCCCCCTGATCACCACCTTCCTCAACCAGGAGCCGGGCCAATGAGCGGTCTGCCGGAGGTGCGGCGGGCGGACAAGCTGATGCCGGATCAGGAGGTTCAGGCGTTTCTGGCCGAGGGCTACTGCGGGCGGCTGGGCACGGTGGGGGGCGACGGGCTGCCCTATGTGACGCCGCTGCTCTACGTGGTGATGGACGGCGAAATCTGGGTGCACAACGCCATAACGGCGGGGCATTTGCGCGCCAATGTGCTGGCCGAGCCGCGCGCCTGCTTCGAGGTGGACGATGCGGGGCCGGTATTCGCCTACGGCCGGTTCGAATGCGACACCTCGGTGGCCTATCGCAGCGCCGTGGCGTTCGGCCGGATCAGGATCGTCACCGACCGTGCGGCCAAGGAGCGGTTCTGCCACCAGCTGATGGCGAAGTATGGCCCGCCGGATACGGGGCGGCCGGAGGGGTTCTTCCCGAGGCTGGCGGCGATCTGTGTCTATGCCATCGCGGTGGAGCGCCTGACGGGGAAGAAGACGCCGCTTCCGGCGGTGAGCCAGCAGTATCCGGCGCTGGACCGGTCGGCGTCGCCGGAGGCGCGGGGGCCTTAGTCCCCTTTCCCGCGTCTGACGCTAAGTCTAGTCTTGCCTGCACACAGAAAAGCAGGGAAACGCGCCATGACCGATCACCCCATCGCCACCACCAATTCCGGGCCCGTGCGGGGCTTTGTCGAGGACGGGGTGAACGTCTTCAAAGGCGTGCGCTATGGCGCGGACACGGCCACGACGCGGTTCGCGGCGCCGAAGAAGCCCACGCCCTGGACCGAGACGCGCGATGCGCTCGGCTATGGCGCGTCCTCACCTCAGGCCGAGGGCGGGGATGGGGGCGGTCTCTTCAAGTCCTGGCGGCCGAACCCGCCCCTGCCGATGAGCGAGGACTGCCTGTTCCTCAATGTCTGGACGCCGGCCCTGCGCGATGGGAGCAAGCGGCCGGTGATGGTGTGGTTCCACGGCGGCGGCTTCGCCACCGGCAACGGCTCGTCCAACGCCTATGACGGGGTGCGGCTGGCCAATCGCGGCGACGTGGTGGTGGTGACGGTGAACCACCGCCTCAACACCTTCGGCTACATGTATCTCGGCCAATACGGCGAGTCCTTCGCCGACAGCGGCAATGCCGGGGCGCTGGATATGGTGCTCGCCCTGGAATGGGTGCGGGACAACATCGCCGAGTTCGGCGGCGACCCGTCCAATGTGCTGATCTTCGGCGAGAGCGGCGGGGGCGGGAAGGTCTCCATCCTGATGGCCATGGAGAGCGCCAAGGGGCTCTTCCAGAAGGGCGTGGTGCAATCAGGGCCCTGGATGACCGCCGTGCCCGCCGAAGAGGCGGCGAAGGCTTCGGAAAAGGTGGTGGAAGCCCTCGGACTGACCGCTCAGACCATCGATCAGATCAAGACGATCCCGGTGGAGGATATCCAGAAGGCCGTGCGCGCGGCGACGCGGGCCGGGGCGCGGGGCGTCGGCTCCGGGCCGGTGCTGGATGGCCGGGCGTTGAAGGTGCACCCGTTCAATCCGGTGGCGGCCGAGACCGGCCGTGACGTGGCGATGATGATCGGCACCTGCCGGACGGAAAGCTCCCTGCTGACCGGGGCCGGGCAGCCGCACCTCTTTGGACTCACGTGGGAGACCCTGGAGAGCGAGCTCGAGAAGGTGATGCCGGGCTACAACGTGCCGGAGATCCTGGCCGGATACCGCAAGCTGCACCCGGACTACACGCCGGCCAACTGCTACTTCACGATCACCACGGACCGGGGTTTCCTGCGCACGTCCATCGCCCAGGCCGACCGCAAGGCCGAGCAGGGCGGGGCGCCGGTCTATTTCTATATTCTGGACTGGGACACGCCAGTCGATGGCGGCAGGTGGATGGCGCCGCACGCCCTGGATATCGGCTTCGTGTTCGACAACGTGCACAAGTCCGAGAGCATGAGCGGCATCGGCCCGGAGCAGCAGAAGATCGCCGACCAGATGAGCGAAAGCTGGCTCGCCTTCGCCAAGACCAGCAACCCGAACAACGCCCATGTTCCGCACTGGCCGGCCTACGACGTGGCCAACCGGGCGACGATGATCTTCGACGTGACGCCGCGCGTGGAGAACGACCCCCGGGCGAAGGACAGGGCGCTGTTCAAGCGGGCGCCGGTCAACGCCTGAGGGGGCTTGGGGACGCGCTCCTTTAGGGGCGTGTCCCCAGGGCCTGTCAGGAGGAACCGCGATCTCATCGGCCAAAGCCCAAGGGACACGCCCCTGAAGGAGCGCGTCCCTAGCGCCGCTCACAGAACCCCGTTAGGCTAATGCCTCGAATTCAGGGCCAGCAGTCGGAGGCGGCGTATGGGGTGGATCATTCTCCTGGTTATCGTGGGGGTCATCGGGCTCCTGCTGATCGGGATCTACAACCGTCTGGTGGGCCTGCGGCAGCGCGCCAATCAGGCGTTCGCGGACGTGGATGTGCAGCTGAAGCAGCGGCAGGACCTGATCCCCAACCTGGTCGAGACCGTTAAGGGCTACGCCGCGCACGAAGCCGGCACGCTGGAGGCGGTTACTGCCGCGCGCACCGCCGCGGCCAACGCCACTTCGATCGACGGCAAGATCGCCGCGGAGAACGCCCTGACCGGCGCGCTGGGCCGCCTGATGGCCGTCGCTGAGGCCTACCCGGACCTGAAGGCCAACACCAACTTCCTGGAACTGCAGCGCGAGCTGAGCGACATCGAGAACAAGCTGGCCGCGGCCCGCCGGTTCTTCAACAACGCCATCAGCGAGTACAATGCGGCGATCCAGCAGTTCCCGGCCGTGGTGTTCGCCGGGATGTTCGGCTTCCAGTCGCGCGAGTTCTTCGATGTGGGCGCCGATCAGCGCGCCGCCATGCAGACCGCGCCCAGCGTGAAGTTCTAGTCTCGGGGCCCGGCGGAGTAAGCAAGCGTGCAAGCCGTCGGGCTCTCCACCTATATCTGGAACAACAATCTGCGGTCCCTGCTTCTCCTGGCAGGGTTTCCAGTCCTTCTCATCGGCATGGTGTGGGGGCTGGATTTCGCGTTCCAGGCGGCCGACGCCATCGACTCCGGGCGCAATATCGGCCGGGCATTCGGCAACGCCACGGAAGACCTGATCTTCTCGATCCCGGGCGCCCTGGTGACCGCCGGAATCTGGTTCGTCATCGCCTATTTCTTCAACGGGATCATCGTGGACCTGGCCACGGGCTCGCGGACCGTCAGCCGGGAAGACCAGCCCCGGCTCTACAATCTCCTGGAAAATCTCTGCATTTCTCGCGGCCTGCCGATGCCGCAGGTGAAGATCATGCAGAGCGAGGAACTGAATGCTTTCGCCAGCGGCCTGCATCCGGGCCGGTTCTCCGTCTCGGTGACCCAGGGGATTCTGGACCGGCTGGAGGACGATGAGCTCGAGGCCGTGCTGGCCCATGAGCTGACCCACATCATGAACCGCGACGTGCGCACCATGGTGGTGGCGTCAGTGTTCGCCGGCATCATCAGCCTGATCGCCCAGATGATTTTCCGGGGCTTCCTGCGGTTCGGCATCGGGCGTGGCGGCGGCCGGGGGCGGAGCGGCGGGGGCGCGCTGGTGTTTGTCGTCATCGCCTTCGCCGTGGCGGCGGTGGGCTATGTGCTGGCCATCGTGATCCGCATGGCAATTTCGCGAAGCCGCGAATTCGTGGCCGATGCGGGCTCGGCGGAGCTGACCAAGAACCCGGACGCCATGATCCGGGCCCTGCGCAAGGTGTCCGGCCACGCCCATCTGGAGGCGCCCGAATCGATGCGGGCCATGTTCCTCGCCAATGACGAGGCGGGGGTCTATAGCCTCTTCGCGACCCATCCGCCGGTGGAGCAACGCATCGCCGCCCTGGTGGCCTATGCCGGCGGCCATGACCTGGCTCTGCCCTCGATGGAACCTTCCAGCGCGCCGGAAACCGCGCCGCCGCCGGTTCCAGAGGAGACTCCCGCCGCCGACCCCACCACACCGCCCGCCGGACCCTGGAGCTGAACCGGCGGTTTGAACTGTCACGTTGCACGTGAGATAACGCCGGCATGCCAAGCACAGCCCAGCTGCAGCTCGTCGCCGATCCGCCGGAAACCCTGCCCAAGCGGATCCTCCTCGTCACCGACGCCTGGGAGCCTCAGGTCAACGGCGTCGTCCGTACGTTGCAGAAGCTCGTCGCCGAGCTGCGCAACGCCGGCTGCGAGGTGGAGATCATCTCTCCGGCCGATGGCTATTTCACCGTGCCGCTGGTCACCTATTCGGAAATCAAACTGGCCCTGGGGGCGCGGCACTCCATCGAGGAGCGGTTTCTGGCCTTCGCGCCGGACGCCGTGCACATCGCTACCGAAGGTACGCTGGGCTGGGACGCGCGAGCCGTCTGTCTGAAGCACCGCTTCCCGTTCACGACCTGCTACCACACGCAATATCCGGAATATGTCACGGCCCGCTTCCCGTTCATTCCGCTGGTGGCCGGCTATGGGGTTATGCGCGCCTTCCACGACAAGAGCGGGCGGCTGATGGTGTCGTCGCCGACCATGCAGCAGACCCTGGAGAGCCGGGGCTTTCGCAATGTGACGTCCTGGGCGCGGGGCGTGGATATCGAGCTCTTCCATCCCTCCAAGCGCGGCATCGATGGCGGGGTCTACAAGGATCTGAAGGGCCCGATCTTCCTGAATGTCGGCCGGGTGGCCGTGGAGAAGAACCTCGAGGCCTTCCTCAAGCTCGACCTGCCCGGGACCAAGGTGGTGGTCGGGCCGGGGCCGGACCTGGAGATGCTGCGGGCGAAATATCCGGACGTGGTGTTCACCGGCGGCAAGTTCGGGGAGGAGCTGGCCCGCTATTTCGCCGATGCCGACTGTTTCGTCTTCCCCAGCCTGACCGAGACCTGGGGCGGGGTGATCCTGGAAGCCATGGCGGCCGGAACGCCGGTGGCGGGCTTTGATGCGCCGGGCTCCCGCGACCTGATACCCGGCAGTGGCGGCGGTTTCATCGGCGAGGACCTGCGCGCCGTCTGTTTGCAAGCCCTCGACTGCGATCGCGGCGTGGCGCGCCAACACGCGGAGAAGTTCTCCTGGGCGGTCTGCGTCGAGGAATTCCAGCGCAACCTGCAACCCCTGCCGAAGCCGGAGAAGAAGCGGTTCTGGCGGCGTCTGAGGGCGTTGCAGCGCCTGCGGAACGCGGCGTTCAAGCCGTTCAGGAAGGCGGCTTAGAGGCGGGTCCACTCGCGGACCTCTCAGGCCTTGTCCTTCGCCGACATCAGGCACCAGCCCATGGGCCGCAGAATCTCGATGGGCGAAAAGCGGGCCTTGTAGTCCATCTTGTCCGACCCCGGCACCCAGTAGCCCAGGTAGACGTAGGGCAGGCCCATCAGGCCCGCCTGGACCACGTGGTCGAGGATCACGAAAGACCCGAGGCTGACCCGCTCCAGCGCCGGGTCGAAGAAGCTGTAGACCAGGGAAAGCCCGTCGGAGAGCTGGTCCACCAGGGCGCATCCGATAAGGTCGCCCGGGCCGCGGTCCGTGGTGGGGGCGCGGTATTCAACGAGGTGGGTACGCACCGCCGTATCCTCGACCATCGCCACGTAGTCCGGCCAGGTCATGTCCGCCATGCCGCCGCCCGGGTGGCGGGCATTAAGGTAGCGGCGCAGGAGCTCGAACTGCTCGAGAGTGGCCTCGGCCTCGACCACGTCGCGGGTCAGGGGCTCGTTGCGGCGCAGGATCTTCCGTTCGGAGCGGGAGAACACATAGTCCGACACTGGGATACGCACCGAGGCGCAGGCAGAGCAGCTTTCGCAGGCCGGCCGGTATGCGATGTTCTGTGAACGCCGGAACCCGCCCTGAGTGAGGCTGTCATTGACGAGGGCGCCGTCAAGCAGAGGCAGGTGTGCGAAGACCTTTCGCTCCTCCTTGCCCGGCAAATAGGGGCAGGGCGAGGGGGCGGTCAGGAAGAACCGCAACTGTCGGGACGGGACGTGTTGGGTCACGTGGCCGGCCAGCTCCTCAAATCATCACTCAGACAAGGATTAGGAGGCAATCACGGCGGTTGCGCAAGCGGGTTCGGCCGAGCGGCGTTCTGAGACCGCGGAAGATCGCTCTATTGATCTGGTGGAAGGACCGGGGCTTCGCGCAGCAGAATAATCGAGATGCGCCGGTTACCTGCCAGGGTCGGATCGTCCGGGAACAGCGGATCGGAGTTGGCCTTGCCAGACACTTGATAGATGCGGTCAGGATCAACGCCTGCGGCCTGCAGGATGGCGCGTGAAGCGTCCGCGCGGCCCGCGGAGAGCGACCAGTCATTTCCGCCGCGGACCCCGACAGTGCTGGCGCTGGTGTGACCGGCGATGGTTATGCGATTGGGCAAGGTATTGATGATCTTGGCGATGGCGCGCAGCAGGACGCGCGCCCGATCATTCGGTTGAGCGCTGCCTTCCTGGAACATCGAGCGGCCGTCTTCATCGACCAGCTGAATGCGCAGCCCTTCGGGCGTCATGTCGATGCGCACCTGGTGGGACAGCTCGGCCAGCTCCGGCATGGTCTCCAGGGCCTGACGGATCGATTGGGCGGCGCTGGAGAAGGACTGAGCTTCGCGGGACTGGATCGCATCCTGAAGCTGGCTATCCGTGGCCGAGGCGAGGGCGGCCGCGCCTTGCGGGCGAGTGCCTTCCTCTGTCTGGGTGTCGGCCTCGGGCGCGCTGTTCTGGACGACCTCGTTGGAGCCGTCCTGCTTGGAGCCGTCCTGGCCGAGGGCCGTGCCGCCCAGAAGGCCGCCGGAGCCCGACGATGTCGGCGAGACACTGGCTGGCGCGAAATAATCGGCGATACCGCGCTTCTGTTCGGGGCTGGTGGTATTGATCAGCCACATCAGGAGAAAGAACGCCATCATAGCGGTCACGAAATCGGCGTAGGCCACCTTCCAGGCGCCGCCGTGGTGCCCGCCGCCGGAGATCTTCTTGACCTTCTTGATCAGGATCGGGGCGTCACTGGTCGCCATGGTTCGCCTGCGGATGAGTCTCTATTCACCGGCCAAGGTGGCGTCTGCCGGTTAAGATGGCGTTGAACATGTTGGGAGCGTTGGCGTGAGAACAGCTTTTGTTGGCCTGGGCGTGATGGGATTTCCAATGGCCGGGCACCTGGCGGCCAAGGGGCATGAGGTCAGCGTGTTCAACCGCACGCCGGCGAAGGCGGAGGCCTGGGCGGCGAAGCACGGGGGCCGGGCCGGCGCAACGATCGCCGAGGCGGTGTCTGATTGTGAACTGGTGGCGCTCTGCGTCGGAAATGATGACGATGTGCGGGCCGTTGTGGCCGAAGCCCTTCCGGCCCTTCCTGCCGGCGCCGTGATCGTTGACCACACCACGACCTCGGCCAAGGTGGCGCGGGAGATGGCCGCGCTCGCCGCCGCGGCGGGCGTCGGCTTCGTGGATGCGCCCGTCAGTGGGGGCCAGGCGGGGGCAGAGAACGGCCAATTGACCATCATGTGCGGCGGTGAGGAGGCTTCCTTCGCGAAGGCCGAGCCGGTGATCTCCGCCTATGCCAAGGCAACCAAGCGAATGGGTGGGCCGGGGGCGGGGCAACTGGCCAAGATGTGCAATCAGATCTGCATCGCGGGCTTGGTGCAGGGGCTCGCAGAGGCGGTGACCTTCGCGCAGAAAGCGGGCCTGAACACAGCTGATGTCTATGAGGCGATTTCCAAAGGCGCGGCCCAATCCTGGCAGATGGACAACCGCTGGAAGACCATGGCGGAGGGCAAATTCGAGTTCGGTTTCGCGGTGGACTGGATGCGGAAAGACCTTGGCCTGGTGCTGGACGAGGCGCGGGCCAACGGGGCGCGCGTGGAAGTGACGGCGCTGGTCGACCAGTTCTACGCAGAAGTTCAGGCCATGGGCGGCCGGCGGTGGGACACCTCCAGCCTCGCGGCCCGCCTTTCCCGATGACGATTGAAACCGACCGCCTGTTGCTGACGCCGTGGACGGAGGCCGACCGGCCAGCGTTCCTCGCCATGGCGAGCGATCCGGAGGTCATGTGGGACTATGGCGCGCCGTGGAGCGAGGCAGAGAAGCATAGCCGGTTCGAGCGCCATCTGGAGGCCTTCGCCCGTGATGGCTTTGGCAAGTGGGCATTGCGGCGCAAGGAAGACCCCGTGTGGCTGGGCTATTGCGGGATTTCCCCCATCTGGCCCAGTCTTGCCATCGCCCCCGGCCTGGAGGTCGGCTGGCGTCTGAGCCGCGCCGCTTGGGGGCAGGGGTTTGCGACTGAGGCCTCTGCCGGCGCTTTGAAGGACATCTTCCGCCGCACCACGGAAGCAGAGATTGCCTGTTTCGCCGTCCCGGACAACGCGCGCTCTTTTGCCGTCATGCGCCGCCTTGGTCTGCGGCGAACGCCCGAGCGCGATTTTCTCTATGAGAATGGCATTCCCGCGATCATGCACGTCGCCGATCGGGAAGCCTGGTCCTAGACCGGGGCGTGGGCTTGTTCGGTGTGTTCCCAGGCGTGGCGGAAGAGGGCGCTCTCTGCCAGAAGGGACTTCAACGTGCCTCGCGCGGCGATGCGGCCCTCGTCCATGACCAGGATCTCATCGGCATGACGAAAGGCTTCGCGGCGGTGTGAGACGGCGAGGCAGGTACGGTCGCCGGAGGAGAAGAACCGGGTCCAGAACTGCTGCTCGGTCTTCACATCGAGGGCCGAGGAGACGTCGTCGAAGACGACGAGATCGGTGTCACGCACGAACATCCGCGCCGCCGCCGTGCGCTGTAGCTGGCCGCCGGAGAGCGTGACGCCCCGGGTGCCGACGAAGGTCTCGAGACCGGCGTCCAGCTGAGCGATGTCCGGCTCCAAGATGGCCAGCTGAATGGCCGCCAGCAGCTCTTCGTCCGTAGCGGCGGCGCCCATGAGGATGTTGTCGCGCAGGGGTTCGGAGAAGAGGCGCGGCGCCTGGGCCGTGTAGGCGACCCTGGGAGGGGCCATAAAGGTGGCGAGATCCGCCACGCGTTCCCCGTTCCAGAGCACCTCGCCGGCATCGTTGGGGATCAGGCCGAGGAAGGACCGGATCAGGGTGCTCTTGCCCGAGCCGACACGGCCGGTGACGACGGTGACCTGACCTTTGCGGAGGGTGAAGTCCGCGCCGATAATGCCGCGCTCGGAACTGGGGTGGCGGTAGGAAAGGCCGCTGACCCGTACCTCCGCAAGGCCGCTATGGCGAGGGACCGGCTCTGCTCGGGGCGGCTGACGGGCGCTGACGGCCAGGGGATCGGCGCCCTTCATAATCGTCTGCACGCGGGTGAGCGCCACATCCGCCGTGCGATGGCGGGCCAGTAGGCGGCCGACCCAGCGGGGGGCCGCGGAAGCCCAGCCGACATAGCTGGCGAACAGAGTGAAATCGCCGACCGAGAAAGTGTGGGCGTGCATGGCCCCGGCGGCCAGAAGCAGGACGAGGCCGACCCCGAGGCTGGCCGAACCCGCCCCCAGGGCGTCGAGATAGGCGATGTAGAGCCGGTCGGTGACGGCGGTCTTGCGGCGCGCCTCGCCGAGATCGGCGAGGTGGGCGAGCATGCGGTCCTCGGCGCCGGCGACGCGAATGGCCTGAACGCCTGTGAACATCTCGCCGATGAAGCTGGTCACCCGGGCGGCGGCCTCGCGGGCGAGGCGGCGGTAGTAGTGGATGCGGCCCGTCACCCATCCGGTCACCGCGCCCACCACCATCATCGGCAGGATCACCGCCGATGTGATGGCTGGGTTGATCGAGAACATGATGGTCAGCGCAATGACGCAGAATACGGCCTGGCCGCCCGTGTCGATCCAGCTCTCCAGAAACTGGAGCGTCTCGAAGACGTCGTCGCGGAAACGCGACAACGCCTCGCCCGGCGTGGTGGGTACCGACTTAGGGCCAGGGCCATGCACCAGCCACCCCATCATGTTGGCGCGTATGAGCGCGCCGGAGAGGGTGTTGAGGCTGGTCCAGACCCAGACCGAGAAGAAGATCACGGCCACGACAGCCAGCTGGTTGCCGACCCAGGCGCCGATCAGGGCCCAGACGTTAAGGCCGGCGGGCGCGTGGCCGGAGAGGGCGTCGAAGATCGCCCGCATGACCAGGCCGCTCACCAAGGGCAGGCAATAAAACACCGTGTAGAGGCCCATCGAACCCCAGAAGAGTCCTGGCCTCGCCATGGCCAAACGCCAGCATTGCACCCAAGGGCCAGCCTTCACGACAACACCTCCTCGATGCCTGAGCGCAGCAATTGGGCGAAGCGCGAGGTCGGATCGGCGGCGAGGCGAGCGCGGTCACCAGCCTCGGCGACCTCGCCGCGGTCGAGGATTAGTATTTCGTCGGCGCGGCGCACCGTGGCCAGCTTGTGGGCGATGATGATCGCCGTGCGGCTCTCGCCGCTCTCATCGGGCAGGAGCAGCTTATCCATGGCCCGCTCGATCAGGCGGTCGGTGGCCGGATCGAGACGGGAGGAGGCTTCGTCCAGCACCACCAGGCCAGGATCGGTGAGAAAAACCCGGGCGAAGGCGATCAGCTGGGCTTCGCCGGCCGAGACACCCCCCGTACCGGCGAGAACAGTATCCAACCCCTGCGGCAGGCGCGCGAACCAGGGGCCAAGGCCGATTTCCTCCAAGACGGCGCGGATTCGGTCATCCGGGATCGAGGGGTCAAAGAGGGTGGCGTTCTCGCGCACCGTGGCTTCGAAAAGCTGGATGTCTTGGGTCACCAGGCCGATGCGGCCGCGCAGCTGCGCCAGGGTCCCCTGGCGGATGTCGACGCCGTCGAGGGTGATTCGTCCGCCGGTGGGGTCGTAGAGCCGGAAGAGAAGCCGGGTGAGGGTGGTCTTACCGCTACCGGTGCGGCCGAGCAGGCCCAGCACCTTGCCGGGGGCGAGGTCGAAGGTGACGCCGCGCAGGACAGGGGCCCGCTCATCATAGGCGAAGGCCAAGTTCTCGAAGGCGAGGCGGGGCGGGGCGTGCGGGCGCCAATCCGCGCCGGGCCCGTCCTCGATGTGGGCGTTGATGGCCTGAAGCTGACGAATGCGGCCGAGCCCGGCGCTGGCCCCCTGCAACTGCTGAAGCTGCTGACCGATGCGGATCAGGGGGTCGCCGAGCATGCCGGTGAACTGGACCAGCAAATAGACCGTGCCGATGGTGATCTCGCCGCGCTGGTAGAGCAGTGCGCCCAGACAGAGGGCGAGGGCGAACCCGAGCGAGAAGGTCAGGTTCGTGGTCATGAAGATCAGGATGCCGCGCCACTGCGCCGCGATGCCCTTTTCGACCAGGCTGTCGGCGAGGCCCGTCATCTTGCGCATAACGTGATCACCGCCGCCGTTGGCGCGGATGTCGTCGAGGCCGCCCATGCGCTCTTCCAGGAACCCGGCCATCTCGCTCCAGGCCTGGCGTTCGGCGGTGTAGTGGGCGACGGCGAGGTTGCGCGTGGCCTGCAGCACCACTAGGGCGGCGATGCAGAAGATGGTCATCGCCCCGCCGACCAGGGCGTTCTCCCGGAAAAGCACGGCCAGGATGCCGGTCATGAGGAGGAGGCCGCCGAGGATCTGGATGACGAACTGCGAGAAGAAGCTGGCCAGCGCCGTGGTGTCACCGTCAACCCGCTCAATCAGCTCGCCGGGCGTGCGGGCCGTGTGGAACGACATGTCGAGGGTGAGAACGTGCTCGGCGAGGTCACGGCGTAAGGCGTTGGTGGCGCGCCAGGCGACCTGTTCACCGAGCCACGTGGAGGCGATCTGCACGCCTTGCGTGATGGCGGCTGCGGCCATGAACACGGCGGCGAGGGAAAAGAGCTGGGCGAGTGGTGTCTCGGCGCCCCCGGCCACCGAATCGATGAACCGGCGCAGGACGAGGGGGCCGATGATCTGCAGGGCAATGCCGGAGAGCAGCAGGCCAGCCAGCAGCATCACCCGCCGCGCCTGCGGGCGCAGATAGGTCAACAGCACATTGGAATGGCGAGCCCCAGCCATGCGGTGAGGGTTAGGGCAAGTAATCGCGATTCACGAGGGCGCCCTAGGGACAGGGAGCGCGTGCCTGAATCTGGGCGCCCTTTTTGCCACGGGGTTTCAGGCCCCCAGCAGCCTCGCGGCGACCGGGGCGAAGTAGGTGATCACGCCCGCGCAGCCAGCGCGCTTGAAGGCGCCGAGGCTTTCCAGGATGGCGCGCTCTTCGTCGATCCAGCCGTTCTTGGCGGCGGCCATCAGCATCGCGTATTCGCCGGAGACCTGGAAGGCGAAGGTCGGCATGCGAAAGGTCTCGACCACGCGCTGGACGATATCGAGGTAGGGCAGGCCAGGCTTCACCATCACCATGTCTGCGCCCTCGGCGATATCGAGGGCGACCTCGCGCAGGGCCTCGTCGGAATTGGCGGAGTCCATCTGGTAGGTTTTCTTGTCGGCCGGGTTTTGGTCCGGGCCTGAGCCCAGCTTGCCGGAGCCGATCGCCTCACGATAAGGCCCATAGAACGCCGAGGCGTACTTGGCCGCGTAGGACATGATCATAACATCTTGGAAATTAGAGGTTTCCAAGGCTGATCTTAAGGCGCCGCAGCGGCCGTCCATCATGTCGGAGGGGGCGAGGATATCGCAGCCGGCCTCGGCCTGGACCAAAGCCTGCTCCACAAGGCGCTCGATAGTCGGGTCATTGGCGATGCGGCCGCCTTCGATGATGCCGTCGTGGCCGTGGCTGGTGAAGGGATCTAGGGCGACATCGCACATGATGCCCACCTCGGGCGCGGCGGCCTTCATGGCTTTCACAGCCCGGCAGACCACGCCGTCCGGATCGGCGGCGGATGAGCCGGCGGCATCCTTTCGCGATCCGTCGATGTGCGGGAAGACGGCGATTGCCGGGATGCCGAGCTTCTTGGCTTCGATGGCGGCCTTCGCGCATTCCTCGACCGAGAGACGCTCGACCCCCGGCATGGATGGCACCGGCACGCGGCCCTCGCCCTCATGCACGACCATCGACCAGATCAGGTCCGCCGGAGTCAGGACGCTTTCGCGGACCAGGCGGCGCACCCAATCGGACTGGCGCAGGCGGCGAAGGCGCAGGGCGGGATAGGCGGCGAGAGGGGGCAGGCTCATAGGGTGTCGCTCTGGCCGATCCCGCGTCCGCCCGCAAGCCGGATGATGCCAAAGACGCAGGCCCCGATCGTCCAGAGGACGGTGAGGCAGATGCAGATGAGCGCGGCGGCGAGCAGACCCATGCCTAGCGGGCCGGGATTGAAGGCCTCCACGGCGACGCCAGTGTGAGCCGCTGAACTGATTACGCTCGTTCCGATGATTACGAGCACACCCAGCAGGCAGAGGGCCGCGGCCAGGCTCAGGGTAAAGCCGATCCAGAAGATGCGAATCTGGAATGTGAGATGGCCCTTGATCGGGGCCGGCGACTCCGGACGCTGGAAATAGGCGATCAACAGGGCCGCGATGGCGGGAAGCCCGGCGAAGGCGAGTGAAGCGAGCAAGAGGCCGTAGTTGATCATCGCCAGGGTGCGATCAACGGAGTCAACGGTGCGCGGCGCGCGGTAGGCTGTCATCCCCGGCCCTCGAACGATCCGGCTGTGAGGGTGCGCCAGAAGTGGCAAAGCCTCAAGTCGCGGGTTTGGCGGGCATTTCACCCGGCGCGGCGGTGTCGGCCGGCGCCCCGCCATTGGCGCAGTTGGCGGCGCTGGCGCCGCGGTCCGCTCCGCCGCCCACACTGGCGGCCGCGGCCTCGATGCTCGGAAGCGGCGCGGCTCGGGGCGCCTGCGGGTTGCAGATTAAATCCGCTGCGGCGGCGAGCGGGTCGCCCGCGGCGCGCAGAGCCGGTGTGATCGTGAAAGGCGGGGCCGGGCTGACCCCGGTCGCCATGGCGCGCCCCTTCTGGTCGTAGATCAGGGCCTCGGCGCTGACCGAGCCGCTGGCGCAGTTGACGCTAAGGCGAAGACCCGACCGGATCGGCAGGCAGGCCCCCTGGGGGTGAGGCGGGATCGAAACGGTGTCCACCACCACCTCGTCCTCATCCTTGGTTACGCTCGATTGATCGAGAAAGACCACCGGGTCTCCGCCCTCGAAGGCGCCGGCTTTCACCCATCCCTGGGACGGCGTAACAAGTCCGCAAGACGCCAGCCATACCGTCGCAAGGAGCAGAACCATACTGGCGGAAAAGGTTCGGACGGGCATGGACGGTCGGTCCTTCAAACGCACTGAGGTTCAGTCGATACTCGATCTAGTCTAGAATCCTGGTCAACGAACTTGGGAGGTAAATCCAGATGCGCAAACTGCTCTCGGCTATCGCGGCCGGCATCATTCTCGCCGGCGCCGCCAGTGTCAGCGCCTCGACGCCGGGGGCGGATGCGGTCGCCAATGCCGCCGCCATAGCGGATGCGGGCCGCCCAGCCGCTGATTCGGCGCGCGATGGGGACCGCAAGCCTCTCGAAATGCTGGCCCTGGCCGGCGTGCATCCCGGGATGAGCGTCGCCGAACTGCTGCCCGGCGCCGGCTACTTCACCCGCATCTTCTCCAAGGCCGTCGGCCCCACCGGCAAGGTCTATGCGATCATCAGCGCCCAGCCGTCGGCCAACCCGCCGCCGGTGAACGCCATCGCCGCCGACCCGGCCTATTCGAACGTGACGGTGATTCTGGCCCCGTTCACCGCCCTGCCAGTGCCGCAGCCGGTGGACCTCGTCTGGACCAGCCAGAACTACCACGACCTGCACCTTGCCCGCCTGAACCTCGACGTGGCGGCAGTTAACAAGGCGGTGCTCAACGCCCTGAAGCCGGGCGGTCTCTACGTGATCGTCGACCATTCGGCCGCCGCCGGCGCCCCGGTGACCGTGGCTGACACGCTGCACCGCATCGACCAGGCGATCGTCCGCCGCGAGGTGGAAGCCGCGGGCTTCGTGTTCGTCTCGGAGAGCGATGCCCTGCGCAACCCGGCCGATGACCGCTCCAAGCTCGTGTTCGACCCCGCCATCCGTGGCCATACCGACCAGTTCGTGATGGTGTTTCGCAAGCCGGGCTGATCCGGGCCGGACGACAGGGACCAAAAGCATGCGTATCGCCTTCATCGGTGTCGGCGCCATGGGCGCCGGCATGGCCGCCAATCTGGCCAAGGCCCAGCATCAGGTGATGGCCTTCGATCTCAATCCGGAGCTTGTGGCCAAGGCGGTCGCCGCCGGCTGCGAAGCGGCGTCTTCAGCGGCGGAGGCCGTGCGGGGCGCTGAGGCGGTGATCACCATGCTGCCGGCGGGCGCCCATGTGCGGGGCGTCTATGCGGCGGACATCCTGCCCAACGCCGCGCCCGGAACCCTGCTGATCGACTGTTCGACCATTGACATCGAGAGCGCCCGGGCAGTGGCGGCGGACGCCAAGGCGGCCGGATTCCGGGCGGCGGATGCGCCCGTGTCCGGCGGTACGGCGGGCGCCGAGGCGGGGACTTTGGCCTTCATGGTCGGCTGCGAGGAGGCCGACTTTGCCGCCATCGACGCTATCCTGCAGCCCATGGCGCGGGCCGTGGTGCGGGCGGGCACGTCGGGCGGCGGGCAGGCGGCGAAGATCTGCAACAACATGCTGCTCGGCATCTCGATGATCGGGGTGGCCGAAGCTTTCGCCCTGGCCGAGAAGTTGGGTCTGGAAGCCCAGGCCTTCTTCGACATCGCATCGAAGTCCTCCGGCCAGTGCTGGAGCCTGACCTCCTATTCGCCCTGGCCTGGCCAGGTGGAGACGGCGCCGTCCAATCGCGGCTACGAAGGCGGCTTCCTGACGCGCCTCATGCTGAAGGACCTGAAGCTCTCCCAGGAGGCCGCTTCCAAAGCAGGCGCGGTGACGCCTCTGGGGGCCGAGGCGGCGGCGCTCTACGGCCTCTTCGACCAGATGGGCTATGGCGGGAAAGACTTCTCGGCGGTGCTGCAGTTGATGCGCGGCAAGCTGGATGAACTCTAGCCCCTTGCGGCGCTTTCTCCCGCGATCTTGCCGAAGACAGCCCCGCTCATCAGGCCGGAGCCGCCCGGATAGTTGAAATAGAAAAGCCCGCCGACCATCTCCCCGGCGGCGAGGAGGCCTGGGATCGGCTGGCCGTCACGAGCCAGCACGCGGGCCTGATCGTCGATCGCCACGCCGCCGAAGGTGAAGGTGACGCCGCAAGTGACGGCATAGGCCTCGTAAGGTGGGGTATCGAGCCGGTTGGCCCAGTTGGATTTTGGCACGGCGAGACCGCGCGTGCCGCGCCCGTCCTTCACGTTCGGATCGAACGGTACCTCCGTCATTACCGCGGCGTTGTAGGCTTCCAGCGTGGCTTGAGCCTTGCCGGGGTTCACACCCTCTAGCTTCTCGACGAGGGCGGGGAGGGTGTCCGCTGTCACCTTGGAAATCCGCTTGATGCGGTATTCGGCGCGCAGCTTGTCCGACACCTTGGCGTCGAAGATCTGCCAGGCGAACTGCTGGGGCTGCCTCAGGATCACGCCACCGTACTTGGCATAGGTGTAGTTGCGGAAGTCCGCGCCTTCGTCGACGAAGCGCTCACCCTCGGCATTGATCATGATTCCAAGGGGATAGGAGTGTTTCTGGAAGTTGTCTCCGACCTCCAGGTCGCCGAACTCCGGGGCTGCCCGGTCCCAGCCGACGGCGTGGCAGCCGGACCAGTTGCCCGCCGCCCGCGCCCCCGCGCCGAGCGCCATGGAAAGGCCGTCACCATTGTTGAAACGCGTGCCCCGCACCTTGGCGAGGTCCCAGCCCGGTCCGAGGTAGCGGGTGCGCCATTCGGTGTTGGATTCGAAGCCGCCGCAGGCCAGCACAACCGACTTGGCTCGAACTTCGGCCGTCCGCCCCCCGTACCGCACGCGAACGCCGCCCACTCCCGCATCCGAGGTCAGCAGGCCGTTCACGGGCGCTTCGAAGGCGAGTGCGACACCGGCCTTGCGGGCCAGATCGTAGAGGCTCTCCACCAGGCCCGGTCCACCGCCCCAGGCCTCCACGGTCAGCCCGCCCCAGAACACAAAACGGCCATCGACCTTGTAGGCCTGGCGCCCCCAGATCGGATTGAACCGCACGCCGAGGCCGCGCATCCATTTCAAGGTTTCAAAAGAGCGGCCCGTGAGCAGGCCGGCCAGCATCGGATCGGTGCGGTATTCAGTGACTCGGCAGAGGTCATCGTAGAACTGGCTTTCCGGATAGGTCCCGAAATCGGTCATGGCGATCTCGGCCTCGGTGAGGTCCGGCATCAGGGCTTTCAGATCTTCCACGCTTTCATAGGCGACCCGGAACGCTCCCGCCGTGAACCGGCTATTGCCGCCGCTCTCGGCCTCGGGCGCAGCCTCCAGGACAAGGACGCTGGCCCCGTGTTCCGCCGCCGACAGGGCCGCGCAGAGGGCCGCGTTCCCAGCCCCGACCACGATGACGTCGACGGAGGAGGGCAGGGGAGTCGTCATCACGGGTTCCAGCGAGCGTGCCATATGGCCGCATCAGAGGGCGGATGATGTCGGAAAACCCTGTTGCGCCATAGGGGAAAGCCATTCGAGAACGACTCTCAAATTTGATCGAGATCATGACAAATGGGTGGGTTTCGTGACAAAACGCGCTCGTTCAGCGGACCGGGTGGGCGCCGCGACAGCAGATCGAGTTTGTCATGAACTACAAGGCCGCTTTCGAAAGAGCCATTGAACAGGTGAAGGCCGAGGGCCGGTACCGGGTGTTCGCGGACCTCTTGCGACACCGGGGTGAATTCCCGCAGGCGACCTGGACGATGGAGGACGGCTCCGAAAAGCAAGTCACCGTCTGGTGCTCCAACGACTATCTCGGACAGGGCCAGAACCCCGTGGTGCTGGAAGCCATGCACACGGCCATCGACGCCCACGGCGCCGGTTCCGGCGGCACCCGCAATATCTCCGGCACCACCCACTATCACGTCGAACTGGAAGCCGAGCTCGCCGACCTGCACGGCAAGGAAGCGGCCCTGCTGTTCGCCTCCGGCTATGTCTCCAACGAAGCAACCCTGCAGACCCTGCAGAAGATTCTGCCCGGCCTGATCACCTTCTCTGACGAACTGAACCACGCCTCCATGATCGCCGGCATCCGCGCCGGCCGCGGCGAGTACAAGGTCTACCGCCACAACGATCTGGCCCATCTCGAAGAACTGCTGGCCGCGACCCCGATCGATGCGCCGAAGCTGATCGCCTTCGAGAGCGTCTATTCGATGGACGGCGACATTTCGGACATCAAGGGCACGGCGGCCCTCGCCAAGAAGTACAATGCCCTGACCTATATTGATGAGGTCCACGCGGTCGGCATGTACGGCCAGCGCGGCGGCGGCGTCACCGAGCGCGACGGGGCATCTGCGGATATCGACATCATCGAGGGCACCCTCGCCAAGGCGATTGGCGTCATGGGCGGCTACATCACCGCGGACGCCACCCTGATCGACGCCATCCGGTCCTTCGCGTCCGGCTTCATCTTCTCCACCAGCCTGCCGCCGGCCTTGACGGCCGGGGCGATCGCCTCGATCCGCTGGCTGAAGGAGCACAACGAAATCCGCGAGCGCCACCAGGAGCGCGCCGCCACCCTGAAGAAGCTGATGCTGGCCAGGGGCCTGCCGGTGATGGAGAGCTCGGTCTCGCACATCGTGCCGGTGCTGGTCGCCGATCCGCACCACTGCAAGATGGTTTCCGACCTGCTGCTCAGCGACTACGGAATCTATGTTCAGCCGATCAACTATCCCACCGTGCCGCGCGGCACCGAGCGCCTGCGCTTCACGCCGACCCCGTTCCACACCGATGCGATGATGGAAGACCTGGTGACGGCCTTGGAAAAACTCTGGGCCCACTGCAATATCGCCCGACTCGGCGGCCAGGCCGCTTAAGAAGGATTTCCGCTAGCCTCTCCGTTCCAGCAGATCCCACTTGTTGCCGTAGAGGTCCTCGAAGACCGCCACCGTGCCGTAGGGCTCGTGGCGAGGGGCCTTGAGGAAGCGAACGCCCCTAGCGAGCATGGCCGCGTGATCGCGGCTGAAATCATCCGTTTCCAGGAAGAATCCCACCCGGCCGCCCGTCTGGTCGCCAATGCGTGCGGCCTGGATGTCGTTGCCGGCTTTGGCGAGGAGGAGGGCGCTGCCTTCGCCGGGGGAGACGACCACCCAGCGCCTGCCCGGCCCCATGTCGCGGTCTTCCAGCACCTGGAAGCCCAGGGCGTCGCGATAGAAGACGAGAGCCTCGTCGTAGTCCCGCACCACCAGGCAAACGGTGGCGAGGCGGCGCATGTCTTAGGCGTCGACGGCTTCGGCGCGGATCAGGGCCGAGGGCAGGGCGCTGGAGCGGATCATCATGAAGGTCCCGGCCGCGCCTTGGAGGCGCCATTCGCCTTCGACCTCACATCCGCAGTCGGCCAGCTCGCCCTCATAGGTGACGCTGTGATCCCAGCCGGCCTTGCCGTCGTAGGTCTTCACGAAGCTGATCATGCCGTGGTCCCGCTCGCCGATCAGATGGGCGGTGAGCGTCTTGCCGGCCATGGGGCCGTGCTTGATCGTTTCGGTGACCTTGCCGGTCAGCACGCCGAGGGTTTCGGTCAGTTCGGCGACGAAGGCTTCTTGAGCGCCCGTGGCGTGCGAATAGAGACCGTGCCAGATGCCGGTCAGGCTGTGATGAGCTTGTTGCATAGCGGCGGGGCGTATGCCGCAGAACATGGGTATTTGTCCAGTGCTCTACTTGCGGCGGACACCGCGCCCGAGGCCGATACTCTTGGCGAAGTCGCTGCGCCGCGCCGCGTAGGCCGGCGCGACCATCGGGTAGTCCGGCGCCAGGCCCCATTTGCGGCGGTATTGCTCAGGGCTCATGTCAAATCGCGAGCGCAGGTAGCGCTTCAGCATCTTCAGCTTCTTGCCGTCCTCCAGGCAGATGATGAAGTCGTGCTGCACCGAGCGCGAAACCGGAACGGCCGGCTTTTGACGGCCAGGCGAAGGTGCGGGCGCCTGGTCTTGGCCCAGGTTAGACAGCGTCTGGTGCACCTGACTGATCAGCTCGGGCAGGGCGCTTTGGGAGACGGTATTCTGGCCCACATAGGCGGCCACGATATCAGCGCTGAGGCGCAGCACATCGCCGGCCTCCCCACGCTCGTCCTCACTCATGAACTCCCCCTGACGACTAGGCATAACGATCTCCAACGCGTCTGCCCCGTTCCAGGTTCCGTCCTTCCCAGCGTCTGCTTGTGCTTCCGGCGGTTGATCGCGCCGTCCGGGAGCGTAAAGAGGCGCCTTCATCCCTAGCCCGGGAGATTCCCATGACTGTCGCCACCCTCGCGCCCAAGACCTCGTCCGGCTTTTTCTCCGCCGGTTTGGAAGCCTCCGATCCCGAGCTGTTCGGCGCGGTCAGGAATGAGCTTCACCGCCAGCAGAACCAGATCGAGTTGATCGCCTCTGAAAATATCGTCTCCCAGGCGGTGCTGGAGGCCCAAGGCTCTGTCCTGACCAACAAGTACGCCGAGGGCTATCCGGGCAAGCGCTACTACGGCGGCTGCGAGTTCGTGGACGTGGCCGAGGAAATCGCTATCGCCCGGGCCAAGCAGCTGTTCGGCGCCAAGTGGGTGAATGTGCAGCCCCACTCCGGCTCGCAAGCCAACCAGGCCGTGTTCATGGCCACCCTGCAGCCGGGCGACACGTTCATGGGCATGGACCTCGCCGCCGGCGGGCACCTGACCCACGGCAAGAGCGTCAATCAGTCCGGCAAGTGGTTCAATCCGGTGCCCTATACAGTGCGCACCCAGGACCAGCTGATCGACTATGAAGCCCTCGCCGAGATCGCCCGCGAGTGTCAGCCGAAGCTCATTATCGCCGGCGGCTCGGCCTACAGCCGGGTGATCGATTTCGCGAAGTTCCGCGAAGTGGCGGACAGCGTCGGCGCGATCCTGATGGTCGACATGGCCCACTTCGCCGGCCTGGTCGCGGCAGGGGAATTCCCGAGCCCGATTCCGCACGCTCACGTCGTCACCACCACCACTCACAAGACCCTGCGCGGCCCGCGGGGCGGCATGATCCTCTCCAACTCGACCAAGCTGGGGAAGAAGATCGACTCGGCCGTGTTCCCCGGCATCCAGGGCGGCCCGCTGATGCACGTGATCGCCGCCAAGGCCGTGGCGTTCGGTGAAGCCCTGCGCCCGGAATTCAAGGTCTACGCCCAGAACGTGATCGCCAACGCCAGGGTGCTGGCCGAGGCCCTGATCAAGGGCGGTATGCGGATCACCTCGGGGGGCACGGACAGCCACCTGATGCTGCTGGACCTGACGCCCAAGGGCGTCACCGGCGCGGCCGCAGAGGTCTCGCTTGAGCGCGCCCACATCACCGCCAACAAGAACGGCATCCCCTTCGACCCGCTTCCGCCGATGCAGAGTTCAGGCCTGCGCCTGGGGAGCCCGGCCGGTACGACGCGCGGCTTCGGCACGGCGGAGTTCACCCAGATCGGCAATTGGATCGCCGAAGTGGTCGACGGCCTCGCCGCCAACGGCCCGGACGGCAACGGCGCCGTGGAGGCGAAGGTGCGTGCCGAGGTGCTCGAACTCACCGCCAAGTTCCCGATCTACGCGCGCTAGTGACCGAAGAGCAGGAAGCCCTCTGTGCAAAGTACGGCGCGGCGGCGAGCCGCATCTCGCCGCGCCAGACCGTGGGCTTCGCGCGGGATTTCGACCCCCTGGTCCAGCCTTGTAACGGCGTTCGTTACCCGCCGGAGGGCGACGCCACGGGTTGGTATCTTTGGACGGGGCCTGAGCTTTCCGACGATCGGGACTACTTTCTGCCTGTGCGGGTCGAGCATCTCGAAGAGCTCTGCCCGGAGGTCGTGAAATACCTCGGCCTGCCTCCGGGGTGGCGCTTTCTGTTCGCCGAGAAGTACGAGGATGTCTGGCGTGACGAGGACATTCCCACCGGGGCCGGGCATGGCTGAAGACGCGGCCCGGGCGTTCAATCAGCGACTTGCCGCCGCCTACGACGCCGAACCCTATGACCGCGGACCCACCAGCGGCATCGAACCGCGCTTCATCCTCGGGGCGGCGGCCCTGATGGGCGGGGTGACAAGCGCCGACGGTGTGCTGGATATCGGTTGCGGCGTGGGAACCGCCCTTGGTGTCGCCGCCAATGTCACGAACGGCCCCCTCGTTGGGGTGGATATTTCTCGGACGTCCTGCGCGATCGCCCGAGAACGTCTTGCGACACACGGTGAGCGGGTGAAGATCGTGCATGCGGACCTCATGGATCTGGCGCCGCAGGATCTCGGCCAGTTCGACCTGATCTATCTGGTCGGCCTTATCTATGTCGCGCCCGCAGAAGTCCGGGCCAAGGCGCTGGATCTGGCCGCGGCCTGCCTGAAGCCCGGTGGCTGCCTTGTCATCACCTACTATGCCGGCGTCGTGCCCCTCATCCGCTCCTGGGTCCACCGCCTGCTCAAGCCCTATCCGCGTCAGGACGGGCCGCTGTCCAACACCATCAGCTTCATGCGCGGTGACCTGGCGGCGCTTCGCGAGGATCTTGGCGCCAAGGATCCGGCCAACCTGGCGCGCATCGCGCTTAACGATCTCATCGGCCTGCCGGACCAGGAATTCGAGCACGAAGTGTTTGGGGCCCCACTGGACATCGTCCAGACCCACGAGATTGAGGCGCTGATGGCGCCGCATGGCGTCAGGTTCTGCGCCTATCTGCATGGTCCCTTCCACGCGTCGGCGCCGTCCTCCCAGGTGCGCGCCCTGAAGACCGATGCCTACGACCTGCGCCTGGGCGGCTATCGCACCGCTCTCTTCGTCAAGACCGCGCACGACGGGCCCTTCGACGTCTCGACGCCCGGCGTGCTCTGGGCGACATCTCTTCCGTTGCGTGATGAGGGCGCAGACCGCGACGCGCCCTACATCACGCAGACCGGCGCGCAACTCACCTTCCACAACCCACTGATCCGCGCCGCCATTGAAAGCCTCCACGACGGCTACAAGACCTTCGACGAGCTCTGGGCGGATCTGCAGTTGCGTGAGCCCGAGGCGGCGGGAGCGCCGGAAGCCCGGGAGGCGCTGCAGTCGGACATGCGCCAGCTATTGATACACGCCTATCTGCGCCCGATCGCCAACCCCTATTTCCGACCGTGAGGGTGCGGGCCCGCCGCGCATTGCCCATATTCGCGCTGGCGGTGGTATAAGCAGCGCCGGGAGAGACTAGATCATGCGTTGTCCGTTCTGCGGCGCCCTCGACAGCCAGGTGAAGGACAGCCGTCCGTCGGAAGACGGGGCGGCCATCCGCCGCCGCCGGCTCTGTCCGGAATGCGGAGGCCGTTTCACCACCTTCGAGCGGGTGCAACTGCGCGAACTGACGATCATCAAGCGCTCGGGCCGCCGCAATCCGTTTGACCGGGAGAAGCTGGTCCGCTCAATCACCCATGCCTTGCGCAAACGTCCCGTCGACAACGAGCGGGTGGAGCGGATGGTTTCCGGCATCGTCCGGCAGCTGGAAAGCATGGGTGAGACGGAAATTCAGTCCACCGTGGTCGGCGACATGGTGATGAAGGCGCTGAAGGCGCTCGACGATGTGGCCTATGTGCGGTTCGCGTCCGTCTACCGCGACTTTCGTCAGACCGAGGATTTCGCCAGGTTCCTCTCTGAGCAAGGCCTCGCCGACGATGACAAGGAAGGCTGATGGCCGATCCGCCCTTCGGGCCGGCGGCGATGCGCGAGCGCCTTTCGACGCTGCCGGCTCGCGTCACCCTGAAGCTCGCGACCTCTCTGGATGGCCGCATCGCCACCGCTTCCGGTGAAAGCCAATGGATAACCGGCGAGGCGGCCAGGGAGGCCGGCCACAGGCTGCGCGCCATGCACAGCGCCATCTTGGTCGGTGTCGAGACGGTCATCGCCGATGATCCTCAGCTTACCGTGAGGCTGCCAGGCTACGCAGGCCAGCAGCCCGCGCGCGTTGTCCTCGACAGCCGGGGGCGCACGCCCCTTGGCTCCAAAATCGTTGAAACCTCCGGCCGTGTGGCGACCTACGTCGTGTCCTTGCGCTCAAACGAGCGTTTGACTGACGCTGGGGTCCGCGTGATTGAAGTCCCGGAAACCGACGGACGGCCCGATCTCTCCGCTACCCTGGCGGCCCTGAAGGCTGAATTGCCGGTGCTCAACCTGATGATCGAGGGCGGAGGGCAAGTGGCGGCGAGTTTCCTGAGCCAGGGACTGGTGGACGCCATCGAATGGTTCCGCGCTCCGATCATCCTTGGCGATGAGGGCCGTCCTGGCGTCGGCGCCTTTGTGCTGAAAGCCCTGGCTGAAGCGCCGAAATTCAAACGTACGGAGGTGCGGGAACTCGGTCCGGACCTCTGGGAACGCTACGAGAAGGTCTGATTTCATGTTCACCGGCATCGTCTCTGACATCGGCCGTGTCCGCGCCGTGCGCGACACCAACCGCGACCGGCGCTTCGAGATCGAAACCAGCTATGACATCGCCACCATCGATATCGGCGCCTCGATAAGCCATTCAGGCTGCTGCCTGACCGTGGTGGAGAAGGGCGAGGGGTGGTTCGCGGTGGAAGTCTCGGGAGAGACGCTGAGCCTCACCACTCTGGACGTCTGGCAAGTGGGA
The DNA here is from genome assembly GCA_046349475.1 of Caulobacteraceae bacterium. Lineage (GTDB taxonomy): Bacteria > Pseudomonadota > Alphaproteobacteria > Caulobacterales > Caulobacteraceae > Acaudatibacter. The sequence goes on along the minus strand of JAXMCG010000009.1, from coordinate 40,421 downwards.
CGCCGGGTCAATCTCGAACGCGCGGCCAGGGTCGGCGACGAACTGGGCGGCCACACCGTCTCCGGCCACGTCGATGGATTGGGCGAGGTGCTTTCCATCGAAAGCGAGGGCGGCTCGCACCGGGTGCGGATCCGCGCGCCCCGGCCGCTGCACCGTTTCATCGCCTCAAAGGGTTCGATCGGCGTCGAAGGGGTGTCCCTGACCGTGAACGAAGTGGAGGACGACGTCTTCGGCGTGAACCTCATTCCGCACACCTGGGATGTCACCACCCTGGGCGAATTGAAGGTCGGATCGAAGGTGAATCTGGAGATCGATATGCTGGCGCGCTATCTGGCCCGCTGGCAGGAGACAGCTTAGTGGCGCAAGACAGCCCCATATCGCCCATCGAGGACATCATCGAGGACGCCCGGCAGGGCCGCCCCTACATTCTGGTGGACGCCGAGGACCGCGAAAACGAGGGGGATGTGATCATCCCCGCCCAGTTCGCGACCCCGGATCAGATCAACTTCATGGCCAAGCACGCCCGCGGCCTGATCTGCCTTTCGATCACCGCCGAGCGCGCCGCCACCTTGCGCCTGCCGCCGATGACCTATGAGAACCAGGCCGGTCACGGCACGGCTTTCACCATCTCCATCGAAGCGCGCGAGGGTGTCACCACGGGCATCTCCGTGCACGACCGGGCCCACACCGTGGCCGTGGCCATTGATCCGACCAAGTCCGAACGCGACATCGTCTCACCGGGCCACGTCTTTCCCCTTGTCGCCAAGGACGGCGGCGTTCTCGTCCGCGCCGGACACACCGAGGCGGCCGTGGACATTTCGCGGATGGCGGGTCTCAATCCGGCCGGCGTGATCTGCGAGATCATGAATGACGACGGCACCATGGCGCGCCTGCCGGACCTGATCGGTTTCGCCCAGACTCACGGCCTGAAGATCGGCACGATCGCTGACTTGATTGCCTACCGACGCCGCACGGAGCGGCAGGTCGAGCGGGTGATCGAGACGCCGTTCGACAGCGCCTATGGCGGCCACTTCCGCATGCTGATCTACCGCAACACCCTGGACCGCACCGAGCATGTGGTGCTGACCAAGGGCAAGATCGATCCGGACAAGCCGACCCTCGTGCGCATGCACCGGGTCGATTTCGCTGCGGATATGCTGGGCCACACCGAGGCCCGCCGCGACTATGTGCCCGCCGCCATGAAGACCATCGCCGCCAATGACGGGGCAGGGGTGGCGGTGTTCCTGCGGGACTCCAACCCCGCCTGGCTATCTGAGCGCTATGCTGACATTGGCGCGCCCGAGCCGCGGGGCGCGGCTTTCCGTGACTATGGCCTCGGCGCCCAGATCCTTCTTGACCTCGGGGTGCGGGAAATGACCCTCCTGGCCTCGCGGCCCCTGCGACCGGCCGCGCTCGAGGGATATGGTCTGAAGATTGTCGGCTGGCGGCCCCTGGATGGAGAGAGCGCATGATCGAGGATCCACCTCGCATCCTCATCGTTGAGGCCCGCTTCTACAATCATCTGGCGGACATGCTGCTGAAGGGCGCGTCCGGCGTCCTGACAGAGGCCGGCGCCGTGTTCGATGTGATCACCGTGCCGGGGGCCCTGGAGATTCCCGCCGTGATCGCCATGGCCGAGGAGGCCGGGCACCGCGCCGCCGGGGTGCGCTATGACGGCTATGTGGCACTGGGCACGATCATTCGCGGCGAAACCTATCACTTCGAAGTGGTGGCCAATGAATCCGCCCGCGGCCTGATGGACCTCTCCATCGGCAAGCGCATTCCGATGGGCAACGGCATCCTCACCGTCGAGAACGAGGCCCAGGCCCTGGCGCGTTCCTCCTCCGGCGGCCCCAAGGACGGAGATAAGGGCGGCTTCGCGGCCCGCGCCTGCCTGGAGATGATCAAGATCCGCAAGCGCCTCCTGGGGATCATCCGATGACGCCCAAGGCCCGTCAGGCCCGCTCCGTCGCCCGCCTCGCCGCCGTCCAGGCCCTGTATCAGATGGAGGTCTCCGGCGTGGGCGTGGAGGCGGTGGTGCGCGAGTTCGCAGATCACCGCTTCGATCGCGACATCGAAGGCGTGGTGCTCTCGGGGGCAGATGAGGCGTTTTTCGGCGAGATCGTGCGGGGCGCGGTGTCCCGGCAGGCCGATATCGACAAGGCGATCATGAGCCGTCTCGCCTCCGGCTGGCGGCTCGACCGAATCGACGCCACGGCCAGGGCCATCCTGCGCGCGGGCGCCTTCGAGCTGCTTCTGCGGCCCGATGTTCCGTCAGAGGTCGCGATCGATGAGTACGTCGAGATCGCTAAGAGCTTCTTCGAGGGGCCGGAGCCAGGCTTCGTCAATGGCGCCCTGGACGGGATAGCCCGCGATGTCCGGCCTGGATGAGTTCGCCTGGATCGCGCGGCTGCGCGGTTTGACGCGGGGCGATCCGGCCGCCCTCGACCTGTTGGATGACGCCGCTGTCCTGCCCTCGCGTGCCGGCCAGGATCTGGTCATCACCAAGGACGCGATGGTCGAGGGCGTACATTTCCTGGCGGGCGAGGCCGGAGACGTCGTCGCGCGCCGGCTTCTGCGCACCAATCTTTCCGACCTCGCGGCCAAGGCGGCCGAGCCTTTCGGCTATGCCTTGATGACCGCATTTCCGCCGAGCAAGGACGGCGTCTGGCGCGAGGCTTTCGCCAGGGGGCTCGGCGAGGATGGCGAGCGCTACGGCATCGCCCTCCTGGGGGGAGATACGGTTTCGACGCCCGGTCCGGTCGCGGTGTCCGCCACCGTGTTCGGCTGGGTCCCGGCCGGACGGGCAGTCCTGAGGTCCGGTGCGAGGGCGGGTGACCAGCTGCTGGTCGCGGGATTTATTGGCGACGGCCTTCTTGGTTTGAGGGCGGCCCAAGGCCTGATCGACGATCCCAGCGGGCGCCTCGCAGCGCACTACCGGCTGCCGGAACCGCGCCTCGACCTGCGGGCTGACCTGCGGGCCCATGCCCATGCCTGCGCCGATGTCTCCGACGGTCTGCTGGCCGACGCCCTGCACATTGCCCGGGCCAGCGGCCTTGGCGTGCACGTCGCCCTCGACAGGCTGCCCCTGTCTCCCGACGCCTCGGCCTGGCTACGGCGTGAGACCGATGTCCTCGCGGCCCGGCTCGAGCTCGCGACGGGCGGGGACGACTATGCCCTGGCCATCGCCGCCGAGGGGGCGTTCCCCGGAACCATCGCAACGGGTGACTTTTTCGAAGGCGAAGGCCTGCGGGTCACGTTCCACGGCGAGCCGGTTGATCCCGGGGTCCTGGGCTGGCGGCACGGCTGACGCTAACCCTCCCGAAACCATGAGCGGCGATGCTCGTTTCCATGCGCCGCAGAGACCTCATCACCGCCGTTCCCATTGCCGCCGCCGGCGTCGCCCTGGCCACGACCGCCGAAGCGAGCGGGGGCGGGGAGGGGGCGCCGGCCCCCAACTATGTCGACACCTCCGCCGTCGGCCTGCCCATCGTGGTTTCCAATCGGCTGATCAACTACGTCTTCGCCGTGGTGCGGGTGAACCTCTCGCCCCGAGCCGACTCCGCCAAGCTCCGGGAAAAAGAGCCGTTCTTCCGGGACGCCTTGGTCCGCGCCGCGCACCGCACGCCTTTCACCCTCGCAACCGACTACACCAAGCTCGATCAGGCCAAGCTGAAAGCGGTGTTCATGCCCCTGGCCACGGCCATCGCAGGGGCCGGGATGGTAACCTCGATCCAGGTCATGAACGAGGCGCCGAAGCAGCGCACCGGCCTGCCGACCCCGCCCAGGGCCTGAGGCTCAGTTCGCTCCGCACGGGACCGCTTCTCGCTTTGTGAAATCAGACGGTTGCGCCCGCGCGGCGGTTTTGGCAGTTTCCGCGCCGTCTGATAGGGCCGCTTTTGGCCCGAATCCATGCCCAGAAGCCCGCGCCGCTCCGATTTGGGGCCGGCCAGCGGGCTTTCGCGCAAGAACGAGAGGGGCGTTTTTACGATGAATTCCACACTTGGGCTGGTGATCGCGGCGGGTGCGCTCGCGGTCATCTATGGCGTGGTGCAAACCATGTCGCTGCTCAGGGCTTCGGCCGGCAACGAGCGCATGCAGGAGATCGCCGCGGCGATCCAGGAGGGGGCGCAGGCCTATCTTCGCCGGCAGTACACCACCATTTCCATCGTGGGCGTGGTCGTGGTCTTGGTCCTTGGTTTCCTGATCGGCTGGCTTCCGGCCGTCGGTTTCGTGATCGGCGCGGTGCTGTCCGGCGCCGCCGGCTTCGCCGGCATGCTGATCTCTGTCCGCGCCAACGTCCGGACCGCTCAGGCGGCTTCGCAGAGCCTGGCTGGCGGTCTTTCCCTGGCTTTCCGCTCCGGCGCGGTCACCGGGATGCTGGTCGCCGGCTTCGCCCTGCTGGGCGTGGCGGGCTACTACTACGTACTGACCGGCCCGCTCGGCCTGGAAAACACCAGCCGTGACGTGGTCGACAGCCTCGTGGCTCTCGGCTTCGGCGCCTCGCTGATCTCGATCTTCGCCCGTCTCGGCGGCGGCATCTTCACCAAGGGCGCCGACGTGGGCGGCGACATGGTGGGCAAGGTGGAAGCCGGCATTCCGGAAGACGATCCGCGTAACGCCGCCACCATCGCCGACAACGTGGGCGACAATGTCGGCGACTGCGCCGGCATGGCCGCCGACCTCTTCGAAACCTATGCGGTGACCACGGTCGCCACGATGGTGCTGGCCGCGATCTTCTTCCGCGGTACGGCGGACGTTTCGGCCATGATGCTGCTGCCGCTGGCCATCTGCGGCGTCTGCATCGTTACCTCGATCATCGGCGCCTTCGCCGTGCGCCTCGGCAAATCCAACAACATCATGGGCGCCCTCTATCAGGGCCTCATCGTGACGGGCGCCCTCTCGGCGGTCGCCCTCTACTTCGTGATCACCAAGCTGGCCCCGGCCACGATGACGGTGAACGGCCTGACCTACACCCCGATGTCGCTGTTCTATTGCGCCATCGCGGGCCTGGCGATCACCGCCCTCATCGTGGTGATCACCGAGTACTACACCGGCACGGGCTTCCGCCCGGTGAAGTCGGTGGCCAAGGCCTCGGTCTCCGGCCACGGCACCAACGTCATCCAGGGCCTCGCCATGAGCCTGGAATCGACCGCCGCCCCGGCCATCGTGATCATCGCCGGCATCCTGGTGACCTATAACCTGGCGGGCCTCTTCGGCATCGCCATCGCCACCACGGCGATGCTCTCCCTGGCCGGCTTCATCGTCGCCCTGGACGCCTTCGGCCCGGTGACGGACAACGCCGGCGGCATCGCCGAAATGGCGGGCCTGCCCCCGGAAGTGCGCGTCTCCACCGACGCCCTGGACGCCGTGGGCAACACCACCAAGGCCGTCACCAAGGGCTATGCGATCGGCTCGGCCGGCCTCGGCGCCCTGGTGCTGTTCGCCGCCTACACCGAGGACCTGCAGTACTTCTCGGCCAATGCGACCTCGGGCTTCTTCCAGGGCCTGGGCGAAGTGCGCTTCGACCTTTCCAACCCCTACGTGGTGGTTGGCCTCCTCTTCGGCGGCCTGCTGCCCTTCCTGTTCGGTGGTCTCTCCATGACCGCCGTGGGCCGTGCGGCGGAATCGGTGGTCGCGGAAGTGCGCCGCCAGTTCAAAGAAAACCCGGGCATCATGACCGGCGAGGTGAAGCCGGAATACGGCAAGGCCGTTGACATCCTGACCCGCGCCGCGATCAAGGAAATGATCGTCCCGTCCCTGCTGCCCGTGGCCTCGCCGATCGTGCTCTTCATCGTGATCAACATGATCGCCGGCAAGACCAACGGCTTCGCGGCCCTCGGCGCCATGCTGATGGGCGTGATCGTCACCGGTCTCTTCGTCGCCATCTCGATGACGAGCGGCGGCGGCGCCTGGGACAACGCCAAGAAGCTGATCGAAGAAGGTCACCACGGCGGCAAGGGCTCTGAAGCCCACAAGGCCGCCGTCACCGGCGACACCGTCGGCGACCCCTACAAGGACACGGCGGGCCCCGCCGTGAACCCGATGATCAAGATCACGAACATCGTGGCCCTGCTGCTCCTGGCGGTGCTGGCCAAGGGCGTGGTCGGCTAAACAGCCTGATCTGAACGAACTGAAGAGGCCCCGGAGAGCAATCTCCGGGGCCTTTTTCGTGTCCCGGATATCCGCTGCGCGGATTCCGGGATGACAGGGCGCGGGGAGGCCAAAACCACGCTAAATCGACGCTATTGCTGCGTGACGCCGAGCTCGTGCGGCGGGGTAGGCGCACCGTATTTCCACGCTATTTCGACGCTAAATTAGCGTGGGGCGGATTTGGGCGGCGGTGGGCCTCGCGCACCTTATTTCGACCTTATGATAGGGCGGAACGGCGCGATCATGGCGCGCGGGATGTCCGATTTCGAAGCCACGGACGAGGCCTGCATGCTGACGATGTCAAAGACCGATCAGCGGGAAGATGGGGAGGACGTCGGGGTAACGCAACCGGCGAACGCGCGGAGGTTCAACTGGAAAATTCGGGGACAGGTGATCCATTCCCTAATTCCTACAGCAGCGCGCCCTCCGGCTCAGCAGCCACCTTACGCTTCCGGCCCGCCGCGCGCCGAGCTATGGGCCGGCCGAGCAGCCGTTCAAGGTCCTCTACGAACTCGCGCGGCCCGAGAGGGCGGCCGGTGCGTTCGGCGGCGCGGATGGCGGTGAAGGCCTTGTCGTCTGGATCTCCGGTGATCAGGGCCGCGAAGTCGGGTGTTCGCGCCAGGACCGGGGCGGTGACAACGAGGCCGTCATCCTCGGCCTTGAGATGGGCGTGGACGCTGGACCAGGGCCAGTCAGTGGCCTTGAGCGCCAGCCGGGCGCGTACCGGGTTCAGCGCCACGTAGCGCACTGCCGCCAGGACGTGGCGCTCGTCCATGGCTACGGAGGCATAGCGGCTGTCGAACAGGTGGCCGCGCCAGCGCCCGCGCATGTTGATGAAGTTGGCCCAGCGACGGTGGGCTTGGCCGATGGCGCGCGCCAAGCCCTCCGCCGTTGCCGGGCAGAGGATGAGGTGGACGTGGTTGGGCATCAGGCAATAGGCCCAGACCGCCACGTCATGCTTGGCGGTCTCCTCGGCGAGGATGTCGAGATAGAGCTCCTGGTCGCCGGCTTCGAAGAAGATGGGTTCGCGCCGGTTGCCGCGCGCCGTGACGTGGTGGGGGAGGCCGGGAACGACGATGCGGGCAAGGCGAGCCATAAGGCCAAGCATGGCAGATATGCATTCGGAACAAAAGGCGAATATCGTGAGGGTTGTGGGTTTGCTTGTGCGGGTAGAGACTGCTGTTCAGAAGGCGCGGAAATGGGGGAATGCATAACCTGTCACCGTATTCAACATCCGCTCGTGTCCGACCAATCAGAGAATGACTTGCACCGTCGAGGCGCCGCCGCAACCGGTAGATCCGGCCGAGCAGAACCCGGACGGAACTTGGCGCCAACCTCCGATCAACGTGGGTGGTGTTGGATACGGGTATATTTACTCGCAAAACACGCCGAGAACTAACCTCACCTATGCTAAGTGGAACAGGTACATTTGCCGTCCACAAAACGGTCCCGTTTGTACTTTTGTCGCTCCGGGCAGCGGGAATAGCGGATATGGCGTTGTTGAGCGGCGTGGAGTGCCTCAGTACGTTGTGCCATTCACTGTCGACCCCACTGGCGCGACCCCCCTCCCAAGTGCGGCATTCGTGGAGGCCCTTCGGCGCAACGATCAATGCGTTCCCCAGAACTCCCGGGGTGGAACGCCCTGAGGGAGGCCAAGGTCCAATATGAATTTAGGTAAGACACACAAAAGTTGCGCAATAGGATTGGTTTGTGCGATGGCCCTAATGTCATCATCTTGTGATCAACTGTCAGGAAATAGCAATGAATGGCCCAAGCCTGTCATTGGTGTTGGAGAGCAAAGGTGTGAGCGATTTGTGGGAAGTGAGGCCGACTCACGGCTGATCGAGCAAGCGGCAGAATGGCATCGCGGCTTCATTTCAGGTTTCAATAGATATTCGCATCCTGGAACCCGCTTCTTCAAAGACGATGCAAGCAATTTATTTTTGTCGACCTTGTCATATTGTCGAGCGCACACAGACACCACGTTTTCTGAAGCAGCGGCTAATATCCTGGAGGCTGTCGCGTGGAAAAAGCCCCTTCGCTGACTCCATGGTTGGCGCAGGAAGTGCGAATGCCCGAAATCTGTTATAGCGCCTTTTTAGGAAACGCTTAGGTCGATTTAGACCACGTGATTGGTACGCGAACTGATCGCAGAGGGAGATCCGGTATCGGGGGTATCGGGTGACAGGTCAGTGGAGTGGACCCCAATTCCGTTCGAATATGATGGCTTCGACCGCCTGCGGATGACCCGCTATCCGATCGCCGGAACACGTACGTCCAGCTCAACGACCGACTAAGAGCAGTACACCTATGACGCCGCCTCGCGGGTGACGGACTTCCGGCGGCGGGATGCGGCGGTGATCAGCTTCACCTTCGACAATCTGGGGCGGCTGACCACCAAAGACCTGCCCAGCGGCCAGGCCGACATCACCTACACCTATGACAATCTCGGCCGGCTGCTGACCATGGCCGATGGGTCGACGACCCTGACCTATGGCTGGAATGCGCTCGGCCAGAATACCAGCCAGGCCTCCTCGGTCACCGGGACCATGGCCTTCGCCTATGACGCGGCCGGGGAGCGCACCCAGATCACCTGGCCGGACAGCTTCTACGTCAACTACGACTATGATCTGATCGGCGGAGTCACCGCGATCCGGGAGAATGGAGCTACCACAGGGATCGGTGTCCTAGCGGCCTACACTTATGACAACTATGGCCGACGGACGGGGGTCACTTATGGCAACGGGGCCAGCGCGGCCTACACCTACGACAACGCCGGCCGGCTCTCGACGCAGAGCATCGACCTCTCGGGTCTCACCTACGACGTCACCTATGGCTTCAGCTACAACCCGAACGGCCAGCTGGCCCAGCGCACGGTTTCCAACACGAACTATGTGTGGATCCCGTCGGATCTCAACACCAGCTACAGCAGCAATGGCCTGAACTGACCTGCCCCCTTCCTGATCCCTCGGTTTGAGTGAGAGTCCGTCACAGCAAGGAGACGGACGTGAAGAAGAGCAGGTTCAACGAGGCGCAGATCATCGGCGTGCTGCGCGAGCAGGAGGCCGGAAGCCCGACGGCGGAGGTGTGTCGTCGGCACGGTATCAGCGAGCAGACCTTCTATCGGTGGAAGGCGAAGTACAGCGGCATGAGCGTGTCGGATGCGCAGAAGCTAAAGACGCTGGAGGATGAGAACCGGCGGCTGAAGAAGCTGTTGGCGGAGTCGATGCTGGACGTCTCGGCCCTGAAGGATCTCCTGGGAAAAAACTGATCGGGCCCGCGGCGCGCCGGGAGGCCGTGCTCCGCTTAATGGCGGAGCGCGGCTTCTCACAGCGGCGTGCCTGCGGGCTGGTCCGGGTCGATCCGAAGACCGTGCGCCGCACGCCTGAACCTGGCGATGCGGACGTGCGTGAGCGGCTGCGGGGCCTGGCGGCGGAACGACGCCGCTTCGGTTACCGGCGGCTGGGCATCCTGTTGCAACGTGAGGGCATGCGCATGAACAAGAAGAAGCTCTTCCGGCTCTACCGCGAGGAAGGCCTGGCGGTGCGCCGGCGGAGGGGCCGCAAGCGGGCGACAGGCACGCGGGCGCCGATGGCGCTGCCGGACGGCCCGAACCGGCGCTGGAGCCTGGACTTCGTGGCCGACACCCTGAGTTGGGGCCGGCGCTTCCGGATCCTGTGCATCGTCGACGACTACACCCGCGAGGCCCTGGCGCTGGTCGTGGACACCTCGATCGGCGGCCATCGCATGGCTCGCGAGCTGGACGTCCTGATCGCCCGGCGGGGCATGCCTGCGACCATCGTCAGCGACAACGGCACGGAGATGACCAGCCGGGCCATGCTGGAATGGACCAACCGCACCGGCGTCGACTGGCATTACATCGCGCCCGGCAAGCCGCAGCAAAACGGCTTCGTCGAAAGCTTCAACGGCAAGCTTCGCGACGAGTGCCTGAACGAGGAGGTCTTCAGGAACCTGGCCGAGGCCCGCGCCGTCATTGAGCGCTGGCGGCTCGACTACAACCATGTGAGACCGCATTCGGCGCACGGTGGACTGACGCCCGAAGCGGTGCGTCTGAACCCCGCGGCCGGACGGCTGCGCAACTTGATCAGCTCCACCGCCCGGCCGCTACCGCCAGCGTCGAAGACAAGCTACCAACCCAAAGGACTCTCACAATGATCGAGGGACCAGAGGGGGGCAGGTCAATTACTGTAACTCAATCCTCGGGAGGTGGTTCGACTATCAACATAGTCGGTACGGGCATTGGGGACAATCCCTGGCTAAATGACTTTGTGGGCAGAACATACTTTGGCTATATTGCGGCTAACATCGCGAGAGCATGCAGTATCGAAGGCGGCCTTCCAATCCAGATACACTAAATGAGGGGTAGAAATGCTCTGGACGCAGAAGATTGCGAGGCGCATGGCGGTGTTGATGCTTTGTGGTGTCTTTCCGCTATTGGCCTCCTGCCAGCTCGGTGCCGAGCGGGAGTTCAGGGCGGTTCAGATTTGTGTCCACGACGAAAGTGGAGTCGCCGAACTGAAAGCATTGCTCAGAGCGTTGGCTTCTTCCGAGCAAATGAACTTCGTCGATGGAAGCGCACAAACCACGCAAGATCTGGCGGCAATTGCGAGGAAGAGGGGAAAACCACCGCCGAGCATACCCGTGCTGAATGTGGGGGTTGAGAGGGGCGACAGTATGGGACTAACGGCAGGCAATCTTGGGTTGCCGAGATATCAGATTGCCATAGGCTTCACTCAAGGCTCCGATCAACGGGCGGCGCGCGCTTTCTCTGATCGCGTCGTAAGCGCCCTAGGCCAACACTGGTCAGTTGAAGCGTTGCCTGCAGGCAGGGGCGCGCTTCCGTCTCCGAGCTGTGATGACGGAAGTCGGGCTGGCTTGCAGTGAAGTCCGCTCGCGAGGACTTTCGAATAGGCATCGCGCCGACGAAGCCTTGTGGGAGCCTACGTAGGAGGTAGGTGCGATTGGTAGCTTTGCCTTGGCTCCACCCTCAAAACACCCACAACACCGACACATACCAAACCCCATCGCCATTCGCCGCACGGTTGGCCACTTCCGCGCCGGCGTAGCCCAGCACGTGGAACGTCTCGTTCACGTCGTAGACCGCCCCCAGGCAGATGATCCCCGAGGCCTCGCCGTCCACCACGTCCGCCGTACGGTAGGAGCCTTCCAGGCCGAGGTTGAGATTGGGGAGGACCTGGCGGGTGATGACGGCGCCCAGCTGGCAATAGTTTTTCGAGCCGCCGCCTTCGTTCCAGCCCCAGCCGCCGCCGCCGAAGGCGCTCCAGGTCTCGCCGGAGCGGCCAATGAAGACGGGGAGCAGGAAGGCGGCGTGGTCGTCGGCGAAGCTGCCGCTGCCCGGCAGGTAGAGGCGGGGGAAGACCGCTAGCTCCAGGCCGCTCTCCTCCTGCCGCAGGAGCCGGATCTTGGCGGCGAGCTCGATATTGCCGGCCCCGAGGCGCAGGCCCGATCCTGAGGGGCGCTCATAGCCGAGGGGCAGGGTGGCGGTGAGCTGGATATTGTCCGTGGCGCCATAGCTGAGATCGAGGCCGACATCGCCCTCCGGATCGCCGCTGAAGCCGCCGGTGACGAAGGGGAGCACCTCCCAGTGGCCCTTGTCGGTGGGGGTGGGGTCGTCCGTGAGGTAGGGCGGGCCGGCGAGGGCGGGGGTGGCGGCGGCGAGGCAGAGCGAGCCGGCCAGGAGTGTGATCCGCAGCTTCAGCATTGGAACTCTTCCCCCCTCCGCGACAAGGCGTAGTCTGCGCCGAGACGGGCCGGAGACCCAAGCGATGTCGCGCGAGGATGTGCAGGAGACGTTCAGCAAGGTTCCGGCGGTCACCCTCGGTTTCTGGGTGATCAAGATCCTGGCCACGACCCTCGGCGAGACGGGTGGCGACACCGTCTCCATGACCTGGCTGGGCGAGACGACGCCGGAGGCGGGGCAGGGGGGCCTCAACGGCTATCTGGTGGGGACGGGCCTCTTCGGCGTGCTGCTGGCCGTGCTGGTGTTTTTCCAGATCCGCGCCAAGCGGTTCAATCCCTGGCTCTACTGGGCGACGATCATCGCTTCGACGACGACGGGCACGACCCTGGCCGATTTCGCGACCCGCTCGATCGGGCTGGGCTATCCCGGCGGATCGGTGCTGCTGTTCGCGGGCGTGCTGGCCTCGCTGTTCCTCTGGTGGCGGACCCTGGGGACGGTGTCGGTGGATACGGTGGCGGGGCCGAGGCCCGAGGCCTTCTACTGGCTGACGATTACCCTCTCCCAGACCCTGGGCACGGCCCTGGGGGATTGGGCGGCGGATTCAGGGCTGGGCTATCTGGGCGGGGCCGGCGTGTTCGGCGCGGCCCTGGCGGTGCTGGCGGGGCTCTATTTCTGGCCGAAGGCGAACCGCGTCTTCCTGTTCTGGGCGGCCTTCATCCTGACCCGGCCCCTGGGCGCGACGGCGGGCGATTTCCTGGACAAGCCGCTGGCGAAGGGCGGGCTGGAGCTTAGCCGGCCGATGGCGTCCCTGGCCCTGGCGGCGGTGATCCTGATCCTGATCTTCGTGCTGCCGCAGAAGCCGGGGCGGCATCCAGGGGCGCGTGAAGCGGCGGCCACCTGATCCCCTCACCCCGACCCTCTCCCTGGGGAGAGGGAGGAGACTAGCGCCGGTCGTCCGGGCGGGAGCCGGGGGTGGCGTCGTCGGTCTGTGGGATGACGCCGCCCTGGCCGATGGAGCCGAGGAGCTGTTCGATGACGCTCATCTCGCGGCCACGGGTGGGCGTTTCGCGGCCATTGATGGCGATGACCCGGCCGTCGGCGAGGGAATAGGTGTTGACGCTGGTCACCTGTTCGGAGGCGTCGAAGGCGATGGCCACCACGTCGCGGCGCACCACGCGCGGGCGCAGGAAGGCCGTCGTGGTCTTGATCTGCGAGATGTAGAACCAGGTGTTGGTGTCGAAGGTCGAGACCTGGGTCGGCGAGCCGAGCTTGGTCTGCACCGTGGTGCGGGTGTCCTCGCCGACCTTGATGTCGCCGGGCTGGGTCTCGATGGCCTGGAAGCCCTCATAGGCCCCCACGGGCGCGCAACCCTCCGTGACCACGAGCGTGGCCGCCAGGGCCGCCATGACGGCGAGGGCGCGGGTGCGGCGAAGGGTCATCAAACCATCCGAACTGACGTGGAGCCTTTGACCTAACGGCCCGGGCCTTCTAGTGCAATGGCGTGTTCTCTAGCCCGCCAGACGGGCGAAATCGAGGCGATGCTTTGAATCTTGTCGAGAGGCTCCTGGCGCCCAATGCGGCGCGGGCCGCGGGGGTAAAGCTCTACGGCGCCGTGGTCGCCCAATCGCGGGCGCCGGTGTTTTATCTGGAGCTGGGCGTGCCCGACACGGTGGAGGGGCGTTTCGAGCTCTACACCCTGAATGTCAGCCTGTTGCTGGTGCGGCTGAAGGGGCAGGGGCCCAAGGCCAAGATGGTCTCTCAAGGCCTGTTCGACGCCTATGTGCAGGGGCTGGATGACGCCCTGCGCGACATGGGGGTCGGCGACCTTTCCGTTGGCAAGAAGATGCGCAAGCTGGGCGAGGCCTTCTACGGACGCGTCACGGCCTATGAGGGCGCCCTGGGAACTCTGCCGGATGAGGCGGCCTTGCGCGAACTCCTGAGCCGCACCGTCTATGCCGGGGCCGAGGGGACCAATGCCGACCGGCTGGTGGCCTATGCCGCCGCCGCGCGCGCGTCCCTGGCGGGGCAGAGCCTCGAGGCGCTGACCGGCGGGGCCGTCACCTGGCCGGCGCCATGAGCAGCCCGTTCAGCCTTCCCCTGAAGCTTTCGCGATTCTCAAAAGCCGAGACCTTTGAGCTGGCGCCGGATGAGGCGCAGAGGCGCGCCATCGGGGCGGGGCTCGGCCTGCTCGGCCTGCCCGAGTTCACCGCGCGCCTGACGGCAAAACCCTGGCTGGACGGTCTGGAGATCACCGGGCGGCTCATCGCGACCGTGACCTATGAATGCGGCGTCACGCTCGATCCGTTTGATTCGGAGATCGACGAGGATTTCACGCTGCGCGTCCTGCCGGCCGGCAGCCCGCACGCGGCGACGGATGAGAAGGATCTGGCCGTCGATTTCGAGGCGGATGATCCGCCCGATGTGCTGGACGGGGACGACATCGACCTCGCCGCCGTCGCCGTGGAGCACCTGGCCCTTGCCCTCGACCCTTATCCGCGCAAGCCCGACGCCGTCTTCGAAGCGCCGCCGGTCTCAGAGGAGTTGTCGCCTTTCGCCGCCCTCAAGGCCCTGAAGACGAAGGACGAGGGATGACCGCCGCCCTTGCATCATGCCGCATGGCGTTTAGTGTCCGCCCGCCCTCATCGGTCGGGCGCGCAGGGGGATTCTAAGCACCGACGTGCCCGAGCAACTGGTCATTTCCATCGACGCCATGGGCGGGGACCACGGGGTTTCCGTGGTCATTCCGGCGGTCGGGCGGGCGGCCCAGGCCCTGAAGGGCCGGGGCGTGCGCTTCCTGCTGCATGGGGACCAGCACGCCATCGAACAGGCCCTGGCGAAGGTCCCGCACGCCGTGCAGCTCTGCACCATCCATCATGCCGACCGCGTGGTCGCCATGGACGAGAAGCCGGCCCAGGCCATGCGCCGCGGCAAGGGCACCTCCATGTGGAACGCCATCGAGGCGGTTCGCGAAGGCAAGGCCGGCGCCGTCGTCTCGGCGGGCAATACCGGCGCCCTGATGGCCATGTCGAAGCTGATCCTGCGCATGGCCGCGCCGGAACTCGACCGCCCGGCCATCGTTGTCGACTGGCCCACGAGCCGGGGCAAGACCGCCGTGCTGGACGCCGGAGCGAATGTGGAATGCGACGCGGCCCGGCTGGTGGAATTCGCGATCATGGGGGCGGCGCACCACCGGGCGCTCTACGGGACCGAGCGCCCGACCGTGGGCCTGCTGAATGTCGGCTCCGAGGATGAGAAGGGCCACGACGACGTGAAGGGCGCGCACCGCATCCTGCGCGAGACCGCCCTCGACTTCGACTATCGCGGCTTCGTCGAGGGAACGGACATTTCCAAAGGCACGGTGGATGTGGTGGTCACCGACGGCTTCACCGGCAATGTCGCCTTGAAAACCGCCGAGGGTCTGGCCGGCTTTTTCATCAGCGAGCTGCGGGCTTCCCTGACCTCGTCCCTGCGCAACAAGATCGGGGCGGCGATCGCGGCCCCCGCCCTGCGCGCCCTGCGGGACCGCCTGAGCCCGCCGGCGGGTGGCCCATTGCTGGGACTCAACGGCATTGTCATCAAGAGCCATGGCGGGGCCGATGCGCGCGCGTTCGGGGACGCCATCGGCGTGGCCGCCGATCTGGCCCAGAGCGGTTTCGCCGAAGAGATCGCCCGTAGTTTGCAGCGTCTGACGGCCGTCGTCTCTCAGGAGACCGCCGCCGAACCGGAGAGAGCGTCCGAGTGAGCGAAGTTCTGCGCAGCGTGGTCACGGGGGTGGGCGGATACCTGCCCGCCGAGATCGTCACCAATGCCGACCTGGCCAAGGTGGTGGACACCTCCGATGAGTGGATCGTCGAGCGCACCGGCATCCGCCAGCGCCGTCGCGCCGCCGAAGGGGAGGGCGCTTCCGACCTCGCCACCGAAGCCGCGAAACGAGCCTTGGCCGCCGCCGGCAAGACGCCGGCCGATGTGGATCTGATCATTGTCGCCACCACCACGGCGGACCTGACCTTCCCCGCGACGGCCGCGATGGTGCAGCGCAAGCTTGGCTGCCCCGTGGGCGTGGCCTTCGATGTGCAGGCCGTCTGCTCGGGCTTCGTCTATGCCCTGACCGTGGCGGACGGATTCACGGCGCGCGGCATGAGCAAATGCGCCCTGGTGATCGGCGCGGAGACCATGACCCGGCTGATGGACTGGACCGACCGGGGGACGTGCGTGCTGTTCGGCGATGGGGCGGGGGCTGTGGTGCTGGAGCCCGGCAAGGGCCAGGGAACCACGGCGGACCGGGGCATTCTCGGCATGGCTCTGCGCTGTGACGGGACCAAGCAGGACCTGCTTTATGTGGACGGCGGGCCGTCCACCACCGGCACGGTGGGCAAGCTGCGGATGGCCGGCAATCAGGTGTTCCGCCACGCCGTGGTGAACATTTCCGAAGCCGTGGTCGCCGCGGCGGCCAATGCCGGAGTCGCTGTGTCGGAGGTCGACTGGTTCGTGCCGCATCAGGCCAACCTGCGGATTCTGGAGGGCGTCGCCAAACGCCTCGGCATCGACGAGACGAAGGTGATCTCCACCGTGGCTGAGCACGCCAATACCTCGGCCGCCTCCATTCCGCTTGCCCTGGCCAAGGGCATTGAGGATGGGCGCATCAAGGCCGGCCAGCTGGTGCTGATGGAGGCCATGGGCGGAGGACTGACCTGGGGCGCGGTGCTGCTGCGCCTGTAGGCAGGTGAGCTTTAGGCTCTATCTCATCGTATTTTCCGAAGTCTTTGACTTGACGCGATAATCGCGCCGTGCACCCTACGCGCCATCGGATTAAGGCGTGGGGACGTCATGAAAGGCGAGACTTTGACGCGGGCGGACCTTTGTGAGGCCGTCCACGAAGAGGTGGGTTTGACCCGCCAGGACTGCGGCGAGCTGGTTGAACGCACCCTGGCCCTGGTCACGGAGGCATTGGAATCCGGCGCCACGGTCAAGCTTTCCGGTTTTGGCGTTTTCCAGGTGCGCGCGAAGAACGAGCGCATGGGGCGCAATCCCAAGACCGGCGAGCCCGCCGCCATTGATCCGCGCCGGGTGATCGGCTTTCGGGCCTCCCAGGTGATGAAGGCGCGAATCGACCGCGCGCTTTCGAAGTAGGGCGGCCGCCACCGTGGCCAAGAGCCCGGAGGCTTTTCGCACCATCTCCGAGGCCGCCGAGGAGATCGGCGTCCCGCAACACGTGCTTCGCTTCTGGGAGACGAAGTTTTCGTTCATCCGGCCGATGAAGCGCGCCGGGGGGCGCAGGTTCTACCGCCCTCAGGATGTGCGCGTGCTGGGCACGGTGCGCCGCCTGCTGCATGACGAAGGCTACACCATCAAGGGCGTGCAGAAGCTCTACAAGGAGCAGGGGCTTAAACGCCTCGCTGAACCGGAGGGCGGGATCTCGCTCGCGGACGCCCTGCCGGAGGACGATGTCTTCGCCCCGAGCGCCCAGCGAGGCCTCTCGGACGACGCGCGCGCCCGGCTTTCCGCCGCGCTGGACGCGGCCGAGGATGCGAAGGCGAAGTTGGACGCCTTGCTGAAGCGAAAGTAGTCACGTTCTGGCATTGCCGCGATGCAGGCCCCTGCCTATAAGGGCGCCTCTTCGGAACGGAGCGTAGCGCAGCCTGGTAGCGCACTTGACTGGGGGTCAAGGGGTCGTGGGTTCGAATCCCGCCGCTCCGACCACCGAAGAGCCCGCGAGATCCCCCGTCTCGCGACCTATTTCCCGCGATTCATCCAGCTGATCAGGGGCAGAAGTGGCGCGCCCCAAAGGATGCCTGCGACCGCGCAGAAGAGACCGAGCATCAGCTTGTTGTCCATCAGGCGCTGCGAGATGCCCAACGCCACGAGGACGTAGAGCAGCAGGTAGACCATGACGGCGATGCTGCCGATCAGCTTGCGTGTGCGGGCGCCCATGGGCGGGCTGTAGCGGGTTCGGCCCGTGAAGGCAAAACCCGCCTCTCCCGTCAGGCGGATCGTCGGCTGAAGAGGCCGAGGATGCCGAGCAACACGATGGCGCCGATGGTGGCGAACAGCAGGCTGCCGATCCAGCCGTAGAAGGTGATGTTGAAGAAGCCGGCAAGGAAGGAGCCGATCAGGCCGCCGACCAGACCGACGATCAGGTTGGTGAGAAGGCCGTGGTGGCGGTTCATCACCTGTTCGGCGATCCAGCCGGCGGCGATGCCGACCACGATGGCGCCGATGAGACCAACACCGTTCATGGGGTTACTCCGTGGATGAGGGACGTGTCGGGGATGAGAATGCCGCGCCTCGGCTCAGGTTCCCGCCTTGCCCCCCGCCGCCGGCCTGCTTAAACCGCTCGACGCATGACCTCCTTCCTGCGAAGTGGCCGTTCCCGGCCCGTGGCGATCTGGCTTTTCGCGGTCGCCTTGATGGTGCTGGCGATGGTTGTCGTCGGCGGCGCGACGCGGCTGACGGAGTCGGGCCTCTCCATCACCGAGTGGAAGCCCATCTCAGGGGTTCTGCCGCCGCTCAGTGAAGCCGACTGGCAGGCGGAGTTCGCCCACTACAAGCTGATCCCGCAATATGCCGCCTTGAACCAGGGCATGACCCTGGAGGCCTTCAAAGGCATCTACTGGTGGGAGTGGGCGCACCGTCTGCTGGGCCGTCTGGTGGGGTTCGTCTTCGCCGCGCCGTTCGTCTGGTTCCTGATCCGGCGGGAATTGCCCGCACGGCTGATCTGGCGCTGCGCGGTCCTCTTCGCCCTGGGCGGGCTGCAGGGCCTGGTCGGCTGGTGGATGGTCGCCTCCGGCCTCGCCGACAGGATCTCCGTGGCGCCCGAGCGGCTGGCGGCCCACCTGGGCCTCGCCCTGACCCTGTTCTGCGCCCTGATCTGGACCGGGCTGGAGGCGTGGGCGGGACAGGCGCGGGCGAAAGCCGGCGGCCCCTGGCGAATCTCGACTTTGATTTTTCTCACGGCAGTGCTGTTCCAGAGCCTGTTAGGAGCCTTGGTGGCCGGTAACGACGCCGGGCGGATCTACAACGACTGGCCTTTGATGAACGGTGAGTTCTTTCCTGGCGCCTACGCCTCTGGCGGCCTCTGGGCGACGCTGGCCCACAGCCAGGCTGCCGTGCAGTTCAACCATCGGATTGGAGCCTACCTCATCCTCTTCGTGGCGGTCTGCCTTGCCGTCTATGCCGCCCGGCGAAACACCGAAGGCAAGGTCCTGGTCTTCGCCGTACTGGGCCTTGTGATCCTGCAGGCCGGGCTCGGCGTTTCCACCCTGATGCTGGCCGCCCCTCTCGGACTTTCTCTCGCCCATCAGACCGGCGCCGCCCTGGTCCTGGCCGCCGCGACGGCACTGGCCTGGCGCGCCGGGAGAGCGGAACGTTGAGCGGGCCAGAGATCGAGCTGAAATTCCGTCTTACGCTCGAGCAGGTCGAGCGGCTGCGCACGCACTCCGCGTTCCAGGGCGCCAAGGCCAAGGACCTCACCTCCGTCTATTTCGACACGCCGGACCTGGCCTTGCGCCGGGCCGGATTCAACCTGCGCGTCCGCCAGACGGGATCAGGCCATGTGCAGACGGTCAAACGCCTGGCCGGAGCCGGTCTGTTCGACCGTGACGAATGGGAAGGGCCGGTCGCCGGCCCGGAGCTCGACATGGCGCGGCTCGCCGAGACGCCCGCGGCCCTGGCCGCGGATTTCAAGGCCTTGGCGCCCGCCTTTACCCTGCGGATCCGCCGCCTCGCCGCCGATATCACGGCCGAGGGCAGTCTCGTGGAAGCCAGTCTCGATATAGGAGAAGCCGTCGCGGCCAGCCGCCGTCAGCCGGTATGCGAACTGGAACTGGAACTGAAGGATGGGGCCCCCGCGGCCCTGTTCAGCCTCGCCCGCGCCCTGGCATGGGACGCGCCGTTGAGTTTCATTGGCAAGTCCGAGCGCGGCTATCGGGTGCTGGCCGGTCAGGTCTTGGGTGCGCTGAAGGCGGAGCCGGTGGAGATCAAGGCCCGCGCCACGGCGGCTGAAGCCTTCCGCCGGGCCGTTCTGAGCACCCTTCGCCAGATCGCCGGCAATGGCGAGGTGCTGGCGGAGACCAATGACCTGGAGGCCGTGCACCAGATGCGGGTGGGGCTGCGCCGCCTGCGCGCCGCCATGGCCGCGTTCAAGCCGATGGTCGAGGACGAAGCTTTTGAGCGCCTGAAGGCCGAGGTGAAATGGCTGGCCGGCGCCCTCGACGCAGCCAGGGACATTGACGTCTTCCGCAACACGACCTTCGCCGCCACGCTGCCGAGCGCCCGGGGCCGAACCGCCTTCCAGAAGCGCCTCATCGCCGCCGAAGCTGAAGCCCTGGCCGAAGCGCGGGAGGCCATGGCGTCACCCGCCTATGCGCGCCTGCTCCTGGGCGTCGCCGAGTGGGCGGAAATCGGATCCTGGACGCGAGATCCGGCGAGTCACGCCCATGCCCGCCGCCGCGCCGACAGCTTCGCCGCCGAGGCCTTGCAGCAGCTCTACAAGAAGGTCCGCAAACGGGGCCGCAAGCTGGCCACGCTGAGCCCGGAGAAGCGCCACCACTTGCGTCTGCGCATCAAGGGCCTGCGCTACGCGGCCGAGTTCCTTTCCCGCGCCTTTCCGCACCGGGGCCAGAAGAGGTTTTCCGCGGCCTTGAAGAATCTCCAGGACGCGCTGGGCGAGCTCAACGACCTGCACGTCGGCAACGATTTGGCGATCCGCATCGCCGGTTCAGACAAGCAGGCCCTGTTGTTCGCCGGGGACCTCGCCTCCGCCCGTCCCACCGCCAAGGCCTCCGCACTCCTGAAGCGGGCCTTGAAGGCCTATGACGGGCTGATCAAGGCCGGCGTGTTCTGGGACTAGAAGCCAAGTAATGGGGCGCGTGCAGCGGCTGGTGGCCGTGACGCCGGCATCGAGGTAGTGGATGGCGATCATGACCCAACCAGCTCCGCCCATCGGAGAGCCTGCCGCTGATGTGGAGATCGGTGAGTCCCTGATCCGGGGTCTGTTGGCTGTCCAGCATCCGGACCTCGCTCCCATGCCTTTGAGGCTCGTCGCCAATGGCTGGGACAACGTCATCTACCGGATCGGCGACGATCTGGCCCTGCGCCTGCCGCGCCGGGCCATGGCCGCGCCCTTGCTTTCCATTGAGCACTCCTGGCTGCCCCAGATCGCGCCCACGCTACCGTTGCCGGTTCCGGCCTGCCTGCGCATGGGAGAGCCGCAAGGAGACTATCCCTTTCGCTGGATGGTCGTGCCCTGGCTGGAAGGGGAGCCGGCGGACATGCAGAAACTGGCTCCGGGGCAGGGGGCGGTGCTCGGGCGGTTCCTGAAAGCCCTGCACCAGCCGGCGCCGGAGGGCGCGCCCTACAATCCCTATCGCAGCGCACCGCTGAGCAGCCGTGAACAGCGGTTTGGCGACCTCATCGCCCAGTTCAGCACGGGGCCTTACGCACCGCTGATCGGCGAACTCGCCCCGCTCTGGCCCCCCGCCATGACCGCGCCGGTGGACGTGAACCTGACCTGGATCCACTCGGATCTGCATCCGCGCAATGTGCTGGTGCAAGACGGAGCGTTCAGCGCCGTGATCGACTGGGGCGACATGTGCCGGGGCGACCGCGCCATCGATTTCGTGAGCCTCTACACCCTGATGCCGAACCGCGCCCAGGCGGATGCCTGCCTGGCCGCTTACGGCCCCGTGAGCGAGCAGACCCTTGTGCGGGCAAGAGGATGGACGCTCGGCTACACCCTGATGCTGCTGCAGTCGGGGCTGACCAACGCGCCGCATATGAAGCCGATCGCAGAACGGACCCTGCAGCGGTTGAGGGAGGGGCCCTAAGCCTTCAACGCCCCCCAAGGGCCGGTGATCGCGATGGTGATGCCTGGCCAGTAGATGTTCACAAAGCAGGTCGTGCCGTCGGGGGAGAAGCAGACACCGGCCAGTTCGGAATTCACAACATCGCTGCGGGTATCGCGCTGGACGTTGCGGCCGATAGTGTAGAGCTTGCCGCTGGGTGTGACAGCGCGCAGGGCATTCACCCCCTCCAGCTTGTCCTCGCAGACGAAGAGGTGGCCCCAGGGGGCGACGGCGATGTTGTCACACATGGTGAGCGCCGCGCCGTCCGTCGGTTCGACGAAGAGGGTGAGCTTGCCGGGCTGGCCGCGTTCGCCCGGCTGGCCTTCGTGCTCGGAGGGGCGGTAGCGGTAGATCTGGCCCAGCTGCTGCGGCCCGCCGCTCGTGCAGGCGAAGAAGAGCTCGCCGTTCTCGAAATAGATGCCCTCGCCCCGGGCAAACCAGGCCGCCCCAGCCGCATGGCCCCGGTAGCGCAGGTCCTCCAGGGGATTGTCCACCCCGTCGAGGTCGATCCAATGCACGAGGCGGCTGTCGCCTGGACCCCAATACCGGTCGTCCCAATTGCGCGGATCAGCGGCGGCCCGTTCCGGGAGGGCCAGGGCCTGCAGCTTGCCGCCGGAGAGCAAGCGGTCCCGGTCATTAGGCAGGTAGCGGTAGAAGAGGCCGAAGCCGTCGCCCATGTCCTCGGTCATGTAGACGATGCCGGTGCGGGGATCGGTGGCGTTGGCCTCGTGGCGGAAGCGCCCCATGGCGGTGATCGGCGTTGGATCAGCGATGCCGCGGAGTGTGGACGGCACCTCGAAGACGTAGCCGTGGTCCTTCTGGGCCTCCACACCTTTGCCCTGCGTGGTCTCTTCGCAGGAGAGCCAGGTTCCGCGCGGCGTGCGGCCTCCGGCGCAGTTCGTAGTGGTGCCGGCGAGGCTGAGGTGGTGGGTCTCCAGGGTCTGGGAGCGGGTATCCCAGACGAGGGTGGTCGTGCCGCCGGTCATCGGCAGGCCGTTGTCCGTGAGGTCATAGAACCGGTCCGCCGCCACCTTGGACGCCAGGGTGCGGCCGGGGCCAAAGGCGCCGAGATCGAGGTCGAGGGGTTTCAGTTCGTGGTTGCGCACCAGGATCGTCTTGCCTTCCGGCCCGGCGAAGGCGCCCATGCCGTCAGCCTTGTGCGGCGTGAGCAAGCCATCGCTCATCACATCGCCCGCCTGGGAGACGATCTTGTAGGAGAAGCCCGCCGGCAGATCGAAGAGACCCGCGGGGTCCGGCTGAAGGGCGCCGTAGCCATCGATTTCGCTGGCCAGGGCAATGCCGCGCAGCCGGGCCGTGTCGAGGGCGGGGAGGGGCGCGTCTTCCTGCGCGCCGACCAGGGTCGCATAGCCCGAGAAGGCGAGAACAGTGGCCGATCCGGCCATGAAGCGACGGCGTGAGAGGTCCATGGCCGCGTTCATGCGCTCCTGTGGTGACAGGGACGTGACGGCGCTACGGCTCCAGCGACCCCGTAATCGAGGCCCGCTGGGAAAGCTCGATCCAGTTGCCGTCCGGGTCGCGGACCATGGAGATGCGGGCGGTCGTGCCGAGGGTCCGGGGCGGGGTGGCTTCGCGGCCGCCGGCGGCCAGCACCTTGGCGTGCTCTTCGTCGACCTTGAAGATCTGGAAGGTGATGTAGCGCCAGCCCGTGCCGCCCATCTGGGCGTTGTCCGGGGCGTTCGGGTCTTCCTCGACCAGCAGCAGGGTCTGACCGCCGGCGAAGGCCGCGCCCTTGTCATAGGGGCGTTCCTCGAGGCCGAGGGCGTCGCGGTAGAACTTGCGGTGCGCTTCGAGGCTGCGCACGCCGACGCGGATGCCGATCTGGGTGACGCCGTTCCAGCCCGGCGGCACGAGGCGCACCTTGTTGCCGTCCGGATCGGTGAGGGCCTTTTCTTCGGTCAGGCCCGGACGGGCGACGATCAGCTCCAGATAGCCGGTGGGCGGCACGACCGGCAGCTCTTCCTGGCGGTGATTGATTTTCAGCACGCTCCCCAAGGCGTCGTGCCGGTGCTGATCCTGGGTGCGCGAGACTTTCAGGAGGTGGTCGAAGGGAATGCCCGCGTCCTGCTGCCAGAATTTCAGCATGGCTTCGAGGTTGTTGGTCGCCAGGCCGATATCGACCCGATCTTTCGCCAGGTTCATGAGCGCACCTCCAGATTTTCTCTCTTCCGTTGTCGCGCGGGAAAGGGCCCCATAGGACGCATAAAGTCAAACACCTGTTTGAGAGGAAAAGCTTGATGAAAGCCGCCGTCTATTACGAAACCGGAGGCCCCGAAGTCCTGAAGTACGAGGACTATCCGGATCCGGTCTGCCACCCGAAGGGCATCATCGTGAAGGTGGAGGCCGTCTCCATTGAGGGCGGCGACACCCTGGGCCGTTTCCGCGGCTTCATGCGCACCAAGCCGCATATCGTCGGCTATCAGGCCGGCGGCACGGTGATCGAGGTCGGCCCCGAGGTCACCAAGTTCAAGGTCGGCGATAAGGTCGCGACGTCCGGCGCCGATGGCTCGCACGCCGAGCTGCGCTCTGTGCCGGAACGGTCCGCCTGGCACGTGCCGGACGGCTTTGATGTGAAGCTGGCCTCGGTGATGCCTGTGGCCTTCGGCACGGCCGATGACTGCCTCTTCGAATTCGGGCGCCTGAAGGCCGGCGAGACCGTGCTGGTGCAGGCCGGCGGCTCCGGTGTGGGCACGGCGGCGATCCAGCTGGCCAAGCGGGCCGGGGCGTTCGTCTATGCCACGGCGTCCTCCGATGAGAAGCTGGAGCAGCTGAAGCCGCTCGGGATGGATGTCGGCATCAACTACAAGGAACACGACGTCGCCAAGGAAATCATGCGCCTGACCGACAAGAGAGGCGTCAACCTCGTGGTCGACAGTGTCGGGGGCTCCACCCTGCAGGGCTCGATCAATTCCCTGGCCTATCGCGGCCGGGTCTCGATGGTCGGCGCGGCGGGCCGTGAGCCGATGAAGGTAGATGTCGGTGGGATGATGGGCGGCAACCGTTCGCTGTCGGGCGTCTATCTCGGCGCCGAGATCGCCACGGACCGGGTCTATGACAACATCCAGCGCCTCATCAACGAGGCGGCCAAGGGTGAGCTGAAAGTGGTCATCGCCAAGGAATTCCCGCTCTCCGAAGCCGCCGCCGCCCACGCCTATATCGAAAGCCGTGCCGCGGTCGGACGGGTGCTGCTGATCCCATAGTGGTAAGTGGGGACGTGTACTTGTTACGCGTCCCCTCTCCTGAGAAGCGCTATCCGAGCGAAGGGACAGGTAACAAGTACATGTCCCCGGACAATGGGGCTGGGTGCGCGCTTCTGTCGCCTGGGCCCGCGGGAGAACGGCGTTACCTTCAGCGGATGACGCGCACCCAGAAGCGGCGCCGCGATGAGCGGTTGGATGCCGATCTCAAGGCACTTTACGAGTCTTGGGCGCGCGAGACTCCGCCCCATCTGCTGGAGCTCTTGGAGTCACTTGATCCGCGCTGCGAGCCGGCGTCTCAGTCGTTGGCCGCCACCGCAGGCTGAGTGGGCAGGAGGTCGTCCGTGTCGTCGGCGTCCATCAGTTTCAGCAGTTTGGCCCGGGCCCGGTTCACCCGGCTCTTTATGGTGCCGAGCGCACAGCCGCAGATCTCGGCTGCCTCCTCGTAGGATAGTCCAGCCGCGCCCACCAGGATCAGGGCTTCCCGGTGCTCCGACGGCAGCTGGTCGAGGGCAACCTGCAGGGTGTGGAGGGCCACACCCCATTCCTGGGTGGCGGGCGTGGTGAGGTTCTTCGAATGCACGCCATCCTCGTCGCGCACCTCCCGGCGGCGGCGGGTGAGGGCAGTGTAGTAGGTGTTGCGGAGAATAGTGAACAGCCAGGCCCTGAGGTTCGTGCCCGGTTCGAACTTGGACCTGTGCGTCCAGGCCTTGATCAAGGTGTCCTGCACCAGATCATCCGCATCGGCACCATTGCGGCTGATAGACCACGCGAAGGCGCGTAGTGCGGGAATCATGCCGACTACGTCTTCGCGCCAGGTGTCCGGGCCGCCGTGGCTCATAGATCCTTCCGCCTCCAGACAGACGGGCTAACCTTGACTTTGGGCGAGGCCTCGAAGGACGCTCCCGCTCCGACAGACCGCAAACGCGCGTAACGATCTTGCGTTCCTTCGCGAACACTCAAGGTGGTGATCGGAACCGCTGGCGCCAGAAGGCGTTCAGCGTTGCGCCGCAAGATCGGGAGGCACGGTGACCCCACCAGCAGATGACGCGCCGCTCCATGTGAAGACGCCCGGTGAGACCGTTCACAGAGATCCGGTTCTTGCCCGCTACCTCGCTGTGCGGGCCGCAAGTGAAGGCATCGCCGCGCCTCTCTCACCAGAGGACCAGTCCGCGCAATCGATGCCGGACGCGAGCCCGACCAAATGGCACCTGGCTCACACCACGTGGTTCTTCGAGACGTTCCTGCTGGCGCCCAGCCTGCCGGGCTACCAGGTCTTCGATCCGGCGTTCGCCTACCTGTTCAACTCCTATTACGAGGCTGTGGGCGAGCGGCATCCGCGCCCGGCCCGGGGCTTGCTGACCCGGCCCGGCCTAAGCGAGATAATGACCTACCGGCGGCACGTGGACGCGGCGATGGAGCGCCTGATTGCTCATGGTTTGTCGCCTGAGCAGCGCGCCCTCATTGATCTCGGCCTCGCCCATGAGGAACAGCATCAGGAGTTGATCCTGATGGATATCCTGCATCTGTTCGCCCAGTCGCCTTTGAAGCCGGCCTATCGTCCCGCGAGCGGCGGACCCCGCCTTTCCGAGGCCGTCGCCCTTATCGCCTTCGAGCCGGGCCTGCACGAGATCGGTCATGACGGTGAGGGTTTCGCCTTCGACAACGAGGGCCCGAGGCACAAGACCTACCTGCACGGTTTCGCCATATCCGACCGGCCGGTGAGCAATGGCGACTGGCTGAAGTTCATCGAAGACGGCGGCTATCGCCGCGCGGAGTACTGGCTTTCTGACGGATGGGCTCGGGTGAAGGCCGAGGGGTGGCGCGCGCCGCTCTATTGGGATGAAGCCCCGGACGGCTGGCGGGAAATGGGCCTTGGAGGCCTGCGTCCGCTCGATCTCTGCGCGCCGGTCCGTCACATCAGCTATTTCGAGGCGGACGCCTACGCCACCTGGGCCGGCAAGCGCCTGCCTACGGAGGCCGAGTGGGAGCATGCGTCGGCCCTGCTGAAAGGGACTGGCGAGGTCTGGGAATGGACCCGTAGCGCCTATGCCCCTTATCCCGGCTTCAAGCCCGCCGCCGGAGCCGTTGGTGAGTACAACGGCAAGTTCATGAGCGGCCAAATGGTGCTGCGCGGCGGCTGCGTGGCGAGCCCGGCGGGTCATGTGCGCCCCACCTATCGCAACTTCTTCTATCCGCATCAGCGCTGGATGTTCTCCGGCTTGCGGCTCGCCGAAGATGTCCAGGCGGAAGCCGGTCAAACCGCGCCTTCCAGCTTCGAGTCGGACGTGCTGGCCGGTTTGGCGCGCGCCCCTAAATCGATCCCTCCGAAATGGTTCTACGACGCCACGGGCTCAGCCCTTTTCGAGGAAATCTGCGGGCTTGAGACATACTATCTGACGCGGACGGAGCTGGCCTTGCTCGCATCCATCGCCCCGGAGATCGCCGCAGCGGCGCCGGAGGGGGCTGTTCTGGTTGAATTCGGATCAGGGGCCAGCCTGAAGACCCGGTTGCTGCTCGACGCCGCGCCGCAGATTTCCGCCTATGCGCCCATCGATATTAGCGCCAGCGCCCTGGCCGACGCTGCCGATCACCTGCGACGGGACTATCCCGACCTCATCGTGGCCCCGGTGCTCGGGGACTTCATGAATCCCGGGCCGGCGCTGGCCTTGCCGGCCGGCCGGCGCGTCGGGTTCTTTCCTGGATCCACCATCGGCAATCTCGCCCCACAGGAGGCCATGGCCTTTCTGGCCTCGGCCAAGACCTTGCTGGGACCGGGATCTTCACTGGTCGTCGGCATCGACCTGATCAAGGACGAGCCGACGCTTCTGGCCGCATATGATGACCGGCCCGGCGTCACAGCACGTTTCAATAAGAACCTGCTGGCGCGCATCAATCGCGAACTGGGCGGGACCTTCAACCTTGCAGCCTTTGACCATGAGGCGGTCTGGAACGCTGAGGCCGAGCGCGTCGAGATGCACCTCGTCAGTCATTCGGATCAAAGCGTGGAGGTCATGGGCCGGCGGTTCGAGTTCGTGGCGGGCGAGCGCCTGCACACGGAAAATTCCTACAAATTCACGGTGGAAGGGTTCGAAGGCCTGGCGCGGCAGGCCGGCTGGAAAATGACACGGCGCTGGGTTTCCCCAGCGCCGGCCTTCGCGGTCGTGATGTTGGAAGCTGCCTAGGTCTGGGGGGGACGACGTCCGCCGCCACGCGAAGCCGATCCACCCTTGCGCCCGGCTGTGGCGGCCAGATCGCGATCCTGGGCGAAGCTGCGCTTTTCGCTGGGAACGCTGGCGCCGCCCCTGCGGGCGATTTCACGCCGGCGTTCCGGATCCATGGCCGCAAAGCCGCGGCGGGTGCGGCTGCCCTTGGCGTCATCATTCATCGGATTCATCCTCGGTACTCTCCTTCGGCCGTCAGTAAGCGACGCTGCGTGAGGGGTGGGGGGATGCTGGACCGGCCCGCTCGAAGGGCCCGCCTTTCTCACGCTTGCGCTTCCCAAACTGTTCAGAACCCGTCCGGTTGCGTTGAAGCCTTGGATTTTCCGGGCGAAAGCCGTGCTATGACCGCTTCGTGATCGAAAGCGTGCTCATCGCAAACCGGGGGGAGATCGCCCGCCGCATCATCCGCACTGCCCGCCGGATGGGCCTGCGCACCGTGGCCGTCTATTCCGAGGCCGACGCCGAGGCCCTGCACGTCAAGGAAGCGGACAAGGCTGTGCTGATCGGTCCCCCGCCCGCCGCCGAGAGCTACCTCCTGGGCGACAAGATCGTCGCCGCCGCCAAGGAGACGGGCGCGGAGGCAATCCATCCAGGTTACGGATTCCTCTCGGAAAACGCCGAATTCGCCGAGGCCGTGATCGCCGCCGGCCTCATCTGGGTGGGGCCGAACCCCGCCGCGATCCGCGCCATGGGCCTGAAGGACGCCGCCAAGGACCTGATGGCCAAGGCCGGTGTGCCGGTGACTCCAGGCTATCTGGGCGAGGACCAATCCGACGCGCGCCTTCTGGCCGAAGCGATGAAGATCGGCTGGCCGGTGCTGATCAAGGCCGTGGCCGGCGGCGGCGGAAAGGGCATGCGCAAGGTCGAACGGCCGGAGGACTTCGAAGACGCCCTGGCCTCGGCCCGGCGCGAGGCGGAGAACGCCTTTGGCGACGATCGGGTCCTGCTGGAGAAATACATCGCCCGCGCCCGGCACATCGAGGTGCAGGTGTTCGGCGATAAGCATGGCGGCGCCGTGCACCTCTTCGAGCGCGACTGCTCTCTGCAGCGCCGCCACCAGAAGGTCATTGAGGAAGCGCCGGCTCCCGGCATGGACGAGGCTACCCGCGCCGCCATCTGCGGGGCCGCCGTCCGCGCCGCCCAGGCCGTGAACTACGACAACGCCGGCACCATCGAGTTCATCGCCGACGCATCGGGGCCGCTTTCGGCCGAGCGCATCTGGTTCATGGAGATGAACACCCGCCTGCAGGTGGAGCATCCGGTGACGGAGGCCATCACCGGCGTCGATCTGGTGGAGTGGCAGCTGCGCGTCGCGTCCGGCGAGCCCCTGCCGTTGAAGCAGGAGGAGATCCAGCTCTTCGGCCACGCCGTCGAGGCGCGCCTCTATGCCGAGGACCCGGCTACGGGTTTCCTACCCTCGACCGGGACGCTGAAGACCTATCGGTTGGAAGGGGCGGCCCGGATCGATAGCGGCATCGAGCAGGGGAAGGTGGTGTCCCCGTTCTATGACCCGATGCTGGCCAAGGTGATCAGCCACGCGGCCGACCGGGGCACGGCCATCGCGGCCCTGCGTGAGGCGTTCGAGGATTCGCGCCTCCTGGGCGTGAAAACTAATGCCGGCTTCCTGACCCGCTGCCTGGCGAACGCGGCGTTCGTCGCTGGGAAGGTCGATACGGGCCTGATCGAGGCCGATCTCGCCGCTCTGACCGCGAAGCCGCCCCTCAAGTCGCTGGATGGCCTGAAGGGCAAGCTGAACTGGAGCGGCCCCGCGCCCGGCGGCTTCCGGCTCAATGCCGCACCGGCCGAGCACGCCGTCATCTTCGTCGATGGCGCCCCGCGAGAGGCGAGCTTCACTCAGGCCCAGGCCCTGGCCGATCAAGGCGGGGAGGCCACCCTGTTCGAGGGCGGCGAGACCTATCAGGCGGGCCTCGTCCCGGCCGTGACGGCGGCGTCCGGAGGCGGAGACGGGGCCCTGCGCTCCCCGATGCCCGGAAAGATCGCGGCCGTGGCGGTGGCTTTGGGCGAGGCGGTCGCGAAGGGCGATGTGGTGGTCGTCCTGGAGGCCATGAAGATGGAGCACGCCCTCAAGGCGCCGTTTGACGGCAAGGTGGCTGAACTGACCGTGAAGGTCGGCGATCAGGTACGCGAAGGCGTGCTGCTGGCGAGGCTCGAGGCGTGAGCCTTCACCTCATCAAGCTCTGCGTCGGCTGCGACACGGTGGAGGAGCTCGTGGACTGGTGGCGCTCCGAAATTGGCGAGGACCAGCCCTGGAAGATGCGCACCAAGCAGACCCCGAAGCGGGCCGGAGAGCTTGAGGACGGCGGATCCCTGTATCGGGTCTTCAAGGGCTTCATCCTCTGCCGTCAGGAGATCCGGAAGGTGGAAACGGTGGGGGAGGGCGCGGCCCGCCGCTGCGCCGTGACCCTCGATCCGAAAGTCGTTCTGGTGGCGCCGACCCCACGCCGGGCCTTTCAAGGCTGGCGCTACCTGGACGGCAACGACGCCCCGCCCGACATGGCGGCGAGCGCTTCCAACGATGTGCCCCAGGACCTCGCCCGGCAACTCCGGGAGCTGGGCGCCTGGTAGCACCCTAGACTGGCATGTTGTCGATCAGCCGGGTGCGGCCGAGCTTGGCGGCGACAAGGGCGCGGGCCGGGCCATCGACCCGGTCGCCCTGGAAAGGCTGCAGGTCGCCGGCACGGACGATGGCCATATAGTCCACCTTATCGAAACCGGCGGCGAGAACGCCCGCCGTGCCTTCAGCCTCGATCGTTGAAACCGGTTCTCCCGCGCCCGCCCGCCGCGCCGCTTCGGCGAGAATGACATTGAGCCGCCGGGCGATCGGCAGTTCGGTCTCGGACAGGTAGGCGTTGCGCGAGGAGAGGGCGAGGCCGGCTTCATCCCGCGCCGTGGGGGCGCCGATAATCTGAACGGGGATGTCGAGGTCGAGGGCCAGGCGGCGGATCACGGCCAGTTGTTGGAAGTCCTTCTCGCCGAACACCGCCACATCCGCCCCGGCCTGCAGCAGCAGCTTGGCGACGACGGTAGCGACCCCATTGAAGTGGCCCGGGCGGGCGATCCCTTCGAGCGGTTCGGCGACCTTGCCGACCGTCACGGTCGTCGAGAAGCCCTCCGGGTACATCTCCTCGACGCTGGGCGCGAAAAGCAGGGCGCAGTCGGCGCTCTGCAGCAGATCTCGATCCCTCCGTTCGCCGCGCGGATAGGCCGAATAGTCCTCGCCCGGGCCGAACTGGGTCGGATTGACGAAGACCGTGGCGATCACCTTGTCCACGTGCGTCAGGGCAAGGCGAACGAGGGAGAGGTGACCTTCATGGAGGGCGCCCATGGTCGGCACGAGCCCGATCCTGAGCCCCGCCCGGCGCCATTCAGCGACCTGGCTGCGCATCTCGATCACAGTGCGGGCGACGGGCAGGGGGGTGGACACGGGGCTTGATCTCCTCGGATCGGGCGCGGCGCTTATGCCCGCCCGGCGCGCTGCGGCCAAGAGCGCGTTGACCCACCCTCCGGGGCTGCTATTCCCGGCTCCAGGGCAGTTCAGACAATTTGGGGGGCGAGTGAGCGAAGCGCGCGTCATCGTGATCGGCAACGAAAAGGGCGGGGCGGGAAAAACCACCATCGTCGTCCACGTGGCCACGGCCATCATGCACGCGGGCGCCAGGCTCGCCGTGTTCGATCTCGATCTGCGCCAGCAATCCACCGCGCACTTCTTCGCCAACCGCGCCGCCTGGGCCGCCGCCGAGGGCGCCGATCTGGCCATGCCGGTTAGTGTCGGACCCGCCAGCGCTGAAACCTTCGAGGCCGAGCTCGCCGAGGCGCGGCGCACCTGCGACGTTGTGCTGATCGATACGCCCGGCGCCGATACCGGGCCGTCCCGTTTGGCGCACCAGCAGGCCGATCTGGTGGTGACGCCGATGAATGACAGTTTCGTCGACTTCGACATGCTGGGTGTCGTCGACCCGGTGTCCCTGGAGGTGAAGCGGCCCAGCCTATATGCCGAGGCGGTCTGGGAAGCGCGCAAGACCCGCGCCGCCTCCAGTGGCCGCCAGATCGACTGGGTGGTGCTGCGAAACCGCCTGGCCCCTGTCGAAGCCCGCAACCGCAAGCGCCTCGACGAGCGCGTGAAGGCCCTTTCCCGTCGCGTAGGCTTTCGCATGGGCAATGGCCTGCGTGACCGGGTGATCTACCGCGAGCTTTTCCCCTTTGGCCTCACCGTGGCGGATCTCGCGCCCGGCATCCGGCCGGTTCCTGTCTCCATGAGCCACATCGCGGCCCGCCAGGAAATTCGTATGCTGCTGCACACGCTAGGCCTCGGCGAGGCCGCCGGCCCGGCCGACGCGGCTTGACGTGATCTATCTCCTGATCGGCGGGGCGGTCTTTGCCGGTCTGGTGTGGCTGGGACGCAAGGGGAGGTTGCCGCCGTCCGGCGTGCGCTTTCTGCTTGGCGGCCTCGCCGTGGCGGCGTTCTCTGCCTCGGCCTATCTGGCGATCAGAGGCGGCTGGGCGGCCGCGGCGGTGCTTTTCGCCATCGGCGGCGCCCTGGCCATGTCGGCCCGGCCTCAGATCGTCAAAACCGCGCCGGACATGGGGGACGCTGAGGCCCGGTCCATTCTCGGGGTATCCGCTACAGCAAGCGAGTCCGAGATCAAGGCGGCCTACCAGCGTCTCATTCTACGCGTGCATCCTGACAGGGGTGGCGCGGAGGGCTTGGCCGCACAGCTGAACGCAGCGCGGGACCGGTTGCTGAAAGGCCGCTAGGGCGCAATCACCATGCAGGAGACGCGTTTGGCCTTGAGCGCCGCGCAGGCTGCCTTGGCGTCGTCCTGGGTGAAGCCGCCGAACTGGGCGCGGTAATAGCCGCCCTGCAGACTTCCCACATCACCGCGATGACCGCGCACCACGGCAAAGCGACGGGTGACATCGCCCAATTGGCTGCGCGCCTGACCCCGATCCCGGAAAGCGCCGACCTGGATGGAATAGCGGCCGGCAGCGGGAGCACGGGCCGCCTGAGGCGGACGCGGCGGGGGCGGCGCTGAGACCGCGCCGCGCAAATCCGAACCCACCGCGCTGTCGGCGGGGTAGGTCTGGCTGACCGGTATGGCCGGGCGCAAACCGCCGGCACGGCCGGTGACGATGGTGAGGCCTCCGGCGGGGGCGGGGCCCTCGGTCAAGACCACTTGGCCGCTTTGCGGCAGGCCGGGGGTCGAAGGAATGGCAGGGGCGGCGGGGGCTGGTTCAAACAGGTTCTGCGTGATCAGCAGATTCTCGCCATTGTCGCGGCGGCGCATGATGTCGAAGCCGGTGTTGAGCAGCATCTCGACGTTATTGTTGCGCGCCGCCGTCGACGAACCGCCGAGCACCACGGCGATCAGGCGGTGGTTATCGCGCACGGCGCTGGCCGCCAGATTGTAGCCCGAGGCGTTGATGAAACCCGTCTTCAGTCCGTCGAGGCCCGCCATGCGGCCCAGGAGACCGTTGTGATTGGTGATCCGCTCGCCGCGGAACATGAAGGACTGCTGGCTGAAGTAGCCGTAGTACTGCGGGAAATCGCGCATCACGGAGCGCGAAAGGATGGCGATGTCACGCGCCGACGAAACCTGGCGGCTGTCCGGCAGGCCCGACGCATTGACGAAACGGGTATTGGCCATGCCCAGCTCCTGGGCCCGAAGGGTCATCAGGGCGGCGAATCGCGACTCGCTGCCGCCGATCTTCTCGGCGAGCGCCACGGCCATGTCGTTGGCCGAGCGCAGGGCGATGGCGCGCACGGCGTCGTCGACGGTAATGGTCTCGCCGGCGCGCAGCCCCAGCTTGGTTGGCGGCTGCGCCGCGGCGCGCGGGGAGATCGTGATGGTGTCGGTGGGCGACAACCGCCCGGACGCCAATTCCTCGAAGGCGAGGTAGAGGGTCATGATCTTGGTGATCGACGCCGGATAGCGCGGGCTGTCGGCGCGTCTTGCATACAGCACTTCGCCCGTGGCGGCATCGACCACGATGGCCGCGTAGCGTGGCTCGGAGGAGGGGACCTGGAGGTTCTGGGCCGATGCCGTGGCGGGAACAAAAGCCCCCGTCATCAGGGTTACAGCCGACAGGACCACGCCCAGGATCAAGGTAAGCTTTGGTGCGCGGGTGAACTTGAGCATGCTTGTACTGGTCTGCCTTTAGAGCGGGCCCCGCGCCGCCTTACGTGACGCTATCATGATGTAGTGCGTCTTTCGCGGTGGTAAACAACTGTTGAGGAATGCGCGACCTGAGGTCGCGCTCACCCATCCGTGATCCCCTTTTGATGGGACGTGATGGCGATTATGCGCTGCACAAAAATGCGTTGACTTGTGCGCTGCAACATGAGACCTATCCCTTGAAATCAGCGGGAGCTTGGCTCTCGCCGCAGTGCCGTAACGCTTTCCTCTCTAACGAACGTCTCCCGAGATCATGCCCAAAGCCAAACCCCAAGGAGCCTCCACCATGGCCACTGGCGCCGAAACCCTGAAGACCACCGTCGAGCAGTTCACGACGGCCGGCAACCAAGCTTTCAAGGATGGGATCGAGAAGTCTCTCGCCGCCCTGTCTGAAGCCAACGCCTACTCCAAGAAGAACCTGGAAGCCGTGGTCGCCTCCGCGACCGCCGCCACCAAGGGCGCAGAAGCCCTGGGCGCGCATGCCATGGCCTACTCGAAGAAGTCGCTGGAAGACGGCGTCGCCGCCGCCAAGACCCTCTCCACCGCCAAGTCGGTGCAGGAAGCCGTCGAGTACCAAACGGCTTTCGCCAAGACCTATCTCGAGACCTACCTGGCCGAGATGAACAAGATGAGCGAGATCGTCGCCGCCTCGGTGAAGGACTCCATGAAGCCGATCAACGAACGCGTCACCGCCTTCGTCGAGAAGGTGCAAGCGGTCCGCTAGGACGCAAGCTCCTAGCTTCAGGCATTCGAGAGGCCCCTCGCTGATCCGGCGGGGGGCCTTTTGATGCGGGCCATACCCACACACCATCACGGCATCCCGGCTTTCGGCGGGATGCCTCGTTATGTCGGGTGGAGAGGGGACTACTCCCTTCTCAGCGCCTCGATCGGATCGAGCTGCGCCGCCCGCCAGGACGGGTAGGAGCCGAACACCAGCCCCACCGTCACCGAGAAGCCGAGCGCGATGGGCGCCGCCCAGGGCGGCACCAGGGTGGTCCAGTGCAGTGCGAGGGCGAAGAGGGCCGAGCCTGTCGCCCCGATAATGAGGCCGATCAGGCCGCCGCCAAGCGACAGCGTCACGGCCTCTAGGGCGAACTGCATAAGGATGTCGGAGCGTTTGGCGCCCAAAGCCATGCGCAGACCGATCTCCCTCGTTCGCTCGGTCACCGCCACCAGCATGATGTTCATGATGCCCACACCGCCCACCAGCAGCGACACCGCCGCGATGGAGCCCAGGAGCAGGGTGAAGGTCTGAGTGGTCGCCGAGGCCGCCTGCATGATCGAGGTGGTGTTTTGGACCTGGAAGTCGTCGTCCTCGCCCTGGCGGATGCGGTGGCGGTCGCGAAGCAGGTTGGCGACATCTTCCTGCACCCGGTCAAGCGTCTCGGCGCTGGTGGCCTCGACCATGATTTGCTGCACGGCGTCACCGCGCACGCGGCGGCCCAGGACGCGGGAGCGTACCGCCTCCAGTGGGGCCAGCACGGTGTCATCCTGGTCCTGGCCAAAGCCGCCCTGGCCCTTGGGTTCCAGCACGCCGATCACCTCGAATGGCACTTTGCCCACCCGGATGCGCTTGCCCACCGGATCTCCGCCCTCAGGGAAGAGGTTGGCCACCACGGTTGGTCCAAGGACCACCACCTTTCGGCCCTGGCGCGCCTCGTTCTCATCGAACATACGGCCGGAGGCGATCGCGAGGTCACGAGCGTCAAGGAAAGCCGGGGTCACCCCCTGGATCTGAGTCTGCCAGTTGGCGCCTTCGGCGGCGAGTTGCGCACCGCCCCGCACCAGGGGCGCAACGGAGGCGACATTTTCGACCTCACGTGAAATGGCTTCGGCGTCCTCGCCCGTGATGGAAATGTTCTGACCGGCGCCCAGATTGACGAATCCGCCCGGTCCCCGGCTCGAACCGGGGGAGACGACAATCAGGTTCGCCCCCAGGCCGGCGATGGCCTTGGTCACACTCTCCTGGGCGCCCAGGCCGATGGACGTAATCATCACCACGGCGGCGACACCGATCACCACGCCCAATGCGGTCAAGGCCGAGCGCATCGGGTGGGCCATGATCGCCCCACCGGCGAAGCGGAAGAGTTCCAGGCGTCTCATGGCTTGGCGCCCCCTTGGTCGTCATTGACGATCAGGCCGTCGCGAAAGGTCACCCGGCGCTTGGCCTGGGCGGCCACGTCGAGGTCGTGGGTCACCAGGATCAGGGTCAGCCCCTCGGCGTTCAGATCGCGGAACAGCTGCAGCACCTCACGGCCAGTATTGGAGTCCAGAGCCCCGGTCGGCTCGTCCGCGAGCAGGAGGTCGGGTTCATTGGCCAAGGCGCGGGCAATGGCGACGCGCTGCTGCTGGCCCCCGGAGAGCTGAGTAGGCTTGTGGCCCTTGCGGGCGCCGAGGCCGACGCGCTCCAAGAGAGCCGCGGCCTTTTCCTTGCGCTCGGCCGGAGCGAGACCGCCATAGATCATCGGCAGTTCGACATTCTGAAGCGCGGTCAGCCGGGGCAACAGCTGGAACGACTGGAAGACAAAGCCGATGGAGCGGTTGCGGAATGTGGCCAGCTGATCGTCCGTGAAGGAGCCGACGTTCTCACCTTCGAATAGGAAGGTTCCCTCCGTGGGCCGGTCGAGGCCGCCCAGGATGTTCATCAGGGATGACTTGCCCGACCCGGACGGGCCGATGACCGCGGTGTGTTCGCCGCGTTCAATCTTGAGGTCCACGCCGGCCAGGGCGGCGACCTGTTCGTCGCCCATGACGTAGACCTTCTTCAGGCCTTTGACTTCAATCATCGGACTAGCGGCGTTGCTGGTTGCCGTTGCCCATGCCGGGGATCGGGGCCCGGACCTGCGCCTTCGGCTGTGGGCCCCCGCCGACGATGACCTGAGTATTGGGAGCGAGGGCGCCGACGAGCGGCGTGACCTCGGTATTGGTGCCGTCACTGGCCCCGACGCGCACCATGATCGGGGAGGGCTTGCCGTTTTTCAGCACATAGATGGTGCCGATCTGGGTGCCACCGCGGCTTTGGGCCATGGCGGCGCGGATGGCGGCCATCTTCACGCGCTGTTCCGGCGTCAGGATGGCGTCGATCTTCTTTTCCATCTCTTCGCGGGCGACTCGCATCGCTTCGCGATCACCGCGATTGGCCATGGCCGTCTTGAACATGTCCTGCACCAGGGCGCGGATCTGCCGATCCTGCTCGGGCGAGAGGCCCAGTTGCTGGAAGGCCTGCATACCGATCATGCGCGGACCGCCCTGGCCCTGCCCGCCTTGGCCGCCGCCGGGGGGGCGGCCGCCGCCGAAGCCGCCGCCCGGACCACCAAACCCGATCGTAGGTGCGGCGCGCTGGTCCGCCGGCTTGAAGCGCAGGGCCGCCACGGGAACGCGCAGTACGTTGCGGCGCTGCTCGATCATGATGTCGGCATTGGCCGTCATGCCGGGCAGGAGCAGGCCGTTCGGATTCTCCGCCTCGGCGATAACCACATAGGCGACGACGTTGGCGGAGGTTTCCGGCTGCTTGCGCACCTGGGTGACCTTGCCCTGGAAGCTCTGGTCGGGGAACGCGTCGACCGTGAAGGATACGGTCTGGCCCTCGCGCACCTGGCCGATGTCGGCCTCGTCGACCATGATCTTGACCTGCAGTTTGGAGAGGTCCTGCGCGATCAGGAACAGAACCGGAGCCTGGAAGGAGGCGGCCACGGTCTGGCCCGGGTCGATGGAGCGCTGCACCACGACGCCGTCAATCGGCGAGACGATGCGCGTACGGGCCAGGTCCACGCTGGAGGAGCGGACCGAGGCCTGGGATTGCACCACCCTGGCGCGCTGGGCGCCGATCTGTGCCCGGGCCACATCCACCGCGGCCTGGGATCGCTGCAACGTGGCGCGGGCCTGATCGAGCGATTGGCGGGAGGCGATATTCTGGTTGGCGAGATATTGGGTGCGGTCGAAATTGGCCTTGTCGAGCGCGAGTTGCGCTTCAGCCTGTTTGAGGTTGGCCTGCTGTTGCGACAGGAGGGCGGCGGCCGCCCCAAGGTCGGCCTGAGCTGACTGAACGCGCGAGGTGTAGGTATCAGGATCGATGATCGCCAGGACGTCCCCCTGGTGCACGACCGTATTGAAGTCGACGAGCACTTCCCGGATCTGCCCCGAAATCTGCGAGCCCACCTGCACCGTGATCAGGGCCTGGAGCGTGCCGGAAGCCGAGACCGTGCGGTTGAGGTCTCCGCGGGTGACGGCGCCAAAGCGGTACGGATCCTTCGGCGCTTTTGGAGTCAGCTGGCAGGCCGCGAAAGTGACCAAGACAACGGCCAAAAGGCCCAACGCGACAATCACCGGGGGCGAAAGCTGGAATCCACGGCGTGAGGTAGAAGGGCTGAAGGTCATCGGTCGGTTTTCAAGTCTATCTTGATCTCTATTGAGCGCGAAGTCGTAGGAACGCCCGGTTTCACCAGTGTTGCAAGAGTCTTCCGGCTACGGGACGCAGCGTAACCCCGCTACAAAGGCAAGGTCACCCGGGCGATTAAACCGCCCTTCGCCCGATTTTCCAGCGTTACGTCCCCCCCGTGGCCTCTGGCGACGGCACGTACGACCGCCAGACCCAGGCCCGCACCACCTGTATCCCGGCTGCGCGAACCTTCCAACCTGTGGAATGGCTCGAAGGCGCGCTCGAGTTCGCACTCTGGCATGCCTGGGCCATTGTCCTCGATCTCGACGACGGCCGATCCGTCCTTGATGAACACCCGGGCGCGGGCGCGCTTGCCGAATTTCAAGGCATTATCGACGAGGTTGGTGAGAAGCCGCTTCAGGGCGAGGGGGTCGCCCTCTATAACCACGCGGTCGGCGCGCTCCACCGCGGTGTCGCGTCCGGTCTCCGCCGCCTCGTCCATCACCGTCTCGACCAGCGAGGCCAGCTCCATGCGCGTGCGCTCGCGAGGCCTGGCCGTATCCTTCACGAACGAGAGGGTGGCGGAAATCATCGCTTCCATCTGATCGATATCGTTGACGATCTTGGCCTTCACGTCGTCCGGCACGGCCTCGACGCGGAAGCGCAGACGGGTGAGGGGGGTCCGCAGGTCATGGGCGATGGCTCCGACCATCGCGGTGCGGTCGTCAACGTAGCGGCGCAGGCGCTCCTGCATCTCGTTGAAGGCGGCAACCGCGGAATTCACCTCCGAGGAACCCCGTATCTGCAGAGGCGGCGCCCGCGGATCACGGCCCAGCCGTTCAGCGGCCGAACCGAGGGCGGCGATCGGCGCGGAAATCCGCCGGGCGAACCACCAGGCCAGGGGCGAGACCGCCAGGGCCGCGATCCCGAGCACCAGCAGCACTCTCTGCTGCCAGGGATCGATGCGGAAGGCGTGCTTGGGGGCGATGATCAGCCAGCGGCCGTCGTTCTGGCGGATGCCGAGCCTGAAATCGCCCCAGATCAACGGCTCCATGTCTTGTGGCGTACGGCTGGCTTCGTTCGAACGGCGCGAGACAAACACGGCGATAATGCGCGTGGAGTTCTGGCTGACCACCACGTCGCGCGGATCCATGCCGAGCTGCTGAGCCAGACGATTGCGGAAGTCGATCTGCCGGCGGCCATCGGTCTCGGGATCCGGACGTCGCCAGTCGATCCGGGCGGCGAGGGGCAGGCCATCGCGCGTCTCCACCACCTGCTGGGTGCGGACAGTGCGGACCACTTCGGACAGCCTGTAAATATCCGGGGCCGGCGGTGGCAGGCTCAGAACGACAAGCATGGTTGTGAGATGGGTGGCGACCAGCGTCGCGATCACGAGCCCGAGCGCCTGGACGATCAGTGGGGGCGCCGTGAACCTCGGCATCACCCAGTCCGGGAGACCTTAGGCATGAACATGTAGCCCTCGTTACGGACGGTTCGGATCAGCTCCTGTCCGCCGCCGCCATCTTCCAGCTTACGCCTCAGACGGCTGATCTGCACATCGATGGCGCGGTCGAAGGCGTCGGATTGCGGACCTCGCGCGAATTCCAACAGCTGGTCGCGAGTCAGCACCCTCTGCGGACGTTCAACGAAGGCGCGCAGCAGGGAGAACTCTCCGCTCGAGAGGTTCACCACC
>JAXMCG010000008.1:0-151654 GCA_046349475.1 Caulobacteraceae bacterium | reverse complement strand
CCGCGACGAGACGGGCGAGGCCGGCCTCGATCCCATCGCCGAGGGGCTGCAGGGCCTCGCGGTCGTCGCCGGCCGGCACGAGGAGGAAACTGCCGCCCTTGCCGCCCTGCTGCTGCGCGAGGTGCTGGAGACGCCGGACAAGACCGCCGCCCTGATCACGCCGGACCTCGCCCTGGCGCGGCGCGTCTCGGCGCGCCTCTCCCGCTGGGGCGTGGAAGCCGATTCCTCCGCCGGCATGGACCTGGCGGCCTATCCCGTCGCGGTCCTGGCGCGGCAGGTCGCGGGGCTGGTCAACGACCATGCCGATCCTGTGGCCCTGCTCAGCGTCCTGAAATCGCCTCTCTGCCGGCTGGAGCTCGGCCCGGAGGCTTTCGGCTTCGCCCGCGACGCCCTGGAGAGACACGCCCTGCGCGGCCCGCGCCCGCAGACCTTCGAGGACCTGATGCGGCGTCTGGAGCCCCGCGAGGCCGGGCGCGGAACGTCCAAGCTCCCGGAGGATGAGCGTCTCGCCGCCCTCGCCCTTGCGGGCGATCTCTTCACCGCGCTTGATCCCGTCCGGTCGGCCTTCGCGCATGGCGCCGCTCCGGCCCGCGACGCCGCTGAAGGCCTTGCCCGCACCCTCGAGGCGCTGGCTCGTGA
This sequence comes from Caulobacteraceae bacterium, assembly GCA_046349475.1. Classification (GTDB taxonomy): domain Bacteria; phylum Pseudomonadota; class Alphaproteobacteria; order Caulobacterales; family Caulobacteraceae; genus Acaudatibacter. Next base: position 151,015 of record JAXMCG010000008.1, on the reverse strand, counting down.
TGCCGGCGGCCAGATCGGCGGGCTCTGGGGCGGGCCGGCCGGGGAGGCCATGGCGGGTCTCATCTCCGGCCTGCTGGCGGAGGCCGATGGCCTGCCCAGCCTCGACGGCGAGGCCTTCGCGCGCCTCCTGGAGCGCTTGATCGATGGCGAGACCGTGCGGGGCGGCGGCCAAGCCCATCCGCGCATCCGCATCCTCGGCGCCATCGAGGCGCGGCTGGTGCGGCCGGACCGCCTGATCCTCGCCGGGCTGGAAGAAGGGGTCTGGCCGGCGGGCGCTCCGGTGGACCCGTTCCTCTCGCGCCCGATGCGCAAGGCGCTTGGCCTGCCCTCGCCGGAGCGCAAGATCGGCCTGTCCGCCCACGATTTCGCCCAGGCCGCCTCCGCACCGGAAGTCTTCCTGCTGAGGAGCGAGCGGCGGGGCGGGTCTCCGGCCGTGGCCTCACGCTGGCTCTGGCGGCTGGAAACCCTGGCTAAGGGGGCGAAGGTCGATCTGCCGGGCCGGCCGGACCTGAAGGCCTGGGCCGCCGCCCTCGAAGCCCCACTGTCTGTTCCGCCGCCGGAGCTCGCCCCGGCCAAACCGCCGGAACCGCGCCCGCCCGTCGCGGTGCGGCCGCGCGAACTCTACGTGACCCGCATCGAGGCTTTGGTGCGCGACCCCTACGCCATCTATGGCCAATACGTTCTGAAGCTGAGGGCCATGGACCGGCCCAATGAGCGGGTCGAGGCGCGGGCGCGGGGCACGGCGATCCACAAGGCCCTGGAACGGTTCGCCGAGATCTGGACCCCGCAAACCGAAGGCCGGGTGTTTCACGATTTCTACCTGGAGGAACTGACGAAGGCTGGCATGCCGCCCCCCGCCTTGGCGCGCGAACGGCCCCTGGCGCGGCGGGCCGGCGACTGGGTCGCCAACTGGGAAGCCGAGCGCCGGGCGAACCTGGAGACATACGTCCTGGAAGCCGAGGGCCACATCGACCTGGAAGGTCCGGCAGGCCCGTTCCGGCTGAGCGCCAATGCGGACCGCATCGAGATCGTCGGCGGCAAGGCCCACATCCTCGATTTCAAGACCGGCGCCCCGCCCAGCAAGAAGCAGGTGAAGACCGGTTTTTCGCCTCAGCTGACACTCACCGCCCTGATCGCCGCCCGGGGCGGCTTTGAGGGGCTTGGCCAACCGGAGCCGGGTGACCTGACCTATGTGCGCATCTCTGGCCGCGATCCGGCGGGTAAAACTGACGTGCCCTGGCCCGGGGAATCTGAAGCCCTGGTCGCGGACGCCTACGAGGGTCTCCTGCAGCTGATCGCCCGCTACGATGACCCCGCCTGGCCCTATCGCTCACGCACCGCCCCGCAGTTCGTGCACCTCTATGAGAGCGACTACGACCATCTGGCCCGGGTCCGCGAATGGTCCTCCGGCGGCGATGAAGACGGGGAGGCCGGCGAGTGAGCATCGACCTCGACCCTCAGATCCGCGCCTCTGATCCCGATATCAGCGCCTTCGTCACCGCCCATGCCGGATCGGGCAAGACCACCACCCTGGTCAACCGCGTGGCGCGCCTGCTGCTGCGCAAGGTGAAGCCCGAGGCCGTGCTTTGCCTGACCTACACCAAGGCGGCGGCGGCGGAAATGCAGCGCAGGCTCTTCAATACGCTGGGCGACTGGTCGGTGATGGAGGACGCCAAGCTGCGCCACACTCTCGCCAATCTCGAGGAACGCCCGACCAATGCCTTCTCCGAGGAGGACATTTCCGACGCCCGCGCCCTCTTCGCCCGCGCCCTGGAGTCCCCCGGCGGGCTGAAGATTCAGACCATCCACGCCTTCTGCGAGCGCCTTCTGCGGCGGTTCCCCCTTGAGGCGGGCCTGGCGCCAGGCTTCAAGGTCATGGAGGACGCCGCCGCCGCCCGGATCGCCGCTGAGGCGCGGGACAAGGTGGCTATGCTGGTCACCGAGGAAGGCGGCCTCCTGGCCGAGGCCTATGACCGTTTCGCCACCCGCCTCTCCTTCGACGCCTTCGAGGCCATGTTCGCCAGCTTCGAGACCCGGCGGGAGGACATCGCCGCCTGGATCGGCGGCGTGGAGTCTGTGGCGGATGCCGTGCGCGACGCTTGCGGCCTGGAGAAGATCGAGGACCCCGATGTCGTCGAACAGTTGGCCGTGAGCCCACCGGCCCTGAATGTCGCCGCATGGCGACGGGCTGCGGAAGTGATGCAGGGCGGCGGCAAGTCGGACCAGGAACGCGCGGCGCAAATGTGGGCGGTGATCAAGGGCGCGACGGAGGGTCCTTGCGACGTCGCGGCGGCCCGCGCCTGTTTCTTCACCACAACAGGGTTGCCCAGGGCGCGCATGGCCAATCAGGGCATAGCGCCGGAGATCGCCGCATTCCTGCTGCAGGAACAGGGCCGGATTGTTGAGGCCTTCGACCGCGCCAAAGCCAACCGCGTCGCCCGCGACACCTTGCACGCCATGCTGCTGGCTGACGCCTATGGTCGGGCCTATGACGAGGCCAAGCGCCGGGGCGGCTGGCTCGATTTCGCCGATCTGATTTCGCGCACCGCCAAGCTGATGGGTACGCGGCCGGAAGCCGCCTGGGTTCTCTACAAGCTGGACGGCGGCATCGACCACCTGCTGATCGACGAGGCCCAGGACACCGCCCCCGAGCAGTGGGACATCGTCCAGGCCATCACCCAGGAATTCTTCTCCGGCGCCGGGGCCCGCGAGGTCGCCCTGCCGCGCAGCCTCTTCGTGGTGGGGGACGAAAAACAGTCGATCTTCTCGTTCCAGGGCGCCCGGCCCGAGCGTCTGCGCCAGGAGTTCGAATTCCACCTGCGCCTCATGGAAGGCGGGCCCTATGTGCTCGAGGACGTTCCCCTCACCCGCTCCTACCGTTCGGTGCCCCAGGTCCTGAACTTCGTCGACCACACCTTCCGCCCGCCGGGCCTGGTGCGCGCCATCCTGCCCCGGGCCGATGATTTCGGCGCCGCCAATGACGAGCAGGCCATCGAACATCTGGCCCAGCGCGCCGGTCACGCCGGCTGCGTCGATCTCTGGCCGCTGGATGCCGAGCCCGAGCGGCCGGAACCCCGCGCCTGGGACGCACCGGTCGACAGCGCCGAGGGGCAGGGCGCGCACCGCGCCCTCGCCATGCGCATCGCCACGGAAATCGCCAGCCTGATCCAGCGGGGCGATCAGGTGTTCGACAAGACCCTGGGCGCATGGCGCGCCGCCCATGCCGGCGATTGTCTGATCCTGGTGCGGCGTCGCGGCGTCCTCTTCGGTGAGGTGATCAGCGCCTTGAAACGGCAGGGCCTGCCCGTCGCGGGCGCTGACCGGCTGGCCCTGGCGGAGACCTCGGTCTTCGAAGACCTGCTCGCCGCCGCCCGCTTCGCCCTCTTTCCGGAGGATGATCTGACCCTGGCGGCCATCCTGCGCGGACCGCTGTGCGCGGTGAGTGAGGATCAGCTCTACGACCTGGCGCGGGGCCGCAAGGCGTCCCTCTGGCGGACCCTGATCGCCCGCCGGGCGGAATTGCCGGTATTCGAAGAGGCCGCCGCCAGCCTCTCCCAGCTTTTCGCCGAGGCGCCTCGCCGGGCGCCCTTCGCCTTCTTCGGCCGCCTCCTGGCCCGGTTGGACGGGGAGGGCCGCTCCATGCGCCAGCGTCTACGCACGCGCCTCGGCCCGGAAGCCGAAGACGCCATCGATGAATTCCTCGCCCAGGTGCTGGTTCTCGAACAGTCCGGCGTGCGGGATCTGGAAAGCGTCGCCGACGCTCTCGCCGGCCTGGATGTGATGGTCAAGCGCGAGCTGGATGAACCGAAGGGTGAGGTTCGGGTGATGACCACCCATGGCGCCAAGGGCCTGGAGGCGCCGATCGTCTTCCTGCCGGAGACTGTGGTCGGCGAGAACAACCAGAAAGGTGGCCTGTTGCAGACCGCTGACGGCGCTTTTCTCTGGTGCGCCAGCAGCAAGGATGACTGTGCCGCCTCCACCGCCGCCCGCGAACTCCGCCGCCAGCGCGAGGAGGATGAGAGCTATCGCCTGCTCTACGTCGCCCTCACCCGGGCCCGCGACCGGTTGGTGATCGGGGGCCGCCAGCCCTTGAAGAAGAAGGAAGAGAACCTCGGCGGTTGGTGGCGCGCTGTGGATAACGCCTTCAGCTCCGACGCCCTGGCCGGCGAGGTGCGCCAGGTGGAGGGCGCCGGGGTGATCTTCCGGCGTTTTGGACCGGATCCCGCGACCGGCAGCGCCGCGCCGCCGGACGCCGCGATGCCGGCCTACCCCCTGCCTGAGTGGACCGCCCGGCCCGCGCCGGCGGTGGGCGCCCAGCGCTACGCCTCGCCTTCGTCGGTGGGTGACCTGGAGGCTCAGATCGCTCACGTCCCCTCGCCGCTCGATGCGGCTGACGGGTTGGGGCGTTTCCGGCGCGGTGAACTGATCCACAAGCTGTTGCAACTGCTCCCCGACATCGCACCCGACGCGCGCCGCGATGCGGCCGGTAAGCTCCTTGCCCGCGAACAGGGGCTCTCTGCTGCCCAGATCGCGGAGATGGCGGAGGCCGCGCTCATCGTCCTTGAGGACCCGCAATTCGCGCCGGCGTTCGGGCCCGGGGCGCGGGCAGAAGTGGCCCTGGCCGGCGCCTCGCCCCGCCTGCCCGCCGGCCTCGCCATTTCAGGCCGCATGGACCGTCTGGTCGTTGAGGAGGGACGTGTTCTCGTGGTCGACTACAAAACCAACCGCCCGGCGCCGGACGATCTGGCGATGGTGGATCCAGTCTATCTGGCCCAGATGGCGACCTACTGGGCTGTACTGGCTGAAGTCTTTCCCGGCCGAGCCATTGAGGCGGCGCTGGTGTGGACCGATGGACCGAAGCTCATGCCCATCCCAGAAAATCTGCTGCTTAAAGCCCTGGACGAGATGGCCCGGACCAGTTGAGTTTGTGCGGCAAAGCCCTAAATGGGCTGAACGTTCTTCATGGCCGTCCGTTGGATCATCCGGGGCGCGGCTTGTGAGAGGAGTTGAACATGGGCACCGTCGCTGTCACCGACGAAACCTTCGAAGCGGACGTCCTGCAATCGCAGACCCCGGTCCTGGTGGATTTCTGGGCCGAATGGTGCGGCCCCTGCAAGCAGATCGCTCCGGCCCTCGAACAAATCGCCGACGAGCTCTCTGGCCAGGTCACCGTCGCCAAAGTGGACATCGAAGCCAGTCCGACGACGCCGTCGCGCTACGGCGTGCGCGGCATCCCGACAATGATGCTTTTCCGCGGCGGCCAAATGGCCTCGATGAAGGTCGGCGCCATGCCCAAGCAGAAGATCCTGGAATGGCTCGCCGAAACCGGCGTGAAGGCTTCGGCCTAGTCTGGCCAAGTCTCCGGGCTCGCGGCGAGGATATCGCCGACGAAATGCAGTGAGCCGCAGATGATGATGTGAGGCGCTGGTCCGCTCTGGGCCAGCGCCTTTTTCATAGCCGCTTCCACGTCCTCGGTGGCCGTCACCTTCAGGCCCGCCTCGAGCGCCAGGGCCGCCAGTTCCTCCTGCGGCGTCGCCGTGCCGCTGGAGAAGGGGGCGGTGAAGACGGTTGGCCTGGCCGGCGCCAGTTCGGCGAAAAAGCCTGCCGCGTTCTTGCGCGCCAGCATGCCGACGATCACCGTCACTGGCCGCCCGTCACGGGCCCGGAAGCGCTCAATGGCCTCGGTGAGGGCCCGCGCCCCGTGCGGATTGTGCGCCCCGTCGAGCCAGAGGTCGGCGCCCTTGGCCTCGGCCATCTCGCCGAACGGCCCTCTCTTCAGGCGCTGGAACCGCCCGGGCCAGAAGGTCGTGGCGATGCCTTGGCCGATCGCCTCTTCGGTGATGCGTGGATCGTTCAGGGCCAGCGCCGCCACCGCCGCCACGCCGGCATTGCCGAACTGGTGCGGCCCAAAGAGGCCGGGCGCGGGCAGGTCGAGCAGGCGGTCGGGCATCTGCACCATCAGCCGCCCTGCCTGTTCATAGACGTCGAAGTCGCGGCCCATCAGTTGCATCGGCGCGCCGAGCTTCTCCGCCTCCGCCTCGATGACCTCCAGGGCCTCATCCTGCTGCCGCGCCACGATCACCGGGCGGCCCTTCTTGATCACCCCGGCCTTTTCCCAGGCGATCTTCGAGAGCTCCGGGCCGAGCATCTCCAGATGGTCATAGTCCACCGGCGTGATCACCGAGACGGCCGGGGCGTCGAACACGTTCGAGGCGTCAAACCGGCCTCCCAGGCCCACCTCAATCAGGCAGAGATCGGCCGGGACATCGGCGAAGGCGTAGAAGGCGAGGGCGGTGGTGATTTCGAAGAAGCTGATCGGCTGGCCGGCATTGGCCGACTCGACGATCTCGATGTAGTGGGCAAGCTGGTCGTCAGTGATCAATTCTCCCGCCAGCCGGATGCGCTCGGCGAAGCGCACCAGGTGGGGCGAGGTCAGGGCGTGAACCTTCAGGCCCGCCGCCTCCGCGATGGCCCGCAAATAGGCGACCGTGGAGCCCTTACCGTTGGTGCCGGCCACGTGGATCACCGGCGCCATCCGCTTCTGCGGGTCGCCTAGAGCCTTCAGAATCCGGTCAATGCGCTTGGTGGAGAGGTCGATGAGGTTGGGGTGCAGGGCGCGCAGGCGCGCCACCACCTCATCCGAGGCCCGGATGGGATCGTAGTCGTCAGTCACGGGAGCCCCCGGTGGGAAATCAGGCGGCGGAACGGCGGGCGCGCCCCATCATCAGGGTGTTGATCACCGAGCCCAGTACGGCGGGCAATTCCGAGCGCGACACCACGCGGTCGACCACGCCACGCTCGACGCAGAATTCCGCCGTCTGGAAGCCTGGCGGCAGGGTCTCGCGAATGGTCTGCTCGATGGTCCGGCGCCCGGCGAAGCCGATGGTCGCGCCGGGTTCAGCGATATGGACGTCGCCCAGCATGGCGTAGGAGGCCAGCACCCCGCCCGTGGTCGGGTCGGTCATCACCACGATGTAGGGCAGGCCCGCCTCGCGGAGGGCTTCGAGGATGATCGTGGTGCGGGCCATCTGCATCAGGGAGAGCGTGCCCTCCTGCATGCGGGCCCCGCCGGAAGCCGCGAACACCACGAAGGGTGCGCCGCGCTTCACCGCTTCCTGCGCCGCGACGATGAAAGCCTCGCCCGCCGCCATGCCAAGCGATCCGCCCAGGAAGGCGAAATCCTGAACCAGCACCACGGTCTCCGTGCCGCCGATCTTGCCTACGGCAATTGACATGGCGTCGTTTTCCCCGGTCGCCTTGCGGGCGGCGGCGAGCTTGTCCTTGTAGGGGCGGCTGTCGACGAACTTCAGCGGATCGTCCGGCGTTTGCGGCGTGGGCAGAACCTCGTGCACGCCTTCGTCGAAGGTGTAGGTGAAGCGAAGGTCGGGGCCGATCTTCATGTGCCGGCCCGCTGGCGTTACCCAGAGGGCGGCCTCCAGGTCCGGGCGGTAGATCATTTCCCCCGTATCGGGGCATTTGACCCAAAGATTGTCCGGTGTCTCGCGCTTGGGCGAGACCAGCTTCTGGACACCCGGTGCGATACGAGCCAGCCATCCGCCGCGCTTCTCCGGCACCGGAGACGGCGGCTTGGCCGGCTTTTCACCCTTCTGGTCGGCAAGGGCCATTCGTTCAGGCGCTCCTGACTCTCGCGGATTTCACAGCCTGAGCCAGGCTCGCCGCTGTTTCCAGAACTTTCGAAGGGGCTTCACGGTTCTGTGCGATGGCTTCGGCGACGGCCTCGACAAGAGCCGAACCCACCACGACGCCATCCGCCACGCGGGCGACTTCAGCGGCCCGTTCCGGCGTGCGGATGCCGAACCCGACGGCCACGGGCAGACCCGAAGCTTTGCGGATGCGTTCAACGCTCGGCGCGACGGCGGCGGCATTGGCTTCCTTCACGCCCGTCACACCCGCGACGGAGACGTAGTAGACAAACCCTTTGGTGCGCCGGATCACCGTCGGCAGGCGCTTTTCGTCGCTGGTTGGCGTCGCCAGTCGGATGAGGGCAATGTCCTCGGCGTCGAGGGCGTCGGCCAGGGGATCGGCCTCTTCCGGCGGACAGTCGACGATGATCAGGCCGTCGACCCCGGCGGCCGCGCAGTCCCGGGCGAACCCGGTCTCGCCGCGCGTGACCACGATATTCATGTAGCCCATCAGGATGATCGGGGTCGCCTGATCGCCCTGCCGGAAACGGGCCACCAAGGCCAGGACGTCATCCAAGGTGGTCCCGGCGGCCAGGGCGCGCTGGGCGGCCTTCTGGATCGGCGGGCCCTCGGCCATCGGATCGGAGAACGGGAAGCCCACTTCGATGATGTCCGCCCCGGCGCCGGGCAGGCCCGAGAGGATCTGGAAGGCCGTTTCCTTGTCCGGATCGCCGGCCATCACATAGGCGACGAAGGCGGCGCGGTCTTGCGCCTTCAGGGCGGCGAAGCGGTCGGTCAGGCGCTGGACGGTCAAATCGAGCGCCCCTCATAGGCGGCCACCGTGGCCATGTCCTTGTCGCCCCGGCCGGAGAGATTGACGATGATCGTCCCCGACTTGCCCACGTCCTTGGCGATCTCCGGCAGGCGCGCGATGGCGTGCGAGGATTCCAGGGCAGGAATGATGCCCTCGAGGCGAGTCAGCAGCTTGTAGGAGGCCAGGGCCTCTTCGTCCGTCGCCGTCAGGTAGCACACCCGGCCAATATCGTTCAGCCACGAATGCTCCGGACCGATGCCGGGATAGTCGAGGCCCGCCGAGATTGAGTGAGCCTCCAGGATCTGGCCGGCCGCGTCTTGCAGCAGGTAGGTCTTGTTGCCGTGCAGAACGCCCGGCCGTCCGCCGTTTATCGCGGCGGCGTGCTGATCGGTGTCCATGCCGTGACCGGAGGCCTCGACGCCGTAGATCTTCACGCTGTCATCGCCCAGGAACGGGTGGAAGAGGCCGATGGCGTTCGAGCCGCCGCCGACGCAGGCGACGATGGCGTCCGGCAGCCGGCCTTCGGCCTCAAGAAACTGCTCGCGGCTCTCGACGCCGATCACCCGCTGGAAGTCGCGCACCATCACCGGATAGGGGTGCGGGCCCGCCGCGGACCCGATCAGGTAGTAGGTGTCGTGTACATTGGTGACCCAGTCGCGCAGGGCCTCGTTCATGGCGTCTTTCAGGGTGGACGACCCCGAGGTCACCGGCACCACCTCGGCGCCCAGGTCATGCATGCGCTGTACGTTCGGCGCCTGCCGGGCCACGTCGACCGCGCCCATATAGATGATGCAGGGCAGGCCGAAGCGGGCGCAGACCGTGGCGGTGGCGACACCGTGCTGGCCGGCGCCGGTTTCGGCGATGATCCGCGTCTTACCCATGCGCATGGCCAGCAGGATCTGGCCCATGCAATTGTTGATCTTGTGCGCGCCCGTATGGTTCAGGTCTTCGCGCTTCAGATAGACCTTGGCGCCGACGCGTTCGGAGAGGCGGGCCGCGTGATAGAGCGGGCTAGGCCGGCCGACGTAGTTCTTCAGATAGCCACCCAGCTCCGCCTGGAACCCCTCGTCGGCCTTGGCGGCCGAATAGGCCGCGTCCAGGTCGAGGACCAGCGGCATCAGGGTCTCCGGCACATAGCGCCCGCCATAGTCGCCGAAGCGGCCGTGGACGTCGGGCTGAGCCGTCAGGTCATTGATCAGGGGCTTGTTCACGTCGAAGGTCTTGGCGGTTCTGCTTAAGTTCGGCGCACCGCCGAAAGGAAGGCTTCGATAAGAGCCGGGTCCTTTAGTCCCGGTCCGCGTTCCACGCCAGAGGAAACGTCCACGATCGGCGCGCCGCTTTGTCGAACCGCCTCGGTGACATTCCAGGGATCCAGGCCTCCCGCCAGCAGGTAGGGGCGCTCGAACCGGAGACCGGAAAGCAGGGTCCAGTCGAACTTGGCCCCTGTCCCGCCTGGCCGGTCCGAGCCGGCCGGCGCCTTGGCGTCGAACATTAGATGATCCACCAGGCCATCGAAGGCTCGGGCCTGCTCGATCTCGGCGGCGTCGGACACAGAGAATACCTTGATGAGACCGGCCCCCGTCCGGTCGGCGACGGCCTTGGCCCGCTGCGGCGTTTCCTTGCCGTGCAGTTGGAACAGGTCCGGCTTCAGGATGCTGGCGATATCGTCGACCTCGGCGTCCGTCGGGTCCACCGCAACAGCCACGACCTTGGCCTTGTTGCGCACCGGCGCCGCGAGCCGCGCGGCGGTATTGGCGTCGACCTTGCGGGGGCTCTTGTCGAAGAACATGAACCCGATGAACGCGGCCTTGCCGTCCAGGGCGGCCTGGACGGTTTCAGGGGTCGAGAGGCCGCAGATCTTCGCCGTCGTCATGGGCTGCTGAGGTAGGCGCGGCGGCCGCCCAAAGCAACTCAGGGGTAGCTGATCACCTCGTATTCGATGCCGTCCGGGCAGAAGAAATAGAACCGCCGCCCGGGGTCATAGTCGCCGTGAGAGAAGGGCGTCAGGCCGGCCGCAATGACCTTGGCCTCGGTGGCGTCGAGATCATCCACCTCCACGCCGATGTGGTTCAGCGGGTGGCCTTTCGGAAAGGTCCGATCGCCCTTGAAGCCCGGCGGCGGCGTATAGAGGGCCAGGTAGTGATCCTCCGTGCCTACATGCACAGAGCGTCCGCCACTGATCGCCGGCCCGGCCCAGCGCACCTTCCAGCCGAAGAGATCGCCCATCAGGGCGGCGGACTTTTCGGGGTCGGTGACCGTCACATTGACGTGCTCGATACGCAGGGAAGACATCGGATTTCCTTCATTCAGGTCCCAGCGGGGGAGCGCTGGTGTTGAAGGGCGTACAACCTCAAGCTAACTTGAGGTCAAGGATGATTTCGAGATTTCCAGCATGAGCGATCACGGCCTTCTCACGATCGGCGAACTGGCTCGCCGCACCGGCCTCTCGGTCTCGGCCATCCGCTACTATGAACAGCGCGGCCTCCTGGAAGGCGTGCGCACCTCGGGCAATCAGCGCCGCTTTCCCCGCGCCGATATCCGCCGCCTCTCCTTCGCTCAGATCGCTCAGCGCCTCGGCCTCACCCTCGCCGAGATCGAGACCGAGCTCGCCACCTTGCCGAAGGGAAAGGCGCCCACCCGCGCCGACTGGGAGGCGATCAGCAGCCGCATCAGGGGAGCCCTCGAGGCGCGGATCGAGATGCTCACTCGAACGCGCGACCTGCTCGACGGCTGCATTGGCTGCGGCTGCCTCTCCATGGATAGATGCGCCCTCTACAATCCCGCCGACCGTGCCGCCCGGGCGGGCACCGGGCCGCGCTTCCTGCTGGGCGACACGGCGGCGGATTTCGAGTGAGCCGTTCCCCGCCCCATTGACCCGGGGCGAGGCATGGGGCCTATGCCGTTCAAACGCCTGTTCGGCCTTGCCGGCTGGAACGCGCGCCAGAAACTCCAGGGACGAAGAACACCCATGACCGCCATGAACGCTGTCGCTGATCTCGCCGTCGAAGGCGATATCGGCATCCTCACCCTCAATTCTCCGCCGGTGAACGCCCTCTCGGCCACCGTGCGCGAAGGCCTGAAGCTCGGCTTTGACACCGCCATGGCCAACCCGGCCGTCAAGGCCGTGGTGCTGATCTGCGAAGGCCGCACCTTCATCGCCGGCGCCGACATCACCGAGTTCGGCGGCGCCTCGAAGGGCCCCAGCCTGCAGGACGTGCAGGCCTCGATGGAAGACGCGCCCAAGCCGGTGATCGCCGCCATCCACGGCACGGCCCTCGGCGGCGGCCTCGAGGTCGCCCTCTGCGCCCACTACCGCGTGGCGGTTCCCTCCGCGAAGTGCGGCCTGCCTGAAGTGAACCTCGGTCTCCTGCCGGGCGCCGGCGGCACCCAGCGCCTGCCCCGCATCGTCGGCCCGGAACGGGCCCTGCAGATGATGACTTCGGGCGAGCACGTTCCCGCTCAGCAATGCCTGGAGATGGGCCTCGTCGATGAACTGGTTCCGGAAGGCCAGCTGCGCGCCGGCGCTCTCGCCTATGCCCGGAAGGTCATCGACGAGAAGCGCCCCCTGGTGAAGGTGCGCGACAACAACGCCAAGGTCGAAGCCGCCCGCGGCAAGCCAGAAATCTTCGCCGAATTCCGCAAGGCGAACGCCAAGAAGTTCCGCGGCTTCCTGGCCCCGGAATACAACATCCAGACCATTGAGGCGGCGGTGAACCAGCCCTTCGACGAAGGTCTGCAAACCGAACAGCGCCTGTTCCTGGAGCTGATGCGCGGCAGCCAATCGGCCGCCCAGCGCTACACCTTCTTCGCCGAGCGCCAGGCCCAGAAGATCCCGGACATCGGCCCGGACGTGGCCATCCTGCCGATCAAGAAGGTCGGCATCATCGGCGCCGGCACCATGGGCGGCGGCATCGCCATGACCTTCGCCAATGCCGGCTATCCGGTGACCCTGGTGGAGATCAAGCAGGAGGCCCTCGACCGCGGCCTCGGCGTCATCCGCAAGAACTATGAGCGCACGGCCAGCCGTGGCGGCATCACCCAGGCCCAGCTGGAAGAGCGCATGGGCCGCATCACCGGCGCCCTTTCCCTCGACGCCCTGGCCGACGTCGACCTCGTCATCGAGGCGGTGTTCGAGCGCATGGACATCAAGAAGGACGTGTTCACGCAGCTCAACAAGATCTGCAAGAAGACCGCGATCCTCGGTTCCAACACCTCGGGCCTGAATATCGACGAGATCGCCTCGGTCACCGACCGTCCGGAAATGGTCATCGGCCTGCACTACTTCTCCCCGGCCAATGTCATGAAGCTGCTGGAGATCGTGCGCGGCGAGAAGACCTCTCAGGAAGTCGTCGCAACCTCCATGAAGATCGCCCGCGAGACCGGCAAGATCGCCGTGCTCGTCGGCGTCTGCCCCGGCTTCGTCGGCAACCGCATCCTCGGTCCGCGCCAGCGGGAATCGCAGAAGCTGATGTTCGAAGGCGCCATGCCCTGGGACATCGACAAGGTTCTGGTCGACTTCGGCTTCGCCATGGGCCCCTTCCAGATGAGCGACCTCTCCGGTCTCGACATCGGCTGGTCGAAGGAGCGTTCAACCGGCGCCACCATCCGCGACGTGCTCTGCGAAATGGACCGCCGCGGCCAGAAGACCGGCGCCGGCTACTATGATTATGACGAGCAGCGCAACGGCTCGCCGAGCCCGGTGGTCGAGCAGATCATCAAGGACTTCGTCGCCAAGAGCGGCACGAACGCCCGTGACATCTCCCTCGATGAGATGAAGGAGCGCATGCTCTACGTGATGGTCAACGAGGGCGCGAAGATCCTCGAGGAACGCAAGGCCATGCGGGCCAGCGACATCGATATCATCTGGCAGAACGGCTACAACTGGCCGGCCTATCAAGGCGGCCCGATGTGGTGGGCTGACCTCGTCGGCCTGCAGAAGATCGTCGACAAGCTCAACGAATTCGCCGACCAGCTCGGCGAGCAATACAAGCCCGCTCCGCTCCTGGTGAAGCTCGCCGCCGAAGGCAAGCGCTTCCAGGACATGCCCGCCCAAGATCTCGACACCAAGGCAAGGACCCCCGCCAATGCGTGAAGCCGTTATCGTTTCCACCGCCCGCACCCCGATCGGGAAGGCCTTCCGGGGCTACTTCAACAACACCTCGGGCGCCGAACTGGGCGGCCACTCGATCGCCGAAGCGGTGAAGCGCGCCGGTATTGATCCGGGCGAAGTTGACGACGTGGTGATGGGCTGCGCCCTGCAGCAAGGCACGACGGGCTCCAACATCGCGCGGTCCGCGGCGCTTCGCGCGGGTTTGCCGGACACGGTGGCCGCCATGTCCATGGACCGCCAGTGCTCCTCCGGCCTGATGGCCGTGGCCACGGCCGCCAAATACATCATCAATGACGGCGCCCCGATCGCCATCGGCGCCGGCATCGAGTCCATCAGCCTCGTCCAGAATGACAAGATGAACCGCTACCGCACCGGCGACGCCTGGCTGCGCGAGCATGTGCCGGAACTGCAGGTCTCGATGATCGAGACCGCGGAGATCGTCGCCGACCGCTACAAAGTGGGCCGCGAAGCTCAGGACGAATATTCGCTGCAATCGCAACAGCGCACGGCCGCCGCCCAAGCCGCCGGCTATCTGAACGCCGAGATCGCCCCGATCACCGTCTCCATGACGGTCACCAACCGCGAAACCGGCGAGACCTCCGAAAAGCAGGTCACCGCTTCCCAGGACGAGGGCAATCGCCCTCAGACCACGCTGGCGGATCTGCAGAAGCTGGCCCCCGTGTTCAAGGGCGGCCGCTATGTTCAGGAAGGCAAGTTCGTCACCGCGGGTAACGCCTCGCAGCTCTCCGACGGTTCGGCCGCCGTGGTGCTGATGGAGCGCAAGGAAGCCGAGCGCCGTGGCCTGCAGGCCCTGGGCGCCTACCGCGGCATGGCCGTGGCCGGCTGCGGCCCGGAAGAAATGGGCATCGGCCCGGTGTTCGCCATTCCGAAGCTCCTCGAGCGCAACGGCCTGAAGATGGATGACATCGACATGTGGGAGCTGAACGAGGCCTTCGCTTCCCAGCTGCTCTATTGCCGCGACAAGCTGGGCATCCCCAATGAGAAGCTCAACGTCTCCGGCGGCGCCATCTCCATCGGCCACCCCTATGGCATGACTGGCGCCCGCTGCACGGGTCACCTGATGCATGAAGGCAAGCGCCGGGGCGCGAAGTGGGGAGTCGTCACCATGTGCGTTGGCGGCGGCATGGGCGCCGCGGGACTGTTCGAAATCTTCTGACGCCCGGAATAGGCGCGGCGCTGTTCCCCAGCGTCGCGCTGGGGCTGGCATTTTCGCCACACTTTGGACGCCCGTCCGGCTCGCCGGGCGGGCGTTTCCCTTGCGGGGGCGTCAATTATAGCCCTGGTCGAGCGCGAAGTACGGCGCGAACGCGCCTGGTCTCAAAGGCCGGCGGCCCGAAGCTGATCTGTGTTCAGGTCAGCCTAAGCCCCCATTTTTGCGATATTTTTCTGAATGTTCCCGTTACGTCACTTTTCGCTGACGGAAGCTCCAATGAAGCGTTTTCGAGCCGCTGGTATGCTCGCGTTTCGGTGGAATCCTTCAACGAATAAAACGACTTGTGCCTCGCCATATTTCAGACCAATGTCGGGCCGCGCGCTCACGTGAAACCGCGGAGCTGTTGCGCAGGGGAGGATTTTTATGAAGAGCCGTTATTTCGGCGGGGTATCCGCCGTGGCCGTCGCGTTGTCGCTCGGCATGACCGCAACCCAGGCTATGGCCGCCACCGACAGCGCCGCTGACGTTGATGCGGTGTACGTTACGGGCTCGCTGATCGCGGGCACGCCGGAAGATGCGTCCGTGCCGGTGGACGTGACCACGGCGCAGGACCTGGAAGCCCAGGGCTCGCCGACTGTCGTCGAACTCGTCAAGACGATCACCGCCTCGGCCTCGGGCCTCGGTGAATCGAACCGCTATAACGGCGGCGCGGGTACGGCTTCGATCAACCTGCGGGGCTTCGGCGCCAGCCGCACCCTCACTCTGATGAATGGCCGGCGCCTGCCGGACTCCACCGCGGCGGCCTTCCAGGGCGGCGGCGCCAACCTCAACGCCATCCCGAGCGCCGCGATCGGCCGCATCGAAATCCTGAAGGATGGCGCGGCGGCGACCTACGGCTCCGAAGCCATCGGCGGCGTGGTCAACTTCATCACCCGCACGGACCTCGACGGGTTCGAATTCAACGGCCAATACAAGTTCATCTCGGGCTCCAGCGGCGACTATGAAGCCAGCCTCGCCTGGGGCAATCGCTTCGACACCGGCAACGTCCTGCTGACCGCCGGCTACCGTCACCGCAGCGCCCTCGATATCCGCGAACGCGACTGGGCCCTGCTGCCCTTCTACGCCCCCGCGGCCGGCGGCTATTCGTCGAACTCCAACCCGGGCAACTATCAAACCAACAACGGCACGGCGACCTACCTGTTCCGTGACAATGGTTGCGCTGAACTCGGTGGCACGCTTACCCGCCTGCAAACGATCCTGAACACCACGACGGGCGCGAACGTCTCGATCACGACCCCCGTCAACTCGGCGAACCCGGAAACCTCGACCTCGGCCACGACCTGCCAATTCCAGTTCAGCCGGTTCAACGATCTGGTGAACGAGGAAAATCACTACCAACTGTACGGCGAACTCAACATCGACGTTACGGATGACGTGAAGTTCCACGGTGAAGTCAGCTGGGCCCGCGACGACGTTCCGCGTCAACGCATCTCGCCCTCCAACGGCAACACCCAGTTCCCAACCCCGATCAGCCTGGGCGGCCTCTCCGGCTCGACCCTCCCGCCGCTCGGCCTGAACTTCGCAGTCCCCTACAACCTGCCGGCCAGCAACCCTGGCCTGTCCGACCTGCGCAATCAGTGCATCGCGGCCGCCGGCGGCGCGGTGGGCATCATCACCGGCGCGCAATGCGCCAGCATCATCACCGCGGCGGCTCCTGGCGGCCCGGGCGTTGACCTGAGCCAGACCAACTTCCGCTTCATCGCCAACGCGGGCCGCCCGAACGGGATCAACGGCGCCGACGTCCAGACGATCGAAATCAACACCTTCCGGGTGTCGGGCGGCTTCTCGGGTGACTTCAGCGACAGCCTGCACTGGGACACCAACGTCCTCTACGCCCAGGCCCAAGCCAACACGAACACGGGCGACTTGGCCGTGAACCGCGTGCAAGCGGCTCTGAATGGCTACGGCAGCCGCCTCGGCGCCGCGGACCAGTGCACGGTCGCCGAAATGGCCGTCCCGGGCAACGCCGGCAACGCCGCCGTGGGCTGCTTCTACTTCAACCCGATGTCGAGCGCGATCGCGGTCAGCCAGGCCAACGGCGCGACCAACCCGTTCTACCGTGGCGGTGTCAACGCGGCCGTGATCAACAACCCGGACGTGGTGGAATGGCTCTATGGCCGCACCGAAGACGTGCGCACCAACCAGCTGTTCGTCGCTGAGGCCCTGCTGAACGGCGACACCGGCCTGGAACTGCCGGGCGGCATGACCCAGTTCGCCCTGGGCGCCCAGTACCGCTGGAACCGTGACATCTCCGTCTTCGGCGACTTCAGCAACAACCAGACGACCCCCTGCGTTGACTCGATCACCGACTCGACCCCGGTCTGCGGCAACCCGAACGGCCCCTGGATCTTCTTCGGTTCCGGCCGCAATTCGGACGCCACCCGCAACGTCGTCGCCCTGTTCGGCGAAGTGAAGGCGCCGTTCACCGACAACTTCGAAGTCGACCTCGCCGCCCGCTACGAACAGTACGACAACGGCATCGGCTCGACCTTCAATCCGAAGCTGTCCGTGCGCTGGCAGGTTACCGACTGGTTTGCCCTGCGCGGCTCGGCCGGCACGACCTTCCGGGCTCCGGCGTCGACCATCGTCAACACCAACTGCGCCACGGGCATCGCGAACCTGTCGGGCCAATACCGCGCCGTGACCACCTGCGGTAACCCGAACCTCCGCCCGGAAACGGCTGACGCCTACAATGCAGGCTTCATCGTCGAAACCGGCGGCCTGAACCTGACGCTCGATTACTGGACCATCAAGTTCAAGGACGAGCTGACCACGGAAGGATCGTCCAACCTGGTGGCGGCGCTGTTCACCACCAACGGCAACCAGTGCGGCAACCCGGCCTATGCGGCGCTGCAGGCTCGTTTCACCTTCACCTCGGCCGGCTGCGGCTCCGCCAACGTGCTGAAGGTCGACACCTTCAACGTGAACGGTCCCTCGACGAAGGCCTCGGGCGTGGACTTCCGTCTGTCGTACGACTGGGACGGCTGGTTCGACGCCAGCTATCAAGTCGGTGTCGAAGCGACCTACCTCATTGAGTACTCGCGCAGCACCTTCTTCCTCTATGACGCGGTCGCGGCGACCAACAGCACTCTGGCTATCGCGGCCCCGACTGACCGGGCCGGCACCCAGGACCTGCTGTCGGCGTTCTTCTCCTATCCCCAGACCAAGGCCAACCTCTGGCTCAACTGGCATAAGGACAACCTGAACATCCGCTGGGTGATCAACTACACCGAAGGCGTGGCGCCAGCCGTCAACACCACCACGTCGATCGTTGTGCCGGACTCCACCCAGCCGACCGGCTACCATGCCGAGACCCTCGGCAAGTCGGGCGACTTCTGGCAGCACAACCTGAACATCCGCTACGACTGGGAAGGCGTCGCGACGTTCGGCCTGAACATCTCGAACATCTTCGACGAAGATCCGCCGTTCCTGGTGTCGAACTACAACTACGACTACACCAACGGGAACCCGCTGGGCCGCACGATCGAAATCACGGTCAAGAAGGCTTTCTAAGCCCTCTCGCGGAAACTGAACTGGAAGGGCCGGGCGAGCCATCGCCCGGCCCTTTTCCTTTGCCGGTTTTTCTTTGAGCGTGGCCGGGCGCGGGTTTAAGACTCGAATGGCCTAGTTTCACGTCAAGGGGGTCCCCACCCATGCGCAAGATCGCTTCGGCGTTCGCCGTCTTCAGCCTGCTGCTTCTCATCGCCCAGCCGGGCGCCACCGCCGAGCCTTACGGCGTCGATCGCGGCACGCCGCGCAATACGGCGACGCCTGACACTCTGCCCACCTGCGCCACGCCCCTCGGCACCGTGGCGATCCATGAGCCGACCCGCCAGTGGTGGCGCGACTACAATCTCGGCAGCCCAGAAGTGCTGATCAAGCTCTATGCCCTGCGCTCCGGCTGCCTGCGGGTCGTGGACCGCAATGCGGGCCTGGCCATGCGCAATGACGAACGCGGCCTCTCCGATAGCGGCGATCTGCAGCGCGGCTCCAACGTCGGCCGGGGCCAGGTGGCGGCGGCGGACTTTTTCCTCATCCCTGACATCGCCAATTCGGACCAGAACGCGGGCGGCAACAACGTCGCGGCCGGCATCGGCGGCCTGGTCGGCGGCGGGGTTGGCGCGGCCCTCGGCTCGGTGCGCACCCAGCGCATGCAGGCCCAGGTGCTGATCACCCTGGTGGACGCCCGCACCACGGAGCAGCTCTACATCGCCGAAGGCACGGCCCAGAAGACCAACGTCTCGATCGGGGCCGGCGGCGGCTATCTCGGCACGACCGGCGCGGCCTTCCTGGCCGGCAGCGGCTATTCGGACACCGACATCGGCAAGGTGATCAGCGCCGCCTACTTCCGCGCCTTCATCGACCTCGTGCACTACCTGCAAATGCAGCAGCCCGGCTCGGCCCAGGCCAACGCCCCCATCGCCGCCCAGCGGGTCACGGTGGATGTCGCCATCGTGCGTCAGGAGGCGAACCCCAACTCGCCCATTGCATACCGGGTGAACAAGGATGGCCTGCTCTATCCCACCGGCGGCCGTAACGGCATCTGGATGGAAGTGGACGATGAGAACGGCAACCGCGGCTGGGTGAATTCGACCCAGGTCACGCCGCGCTGATCTGATCCATCAGTGGAAGTCGCGGCTGCGCACCAGCCGCGTCTCTGGTTCGACGCGCCGGCGAGGGGGCTCCTCCTCGCCGGCGTTTCGCATCTGGGCGATGAGGGGCGAGAGGTCGGTGAAGCGCTCGGCCACCAGGTGGCGCACCCCTTCGGCCTCCTGCAGGCGGCCATGCACCACGAGGAATGTAGCTCCCATGACGGTGCGGCGGTTGCGGCTGAACACGTCGGCCCAGACCACGACATTGCAGACGCCGGTCTCGTCCTCGAGGGTCATGAACACCACGCCCTTGGCCGTGCCCGGCCTCTGGCGCACCAGAACAAGGCCTCCGCAGGAAAACCGCCGTCCGTCACGGCTTCGCGACAGCACTTCGGAGGTCACCGCCCCCATCTTGGCGAGCCGCTCGCGGAAGAAGCGGCAGGGATGGGCCTTCAGGGAGAGGCTGACCGTCCGGTAGTCCTCCGAGACCTCGGCTGGCAGGGCCATGGCGGGCAGGGACACCGCCTCCTCCGGCGGTGGGCCGAGCAGGGCCAGCAGGGGCGCCTCGGTTTCCACCTTCGCCTCCGGCGCCAGACCCTTGATGCGCCAAAGGGCGTCACGGCGGTTGACGCCCAGCCCCGCGAAGGCGTCCGCTTCGGCCATCAGCTCCAGAAACCGGCGTGAGGGCCGCGCCATCTGCACCAGACCCTCCAAGGTCCAGCTGCCTTCGGCCCGTACATCCGTCCAGGTCCGCGCCTCTTCCTCCTTCAGGCCCTTGATCTGGCGCAGACCCAGCCGCACGGCTTTGCCCGCCCCAGAATCCTCCAGGGTGCAGTCCCAATCGCTCTTCAGGGCGCAGGGCGGGCGCACCTCCACCCCATGTTCACGCGCGTCCCGCACCAGCTGGGCCGGTTGATAGAAGCCCATCGGCTGGCTGTTGATCAGAGCCGCGCAGAACACGTCCGGATAGTGGCGTTTGATCCAGGAGGAGACATAGACGAGGTTGGCGAAGCTGACGGCATGGCTCTCCGGAAAGCCGTAGGAGCCGAAACCCTCGATCTGCTTGAAACAGTCCTGGGCAAACTGCGGGTCATAGCCCCGGGCGATCATTCGCGAGAGGAACATCTCCCCATAGGTCCCGACGTGGCCATAGTTGCGGAAGGTGGCCATGGCCTTGCGCAGGCCATTGGCCTCGTCGTCGGTGAACTGGGCCGCCACCATGGCCAGCTTCATGGCCTGCTCCTGAAAGAGCGGCACGCCCAAGGTCTTCTTGAGGATGCCTTCCACCTCATCGGGGGGGCCATGCTCCGGCGAGGGGCGGGGATAGACCACCTCGTCCGGGTTCTTCCGGCGCTTCAGATAGGGGTGGACCATGTTGCCCTGGATGGGGCCCGGCCGAACGATCGCCACCTCGATGACCAAGTCATAGAAGCAGCGCGGCTTCAGGCGCGGCAGCATCGACATCTGGGCCCGGCTCTCCACCTGGAAGACGCCCACGGAATCGGCCTGGCAGAGCATGTCATAGACGGCCGGGTCCTCTGCCGGGATGTCGGCCATGTCCTGCAGCCAGGCCTGGCCGTGGTCCTCACGGATCATCTTCATGGCCTTGGCGATGGTGGTCAGCATGCCGAGCGCCAGCACATCCACCTTCATCAGGCTAAGATCGTCGATGTCGTCCTTGTCCCACTCGATGAAGGTGCGGTCGTCCATGGCGGCGTTGCCGATCGGCACGGTCTCGTCCAGCCGGCGCTTGGTGAGCACGAAGCCGCCCACATGTTGGGAGAGGTGGCGCGGAAAGCCCATCAGCTGTTCCGCCAGCGCCGTGGCGCGGCGGATTTCCAGATTGGACGGGTCAAGACCGGCCTGGCGGATCTGCTCGTCCGGCAACTCGGAGCCCCAGCTGCCCCAGACCGTATTGGCGAGCGCCGCCGTGATGTCTTCGGTGAGGCCGAGCGCCTTGCCCACATCCCGGATGGCCATCCGCGGGCGGTAGTGGATCACTGTCCCGCAGATGGCGGCATATTCCCGGCCATAGCGGGCGAAGACATACTGCATCACCTCCTCGCGGCGCTCATGCTCGAAGTCGACGTCGATGTCGGGGGGCTCGGAGCGCTTGCGGGAAATGAAGCGGGCGAGGAGGACATCGCGCTCCATGGGATCGACGGCGGTGATCCCTAAGCAGAAGCAGACCACCGAATTGGCCGCCGAGCCCCGCCCTTGGCAGAGGATGCCCTGCTCGCGGGCCCAGGCGACGATGTCGTGCACGGTGAGGAAGTAGTTCGGGTAGTTGAGCTCGGCGATGAGGGCCAGTTCCCCCTCCAGGATCTTCACCACCTTCTCCGGCACGCCTGCGGGATAGCGCCATGCGGCGCCCTGCCACGTCAGGTCGGTGAGGTGGCCCATGGCGGTCTTGCCGGGGGGCACGGGCTCGTCGGGATATTCGTTCTTCAGATCGCCAAGGTCGAAGGCGATGAGGCCCAGGATCTCCTGCGTCCGCGCCAGGGCCTCGGGCCAGGGCTTGAAGAGGCGCGCCATTTCCCCAGGCGATTTGATGTGGCGCTCGGCGTTGGCCTCCAGCACCAGGCCGGCCTGGGCGATGGTGGTCTTCTCCCGCACGCAGGAAACCACGTCCTGCAGGGGGCGCCGTTCGGGCCCGTGATAGAGGATGTCGTTCACCGCCACGATGGGGGCGCCAGCGGTCCGTCCAATCTCGTCCAGACAGCTGATGCGCTTCAGATCCCGTGCGCCATAGGCCCTGGCCGCCGCCAGCCAGATGCGGCCGCGCAAGGGGGCGGCCATCTCGGTGAGCCTCTCCGCAAACGCGGCGTCGAGGCCAGCAGGCGGCACGGCGATGCAGATCTGCCCCTCGGAAAAACGCAGGAAGTCCGCCCAGGCGAGCTCGCACTGGCCCTTGATCGCCCGGCGCTGGCCCTCGGTGAGGAGGCGGGTGAGGCGGCCATAGGCTTCCCGGTCGGTGGGATAGACGAGCAGGCTGGGCGTACCGTCGATGAAGTCGAGGCGGCAGCCGATGAGGACACGCAGGCCAACCTCGCGCCCTTTCGACCAGGCCCGCACCACGCCGGAGAGGGTGTTGCGGTCTGTAATGCCGATGGCCGCCAGTCCCAGAGCCTTGGCGGTGAGGACCAGCTCCCCCGGGTGCGAGGCGCCGCGCAGAAAGGAGAAATTGGTCGTGGTCTGGAGCTCGGCATAGGTCATGGGAAGAGGCCATGCAGCCACCACTTCGGGGCCGCTCCTCCGTCATAAAGCCCGGACCGGAACACCCAGAACCGCGCTCCCGTGTCGTCCTCCACCCGGTAATAGTCCCGCAGGGCGCCAGTGGAGACGTCCTCGAAATCCCTCTGTCGCCACCATTCCTCCGCCAGGCGTTCCGGCCCCTCGGCCCTGCGGACTCGGTGGGTGCGGCCGCGCCAGCGGAAAGTGACGGGCGGGTCGTCCGGCACGGGGGCCATGGCCTCGATAGGTTCTGGGTGGGCGAAGAGGCGCAAGGGGCGGGGCCGGTTCGGATCCCAGGCCAGGGCGCTGGCCGCCGGCTCCAGGGGCGCGGTGCGCACCACGGCCCGCTCGGGGGCATGGCTCGGATAGGGCCGGGCGCGCCAGACGCGGCCTTCGCCCAGGCGGTTGACCAGCCGGTCAACCAGGGGGGCGACGCCATCCTCCGGCGCGATCTCCGACCTGGCGTCGATCCGGGCCTGGCGCTCAGCCATGGGCAGGACCCGTTCGGCGGTCAGCGTCGCCACCTCGATTCCGAAACCGGGATCGACCTTTTCGAGCAGGGGGGCGAAGAGCCGGGCGATGGCCTTGGGGTCGCGGCCCGGCAGGGAAAGGCCGATGGTCAAGCGCTCGCAACGCCCGTCCAGGCGGTGGAAGCCGAGGCTGAAGCGCCGGGCGCCCTGGCCCTCGGCCTCCAGCCGGGCGGCCATCAGGGCGGCGATGTCGAAGCTGATGCGGGCCAGGTCCTCCGGGGCGCTAACCGGCTCGGCGAAGGCGAGGCGGGTGAACCAGGGATTGGGCGGGCGGCGATAGGTGAGGGCCTCCTTCACGGCGCCCAGGGCCTGGTCGAGGCGCAGGACGGTGTGGGGGCCGAAGCGGCGGGTGATCTGGCCGCGCGGCAGGCGGCCCAGGGCGGCGATGGTGGAGAGACCCAGCCGCATCAACTGAGCCTGGGTGGCCGGCTCGAGGCGCAGGGCCATCACCGGCAGGGCGGCGAGAATGCGCCCCTGGCTCTGCGGCGGGGCGATGCTGCCCGGCGGGCCGAAGCGGGCCAGCGCCCAGGCGGCCCCGGGCGTATCGGCGATGGCGGCGGCGGCGGGGATGCCGGAACGGGCCAGGCGATGGGTGAGGTCGGCCATCAGGGCCGCCTCGCCGCCGAACAGGTGGGCGACGCCGCTGATGTCGAGGAAGAGCCCGTCCGGGTCGTCGGCGGCCACGGCGGGGGCGTAGCGCACGCACCAATCGACGAGGGCGGTGAGGGCGGTGGCTTCGGCGGCCTCGTCGGCGTCCTCGAGCCGGAGCTCCGGGGCCAGGGCCGCGGCGTCGGTGGCCTTCTGGCCGGGATAGAGGCCGGCGCCGCGCGCCGCCTCGTTGACCCCGTGCAGCACCCTCTGGCCCCGCTCCAGGCGGACGAGGGCGAAGGGCTCATCCGGCGAGGCGGAGGGGTTTCTGCGCCGCCAGCAGGTGATCGGCCAGTTCGGCGACCACACGGAAAGGATACGCGCCATCGCTCTTCTCCATCAGCCAGGCGCCCGTACGCCCGCCCCGGCACCGTTCAAGCTCCACCCGCCAGCGCGGGGCCCCGAGGCCGAACTCGCCCGGGGCCGGTTCGCTGGGAGCCGGAGCGATCCGCCAGCGGGTGGCCGAGGCCGTGATCTCTCTCGCCGCCGCCCCGCCATAGGGTTTGCGCCGGATGACGAGGCCCGTCGCGCCCCGCCGCTCGCAGGCCAGTTGCAGGCGCCGCCCGGCGGTGAGGTCGAGGGCCTCGATCTCGGCGACCACACACGCCACCCCGACCGTGGCGAGGGCATCCTCCATGACCATCAGGGCCTCGGAGCAGGAGGGGGCGCAGACCTGGATCAGCCGGTCCGGGGCGAGGCCCAGTTCGGCGACGCCGGGGGCGTGCAGGTCATCGCGGCGCATCACCCAGACCACCTCGCCGCCTTTTGCCCCAGGGCGGGCGAGGGGCGAGGCCAGGGCGGCGACGAAGGCGGCGCTCACCGCCCCGGTCTCGGCCTCCAGGCCGGCGCCCAGGACCTCATGCCAGCGGCCGAGCGGCAGCCCGCCGCCCGGCAGGGCTTGATCGAGGCTGGGATCGCCGAAGGGCAAAACCGCGTGGCTGAGCCCGCGGCCCCCCTCCAGCCTGGCGATCCGCGCCCGCGCATCGGCCAGCCGGCCTTCGCGTGACCCGGACATCAAGGACTCCTTTTGTTCCACTTTTGTTCTAGTCTGGAGTCAATGAGAGTCAAGCTGACTCCGTTCCCCCCGCGAAAACTCAAGCGCCGCAAGTATTGGCCGCCACGCCTCATTTCGACCCCAAACCGAAGGATGGCCCACGGCGTCCCTGGCCGTCTCCAGCCTCGGGGGTGACATCAACCCTGGCCTCGCCCATTGTCGGGAAAAATGAAGAACCAGTACGGGGGAATGATGGGGTTCAAGCGCGTACTCATCGCCAATCGCGGCGAGATCGCCATCCGCGTGTCCCGGGCTGTGGCCGAGGCGGGCATGACGGCGGTGGCCCTCTATGCGAGCGACGATGCGGCCTCCCTGCATGTGAAGGGCGCCGATGAGGCCGTGGCCCTGCCGGGCTCGGGCGCCAAGGCCTATCTCGACATCGCCGCCGTCACCGCCGCCGCGAAAAGCGCGAACTGTGACGCCGTGCACCCCGGCTATGGATTTCTCTCCGAGAACGCCGCCTTCGCGCGGGCGCTCGAGGCGGCGGGGATCACCTTCATTGGCCCCTCCCCGGACGCCCTGGAGATCTTCGGTGACAAGGCGCGGGCCCGGGCGCTGGCGGCCGATCTCTCGATCCCGACTATCCAAGGCGTGGGGGGCGGCGCTTCCAAGGAGGAACTGGCCGCCTTCCTGGCGGCCTTGCCGGACGGCTCGGCGATGATGATCAAGGCGGTGGCGGGGGGTGGCGGGCGCGGCATGCGCATCGTGCGGACCCTGCCGGAGCTGGACGACGCCTATGACGCCGCCTCCCGCGAGGCCGAAGGCGCGTTCGGCGACGGGGCCCTCTATGCCGAGCGCCTGATCGAGAAGGCCCGCCATATCGAGGTGCAGATCGCGGCCGATGGCGACAAGGCCGTGGCCGTGGGCGAGCGCGACTGTTCCCTGCAGCGCCGCCACCAGAAGATTCTCGAGATCGCCCCGGCGCCGGGGCTGGCCGCCGACCTGCGGGCCAAGCTTTTCGCCACCTCCGAGCGGCTGGCCGAGGCTGTGGGTTACCGCACGGTGGGGACCATCGAATTTCTGATCGATCAGGCCAGTGGGGATTTCGCCTTCATCGAGGCCAATGCCCGCCTGCAGGTGGAGCACACCATCACCGAGGAGGTGACAGGGATTGATCTGGTGAGGACGCAGATCGCCCTGGCGGAAGGGGCCAGCCTCGCCGACCTCAGCCTTTCACAGGCTCCGCCGTCCCAAGGCTTCGCGATCCAGGCGCGGGTCAATCTGGAGACCCTGAATCTGGCGGGCGAGACCCTTCCGGCGGGGGGCGTCCTGGCGGCCTATGAGCCGCCGAGCGGGCCGGGGGTGCGGGTCGATGGCTACGGCTATGCCGGCTACGTGACGAGCCCCAACTACGATTCTCTGCTGGCCAAGGTGATCGGCCGGGCGGCGAGCTTCCCCGAGGCGGCTAGGCGCACCGAGCGGGCCCTGATGGAATTCCGCATCGATGGGGTCGACACCAATATCTCCCTGCTGCGGGCCTTGCTGACTGACGCCGAGGTGCTGGCCGGGGCGGCGACGACCCGCTCGATCGAGGCGCGGGCCAGCGTCCTGATGCGGGCGGCGAACGAGATGCCCGTACGCAAGTTCGATGGTGCGTCCTCCGCGAAATCCATGGTTATGGAGACCATGGACGGGGCTGAAGCCGTGGCCGCGGGCCTGCAGGCGACGGTGGGGGCAATCGATGTGGCGGTGGGCGATCTTGTCCGCCCCGGCCAGCAGGTGGCCGTGCTGGAAGCCATGAAGATGGAGCACGTGGTCAAGGCCCAGGTGGGCGGGCGTGTGGCGCGCATCGCCTGCGAAAAGGGCCAGGTGCTGCTAAAGGGCCAGCCGATCCTGTTTATCGAGCCCCAGGCGGTGGAAGCCGATGATACAGGGGCGGCCGAAGCGGTGGACCCGGATCACATCCGCCCGGACCTCGCCGAAATCCTCGCCCGCCAGAAACTCACCGAGGCGGCGACCCGGCCCGAAGCCATCGCCCGGCGGGCAAAGCTCGGCTTCCGGATGGCCAGGGACAATGTCGACGACCTCGTCGATCCGGGCACCTTCCTCGAATATGGCGGCCTCACCATGGCCCGGCCGCAGGACCGGCCGGAGGAGGATATCGAGGGTTTCGGGCCCGGCGATGGCATCATCTGCGGCATCGGCCAGGTGAATACGGCCCTGTTCGGCGCGGAGAAGGCCCGCTGCGGGATATTCGCCTATGACTACACCGTGCTCGGCGGCACCCAGGGCGGCATGAACCACCGCAAGACCGACAGGGTGCTGCAGGTGGTGGATCAGCACCGCCTGCCGGTGGTGTTCTATGCCGAAGGCGGCGGCGGGCGGGCCGGAAACGGCGGCGGCGGCTCCGGCGCGGCGGCGGCCGCGAACCTGGGCGGCGGCGGCAACGGGCCGCTGAATGTCTCGACCTTCGTGGAATATGCCCGGCTCTCCGGGCTCGTGCCGAAGATCGCCGTGGTCAATGGCTACTGCTTCGCGGGCAATGCCTCGGTGGCCGGGATGAGCGAATTCATCATCGCTACGGAACGCACCAATATCGGCATGGCGGGGCCGGCCTTGATCGAGGGGGGCGGCCTGGGCGTTTTCGCGCCGACCGACATCGGCCCGGCGGCCGAGCAGTTCGAGATCGGGGTCATCGATGTGATGGCCAAGGACGAGGCGGAGGCCACGGCGAAAGCCAAGCAGATGCTGGGCTACTTCCAGGGGGCCCTGCCCACGGGCGAGGCGGCGGATCAGCGGGCCCTGCGCCGAATGATCCCGGAAAACCGGCTGCGCACCTATGAGGTGAGGCCGATCATCGAGACCCTGGCCGATACGGGGAGCTGGATGGAGCTGCGGCGGGGCTATGCCCCCGGCATCGTCACCGGCTTCGCGCGGATCGACGGGCGGCCGGTGGGGATCATCGCCAGCGACAACACCTTCCTCGGCGGCGCGGTGGACTGCGACGGCGCCGACAAGGCCAGCCACATGTACCAGGTGTGCGACGCCTATGACCTGCCGATCGTGGTGCTGCTGGATACGCCGGGCTTCATGGTCGGGCCGGATTCCGAGCGCCAGGCGGCGGTGCGCAAGACCAGCCGTCTCTTCGTGAACGGGGCCAAGGTAGGCGTGCCCATCCTGAACATCGTTCTTAGAAAAGCTTACGGCCTGGGCGCGATGGCGCTTGCGGGAGGGACCCTGGACAGGGGTATGTTCTCCGTGGCCTGGCCGACCGGAGAGTTCGGCGGCATGGGCCTGGAAGGCATGGCGCGGCTGGCCACGCGCCGCCAGGTGGAGGCGGAGCCGGATCCCGTGAAACAGAAGGCGATCTATGACAATGCCGTCGCCCGCTCCTATGCGAGCGGCAAGGCCCTGCGCCAGGCGATGAGCCTGCAGGTGGATGCGGTGATAGATCCGGCCGAGACGCGGGCCTGGGTGCTGACCGCCCTGAAGGCCGCCGCCCGCCGAGTCGACCACGCGCCGCGCGCCCCGATCGTGGATGCCTGGTGATGACCCAAGCCGCCACAGCCGAAAAGGTCCGCCGGGGGCCCAATGCCGTGCGCCGCGCCTCGACGCGGGACAAGATCCTCAAGGCCACCATCCAGTGCCTGGCGGAGCATGGCTATGCCGAAACCTCGACGCCCCGGGTGACGCGGCTTGCTGACGTCAGCCGGGGATCTCTGCTCCACCAATTCCCTGCCAAGGTCGACCTGATCATCGCGGCAGCGGAATATGCTGCGGCCCGCATGGGGGAGAGGAACACAGCGGCGATCGGGGCTATCCCGCGCGGCCGGGGCCGGTTCATTGGCGTGGTGGACGCCTTCTGGGACACCCTGCAGAGCCCGGAATCCATCGCCCTTCTCGAAATCATGCTGGCGGCTCGAAACGACCGGGAGCTGGCGCAGCACATTACCAAATTCGCCGCCGCATTCGAAAAGGCGGTCGATCAGTCTGCCCGGCGATTCGCGGCCAAGACCGGCCTGAAGGATGAGGACGGCGAGAGCGAAACTCTGGCCCGTGTGACGCGCATGGCGCTGCGAGGCTTGCTCATCGAGACCATGCTCTCAGGTGAGCGCGCCAAACCCGCCGACGTGATCGATTTCCTCAAGGCGGTCCGCGCCGACTTCCACGACCGACACTCCTGATGAATTGCTGGGCGCCGCCTGGGAGTCGCAGCTGAAACGCTGCCGGTTTGCGCCAAATCAACAATTTGGGTTTTACGAAGCTTTACCTGAATTGCGGCCCAGCCTAGGGCTTCGCCTGAAGACAGTTCTTTTTTGGAAAGTAGGGCACACATGGGCAATCGCACCCCCCGGCGAGCGCCATTCCGGTTCCGTTTGTTCGGCGGAGCTTCCGCCATGGTCTTGGCCGGCGCCTTGGGTCTGCCGATGGCCGCCTGGGCCGATGAAGCGCCTAGTTTCAACCTTGAGATCGGCGGCGGTTACGACAACTACAGCCGGGCCGACGACAACTTCGTGCCGGAATACACGCCGCTCGACGGTCTGGCTGGCGCCAACGAAGGCTTCAACGGCTTCGCCGCCGGGACATTCCGCCCTTCGGGCTCGTCGTTCGTGTTCAGCGGCCATGTCACCTATGGCAGGGCGTCGACCGAGACCTTTTCCACCAGCTATTCGTCAGGCAAGTATTCCTCCAGCGGCAGCGTTGAGCAGGACGAGCACTTCGTCCTGGCGGATCTGCAGATCGGCCGTGACGTCGGCCTCGGCGGCGCCACCCGTGCGACGGTCTCGGTTGGCGTCCGCTATGCCGACTATCGCACGGACAGCCTCGTCAGTTTCTCGACCTCTTCGAAGTATGGCGGCAATACCGCTCCGGCGAGCGCCAAAACCGCGGCTGCTTTCAGCACCACCGGCACGATCGGCCGCTCCTTCACCGGATTTGGTCCAATCGCCTCGGTGCACGTCGAATCGCCGTTCTCGGGCCGGGCAGGGGAGATGGGTTTCTCCTTCGAAGGCGACGTCTTCGCCTCCGTGCTGTTCGGCGACACCAAGGTGGACTTCACGCTACCGGGCGGTCCGGCGGACAGGTCGGACAACCACACGGTCTCGGACATCGGCCTTGCTTTGGCGCTGGTCTGGCGGCCCGGCGAGGGCCCCTTCCGGATCAAGGTGGGCTACAAGGCCGAGGCCCTCAGCGATATCCTCGACGGTGGTTTCACCGGCGCGCGGGATTCTAACCGCTATGTGGATGGCCCCTTCGCCAGCATCGTCTGGCGTTTCCCGTAAGGGCGTCTTGAGCCGTGCCGTTTCCCGCACGGGTCGATCCGCCGCCCCAGGTTCCGGACAGTCTGGGCGTGGATTGGCGCGAAGGCTGGCGGCGTCAGGATCCCGGACTGGAGGCGGACGCCAAGGCTTTCTGGGTAGACAATCGCCTGCTGACGCCGGGCGAAAGCGTCGAGCAGCGGGCCAAGCAGATCAATCTTTGCGCCTACGTGGAGGGGCGGCTCGTGGGTGTCACCACGGCGTCCCTGCGCGATACCCCGTTCCTGCGGACACGTCTGGCCATGCACCGCGTCGCTGTCGCCCCCGACATGGCGCGCCATCACCTGGCCCATTGGCTTACCGTTCGCTCCATCGAGATTCTCGAGGCCTGGTCCCTTAGCCATCCAGAGGAAAAGGTTACAGGGGTCGGGGCGGTCATACAGGCGCCTCTGGATTCGCGCCGCCAGCCGGTCTGGCGCACGGGGCTCGACCTGGTGGGCTATACAGCGCAGAACGAACAGTTCCGCGTCGCCTGGTTTCCACATGCCCGTCTCGACTGACACGCCTGCCCCCGAGGACAAGGCCGCGCCCGACCGGGTCAACGGCATCGTCTGGGTGGCGTCCTATCCGAAATCCGGGAACACCTGGATCCGGGCCTTTCTGCACAACCTCTTCGACATCCTGGGCGGGGCGGACACCCGCGAGCACGACATCAATGCGATCAACGAGTTCACGGCCTGGGACCTCTCGGCCCAGCGCTACGAGCCGCTGCTCGGCAAGCTGGTCATACAGGCGACGCGCGCGGAAATCGCCGCGGCCCGGCCCAAGGTGCAGGCGGAAATGGCCGACAACACCCAGGGCCTGGCCCTGGTGAAGACCCACCACGCTCTGGTCACCGACCGGGGCTATCCGACGATCAATCTGAAGGTGACCTCGGGCGCGATCTATGTGGTGCGCAACCCCCTGGATGTGGCGATCAGCTTCGCTCACCACATGGGGGTCGACCTCGACACCGCCATCGCGCGCATGGCCGAGGCGAACACCGAAACCGCCGTCACCGACACCCAGGTGTATGAAGTCTACGGGTCCTGGAGCCAGAACGTAGAGAGCTGGACCGCCCGGCCGCACCGGGCGATCCATGTCCTGCGCTATGAGGACATGCTGGAAAAGCCGATCGTCACCTTCGGCGCACTCGCCCGGCATCTGCTGCTGACCCCAAACGCCGTGCAGCTGATCGAGGCCATCGACCGCGCCTCGTTCCGTAACCTGCAGCGTCAGGAGGCGAAGAACGGCTTCCGCGAGAAGCCCGACAGCGCGGAGACATTCTTCCGTGTTGGCAAGGCCGGACAGTGGAAGGACGTACTGAACCGCCGGCAGATTCGCCGCATCGTGGAAGCCCATGCGCCGCAAATGCGCCGCTTCGGCTACCTGACGGACGACCTTGCCCACCTCGCCAAGGATTAGAGTTCGATGTCCTACATCCCCGAACGCGCCCGGCCCCAACTGGACGACACCGAGGCGCTCGGCATCGAGTGGCGCGTGGCCTGGCGCAAGGACGATCCGCAGCTGGAGGCGGACGCCGAGGCGTTCTGGCGCGAACAAAACGTGCTGCCGGCCGGGGTGTCGCCCCAGGACCGGCTGAAGGAACTCTGCGTCCTCGCCTATTCGGAGGGCAAGCTGGCTGCTGTCTCCACCACGGTGATCCGCGAATTGCCGTTCCTGAAGAACAACTTCGCCATGTTCCGCTGCGTGGTCGCGCCGGAGTTCAGAGGTCACAGCGTGGCCCGGATCATCGCCCGCGAGGCGCGTGAGGCCATCGAGACCTGGTCGCTCGACAACCCGCACGAGGGGGTGATGGGCTTGGCGACGATCGTGCAGTCGGCTGACATTCAGGCCAAGTCACGGGCCGCCGTCTGGCGCTCCAGCGGCCTCACCCTGGTGGGCTATAACGAGAAGAACGAGCAGATCCGGGTCGCCTGGTTCGGCCACGCCCGGGTGTTCTAACTGGAAATCGCCGCGGCCGAATATGCGGCGAGCCGCGCGGACTTCCACGCCCGGCGCGTTTGAGCCGGCTGATTTCCCCGCGTACGACACGCCGCCGTAAACCGCTTGGCGGAGCGTGATTTCGGAGCGGCCGATCAAGTCGAGGATGACGCCTTGCAGGCGTCACCGCGGCGCGGCGGCCCGGAGGGCCGTCCTTGACAGGATCGACCGTCCGAAAAACCATTCCATCAAGCGTTCGACGGGGGTTTCTGCTAAATGCTTTGGTGGGTAGGCCCTAGCTCGAAATCGCCGCCGCAATGGCGCCGGCCGCCTTCATCGCCGCTTCCGGATCGAGTTTCAGGATCAAGCCGCGCTGGCCGCCGTTGATATAGACGGCGTCTTCGAAGAGGGCGTCTTCCTCGATGACGGCGGGGCAGGGCTTCTTCTGGCCGAAGGGGCTGATGCCGCCGACCTTGTAGCCGGTGAGGCGCTCCGCGTCGGCGGGTTTCATCATCTGGGCCGATTTGCCGCCAACGGCGGCGGCGAGGGCCTTCATGGAGACCTCGCGGTCGGAGGGGACGATGACGCGCACGGGCTTACCATCGACCAGGGCCATCAGGGTCTTGAGAAGAACGGCTGGGGCGAGGCCGAGGGCGTCGGCGGCCTGCAGGCCGACGCGGTCAGAGCCCGGATCGTAGTCGTAACGCAGGATCTCATAGGCCACGCCCTCGGCGGCGAGGGCCAGGGTGGCGGGGGTGGTGTTGGCCATGGGGCTCTTAGAGCCTTTTCGCGGCCCCGGGACCAGGGCGGACCTCGACGTCGCGGGCGCCGACCGCCTCGCCGCACTCCGAGCAGGTGAGGACCGGGTCGAAGTCGCAGTTGCAGCCGGTGTGGCGGTGCAGGAGCGGCCGGCCGGCCTCGCCCGCCATATGCACGTCGCCCCAGTGGACGAGGCTCATCATCACCGGGTGCAGGGCGCGGCCCTTGTCGGTGAGGCGGTATTCATAGCGGGGCGGGCGGTCCTGGTAGGGGACTTTGGCGAGGACGCCCTCGGCGACCAGCTTCTTCAGGCGGTCGGTGAGGATATGGCGGGTGACGCCCAGGCGGGCGTGGAAGTCATCGAAGCGGCGGATGCCGAGGAAGAGGTCGCGCAGGATCAGCAGGGTCCAGCGGTCGCCGATCACCGAGGTGGTGCGGGCGATGGAGCAGTTTTCCTCGGCGAGGCTGTCCCAGCGCATGGGTCAGGCGTCCGCCTTCTGCCAGGTGATCTCGTTTTCCACGTCGCGCAGGCGGTCCTTGCCGAAGAAGATCTCCTCGCCGACGAAGAAGGTGGGCGAGCCGAAGGTCCCGCGCTCCACGGAGGCGGTGGTATTGGCGACGAGGCGGTCCTTCACGGCCTGGTCCTGGGTGGCCTCGAGAATGGCCTTGGCGTCGAGGCCGGAGGCGGTGAGGGCTTCGATGATGACGGGCAGGTCGTCCATCTTCTTCGGCTCTTCCCACATGTGGTGATAGACGGCCTCGACGTATTTCTTGAAGACGCCGAGCGCATCGGCCGCCACGGCGCCGCGCATGATGGTGAGGGTGTTCACCGGGAAGAACGGGTTCATTTTGAACGCCTTCAGATCGTGGCGGGCCACGAACCTGCGGGTCTCGAGGGACTCGTAGGCTGGCTTGTTCCTGATGCCGGCGAAGGCGGTGGCCGGGGATTGGTTGCCCGTCGCCTTGAACACCCCGCCCAGCAGCACCGGCACATAGGTGAACTTCACCCCGGTGCGCTTCTCGATCTCCGGGATCACCTTGTGGGAGAGGTAGGCATTGGGGCTGCCGAAATCGAAGTGAAATTCGACCTGGGGGGTGGGCATCAGAAAGTCTCCCGGTAGGGGCGGATGTCGAGTTCGTGGGTCCAGGCGTCGCGTGGCTGGTTGTGCAAGGCCCAATAGGTGTCGGCGATGGAGGTCGGGTTCATCAGCTGCTCCGGCTCGGGCTCATTGCGGCCGGCGGCGGCCATGCGCTGGCGCACCCAGGCGGTGTCGACGCCGCTATCGATGATCAGGTGGGCGACGTGGATGTTCTCCGGGCCGAGCTCGCGGGCCATGGCCTGGGCGACGGCGCGCAGGCCGAACTTGGCGCTGGCGAAGGCGGCATAGCCCTTGCCACCGCGCAAGGAAGCGGTGGCGCCGGTGAAGAAGATCGAGCCCCGGCCATGGGCGCCCATCAGGCGGGCGGCTTCGCGGCCGGTGAGGAAGCCGCCGTAGCAGGCCATTTCCCAGACCTTGCGGAACACCCGCTCGGTGGTCTCGCGGATCGGGAAGTTCACATTGGCCCCGACATTGAAGACCACCACTTCCAGCGGCGCGGCGGCGTCGGCGGCTTCCAGGAAGGCGATGACTTCTTCCTCCAGGCGGGCGTCGAGATCGCGGCCCACGCAGCGCCCGCCGGCGGCGGTGATCTCATCGACCAGGGGCTTCAGCTTCTCCTCGGAGCGGCGGCCCGCATAGACGAGGTAGCCCTCGGCGGCGAACTTCTTGGCGATGGCCGAGCCGATGTAGTCCCCGGCGCCGATGACGGCGACCGATGCGTTTCTCGCCTGCATGTGGCGTTCCTCCCGCTGAGCTGCGGCCCTGGCGGACAGTAAGTTCTATTTTGGAACTTAATTCAAGGGTGCGTTTCCAAGGCGTCCAGCAGCGTAGTTTCAGCTTCGGCGATCACGGTTCGCTAAGGACGTCGTTCAACGGAATGGCAAGTCCCACCAGGCTAAAGCCCTGAGAGGACCGGAGCGCCTGTGATGTTCAATCTGTTCCGCTGGGGCCTGATCCCAGTCGTGTTGTTCTGCGGCGTCTGCGTCGCGGCGGGCATCGACGCCTTCTCTGAAAACGCCGTGCGCCGTGCGACTTGGCCGAAGGTGGAGGCGACGGTGCTGGAGTCGCAGGATTTCGCCGACGAGCTCGCGCGGATGCGCGGCACGTCCAACAACTTCCCCGATCCGCGCGGCGTCCTGCAGTACCAGGTGAACGGCGAGACCCACACCTGGACGGGCCGGGGCCGCGACGCCGGGCTGATCGCCATGCCGGTGGGCGGCAAGGTGATGGTCCACTACGACCCGAAAAATCCGGATCAGGTCAGCACCCTGGAAATGCTGGGCGCCGGGACGGGCCTGATCATCCTCGGCGCGGCCCTGGCGTTCCTCGGCTTCTATTTCTGGTTCTTCTGGATCCGCTTCTGGATCGGCCGCTCCGGTCCGGATGACGACGACAGTGGCTATCTGTTGGGCGAAGCCGCGCCCCAAGCCGCGCCGGTCTGGAACGCCCCGGCCCCGGGCTTTGGCCAGGGCCGTCCGAACACCTTCGGGCAAAGATAGGCGCCGCGCCGGACGGAGGCTCGGTTCGACCGCATCCCATTCGCGAGGAGCGGGCTGGTGCGTCTCGGACTCGTAATGATCGACGGCGGGCTCCTGGCCCTCGCCTCCAGCCCTGCCCGGGCGGGTGTCCCAATGATCGAGGCGAGGGTTAGGCGTCGTCCACCGACGCCAGCATCGAATCCAGATCGGCGACGAACGCCGGGGCGAGGCCGCGTTTGGCGCGCGACCACCAGGTCCGGCCTCGCTCGGTGGAGAGCATCCGCACCAACTGGCGGGCCCCGGTCTTCGTCCAATCGCCGGAAGCCGACAGACCGCGCCGCGCCCGATCCCAGACGTGAAAGGAGGCCCACATCTGTTCGGCGATCAGGTACTCCACGCGCAGCTCGTCGACCGCCTCGCCGGACGCCTCGCCTTCTAGCGCCAGGCGCCAAAGCCTGGCCACATCGGGATCGGAAACGATAGCGAGCCGGATGGCGGAGAACTGGTCCTGGGTGGCGTTGGCCTCGGCGCGGACAAGGGCCGCCTGGGTCTGGCGCAGCTGGAAGGCCACGTAGATCAGGGACACGACCACGGCGATCGCGCCCACGATCTGAGACACCTCGGCGATTTCTGTCAGCGACATCCAGCCCCCCGGTCTTGCCCAGCGCAGAGTTTCGCATGCCGGCGTACTGGGCAAGGCCGGTTTGGAATTGGTTCGATCCAGCGCTGATAACCGACGGCCTAGCGTGCAAAGGGACGCGCACCTTCAGGGGCGTCTCCCTTGGGATTTGCCGGAAAGGGCTTGGGGACACGTACCCAAAGGAACGGGTCCCCGAAGCGGGGAGGTTAGCCGCGCGGGCCGCGGAAACGGCGGCGGAGGTCCGCGGCGGCGCGCCATGAGCGCGGCACGATGGTGCGTTCAATCTTCAGCACGGTCTGCCAGGCCCAGGGCGCCAGATCCGGACGCTTTTTCAGCATACGGCGCAGAGGAGAGACCCACTTGGGGTGACGCCGCTGCAGGCGGATGAACCAGCGCCGTGCGCCGCGCGAATTGCGCAGGACGAGGACCGCGCCGGCCACGAACACCGGGATCCCGCCGGGACCCGGCAGGATGCCGACGAACGGCGAGAGCACAATCAGCACCCAGCCCACGGCGATGAGCATCGGGCGCGCGAGATTGCTCCAGAAACCGGCTTGGTTTCGGGCAGGAGGCAGGACGGCGGGCACGGGCGCGGTGGCGAGAGACATGGTGGTTTCAAAAAAGGGGCGCGGGGGGAGGAAGCCGCGTCACAGGTTCACATATGGACCGATAATCGTTAGCGGTAAGGCCTAGGTCCCGTGAATCCGGCGTAATTTTTTGGAATCGATCTCACCGTGGCAAAGGCGCCTCAGTTGCGAGGCCACACTATGACAGGGTCGTAATCTTCGAGCCCGAAACGCGGCTCAATCCCTTGCCGTCCAACGCAATTTGGGTTTTCGCGCCGCGAGCGTCTCGTCCAGCCGCCGTAGCGGAGCGGCCACAGGCGCGGCCGTGAAACGCGCGGCGTCGCCTAGCTTTGCCGCTGCGGCCAAACGCAGCAGGGCGTCGCAAAAGCGGTCGATCTCAGCTTTCGATTCGGTCTCGGTGGGCTCGATCAGCATCGCCCCGTGTACGACGAGGGGAAAGTACATGGTCATGGGATGGAAGCCCTCGTCGATCAGGGCCTTGGCGAAGTCGAGCGTGGTGACGCCTGTTCCCTCCAGCCAGGTATCGTCGAACAAAGCCTCGTGCATACAGGGGCCGTCAGGGAAGGCTGGGCTCATGGCGCCCGTCAGCCGGGACTTGATGTAGTTGGCGTTGAGGACGGCGTCCTCGGCCACCATGCGCAGGCCGTCCGAGCCGTGGCTCAGCATGTAGGAGAGGGCGCGCACATACATGCCCATCTGGCCGTGGAAAGCACTCATCCGGCCAAAGGCGCCGGCCGCTTCGCCCTCGGCGAATTCGGTCAGGGAAAAGCCGTCCGGGCCGTGAGCGATCCAGGGAGCGGGCGCGTAAGGCGCCAGGGCTTCGGAAAGCACCACCGGGCCGGCGCCCGGCCCGCCGCCGCCGTGCGGGGTGGAGAAGGTCTTGTGCAGGTTGATGTGCATGGCGTCGACGCCGAGGTCGCCCGGCCGCACGCGCCCGACGATGGCGTTGAAGTTGGCGCCGTCGCAGTAGAAGTAGGCGCCCGCCGCGTGGGTCAGGCGCGCGATTTCCAGAACCTCCCGCTCAAAGAGGCCGCAGGTATTGGGGTTGGTCACCATCACGGCCGCGACTTCGGGGCCGAGCTTGGCGGCGAGGTCGGCGAGATCGACGCGCCCGTCTTCCGTCTGGGCGATTTCCACCACCGCATAGCCGGCCAGGGCCGCCGTGGCTGGATTGGTGCCGTGGGCGGACGAGGGCACGAGCACGGTCTTGCGCGCATCGCCCCGGGCCACATGTGCGGCGTGGATGGCGAGGAGGCCGCAAAGCTCGCCATGGGCCCCGGCCTTGGGCGACAGGGCGACGGCGGGCATGCCGGTCAACGCCTTCAGCCAGTGGGCCAGCTCATCCATCAGGGCGAGGGCGCCCTGGACCGTCGAGACAGGCTGCAGGGGGTGGATGTCCGAAAAGCCCGGCAGGCGCGCCATCTTCTCGTTGAGGCGCGGATTGTGCTTCATCGTGCACGAGCCCAGCGGATAGAGGGCCAGGTCGATGGCGTGGTTCTTCTGCGACAGCCGCACATAGTGGCGCAGGGTCTCGGGCTCCGAAAGACCGGGCAGACCGATGGGGGCGTCGCGGGTCAGGCCCTCCAGATCGGGCGCCTCGGCCACGTCCTGGAAATCG
Source organism: Caulobacteraceae bacterium (assembly GCA_046349475.1). Classification (GTDB taxonomy): domain Bacteria; phylum Pseudomonadota; class Alphaproteobacteria; order Caulobacterales; family Caulobacteraceae; genus Acaudatibacter. Next base: position 112,793 of record JAXMCG010000008.1, on the reverse strand, counting down.
ACGCCGGTCTTTGTCCAGCCGCCGAGTTCGAAGATCAGGGGCTCGTCCTGCACCAGGCCGTGCCCCCCCGAGGCATTGGCGCCCGGTGTGGCGGGGGCGGCGGAACTGTCCTGCGGCCGGGTGGGCCGTCCAACGCTGGCCATGGTCATTGGGCAAGCCTCCGGGCGAGGGCTTCGGCGAAGGCGGCGATGTCTCCGGCCGTGGTGGTCTCGGTGGCGGCGACCAGCAGCAGGTCATCAAGACCGGCGCCGGGGTCCAGGCGGCTGAAGGGCACCCCGGCGATGATCCCCTGGGTTGCGAGGTTGTCCACCAGCGCCGCCGCGGGCACGGGCAGACGGACGGCGAACTCGTTAAAGAAGCGGGGCGTGACAACGCTGACATGCGGCACGGCTTCCAGGGCCCGTTTCAGGGTGCGGGCCTTGGTGTGGTTGATGGCCGCAAGCTGGCGCAGGCCCGCCTCGCCCAGCAGGGTCATATGGATGGAGAAGGCCAGGGCGCAGAGGCCGCTGTTCGTGCAGATGTTCGAGGTCGCCTTCTCGCGGCGGATATGTTGCTCGCGGGTCGAAAGGGTCAGCACGAAGCCCCGCCGTCCTTCGGCGTCCACGGTCTCGCCGCAGAGCCGGCCCGGCATCTGACGGACGTATTTCTCCTTGGCGGCGAACAGACCGACGTATGGTCCGCCGAAATTGAGGGCGTTGCCGATCGACTGTCCCTCGGCGACGACGATGTCCGCTCCCATTTCACCCGGCGATCTCAAAAGGCCGTAGGACACCGCCTCGGTGGTCACCACCACCAGGAGCGCGCCGGCCGCCTGGGCGGCGGCGGCGATCTTCGAGACGTCCGTCACCGTGCCGAACACATTCGGCGTCTGTACGACGACGCAGGCGGTTTCCGCATCGATGGCGGCGATGACCGCGTCCTCGGCGTCAATGGCCGGCGCCAGCCGTTCCACGGTGACGCCGGCGGTTTCGGCCAGGGTGTGGGTGGTGGCGGCATAGTGCGGGTGCAGGCCGCCGGAAAGGACGGCCCTGGTCCGGCGGGTGATCCGCGCGGCCATCATCACCGCCTCGGCGCAGGCCGTGGAGCCGTCGTACATGGAGGCATTGGCCACCTCCATGCCGGTGAGAGCCGCCACCTGGGTCTGAAATTCAAAAAGGACCTGCAGCGTGCCCTGGGCGATTTCCGGCTGATAGGGCGTGTAGCTGGTGAGGAATTCCGAGCGCTGGATGATGTGATCGACGCTAGCCGGCACGTGGTGCTTGTAGGCGCCCGCCCCGCAGAAAAACGGCCCGGCGCCGGCCGGACGGTTTCTAGCCGCCAGGTCGGTCAGGGCGCGCTCCACCTCCATTTCCCCCTGGTGGGCGGGCAGATCGACCGGTCCGGCCAGACGGGCCGGGGCCGGGACATCGACGAAGAGGTCATCAATGCCGCCGGCGCCGATAACGCCCAGCATCTCGGTCCGGTCTTCCGGGGTGAGGGGGAGGTAGCGCATGGATCAGAGCGTTTCCAGAAAGGCTTCGTAGGCGGCGCGGTCCATCAGGGTTTCGATCTCGGCCGGATCGGAAATCTTCACCTTGGCGAACCAGCCGCCCGCTTCAGGGACGGCGTTGACGGTTTCGGGGGCGTCCCCCAGCTCGCCATTGGCCTCGGTGACCACGCCGGAGACGGGGGCATAGACGTCGGACGCCGCCTTGACGCTTTCCACCACGGCCATGGCGTCGCCAGCCTTCAGGGTCTTGCCGACCTCGGGGGTCTCTACGAACACCACGTCGCCCAGCTGTTCGGCGGCATAGGCGGTGATGCCGACGGTGGCGATATCGCCGTCGAGCTCGACCCACTCGTGATCCTTGGTGAAACGCATGGGACCGGTCTCCTAGCTGCGGACGTAATTGTGAGGGACGAAGGGCAGGGCTGTGACTTCGGCGGCCTGCGCCTTGCCCCGGACGATGACTTTCAGGGCCGTGCCCGGCGCGGCGAGGGCCGGCGGCACATAGCCCATGGCGATGGGGGCCGAGAAGCTGGGCGAGAAGCCGCCCGACGTGACCTTGCCGATCACGGCGCCGGCGGCATCGGCGATCTCGGCGCCTTCGCGGGCGGGGGCCCCTTCCAGGACGCGCAATCCGACACGGACGCGGGACAGGGCGCCCTTGCGCTCGGCGGCGAGGCGGTCCGCGCCGGCGATGCCGCCCGCTTTCAGGCGCTTCTTGGAGACGGCGAAGCCGAGATCGGCTTCCACGGGGGAGCGGGTCTCATCGATGTCGTGGCCGTAGAGGGGCAGGCCCGCCTCCAGGCGCAGGGAATCCCGGGCGCCGAGGCCGATGGGTTTGGCCCGCTCATCGGCGGCCAGGCGGTTCCAGAAGGCGACGGCGAGGTCACACGGGACGAGGATCTCGAAGCCGTCCTCGCCGGTATAGCCGGAGCGGGAAACGACGAGGTCGCGGCCCTCATATTTGATCTCGGAGACGTCCATGAACTTCATCGCGGCCGTCTCGGGCAGGATCGCGGCGACCACGGCGGCGGCTTTCGGGCCCTGCACGGCGATCAGGGCGCCGTCATCGCGCCGGTCGAGCCAGGCGGCCTCGCCGAGGGCCTCGGCGACGCGGTCGAAGTCGGCTTCCTTCGTGCCCGCATTGACCACCATGTAGAGTACGCCAGGCGGCGTTCCGGCCGGGCGGCCGATCATCAGGTCATCGAGAATGCCGCCGTCATCCGCCATCAGCAGGCTGTATTTCTGGCGGCCGGCCGCGAGGTTGCCGAGCTCGCCGCAGATCAGGGGCTCGACCAGGGCGGCCATGTCCGAGAGGTCGACGTCATCCTCGGTGGGGGTGGCGTGGCGCAGGAAGGCCGGGCCCATGTGAGAGACATCGAAGAGGCCGCAGTGTTCCCGCGTCCAGAGGTGCTCCTTCAGGACGCCGTCCTTGTACTGGACGGGCATGGAATAGCCGGCGAACTCGACCATGCGCGCCCCGGCGGCGATGTGCGCCTCGGTCAGGGGCGTGGTCTTAAGGTCTGTGTCAGACGGACTCGTGGACACGGGTCAGGGCTCTCCGGCGATACTCGGGAGCCCCCGCTGTCCTTGGCGCCTGAGAGATTTCGAGCGGCTCAGCCACTCTTGCTCCTTCGGCGGGGCCGGGGCGAAAAGCCCTGGACCTCTTTCCAGCGTTCAGATGCTCGCGCGGTCCTTTTGCCTGAGCGTTTCCGGGGCGGTTGCGCCTTCGGCCCCGAGCCATGGCGACTCGGTGTCTCCCGCGAGAGCGGCTCCTAACTGGCCGGGCGGGCGGGGGGAGTCAAGCGCGCCGGAAGCGGGCCACGAAGAAGCCGTCCAAACCGCCTTCGATGTGATGCGGAAGGATGCGGAGCGTGCCGTCTTTCCGCACCGAAGCGGCGGGCGCGCCGCCTTCTCCGGCGGTGACCGGCTCAAGCTGGAACTCCCCGTGGCGGGCCAGGAATCCGGCGACCTGGGCCTCGCCTTCTTCGGGTTCCAGCGAACAAACCGAATAGGCCAGCACCCCGCCCGGCGCCGTGCGTTTGGCGGCGCTGTCGAGGAGGCGGGCTTGGGCTTCGGCGAGACGGGGAATGTCGCCGGGGCGGGCGTTCCAGAGCACGTCCGGGTGGCGGCGGAAGGTGCCGGTGGCCGAGCAGGGGGCGTCGAGCAGGACGGCGTCGAAGAGGCGGCCGTCCGTCCAGTTGGCGGCGTCGGCGGCGTGGGTCTCGGCGGTGAGGCCGAGGCGCTTCAGGCTCTCGATGACGCGCTTCAGGCGGCCGGCGGAGCGGTCGAGAGCGGTGACCTGGGCGCCGGCGGCGGCCATCTGGAAGGTCTTGCCGCCCGGCGCGGCGCACATATCGAGAGCTGTTTGACCGGCTTCCAGCTTTAAGATCCGGGCCGGGATCGCGGCCGCCGCGTCCTGCACCCACCAGCGGCCTTCATGGAAGCCATCCCATCCCGCCACGTCGCCGCGCAGGGCCGAGCGCAGGGAGCCGCCGGGCAGGACCTGGCCTTCGAGGGCCCCCGCGAGGGCGGCGGCGTCCGCCGGATCCTTGAAGGTCAGGTCGGTGGCCGGTTCCTCCGGGATCATGGCGGCGATCTGGTCCGCCTCGGCGCCATAGGCGGCGCGCCAGCGGGCGAAGAGCCAGGGCGGAGCATGGTCTTCCGGGCCGGGCGGAGGCGGCGGCTGGCGTTGCAGGCCGCGCAGCACGGCATTGATCAGGCCGCGCAGGGGCTTGGGGGCCAGATTGACCGTGGTGTCCACCGCCGCGAAATCCGGGGTGTCCATGTAGAAGAGCTGGGCCGCGCCCATACGCAGCAGGTAGTGGGCCCGGGCCGGGGGCTCGCGCTGCAGCCTGGAATCCAAGGCCCGGTCGATAGGCCCCAGCCGGCGCAGGGTCATAAGGACGATGGCCCGGGCGAAGGCCCGCTGCTGGGGGGCCAGGCGCATGAAGGGGGCCGCGGCGAGGGACTCGTCCAGCCCGCCCCGGCGCTCCAGGGCCGCTTCCAGAACGGCGAGCGCTCCGGCCCTCGCGGCCAGTTCGGGATCATCATGTACAGGCGGCGCAGGCGGCTTCATGGGCGCGCCATGCGCTTTCAGACGGCGAAGGGCAAGGCCAAGGACGCGGCCAGCTTTTCCATCAGCCGTTCTTGAACTTGCCCTGCCAGGTGCGGAAGAGGTCGTAGAGGAAGACCAGCATGCCGAGCACGACGAGGCCCTCGGGGATCATCATCAACGGGCCGATCGTTGGGCCGCGCTCCGCTTCATTGCCCAGCAGATAGGCGAGCATCGGGGCCATTAGGATGGCGCCGGAGGACGACAGGCCAAAATTCACCCAGGCCGCCTTGCCGCCGTAGGAGGTCGGCAGGGCGTAGAAGATGCCCATGATTGACAAGGTGACCCAGCCCAACAGGTTGAGGTGGGCGTGCGCCGGCATCATCGAGTGATCTCCGCTGGCGCCCATGTGCATGCCCCAGAACATCCCGGCCAGGCCACAGAGGGCGCCAGTGGTGATAAAAGCCAAAGAAACCTTAGGCATAAGGTGATCCCCCCACAGACCAAAACCGGATCTCCCCTCCGGCCAAGCTAGCGAAACAGGGTTCACCATGCGGCGCAAGGGGCGTAGGAGGCGCCATGGCCGATGAACAACCCATTCCGGGCGCCGCCCCCGGCAAGGACCTGACGCCGGCCGCGCGACGCGCCTTGCTGGAAGCCGCTGAACGCCGCGCCGCGCGGGAAGCCGAGACCGCCTCCCTGCCACCGGAAGAGGGCGGCCCTGCCGGCCCGGAACCGACCCGCTACGGTGACTGGGAGCGTGGTGGCCGGGCGGTGGATTTCTAGTCCCCTAGACCGCGTTCGCCCGTGGCTTGTATCGGCTCGCGCGGTCCGTCAGCGAGGGCTATGCGTTAAGAAGTCTTAACGCGTGGAGTATCGCGGCATGCGTATCGTGATCGGCGGCCTGGTAGCCGCTATGACTCTGGTTTCGGCAAGTCAGGCCCTGGCCGGCGGGCGGTATGTCTCGGAAGAGCCCCGCTACGGCATCCCGGCGGGCGAGATTCCTTCTTATGCGCCAGCGCCGTCCGCGCCTCGGCTGCAATGCCCCGACCCGCGCGATCCGCGCCCTGTCCCGCAATGGGTGCGCGAGGCCTGCTTCGGCCTCCCCGCCCAGCCGCAGGAAGTGCGCCTGGGCAATGACTTCTTCGCTGGGGAAAGCGGCGGGGTTGGCGGCTCGATGAGCTATGGCGCCGTGTCCTACGGCGGCGGCGGCGGCTTCGTGATCGCCGGCGCCTCGGCTTCGGCTTCCGTGCGAGCCTCAGCTTCGGCCAGCGCCAGCGTCTCGGTGCGTTTCCGGGGCCGTGGCGGCTGGGGCGGCAAGCCCGGCGGCGGCTGTGGCTGCGGTGGGCGCGGCCACTAAACGCTAAATGCCCGACATTTCTCCGACGATCCTCAGCGCGGCCTCACGGGGATCACCGGCGGCCGTGATCGGCCGGCCGACGACGAGGTGGCTGGCGCCGTTGGTCAAGGCGTCAGACGGCGAGGCCGCGCGGGCCTGATCATTGGCCTCGGCCCAGGCGGGGCGCACGCCGGGCGTCACCACAAGGAAATCGGGACCGCCGATCTTGCGGGCGATCTCCGCTTCGTGCGGGCTCGCCACCACCCCGTCAGCCCCGCACTCCAGGGCCTGCCGGATACGCCGCTCGACGAGGGCCGAGACCCCCATCCCGTAGCCCATCTCGGCGAGATCCTGGCCCGAGAGGCTGGTCAGAACCGTGACGCCGAGGATCTTCATTTCATTGGCTGAACCACGGCCCTTCACGGCGGCGCGCATGACCTGCGGCTCGGCGTGAACCGTAATGAGGTCGCAGGATTCTGTAGCTGCGATGGCCGCAGCGGCTTTTTCCACGGTGGCGCCGATGTCATGCAGCTTCCAGTCCAGGAACACCTGCCGGCCGCGCTGCTTCAGGTCCGCCGCCATGGCCATGCCGCCCGTGGCGAGAAGCTGCAGGCCGATCTTGTAGAAGCTCACCGCATCCCCCAGCTGCTCGACCATATCTTCGGCCTCAGCGCGGGTGGCGAGGTCGAGGGCGACGATCAGGCGGGGGTCGGCTTGCAAGACAGTCTCCTGACGCAGGGCGGCGGCGGGCATGGGCGGGCTCCTTCGGACGCAAGGATGCGCCGGGCGAGTCGTTTAGATTTGGGCTAAGCTGGAGAGATGACCTGGGCCACCTTCGCCGTCAACTTTTTCATCGCCCTCTTCGCCCTCATCGACCCGGTGGGCAATGTGCCGGTATTCGCGGCGGCGACCGCGCGGGCGACCCCGGCCGGCCGGCGTCTGACGGCGGTCTATGTGGCCCTCTTCGCGGTGGGCTTCCTGGCTTTCTTCTATCTGACCGGCCTGGCCCTGCTGAATTTCTTCGGCATCTCGCTTCCGGCCTTCCGCATCGCGGGCGGCGTGCTGCTCTTCCTGCTGGGCCTGGACATGGCGCGCGGCCATGCAGGCGCGGGCCTCGAGGATGTACTGGCAGAGGGGGAGAGCCTGTCCACCGCCGCCTATGCCGCCAAGCGGTTCGAGGGCCTCATCACCCCCTTCGCCATGCCGCTGCTGATCGGGCCGGGCGCGATCTCGACGGTGATCATCTATGCCGGTGAGGCCTCCAAACACTTCGGCCTCTATGGCTACGGTCTCGGACTCGGTGTGATTTTCGCCATGGGCCTGGCGATCACGGCGGCGTTCTGGCTGAGCGGACCGATCACACGCGTCCTAGGGCGTATCGGGATGGTGGTGGTCGTACGTGTCCTCGGCCTCATCCTCTGCGCCATGGCGGTGCAGTTCATCCTTCTGGGCATCGCTGGCGCCACCACGGGCCTGATGCGCCCCGAATTCTTGGGCGGCTAGATATTGCGCATCCGGCGAGCCCGGCCTGAGACCAGTGCCATCAACCATTCGTCCGGCGCCAACTTGGCAAGGGCGGCGATCGCCTTGTTCGGGGCGCCCGTGACGCAGATCGCCCGGTTGGCTTCCGCGGCTTCATAGCCGGCGGCGGCGACCTCATCGGCGCCCATCCACATCCAGGCGGGCACATCCGCGGTCACCTCGGCGCGGGTCTGGGTCACGTCATGAAATTCGGAATAGGTGAAGCCCGGGCAGAGGGCGCTGACATGCACCCCGCTGTCCTTCACTTCCAGATGCAGGCTTTGGCTGAACTTGACCAGGAAGGCCTTGGAAGCGGCATAGAGCGTGGCGCCTGGCGTTCCGGGGGCGAGGCCTGCAAGGGAGGCGACGTTGATGATGCGCCCGAACCGGCGCTCGATCATCCCGCCAATGACCTTATGCGCGAGCTCGCAAGGCGCCACGGTCATCACGTTCAGGAAAGCTTGATGGGTCTGCCAGTTGGCGGCGGCATAGGTTCCGGGCACGCCGTAGCCGGCGTTGTTGACCAGGGCGTCCACCTGGCGGCCCTCGGCGGTGACGCGGGCCAGGATCTCATCGGGGGTATCGCGCTCGGAGAGGTCGGCGGCGATGGTCAGGGTCTCGACGCCGTAGCGCAGAGAGATGTCCTCAGCCAGAGCCTCCAGCCGGTCGGCGCGGCGGGCGATCAAGGCCACGTCATAGCCATGGCTGGCATAGAGTCGCGCCAAGGCAGCGCCGATACCAGCGGATGCGCCGGTGACCAGAGCCAGACGCCGCGTCATGCGATCTCGGGCGCTTTCACCAGATCCGCCACGGAGATTTCGGCAAGCCGCCCGGCCGCGGCGGCGTCGGCGGCGGTGATCGCGGCGCGGACGGCGCTGGGAATGCGTTCCCCCACCGGGCAGCCCTTGACCCCCGGCGGTGCGGCGCCCAGCCGGGTGCAGCCATGGACGGCGCGCAGCACTTCATCGAGACGGATCTCGGCCGGATCGCGCACCAGCCATGCGCCGCCGGACGCTCCCGTCCGCGTGGCGATCAGGCCCGCCTGGGCCAACATGGCTGTCACCCGGCGTACGACGACGGGATTGGTCGGCACTGAGGCCGCCAGCTCGGCGCTGGAAATGGCGCGCTCCGGCGTTGTCGCGCCCAGGAGGGCGAGATGGGCCAGGGCGTGAGCCGCCACGGGGAATCTCTGGCTGTCGGACAAGGTCGGGCCGCCTCGATATTGTGCGATCAGAGCCTAAGCGCCCGGCCGGACCGTTCAAATCGAAAACTTTCAAGATGGGGCGCGACAAGGCGCCGATTGAACGCGGTCAAGATTGGGTGTACGCGCCCCGCCGTTATCATGGCGTGCGGCACGGGCTCCCTTAGGTCCTGAGCCGAAGGCCCCGGAGGAATGGATAGTGGCGTCTCAAGCCTCTGGCGCGCCCACGTCGGCTGAAGCCGACGCCGCCAACGAGTCCGCCGGCCATCAGTCGCATGGCCACAGCTTCTGGGCGCTGGCGCTCGGGGCGGTTGGCGTGGTGTTCGGCGACATCGGCACCAGCCCGCTCTACGCGATGCGTGAAGCGCTCGCCCATGCGCGTAGCGGCACGTCCACCGAAACCGCCGTGCTCGGCGTGGTCTCCCTGGTGATCTGGGCTCTGACCCTGATCGTCACGGTGAAGTACGTGATCTTCCTGATGCGGGCGGACAACAGGGGCGAAGGCGGCACCCTGGCCCTCATGGCGCTCGCCCAACGCGCCCTTGGCCGCCGCTCGGCGGTGGTGTTCTTCCTGGGTGTGGTCGGGGCGGCTCTCTTCTACGGTGACGGCATCATTACCCCGGCCATGTCCGTGCTCTCTGCCATTGAAGGCGTGAAAGAAGCCCCGGGCGTCGGCGACTTCTTCAGCCCCTATGTGATGCCGATCTCGGCGGTGATCCTGGTGGGTCTCTTCATGGTGCAGGCCCGTGGTACGCACCGTATGGCCGCCCTCTTTGGCCCGATCACCGCCGTCTGGTTCCTGGTTCTAGGCGGGCTGGGCCTCTACCACCTGTGGGACGACCTCGGCGTCTTCCACGCCCTTAACCCCTATTACGGCGTCAAATTCCTCGTCGAGAACGGCTTCTTGGGCTTCGTCATCCTGGGCAGTGTGTTCCTCGCCGTGACCGGGGCCGAGGCCCTCTATCTGGACATGGGCCATTTCGGGAAGACGCCGATCCGGGCCGCCTGGCTCGGCCTCATCTTCCCCTGCCTCGCCCTCAACTATCTGGGCCAGGGGGCGCTGGTTCTGCACACCCCCGCCGCCGCCGAGAACCCGTTCTGGCACATGGTGCCGGGCCTGGCCTACTGGCCGATTCTGCTCCTCGCCACCGCCGCGACCGTCATCGCCAGCCAGGCCGTGATCACCGGCGCCTTCTCGATGACCCAGCAGGCCGTGCAGCTCGGTCTCCTGCCCCGCATCGACATCAAACGCACGTCCGAGACCCAGGCCGGGCAGATTTTCGTGCCGGCGGTCAACAACTTCCTGATGGTCGGCGTGCTCGTGCTGCTGGTCGTGTTCCAGAACTCGCATGGCCTCGCCAGCGCCTACGGTATCGCCGTCACCGGCTCGATGTTCGTGGATACCCTGCTGGCCTACGTGATCATGCGGCGGGTGTGGAAATGGGCGCTCTGGCGCACGGCCCTGCTGCTCGTGCCGCTGGCCACCCTCGACATCGTCTTCATCTCCTCGAACCTCCTGAAGGTGCCGGACGGGGCCTGGATGCCGCTGGCCTTCGGGGGCGGCCTGGTGGTGCTGATGTGGACCTGGACGCGCGGCGCGGAAATCCTCGCCGAAAAGACCCGGCGGGACTCGGTGCCGCTCAACGAGCTGGTGGAAATCCTGCGGGCCCGCGCCCCGCATCGGGCCCCCGGCACGGCGATCTTCCTGACCTCCGACCCTGATGTCGCTCCGGTCGCCCTGATGCACAATCTCAAGCACAACAAGGTGCTGCACGAGAAGAACGTGGTGCTGACCGTCTCCGTGGCCGAGGTGCCGCGTCTCGATGACGATCACCGCGTGACCATCGAAGCCGTCAACGACGACTTCAAGAAGGTGACCATCGCCTATGGCTTCATGGAAAGCCCGAACATCCCAAAGGCGCTGAATCAGTGCCGCAAGCAGGGCCTGAAGTTCGACATCATGGCCACCAGCTTCTTCCTGGGCCGCCGATCCATCCTGCCGTCGGCGCGGTCGGGCATGCCGATGTGGCAGGACAAGCTGTTCATCTTTCTGATGAAGAACGCCGCCAACCCGACCGACTTCTTCAAGATTCCCCCCGGCCGCGTGGTCGAAATGGGCGCCCAGGTGACGGTTTAAGCGCGACGCGGGGAGCGTGCGGCGCCCCCATTTGAGGCAAGTCGCGCAGACCGACGCCATGGTTGAATATTGCGGAATCATGGAGTTCCGCATGCCTCGTCTCAGCCGTCGCCTCTTCCTCGCCAGCGTCGCCGCAGCGGCCCTCCTTGCACCAGAAGCGGCCCTGGCTGGCGCGTTCACCGTCAAGCTGACCGGCTTTTCCGCCTCCACCCTGAGGGGCCCTGCCCGTGTGGCCGTCGGCGCCTATCATCTGAACTTCATCACCTCAGCACAGGCCACTGCCGTGGCTGGGATCGGGGCGCGGACCCGCCTCAATACGGTGCTCACCGGTATCGACGAGGCCTTGTTGCGCGGCCTGGCCGACGAGGCACATGACGACTTGATCAAGCAGCTCGCTGCGGCCGGACTCACCGTGACGCCCGCGCCCGAAATCCGCGCCGCCCTGGCGGCGGCGAATGTCCCGCCCGTGCCCGGCAATCTGGCCAGGGGCGGCGGCGGGCCGGGCATCACCGTCAATTCCAGCATCAAACAGGGTTGGGTCCTGGTCGGACCCAGCGCCGCGCCGGCCCTCACCCCCTACAACAGTCTGGCCACGGGAGGTCCAATGCAAGGCGGCGGCGGCTTCGGCGCTCTGGCTGCGCTGGGCACTAACAACCGCCTGGCCAAGACCGCTCAGTCGACCAATTCCTTGATCCTCGTCCCGGCCCTCATCCTCGACTTCGTGAATATGAGCGCCCAGGGCGGCGGCGGTGTCTTCGGCGGGAACGCGGCCCGGGTGGGCGGTGAGGTGATGTTCTCGATCCGCCAAGCCTCGCAGGTGACCCTGGTCAATTTCGGGCCGAACGGCACGCCAAATGTGGGTTTCATGCGCCTCGAGCGCGACGCTCCAAACCCCACGCCGTTCGCCACGGTTGAGGAGGGGGGCGCCCCGGTACGGGTGGGCTCAATGACCAACTGGACGGACGAGAACTACCAACAGGTGGCGCGGGCCCGCGGCGACGCGGTACACATTGATCGAGCCGCCTGGACAAGCCTCGTGCGCCAGGCTTTCACCGACTACAACGGCGCCATCGTGGCGGAGTTGAAGAAGGTGCGGGGCGCGGTCTAACGGTTCGGACGATCACTAGGCTGGACCTGACCCCCCCGGGGCCTTAAAGCGGCGCCGTCCATCGTTTCCGGAAATGCCCATGCCCGCCGCCAACGCGCCCAAGAAAGTCGTGCTCGCCTATTCCGGCGGCCTCGACACCTCGATCATCCTGAAATGGCTGCAGGACGAATACGGCTGCGAAGTCGTCACCTTCACCGCCGACCTCGGTCAGGGTGAAGAACTGGCCCCGGCCCGTCAGAAGGCCCTGAAGTTCGGCATCAAGCCGGAGAACATCTTCATCGACGACCTGCGCGAGGAATTCGTGCGCGACTTCGTCTTCCCGATGTTCCGGGCCAATACCGTCTATGAAGGCCAGTATCTGCTGGGCACCTCCATCGCCCGCCCCCTGATCGCCAAGCGCCAGATCGAAATCGCCCGCCAGGTCGGCGCCGACGCGGTCTGTCACGGCGCCACCGGCAAGGGCAACGACCAGGTCCGCTTCGAGCTCGGCTACTACGCCCTGGAGCCGGATATCCGCGTCATCGCCCCCTGGCGGGAATGGGAGTTCAAGGGCCGTGAAGCCCTGAACGCCTATGCCGAGGAGCACGGCATCCCCATCGACAAGGGCAGGTCCAACGAAAAGCCCTTCAGCGTCGACGCCAACCTCCTGCACTCCTCCTCCGAGGGCCTCGTGCTGGAAGATCCGGGCGATGAGGCCCCTGAATATGTCCACATGCGCACGATCTCGCCGGAGTCCGCGCCGGACAAGCCGGAAGTCTTCACCATGGACTTCGAGAAGGGCGACCCGGTGGCCATCAATGGGGAAAAGCTTTCCCCAGCCGCGATCCTCACCAAACTCAATGAACTCGGCCACCGCAACGGCGTCGGCCGGCTGGACCTGGTGGAAAACCGCTTCGTCGGCATGAAGTCGCGCGGCGTCTATGAGACGCCCGGCGGCACGATCCTGCTGGCCGCCCACCGGGGCATCGAAAGCATCACCCTCGACCGGGGCTCCGGCCACCTCAAGGACGAGCTGATGCCCCGCTATGCGGAGCTGATCTACAACGGCTTCTGGTTCTCGCCGGAGCGCGAGATGCTGCAGGTCGCCATCGACCACTCGCAGAAGTACGTCACCGGCCAGGTGCGGGTGAAGCTCTACAAGGGCAATGTCACCATCATCGGCCGCACCAGCCCCTACAGCCTCTATGACAAGGAGCTGGTGACCTTCGAGGAAGGCGCCGTGGCCTACGACCACCGCGACGCGGGCGGCTTCATCAAGCTCAACGCCCTGCGCCTGCGCGTGAAGACGGCGCGGGACCGCCGCTAGGCGACCACCACATCGTCCCCTTCGAGCTTCACTGGCCAGGTCCAGAGGTGGCGCCCCGCGCAGGGGCCCGCCACGCACTTGCCGCCTTCGAGCTCGAACAGGGCGCCGTGGCTGGCGCAGAGGATCAGGTCCTTCTCGCGGGTCAGGAAGTTGTCGAACAGGGCCAGCGGCATGCCGGTGTGCGGGCAGCGGTCGATGTAACCGATCACCTGACCCCCCGAGCGCACGACGAAACCCATGAAGAGGTATTCCCCCTGCCGGAAGGTGAACCCTTTCGAGCCGGGTTCGGCGATGTCCGTCAGGGCGCATAGCCGTGTGCCCGCGGCGGGCTGGGCCGGATTCACGCGATCTCGCCCACTACGGCGCGCCAGGGCCGGATGGTGACGCTCTCGAAGAGACCGCTGGTGCGATAGGGATCCGCGGCGGAGAAGGCCTCTGCCGCCGCCATGTTCTCGGCTTCGACGATCATCATCGAGCCGATCATCTCCCCGTCGGCGTTCAGGAATGGCCCGCCCAGACGCACGGCCGGATGGGTGGCGCGTACATAGGCAAGATGGGCGTCGCGCACGCTCATCCGCAGCGAAAGCGCATCCGGCTGGTCCAGGCAGGTGAGCACGAAAAGCCCCATCAGTATCGACCTTCCGTGGTCAGAGGCCGCGACAACAGGCCGATGATCGCCTCGCTCACGCCCACTTCCCCCGCCAAGATCGCCGCCACGGCGTTGGAGATCGGTGTTTCCACCCCCAACTTGGCAGCCAAGGCCCGTACAGCCGGGGCGGACGCGACGCCCTCGGCGACGGACGTCTTGCCCGCCAGAGCTTCTTCGAGGGTCTGGCCCCGGCCCAGGGCCAAGCCCACCGTCATGTTTCGCGACTGCGGGCTGGAGCAGGTCAGCACCAGGTCTCCCAGGCCGCAGAGCCCCGCCACGGTCTCTGCCCGGCCGCCGAGGGCGATCGCGAAGCGGGTCAGTTCGGCGAAGCCCCGGGTGATCAGGGCAGCATGGGCGCTGCGGCCCAAACCCCGGCCCTCGACGATGCCGCAGGCGATGGCCAGCACGTTCTTCACCGCCCCGCCGGCCTCGGCGCCGATCATGTCCTCGGCCACATAGGGCCGGAACGTGGGGGTGGCGAGGGTTTCGGCCAGGGTTCGGCCAAGGTCCGCCTCCGGACAGGCGAGGGTGACGGCAGTGGGCAGGCCCCGGGCCACCTCACCGGCGAAGGACGGGCCGGAGAGGACGGCCGGCGCGGCGTCCGGCACGGTTTCGGCCAGAACCTGCGTCATCAGCTTCAGCGAACCCTGTTCGACACCCTTGGCGCAGAGCAGGACCGGTGTTCCAGCGCCAATCACGTCCTTGAATGACGTCAGGGTCGAGCGCAGGTGCTGGGCCGGGGCCACGGCGAGGATCAGGTCCTGGCCGGCCAGATCTTCCGGCCGTCCGGTAGCGCGGATTGAGGGCTCCAGGGGCGCGCCCGCCAGGAACGGGAGGTTCTCGTGAACGCCATTGATAGCTTCGACGACCTCAGGCTCGCGCGCCCAAAGCGTAGTCTGCAGCCCGGCCCGCGCACAGACCTGGGCAAGGGCCGTGCCCCATGCGCCGCCGCCGATCACACCGGCTTTTCTCATGCTTTCGCGCCTTTGCGGCCTGGCTTGTGGGTCGGATGGGCTTTGGCCGCCGCCTCATCGAGGGGCCAGCGCGGCCGTGCGGGGGCGTCCAGCCCATCGGTGATGCCGAGCGCCAGCCGCTCGGCGCCGGCCAGCGCGATCATCGCCGCATTGTCCGTGCAATAGGCGAGGGGCGGGGCGGCGAAGGAGAAGCCTCTGGCCGCCGCCGTCTCCTCCAGCACCCGCCGGATGGTCTTGTTGGCCGCGACCCCGCCCGCCACCACGAAGCGCCGGTCGCCCCCGCTGCGCCGCTCGACATAGGCCGCCATGGCCCGGTCGGAGCGTTCGGAGAGCTGGCGCGCGATGGCGCCCTGCACGGTGGCGGCCAGGTGCGGCTTGTCGGCTTCGCTGATCCCGGCGGCCTGGCGCGCGGCGGCGGTCTTCAGGCCCGAAAAGGAAAAGTCGCAACCCTCGCGGCCAAGCAGGGCCCTCGGCAGGGTGAACTTCGAGGCGTCGCCCCCCTCGGCCAGCTTTTCCAGGGCCGGGCCGCCGGGATAGGGCAGGCCCATGGTTTTGGCGATCTTGTCGAAGGCCTCGCCTGCCGCGTCATCGATGGTCGAACCCAGCCGCGCACAGGCGCCGACGCCCGCCACATCCAGCAGCTGGCAATGTCCGCCCGAGACCAGCAGCAGCAGGAAGGGGTAGGGGATGTCCGCCGCCAGCCGGGCCGAGACGGCATGGCCCTCCAGATGGTTCACCGCTACCAGGGGCAGGCCCCTGGCGAGGGCCACGGCCTTGCCGAAGGAGAGGCCCACCATCACCCCGCCCACCAGGCCCGGCCCGGCCGTGGCGGCGACGCCGGAGAGGCCGGCATAGGTCAGGTTCGCGGCCGCGAGAGCCTCCTCGGCGATCTCGGCGATCACCTCCACATGGGCCCGGGCGGCAATTTCCGGCACCACCCCGCCGAAGGGCCTGTGGGCAGCGATCTGGCTCACCACCACCGAGGACAGCACCTCGGCGCGGCCGGCTTCCAGCCGCACCACGGCGGCGGCGGTCTCATCGCAGCTCGTTTCCAGTCCGAGGACGGTCAGGGCTTCAGGTTGCGGCGGCATCGCCCGTCCTGTAGCAGCCCATGACGCCGGGCGCGATGGGGCCCGGACCCGGAGACCGATCCCATGGCTGAGCCGCTTGTCCGCATTGGCACCCGCGCCTCGAAGCTGGCCCTCGCCCAGGCCGGTATGATGCAGCGGGCGATCACTCGCGCCCTCGGCCGCGATGAGTCCGAGGCCGAGACGGTCGCGCCCCTGATCCACATCACCACGTCCGGAGACCGCATCCAGGACCGCCGCCTCCTGGAAGTCGGCGGCAAGGGGCTCTTCACCAAGGAGATCGAGGAAGCCCTGCTGGACGGCCGTATCGACTGCGCCATCCATTCCCTAAAGGACATGCCCGCTGAGCTGCCGCCGGGCCTCGTCATCGCCGCGACGCCCAAGCGGGAAGACCCGCGCGACGCCTTTCTCTCCACGAAATGGACGAGCCTTGAGGACCTGCCCCAGGGCGCCCGCCTCGGTACGGCGTCGCTGCGCCGACAGGCCCAGGCCCTCCATCGCCGCCCCGATCTCGACGTGCAGATGTTGCGCGGCAACGTGGACACCCGCATCGCCAAGCTGGAAGCCGGGGAGGCGGACGCCATTCTCCTGGCCTATTCGGGCCTGCGTCGCCTCGGCCTCGCGGACGTGCCGAAATCCCTGCTCGATCCCGAGGAGGCGCCGCCCGCCCCCGGCCAGGGCGTGCTCGCCATCGAGACCCGCGAAGACCGGGCCGATCAGGCCTGGGTCGCCGCCCTGAATGATCCAGAGACGGTAATGGCCGTGGCTGCTGAGCGCGGCGCCATGCTGGCCCTGGAAGGCTCCTGCAAGACCGCCATCGGCGCCTATGCCAGCGCCCACGGCGAAACCCTTCGCCTAGTGGTCGAGGCCCTGACGCCGGACGGCAAGGAACGCTTTCGCGCCTACGGCCTCTGCGCCATGAAGGGCGGGATCGAAAAGGCCCGGGCCCTTGGACTGAGGCTCGGCCAGGACGTTTTGCGCGAAGGCGGTGACAAGCTGATCCTGGCCGACGACGCTTGAGGGCCGGGAAGCTTAGCTTGACGCCCTTGCGGGCCTCGCGTTTGGGAATGCGTCCATGAGTCCCCGCCTGATCTGGATTACCCGGGCCGCCTCTGGCGCCGCCGCCACTGCCGAACGCGTACGCGGCCTCGGCCACGAGCCTATCGTCCAGCCGCTGATCGAGTTGCGGCCGGTGGCCAATCCCGATCTCAACCTGGATGGGATCGCGGCCATCGCCTTCACCAGCGCCAATGGCGTGCGCGCCTTCGCTGAGGTTTCGGGCGAGCGCGCCCTGAAGGTCTTCGCCGTCGGCGCCGCGACCGCCCAGGCCGCCCGCTCCGCAGGATTCAAGACGGTGCTGTCTACTGACGGCGACGTTGCCGCCCTGGCCAGGGGGCTGGCCGCCCGCAAGCGCGAACTGAAGGGCGCGGTCCTGCATCCCGGCGCCGCCGAACCGGCCGGGGACCTCGTGGGCGCCATGGCCTCCGAAGACATCGAGGTTCGGCCCCTGACCCTCTATGAGAGCGTCGATGTTGTCCTATCGCCGGACTTTCTCGAACGCATTCCGGCGATCGATGCGGCCCTGGTATATTCTCCGAAAGGGGCCAAGGCCCTGGCCAAGTGCCTTCGCAAGACGCCTGCGCCGCAACTGCGCGCCCTCTGCCTCTCCAAGGCCGTGGCCAAGCCCCTGGCCCGAGCCAAACTCGCCCAGCTGGCTTCCAGCCCCTTGGCCGTTGAGGCTGGGCTGCTGAATCTAATCGACAGGTGAGGCATTGGCGTCCTTGTGCCGGGCGCCGCCCATGGGCCACCATCCGGTCCAGCCGCACTTCGAGGAGCGAGCGATTCCGTGAGCCTGACGCCGGATTCCGCTGAACTGGCCCCAAGCCGGGACCTTGCCGACTATGGCCGCAAGCCG
This sequence comes from Caulobacteraceae bacterium, assembly GCA_046349475.1. Classification (GTDB taxonomy): domain Bacteria; phylum Pseudomonadota; class Alphaproteobacteria; order Caulobacterales; family Caulobacteraceae; genus Acaudatibacter. The sequence goes on along the minus strand of JAXMCG010000008.1, from coordinate 95,014 downwards.
CTGTTCAGCCGCGGCTTCTGGGCGGTGATCGCCCTTTGCCTGTTCTGCATCCTGGCCGGGGCCGGGTTTACCCGGTTCGCGCCCCTGCTTTTTCCGGCCAAGCGCGCGCCCGCGGCAGCTCCGCCCCGCCCGTCCGCCGCACCTCCGGCGGTGGGGCTCGCCGCTCCCCTGGAAACTTCGCCCGCTCGCGCTGCCTCGCCAATCCCGGCTGATGTCGCCGCCCTCGAAGGCCGCCTGCAGCGGGTCGAGGCGACACAGGCCGGTTTGGCGGACGCCGCCGCCGCCGCCCTGGCCGCTGCGGCCCTCTCCCAGGCCGCCCAGGCCTCCGGGCCTTTCGAAGAAGAGCTGGCGGGGGTCGAGCGCCAGATGCCGGGGTCGCCCGATATTCTGGCCCTGCGCCGCCTCGCCCGCCTCGGCGCGCCCTCCCGCGCCGCATTGGCCGCCGAATATCGGGCCGTGTCCCAGAAGGTCGCCGTGGCCGCCAATGCGCCGGGCCCGGACGCCGGATTTCTCGCCCAGGCCGGCTACGCGCTCTCCTATATTGTCAGCGTCCGGAGGGTCGAGGCCTCGCCCACCGGCCAGCCGACGGCGCTCATGCGCTTTGAAGCCCAGATCACCGACGGCGACCTGGAGAGCGCTCTCGCCACCCTCGATACCCTGCCGCCTCAGGTGCGGGAGCGCCTTGTCGCCTGGCGCACCCGCGCCGAGCGCCGTGTGGAAATTGACCGCCGCGTCGCGGGCCTGCGCGCCGAGGCCCTTTCCCACCTTGAGCGCCTGACCGGCCCGCCCCGCCTTGCGGCGAGCCCTGTATCGAGCGCCGCGCCATGATCCGCGGCGCCGTCGTCCTCTTCCTGACCGTGGCCATCGTGGTGGCCATTGTCGTGCTGCAGGGTGAGCCTGGCGAAGCGCACCTGACCTGGCTGCGTCACCAGGTGGACACCACGGCCGCGACCCTCGTCCTCCTGATCACCCTCACCGCTCTCATCACCGCCCTGCTTTGGCGGGTCCTGATGTGGCTGGTCGATGCGCCGCAGCGGACCGCCAAGGCTCGCTTCGAGTCCCGCCGCCGACAGGGGGTCGAGGCGCTCAGCCGCGGCTTCCTCGCTGCCGCCGCGGGCGATGGGGGCGACGCCCGCCGCCTCGCCCAGCGCGCCGCCGCCCTGGTGGACGACATGCCAGCCCTGGTTCGCATCCTCGCCGCCCAGGCGGCTGACGCCGCTGGCGATCCGGTGGCGGCCCGCGCCGCCTATTCAGCCATGCTGGGCTTCGCCGATATGCGCCTTGCCGGTCATCGCGGCCTCATGCAACTGGCCCTGGAGGAGGGCGACCGCCCCGAGGCCCTACGCCACGCCACCCAGGCCTACGGCCTTGCCAAGAGCGCGCGATGGGCATGGCGGGCCCTCATCGAAGCGAAACTGGAGGCCGGCGACTGGCCCGCCGCGCTCGACCTCGTCAGGGGCGGCCTCGATCGCAAGATCGTCACCCCGGCTGCCGCCGAACGCGCCCGGGCCGCATTGCTTGCCGCCTCGGCGGCGGGGCTCGAAGCCGGTGGCGATCCAAAGGCGCGGGGCCAGGCCCTGGAATTCGCCCAACAGGCCGTCAAATTGCGCCCGGACTTCGCCCCCGGCGCCGTCATGGCCGCCCGTCTGCTCGCCGCCGATGGCAAGACTCAGCGCGCCGCTCAGGTTCTGGAACAGGCCTGGCGCTCGGCGCCGCATCCGGCCCTCTGGCTCGCCTACCGTGACCTCGACACCTCCGAGACCCCTGTCCAGCGCGCCGGCCGCCTGGCGCGCCTGGCCAATCTCAACAGTCTCGCCCGGGAGAGCCGGGTTCTGGCCGTCGAACAGGCCCTCATCGCCGGGGACGCCAGGTCCGCCCAGACGGCCATGCAGGCCCTGGCCGGGGAGCCGGTGACCGAGCGCCTCGCCGGCCTTTTCGCGCGGGTGTCCATGGCGCTCGCCAATCCCGACGAGGCCCGCGCCTGGCAGGCCAAAGGCGCCGCCGCCCCGCAGGAAGCCGACTGGTCGGATCTCGATCCGGAGGGCCAGGCCTTCGCCTATACCCGCGCTGACTGGGCGCGCCTCGTTTCCGCCTACGCCGAGCGCGGCGAGTTGATCCATCCCCGGCACGAGCGCCGCGAACGGTCTTTGAGTGATCTCCCGGTGCTGCCTTCGGCCTATGCAGAGAGTGCGCCGTTCGTCGCCCGCGCCAGCGAGAACGGCCCCTTCGCCCCGATCTTCGATGACGCGGGCTATGAAGAAGACCTAGAACCGGTTCCCCGTTAGCGGCCCATCTTGGCATTTGCCGCCGCCGCCGCTAAAGAAGCCCCTCCCGCAAGGGCGGGCCGCCTTAGCTCAGCCGGTAGAGCGGCGCATTCGTAATGCGTAGGTCAGGTGTTCGAGTCACCTAGGCGGCACCACTTCCTCCAATGCATTGTGGCGCGCACGGTCCCGGGCCGTCCTTACGCGGCGCTTACACGTCAAGCGGCATCGCGCATGGCGTCTTGATGGCCTTTCCAGACAGCATCCCGTTTCAGTGCAGGGAGCGCCCCGATGGATTTCGCGATTGAGTCAGCCCATAGCGTCGCCGGAGTGAGCCATGGCCAGCTCCTGGCCGCCATCGACTGTCTGATTGAAGGCCTGATCTGCGCCGCCCTAGCGATGGCCGGGCTTTGCCTTGTGGTTCTCCTGGTCTGACGTTTCATTGCGAACCGGCCGCCTTGACCCGTTGTCCCCCAGGACGTGAAGAACGCCGAGGATGCCTCCGGCCAGGCAAATGATTGCCACTAAAAACACACCGATCTCCTCACATGGCGAGGGATCCAGGCTGTCTGCTCGCGCCTAAAGTCTCGATGCGGAACTGGGCGCCAGCGATAAGCGCGACATAAGGCATGGCTTGCGGGCCCTTACACTTTCTTGATGCGGTTCAACGCGCATCCGCATCGCCCCCTTATGCCCCCTGTCACTAGGCTCGCACCTCGATCCACAGGAGGGTCTCCGTGTCCGACCTCGTCTTCTTGGCCATTGGCATCGCCGGGTTTGGTCTGTTCGCGCTGTACGCGCTGGGCCTGAGGCGCATGTGATGGTGCTCAATCTGATCTGGGGCGCCGGCGCCCTCATCATCGCCGCCTACATGGTCGTCGCATTGCTGCGTCCGGAGAAATTTTGATGAACGCGCAAGGCTGGGCGGAAATCGCCCTCACCATCGCCATCAGCGTGGCGCTGGCCATTCCGCTTGGTCTCTATCTGGCGCGCGTCTGGACGGGCCAGAGCACCTGGCTCGATCCTGTGCTGAAGCCCGTTGAGCGGGTCATTTACGCCGCCTGCGGCGTCAAGCCGGAAAAGGGCCAATCCTGGCTCGGCTATGCCATGAGCTTCCTGGCCTTCTCCGCGGCCAGCTTCGTGGTTCTCTACCTGATCCTGCGCTTTCAGAATCTGTTGCCGCTCAATCCGCAAGGCTTCGACGGCCTGTCGCCGCACCTGGCTTTCAACACGGCGATCAGCTTTGTCAGCAACACCAACTGGCAATCCTATGTGCCGGAAACCACCGTCTCCACCTTCTCGCAGATGGCGGGCCTGACCTCTCACAACTTCCTGTCCGCCGCGGCGGGCATCGCCGTGGCCGCGGCCCTGGCCCGCGCTTTCGCGGCCAACCGGTCCGACGATCTGGGCGTGTTCTGGGTCGATCTGACACGGATCAGCCTCTATGTGCTGCTGCCCCTTTCGCTGGTCATCGCCCTCGCCTATGCGGCCCTCGGCGAGCCGCAATCACTGCTGGCGAGTGTCAGCGCCGCGACGGTCGAGGGCGGGCAGCAGACCCTGGCCCTCTATCCGACGGCCAGCCAGGAAGCGATCAAGCAGCTGGGCACCAACGGCGGCGGCGTTTTCAACGCCAATTCCTCTCACCCGTTCGAAAATCCGAACGCGATCACCAACCTCATCGAGATCGTCTCGATGAATATGCTGAGCTACGCCTGTGTATTCGCCTTTGGGCGCCTGGTTCTGGCGCGCAAGGAAGCGCGGGCCTTGGTCGCGGTGATGGCGATCCTGGTCTCGGCCGGAGCAGCAGCGATCTATGCGGCGCAAACCCAGATCCCGCCCGCCCAACTGGCCGCGCGGGTCGACACCAGTGTCAGCATGGAAGGCATGGAAGTCCGCTTCGGCGCGCCATCGACGGCGGTCTGGGCCGCCGCGACCACCGGAGCGTCTGATGGCGGCGTGAACGGCATGCACGACAGCTTCATGCCGCTGGCCGGCGGCGCCGCGATGTTCTTGATCCACCTGGGTGAGATTCTGCCCGGCGGCGTCGGCTCCGGTCTCTACGGCATGCTGGTGATGGCGCTGATTGCCGTTTTCGTGGCCGGGCTGATGGTCGGCCGGACGCCGGAATACTGGGCAAGAAGGTTGAATCCAAGGAGATCAAGCTCGCCATGCTGGCGGTGCTGATCCTGCCTCTATCGATCCTCGGATTTTGCCCGCGGTGGCCGCGGTCTTGCCCGTGGCCCTGGCCGGCCTGCTCAATCACGGTCCGCATGGCCTCAGCGAGATCCTTTATGCCTACAGCTCGGCGACGGGCAACAACGGCTCGGCCTTCGCGGGCCTGACGGCCAATACGCCCTACTGGAACACGACCCTCGGCATCGCCATGCTGCTTGGACGGTTCGCCTATGTGATCCCCGTCCTGGCGATTGCCGGCTCACTGGCCGCCAAACCCAAGCTCGCCGCGACCACCGGCACCTTCCCAACCGACGGTGGGCTGTTCATCGGCCTGATGATCGGCGTGATCCTGATCATGGGCGGCCTGCAGTTCTTCCCCGCCCTCGCCCTCGGCCCGATCGTCGAGCACTTCCAAGTGCTCCAAACGGTCGCGGCGCACTGATTGTTCAGGGACATCCCATGACCTTCGTCACCACGCCTCAGGGTGAGAACCGCCGCAAGGCCGGCTCCCTCGTCAGCAGCTTCTCCGGGCCGATCCTGGCCCGCGCCGCGCGCGACGCCGTACTTAAGCTCGATCCCCGCAAACTGCTGGGCAACCCCGTGATCTTCGCCACCGAGATCGTCGCCGTGCTGTCCACCCTGTCCGCCTTGGTCACGGTCCAGCAAGGCGGAGACTGGGGCTTCGCGGTGCAGATCGCGTTCTGGCTGTGGGCCACGGTACTGTTCTCCAATTTCGCCGAGTCGATCGCCGAGGGCCGGGGTAAGGCCGCTGCCGACAGCCTCCGCGCCACCCGCGTCACCACCAAGGCCAAGCTCCTGCCGGATCCGGCGCGCAATGCCGTCGTCCCGACACCGGCCAATCTGTTGAATGTCGGCGACGTGGTGCTGGTCGAGCCCGGCGATGTGATCCCGTCGGACGGCGAGATCATCGAGGGCGTCGCCTCCGTGAACGAGGCGGCCATCACCGGCGAGAGCGCGCCGGTGATCCGGGAGAGCGGCGGCGACCGCTCCGCCGTCACCGGCGGCACGACCGTGGTCTCCGACTGGATCAAGGTGCGCATCACCTCGGCGCCGGGCTCGACGTTCCTGGACCGAATGATCGCCATGGTCGAGGGCGCGGACCGCCGCAAGACGCCCAATGAGATCGCCCTGGCGGTGCTGCTCGCTGGTCTGACGCTGATCTTCCTGATTGCCGTGGTCACCCTCGTCGGCCTCGGCGCCTATTCCGGCGTCACCATCGATCCGATCATCCTGGGCGCCCTGTTCGTCTGCCTGATCCCGACCACCATCGGCGGCCTGTTGTCCGCGGTCGGCATCGCGGGCATGGACAGGCTCTTGAAGGTCAACGTCCTGGCTACGTCCGGGCGGGCCGTCGAGGCGGCCGGCGACGTCGACACCCTGCTGCTCGACAAGACCGGCACCATCACCTTCGGCAATCGCATGGCCACGGAGTTCATCGCGGTGCCTGGCGTGCGGCAGGACATGATGCTGCGCGCGACCTTGCTGGCCTCCCTCGGCGACGAAACGCCGGAGGGCCGCTCCATCGTCGAACTGGCGCGCGAGCAAGGCCTGGTGCTTGAAACGCCGGCGGGCGCCAAGGTCATTCCGTTCAGCGCCACCACCCGCCAATCGGGGCTGGAGGCTGGCGGCCAGACCTGGCGCAAGGGCGCCGTTGACGCCGTGCTGGCCGACGCCGGTCTCGAGCCGGGTCAGGCGCCCGCCGAGTTTACCGCCGCGGTGGATAGGATAGCCCGCTCCGGCGGCACCCCACTGGCGGTTTCCGAGAACGGCATCCTGTTCGGGGTCATCCACCTGAAGGATGTGGTCAAACCGAACGTCAAGGAACGCTTCGCCGAACTGCGCCTGATGGGGCTGCGCACCGTGATGATCACCGGCGACAATCCGGTCACTGCCGCCGCCATCGCCTCCGAAGCCGGGGTCGATGATTTTCTGGCCGAGGCCACGCCCGAGGACAAGCTGCGCCTGATCCGCGAGGAGCAAGGCAAGGGGCGGCTGGTGGCCATGTGCGGCGACGGCGCCAATGACGCGCCGGCCCTGGCTCAGTCCGACGTCGGGGTGGCCATGCAGACCGGCGCCCAAGCCGCCCGCGAAGCCGGCAACATGGTCGACCTGGACTCTGACCCGACCAAGGTCATCGAGATCGTCGAGACCGGCAAACAGATGCTGATCACGCGGGGGGCCCTGACGACGTTCTCCATCGCCAACGATGTGGCCAAGTACTTCGCCATCATCCCCGCCCTGTTCGTCCTGACTCTGCCGGCTCTGGGCGCCCTCAACATCATGGGTCTGGCCAGTCCGAAGAGCGCCATCCTCTCGGCGATCATCTTCAACGCCCTGGTGATTGTAGCCCTGATCCCGCTCGCCCTGCGCGGGGTGCGCTACCGGGCCATCGGCGCCGGCCGCCTGCTTCAGCGCAACATGCTGATCTATGGCCTCGGCGGCATCGTCGCGCCTTTCATCGGCATCAAGCTGATCGACCTCATCGTCACCTTTGTCGGCCTCGTCTGATGCGTTCGGCCGCGATCAACTCCTCCCTCGGAGCCCATCATGCTTAGCCAGGCCCGCGCCGCGATCGTCTCCACCCTGTTCTTCACGCTGCTTCTGGGTGTCGCCTATCCTCTGTTGGTCACCGGGATCGCTCAGCTCGCGTTTCCGCATCAGGCCGGTGGGTCGCTGATCCGCAACGCCGAGGGCAAGGTGATCGGTTCGGCCCTGATCGGCCAGAACTTCGCCCGGCCGGAATATTTGCATCCGCGCCCCTCCGCGGCCGGGTCTGACGGCTATGACGCTTCGGCCTCATCGGGCTCGAACCTTGGACCGCTGAACGCGGATCTGGCATCGCGCATCGCTGCCACCGCTGACTCGTTGCGCGCCGAAGGCTCCGGGGCAATTCCCGCCGACGCCGTCACCGCCTCGGCCTCCGGCCTCGACCCCGACGTCTCGCCCGCCAATGCCCTGCGGCAGGCCGCCCGCGTGGCCAAGGCGCGCGGGGTCACCGAAGAGGAAGTGCGCAAGATCATCGCCGCCCATATCGAGGGCCCCTGGCTTGGTGTGTTCGGCCGGCCCCGCGTCAATGTGCTGAAGACCAACCTGGCCCTCGACGCGGCCGCGCCGGTTCGACTTCCCGCCCCGGCGAGGTAGGCTGGGCGATCGCCAAAGGCATCGCCGCCATGACCGAGGACGAACCGCGCAGACCCGACCCAGAAGCGCTGCTGGCCGCCGCCAAGCGGGCCAGCCGCGGGCGTCTGAAGGTGTTTCTCGGCATGGCGCCGGGGGTCGGCAAGACCTACGAAATGCTGCGCACGGCCCGACGCCGCAAGGCCGAGGGGGACGACGTGGTGATCGGCGTGGTTGAGACCCACGGGCGGCGTGAGACAGAGTCTCTCCTGCGTGGCCTGGAAGTTTTGCCCCGCCGGCCCATTGAGTACAAGGGTCGCACCCTGCTGGAATTCGATATCGACGGCGCCATCGCCCGCAGGCCAAAGCTGCTGATCGTCGATGAATATGCCCATTCCAACGCGCCGGGCTCCCGCCACCCGAAGCGCTGGAAGGATGTCGAGGAAATCCTCGCCGCCGGCATCGATGTCTGGACCACACTGAACGTCCAACATCTGGAAAGCCTGGTCGACGTGGTGCTGCGCATCACCGGTGTGCGCCAGCGCGAGACGGTGCCGGACTCCGCGCTCTCCCGTGCCGACGACATCGAACTGGTCGATATTACGCCGGAGGAGCTGCGCCAGCGCCTTGCCGACGGGAAGGTCTATGTGCCCGAGACCGCCCGCCTGGCGGCCGACAATTTCTTCCGCGCCGAAAACCTCACCGCCCTGCGCGAACTGGCCCTGCGCCGCATGGCCCAGACCGTTGACGAGCAGCTCATCGCCGCCATGCGGGAAAAGGGCGTCGAAGGGCCCTGGGCCGCGGGCGAGCGGATCATCGTCTTGCTGGCCGGCGATTCCATGGCCAACACCTTGGTGCGCGCCGGACGGCGGCTGTCCGACATGATGATGGACGCGCCCTGGACGGTGGCCCACGTCGAGCGCCCCAACCGACGCCCGCCTTCCGCCGCTGTCGCCGCGCGACTCAACGAGGCGATGAAGCTGGCTGAACAGCTGGGAGGCACGCCCGTGGTGCTGACCGGCGACGACGTGGTCGCCTCGGTGATGGACTATTGTAGGCGCAACAACGTCACCCAGATCGTCATCGGCAAGGCGAAGGACGCGGCCTGGCGCGACCGGCTGGGGCAGTCTCTCGCCATGGCTCTGCTGCGCAACGCCAGGGGCGCGGCGGTGCACGTCGTCACCGAGCCGGGCGAGACGGAACCGGCGCCCGAGCCCCGGGAAAGGCCGTCATCCCCTGCGGCCTGGAGCAGCCATCTTTGGGCGGCGGCTACGGTCGTGCCCGCCTGCGCCTTGGCGGCGGCCCTGGAGCAGTTCGCATCCGGCGCCAATCTGGCCATGATCTTCATGCTCTGCGTCCTGGGAGCGGGCCTCGCCTATGGCCTTTGGCCCGCCGTGACCGCGGCTGGCGTCGCGGCCTTCGTCTACAACTTCTTCTTCCTTGAACCGCGCCTGACCATCTGGATCGGCCACCCGGCGGACGTGCTGACCTTCGCCGTGTTTTTTGTCGCCGCTTTGACCACCGGATGGCTGACCGGGCGGGTGCGCGACCAGGCGCGAATGACCTCGGCCCGCGCTTCAACAATTGCCTCGCTCCTGGCCTCCAGCCGAAGGCTGTCCGCCTCGGCGACCAAGGATGAGACCTCCCGCGCCCTGGCCGAGCAGATATCGGCCGCCGCTGGCGCCAAGGCGGTGGTCCTGCTGCCCGTCGGCGAGGAGATCCAGGCCGCCGCCGGGGCGCCGGACCTCCAACCTCTGGGCCCCGCCGCCATGGCGGCGGGCCGCTGGGCCTGGGAGAAGGGCGAGGCAGCCGGGGCCGGGACAGGCACCTTGCCGCAAACGAGTTGGACCTTCTGGCCCCTGCAGGGCGTACGGGCGCGGGTCGGCGTCGCCGGGGTTGAGGCGGGCATCCTGCGGGCGGGCTCGGATGAGGAGAAGCTGGTCCTGGCCCTGCTCGACCAGGGCGCGGTCGCCTTGGAACGCGCCGACCTGGCCGGCGCGGCGGTTGAAACCGAGACTCTGCGCCGCTCCGACCGTTTCCGCTCGGCCTTGCTCAACTCCATCAGCCACGACTTGCGCACGCCCCTGGCCACGGTGCTGGGCTCCACGACCACCATGATCGACTACGGCGCGGACATGCCGGCCGCGACGCGCGCCGACCTCCTGGAGAGCGTGCGGGAGGAGGCCGAACGGCTGAACCGATATGTCGGCAACCTCCTCGATATGACCCGGCTGGAGGGCGGCGGCCTGCATATCCGCGAAGATTGGATCGATGTGCGTGACGTTCTGGGCGCCGCCGCCGAACGGGTCTCCCGGCGACTCGGCAAGCGCCGCATCGACCGCGACTTCCCGCCGGAGCTCTCTCTGGCGCGGGCTGATCCCACCCTCCTGGAGCAGGCGATCGTTAACATCCTGGAGAATGCCATCGCCTACAGCCCCGACGATACGGCCATCGAACTGGCCGCCTATGAGGACCGCAACAGCATCGTCGTCAGCATCGAGGATGAGGGCAAGGGCATTCCCACCGCCGAGCTGGAGCGGGTGTTCGAGAAGTTCCGCCGTATGGAGGAACCCACGGACCGCACAAAGGGCGCGGGGCTGGGTCTTTCGATCTCCAAGGGCTTCATCGAGGCGATGAGCGGCCGCATCGCCGCCGCCAGCCCGATCCATGGCGACCGGGGCACCCGCGTGCTCATCAGCCTGCCGAAGCAGAGGGCGCCTGTCGACGCATGAGCACGCACCCCCGCATTCTGGTCATCGACGACGAGGCGCAAATCCACCGCTTCCTGCGCGCCGCCCTGGAGGCCGCCGGCTTCGAGCCCTTGCGCGCCGACACCGGCGCCGAAGGCCTGCGCGAGATCGCGCGCGCCGCGCCGGACGCCGTCGTGCTCGACCTGGGTTTGCCGGACATGGACGGCAAGGAGGTGCTGATCAAGGCGCGCGCGTTCTACAAAGAACCCATCATCATCCTCTCGGCCCGCGACCGCGAAACCGAGAAGATCGAGGCCCTCGACCTCGGCGCCAACGACTATGTGGAAAAGCCCTTCGGTGTCGGCGAGCTACTCGCCCGGCTGCGCGCCGCCCTCAGGCAGCGCTCTCATGCGGGCGAACCGCCGCCGTCGATGGTGCGATCAGGCGATCTGGTGATCGACTTCCCCCGGCGGCTGGTGATGCGCGGCAGCGAGCTCATCCGCCTCTCGCCGAAGGAATACGACCTGCTGGTCAAACTCGCCGTCAATGCCGGCAAGGTTATTCAGCACCGCGATCTGTTGATTTCGATCTGGGGCCCCGCCCACGTCAACGACACCCAGTATCTGCGCGTCTTCATCGGACAGTTGCGCCAGAAGCTGGAGCATGACCCGGCCGATCCTCAGGTGATCCTGACCGAGCCGGGTGTCGGCTACCGCTTCATGGCCGACGACAGTCTGCGCATCGCTCCGCAGGGCTAAGCGCCGCCGGCCGCCAAGTAGCCGGCCACCATTTCGACGGCCTTGCCGGGCAGCGCGCGCCCCTTCTCACCCCGCGCGCCCAGAACCAACAGCCGCTCTCCGCCCAGCGCCGCCGGCCAGAAGTCATAGGCGGACCGGTCGAAGGGATAGGTGTCAGCATGGCTGGGCTGGGCATTGTGCGCCACCCATGCGGCGGCTTCCTTTTCGTCCTCGCTCAGCTGCACATCGCCGGAGACGGCCACCTGGACCAGGGCGCCGCCCCGATCCTCCAAGATGACCGCCGGCGCGTCGAAGATCACGGAGATCGCGGCCACGGCCCTGGAGAGCAGAACGGCTTGGCTCTCGCGATGGGTCACGGCGTAGGCGAGGCTATGCAGCGCCTCGGCTTCCTTGGCCGCCTTGCGGGCGGACAGGGCTTCGCGGCGGGACCGCGCCCCCACCGTGCTGACGATCGCGGCAACCACCAGCAACAGGATCATCGCCCAGATGTCGGTGGGTTGCGCCACCGTGAACGTCAGGCGCGGCTCCAGGAAGAAGAAGTCGAAGGCCCCTACCCCGGCCACCACGGCCGTCAGTGATGGCCCCCATCCGTAGGCGGCGGCCGCGATCACCACTGGCAAGACGAACACCAAGGACAGGTTCGGCGTCGAGACGGTGTGCTCGACGATGAAGGCGATCATCACGCTCGCCGCGACAAGGGCGAGGCTCACCGCATAGCCCAATACCACGCCGGAGATGGCCTCCTGCGCAACCGGTTCGGTGGGGATGGCGGATGCTTGCGACAGGCTCATTTGAACCTCCAACCTTTTCAGAAAAAAGGTCTAGGCCCTGGGCGCATAAAGGTTCGATATGGATTCGCCGCTATGGGACGCCCAAATTCCGGCTTAGGGACGAGCGCTCTGCGTAACCGCCGTTCTGCTGTCCGGCCGGGAACAGGTGACCAGCACCGACCCGTTTGGCGCCTACATGCACCATCACCAGGGCTCGCATTCGCCTTTCTGCGCGACGATGAAACCGCCCTGGGCGTTGAGGTCCCGGCCGGTGACGCCGTCGAGATGGCCGCCGCGGAAGCGGACGATCCCGCCGTTCACGCTGAACGTCCCAGCGCGGCCGCCATCCAGGTCTGTATAGGTCCCGGGCCCGGTGACCTTGAAGCCGAGGCCGATCATCATCTGGCCGCCGAAGCCCACACAGCCATACTCACCCGTCCGCAAGGTTGCGCCGGCCGCGGCGGGGCGGGGTGTGGGTGCGCGCGGCGCTGCGGTGGGCGGCGGCGTGGCGCGGCCGGTCTGGCCGGTGGCCGGTCTGATGCCGGTTTCGTTGTTGTGGACGATGTAGGTCCCCGCCGCGCGTGAGAGGGCCGGATAGCCGGCGCATCGCACGCGGATCATCGGCGGACTGGCGCCGAAGGTGGTGATTTCGCTGACCGTGCAGGGGACCCAGTGGCCGCTGGCCTCCACCTCCACCGCCTGACCCACCGTATAGCCGCCGCCTGAGACGGGTGTGCTCGCGCCGGCTGGCGCACTGCCGCCCCCTTGGCCGTTCCCCGCGCGCCGCACGTCGCTGGAATTGTAGCTGGCCACATAGACGCCGCCGCCACGGCCATAGCCCGGGGCGGAATAGGGTTCGCACTGAAGGCGCATGACGCTTTCGCGGCTGCCGGGTTCGGTCACCACACACTGTTGCCAATGGTCGCCATTGGCGTTGAGCTCCACACGCTCGCCTGCCTGATAGGGGCCTGCGGCGGGCTGAGCCATTGCCGCGCCACTCAAGGCCAGGGCGGCCCCGAAACCGACCATTGCCGCCCAACGCATACCAAATCCTCCCAAGGCGCCCCGCCGACTATGGGGGCAGGCTAAGGCCCGGTTTCCGCCGGGCCTTGATCCGTTAGGGGGTGAGAGCGGGCGATCGGGTGATTTTCGGCTTCGCCCGGGCCCGCTCCGGTAGTAAACGTTTACAGAATGGAGCGGATGGAGAGGGGCATGCGGGCGGCGACGGCGAGTTTTCTCGACTGGGAGACCGATTCCAGCCGCTGGTCGCACTTCCGGCCGCGCCTCGGCGACATCGTCATCGCCACCCCGCCCAAGTGCGGCACCACCTGGATGCAGCAGATCGTCGCCTCCCTGGTGTTCCAGAGCGCCGAGCCCATGCAGCTCGGCCGCATCTCGCCCTGGATCGATAATCGCGGCGTCGCCGTCGATAAGGCCATGGAATTCATCGACGGCCAGGAACACCGCCGGTTCCTGAAGTCGCACCTGGCCGCCGACGCCCTGCCGATCCACGACGAGGTCCGCTACATCCATGTCGGCCGCGATGGTCGAGACACCGCCCTCTCCTGGCACAATCACCAGACTGGTTTCCGCCCTGAAGTCCTGGCCCGCTTCGATGAGGTGGGCCTCGCCGACCCGCGCATCGGCCGGCCGCACCCCCGTCCCGCCCAGGACCCCGCCGACTTCTTCCATGACTGGCTGGAGGGCGATCCGGTGCGCTTCAACGGCTATCCGGCGTCCGTCTATTTCGCCATCGAGCGCAGCTTCTGGGCCTTGCGTGATCGCCCCAATGTCCTGCTCGTCCACTACAACGACATGAAGTCTGATCTGGCAGGGGAGATGGCCCGGGTCGCCGCCTTTCTCGAGATCGAAACGCCGGCCGCCCTTTGGCCCCAGCTGGTCGAGGCCGCGCGATTCGAGACGATGCAGGCGAATTCCGCTCAGATCATGCCGCGAGCTGATCGCGGCTTCGACGGCGGAGGCCTCAGGTTCTTCAACAAGGGCTTCAACGGCCGCTGGAACGGCGTCTACCGCGCCGCCGATCTCGCCGCCTTCGAAGCCCGAGTTAGAGCCGAAACCACGCCCGCCCTCGCCCGCTGGCTGGAAGGCGGCCGGCTGGCGAGCGGCGAGCGGCGAGCCGTCGGTGTCGCCGGACTGACCGGTGATCGGGGCATCTGAGGGCAGAAGCCTCGAAGCTTCAAAGAACGGTGGTCAACAGCGCGCATTGAGGTCTAGCTTGTCAGACCACAACGTCCCGATACGGAAATCCCATGGCCTCTACGCATCTTCGCCTTCTCGCCGCCTGCGCCCTCAGCGTGCTGGCCGTCGCCTGTTCCAAGCCCGCCGCGACCCCCAAGGCCGCTCCTGAAGACGGTAAGGCCCCCGCCGCCGCCGATGCCGGCGACCGCGACGGCGGTGACCGTGAAAATGACCGCGACGCCGGCCCGGCCCCCGTCGAAGGCGCAGAGGTGCCGGACGATCAGTTGGGCGACCGCATCGAAATGTCCGATCTGCCCCGCGTCCGCGCCGGACTCTGGAGCGTCGTCGACACCACGGGCACCCGCGAAACTCGCGACAAGGAATGCGAATCCGGCCGCCCGCAGGAGCTGGAACTCGGCGATAACTGCAGCCGTCCGACCGTGCGCCGCACCCTCTCCGGCGGCTTCTACATCACCGCCCGCTGCGAGGGTGAGGACGGCACGGCCCGCGTGACCATGCATGCCGAGGGCGACTTCCGCACCCGCTATGTGCTGGATTCGAAGCTGGTGGTCTCGGGCCGCCGCGATCAGACGATCATCAGCCACCGGGTCGGCACCTTTGAAAGCGCCACCTGCCCGGCCGGCATGCGCGACAGCGATGATGAGGGCAATGACGACGGCGACCGCCGCTCGAGCCGCAACGACGACCGTGACTACGGCGGCGACATGGACCGCGACAACCGCGACGGCGGCCACTAAGCGGATTTCGCCCAAACGTTCCGGTCCTCGGAACGGCTTGTATTTCCTGGCTTTCAGGGGCGCGGAGCACGCTTGACCTAGCGTCCGCTCCGCGTCACGGCTCTCGCCCTGTAGTGAAGGGGAGAGCGCCATGAAGGCCGCCGTCATCGATCATTCCGGGCCGCCGGAGGTGCTGCAGTACCGCGAGGTTCCGGATCCGCAGCCGCGCGCCAATGAAGTGCTGGTGCGCAATGAGGCCATCTCCATCGAGGGCGGCGATGTCTCCTCCCGCGCCGGCGGCCGCTTCGCCAAGACACCTCACATCGTCGGCTACCAGTCGGCGGGGGAAGTGGTCTGGGTCGGCCCCGAAGCCGGGGATTTCCAGATCGGCGACAAGGTGGTCTGCACCGGCGGCATCGGCTCCCACGCCGATTTGCGCGCCGTCTCCGGCCGCACCGCCTGGAAGCTGCCGGCCGGCATGGATATCAACATCGCCTCGGCCATCCCCATCCCCTTCGGCACCGCGGACAACTGCCTGATCGCCTATGGCCACCTCGAGGCGGGCGAGACCGCCTTCATCCAGTCGGGCGCCTCGGGGGTCGGCATGGCCGCCATCCAGGTGGCCAAGAAGGCGGGCGCGAAGGTAATCGCCACGGCCTCCAGCGCCGCGCGCCTGGAGCCCCTCTACGCCCTCGGCCTCGACCACGGCATCGTCTCTTCGAACGAGAACGTCGTCGAGCGGGTCATGGAGCTCACCGAGAAGAAGGGCGTCGACGTCACGCTGGACGGCAATGGCGGCCGCTCCCTGAAGCAGTGCGTGCAGGTGCTGGGCTGGAAGGGACGCGCCACCTTCATTGGGGTCACGGCCCGTGAGCCGATGGACATCAATGTCGCCTCCCTGATGGGCGGCAACCGCTCCTTGATCGGCCTCGGCCTCGGCTACGAAATGGCGACGCCCCGCGTCCGGGCCATGGTCCAGCGCTACATCGATGGCGTGGCGGCGGGGGACTACACGGTGCTCCTGGACAAGACCTTCCCGCTCTCCGAAGCCGCCGCCGCCCACGCCTATATCGAGAGCCGTGCTGCCGTTGGCCGGGTGGTGCTCGTGCCCTAATAGTGGATCGGCCCTTTAACCCCGCCGCCCGTGGGGATCGCGTCGCCAGTAATGCTGACGCTTCGGGGCGAGGCCAGGAACGTACATCGGCCACCTCCGCCGCGTCGACCATCCGGCCGATGAGATTGCCGCCGCCCAGCCGTTGCTCGGCCTCGGCGGCGTGATCCCCAGGCGTCCGGCCATCGCCGCGGCCAGAGCCGGAATGCGTTCGGTGCGGGTCATGCCAGGGTGCACGACAGTGACGTTGATGCCGCCGGTCCCAGCTCTTCGGCAAGGTTCTTGGTCAGGGCCAGTTCCGCCATTGCGCACCGAACCGATGATCGAGCCGATCATCGCGCCGCCAGGCCAGCACGATGATGATCCTGCCCAGCCGCCACCGCCAGGGGCGCGCGGCCTCGCGGGCCACCCGCAGATAGCCCATCACCTTCACATTGACGTCCGACCAGAAGAGATCGTCCGTCACCTCCGCCAGCTTTGGCGGCGGCCCGCCTCCGCCCGGCTTGGCGGCCGCGTTGACCAGAATGTCGATCCCGCCGAGGCGCACCGCCACGGCGGCGATCAGAGCTTTGACGGAGCCGTCATCGCCGGTGTCGGCGGAAAACCCGTAGATCTCACCGCCCGTCTCGGCAGAAAGTTCGGCGGCCGCACGCTCCGTGGCCGCCAGGTCCCGCGCCGCGATGGCCACCCGAACACCTTCCAGGGCGAGCTGCCGGGCGATGGCCCTGCCGATGCCGCTTCGACCGCCCGTGACGAGGGCGCGCTTGCCGATGGCCCCGGATCCATGGCCGTCAGGCTCGATCAGTTCGGCCAGGTTTTTATGCAGGCGGGTTAAGGCGCCCTCGAAGAGCCCAAGGTGAAGTGTGTATTGGCGCCCGCCGCCAGACCCCGCTGAACAGCCATCTGAACCGCCCGGTCCTCGCGAGCGCCCTCGGTCACGAAATCTCGGCGCCGGTCCACCTGCGCTTTCTGCTCACCCGTCTGTAGCCGGTTGGTGAGGGTGAAACTCGTCGTGCGCGTGCGGCCGAGGCCGAGGGGTTCCATGATGGTCAGCGATCTGTGCGTTGGGAAGGTCGCCACCGCCGCATTGGGAAACAGGTGATAGACCTGGGTGGAGACGGCATCGATCCTGCGCGCTTCCGCCGGGACGTCGCGGTACTTTTCAATGTTCTGGAACGGGTAGGTGACGCGGCTGTTGCGGCCGAATCCTTCGATCACATTCAGGTTGTCGTACTGGCGCGGATAGAAGGTTTCAGGATGCGTCGCCTTGATGTGATAGCCCTCGATAAGGCCCTCGGCGAATACCTTCCAGTTGGCCTCGATTTCACTGTGGCCCTGACCGATGACGCGCCAATCTTCTGGGAAGAGTTCGGGCACGAGATTGATCGCCGCGTCGTCGCCATCACCCTCCTGCGTGATCCAGACCAGCCCGCCCGCCTCTCGCGCCTTGACCGGCGCAGGTCCATGCTCCGCCTTGTTCAGCCCGGGAAAGCCGTAGTCGTCCGGAATTCCGCGCAGGGCGCCATCCAGTCCGTAGGTCCAGGCATGGTAGGGGCATACGAACGTTGTCCTGCAGCCGGCGCCCTCCGCCAGCTGCACACCCCGGTGACGACGCATTGCGGAACGCCCTCACAGTCCCGTCCGTCCCCCGCACCGCCAGGATGGGTACGCCCGCCGCCTGGAGGGCCACATAGGACCCAACCTCCATTAGAGCCGCCGAGGGGCAAAACGGCACGGGCAGGCGCCGCATCAGGCTGATCTCCGCCGACAGCCGGTCTGGATCGAAATAGTTGGCGGTTGGCTCGCGCCCACCTCCTCGGCCAGATCGGTGGTGTGGTTGTCGATGTGGTCGAATATCCGGGCCACCACCGTGGCGTCGTCGGCGAGTGGGGCGCGCATCCTTTGGACTTCCCTGGTCGTCTTTTCGCGCATCTTACGCATCTTCCGCAGGTGTCAGTCATCAAATGGATGCCGCTCCGAAGACCTACGGTCTAGGCTCGCCCCATGGGCTTTCTGCGCTACCTCTGGAACCTGGCGAGGTTCTAACCGTGCCGCTGTCGATCGGCCTGCGCCTGGGCAGCCGGGCGGCCCAACTGTTCGGGTTCCTCTTCCTGTTATTCTGCATCTTCTTCGGCGTCGTCGCCCTTTTCGGGGGCGATATCGGCCAGGTGCAGGCTTGGTTTGACCGTCACGCGGCCGCCTTCGATCTGGCTGGTACGGTGCTTTGGAAAATCTTCCTCGGCTTTGTCCTGCTGATGTGCGGGCTCACCTTTGTCGCCCAGTTCACCAATAGCCGCGAAGACCGCCCCGGGTGTTTCGGCATCGGGGTGGCCGTGATCATCGGCTACGCCTGCGCGGTCGGCCTATTCTTCATGTGAGCCGCCACCGTCCTAACGCGGCGGCGGGAGGTTGTACCGCGAGGGCTGGGACGCGCCGTTCATCGTGCAGCGCCATTCGTGGGCGCGGGTCTTCCAGCAGACGCCGCTGGCCCGGGTCACATCGACCTCGCGGCAGTTGCGCCCCGGATTGCGCGTGTCCGATAACAGGGTGCAGATCGACCAGGTCCACCCTCCATTGATCGGATAAACCCGCTGTGTGGTGTCCGCCTCGGCCATGGTGAAGCTGTTGTACATTGAGGCGAAGCTCACCGCCCGGCCCATGCGAATGTCCACGGTCTTGAGCAGCCACAGCTCCCCGCTGGCGCTGGAGGCGCTTTCCTTGTTGCAGCGCAGGAGCTGCGCCGCCTGGGCGATGGTCGGTGGTCCGCCCTGGCGCAGGGATGGACAGGCGGTCGGGCCACGCGCGCCCCATGGCGCCCCGGAGGCAGTCTCCGCCACGGCCATCGGCGCCAGCATCAAACCGCCCGCCAGGACGGCCGCCATGAAATATCGAAACATTCTAAAGCCCCACAGGCCCGCCCGGCAGGGGCGGTGAAGGGCGTCAACCTAGTGAGGGCTCAAGCGCGTCCCACCTCCGAAAGGGGGGCGATCAGCTGTACTTGAATTCCGCCCCGTCCAGGTCGACCGCCGGCAGGGCGTCGCGCTCGGTCAGATAGTCCTGGCTGTGGCGCCACTCCACCTTCGGCCCGGCCTTGGGCAGCAGGTGCTGGCTGCGGGTCACGTATCCTGGATTGAAGTTCTCCGGATCGATCCACGGGCCAAGCTCCATGTTGTGATCCTCAGGCCTCAGAGCCACCTCGACGCGCTTGGCGCCCTTTTCGTCCATGTGCTTCAGCATGCGGATCAGGAAGTCGGTGACCAGTTCGGTGCGGAGGGTCCAGCTGGCGCGGAAATAGCCGAACACCCAGAGGAAATTCGGGAAGCCAGTGAACATCATGCCCCGCCAGGTGACGCTGTCGGCGAGGGTGCGTGTCTCCCCGTCCACTGTGAACTCGATGTCACCGCTGGAGCAGAGGTTGAAGCCGGTGGCGGTGATCACGAGGTCGGCGTCGATCTGCACGCCGCCTTTGGTCATCACTCCGGAGGCGTTGAAAGTCTCGATCTCGTCGGTGACGATTCCGACCTTGCCTTGGTTGATGCCCACGAAGAGATCGCCGCCTGGAATAAAGGCCACGCGCTGGCGCCAGGGCAGGTAGGGCGGGGTGAAGTGCTTGTCCACGGTCTCGGCGTCGAGGAACATCTTGGCCATGCCGACCAGTTCCTTCTTCACGGTTTCCGGGTCCTCGAAGCATCGTTTGGTGAACGCGTCGGATTGCTGCACCACCTGGCGGCGGATGATCTCGTGCACCCACTCTTCTGGGACCTTGAGGTCCCGCAACTGGTTGGCCAGTTCGTTCTGGTTGATGCCCGGCAGGAAATAGGTCGGCGTACGCTGCAGGATCGTGGTGTGGCTGGCCTCCGCGGCGATGGCCGGGCCGAGGGTCGCCGCCGTGGCGCCCGATCCGATAATCAGGACCTTCTTGCCCTTGTAGTCGACGTCCTTCGGCCAGGAGGCCGGGTGCACGATGCGGCCTTTGTAGTCGCTCATGCCGGGCCATTCAGGCGTGTAGCCTTCGCCTTGGCGGAAATAGCCGTGGCACATCCACAGGAAACCGCAGGTGAAACGCTTCACCTGGCCGGTGGCGAGCTCCGTCGCCTCGACGCTCCAGAGGTTGGTCTGGCTGGAAAACGCCGCCTTGGTGATGCGGTGTCCGTAGCGGATGTGCTTGGCCAGATCGTTCTCGTCGATCACCTCTCCCATATATTTCAGGATCTCGGCCCGCGAGGCGATCGGCGCGCCAATCCAGGGCTTGAAGCGGTAGCCGAAGGTGTAGAGGTCGCTGTCTGATCGCGCGCCCGGATAGGTATGCGTCCACCAGGTGCCGCCGAAGCTTTCCATGGCTTCCAGCACCACGAAGCTGGTTTGCGGCCGTTCCTGCGTCAGGTGATAGGCGCCGCCGACACCGGAGATCCCGGCTCCCACGATGAGGACATCGAAGTGTTCCACCCCGGCTTGGGCGGATGGGCGTTCGAGGGTCGCGGTGTCGGCCATGGGATCCATTCTCGAATGTGCGGTAGGTGATCGGCGATTATCTATTTTTCTTGCGAAAGGCCAGCGGCCAAATTGCGGACCGCCGCGAAACGCCCTTGGGGAGAGTCTGCGGCGCCGTCCAGCGCGCATGCAAAAAGGCCCCGGATCGCTCCGGGGCCTCGTTGAAGAAATTCGCCCAAATCAGGCGTATCGGAATTCAGCCGCGTCCAGATCGATCTTCGGCAGGGCCTCGCGCTCCATGTTGTAGTCCTGGCTGTGCTTCCATTCCGGCTTGTCACCGCTCTGGGGCAGCAGGTGCATGGAGCGGGTAAGGTAGTTCGGATTGAAGTTCTCCGGGTCGATGAAGGGGCCGAGCTTCATGTCCTTGTCTTCGGGCCGCAGGCCCACCTCCACCCGCTTGGCCTGGCGCTCGTCCATGTGGCCTAAGAGGCGCACCACGAAGTCGGAGATGATGTCCGAGCGCAGCGTCCAGCTGGCGCGGAAATAGCCGAACACCCAGACCAGGTTGGGCACACCGGTGAACATCATGCCCCGGTAGGTCACGGTGTCGTGGAAGTTCAGGGGTTTGCCGTCGATGACGAAGTCGATGTCGCCCAGGACGTTCATGTTGAAGCCGGTGGCGGTGACGATGATGTCCGCTTCCAGCTCATCCCCCGACTTCAGGAGGATGCCCTTCTCGGTGAACTTCTCGATGTGGTCGGTCACCATTGTGACCAGGCCGTTCTTGATGCCCAGGAACATGTCGCCGCCCGGAATGAAGGCGATGCGCTGGCGCCAGGGGCGGTAGTGCGGGGTGAAGTGCTTGTTGATGTCGTAGTCGTCGCCGAGGAACATCTTGACCCCGGCTAGCAGCTCCTTGGTCACCTGTTCGGGATCCTCGAAGGCGCGCTTGGCGAAGGTCCCGCTGTTGGCGAGGATCTGCCGGCGCACGATCTCGTGCACCCATTCTTCCGGCACTTTCAGCTCCCGAAGGGTGTTGGCCAGTTCGTTCTGGTTCACGCCGGGAATGAAGTAGGTCGGCGAGCGCTGCAGGACGGTGATGTGCTTGCAGTCTGCGGCCATCGCCGGCGCCAGGGTGGCCGCCGTGGCGCCCGACCCGATGATGATCACCCGCTTGCCCTTGTAGTCGAGGTCCTCCGGCCAGGTCTGCGGGTGCACGATCTGGCCCTTGAAGTCGGCCATGCCCGGCCAATCGGGCGTGTGGCCCTCATTCATCCGGTAGTAGCCGGAGCACATCCAGAGGAAGGTGCAGGTAAAGGTCTTGGTCTCGCCCGCAGCATTGGCCGCGACGACGGTCCATTGGTTCTCCGTGCTGGACCAGGTCGCCGAGCGGATCTTGTGGCCGTAGCGGATATGCTTGCCGAGGTCGTTCTCCTCGATCACCTCGCCCATGTACTTGAGGATTTCCTCGCGCGACGCGATGGGCGCGCCGATCCAGGGCTTGAAGCGGTAACCGAAGGTGTAGAGGTCGCTATCGGACCGGGTGCCCGGGTACTTGTGTTGCCACCAAGTGCCGCCAAAGGTCTCCAGGGATTCCAGGATCACGAAAGACGTGTCCGGCCGCTCCTGGGTCAGGTGATAGGCCCCGCCGATACCGGAAATTCCGGCGCCGACGATCAGCACGTCGAAATGCTCGGCCTCGAGGGAGACTTTGGGGCGCTCTAGCGTGGCGGTGTCGGCCATGGGGTTCCTCGTCGGATCTATTGTAGGTGATCGTTGATCACCATTGTTGTCCGGGGCGAGGCGGACCGAATTGCGCTGGCGCAAATTCCTTGAGCGGCGGGAATGTCGCCTGAGGGCTTGCCTCTCCTTCCGTCAACCGATGAGCCTGTGCTGACTTTCCCGGAGACCGCCATGCATATCGACCTCCTCGACCCCGCCACCTTCGCCGACGGCCAGCCGGTCGCCACCTATGACTGGCTGCGCAACAATGATCCGGTCCACTGGCATGAGGAGCCGGGCGGAAAAGGTTTCTGGGCCCTCACCCGCTATGAGGATGTCCGCGCCGTTGACCGGGATTTCCAGAACTTCTCGTCCTCCCCCACGATCATGATCGCCGACGGCGCCGCGGCCGGCGCCGGGCCCTACAAGATGATGCTGATGATGGATCCGCCGGACCACACGGCTTTCCGGCGTCTCATCCGCAACGAATTCACCCTTCCCTCGGCGAAACTTCGCGCCGGCCGCATCGCCGAGCTCGCCAAGCAGATCGTCGACGCCGTCATCGAGAAGGGCGAATGCGACTTCGTCGATGATGTGGCCGGGGAAATGCCCTCCTACGTCATCGCCGAGCTGATGGGCCTGCCCCTCGATGACGGGCGTGAGCTCTACAAGCTCACCGAGGCCATACACACCGCCCCCTCGGCCCAGGCGCCCGGCGCCGGTGGTGCGGCGGTCGCCAAGATGTTCGAATATGGTTCGCGGGTGATGACCGAGAAGCGGGCTCGCCCGGCCGATGATCTCGCCTCACGGCTGCTGGCCTGCGAGGTCGATGGCCGCAAGCTCGACGATATGGAGTTCCTGCTCTTCTTCCTGCTGCTGATCGACGCCGGCGGCGACACCACGCGCAACCTCCTGGCCGGCGGACTGCTGGCGCTCCTCGGCCACCCGGACCAGATGGCCTGGCTGCAGGCCGATCTGCCGAACCGCCTGCCAACCGCGCGGGAGGAACTGCTGCGCTGGACCAGCCCGGTCGTCTACATGCGCCGCACGGCGAAGCATGACGTTGAGATCGGCGGCAAGACCATTCGGGAGGGCGATAAGGCGGTGATGTATTTCGGCTCCGCCAACCGCGATCCGGCTCACTTCACCCGGCCGGATGTGCTCGACATCGCCCGAACCGACAACGAGCATATGGCTTTCGGCGACGGCGCCCACGTCTGCCTTGGCCAGCACCTCGCCCGCATCGAGATCGACGCCATGTTCATCGAGGTACTGTCGCGAATGAAGGACATCCAGCTCGCCGCCCCCCCCACCTGGCTGGCTTCGAACTTCATCTCCGGCCCGAAGGCGATGCCGGTCACGTTCCGGCCCGGGCGCCCCTGAAGGCGCCGCCATTCCTTCAAGAACGGTAAGTGGACGTGCTAGGGCTCGCCCATGACCACCCGCGATCTCTTTGTCACCCGCATCTATGAAGCCAATCTTGCCGAGGCCGGCTTGGGCGAGGAACTGCTTGAGGCCTGCCTTACCCTCTCGGAAGACGACACGGCCGGTCAGAACTGGTGCGCCGAGCACGCTTACAAGGGCTACACCTCCTACGCCTCCCTCACTGACTTGCCGAACCGCTTCCCGGTCTTCTCCGCCCTCCGAAAAATCCTGGATGTCCACGTCGCCGCATTCGCCAAAGACCTCGCCTTCGATCTTGGGAAGGGCCGGCTGAAGCTCGACAATATCTGGGTCAATATCCTCGAGAAGGGAGGGGCGCATTCAAGCCACATCCACCCGCACAGCGTCATCTCCGGCACGATGTATATCTCGGTCCCTAAGGGGGCTGGGGCTCTGCGACTAGAGGATCCGCGCCTGCCGATGATGATGGCCGCGCCCACCCGCACCGAGGCGCCCGAGCCGCTCAAGCCCTTCGTCACCCTCCAGCCCGGCGTCGAGACCCTCTACCTCTGGGAAAGCTGGCTCCGCCACGAGGTCCTGCCCCACGGGTCAAAGACGCCCCGCATTAGCGTCAGCTTCAATTACGCCTGACTATAGCGTCGCGCGAAGGCCGTCATGATCGCCACCATCTCGCTGGTCGCCTCGCCCGGCCGGTGCCCGAAGGCGTGCGGCATGCCCGGGAAATAGGCGTAATCCACGCGTCCGCCCCGGGCCTGATAGGCGCGTAGGAGGTCGAAGGTCATCTCCTGCGGGATGTTGGAATCCTCGCCCGGCTGCACCACCAGAAGGGGCGGCAACACCGGCGCTTCACCCGCCGTGACGATGCGCGGAATGCTCGCCTCCCACATCGCCGCCTCGTCGCCGAAATAGGCCTCGCCGCCCTTCATCAAGCCCTCGATCCTGGCCCGCCGCGCATAGCGGTAGCGCGCCGCTGGATCTGACACGGGCCAGAGGGCGATCACGAAATTCACCGCCGCGCTGATCTCGTCGTGCACGGCAAAGCTCCCGTCTTCCGCCGAGATCGGAACGCCCCTATGCTCCGCCGCATCCGGCTTGAGGCCCGCCAGCATGGCGAGGTGCCCGCCGGAGGATGAACCGGCCAGGCCGATCCGCCCCGCATTGGCCTCCAGCAAGCCAGCGTTCAGCCGCACCCAGCGGACCGCCGCCGTCACATCCGCGCTTGCCGCCGGATGCTTGAATTCCGGCCCCTGCCGAAAATCGATCGCAACCACGACAAACCCGGCCAGGGCCAGAGCCCGGTCATAGACCACCCCGCCATTGCGGTCTCCCGTCGACCAGGCGCCCCCATGCACCTCCACGATCGCGGGAAGCGGCCCGGTCCTGCCCTCCGGCGGCCGGTAGATCCGGGCCAGCAGGTCCAGGTCCCCGTGCCGGGCCCAGACCCTCTCCTCCTCCCGCACCCGCTCTTCCGCCATCCCCAACCCTCGTCCAGAAAAGGACCCGACCATGATCCAACGCTACATCCTCACCGGCGCGCCCGGCGCGGGCAAGACCGCGATCCTTGAGGGGCTTCGCGCCCGGGGCCACGCCGTCGTGGAAGAGGCCGCCCATCCGGTGATCGCTGAGATGACCGCCGAAGGCATCGCCGAGCCCTGGGGCGACCCCGCCTTCACCGATCGCATATGCGCCCTCCAGGCCAAGCTGCGCGCCGCCGAAACCGCCCCCGTGCAGTTTCACGACCGCTCCCCGGTCTGCACTCTCGCCCTGGCGCGGCACCTGCCCCAGCCGGTCTCCCCCGCTCTCGCCGCCGAAGCCGCCCGCGCCCGCGATCTCTACCAGCAGCGCGTCTTCCTCATCGAACCCCTGGGCTTCATCGTGAACACCGAGGCCCGCCGGATTTCCTACGAAGACGCCCTGAAATTCGAGGCGGTCCACATCGCGGCCTACGAAGAACTGGGGTTCGAACTCATCCGCATCCCGCCCGGAATGCCCGAGGCGCGGGCGGAACAGCTCCTTTCCCTCCTCTAAATCAACGTTGGCATCCCGGCTTTCGCCGGGATGCTACAGAGAGAGCGGGAAGGGTGGAGTTCTCACCCCCACGGCAGCACCGCCCTCAGCTCCGCCTCCGGATAGGGCGCCGGCAGACCCTGTTCGCACCGCCAGACGTGCTGGGCGATCATCGCCCTCTGTTCGGCCCCGAAATCGCACCACCGGCACCCGGGCGTCAGCCGGTAGCGGTAGGTCCAGTTGCGCTGGTTCAGCAGGTAGCTCGCCGGGGTCAGGGCTTCGGTGGCGTAGTCCAGCACGTGCTGCAATTCGTGCTGCAGCACCTCAAGGTCCTTCACCGACCAGGGCGCCGAGAAATCGGGTTTCGCTCCGGGCCAGTGGATCACATGGCCGTAGGTCAGGATCGGAACCCGCCCCCGCCACAGCCGCGCCACCAGCGCCCCGGGATGCGGCCGGTCATCGATCAGCGGCGCGACATGAGCATCCCGCAGCGCCGCCGCGAGGCCGGGGCTGAGCGCGCCCCATTCCCCCGGTGTCAAATCCCTAGTGCGCCTCATCCCAATTGGCCGCCGCCCTGGCCTCCACCACCAGCGGCACGGAGAGCGCGATGGCCGGCTCGTCGGCCCGCTCCATCACCGCCCGCGCCACGCGCATGGTCTCGTCGGCCTCTTCCGCGCGGGCCTCGAACACCAGTTCGTCGTGCACCTGCAGCAGCATCCGGGATGACAGCCCCGCCGCCTTCAATGCCCCCGGCATGCGCACCATGGCCCGGCGCATGATGTCCGCCGCCGAGCCCTGGATCGGGGCGTTGATCGCCGCCCGCTCGGCGAAAGCCCGGTGGCCGACCGCCTTGGCGCGGATGTCGGGGATATTCACCTTCCGCCCATAGATCGTGGTCACATAGGCATGTTCCCGCACCTGGGCGCGCATGCGGTCCATGTAGTCCTTGATGCCCGGGAAGCGCTCGAAATAGGTGCGGATATAGGCCGCCGCCTCGCCCTGATCGATGGACAGCTGGTTGGCCAGCCCAAAGGCGCTGATCCCGTAGATGATGCCGAAATTGATTGCCTTGGCGCGCCGACGCGTCTCCGACGGC
Organism: Caulobacteraceae bacterium; assembly: GCA_046349475.1. GTDB lineage: Bacteria > Pseudomonadota > Alphaproteobacteria > Caulobacterales > Caulobacteraceae > Acaudatibacter. The sequence continues at coordinate 68,515 of JAXMCG010000008.1, read as the reverse complement.
ATGCCCTCGATCGGCACGCCGAACATTTCCGAGGCGGTCGAGGCGTGAATGTCCTGCCCCTCCAGGAACGCGGCCCGAAGCTGCGGGATATCGCCGATGTGGGCCAGGATCCTCAGTTCGATCTGGCTGTAGTCGGCGCTGATCAGCACATGGCCCGGCTCGGCGATGAACGCCTTGCGGATCTTGCGTCCCTCTTCGGTGCGGATCGGGATGTTCTGCAGGTTCGGATCGGAGGATGATATCCGCCCCGTTGTTGTCGAGGCGAGCGCGAAGGAGGTGTGCACCCGGCCCGTCTTCGGATCGATCGCCGCCGTCAGGTTCTCCGTATAGGTCCCCCGCAGCTTCGAGAGCTGCCGCCAGTCCAGCAGCACGCGCGGCAGTTCGTGCCCCTGGGCCGCCAGCTCCTCCATCATGTTGGCGTCGGTGGATTGCGCCCCCGTCGCCGTCACCCGGCCGGACGAGAGCCCCATTTCCCCGAACAGCACCTCGCCGATCTGCTTGGGGCTGCCGAGGTTGAAGGGCCGCCCGGCCAGGGCGTGGGCCTTGGCTTCCAGCTCGCCCATCCGCATGCCGAAGTCGTTGGAGAGGTGGCGCAGAAACTCCGGATCGACCTTGATCCCGTGGTTCTCCATCTCCGCCAGGACCGGCGGCAGGGGCCGTTCCAGGGTCTCATAGACGGTGCGCAGACCCTCCCGCGCCAGGCGGGGCTTCAGGCGCTGCCAGAGCCGGAAGGTGACATCCGCGTCCTCGGCCGCGTAGCAGGTCGCCTCCTTCAGGGCCACGTGCTTGAAGCTCTTCTGCGCCTTGCCCGTGCCCGCCACCTGCTTGAACGGGATCGGCTCGTGGCCCAGCCACAGCTTGGAAAGCTCGTCCATGCCGTGGGCATGCAGCCCAGCTTCGAGCACGTAGCTCATCAGCATTGTGTCATCGACCGGGGTCACATCGATGCCGTAGCGGGTCAGGACGGCGAGGTCGTACTTGGCGTTCTGCGCCACCTTCAGGACAGTCGGGTCCTCCAGCAGTGGCTTCAGCGCCGCGATGACCTGCTCGCAGGGGATCTGTGTCAGGTCGCTAGGCGCCTCGAGCGCCAGGCCCTCGGCTTCCTCATGCCCCACCGGGATGTAGCAGGCCTTGCCGGCCCCCGTGGCGAGGGAGACCCCGCAGAGATTGGCGCTAGAGGAGGATAGGGCGTCGGTTTCCGTATCGAAGGCCACCACGCCCGCGGCCTTGGCCTCGGCGATCCAGCGGTTCAGCGTTTCCAGATCGCGCACACACTCATAGGCGTTCACGTCGATGACGGCCTTCTCGTCCGGCCACAGCTCTTCGCGGGGCGCCGGGGCGTTGAAGGGGCGGGGCGGCATTACCGGCGCCGTCGTGCGGGGCGCCCCCCCGGCCACGGGGGCGGATGCGGCTTCGGGAACCGTTCCGCCGCCCACCCGGCGGGCCAGCCCGCGGAATTCCATCAGATCGAGGAACGCCGCCAAGGTCGCCGGATCCGGATCGCGCACCTTCAGATCGTCCAGCGGCTCGGGCAGGGGCGTATTGCAGTCCAGCTGCACCAGCTGGCGCGACAGGCGGATCTGGTCCGCGAAATCGATCAGGGTCTGGCGGCGCTTGTCCTGCTTGATCTCCCCGGCCCGCGCCAGCAGCGTATCGAGGTCCCCGTATTCGTTGATCAGAAGGGCTGCCGTCTTCACCCCGATCCCCGGCGCGCCGGGCACATTATCCACCGGATCGCCGATCAGGGCCTGCACCTCCACGACCTTGTCGGGTAGCACCCCGAACTTTTCGACCACCTGGTCGGGCCCGATCTTCACGTTCTTCATGGTGTCCAGCATGGAGACGCCATTGCCGATCAGTTGCATCAAGTCCTTGTCGGACGAGACGATCACCACCTCCCCGCCCTGGTCGCGCACGTGACACGAATAGGCCGCGATCAGGTCATCGGCCTCGTAACCGGGCAGTTCGATCGAGGGCAGGCCGAAGGCCCGCGTCGCGTCCCGCACCAGCGGGAATTGGGGGGCCAGGTCCTCCGGCAGGGGCGGGCGGTGGGCCTTGTACTGGTCATAGAGTTTGTTGCGGAACGTCTCCTCGGAGTGGTCGAAGATCACCGCCAGATGGGTAGGCGCCTCGCTGCCGGATTTCATCTCCACCAGCAGCTTCCAGATCATGTTGCAGAAGCCCTGCACCGCCCCCACGGGCAGCCCATCCGACTTCCGCGTCAGCGGCGGCAGGGCGTGATAGGCCCGGAAAATGTACCCCGACCCATCCACCAGATAGAGCCGCGTCGCCGGCCCGTCCTGGGTGATCTCGCGGGGAATCTCGTCGGGTGAATGATCGGCGCTGTCCAGGGTCTCGCTCATGAGGTTGAGACTATCCTGGCGAACGCCGTTGGTCACGCGCAGGGACGCGCTCCGCCAAACGATCGATAGGGTAGGTTCGTCGCCAACCGGGGGGAATTCTCATGGGCCATTGCATCACTGCCGTCCTCGGCGGGCCCGCTGTCATTGCGGCCATAGGCCAAGCCGCGGCGGCGCCCACTGCAACCGAACTCGCCCAGGGCCTCTGGATCATCCCACTCGGCGAAGCGCAGTTGGACCGGCTCGCCGGGGAAGCGGAAGGAGAGCGGTTCCCCGATTTCACCTATCTTGGCGACGACCTAGACCTCACCCTTCAAGGGTTCATGGTTCACGGCCCCTTCGTCTATCTTGAAACTAACTATTTCGGCGGTAGCGGCGGACAGGCCGCAGCTCTCTATCGCGTTGGCTGTCCTGTTGAGCGCAAGGCTGAAGCAGTGGCCGCCGACAAACGCTTGTCGTATGGTCCAATCAACCAAATGCTGCGGGGCCACGGCGTCCGCGCCGCACCGGGCAAAGATGAGTTCGAGACACTCGGGCTTACCCGGTTTCGCCACTTGGAAGACCTCGGCCTCGAATATGAGGATGATTGAAGCGGCCTTCGACACCGCTGTTCTCCTCTCCCAAAGCCTCGCTACAATAGGCTCACCTGCCTAGGAGCCCCCCATGATCGTCACCACCACCAACGACCTCGCCGGCCACAAGATCACCAAGCACATTGGCCTCGTGCGCGGCATTACCGTCCGCTCGCGCTCGGTGCTCGGCAATTTCGCCGGCGGCGTGCAGTCGCTCTTCGGCGGCAAGCTCAGCGTCTATGTCGAACTGGCCGAGACCGCCCGCCAGGAAGCCTATGCCCACATGATCGAGCATGCACAGCAAGCGGGCGCCAACGCCATCATCGCCATGCGCTACGACGCCAACGAGATCATGGAAGGCATCACCGAGGTACTGGCCTACGGCACGGCCGTGGTCGTCGAACCCACCTGATTGAGGCCGTGAAGCGCGTCCTTAGTGGCCGCTTGAGCCTTCGTAGACGCCCGGCGCGGTGCGTTCGTTTTCGTCGTGCAACCGGTGGGTCGCCAGAACGAAACGGCGGTCGCAATAGGGGCACTCCACGAAGGCGCCTTCGCCCATTTCCATCCACACGCGGGGATGGCCCAGCGCACCGCCGACGCCGTCGCAGGCCACGCGGTGGGAGCGCACGGCGATGGTCTCCGAAGGCGGCAGGGACCCGATCTCGGTCACCCGCGCCGCGGCAGGCATGGGCTCGGCTTCGGTCTGAGCCGCCGCGTCCTTGGCCTTCACTTTGCGCGCCATGGGGATCTCCGTCGAACGCCGCCTTGGCGCGGCGGCTGTGCGGGCCTAGGTAGAGGGCCATGAACGCTTCCGTCAATGCAGCCGGCCTTCCGGATTTCGCCATCGAGGCCGAGGGCCTGAAAAAGACCTACGCCGCCACCAAGACCACGCCGGAAATGCGGGCCCTCAAGGGGGTCGACCTGAAAGTGCCGCGTGGATCGATCTTCGGCCTTCTGGGGCCTAACGGCGCGGGCAAGTCGACCTTCATCAACGTCCTGGCCGGCATGGCGCAGAAGACTGAAGGCAAGGTCCGGATCTGGGGCCGTGACATCGACGAGCGCCCACGCGACGCCCGGGCCGCCATCGGCGTTGTGCCCCAGGAAATCGCCGCCGACGTCTTTTTCACGCCGCGCGAGTCGCTGGAGGTCCAGGCGGGTCTCTACGGCGTGCCGAAGTCCGAACGCCGGACCGACACGCTGCTCTCAGCTCTTGGGCTCGCCGATAAGTCCGAGGCCTATGTGCGCCAGCTTTCCGGTGGCATGAAGCGCCGTCTGATGGTGGCCAAGGCCATGGTCCACAATCCGCCGGTCCTGATCCTTGATGAGCCCACCGCCGGGGTCGATGTGGAGCTGCGCCGCCAGCTCTGGAGCTACGTGCTGGAGCTGAACCGCCAGGGCGTCACCATCGTGCTGACCACCCACTACCTCGAAGAGGCCGAGGAGCTCTGCGACACCATCGCCATCATCAACAAGGGCGAGGTTCAGGTCTGCGAGCCCACCTCCACGCTGCTGAAGCGCCTCGACCGCCGCAATGTCGTGGTCACGCCCATGGAGCCCGTCACCGTGGCCCCCACCCTGGAAGGCTTCGAGACCAAGCTGCGCGCCGCCGGGACCTTCGAGGTCAGCTACAAGACCGGAACCTCCAGCGTCGAACAGGTGCTGGCCGCCGTCCGCGCCCAGGGCCTGCACATCCAGGACATCGCCACCGAGGACCCGAAGCTCGAAGAGGTGTTCATGGCGCTCACCTACGCGGCGCCGGAAAAGGTCTAGTCCAGGCTCCGCGCCTCTTCCGGCAGCATGATCGGCACGCCGTCGCGGATCGGGTAGGCGAGGTTCGCGCCCTTGCTGATCAGTTCCTGTTTCTCGCGGTCATAAGTCAGCGGCCCGTGGGTCACCGGGCAGACCAGGATTTCCAGGAGGCGCGGATCCGGCTCAGGGGCTGTGGGGGTCTCGGTCATGGCCGATGACTACTGCACGGCGGGCGGATCGTCATCGTCCGATTGCGCCGCGTCGATGGTCAGCATCGCCATCAGGGTCTCGTAGCGGTCCTGCCCGTCCGGCGCTTCCAGCAGGGCCTGCTTCTCCGCCGGGCTGAAGGGCAGGGCCATGGAGAGGCTGGAGACCAGGGCGTCCACCGGCGCCTCTCGCGCCGTCGCCCAGTCCAGGGAAAGCCCCCGCCGCATCAGATAGACCCGCAAGGCCTCCAGGAACGCCTTGCGGTCCGCCTCCACCTGGTCCGGGATCGCCGCCAGGTCCGCCTCGAAGGTGGCGAAGTCGCACACCGCCTGGCGATACGGCGTCAGGGCCGGGGCCTCCCCCAGGATCTTGAAGCGGCAGACCCCGGTCAGGGTAATCAGGTAGCGCCCGTCCCCCGTCTCCGAATAGGCGGTGATCCGCCCCGCGCAGCCGATCGGGGCCAGAGCCGGCTTCAGGCCGTCGCCGCCAAACGGCTGTACTATGCCGATCAGCCGCCGCCCGCTCATGGCGTCGTCCAGCATGTTCAGATAGCGCGGCTCGAAGATGTTCAGCGGCAGTTCCGCCCCGGGCAGCAGCAACACCCCGGTCAGGGGAAAGACCGGGATCACGTTCGGCAGGTCCGCCGCCTTCTGATATCCGCCCACCGTCATGGCCGGTGTTTCCTTCTCTCCTACGAGAAGAGGATCGCCGACAGCCGCCGGCGCCCCTGCTTGGCGAGGTCCGACCCCATCCCGGCCGCCTCGAACACGGTCAGCAGCTGCTTGCGCGCCGCCTCCTCGTTCCACTCACGATCCTTCTCGATGATGGTCAGAAGATGGTCGGCCGCCTCCTGCAGCTTGCCTTGCCCGGCCAGGGCCCCGGCCAGCTCGAAGCGGGCCTCGTGATCCTCGGGATTGGCCGCCACCTTCTGCTCCAGGGGCGCGGTCTCCGATGAACCGGCATCGGCCAGGGCCAGGGCGGCGCGCACGCTTTCCAGGTCGGGGTTCTTCGCGTCGGCGGGCGCCATGCCGGCGAACTCGCGGGCCCGGTCCAGGTCGCCATTGGCGTGGTACAGCTTCGCCATGCCGCCGATCGCCGCCACATTGTCCGGCTCAGCCTGCAGGATCTGTGAATAGGCCTGGGCCGCCGTGTTGTGGTCGTCCGCTTCCAGGGCCTCCTTGGCGATGTCGAGCAGCTGGTCGACAGGCGATCCGCCCGCCGACTTCGCCAGCCGCCCCACGAAGGCCTTCACTTCGCTCTCCGGCACCGCCCCCTGGAAGGCGTCCACCGGCCGCCCGCCCGAGAAGGCATAGACCGTCGGGATCGACTGCACCCGCAGCTGGCCGGCATAGCCGGGGTTCTTGTCGATATCGATCTTGACCATCTTCACTGCCCCGCCGGCGGCGGCCACGGCGCGTTCCAGCATGGGGCCCAGCGTCTTGCAGGGGCCGCACCAGGTCGCCCAGAAGTCTACGATCACCGGCTGGGTCTTGGAGGCCTCGACCACGTCGGCCATGAAGCTGGCGTCCGTGCCGTCCTTGATCAAGTCGGCGGGCGGCGGGGCCGCCGCGCTGCCGGTCAATGGTCCGCCTTCACCGATCAGGGACATATCGTCTCGGCCTCCCGCCGACATCACTCGAAGTTCGCCCTTAAAATGGGCCTGCCATCGCCAAAAAACAAACTGCCTTGGGAATTGATTGGAGGGCCAGTACGCCCAGCTAAAGGGCTCAGGCTTTACCCGTCGAGCCAAAACCCCCCGCGCCCCTGGCGGTTTCATCGAGGCTCACCCCTTCGGCCCACCGCGCCTGGATCACCGGGGAGATCAGCAGCTGGGCGATCCGCTCGCCCCGGCGGATGGTGAAATCCTCGGCCCCGAGATTGATCAGGATCACCTTCACCTCGCCCCGGTAGTCGGCGTCGATGGTGCCCGGCGAATTCAGGCAGGTGACGCCATGCTTGAACGCTAGCCCGGACCTGGGCCGCACCTGGCCCTCGAACCCGCGCGGGATCGCCATGGTCAGGCCCGTCGGCACGGCCTCGCGGTCCATGGGTTTCAGCACGATCGGCGCGTCCTCGGGGACGGCGGCGCGCAGGTCCATCCCGGCGGCGTCCGCGCTCTCATAGGCCGGCAGGGGCAGGCCCTCGGCGTGGGGCAGGCGGACGAGTGGAATGGGCGGGATCACGAAAGCTCCTTGGCGATACGGTCGGCGAGGCGCTGGGCCACCTCATCCTTGCCGGCCCGCTCCCAGGCTTCGGTCCCGGCCTTGGTCACCAGCAGAACCCGATTCTGGTCGCCGCCCATCACGCCGGGCTCGGTCACGTCATTGGCGACGATCAGGTCGCAGCCCTTGCGCGCCAGCTTGGCCTTGGCCTGGGCCTCCAGCTCGTGGGTTTCGGCGGCGAAGCCGATCACCAGCTTCGGGCGCTTCGGCCCCGGCCGGGCGATGGTCGCCAGGATGTCGGGGTTTTCCACCAGATTGATGGTCGGCGGCCCGCCCGCGCCCTTCTTCAGCTTCACCCCGAACACCTCGTCCGGCCGCCAGTCGGCGACCGCCGCCACGAACACCGCCGCGTCAGCGGGCAGGGCGGCCTTCGACGCGGCCAACATCTCTTCGGCCGTCTCGATATCGATCCGCGTCACCCCGCGCGGGGCGGGCAGGGCGGTCGGCCCAGACACCAGGGTCACCCGCGCCCCCAGGTTCGCCAGGGCCTCGGCGATGGCATAGCCCTGCTTGCCGCTCGAGCGGTTGGTCAGCACCCGCACCGGGTCCAGGGGCTCGGCGGTCGGCCCCGCCGTGATCAGCACATGCTTGCCCGCCAGCGGCCCCGCCCCGGCCAGCAGCTTCATTGCCGCCTCGAAGATCGCCTCCGGCTCGGCCATCCGGCCCTCGCCGAACTCGCCGCACGCCATGGCCCCCTCACCGGGCCCGACGAATTGCACGCCATCGCCCTTCAGGGTCGCGAGGTTTCGCTTCGTCGCCGGGTGCTCCCACATCCGCACATTCATGGCCGGCGCCATCAGGACGGGGGTATCGGTCGCCAGCAGGGTCGTGGTGGCGAGATCGCCCGCCAGGCCGTTCGCCGCCTTGGCCATCAGGTCCGCTGTCGCCGGCGCCACGACTAGCAGGTCCGCCGAGCGCGACAGCTGGATATGGCCCATCTCCGCCTCGTCGGTGAGACTGAAGAGCTCGGAATAGACCTTGTCCTCGCTCAGCGCGGATAGGGAGAGCGGGGTTACGAACTCGGACCCCGCCTTTGTCAGGATTGGACGCACCGCTAGCCCCGCCTTCTTGAAGAGGCGAGTCAATTCCAGCGCCTTGTAGGCGGCGATGCCGCCGCCGACGATCAGCAGGATTCTCTTGTCGCTCAAGGCTTTCGGCCTCCCACGGCTCTCGCCGCCGCTTTAACGCACAGAAGGGACTCGACAAACGTCAAACTTTGTTCTTTCTTTGTTCTCGAGCTCAACGCGAGGTTGGGCTATGGCAACTATGGAGGGAAGCCATGACAGCTCTTCAAGGTGTGCGTTTCGCCCGAAAGGGCTTTCGTTCCTTCGGGGCCGGTGTGGCCCTGGCGGCGCTCGTCTGCGTCAGTCTGGCGGCCTGTGACGCGGGCCCATCGGCCGTTGCGTCATCCGGCGCGGCGCCGGCCGCCAAATCCGATCCGCGCACTCAGCCGGTACGGATGATCAACGGCCGCCCGATGTGGGCGCCCAACCGCCGCAACACCGCCGAGGCCGCGTCTGAAGCTCAGTTCCGCCGCAATGGCTCCGATTTCGGGGCCGCGACGGTCCAGGACTACATCACCAAGACTCACGCCTTCGTCGCCGCGCCCCCGGCCGGATCGGAGACCCTCACCCGGTCCAACGGCGACCGCCTGATCTACGACCCCGCCAGCAACACCTTCGCCGTGGTCGCGGCCAATGGGGCGCCCCGCACCATGTTCAAGCCGAGGGACGGCGCCGCCTATTGGCGCGGCCAGCTGGATCGCTCCACGGCCCGCACGGCGGCGGCCAAGGCGGAGACCGAAAAGGGCTGATCTCGGCGCCGCCCGAGCATGACGAAAGCTTCATGCTCGGGGCCTTGCAGGGCCCTCACGAACGTGTGATCGTCCTCATCACGGGGGCGTGATCAAGTCGTGAGGATTGCGTGATGAGGAAGTCAACCGCCCTGTATGCAGGGCCCCTGATGTGCGGCCTGCTGTTCCTGGCCGCCTGCTCCAAGCCCGCTGAAGACAATTCGAATTCCACCGCCGGCCCGCCCCCCGGAACCCCCGATACCGTTCCCAGCGCCGAGCGCACCACGGCCGCTGAAGACGCCGGCAGTATCGCCGAGGCGCCTGGTCCGTCGTCCGCGCGGGGTCCCAGCGACGCCGCCCCGCCGGTGTTTCTACCGGACCGGCCAAACCTCGACAGCCCGGACCGGGACCGCGTCGCCACCCCGGCCCCGCCGGTCCTGGCCTACAGCTTCCGCGTCGGTCTCGTCCTGCCCGCCGACGACGTACGGCCCATGTACGACTCCCACCAGGAAGCCTGCGAACGCGCCGGCCCCTACCAGTGCCAGGTGCTGAGCGCCGGCTTCGACAGCGAGGACACCGACAAGGCCCACGGCCATCTCACCTTGCGCGCCACCCCCGCCTGGATGAGCCAGTTTCGTAACCGCGTCGAAGAGGACGTGCGTGACGCCGGCGGCCGCGTCGAGATTTCCGGCGCCGACACCGAAGAGGTGGACTCCACGATCACCCAGGCCCGCGAAACCCAGGCGTCCCTCAGCGAGCAAATCCGCGACCTGAAGCGCCGCCTCGCCAACGAACGCCGCTCCGACCGGTCCCTCGCCCTCCAGGCCCAGATCCGCGAACTGGAGCAACAGCGCGCCGGGGTCCGGGCCGTCGGTGACGACGCCGAGACCCGCGCCGCCATGGCCACCTTCGAGGTCGACTACCAGTCCAGCGCCATGGCCCCGGCCCGCGGCGTCAATGCCCCGATCGCCAACGCCATGAAGGACTTCTGGGGCAACATGGCCCACATCATCGGCTTCCTGATCAACGTCGCGTCCTTCACGACGCCCTTCGTCCTGATCGGGATCCCGCTGGTCTGGCTGGCCCGCCGGGGCCGAAAGCCCGAAGCGCCGAAGGCTCAACCGCCTCAGGCGTGAACCGGTCGGTTGGGGCGGCTCTAGTCGCCGCCCCCGCCACCATCACCGCCGCCATCCCCGCCGCCATCGGAATGGTGTCCGCCGGTATGACCGTTGCTGGAGTGTCCTCCGCCTCCGCCCGAAGACCAGCCGCCGGTATCACCGCCGCTCGACGATCCGTCATTTCGCCGCCGTGCGCCCCGGGCGTTCATGGCGATGACGCCCATCCCGACCAGAGCCACTAGGATCGCGATCCCCGCCAGCATTGGCAGCCTCCCCGCAGGTTTGATCCTATATTGCTCTCATGCGCGCCTTCGCGGAACTCCTCGACCGGCTCTCCCTCACCGCCTCGCGCAACGCCAAGCTCACCTTGGTGCGCGACTACATGACCGCGACGCCGGACCCGGCCCGGGGCTATGCCCTGGCGGCCCTCACCGGCGACCTGACCTTCAACGCCGCCAAGCCGGCTTTCATCCGCAAGGCCATCGAGGCGCGGCTCGACCCGGTCCTCTTCGCCCTCTCCTACGATTATGTGGGCGACCTCGCCGAGACCGTGGCCCTGGTATGGCCGGCCCGGCCGGGCGCCAACCGCGCGCCCGACATCGCCGAGGTGGTCGATAGTCTCGCCGGCGCCAGCCGCGCCGAGGTTCAGGGCCTTATCGAGACCTGGCTCGACGCCCTCGACCCCGATGGCCGCTGGGCCCTGCTCAAACTCCTCACCGGCGGCCTGCGCGTCGGCCTCTCCGCGCGTCTCGCCAAGCAGGCTGTCGGCGAGATCGGCGGGGTCGGCGCGGCCGAGGTGGAGGAGCTCTGGCACGCCCTGCATCCGCCCTACGAAGATCTCTTCGCCTGGCTGGAGGGCCGGAGCGAGCGGCCGTCCACCGACAATCCGGGCCGCTTCCGCCCGGTGATGCTGGCCCAGGCCATCGACGAGGCCGTCGATTTCGCACTGCTCGATCCCGCCGACTACGCCGCCGAATGGAAGTGGGACGGCATCCGCGTCCAGGCTGTGTCCGAGCGCGGCGAGAAACGCCTCTACAGCCGCACTGGCGAGGACATTGGCCGGGCCTTCCCGGATGTCCTGGAGGCGCTCGACTTCGAAGGCGTCATCGACGGCGAACTGCTGATCCTCAAGGACGGCCGCGTCTCCCCCTTCGGCGACCTGCAGCAGCGCCTCAACCGCAAGACCGCCGACGCCAAACTCATGGCCGCCTTGCCGGCAGGCATCCGCGCCTATGACCTGCTGCTCGAGGGCGAGGAGGACCTGCGTCCCTTGACCTTCGAAATGCGCCGGCGGCGGCTCGAAACCTTCGTGGCCAAGATCGCCAATCCCCGTATCGACCTCTCGCCCCTGCAGCCTTTCGAGACCTGGGAGGCCCTGGCGGCCCTCCGCGCCGACCCGCCGCAGGGCGATGCTCAGGCGGCGGAAGGCGTGATGCTGAAGCGTTGGGCCTCTTCTTACGAAGGCGGCCGGCCCAAGGGGCCGTGGTTCAAGTGGAAGCGCGACCCGCGTCTCGTCGACGCCGTGCTGATGTACGCCCAGCGCGGCCACGGTAAGCGCTCCAGCTTCTATTCCGACTATACCTTCGGGGTCTGGACGCCGGGTCCGGAGGGCGCGGACATCCTCACTCCGGTCGGCAAGGCCTATTTCGGCTTCACCGACGAGGAACTGGCCCGCATCGACAAGTTCGTCCTCGCCAACACCACCGAGCGTTTCGGCCCGGTCCGCGCCGTCCGCGCCGAGCCGGATCATGGCCTCGTGTTCGAAGTGGCCTTCGAGGGGCTGCAAAAATCGGCGCGCCACAAGTCTGGCCTCGCCATGCGCTTCCCGCGCATCCATCGCATCCGCTGGGACAAGCCGCCTCGCGATGCGGACCGGCTCGAAACGCTGGAACGAATGCTCAGCTAGGCGCTGGCCCGCAGGGGCTCAGAGGCCGGCCCGCCCAGCACGCCGGGCGCCGTCCAGGCGATGAGGGTCTCGGCCGGGGCCGGGCGGCCGATCAGCCAGCCCTGCACCTGGGCGCATTGCTCGCCGCGCAGGAATTCCAGCTGGTCGGCGGTCTCCACACCTTCGGCGACGACGGGAATCTCAAGGCTGCGGCCGAGGCCGAGCACGGCCCTCAAGATCGCAGTGCCGCGCGCATCGCGGTGCAGGGCGCCGACAAAGGTCTTGTCGATCTTCAGCTTGTCGAACGGGAAGGACTGCAGGGTCGACAGGGAGGAGAAGCCGGTGCCGAAATCGTCCATGGCGATATGGACGCCGAGCGCCTTCAGGCGGCGAAGCGTGTCGAGGGCGCGCTCCGTATCCTCGATAAGCGCCGTCTCGGTAATTTCGAGCTCCAGACGCGCAGGTGGCAGACCGGTTTCGAAGAGGATTTCCAGAACCCGCCCAGGCAGTTCCGGCTGCTGCAGCTGAAGGGCGGAGAGATTTACGGCCACGGTCAGGGGCCGCAGCCAGGCGGCGGCGTCCGCGCAGGCCCGGCGCAGCACCCAGTCGCCGAGGGGCGCGATCAGGCCGGTTTCCTCGGCCAGGGGAATGAAATCCAGCGGCGGCACCATGCCCCGGGTCGGATGCTTCCAGCGCACCAGGGCCTCGAAGCCGCAGACCTCGCCGTTATCGGCGCGGGCCAGGGGCTGGTAGTGCACGATGAGCCCGCCAGCCTGGATCGCTTCGGCCAATTCCCGGGCGGTCACTTGATCGGCCTTGGGATGGGAGGAGGCCTCTTCGGCCTCCAGCGCCCGGCGCCGCTGTCTCACCTGCCAGAGGGCGACGCCCAGACAGATCAACGCCACGGCCGTGGCCGCGCCAAGCAGGAAGCTCACGCCGCGATCGCTCGCGAGCAGTGTCAAAACCCCAAACACACCCCAGCTCCTCTGACGGGAGGTCAGGAGACAAATAGACGATCAAAAGGCGAAGAAAGGGTTTCGGGACGAACCGGCGCATTGCCGCGCTCATGGCGCCAGATTGACGGCGCCATGGTCCGGTGGCTTGTGAATCGGGATGCCGCTCACCATCACCGATGACCCCATCCTCACCTCTGGCGCGGCCGGGCTGGCGCGCGCCATCGCGGATCGCCGGATCAGCGCGCGAGAAGCCGCATCCTGCTACCTCGCACGAATCCAGGAAGTTCAAGGTCAAATCAACGCCTTCGTGGATATCCAGCCTGATCATGTTCTCGCGGATGCTGACGACGCGGATCGGCGCCTGGCCAAGGGCGCTCCCCTCGGCCCGCTGCATGGCGTTCCTGTGTCCATCAAGGACTGGATCGAGGTGGAGGGATTTCGCTGTGTGGCGGGGTTCGAGCATCGCAGAGACTTCCGGCCGAAAGCCGACGCGACCGTCGTGGCCCGGCTGCGCGCGGCGGGCGCGATCATTCTCGGCAAGACCGTTACCGGAGATGGCGGCACACTGCATGCGCGCCCGAACAATCCGCACGACGTCAGCCGTTCTCCCGGTGCGAGTTCGTCCGGCGAAGCGGCCCTGGTGGCGGCGTTCGGATCGCCCCTCGGTCTTGGCAGCGATAGCGGCGGGTCGATCCGCCTGCCGGCCGCGTGGTGCGGTGTGACGGGCCTGAAGCCGACGGCGGGCCGGACGCCCCTGACGGGGCACTATCCGCCCATCGGAGCTCTCTCCGACCCGCGCACCGTGATCGGCCCTATCGCCCGCCATGTAGAGGATCTCGCCCTCGCCCTCGCGGTCATCAGCGGTCCGGATGGCCGCGACCCGTCAGTGGCGCCCGTGCCCCTGCATGACCATCGCGATGTTCGCGTGAAGGGGTTGCGCATTGGCCTCCTCGACGGGGCCGCGCCTGAAGCCGCGCGCCAGCTAGAGAGCTTTGGCGCGATCATCGAGCCCATCGATCCGGCCTGGTCAGGCGCCCTGCTGGAGGAGGCCTTCGCAATTACCGAGGATTATTGGGCCCGGCCGGAATCCCTCTCGTTCCGCACCTGGACGCCCTACGGGTCCACCAAACTCTCCGGCGACCAGATCGGAGAGCATCTCTTCCGCTGGGAGCGGTTGCAGCGCCAGATGATCGAGATCATGGGCCGGTTCGACCTGCTCCTCGCGCCGGTCAGCGACGAGCCCCCTCCGCCGCACCGTTCCCTCACGGGCCGGGACTACCTGCACATGCTGCCCTACAGCCTCACCGGCCAGCCCGTGGCGGCGGTCACGGCGCGCTGGGACGCCGGACTTCCTGTCGGGGTTCAGATCGTGGCCCGCAAGTGGGACGACCATATCGCCCTAGCCGCGGCCCAGGCCCTCACGGACCCGGCCTGACGCAGGATTTTCTGAAGTTCCGACTGGAGCGGGCGATGAGATTCGAACTCACGACCCCAACCTTGGCAAGGTTGTGCTCTACCCCTGAGCTACGCCCGCGCTCCGTTGGAACCCATGGGGTCCCCGTCGGGAGCGGCGCTTATCGCAGAGGGATTTCGCCTTGGCAAGCCTCCCTTCGCCGACCTTGAAATTAGGTCAGAAGCTGAGCCGGAGGGACTTCATGCGCCGCTTGTTGGTGTGAGACTTCGGCGCCTCCTGTTCGGCGTCGGGATAGGCGCCGCGGAAATAGAAGCGCTGCCAGGCTTCCTTCATGGTCGCCGCGTCACCCTGGGCCAGCTTCTTGTTGAATTCGTCACGCTGCCGGCGCCACGCCTCGTACTGGGCCGCGAAATCGGGGTCGGACGCCATGGATCGCTGCACCAGCTCGAACTCCTCGAGGGGCCGGTCCTGGGCCAGAGTGATGAAGCAAAAGGGCTCGCCCTTCAGGAAACGCACCCTGCCGGGGCGCGTCATCATCCAGTTCATGGTGAAGGGGAAGGGCAGCCAGTCCGTCTCGACCAGGCCCACCAGGGGTTGGATGCCGTCCTTGACGTGGTTGGGCGGGCCCATGCACCACATCGACCAGCTCTCGGGGCTGCGGAAAAGATAGCCGGTGTGGAAGGTGACAACGCCGGCCGAGAAATGGCTTTTCACCAGATCTTCAAAGCCGGGGAACGGCGAGTCAGAGGTGAAGGTCAGGTCATCCTGATGCTGCCCGCCATTCCATTCGATGGTGAATGAGGTAGGGCAGAGCAGCTCCCATCCGGTCGTATTGGCCATGGTGAGGGGCAGGCAACGGTAGGGATGGCGATCGGCGAACTGGTCCATCCAGCGGCGTTGCGGCCGTCCGGGCACGATTTCCGGGGGACGGGTGGCGGTCGGGAAGGCTTCCAGTTTCGGCACGGGATCAGACCTCGGAATTCGGCGGGGTAGTGAACCCACCCTCTAGAGGCCATGGCTTCGCAGGCCAAGGGCGCTGTATGGAGAGCCGATGCTGGGCCGCGCCGAACTTTTCGAATTCCTTGATCGTGAAGGCATCGCCCATTCCACCGTCGAGCACGCGGCGATCTTCCGGGTGGGCGAGGGCGACGGCATCAAGGACGCCATGCCCGGCGGCCACACCAAGAACCTCTTCCTGAAGGACGCCAAGGACCAGCTGTGGCTGATCTCCGCCCTTGGCGAGACCGCGATCAACCTGAAGACTCTGCCCGCCACCATCGGCTCGGCGCGGCTTTCCTTCGGGCGGCCGGAGCTGATGGGGGAGGTTCTGGGCGTGACGCCGGGTTCGGTCACGGCTTTCGCTCTGATCAATGACGAAAGGCGCCAGGTGCGCTTCGTGCTCGACAAGGCTCTTGCCGAGGCCGACCCGGTAAATTTTCACCCTATGACCAACACGGCCACCACGGCGGTCTCACAGGCGGGCTTTCGGACCTTCCTGGCCAGGATCGGCGTTCAGCCCGTGATCGTGGACTTCGCTGCCCTCTAAGGCTCTCTGGGATCAAAGTCCGTCGGGCGCGGGCGGCGCTTGGAAACCGCCCAGGCGCTCTTCAATGGCCTCGGCGATGGCGATCATTCTTGTGTCGGCCAGCTTCGGCCCGATCAGCTGCACGCCGACGGGCAGTCCCGTGGCCGTCAGCCCGGCGGGAATCGTCGTCGCCGGCAGCCGGCAAGCCGTCGCCAGGGCGATCCAGCGCAGCATGCAAAGGTAGCTCACCTTCAGGCCGTTGGAGCAGGTCAGCTTGCGGCTCACGAAATTCGAATGGTCGTGCGGGAAGGCGGCCACCGGCGTCGCGGGCGCCAGGATCACATCGAATTTCTCGAAGGCCGGTTTCAACTGGTCGGCCAGCCGGCAGCGCGTCTCGTCGGCCTCCAGCCACTCGGCGTGGCGGGCGCTGTAGGCCAGGGCCATGCCGGCCCAGCTGTCGCGCGATAGCCCCATGCTGATGGCGATCTTGGCCGGCCCCCGGGCCATCTCCATCTGCCGGCGCATGGCCGGCGGCAGGTCCGGTCCCAGCGTCGCACCGAGCAAGGTGAGGTAGGCGTCCAGCAGTTGCTCCGCCTGCACCGGGCTGGAAATCGCTGTCACCTGCGCGCCCTGTCCGGTGAGTTCGGCGGCGAAAGCCTCGATCACGGTCCGCACCTCGGCGTCCAGCACGAAGGCCGGTTCATCGAGCCATAGCCCGACCCTCAAGCCGTTCAGCTCCGCCGGCGGCCCCTTCGGCGCCACGGTCCCGCCCTGGATCACCGACAGCATCAGGCGCAGGTCCCGCGCCGATCGGGCCAGCGGCCCCACCACATTCAGGTCTCGCTCCGCGTGGGCGCCCGGATGGGGCGGCACGTGGCCGATCTGCGAGACCGCCCCCCAGGTCGGCTTGTGGGAATAGACCCCGCAGAACGCGGCCGGGACGCGCAGGGAACCGCCGATGTCGGACCCGATCTCCAGAGCCGTGACGCCGCTTGCCAGGGCTGCGGCCGCCCCGCCGGAGGAGCCCCCGGGCGTGCGGTCCTGGTCCCAGGGATTGTTGGTGGTCTTGTAGACGTCGTTATAGCTCTGCCAGTCGGCGGCCATCACCGGCACGTTGGTCTTGCCCCAGATCACGGCCCCGGCCCGCCTCGCATGACCTACCACCACGGCGTCCTGCGCTTTCCTGTGCCGCAGGGCCTCGACGCCGGACGATGCCGGCATGCCGTCCACGTCAAAGGTGTCCTTGATGGTCATGGGCAGGCCGGCAAGGGGGCCGATGGTCTCGCCGGCGGCCCGGCGCTCATCGATGGCCCTGGCCCGTTCCAGGGCGCGTTCCAGATCGGCGGCGACCACGGCGTTGAGCCGGGCGTGAGTCTTTTCGTGCCGCGCCAGGCTGAGTTTGAGCAGCTCCACCGCACTGATCCGCCGTGTTTCCAGCGCATTCAGCTGGGAGGTCGCATCGAGGGAGAGGATGTCGCTCATGGCCTTGGGGCCTCTCAGGTCTGACCGGTGAAGCCCAGAACGTCCGACATGGCGTAAAGTCCCGGCGGCTTGCCCAGCACCCAGGCCGCCGCCTCCACGGCCCCGCGGGCGAAGAGCGACCTCTCCCTGGCCGAATGAGCGAAAGTGATGATCTCATCTTCGGCGATGAAAGAGACGGTGTGCTCGCCGACAATGCCGCCGCCCCGCATCACGGAAAAGCCGATGTCGCCCTCCTTGCGCGCCCCGGGATGGCCGTCGCGCACGCGGTCGGAGACGTCATCGAGGTTGACACCTCGCCCCTTGGCGGCGGCCCGGCCGAGCTGGATCGCCGTGCCGGAGGGCGCGTCTACCTTTCGCTTGTGATGCGCCTCGAAGATCTCGATGTCCCAGTCCCGGGCGGCCAGGCGCCGCGCGGTCTCCTCCACGATGCCCGCCAGAATATTGACCCCAAGTGAGAAGTTCAGCGCCCGCACTATGGGCACCACATCCGCCGCGCGGCGGATAACCGCCTCTTCCTCCGCCGTCGCCCCGGTGGCGCCGATGATCAGGGCCGGGTTGCCGGTGGCGCCGTCCCGCACCCTCTGGGCGGCATAGGCGGCCAGGGCCGCGCCCGCTGCGGCCGTGGTGAAATCGATCAGGACGTCGGCGCTCTCCAGGGCCGTAGCGGGCGTCACCAGACGCAGGCCATGCAACTCCCCACCCTCCGTTCCGGGCCGGTCGCAGACCACGCCCACGGCGAGGCCCGGATGGGCCTCCACGGCGGCGGCGATGGCGTGGCCCATGCGGCCAAGTGCGCCGGCGATGGCGACGCGCCGCGGCGCGGGAAGAGTCTGGGTCACGTCAGTCCTTAAAGAAAACTTGAGTTGGCGCGTGCCTGCGGCCGCGTTAGAAAGCGCCGCACTCTCGCTCCCCGAACGGTCCAATTCAACCGGCTGGGCATATTCGGATCAGTCCAAGGAGATCACCCCATGAAGCTCTATTCCGTTCCCCTCTCGCCGTTCGCCGCCAGGGCCCGCATGGCGATCTACGCCAAGAAGCTCGATCAAATCGAAATTCTGCCGCCTCCGGGTGGCGGCACGCGGTCGCCGGAATACCTGGCCATTCATCCGATGGGAAAGGTGCCCGCCCTGGTCACCGATGATGGCGTGGTGATCCCGGAAAGCGAAACCATCGTCGAATATCTGGAGGACAAGTTCCCCGCCATCTCGCTGCGGCCCGAGAGCGCCGAGGACAAGGCCCGCGCCCGTCTGATCGTCCGGGTCAGCGAGCTCTACGTGACCCCCGCCGGCGGCGCCCTTTTCGGCCAGTTCAATCCGGCGACGCGGGACCAGTCGATTGTTGACGCGTCCCTGGCGCAGCTGTCGGAGGCTCTGGTTCATCTGAACTACTTCCTGGGCGGCGGCCCCTATGCGGTGGGCGGCGCCTTGACCACGGCCGATTGCGGCCTCGTGCCCCAGATGTTCTTCCTCAATGTCTTCGCCCAGGCGTTTGGGCGGCCGGACCTGCTGACCAGCCACGGGAAGATCGCCGCCTACTGGGCGCATGTGCAGACCGATCCCATCGCCCAGCGCGTTCTGGCCGAAGTCGGCCGCGCCCTGCAGGAACGCATGGCGCCGCAACCCTCGGCTTGACTCAAGCTTGACGCCCAGGCGGGCGGCAAGTCGCCCGCCGGTTGCCGAAAGCTTACCTAGGGGCGGGAGAGAAACCGTGCTTTCCCGGCCAAGCGCTGTTGTGGCGGCGGTACGGCGTCGCTAGGGTGCGCCCCTCATTTCAGAGCGGGGGCGCTACCCTCGCCGACAGCCCAGGAACTCTGATCGCCCGCCATGAGCGACGCCGAAAAACGCACTTTCACCGACGACGAAGCTCTCGCGTTCCACAAGTATCCGACGCCCGGCAAGCTGGGCGTGGTCGCCACCAAGCCGATGGCCACCCAGAGGGATCTGTCCCTCGCCTATTCGCCGGGGGTGGCCGTGCCCGTCCTGGCCATCGCCGAAGATCCGGACACCGCCTACGACTACACGTCGAAGGGCAATCTGGTGGCGGTGATTTCCAACGGCACAGCAATCCTGGGCCTTGGTGACCTGGGGGCCCTGGCGTCCAAACCGGTGATGGAAGGCAAGTCCGTCCTCTTCAAGCGCTTCGCCGACGTTGATTCCATCGACATCGAGATGGTCTGCAAGGACCCGGACGAGATCATCACCGTGGTCAAGAACATCGGGGTGACGTTCGGCGGCATCAACCTCGAGGACATCAAGAGCCCCGAGTGCTTCCGCGTCGAGACCGAGCTGCAGGAACTGCTCGATATCCCTGTGTTCCACGATGACCAGCACGGCACGGCGATCATTTCCTCCGCCGGCCTGATCAACGCCTGTGAGATCACCGGCCGCAAGCTGGAAGACGTGAAGGTCGTGCTGAACGGGGCAGGGGCGGCGGGCATCGCCTCTCTCGAACTCATCAAGGCCCTTGGCGTCCGCGCCGAGAACTGCATCGCCGTCGACACCAAAGGCGTCATCTACCGCGGCCGCACGGAAAGCATGAACCAGTGGAAGTCGGCCCACGCCGTGGAAACCGACTGCCGCACCCTGGAAGACGCCATGAAGGGCGCCGACGTGTTCTTCGGTCTCTCCGTGAAAGGCGCCGTCACCCAGGACCATGTGAAGTCCATGGGCCCGAACCCGATCATCTTCGCCATGGCCAATCCCGATCCGGAAATCACCCCGGAGGAGGTCCACGCCGTGCGCCCGGACGCCATCGTCGCCACGGGCCGTTCGGACTATGCCAACCAGGTCAATAACGTCCTCGGCTTCCCCTACATCTTCCGCGGCGCCCTTGATGTGCGCGCCCGGCGAGTGAACATGGAGATGAAGATCGCGTGCGCCCGGGCTCTTGCCGAGCTGGCTCGGGAGGATGTGCCCGATGAGGTCGCCGCCGCCTATTCCGGCCGCCGCCTGCGCTTCGGCCCGGAATACATCATCCCGAGCCCCTTCGATCCGCGCCTCATCTGGTACATCCCGCCTTTCGTCGCCCAGGCGGCGATGGATACCGGCGTGGCCCGCAGGCCGATCGAGGACATGGACGCCTACCGCCACTCCCTGGCGCGGCGCCTCGACCCGACGGCAGGCTTCCTGCAGCGGATTTCCGGCTCCATTCAGTCGGACGCCAAGAAGACGATAGTCTTCGCCGAAGGCGAAGAGCCCTCCGTGATCCGCGCCGCCTACGCATTCGAGAGCCAGGGGCTGGGCAAGGCCGTGCTCGTCGGGCGCGAGGAACTGGTCGCCGAGAACATGAAGCTCGCCGGCCTTGATCCGAACGATGTGAAGCTGGACGTCATCAATGCCCGCATCTCCGACCACAATCCGGAGTTCGTGGACTTCCTCTATGGCCGCCTGAACCGCCAGGGCTACCTGAAGCGGGATGTGCAGCGCCTGATCAATCAGGACCGCAATTCTTTCGCCGCCTCGATGGTGGCCTTGGGCTATGCCGACGGCATGGTCACCGGCGTCACCCGCAACTTTGACCAGGCGCTGGAAGAGGTGAAGCGCGTCATCGATCCGGATCCGAACGGCCGGGTGATGGGCATGTCCATCGTGCTTGCCAAGGGCCGGACCCTGTTCATCGCCGACACCAACGTCACCGAGATGCCGGAAGCCGACGAACTGGTGGAAATCGCCTGCGAGGCGGCCCGGGCCGTGCGCAAGCTCGGCTATACGCCCCGCGTCGCCTTCATGAGCTATTCCACCTTCGGCAACCCGATGGGCAACCGTTCCGCCAAGGTGCGCGAAGCCGTGGCCTTGCTCGACAAGATGGGTGTCGATTTCGAATACGAGGGCGAAATGCCGCCCGAACTGGCCCTCGAAATGGAAGCGCGGGGCAACTATCCGTTCATGCGCCTCTCTGAACCGGCCAATATCCTGATCATGCCGGCCATCCACTCGGCCTCGATCTCGACCAAGCTCGTCCAGTCCCTGGGCGAAGCCACCGTGGTCGGCCCGATCCTGCTCGGCCTTTCCAAATCCGTGCAGATCGCCCCGCTTTCGGCATCGGTCTCCAAGATCCTCAACATGGCCATGATGGCCGCCTACGAAAAACACGTCGCCGGCCCGGCGGCGGAGTAGGAACCAACGCAGCTCCCCCTCCCATGGGGAGAGGGCCGGGGTGAGGGGCTACGGCATCTCAGGACCAACGCGACAGGGACGCGCTCCTTCAGGGGCGTGTCCCTAGGGCATTTGACGAGTGGAAAGCGGTTCCTTCTGACAGATCCTGGGGACACGCCCCTAAAGGAGCGCGTCCCCACATGCGAACAAGTGGATTGCATTTCGCGAACATAGATCGTATGATGCGAACCTCTTCAACCCAGGACGCGCCCCCATATGTCCACCGCTACCCCCGCTCCCACCTCCCTCTCAGATATCGCCGCCGCCGCACGAGCCGCCAAAGGCCGTTTCGGCCCCGGCAATAGCGGCCGCCCGCTCGGTTCCAAGAACAAACGCCCGCGAAAACAACGGTTCGATATCGGTGGCGACATCCTGCGGGACTTCCATAAGAACCATAAAACCTTCCTCGCGGCCTACCGGGAGGAGGATCCGGACGGTTATCTGTCGCTCGTCGCCGTTCATTTGCAGCGTCAGGCGACGCCCGGCCGTAAAAAGTAGGTCCTCGCGACGCGCTTCACCGTAGTTTTCATCACGCGAATACGGTCGACTACGGTGAAATACGGTGAAATACGGTGAAAAGGCCCCCGCTTGCTCCCCCGCGCCACGTCCGCTAAACCGCCCGCCCTTCGATCAAAAGCGTGACCTTGCCCCCACCGCCCGTGGGGCGCTGGCGCGTTCGCGTGGGGTTCAGGGGCCATGACCGCGACCATCGGCATCGACTTCGGCACCACCAACACCGTCATCGCCCTAGGTGACGGCGAGGCCGCGCGCCTGGTCGAATACCCGATGGAGGAGGGCGACCCCATCGTCGCCTTCCGTTCGGCCCTCTCCTTCCACGCCGACATCGACGACCCCCGCCGCCGCATCGTCGAGGCGGGGCCCTTCGCCATCGAGGCCTATGTGGAGGAGCCGCTGGAGACCCGGTTCATCCAGTCCTTCAAGTCCTATGCGGCCAGCCCCCTCTTCAACGAGACCCGCATCCTCGAGCGCCGCTTCACCTTCGAGGATCTGCTCGCCGCCTTCATGCTGAAGCTGCGCGACCATGCGGCCGGCGGCCTCTCCCAGATCCCGGAGACGGTGGTCATCGGCCGGCCCGTCAACTTCGCGGGTCTGCAGCCGGACCCCAACCTTGCCCTCCGCCGATACGAGGAAGCCTTCGGCCGGCTCGGTTACAGGGACATCCGGTACTGCTACGAGCCCGTCGCCGCGGCCTTCTTCTTCGCCCGCCAGCTGACCAGCGACGCCACAGTCCTCGTCGCCGACTTCGGCGGCGGCACCTCGGACTTCTCCATCGTCCGCTTCGAGAAGCGGGCCGGCAAGCTCGTCTCCACCCCCCTCGCCAATGCCGGGGTGGGCCTCGCGGGCGACGCCTTCGACTACCGGATCATCGACAACCTCGTCTCGCCCCAACTCGGCAAGGGCACCAGCTACAAGGCCTTCGACAAGATCCTGCCCGTGCCGAACCGCTACTACTCCGCCTTCGCCCGCTGGGAGCAGCTGGCCCTGATGCGCGCCTCCAAGGACATGGCCGAGATCCGCCGCCTGGTCCGCGACGCCCTTGATCCGGAGCGCATCGAACGCCTCGTGGAACTCCTGGAGGACAATCACGGCTACCGGCTCTACCAGTCGGTCTCGCGCCTGAAGGAAGCCCTCTCCGCCCAGGAGGAAGCCCGCTTCACGTTCCAGGCCGGGAACATCACCATCGCCCGCGACGTCCGCCGCGAGAGCTTCGAGAAGTGGATCGCCCCGGAACTCGCCGCCATCGAGGGCGCCGTGGATGAGGCCCTCACCCGCGCCCGGCTTGGCCCGGAGGGCGTCGACCGGGTGTTCCTGACCGGCGGCTCATCCTTCGTCCCGGCCGTCCGCGCCGCCTTCGCCCGCCGCTTCGGCGAGACCAAGCTGGAGAGCGGCGGGGAGCTCGTCTCCATCGCCTCCGGCCTCGCCCTGATTGGCGGCGAGGCCGACCTCGATCAGTGGACAGAGCGGGCGCCCGGCTAAGGCGCAGGCTTGGTCAGGTCCGGCCGCTCGAGATCCAGCCGCCCGGCCGGAACCACCTGCAGGTTCGGGACCTGCGCCTTCAGGGCCTCCAGGAAGGTCTTGGCGTCACCCACGACGATTATCGTCGCCTTGCCGGGCGCCAGAACGTCCGCCGCATAGGCGCGCACCTGATCCGGTGTCACGGCCTCGACCCTCTCCTGGTAAACCCGGATTTCGCCCAGGTCGACGCCGGCCAAGGCCAGGTCTTCGAGAATGTTGGCCAGGCCGTCGGTGGTTTCCAGGTTGCGGCCGAAGCCCCCGATCAGGCTCGAACGCCGCGCGATCAATTCGTCCTGTGTCGGCGGCCGCGACACGAGTCCCGCCAGCTCGGCTTGCACCAGGGCCACCACCTGAGCGGCGGATTCGTTCTTCGTCTGGGCCGAGGCGCTCCAGAGCCCGAATGAGCGGCGGGGAATGAGACCTGCGCCCGCGCCGTAGGACAGGCCGCGTTTGATGCGGATTTCATAGTTCAGACGGGCCGAATAGCCGCCGCCCAGCACCGCATTGGTCACCAGGGCCTGATAGTAGCGCGGATCGGACCGGGGGATGGCGGGACCGGTCAGAAGCACAGCCGCCTGGCCCGTTCCGGGCAGGTCGATGGCGATGGCGCGCGGTTCGTTTGAAACAGCGGCCGAGGCCTGGGCTGGCAGGGACGCCGCCGGCTTGGACCAGGAGCTGAACATCCGCTCGGCCAAGGCAAAGCCCTGTTCCGGTGTGATGTCGCCGGTCAGGATCAGGATCGCATTGTCCGGCCGCCAATAGGTTTGGTGCAGGGCGATAAGATTGTCCCGGGTGATACGCGCCAGGGAAGCGGGGGTCCCGCCCATCACGTGCCCATAGGCCGTACCGGCCAGCAGCAACGGGTTCACCGAATAGTTTGCCACCGTGCCCGGCCGCTGCAGAGCAATCGACAGTTCGTCCAAGGTCTGGCTGCGGATCCGGTCGATTTCCTCCTGCTGGAATGTCGGGCGCCGCGCCACGTCCGCCATGATGGTCATGGCGGCGGCGAGTTTGTCAGGCATGGCGTTGACGCTGACCCAGGAGGCCTCGGATCCGGCCCCCGAGGACAGCTGTGCGCCGAGGGCTTCGGTCGCCATGGCGATTTCCTGCGCACTGCGGGCGCCGGCCCCTTCGGTGACCAGACCGGCCATCATCCCCATCGCTCCCGGAAGGTTGGCGGGGTCATTGGCTCCGCCGGACCGGAAGACCAGATCCGCGGTGACCAGCGGCAGGTTGGACGACCGGGCTACGATCACCCGCAAGCCGTTTGGCAGGGTCCGCTCGATCGGGGTCGGCAGTTGCGCCTGTACCGGCGCGCCGACTGGTGGCGGGGCTTGACGTTCACTCTCCGGCCGGAGGGCGGCGACAGGGCCTGTGTAGGGCGTGGACGCAACGGGCGGCGTCGCCGCGGGCGCGGCCGTCGCGGTCGCCGCCGGGCGCTCCGACTCGTTCAGATACCGCACCACGCCGCGCTGGTCGGGGCGCAAATAGGTCTTGGCCACACGCTGAATATCCGCTGCGGTCACTCGCTGCAGATCGGCGATGTCTGTATTCGCCTTGGCCGCGTCACCCTGCAGGATGAAGGCGAAGCCGAGGGCGTCAG
The DNA here is from genome assembly GCA_046349475.1 of Caulobacteraceae bacterium. Classification (GTDB taxonomy): domain Bacteria; phylum Pseudomonadota; class Alphaproteobacteria; order Caulobacterales; family Caulobacteraceae; genus Acaudatibacter. The sequence continues at coordinate 43,439 of JAXMCG010000008.1, read as the reverse complement.
CGCGGCCCTCAACCGTCTCGCGTTCGCGCACGGCAGAGGCGATCAGTTCGTTCTTGGCCTCACTCAGTTCCGCTGCGGTCACGGGTCTGTCGCGGAGGGCGGCGACCTGGGCGAGCAATGCCGCTTCGCCCTTGTCCACGCTCTCGCCTTCGCTCATCAGGGCGCCGACATAGAACATGCCTGGCTGCTCGCGCAGGTCCGCGTCGGAGAAGATTTCAACGGCGATCTGCTGATCATAGACGAGGCTGTTGAAGAGCCGCGAGGACTTGCCCGAGGTCAGGATCGCATCCAGCACCTTCAGGGCCGGCGCGTCCGGGCTGGAAGCGGCGGGGGCCGGCCAGGTGATCACCACGGCGGGCAGGGGCACGTTCGGCCCATAGCCGGTGAAAGTGGTCGGGCCGGTGCGCGGCGGCTCCACCGCCGTCACCCGCGGGATCGGCGCCGAGGGCCGCTCGATAGTCCCGAAATACTTGTCGACCCAGGCGTTGAGCTGGGCCTCATCGAAGTTGCCCACGACGATCAGGGCGGCATTGTCCGGCCGATAATAGGTGGCGTGGAAGTTGCGCACGTCGTCCAGGGTCGCGGCGTCCAGGTCCTCGATGGAGCCGATGGCGCTGCGGCTATAGGGGTGCACCGAGAAGGCCTGGGCCGGGACATAGATCGAGAACAGGCGGCCATAGGGGTCGGCCAGCACCGACTGGCGCAGCTCCTCCTTCACCACATCGCGCTCGGAGCGGAAATTCGCCTCGTCGATCACCAGGCCGCTCAGCCGCTCGGACTCGGCCCACAGCACCCGCTCCAGGTGATTGGCCGGCACGATCTCATAATAGTTGGTCAGGTCATCCCAGGTGGAAGCGTTGTTGGAGCCGCCCACGTCCTCAGTCAGCCGGTCCATGAACTCCGCCGGCATGTCCCGGGTCGACTTGAACATCAGGTGTTCAAAGAGGTGGGCGAAGCCGGAGCGGCCGCGCGGATCATCCTTGGCGCCGACCCGGTACCAGACCTGCACCGAGACATTCGGCGTGGTGCGGTCCAACGAGGTGTAGATCTTCATGCCGTTAGGAAGGGTGCGCTCCTGATAGACAATCGGCGGCACGACGCTGGCGGCGGCCGCCGGCGCGGCGGCCTGGGCGGCCATCAGGGCCGGGGCGGGCGCGAAGGCCAGAAGAACAAGGCCAAGGACGGCGGCGATGGGAAGGCGAGGCATGGAGGCTTCTCAAGGATAGGGGGGAAGCGACCCTACCACTCCGGCGCGTGCGGAAAAGCCGTGAATTCACCAGACCTTGGGCAGGGCGGCGAAACCCGCTAGAGCGGGGCCATGCCTGAACTGCCCGAGGTGGAGACCGTCCGGCGAGGCCTTCAGCCGGCCCTGGAGGGCGCGCGCCTGGCCCGGGTCGAGGCCCGCCGCCCGGACCTGCGCTTCCCGTTTCCCGACGGTTTCGTCCAGCGCCTCACCGGGGCGCGGATCGAGCGGCTGGAGCGGCGCGGCAAGTATCTCATCGCCCCCACGGACCGGGGCGAAAGCCTGATCATGCACCTCGGCATGACCGGCCGCTTCACGGTCGAAGGGCAGGGGCGCGTCATCCGGCCGGGCGAGTTCGTCATGGCCTCCGAACCGGACCCGAAGCACGCCCACGTGGTCTTCGAGACCGAACCGGGGGACGTCATCACCTTCCACGACCCGCGCCGCTTCGGGTTCATGGGCCTGGCCGACAGCGCCGCCGTGGACGAGCACCCCTGGTTCGCGGGGATGGGCCCCGAGCCCCTCTCCGACGCCTTCAACGGCGCCCAGCTCCTGGCCGCTTTCAAGGACCGCAGGCAGGGCCCGAAGACCCTGCTCCTCGACCAGCGCGTGGTCGCCGGGCTCGGCAATATCTATGTTTGTGAGGCTCTGCACCGGGCGAAGATCTCGCCCTTCAAGCCGGCCGGCCGCATCCCGAAGGCCAAGGTCGAGGCCCTGGTCCCGATCATCAAGGAGGTCCTTGCCGAGGCCATTGAGGCCGGCGGGTCCACCTTGCGCGATTATGCCGGCGCCGACGGCGCGCTCGGCTATTTTCAGCACAATTTCCAAGTCTATGACCGCGAAGGCCATCCGTGCCCCCGCCCCACCTGTTCCGGCGTGATCCGCCGGCAGGTCCAGGCCGGTCGCTCCACCTTCTACTGCCCGGTCTGCCAGAATTGATGCGGCTTCGGGGGTTGGTAGCGGGGCTGCTGGCGGCGCTCGCCCTCGCCTGGGCCGCGCCGGCCTTGGCCCAGCCGCCGCTCTGGGTGTTGCGGGACGCGGATTCCACAATCTACCTCTTCGGCTCGATCCACCTCTTGCCGCCGGGCACGCCCTGGCGACGTCCCGACCTGGACGCAGCCCTGGCACGGGCTGACGACCTCTGGTTCGAACTGCCGCTGAGCGTTGAGGCCGACGAAGATGTCGTCGCCTATTCCCGTCTGCTCGGCACGCAGCCGAGGGGCCGGCGCCTGACTGATCAGCTTTCCGCTGAGGACGCGGCCCGCCTGCAGCGCATCGTCGACAGGTTCGGCCTCTATTCCCCGGGCCTGGAAACCCTGCGGCCGTGGATCGCGGAATTGGCCCTCTCCCTGGCGGCCGACACGCGGGCCGGCGGGCGAGTCGAATTTGGCGTCGACCGGACGCTCGAGGCCTCAACTCCCCTTTCGGTCCAGCGGCGAGCGTTCGAGACCCCGGAAGAGCAGGTTCGCAGCCTGTCTTCAGCGTCGGATGCGGCGCAGGTTGCGGCCCTTGGCGTAACCTTGCGGGACATCGAAGAGGCTCCGGAGCTGCTACTCGACATCACGCGTATGTGGATGGAGGGCGATCTGGACGGTCTCGAGGCCACTGCCCTGTCGCCCCTTCGCGCCGCCTCGCCGGAGGTCTACCGGCGCCTCATCGTGGAGCGCAATCAGCGCTGGGCGCGGCAGATCGAGGCCCGTCTGAAAGGACATGGCGTCACGGTCATGGTGGTGGGGGCCGGGCACCTGGTGGGGCCGGACAGCGTGCCGGTTATGCTCCGGGCCCGCGACCTTCTGATTGAAGGCCCCTGAGCTTCACCAAACGCGGCGTTTGGGGCGTTGACCGGGGCGGGGCCTTCCCGTATATCCGCGCCTCTTCATTTCCCCGCCCGCGCGGGCGTATCCGCGTGGCGACGAAACTAAAAGGTCGAACAGCCCATGGCTAACAACCCCGGCGCCAAGAAGGCGATCCGCAAGATCGAGCGCCGCACCGAGGTGAACAAGGCGCGCCGCTCGCGGGTTCGCACCTATGTCCGGAAGTTCGAGGAAGCCGTTGCGTCCGGGGATGTCGCCGCGGCCAAAACCGCCTTTGTCGATGCGCAGTCCGAACTGATGCGCGCTGTCACCAAGGGCGTCGTTCATAAGAACACGGGCTCGCGCAAGGTTTCGCGTCTGGCCGCCCGTCTGAAGAAGCTCGCGGCCGCCTAAGGCCGCCCTCCACTTCGCCCTGACATTGTATCTATTGAACTTCCGGCAACCTTTGCCGGAAGCGCCACCATGCCGCGTGGCTGGCCTGAAATGGGCTGATGCGGCCATAATTCGCACCTGAAAAATCGTGATCTTGAGCATTCCCTTGCCGGTTTTGGGGCGCCCCGGAGTCAAACAAAAAATCAGCCTTCGGCGTTAAGTTTTGTCGTTGACCGGGTCGGGTCGGGGGCTAGTGTTTGGCTCTCAATCGCTTTCACAGAGTACGGATGAAAAGCGGCGGCGGGGGACTACCCTCCGGCGATAACCCTTTGTGTTGCTTGAATTTCTCGGCTTGTCGCATGGGGGCGGCGGGCCGGGCTTCCGGGGCTGGGACGGGAGGAATTGGTCGGGATGGGGCTCATGGCGAATAAAACGATTGCGGGTCAGCCGCGGGGGGCGGCCGACGGCTACATCTGGGGAAAGGCCTGCGCGCTGCTGCGCGTGGAACTGGGCGAAGCCAGCTTCCAGTCCTACCTGGCGCCGGCCGTTATCCTCGTCTCCGCCGACGGCGCGCTGAGTCTTGTCGCCCATACCGGGATCGCGCGCGATTGGATCCGCCGCAACGCCTGGGTGCGTATCAACGAGCTTTGGGCCGCCCATGACGTGGAAGGCCGCGCCCTCAGCCTGAAGACCCGCCTGGAGGTGGAGGCCGAGACCGGCCGCGCCCCGGCCCGTATGGACTCTATTGAAACCGCCGACCCGGTGTCGATCGACATCCCGGCTCCGGCCATCGGCGGCCGCGGGCGCGGACCTGGTGGTCTGCAGGAACGCTTCACCTTCGACAATTTCGTGGTCGGCCCTTCCAACGAGTTTGCCCATGCCGTGGCGCGCCGCGTCGCCTCCTGGGCGGACGGCCACTTCAATCCGGTGATCTTCCACAGCCCCTTCGGCTTCGGAAAAACGCACCTCGTGTCGTCCCTGGCCTGGGCCGCCATGGAGGCCGAGCCGGACCGCAAGGTCATCTACATGACCGCCGAGCGCTTTCTGACCTCGTTCCTGCGCGCCCTTGCCGACCGGACAGTGGACACCTTCAAGGCCGAGCTGCGCAGCGCCGACTTGCTGGTCATCGAGGACGTCCACTTCATCGGCGGCAAGCAATCGACCCAGGAAGAGCTGTTCCACACCCTGGCCGCCCTGATGGAAGACGGCCGCCGCGTGGTGTTCTCCTCTGACCGCCCGCCTTCGGCGATCACCGAGCTCGATGCGCGCCTGCGCTCGCACCTCTCGGCCGGCCTTGTCTGCGGCATTGAGCCGGCCGACCGCGCCCTTCGCCTTGGCATTCTGGAGCGCAAGCTCTCCGTCCTCTCGCGCCAGCAGGGCGCGGCGGCCACGGCGCGTCCGGAAGTCCTTCAATTTATCGCTGACCGCTTCTCCGAGAACGTCCGCGAGCTGGAAGGCGCCCTGAACACCCTGGTCATGCGCGCCGGCGCCAAGCTTTCCACCATGACTGTGGATGAGGCCCAGGCTTGGCTTCGCCCGCACCTGCGCGGGTCGGAAAAGAAGATCACCGTCGACGAAATCCAGAAGGTCACGGCCGAGCATTTCGGCCTGCGCCAGGCGGACCTCGTCTCCGAGCGCCGCACCCGGTCAGTGGCCCGGCCCCGTCAGGCGGCCATGTGGATCGCCAAGCAGATCACGACCCGTTCTCTGCCGGACATCGGCCGCCGCTTCGGTGGGCGGGACCACACCACGGTCCTGCACGCCGTGCGCCGCATCGAGGAGCTCCGCGCTGAGGACGCCCAGCTCGCCAGGGACCTCGAAGCGGTCATGAGGAAGCTGCGCGGCTAGTCCGCGAGCACTTCTGCCAGAGTTTTTTCGCCGCTCCAGCGCCGGGCTTGCCAGCCGGCGGCGATGGCCGCTTCGATATTGCGCGCGCTGTCGTCAATCAGCAGGAGGTCGCCGGGCAGCGCCGCCAGCCGCTCGGCCACGGCGTTGAAATAGGCGCCGTCGGGCTTGGAATGGCCAATCAATGCCGAATGCAGCACACCCTCGAATCGGTCTCTGAACCCGAGGGTGTCCCACAGATAGGCGGCGCGGCGGTGATCCTGCACCGTGGCCAGCCACATAGGCGTTCCGGCCGCCCGAAGCGCCGCGAGGTCATCCAGCAGGGGCTGGTTCTGGTGGGCGTCCTTTGCGAACCAATAGGCCATCAGAGCCTCCGCCGTGACCCTTGGGGCGATCTCCTCAAGCACGGGCGCAAGGCGTTCGATAAGGTCGGCCCGACCGTGGGAGATGTCCCACCAGTGGGGGGCGAAGAAGCGGCTCTGCAGGGCGTCCGGGTCGATCCCGAGATCGGCCTGGAGATCGGCGTCCCAACGCCGCCCGTCCGGCCGGTGGACGACCACGCCGTCCACATCCACCATCAGGATCTTGAAGCTCATGGCTTGCCTGACGTGAGCAGGCCTTTCAGCCGGTAGAGGGCGTCCATCGCCTCGCGCGGGCTCATGCCGTCGATGTCGAGATCGCCCAACAGGCCTTCGACCTCGCTGTCGCGCTTGGCCGCAAGGACCGCGGGGGCCGTGGCCGCGAAAAGGGGCAGCTCGTCCAGCTGGGCGTGGGAGGTGGTTTCGGTCTCCAGGCGGTCCAGCACCTGCCGGGCCCGGGCGACCACCGCTGGCGGCACGCCGGCGAGCTTGGCCACCTGCACCCCGTAGGACCGGTCCGCCGGCCCCGGCCCCGCCTCGTGCAGGAAGACGAGGTCCCCGTTCCACTCCTTGGCTTTCAGAGAGAGGTTGGAGACGAAGGCGAGGCGTTCCTCCAGCTTGGCGAGCTCATGATAGTGCGTGGCGAAGAGGGCCCGGCAGCGGTTCACGTCGTGCAGGGCCTCAGCGCAGGCCCAGGCAATAGCGAGCCCATCATAGGTGGCGGTGCCCCGACCGATCTCGTCGAGGATCACCAGGGAGCGCGGGCTCGCCTGGGTGAGGATCGCGGCGGTCTCCACCATCTCCATCATGAATGTCGAACGGCCCCGGGCGAGATCGTCCCCGGCCCCAACACGGCTGAACAGGCGGTCGACGACGCCGAGGCGCAGAGCCCGGGCCGGGACGAAGCATCCCGCCTGGGCGAGGATGGCCATCAAGGCGTTCTGGCGCAGGAAGGTGGACTTACCGGCCATGTTCGGCCCGGTGACGATGGAGAGCCGGGCGGCGGCCTCGCCCGCCCCATCCAGGCGGCAATCGTTGGGCGTGAAGGCCTCGCCGGCCCGGCGCACGGCTTCCTCGACCACGGGATGACGCGCCCCATCCACGTCGAAGACCAAAGACCGGTCCACCTTCGGGCGCACGGCCTTGGCGTCCTCGGCCCATTCGGCGAGGGCGGAGGCTACATCGAGGCGGGCGAGGGCCTCGGCGGCGTGCTGAAGGGCCGGGGCCAGCGCCCTGGCCTCCTCGCGCCATTGCTCGAAGGCTTCGATTTCGATGGCCAGGGCCCGCTCTCCGGCCTGGGCGATCTTGGCGTCCAGCTCGGCCAGCTCGACGGTGGTGAAGCGCACTTGGTTGGCCAGGGTCTGGCGGTGGATGAAGGTGGCGCTCAGAGGCGGCTGCAGCAGGGGATCGGCCTTGCCTGCGGTGGTCTCCACGAAATAGCCCAGGACGGCGTTGTGGCGCACCTTCAGGGGCACGCCGCTCTCGCCCTGCAGGCGGGCCTCCAGGGCCACGATCACCCGGCGGCTGTCATCGCGAAGGGCGCGGGCCTGGTCGAGTTCGGGGCGGACCTCGGCGGCGACAAATCCTCCGTCGCGGGCCTGGGCCGGCAGGTCATCGGTGAGCCCTGCCTTCAGGCGGGCATGGAAGTGGGCGAGGGCGGGCTCAAGGGCGATGGTCAGGGCGGCGAGCGCCTCGGCCAGCTCCGGCTCCGGCGGCAGGATCGGATCGGGGGCGGCGGCGAAGAGGGCGCAGATGGTCTCGCCGCTGGTCAGGCCACCGCGCAGGGCGCCCAGGTCGCGGGGGCCGCCCCGGCCAAGGGCGAGGCGCGAGAGGGATCTTGCCATATCCGGCGCGCCCTTCAGGGCGTCCCGCAGACGCGCCCGCAGCGGTCGGCGCTCCAGGAGCCAGGCAATGGCGTCGAGCCGGGCATCGATAGCGGCGGGATCGAGTAGGGGCCGGGCGAGGCGCGCCGCCAGGAGCCGCGCCCCGCCGGAGGTCACCGTCCGGTCGATGGCCGAAAGCAGGGAGCCGTCGCGGCCGCCGGAGAGGGTGCGCTCGATCTCGAGGCTGGCCCGCGTCGCCGGGTCGATGGCCATGGCGTCGGCTTCTCCGGCCCGGCGGGGGGCGGAGAGGGCGGGCAGGCGGCCGGCCTGGGTGGTTTCCAGATGGGCGGCGATCAGGCCCAGTGCCCCGATCTCGGCGCCGGACAGGGTTCCGAAACCATCCAGGGTCTCGACCCCATAGAGCCGCTTCAGCCGCGCCTCGGAGGCGGAGGGCTCGGCCAGGGCCTGAGCCATGGGCTGAACGAGCCCGCCGGCCGCTTTCAACGCCCCGCCGACCTGCTCATCGGCGAAGAGGCGGTCCGGCACCAGGATCTCGGAGGGGGCGAGGGCGGCCAGGGCCGAGGCGAGGCCGGCCGGGGAGGTGGTCAGGCATTCCACCTCGCCGGTGGAGAGCTCGATGGAGGCCACGGCCGCCTGGCCGGCCCTCAAGGCCACCGAGGCCAGACGGTTGGCGCCGCGCGCATCGAGGAGGCCATCCTCGGTGAGGGTGCCCGGCGTCACGACGCGGGTGAGTTCACGGCGCACGACGGACTTGGAGCCGCGCTTCCTGGCCTCCGCCGGGTCTTCCACCTGCTCGCAAACCGCCACCTTGAACCCGGCCCGGATCAGCTTGGCGAGGTAGGCCTCCGCCGCATGGGCCGGCACCCCCGCCATGGGGATCGGCTGGCCCGCATGGGTTCCGCGGTGGGTGAGGGTGATGCCGATCGCCGCCGAGGCCTTGGCCGCGTCCTCGAAGAACAGCTCATAGAAATCGCCCATCCGGAAAAACACCAGGGCGTCCGGCTGGCTGGCCTTGGCCTCGAAGAACTGAGCCATCACCGGCGAGGCGCCTTCAGCGGACAGAATCGGGGCGGACGGCGCGTTCATCGCCCTCAAACTAGCCGCCGCGCGGGCGCCTCGCCAGCTTCGGACACATGTGGCGACATGCGCCCTTCCCAGGCGCTCTCGAAGGGGCATAGGCTCCTAAGTCCAATGAGCGCCTCGACCGACTTCGTCGTCTTTCCGGCCGCCCCTGGTGATGCGGGGGCGCTTGGACAGGTGCATGTCCAGGCCTGGCGTGAAACCTATCCAGGCATGCTCTCCCAGACCTATCTCGACGGCATGTCCGCCGCCGTTCATGCCCGGCGTTTCTGGCGCCAGCTGGCGCGCCCCTCGGGCCGGGATGTGCTGCTGGCGGCGGAAGACCGCCGGGGCCTTGTCGGCTATGCGGCCGGCAGTGTCGGCGCCGATGGGGCGGCGGAAATTCACACTCTCTATCTGATCCGCCGGGCCCAAGGCTGCGGCCTCGGCCGGCGCCTGATGACCGACGCGGTCCGGGTGCTGAAGGCCCAGGGCGCGAAGTCGCTGGTCATCTGGGTGCTGACCGACAACATCCCTGCGCGGCGGTTCTATGAGCGCCTGGGGGGCCGCGCCGTGGCGCAGAAGGTCGACAAGGGGCCGGGCGGAGACACCCGCCAGACCGCCTATGCCTGGAGTGATCTGGAGGCTCTGACCCGGGTGGCCAGCTGAGCGCTGCCTAGCCGGTGATGTCGTCCCAGAACTTGCGGGCCTTCTTAAAGAAGCCGGCGGACTGCGGATGCTGCTTGTCATTCGACAGGCCCGCGAACTCGCGCATCAGCTCCTTCTGCCGGGCGGTCAGATGGGTGGGTGTCTCGACAAACAGCTCCACCACGAGGTCGCCCTTCTCGCGCGAACGCAGGGACGGCATGCCCCGGCCTTTCAGCCGCACCGTCTTGCCTGTCTGCGCACCGTCCGGGACTTTCACCCGGATCTTGCACTCGCCATCGCAGTCTTCTCCGCCCAGCAGGCAGGGGGCCTCGATATCGCCGCCGAGCACGGCGGTCGCCATCGGCACCGGCACCTGGCAGTGCAGGTCAAGGCCGTCGCGTTCGAAAAGTTCGTGCGGCTTCACCGAAAGGAAAATGTAGAGATCGCCGCGCGGGCCGCCCCGGGCCCCCGCATCGCCTTCACCCGCCAGGCGGATACGAGCCCCGTCATCGACGCCCGGGGGAATGCGCACCTGCAGCTTGCGTTCCTTGCGCACCTGGCCTCGGCCGTGACAGCTGCCGCAAGGGTCCAGGATCAACTTGCCGGACCCGTTGCAGCGCGGGCAGGTGCGCTCGATGGAGAAGAAGCCCTGGCTGGCGCGCACCCGGCCCTGGCCGTTGCAGGAGCCGCAGGTCGTGGGCTGGGTGCCGGGCTTGGCGCCGGAGCCCTCGCAGGTCTCGCAGGTCATGGCCGCGGGAACCTTGATCTCCACGTCGGCGCCGGCATAGGCCTGCTCCAGGGTGATCTCCAGGTCATAGCGCAGGTCCTGGCCACGGGCCGGCCCGGTGGGCCGCTGATTGCCGCGGCCGAAAATGTCGCCGAACATCTCGTTGAAGATGTCATTCACATCGCCGAAGCCCTGGGGCCCGCCGCCGCCCATGCCGCCGTTCAGGCCCGCATGTCCGTACCGGTCATATGCCGCCCGCTTCTGCGGATCGGACAATACCGAATAGGCTTCGTTGACTTCCTTGAACCGCCCGGCGGCCTCTTCGCAGCCATTGTTGCGGTCGGGATGGTGCTCCATCGCCAGCTTGCGAAAAGCCGACTTCAGGGCGGCGTCGTCGCTGCCGCGCGCGACGCCCAGGACTTCGTAATAATCACGCATGCAACGGACAGTCGCCTTGGTGTTTCGCACGAAGGAGTCGTGTCGAAAGAGGTGGGATCGACCCTGTCCCGGCGCAAGCAGGGCTCACGCGGAACAGGGCCTTAACATTCAAGAAGCCCCCAAGGCGCTTTGCAATCAGCGACATCAACAAAGCCCCCCGGGCGTTGGGTCAAAGCGTCACGCGCTCTTCTTGTCGTCGTCGACTTCTTCGAACTCGGCGTCAACCACACCGTCGTCGGAGGCGCCGCCCGCGCCGCCGTCTTCAGCGCCGCCCGCGCTCTCTTGCTGAGCCTTGTACATGGCCTCGCCGAGCTTCATGGACGCCTGAGCCAGGGCCTGGGTCTTGGCCTGGATGGCCGCGACATCTTCCCCTTCGAGGGCCGACTTCAACTCCGCGACCGCGGCTTCGATGGCGCTTTTCTCGTCGGCGCCGACCTTGTCGCCGTGCTCGGCCATGGCCTTTTCCGTGGAGTGGATCAGGGCGTCGGCGTGGTTCTTGGCCTCGACCATTTCCTTGCGGCTCTTGTCGGAGGCCGCATTGGCCTCGGCCTCGCGGACCATCTGGTCGATATCGGCGTCGGAAAGACCGCCGTTGGCCTGGATGCGGATCGAGTGCTCCTTGCCCGTGGCCTTGTCCTTGGCGCCCACGTTGACGATACCGTTGGCGTCGATGTCGAAGGTCACCTCAACCTGCGGCACGCCGCGCGGGGCCGGCGGAATGCCGACGAGGTCGAATTGGCCGAGAAGCTTGTTGTCCTGCGCCATCGGCCGCTCGCCCTGGAACACCCGGATGGTCACGGCGCTCTGGTTGTCGTCGGCGGTGGAGAAGGTCTGGCTTTTCTTTGTGGGGATCGTGGTGTTGCGCTCGATCAGGGGCGTGAAGACGCCGCCCAGGGTCTCAATGCCGAGGGTGAGCGGGGTCACATCCAGCAGCAGCACGTCCTTCACGTCGCCTTGCAGCACGCCGGCCTGAACCGCCGCGCCCAGGGCCACCACCTCGTCGGGGTTCACGCCCTTGTGGGGCTCGCGGCCGAAGAATTCCTTCACCGCGTCCACGACCTTGGGCATGCGCGTCATGCCGCCGACCAGGACCACCTCATCGATGTCGGTCTTCTTCAGGCCGGCGTCCTTCAGGGCCGTTTCGCACGGGCCGATGGTGCGCATGATCAGGTCTTCCACCAGGGCTTCCAGCTTGGCGCGGGAGAGCTTGATATTGAGGTGGAGGGGGCCGGACGCATTCATCGAGATGAAGGGGAGATTCACTTCGTACTGGGCCGTGGAGGAGAGCTCCTTCTTGGCCTTTTCCGCTTCTTCCTTCAGGCGCTGCAGGGCCAGCTTGTCCTTGCGCAGGTCGACGCCCTGTTCCTTCTTGAACTCGTCGGCCAGGTAGTCGACGAGGCGAAGGTCGAAGTCCTCGCCGCCCAGGAAGGTGTCGCCATTGGTGGCCTTCACCTCGAAAACGCCGTCCCCGATCTCCAGGATCGAGACGTCGAAGGTGCCGCCGCCGAGGTCGTAGACGGCAATTTTCTTGCCGTCATTCTTCTCCAGGCCGTAGGCGAGGGCCGCGGCCGTCGGTTCATTGATGATGCGCAGCACTTCCAGGCCGGCGATCTTGCCGGCGTCCTTGGTGGCTTGGCGCTGGGCATCGTTGAAGTAGGCCGGAACGGTGATCACCGCCTTCTCGACCTTCTCTCCGAGGTGCTGCTCGGCCGCTTCCTTCATCTTCATCAGGGTGAAGGCGCTGATCTGCTGGGGCGAGTAGTCCTGGCCATGGGCGCGCACCCAGGCGTCGCCGTTTGGGCCCTTGACGATCTCGTAGGGCACCATGCCCTTGTCCTTCTCCACCATCGGATCGTTGTACTGGCGGCCGATCAGCCGCTTGATCGCGAAGAAGGTGTTGGTCGGGTTGGTCACGGCCTGGCGCTTGGCCGGCTGGCCGACCACGCGCTCACCGTCTTCCAGAAAGCCCACCACGGACGGCGTCGTGCGCACGCCCTCGGCGTTCTCGATCACTTTGGGAGTCTTCCCGTCCATGATGGCGACGCAGGAATTGGTGGTCCCCAGGTCGATGCCGATAATCTTGCTCATTGAGATTTAACTCGCTCCTTGTCTGGCGAAGGACGCTGCGGGGCCTTTTTGCTCAAGCACCCCAAGGGTTCGCGGCACTTCCCAGGTTCGATGGTCTCTTTTCAAATGCGGCTTCCGGACAGGAAGTCGCCGTCACGAGGCGGATATGGGAAGGCTGGCGGCCTTAGCAAGGGATTTGACGCTTGCCCGTTCGATTCAAGTTGAACGGTAAGGCTTCAATTTCTGTCAGCTTGCATTCATCTGAGGTGTCGCAAAACATCGTTCAGCAACGACCAAACGGGAGTTGCCGAAGCATTCATAGCCTTCGCCAGGATCAGGCCATGGGGGCCGAGGGTGGCGATGAGGGGGCTGTAGAAGACAATGACGAACTTGAAGATCGCGGCCCGCGCCGCCCTTCTCTGCGCGACGACCCTGGCGGCCGTCGCCCTGACCACCACCAGCGCCAACGCGGATAACGAAGACCGCCGCGTGCGCATCATCAACAACACCAGCTACACCATGCAGCGGTTCTATGCCTCGAATGTGGATACCGATGACTGGGAAGAAGATATCCTGGGCAATGACGTGCTCCGTCCTGGCCGTTCGGTGACCATCAACATCGATGATGGCACCGGCCATTGCATGTACGATTTCAAGGCCGTGTTCTCGAATGGCCGGTCACTGGTCCGGCAAGGCGTGAATGTCTGCCGCATCACCTCTTACACCTATACCGACTAAGTGCGGGACGGCGGGCGGGGTCTCGATTCCGCCCAACCCGCCGCCCCCTTTTTAGGGGTTGGCGATCCACCCTAGGCAAGGCCAGAAACAGGGTGTCTTATTCAAACCATCGGCGCTCGATGACAGGATCGAGGGGGTTCAGAGCGCGCCGAACCACATCTCGAAGGGGTACTAAAGTATGACCAAGTTGAAGCTCGCGGCTCGCGCCGCTCTCCTGTGCGCCACGACCATCGCGGCCGTCGCGCTCACCACGACCGGCGCCAATGCCGATAACGAAGACCGCCGCGTGCGGATCATCAACGGCACCAGCTACACGATGCAACGCTTCTACGCGTCGAACGTGGACACCGATGACTGGGAAGAAGACATCCTGGGTCAGGACGTCCTGCGTCCGGGCCAAAGCGTCACCATCAACATCGATGATGGCACCGGCCACTGCATGTACGACTTCAAGGCGGTGTTCTCCAACGGCCGTTCGCTTGTCCGTCAGGGCATCAACGTCTGCCGCATCACCTCCTACACCTACACCGACTAGTTCGGGCCGGCCGGGCGGTGTTTCGGCTTCTGCCCGGCCTTCTCGATCAAGAGGCCCAGGCCGCGCTCGCGGCCGAGGTTTGGAAGGGCGCCCAGCGGGCGCCCTTCTTTCGTCAGGCGACCCCCTCCGGCAAGCCGATGAGCGTCGAGATGACGGGGTTCGGGCCGCTCAGCTGGATCTCCGACGCGAGGGGCTATCGCTACGAGCCGCGCCATCCCCTGACGGGCGCGCCCTGGCCACCGATTCCGGAAATTCTCCTCCGGCTCTGGAAGACCCACGCCGATCCGGTGACGCCGCCGGACGCCTGTCTCGTCAATCTCTACCGGGACGGGGCGCGCATGGGCCTGCATCAGGACCGCGATGAGGCGGACTTCTCCTTCCCGGTGCTCTCTGTCTCGCTGGGCGACACCGCCATCTTCCGCATCGGCGGCACCAAACGGGGCGGCGCCACCCGCTCCGTGCGGCTGGCCTCGGGCGACGTCTGCCTGCTGGCCGGCGAGGACCGGCTGGCCTTTCACGGTATCGACCGGATCGTTCCGGGCTCGTCGCGCCTGATCGAGGGCGGCGGGCGGCTCAACCTCACCCTCCGGCGCGCCCTTCCCGCCTGAGCGGGCCCGGCGTAGGCTCGCCGCCATTCCGTCAAAGCCATATGCGCCGGAGGACCGCGCCATGACCATTTTGACCCGCCCTGAAGGCAATCTGCCGGGCGACCTCAATCTCTCCCGCCGCACGGTCGCCTCGGTGTTTTTCGCCGGATACGCCGCCGCCGCCGTCTCCGCGGACGCTGCTCCGATCACCACGGACAGCGAGGGCCTGATCACCGAGACGGTGATGCTGCCCACGGCCGGCCAGAGCCTGCCGGCCTATGTCGCCCGTCCCGCGGCACGCGGGCGCCACGGCGTGGTGCTGGTGATTTCGGAGATTTTCGGCGTCCACGATTACATCAAGGACGTCTGCCGCCGGTTCGCCAAGCTGGGCTATGCCGCCATCGCCCCGGCCTTCTTCGTGCGGGTGGCCGATCCGGCCCCGCTCACCGATTTCGCCGAGATCCGCCGCATCGTCGCCCAGGCCTCGGACCCGCAGGTGATGGGCGATGTGCGCGACACCCTGAAGTTCTTGAACGCCCAGCCGTGGGCCCAGATGGGCCGCGTCGGCGTCACCGGCTTCTGCTGGGGCGGCGGGGTCACCTGGCTGGCCTGCGAGAACTTCACCGAGTTCAAGGCTGGCGCCGCCTGGTATGGCCGCCTGGCCCCGGCGGCGAACGCCCCGGCGGTTCCGGGCCAGATGTGGCCGATCCAGCTGGTCAGCCAGCTGCATTGCCCCGTCCTCGGCCTCTATGCGGGCAAGGACCAGCTGACCACCGCCGCCCCCGCCATGCGCGAGGCCCTGGCCGCGGCCGGCAAGACGGGCAGTGAGATCATCGTCTATCCGGAGGCCAACCACGGCTTCCACGCCGACTACCGCCCCACCTATGACGAGGCCGCCGCCAAGGACGGCTGGACCAGGCTCCTCGCCCACTTCAAGAAGAACGGGGTGACGCCCTAAGCCACGCAGCAAGAAGGGCGGCCGCTGGTCGCGACCGCCCTTTCAGAAGGCTTGAAGATCAGGCCAGGATCAGCCGGACAGGTCTTCGTTGATCAGGCCGATCTTGTAGTAGCCGGCCCGTTGCAGGGCGTTGATCACCGACATGAACTCCCGGTACTTCACGTGCCGGTCGGCGCGAATGAACACGCGTTCGTTGGTCGGGTTGGCCACGGCCAGGGACGCGGCCACGTCGGCGGCCAGGGTCTGCAGGGTCGACGGCTTCAGGGTGTCCTTGGTCACCGACACGAAGATCGCGCCGCCTTCCTGGATCGAGATGAAGGTCGGATCCTTCTCCTTCTGATCCGGCGGCGGAGCGACGGCCGGGGGCAGGTCGATCTTGATCGAGACGGTCGCCATCGGCGCGGCCACCATGAAGATGATCAGCAGCACAAGCATCACGTCCACGAAGGGCGTGACGTTGATCTCGCTGTTCTGACCGAGGTCGAACTTGTCGGCCTTCCCGCCGCCGAGTTTGGCGCCCATTGCATACTCCCTTGCGGTCCCGCTTTTGAGCGGGCCGTTGTTTCAGACTTCCTTTCCACCGGATGAGGACGGAAGTAAAGCCCGCCGAGCCAATCAATTTCCCGCCTCCCCAGGGCGGGATCGCCAGCCCCCGGAAGTGACCGATGTTCGCCGATTTCGACGCCTATGTGAGCGCCGCCTACTTCGACAAGGAGGGCCAGGCGGTCTTCGCCCTGGGCGACGGCAGCGTGGCGTTCGAGGGCGGTGAGCGCGTGGAGGCCCATGATGGCGCGATCCTCTGCGCCCGGCCCCACCCGAAGGGTCAGGGCCTGCTGACCGGCGGCGATGACGGCCGCGTTGTCTGGGCCCGCCGGGGCGAGGCGCCGGTGGAACTGGCCAAGGTTCCCGGCCGCTGGATCGAAGCCCTCGATGCGTCGCCCGATAGCGGCCTCTTTGCCTTTTCGGCGGGCAAGGACCTGCAAGTGCGCGATGTCTCCGATCCGGCCTTCGCCCGGGTCTTCGCCCATGAGCGCCAGGTGGCGGATGTCGCCTTCGAGCCGCGCGGCCGGCGCATCGCCACGGCCAGCTACGGCGGGGCCTTCCTCTGGTACGCGCGGATCGCCGAGCAGAAGCCGGTGAAACTCACCTGGGCCGGGGCCCACATCGGCCTGGCCTTCAGCCCCGATGGCCGCTTCCTGATGAGCGCCATGCAGGAAAACGCCCTGCACGGCTGGCGGCTGAACGACGCCAAGGACCTGAAGATGGGCGGCTATCCCGCCAAGGTGAAAAGCCTCGCCTTCGTCGCCGACGGACAATTCCTGGCGACCTCCGGCGCCAACGGGGCCGTGCTCTGGCCGTTCGGCGGCGCCAACGGGCCGATGGGCAAGGCGGCCACGGAAGTGGGTTTTGATCAGGCCGCCCTCGTCACCCGGGTGGCCGGAACCGCGAAGCGCGATATTCTCGCCGCCGGCCTCGATGATGGCCGGGTCTGGGTCTGTAGCTTGGCCGCCGAACGCACCGAATTCCTGAGGGCCGACAAGGGCGCTCCGATCACCGCCCTGGCGGTCAGCGCCGATGGCAAGCGCGTGGCTTGGGGCGACGAGGACGGCGCGGCCGGGGTGGGCGAGGTGACGCTCTAGGATGGCGGGGCCGAAGCCGAAGGCAGAGCGAAAGCCCGGCGGGTTCTGGCGCTTCGTGCGCGGCCTCTTTCTCATCGGCTTCATCATCGGCTTCGTCCTGCCGGTGGGCCTGACCGTCTTCTACCGCTTCGTGCCCCCGCCGATCACCATCCTGATGGTCCAGCGGATGTTCGAGGGGCGCGGTTTGGAGCGCGAGTGGCGCCCGATCGGCCAGATATCCCCCAGCCTCACCCGCGCCGTCATCGCCAGCGAAGATGCGCGCTTCTGCTCGCACAACGGTTTTGATTTCGAGGCCATCGAGCGGGCCATGCGCAACAATGAACGCCGACCTGGCCGCATCCGCGGCGGCTCGACCATCAGCCAGCAGACCGCCAAGAACGTCTTCCTCTGGCCGCAACGCGACTGGGTGCGCAAGGGCCTGGAGGCCTATTTCACCGTTCTCATCGAGACCCTCTGGGGCAAGCCCAGGATCATGGAAGTCTACCTGAATTCGGTGGAGATGGGCCCCGGTATCTATGGGGCCGAGGCCGCCGCCCAGCACTATTTCCACGTCAGCGCCGCCAAGCTGTCCCCGGCGCAGGCGGCCCGACTGGCCGCGATCCTGCCCAATCCGATCCGCTACCGCGCCGCGGCGCCTGGGCCCTATGTTCGCCGCCGCGCGGGCCACATCACCGCCGCCTCGGGCACCGTCCGCCGGGATGGTTTGGCCGCCTGCGTGCTTGGCTAACGGCCGTTCACCGCCAGCCAATATTTTCTCGCGGTTTACCAAGCCCATAGTGGGTTTCATTTACCGCGCTTTGGCATGCTGCCCGGTGGAGAAAGACCGTGCGCGCCGTCTCGGCGTCGTGCGGCCTGCAAAACTGCGGGGCTGAAAATGGTGGGCGTGACAGAAACGAAGAAAGAGACCTGGCGCACGCGCTGGACGCGTCTTGGCCAGTTCATCAAGCGCAAGGACGGTGCGGTGGCGGTGCAATTCGCCATTCTCGCCCTGCCTTTGACGGTGTTGTCTTTTGGCCTGTTCGATATCAGCCGGGCATCCATCGCCAAGCAGCAGCTGCAGGACGCCCTCGACGCGGCGAACCTCATCGCGGCGCGCTCAACCGGCGTCACGGACACCCAGCTGAACGCGGTTGGCGGCCCGGCCCTATCGGCCAACCTGGCGAACCTCTCCGACGCCACCCTGAGCACGTCCAACTTCCACGCCAACGGCGCCTACATCGACGCCACCGCCACGGTGCGGGTCACGCCGGTGATCGCCAATCTGTGGCTGCAGGGGGACATGACCATCAGCGCCTCCTCCCAGGTGGTGCGCACCATGAACAAGGTGGAAGTCGCCCTGGTCCTCGATAACACCGGCTCGATGTCCTACAGCCTGGGCTCGCAGACCAAGATCGTCGCCCTGCGGTCGGCCGCCAACCAGCTGGTCGACACCCTGGCCACGGCTGCGGCCCGTTCAACCGACCCGAACGCCGTGAAGATCGGCGTCGTGCCGTTCTCGATGACCGTCAATGTCGGCACGACCTACAAGAACGCCAGCTGGATGGTCGGCACCATGCCCACCGCCTATGGATCCGATATCTTCTCGAACACGACCACCAACCGCTTCACGATGCTGACCCAGACGAGCCTCAGCTGGGCGGGCTGTGTCGAGAGCCGCCCCGCGCCTTATGATATTCAGGAGACGGCGCCATCCGCGGGCACGCCGGCGACGATGTTTGTGCCCTATTTCGCGCCGGACGAACCAGACGACAACACGATTTCCTATACCTATCGGGGCAATACCTACTACTACGACTTCGGCAACAACTGGATCACCAACGACAAGACCACCACCACGGGGTCAACCTTGGCGGCCTTGAAGACGCGCCAGGCCCGGGTCCAGAAGTATGCTGCCTCGAACACGGGTAACATTGCTTCGGGCGCCAACGGCACCGGCGATTTCGGTCCGAATCGCGAATGCAATATGCAGCCGATCATGCGCATGACCACGGACTTCAACTCCGTGAAAGCGCGGATCAACGCCATGGGCACGGGCGGCAACACCAACGTGCCGATGGGCCTCGTGTGGGGCTGGCACCTGATTTCGCCGAACGGACCCTTCGCAGACGGGTCAGCCTACGGCACCCAGAATCTGACCAAGGTGATCGTACTTCTCACCGACGGTGACAACACCAACGATGAGGTCTCCAACCCGCAGAACTCGATCTATACCGGCGTCGGCTATGCTTGGCAGGCCCGCCTGCTGAGCGCCAGCAACGTCGCCCTGACCGAGACTTCGACCGGCACGCAACGGCGCGACGCCATGGACGACCGTGAGGCCAAGCTCTGCGCCAACATCAAGGCCAGGGGCATCGTCATCTATGCCATCGGCGTGGGCGTCTCTAGCCACTCCCAGGCCATCCTGCAGGCCTGCGCCTCGGGAACCGATAAGTACTACAACGTCACCGACGCGGCGGACCTGACTTCGACCTTCAACGCCATCGCCGGCTCGATTCAAAACCTGCGCATCTCCCACTAGGAGGGGCGCGGCCCCAAAAGGCGAACGGGCGGAACCTGCAAGGTTCCGCCCGTTTTCGTTTGTGCAAAAGCCGCTTGGGAAGCTGGCCTAGTTGACCATGATCGTTCCGACCAGGAACCGGGCGCCGGTCCGGCCAAGCACGGCGTCCGTCTGGCGCTGCATCTCGCGCACCAGGTAGTCGGCGTTCGGCACGCCGGCGGGGGCGAGGCTTGCGCCGAAGGTCTGAAGGGTCTGGGAGTAGGCGGCCCGCAGGCGCGGGATCGAGGCGGCGGCGATGGCGCGGAACGCCTCGTCCGGAACGTCGATGCCGTTTTCCATGGTGATCACGCCGCGCCGCCCGTTTGGCCGCATGATCGTGGCCTGGATGTTCTGGATCAGCACGAAGGAGGCGCCGCCGCCCTTCTTGCGCTCTTCACTGGCCTCAGCGGGAGCCGCGGCGAGGGCGGTAAGGCCCATCAGGCCGGCGGCGGAGAGAAGGTCGCGGCGTTGCATGGGCCAAGAGTGCCAGAAACACGGTTGACGCTCTCTTTACGGACACGGGCGCACCTAGGGGGACATGGGAAGATTCGCACCGACCAGACTGGACCTCGACGGCAAGGTCATCTTCGTCACCGGCGGCACCGGCTCCTTCGGCCGGCGCTTTATCGACAAGGTGTTGGCCAGCTCCAAACCCCGCAAACTCATCGTCTATTCCAGGGACGAACTGAAGCAGCATGAGATGCAGATCGACCTTCGCGAGAAGTTCGACGCCGAGACACTCGGCCGCATGCGCTTCTTCCTGGGGGATGTGCGCGACCGCGACAGATTGACGCTGGCCCTGCGCGGCGTCGACATCGTCATCCACGCCGCGGCCCTCAAGCAGGTCCCCGCCGCGGAGTACAATCCGTCCGAATGCATCCACACCAATGTCATGGGTGCGGAAAACGTGGTCTGGGCCTCGCTCTCGAACCGGGTGAAGTACGTGGTGGCGCTTTCCACGGACAAGGCCTGCAACCCAATCAATCTCTACGGCGCCACCAAGCTGGCCTCCGACAAGACCTTCGTCGCCGCCAACAATCTCTCCGGCGATATCGGCACCCGCTTCTCGGTGGTCCGCTACGGCAACGTTGTCGGATCACGCGGTTCCGTCGTCCCGCTTTTCCAGCGGATGATCGCCAATGGGGCCAAGACGCTGCCGATCACCGACGCGCGGATGACGCGCTTCTGGATCACGCTCAATGAAGGCGTCGATTTCGTGCTCTCCTCGCTCAACATCATGCGGGGCGGCGAGGTCTTCGTGCCGAAGATCCCGTCCATGCGGATGACCGATCTGGTGGAGGCCATGTGCCCCGGCGCCGGCATCGAAGTGATCGGCATCCGTCCCGGCGAGAAGCTGCATGAGATGATGATCAGCGCCGATGACGCCCGCTCCACCGCCGATCTGGGCGACCGCTACGCCATCGAGCCGGCCTTCGTGGAGTTCCCGCGAAATCCCTTCGCCAACACCGGTTCAGCCATGGTGGCTGAGGATTTCTCCTATGCTTCGGACACCAATTCCGAATGGCTCACCAACGAGGCCTTGATGGCCATGGTGGAGGAAAAGGGTGGCTGACTTTCTTCCCTATGGTCGCCAGACCATCGAGGATGATGACATCGCCGCCGTGGCCGAGGCCCTGCGTTCCGATTTTCTGACGACTGGCCCGAGGGTCGAGGCCTTCGAGGCGGCGATCTGTCAGGCCGTGGATGCCCCTTTCGCCGTCGCCTGCTCGAACGGCACCGCCGCCCTGCACCTGGCCATGCTGGCGCAAGGGGTCGGCCCGGGCGATGTCTGTATCGTCCCTTCCATCACCTTCCTGGCCACCGCCAACGCCGCGCGCTTCGTGGGCGCCGAAGTGGTCTTCGCCGATGTTGACCCGATGAGCGGTCTGATGACTCCGGATACCCTATCTGACGCCCTGGCCCTGGCCGGGGATGAGAAGGTCGCCGCCGTCCTGCCCGTGCATCTGCGCGGCGACCTTTGCGACCTGCCAGCCATCGCCGCGCTCGCGGAGGGGCGAGACGCCGTGGTCATCGAAGACGCCTGCCACGCTCTCGGCTCCAGCGCCGATTGGGGCCAGGGAACCGAGCGCTCCGGCGATGGCCGCCGCTCGGCCATGGCCTGCTTCTCGTTCCATCCGGTGAAGACCATCGCCACCGGCGAGGGGGGCGCCGTGACTACCCGCGATCCGGTGCTCGCCGAGCGCCTCAAGCGTCTCAGGAGCCACGGCATGATCCGTCCGCAAGGCGGAGATCCCTGGTGGTACGAGATGCCGGAGGTCGGCTTCAACTACCGCATCCCGGACGTGCTCTGCGCCCTCGGCGTCTCCCAGATGGCCAAGCTCGGCCGCTTCGTCGCCGCCCGCTCGGCCCTGGCGTCCCGATACCAGACGGCCCTTTCGCCCTTGGCGCCGCTCGTGCGCATGGCGCCCACCAATCCCGCCGCTCATCCCGGCCTGCACCTGATGGTCGCCCTGATCGATTTCGAAGCCGCCGGCCGCACCCGGGCAGGGGTCGTCGAGGCCCTGCGCCTGCGCGGGGTCGGCTCCCAGGTGCACTACATCCCTGTCCACCAGCAGCCCTACTATCGGGGGCGCTACGGCGCGCTCGACCTGCCGGGGGCCCAGGCCTGGTATGATCGATGCCTCTCCCTGCCCCTCTATCCAGGCATGACCGAGCAGGACGTGGACAAAGTCGCCGCCGCCCTCGCCGAAGCGCTTGGGATCAACCGATGAACCCCTCGATCGAAATCGCCGGCCGCAAGATCGGGCCGGACCACGAGCCCTTCATCATCTGCGAGCTCTCCGGCAATCATAACGGCAGCCTCGAGCGTGCCCTGACCATGATCGATGCGGCCGCCGCCACGGGCTGTGACGCCATCAAGCTGCAGACCTACACGCCGGACACCATCACCCTGCCTGGCGACGGCCCGGGCTTCAGGATCGAAACCGGCCCCTGGGCAGGCCGAACCCTGCACGACCTCTATGCCGAGGCCTACACGCCCTATGAATGGCATGCCGCCCTGTTCGAGCGGGCCCGGCGGCACGGGGTGACGATCTTCTCCTCGCCCTTCGACGACACCGCCGTCGATCTGCTCCAGAGCCTGGACGCTCCGGCCTACAAGATCGCCTCGTTCGAGGCCGTCGATCTACCGCTCATCGCCCGGGTGGCGAGGGTGGGTAAGCCGATGATCATCTCCACCGGTCTCGCCAATCTCGATGAAATGGCCGAGGCCCTGAAGACGGCGCGCGCCAACGGCTGCGACCAGATCGTCATGCTCCACTGCGTCTCGTCCTATCCGGCGCCCATGGAGGAGGCGAATGTGCGCACCGTGCCCGACCTCGCCCGCCGCTTCGGCGTCCTGACCGGCCTCTCTGACCACACGCCGGGCTCGGCGGCTTCGGTGGCGGCCGTGGCGCTCGGCGCCTGCGTCATCGAAAAGCACTTCACCCTGGCGCGCGCCGATGGCGGGCCGGATGTGGCTTTCAGCCTGGAGCCGGCGGAGTTCACCGCCCTCGTCGCCGATTGTAAGAACGCCTGGCGCGCCCTCGGCGCCGCCACCTATGACACCCTGGGCTCTGAACGCGCCGCCCAGGATCATCGCCGCAGCCTCTATGTCACCGCCGATGTGAAGGCCGGTGAGGCGCTCAGCCCGGCCAATGTCCGCTCGGTGCGCCCGGGCTTCGGCCTGGCGCCCAAGCATCTGCCGCAGGTCTTGGGCCGGACGGCTTCGCGCGATCTGAAATTCGGCGAGCCCCTCGACTGGTCAATGCTGATCTAGAGCACGATGGGTTTTGGTGGCATCGCCAAAACCCTGAATCGTGCTCGCAAACCCTTAGAATCGAGCCTGTTTTCCGGTTTTGATTGATCCAATCAAAACCGGACAGGCTCTAGGCCGCCAAGCCCGCCTGCTGCACCAGGTCGCGCACCTTCATGAGGGCTTCAGGCGACTTGGCCAGTTCGCCGCGAGTGGCTTCCGAGCGCAGCAGCTTCAGGGCTTCCGCCCGGGCGCGGTCCGCCGCCGGCCCCACCGGTCCGGCCTCGCCCACCGCCAGGCGCAGGAGCAGCGTCAAACGGTGCACGGCGGGGGCCGGGGCTCTGGCGAGGGCTTGGGTCAGCTTGGAATCAGCCTCGATCAGGCCGCCCAACTCGCCCAGCTTGGCCTGAACCGGGCGCAGATCCTCTTCCACCAGGCCGGAACGGGCGGCGGAGCGCTGCAGTTCGGCCAGTTTGGCCAGCTTGGTCGCCGGCGAATCCGGGCCGTAGCGCAGGTCCTTTTCAAAGGGCAGGGAGCCGATATTGGCCACCAGCCAGCGGCCGGCCTGGCGCTTGTTGGCCGCACCGATGCAGTTCTCGACCAGCCAGATCAGCGCCTCGGCCTCTTCGCGCGGCGTACGGTCCCGGCCCAGGAAGCTCTCCACGAACTCGCCGGTCACAAGCATTCTTGAGCGAATGCCGAAGGCCGTCTGCACATCCTCGAGCGGCAGCATCTTTCCCGCCGCCGCGGTCAAGGCCATGGCCAGGCCACGCAAAAGCTCGATCTCGCCCGCCGGATCGGAGGGGCGCAGGCGCCGTGGCCCATTCAGTTCGGAGAGCACTCGCTTGGCGATCGCCTGGCGCACATTGGGGAAATGCGGGCCTTCGAGCCAGTTCGCCAGCCTGGCGGCGGGCCCTTCGAGGGGCGGCATGATCTTGGCAACTGCCTGTTCCATGCTGATCAGCAGCTCGACGATGTCGATCGCCGAGAGCCGGGTCATCGCGGCCAGGGAGCCTCCCAGGTCCAGTTCGGGGCCGAGCAGATCGGCGAGCCCCGCCTTGGAGCCCAGAATTTCCGCCAGAGGCTGTTCCAGCACGTGGAAGGCCAGCCGCCGGGCCTCGGGGTCTTCAGGGGCGGCGTCGGCCAGATCGAGCAGTCGTGCGACCTTTTCGGTCCAGTTGCGGGCTGGAGCCAGGGTGGCGGCGACGCCCGCCCCCAGGAGGTAGGCGCGCTCGGGATCGTGCGACAGGCGTATGCAGGCGGCGGCGAAGCCCTCCTTGTCGACATCGGGCAAGGCGCCCTTGCGCTTGTCCTTCATCAGCCGCTCGATGGCGCGCTCGACCAGGCTTTGGAAGGTGCGGATCAATTCGTGCACCGTCACGCCGCGTTCCTGGGCTTCGGGCACGGCGATCTTCTGGATCGCATGCTGCAATTCCACGCCCGTGGCTTCCAGCTTTTCAACCAGATCCGGCCGGTGCAGCAGTTCGAAGGCCGTCGCCTTCTGCCGTGAAAGCCAGTTTTCCAGCAGCCTTCCGATGCGGTCGCGCGCATGGGCGGTGTAGAGGTCCGCCGGCGCCACGCACAGAGGCTCCATCTGCTCGCGCGGCTTCTTGGCCTTGCCCTTGTCGACCGCGCCCTTCGACAGGATCGTCACGGTCTGGAATTCACGGGTCTCGGCGTCGAGGGTTTCCTTGGTTACCCGCACGGCCGCAACACGGCCGTCTTCCAGCATGGTTTCCGCCGCTTCGACGATCTGCGCGCGGTTTTCACCGGCGCTGTCCAGCGTCCAGGGCGCGCCCACCTGGCGGCGCACATAGAGTTCGTAGTGGACCTGCGATCGTTCCAATAGTCTTCCCCCAGTCGCCGTGAGGGTGACCGATTAGGCTTAAGACCGTCTTGATTTCGCCGCACGCCGCGCAAATTGCGGCCACCCCATGCGAGGAAAGAAGAAACACCGGCAACCTTGGCCATGGCTGTTCATTGTGAATACAGGCACGGATCGCTAGGGTCCCGGCGGAACTGGCAAGGATGAACATGGCCAACATCACCCTGGTGGATGACGACGAGAATATCGTCGCCTCCGTATCCCTGGCTCTCGAAAGCCACGGTCATAAGGTGAAGAGCTTCTACGACGGCGCCTCGGGCCTCGCGGCCCTGCAGGCGGATCCGCCGGACCTGGCGATTCTCGATGTGAAGATGCCCCGCATGGACGGCATGGAGGTGCTCAAGCGCCTGCGCCAATCCTCTGAGCTGCCGGTCATCATTCTCACCTCGAAGGATGAGGAGATCGACGAAATCCTCGGCTTCAACCTCGGCGCCGACGACTACATGCATAAGCCCTTCAGCCAGCGCCTGCTGCTGGAGCGTGTGAAGGCGGTCCTGCGGCGCGCGGGCGTTCCCGGCGAAGGGCCAGAGGAGCCGGCGGATTCAGCCGCGGCCAGCGCTTCGAAGGCCATCAAGCGCGGTCGCCTGACCCTGGACCCGGCGCGTCATGACTGCCTTTGGGAAGGCAAGCCCGTGCGCCTGACGGTGACGGAATTCCTGCTCCTGCAATCCCTCGCCCAGCGTCCGGGTTTCGTGAAGAGCCGCGACAACCTGATGGACGCCGCCTACGACGATCAGGTCTATGTCGATGACCGCACCATCGACAGCCACATCAAGCGCATGCGTAAGAAGTTCCGCCAGGTGGATGGCGAATTCGACGCGATCGAAACCCTTTATGGCGTCGGATACCGCTACCGCGAATCCTGATCGGCGCCCCGCCGAGGCGGAGCAGGGGCGTAAGTCGCCCTGGTGGCCGGGCTCCAGGCTCGGCCGCACCATTATCGTGCTCAATCTCCTGGGCCTGGCGATCCTCATCACGGGCGCCTTGGTGCTCAATGAGCTGCGCCGGGGCCTGATCAATGCCCGTATCGACAGTCTGACGATCCAAGGCGAGGTGATCGCCAATGTGATCGACCGCGCCGCCACCGTGGGAGAGCCGGAGCCGGCCCTGGAGCCGAGTCTCGCCAACGACTACCTCCAAGAACTGTTCATTCCGCGAAATCAGCGCGTGCGGCTGTTCGACAGCCAGGGCCGGGTGATCGCGGATTCCTTCGTGGTGGCGGACCGGGTCGAGGCCTCCGATCTGCCGCCGGCCCGGGGCCCCGGCGACGCGGCCATTCCTTTCGTGGACGGCAATGACCAGACCGAGGCGAAGGGGGATGCCGCCCAGGGCCGGGATGATGTCCGCCGCGAACTGGCCGCCGCCCTCGCCGGCAATCAGGTCTCCGGCATGCGCCGCTCCGAGAGCGGCGGGCGGGTTGTGTCCGTCTCGATCCCAATCCGCCATGTCCGCGCCGTGCTCGGTGTCCTGACGCTGGAAGCCGGCGATGTGGATCAGATCATCGCGGCCGAACGGCGGGCCCTCCTGCCGTTCATCCTTATCGCCATCGGGGTGACACTGCTCTCCTCCTTCCTGCTGACGCGGCTGGTGGCCGAGCCGGTCCTGCGCCTCGCCCGCGCCGCGGACCGGGTTAGGCTTTCACGCTCCCGGGCCATCGCCCTGCCGGACCTCTCGGGGCGCGACGACGAGGTGGGCGATCTGGCGCAGTCCCTGGAGGACATGACCCGCACGCTTTCGGAGCGCATGGACGCCATCGAGGCCTTCGCCGCCGACGTGGCGCACGAGATCAAGAACCCGCTCACCTCCATACGCTCGGCCGTGGAGACGCTCGACCTCGTCAAGGATGAGGCCCCCAGGGCGCGTCTGATGGGTATCCTCAAGCAGGATGTCGGCCGTCTCGACCGCCTGGTCACCGACATTTCCAACGCCTCGCGCCTCGACGCCGAACTGGCCCGGGATGATCCCAAACCCGTCCACCTCGGCAGGCTACTCACCGACATTGTCGCCCTCTATGACGCCTCGCGCCGGAGCGGCGAGGCCCATGTCCGCCTGATCACACCGGAAAGTCCCGCCCAGATCAGCGGCCGGGAAGGGCCGCTCGGCCAGGTGTTCCGCAACCTGATCGACAATGCCCGGTCATTCAGCCCACCGGATGGCGAGGTCCGTGTCGCCCTATCCCAAGCCAGAGGCCAGGTGACCGTCGCGGTGGAGGACGATGGTCCAGGCATGCCGCCGGAGAATCTGGAAACCATTTTCCAGCGCTTCTACACTTCGCGGCCCAAGGGCGCGGCTTTCGGCGGCAATTCCGGTCTGGGCCTCTCCATCGCCCGCCAGATCATTGAGGCCCATGGCGGCCAGATCACCGCTTCCAACCGGGAAGGCCCGGAGGGCGTCATCCTTGGCGCCCGCTTCAGCGTGACTCTGCCCGAGGCGCGGGGATGATCCGCCACGCGGGGCTGATCGCCCTCCTATGCGGTGGCGAATGGCGCGGCGCGCTCATCGAAGGGCCATCCGGATCCGGAAAGAGCGACCTGGCATTGCGCGCGCTCGCCCAAGGCTTTGCCCTGGTGGCGGATGACCAGGTGGAGGTCTGGGCGGATGTGGGAAGGCTCTATGGACGCTCGCCGGATGTCCTGGCCGGTTTGATCGAGGTGCGCGGCCAGGGCGTGCAGCGCTGCCCCTACCGGCCCTTCGCCCCCATCGACCTCGTGGTCAGCCTTGCCGCCGACCCCGCGGCGGTTGAGCGCATGCCCGAAAATCCGGCGTGCGAGATCGGTGGCCAGGCCTTGCCACGTCTGGACCTGTGGCCTTTCGAACCCGGCGCCCCCGCGAAAATCGGTCGCGCCCTGAACAATATTGGACAAGCCCGCTAAGGGGCGTATCTAGGCCCCCTTCGCGGTCGCAATCTGGCCGTGACCCCGTGGGGCGTTCCTTGAGAAACCTTGCATGATCGGCCTCGTGATCGTCACCCACGGACGGCTGGCGGAAGAGTTCGTCTTCGCCATGGAGCATGTCGTCGGGCCCCAGACCAATGTCGCGGCTATCTGTATCGGCCCGGAAGACGATATGGAGCGCCGCCGGCGCGATATCCTGAAGGCCGTCAGCGAGGTCGATACCGGCGCCGGGGTCATCCTGCTTACCGACATGTTCGGCGGTACGCCCTCCAATCTCGCCATCTCGGTCATGCAGCAGACCAAGGCCGAGGTGATCGCCGGCCTCAACCTGCCCATGCTGATCAAGCTGGCCTCGGTCCGCACGAAGCTTGACCTGGCGGCCTGCGTCGCGCACGCCCAGGAGGCCGGCCGCAAATACATCTCCGTGGCCTCTTACGTGCTCGCCGGCGAGAAATGACCGAGGCTACCGTCGAGATCATCAACGAACGCGGCCTCCACGCCCGGGCCAGCGCCAAGTTCGTCAAGACCGCCTCGGCCTTCGACGCCGAGGTGCGCGTCTCCAAGGACGACTCCACCGTCGACGCCCGCTCGATCATGGGCCTGATGATGCTGGCCGCCGGTGTCGGCTCCACCATCGATATTTCCGCCGAGGGCCCGCAGGCCCAGGAAGCGCTCGACGCCCTGGTGGCCCTGGTGGCCAACCGGTTCGACGAGGACCGCTAGCCGGACAGGTTAGTCCCGCAGCAGCTCGTTGACGCTCGTCTTCGACCGCGTTCGCTCGTCAACCGTCTTCATGATCACCGCGCAATAGGTGCCCGGCAGGGTCGGGTCGTGCGGGTTGGGGCGCGAGCCGGACATGATCACCGAATAGGGCGGGATATAGCCGGTGGTGGTCTCGCCGGTGCGCCGGTCGATGATCGGGGTCGTGGAAGTGAGATACACTCCCATCGAGATCACCGATCCCTTGCCCACGATCACGCCCTCGGCGACTTCCGAACGGGCGCCGATGAAGCAGTCGTCCTCGATGATCGTTGGGTTGGCCTGCAGGGGCTCCAGCACCCCGCCGATGCCGACGCCGCCCGAGAGGTGGCAGTTCTTCCCGATCTGGGCGCAGGACCCCACCGTGGTCCAGGTGTCGACCATGGTGCCCTCGTCTACATAGGCCCCGATGTTCACGAAGGAGGGCATCAGCACCACGTTCTTGGCGATGAAGGCGCCCTTGCGCACCACCGAGTGCGGCACGGCCCGGAAGCCGGCGGCTTCGAATTGCGGCGCTTCCCAGCCGTCGAACTTGTTGGGCACCTTGTCCCACCAGGGGCCGACGCCTCCGCCCAGGGATCCCGCCCGCATCACCTCATTGGCGTTGAGGCGGAAGCTCATCAGCACCGCCTTCTTCAGCCACTGGTTGGTGATCCAACTGTCGCCGACCTTTTCGGCCACCCGGGCCTGCCCGGAATCGAGCAGCCGCAGGGCTTCGGCGACCGCCGTGCGCACCGGCCCCTGTGTCGTTGGGGTCAATTCGCTGATCGTTTCGAACGCGGTTTCGATCTCAGCTTGTAGGGCGGAAAGGTCCATGGGAAAGGCTGCGCTTTATTCTCTAGGTCGGTTCTCGAAACGGACGATGGCTATAGACGACCAAGCGGCGCCTTTGAAACCCTCCCTGTCGATGCGGCAGGGCGGCGTGGTGATTGGCATGGCCCTGGCCGTCGTCAGCACCGCCGTCATCTATTGGCTGGGCCTGCGCCCTTTCGGTGACGGAACGCTGGCGGACCGGCTGCTGGTTTTCGCTACGGCTCTCATCGGCCCGCTCCTCAGCCTGACCATCGCCGTTGGCCTCGTCGCCAATCGGCGGTTCTTCTCGCCGGACGACATCGACGCCGCCGCGACGCCCAATCCGGAGAGCCACGGCATCCGCCTCCTGCGGGCCATTCTCGGCAATACGCTCGAACAGGCGGTGCTCGCGATCGGCGCCTATGCCATGCTGGCCATCCTGCTGCCGGCGAACCATCTGGCCTTGCCCATTGCCCTCGCCGCCGCCTTCCTGAAGGGCCGCTTGGCCTTCGCCCTGGGTTACAGGTTCGGTGCTCCGGCTCGCGCCCTCGGTTTCGGTCTCACCTTCTATCCGACGCTCTGCGCCCTGGCCTATGCGGCGCTCCTGGCCCTGTCGAAGGTCCCGGGCGCCCTTCTCTAGGCGGCAACCAGGGCCGCGTTCAGAAACGCCGTCAGGCTCGCGGCGCGGTGCGCCACCCAGTGGGCCTCGTCCGCCAGGGCGTGCGGCCCCACCAGCACGCAGGTCATGCCGAGATCCGCCGCGTGGCGCAGGTTCACGGGCGAATCCTCGAAGAAGCAGGTTGTGGCCGGATCGACGTCATGGGCGCGGATCATCGCATCGAACGTTTCCGGGGCCGGCTTGGGGACCAGCTGAGCGGCCTCGATATGGAACACGGCCTCGAAATGATGGGAGACGCCGATCCGGGCCAGGATCCGGTCCGCGTGAGCCGCCGAGCCATTGGTAAAGATCAGCTTTCGCCCCGGAAGCCGGCCGAGCGCCGCATCAAGCGCCGGATCAGGCGCGATGGCGTCCAACGGCACGTCATGAAACGCCGCCAGCACCTCGGCCGGGTCGACCTTGTAGGCCGCCATGAACCCCGGCAAGGCCGCCCCATGCTCCAAGAGCCAGCCGCGCTGCGTCGCCTTCGCGGTCGCCTCGTCCATGCCGGTGATGCGCATGATGGTCGCCGCGATCTGGCCGCGGATCAGCTCCATCAACCCGCTTTCCATCGGGTAGAGCGTATCATCCAGGTCGAAGAGCCAGGTGGTGATGTGGCGGAGGTCGGCCGCCGCGCCGGTCATGCCTTGATCAGCGTCCCCGCGCCGAACTCGCTGAACAGCTCGGTCAGCATGGCGTGGGGCCGGCGGCCATCGAGAATGACCACCGCTTCGACCCCCGCCTCCACCGCCGCGATGGCGGTTTCCAGCTTTGGGATCATGCCCCCGGAGGCGACGCCCGAGGCGATCGCGCCCCTCGCCTCGGCCACCGTCAGTTGGCGGATAAGCTCGCCCTTGGCGTCCAGAACCCCTTCCACATCGGTCAGCAACAGCATGCGCTTGGCCTTAAGCGCTCCGGCCAGGGCCCCGGCCACGGTGTCGGCGTTGATGTTGTAGGTCTCACCATCCTCGGCCACGCCGATCGGCGCCACCACGGGGATGTAGTCGTGCTCGGCATGGATCAGGGCGTCGAGGATCTGCGGGTCGATCGTCGAGGGGTCGCCCACGAAGCCCAGGTCGATTTCCTCATCGCCCTTGGTCCTGGTCGCCTTGGTCACGGTGATCATCCGGGCGTCCTTGCCCGAGAGGCCCACCCCCCGCACATCGGCCTCGGCGCCGGCCAGAGTGATCCAGTTGGCGATTTCCTTGTTGATCGCGCCGGAGAGCACCATCTCGGCCACTTCCATGGTCGGCGCGTCGGTCACGCGCAGGCCGTCGATGAAGGTCGACTTCACCCCGGCCTTTTCCAGCATCCGGCTGATCTGCGGACCGCCGCCATGCACCACGACCGGATGCAGGCCCAGGAGCTTCAAGAGCACCGTGTCGGCGGCGAACAGCTTGGCCACCTCTTCCTGACCCATGGCGTGGCCGCCATACTTGATCACCACGGTTTCGCGGTCATAGATCTGGATGAAGGGCAGGGCTTCGGCGAGGGTCTTGGCCATCGTCCAGCCGCGCTGTTCAGCGTCCTCGGTCAATGTCGCGATGCTCCCAAGAGGGTCGGGGTCCGAAAGTGGCCGGTTCGATAGCGAACGGCGCCGCGGTTGTCACCCGAAAGCCGCCGCCATGGCCTCGGCCCGCAGTTCAGGCAGCCCCGTGCCCTTCTCCGACGATGTGGCGATGACCCTCGGAAAGGCGGCCGGCCGCTTGGCGATCGCCTTCATGGTCTTGTCCACCTCGGCCGCGACCTCGGCCGGCTTGATCTTGTCGGCCTTGGTCAGGACGATCTGGTAGGACACGGCCGCCACGTCGAAGGCGTCCATCGGCTCGAAATCCGGCGTCTTCAGGCCGTGCCGCGCATCGATCAGCAGATACACCCGCTTCAGGTTGGGCCGCCCGCGCAGATAGTCTCGCCCCAGATCCTGAAACTTCTTGACCGTCGTCTTCGAGGCCTTGGCCCAGCCATAGCCCGGCAGGTCCACCAGGCGCATGCGGCCGTCGAGGGTGAAGAAATTTACTTCCCGCGTCCGTCCAGGTTCGTTCGAGGCTCTTGCCAGGCCCTTCCGGTTCACGAGCGCATTGATCAGGGAAGACTTCCCGACGTTGGAACGCCCCGCGAAGGCGATTTCCGGCAGATCCGCCGCCGGCAGGCCATCGATCTGGGCCGCTCCCATCAGAAACGTGGCCTCGTGGGCGAACAGAACCCGCGCGGCCTCGATCTGCTCCTCCGTGAAGAGGGGGGCCTCGCTCACTCCTGCGCCTTCTGGCTGAAGCGGCCGAGGAAATTGTCGATCGGGTTCTCCACCTTGAAGCGATGCATGATCACATACTGCTGCAGGATCGAGAGCAGGTTGTTCCAGGTCCAGTAGATCAAGAGGCCGATGGCCACCTGGCTGAGCGTGAAGGTCAGCACCACCGGCATCAGCTGCAGCATCCGCTGCTGCATCGGGTCCATCCCCGTGGTCGGGCTCATCGACTGGGAGAGCCACATGGAGGCGCCATAGACCAGGGGCAGAACGCCCAGGTGCAGCGGGCCGCCGAGGAACGTGCCGATCAGGGGCACGAGGGCCGGGTCATAGGGCAGGGCGCCGAACAGATTGAAGATCGTCGTCGGATCGCGGGCCGAGAGGTCCTGGATCCAGCCGAAGAACGGAGCGTGCCGCATCTCGATGGTCACGGTCAGCACCTTGTAGAGCCCATAGAACACCGGGATCTGCAGCAGCATCGGGATGCAGCCCATGAACGGGTTGATCTTCTCCCGCTGATAGAGGGCCATCATCTCCTGCTGCTGCTTGGCCGGGTCGTCCTTGTACTTGGCCCTCAGCGCCTCCAGGTCCGGCTGCACCTTCTTCATGCGGGTGAGGGACTCGTAGCTCTTATTGGCCAGGGGGAAGAACACCACCTTCACCACCACCGTCAGGGCCAGGATCGCGAGGCCGAAATTGCCGATGTAGTGGAAGAGGAACTCCAGGAGGGCGAACATCGGTCGGGTGATGACGTTGAAATTCCCCCAGTCCACCGCCCAGTCGAACAGCGGGATGCCCAGCTTGTCGCGGTAGTCGCGCAGCACCGGTACGGTCTTGGCCCCGGCGAACATCCGCGTCGTCTCGGTCACCATGCGGCCGGGACCGATCACGTCCGGCGTCGCCGCATAGCCGATGGAGCGGATGTCCACGCCCTGCTGATTGTTGGCGCTGGCCGTGGCGTGGATCTGCCGGGTCTGGGCCGGAATCAGGGCCGCCATCCAGTATTTGTCCGTGATCCCCAGCCAGCCGCCCGTCGTCGTGGCGCCCGCTTCCTTGGGAAAGTCGACCTGCGGCTTCTTCTTCCAGTCGCTGTATTTCAGCAGCTGCAGCTGACCGGCCAGATAGCCCACAGCGCCTTCATGCACGATGTTGTTGCGTCCCAGTTCCGGCGGCACACCCTGGCGGGTCACCGAGCCATAATGGGTCAGGGTCACGGGCGCGGCGCCGTAGTTGGCTACCTGGTCGGTGATCGTGAACATCAGGCCCCGGGCGTCCACCTCGATGGTGCGGGTGAAGGCCAGGGGGCCGGAGCGATAGGTCAGCACCACCGGATGGCCGGGCGAAAGCCTTGCCCCCGCCGGCGCGGTCCACACCGTCGCGGCGTCCGGCAGTCCGGCGACGTTGGCCCCGGTCCAGCCTGACTGCACGAAATAGGCGTTCTGCCCGAAAGCCGGGCGCAGCAGCTCCACCAGGGGCGAGGTCGGCTCGGTGGTCTGGCGATACTGCTTCAGGGAGAGGTCGTCGAAAAGCGCGCCGCGCAGAGCGATGGAGCCGGTCAGGGCCGGGGTGTCGACGATGATCCGGGGCGTGGCCGCCAGGGCTTCTTCCCGGGTCAGCACCCGGGGCGCGGCCGCCGCCGTGGGCAGCACGCCCGGCGCGCCGGGGGCCCCAGGCGCGGCCTGGGCCGACGCCGCGGCGCGCGCCTTGGCTTCCTCGGCCTGGCGTTTGCCTGCCGGTCCCCAGATGAACACCTGGTAGAAAATGAAGATCACCGCCGCGATGGCGAAGAAGATGACGGTGTTGCGGGTATTCTCGTTCATCGGGCGCGCTTTGAACCGTTCAGTCTTGGGCTGGAGTGGGCGAGCGACCCGAAGGGGTGGCCGGGTTTGCGGAGGCCAGGTCGGCGGCGAGGCTTAACAGCGCGTTTTTCACATCGTCAAGCAGACGCGCCCACGGTCGCGCCGCGGTCCCGCCGCGCGCGATCAGCACATAGTCACAGCCGGGCCGTCCGTGAAGGGGGAGCATGCGCCGCGCCGCCTCCCGCAGGCGACGCTTGGCCCGGTTGCGCACCACGGCGCCGCCGATGCGCTTGGTGGCGGTGAATCCGACCCGCACCAGCTCCGCCCCGTCCGCCCGATCCCGCCCCTGGGCCAGCACAGCCCCGCGTGAGACGGAAAAGGCTTTCGCGGCCGCGAGGAACTCGGGCCGCTTGGTCAGGCGCTGAATGGGGAAAGCGGCTTCGGTCATTTCGCCGAAACCTCTCGGGCTGACGTCCGCTAGGCGGTCAGGCGCTTGCGGCCCTTCGCGCGGCGGCGAGCGACGATCTTGGCGCCGTTCTTGGTGGCCATGCGCGCACGCCAGCCGTGACGGCGCTTACGCACGAGACGGGAGGGTTGAAAGGTGCGCTTCACGGGGTCCGGCTCCGGAGGGTCGTAAGGGAGGCGGGGCAATACGCAATCGCCCCAGCCCTGTCAACCTGTGGCGCGGCGCCGCGGAATCTGGGATAGGCCCCTCATGGACCTGGAAAGCTTCCTCGAGGACGAGCGCGAAAGCTACCTCGCCGACTTCCGCATCTTCCTGGAGCGCCAGCGCGAGACCTACGCCAAGGGCGCCTCGGAGCTGAAGTTCGAGCTGGGCGGCGCTGATCAGGTCTATGGCGGTGTCTATTGCGCTGACTTCGTGAACACCGAGGAGGGGGCCGAGATCGTCGAGTTTCAGCCCGACCGCCCGCCAGCCAGCGCCTTCGAGCCGTTCCAGACCGAATTCGGCTACATGGACCTGCGGATCGAGAACTTCGCCTGGGACAAGGTGCAGATCGAGTGCCAGCCTCCGGTCCTCACCGCCGGCGCCCTCGCCGACTGGTTCGAGCAGTGGTTCGACCCCTATGGCCGGCGCCTGGATCGCTCCAGCGAATTCTCCGGCTGCATCCACTGCGCCGTCGTCGTCGAGAACCGTCTCGTCCTGGACCTTGGCACAGCCCCCATCGACGCCCTCTGGACGCTCTTCGAACTGCTGGAGGCGGAAGGGGCGGAAAGGGTGATGATTTCCTAGGGCGCGATATGCCGGGCCTGATCAAGGCTCGCCCGAAGCGTCAGGAAAAATCCGTCGCCAGTTCGGTGCGTGTCGCCGGCGAGAGCGCGGCCATATGGCCGTATTCCTCGTGCTCGCATCCGATCAGGACCTGGATGCCGGGCGAATTGAACGCGGCCTTCTGCTCCCGGGTCAGCGGGAAGTGGAGGAAATGCACCGAGCTTGTCTTGCCGTCTTCCCGGGTCCGCTCCTGGTCATCTTCCGGCACGCCGGCGATCCTCTCCTCGCCGACCTTCACGAAGAACTGGTCCTCGATGCCGCCCAGCCGCGCCAGCAGAGCCGCCCGGCGAACAGGGTCCTCGATCTCCAGCATCACCGTCGCCACCAGTTCGGAGCCCTGGGGGATCAGCGGATTGTAGGCCGCCAGCTCATCCTTCGCCTGTTCGGCGCCGCCTTTCTCGATCAGCAGCATCTCCTGGACCTGGAAGAGCATGGTCGCGTAGCTCTCGAAGTAGAACGTGCAATAGGGGCCGAGGTCCACGCGCCGCCGCTTCTTGGCCGGCAGCAGGGCCGCGCGGCGCTCCTTGCGTTCCAGGGCGAAGACCCCATCGGGAATGAGGTCGGAGAGCGTGATTTGGCGGGTGCTGGCGGGCATGGGGATACGCTTTATGTCAGTCGCCGCGATAGGATCGGGCGAGTAGTTCAATAGGATGGGCCTGAATGACCGCCGGTCCCGCGGTGGCTTCCGCCGTCATCAGCTGACCCAGGTGCTTGCAGGCCAACGGGCAATCTGAACAGAGGTTCTCGTTGCCCTTCTGCGCCGCCTGGCGGGCCGCGGGCTTGCCGACCTTCACGGCGGCGGGCCGGGTGTCCTTCATCACCCCGAATGTGCCGCCGTGGCCGGAGCAGCGCTCCACCAGGTCGATCTTCGTGTCGGGGATCAGGCGCAGCATTTCCGCCGATTTGGCGCCCATATTCTGGGCCCGGGCATGACAGGCATGGTGCACGGTCACGCCGCCCGCGATCGGATTCAGGCCAGGCGCCAGGCCGAAGGTCTTCGACAGGCCGACCACATATTCGCTGATATCCCGCGTCGCGGCCGCCAGGGCCCGAACCTCCTCATTCTCTGGAAGGATAAGGGGCCATTCGAACTTCATCATCAGCCCGCACGACGCCGTCAGCGCCACCACGTCATAGCCGTCGGCGATCAGCGGGGCGAAGGCGCGGGCCACCTTCACCGCCCGCGCGGCCACGTCTTCCAGGTCGCCCGCCTCCAGTTGCGGCATGCCGCAGCATTCGGGATAGACCAGCCGGGTCGCCACGCCCTGGCGTTTGAGCACTTCCACGGCCGCCGTGGCCGTGTCGGGCGCATTGTAGTTCACGAAGCAGGTGGCGTAGATCGCGGCCTTCCTCTGCCCGAAGGCTGGCCCGGACCGCTCGCCGCCCATCAGGCCGGGAAACCGGTCCAGTGCGGTGAAGGCGTGGAATTTCGGCAGCTCGGCTTCGGCGTCAATGCCGGCCGCCGCCTCCAGGAAGCCGCGCAGGGGGCTGCCCTTCTGGGTGGCGAGGTTGGCCAGGGCGGCCAGGGGCTTGGCGGCGCGGCCATTGCGATCCGTCTGGCCCAGCTGCTCCCGTACAAGGTCCCTTTCCCCCTCGCGGCGGCGCGCGGCGCGGTAGCGCAGGATCAGGTGCGGGAAGTCGATGTTGAACTCATGCGGCGGCACATAGGGGCACTTCGTCAGGAAGCACATGTCGCAGAGCGTGCAGGCGTCGGCGACGTCCGCGTACTTCTCCTTCGGCACGCCATCCAGTTCGCCGGTCGGGCTCTCGTCGACCATGTCGAACAGCCGGGGGAAGGAATCGCACAGATTGAAGCACCGCCGGCAGCCGTGACAGATGTCGAAGACCCGCTCCATCTCCTTCTCGATCTCGGCCATGTCGTAGAAGGCCGGGTCGCGCCAGTTGAGCGGATGGCGGAACGGGGCGCCGAGGCTGCCCTCGCGGGGGGCCGCCGTCGGCGCGGCGGATTTTGCCTCATCGGCCATGCCGGATCTCTTCAGGTCTCGCGGGAGGGAGGCGCGCGCCGTGTCGGCGCGCGCCTGTCAGGTCAGCCCAGGGTGTCCAGGGCGCGCTGGAAGCGCCCGGCATGGGACTTCTCGGCCTTGGCCAGAGTCTCGAACCAGTCGGCGATTTCGTCGAAGCCTTCGTCGCGCGCCGTGCGGGCCATGCCCGGATACATGTCGGTGTATTCGTGGGTTTCGCCGGCGATGGCGGCCTTCAGGTTGTTGGCGGTCTCGCCGATCGGCAGGCCCGTGGCCGGATCGCCCACGCTTTCCATGAATTCAAGGTGCCCGTGGGCGTGGCCGGTCTCGCCTTCGGCGGTGGAGCGGAACACGGCGGCCACGTCATTGTAGCCTTCGATATCGGCTTTCTGCGCGAAATAGAGATAGCGGCGGTTCGCCTGGCTCTCGCCGGCGAAGGCGTCTTTCAGGTTCTGCAGGGTCTTGCTTGAGGCGAGGGTCATGGACTTGGTCTCCAAACGAAGGCCGCTCCAATCCGGCGGCGTTCACATCCAACGAGCTTGGCTATGACGCTACGCGCCCCGCGTCCAACAAATAGAATCGCTGGCGGCCATAGAGCGCCTCGATGTCTTGCGGAAGCGCGGCGCCGTCGCTAGTTTCCGCGCCTTCGCTCAGGGGGCAGTCCTAAAGGCCGCTCAAGAAGACCTTTGGAGAGGTGGCTGAGTGGTCGAAAGCACCGCACTCGAAATGCGGCGTGCCTGGAAGGGTACCGTGGGTTCGAATCCCACCCTCTCCGCCAAGTCCTGAAGGGCCGAACCCCACCCCCAAAGTCCGCTTATCGCCGTTCAGGCGGGAACCCAGGCTTTCTAGTCTTTATTCAAGGCCCCCATGATCCCCTGGGAACACCTCGATTCCGCCCAGATGCCCGGCTCTGGCGGCGAATTGCGCCTCATGCGGCGGGGCTCGGAATACTCGATCATGGCCGGCGCCACCGAGCTGATGAATTCGCGCCTCTCCGGCTCGGAGGAGGCGCTCGCCACGCTCGCCTGGCGTCGGCTCCAGCCCCGTCCGGCCCCGCGGTTCCTGATCGGCGGCCTCGGCATGGGGTTCACCCTGCGCGCCGCCCTCGCCGTCCTGCCGCCGGACGCGGCTGTCACCGTGGCCGAGCTGGTCCCCGCCGTGATCGCCTGGGCGCGCGGTCCGCTCGCGCCGGTGTTCGCGGGATGCCTTGATGACTCCCGCGTCCACATTCACGAAGGCGATGTCAGCGCCCTGATCGGCGCCGGCGCCGCCGCTCCCTACGACGCCATCCTCCTCGACGTCGACAACGGTCCGGGGGGCCTCACCCGCCGCGAAAATGACCGCCTCTATAGCCCGGCGGGCCTAGCCCGCGCCCGCGCCGCCCTCACGCCGGGCGGTCTCTTCTGCGTCTGGTCTTCCGCGCCCGATGACAGGTTCACCGCCCGGCTTGAAGCCGCGGGCCTTGAGGTCGAGGTTGAACGCGTGAGAGCCACTCGCTCGGGAAAGGGCGGCCGGCATGTGATCTGGCTGGCGCGCGGGGTCTGAGCGCATTTCAACGCGCTTGATCCGCCCATATGAACACTATGAGATTGAACCCAACGGCCAATTCCGCCACAACCCGGCCATTGCAATACCGAACATTCTAATTTCCAGAGCGCTCATCCATGCCCCTCGACACGGCCGCCCCTAAAGCTCCCATCGACAAAGCCGCCCTTAAGGCCAAGTACCGCGCCGAGCGCGACAAGCGTCTGCGGCCCGACGGAAACGCCCAGTACATCCGCATCGAGGGCGCCTTCGCCCACTATCTGGATGACCCCTACACCCCCGTGAAAGAACGGGCTCCGCTCACCGACCATGTCACCTTCGCCTTCATTGGCGGGGGCTTCGCCGGGCTCTGCACCGGGGCGCGCCTGGTCGAGGCGGGCGTTAAGGACGTGCGCATCATCGAGAAGGGCGGCGACTTCGGCGGCACCTGGTACTGGAACCGCTATCCGGGCGCCCAATGCGACACCGCCTCGATGATCTACATGCCGCTTCTCGAGGAAACCGGGCACATGCCCACCGAGAAGTATGCCCACGCTCCGGAAATTCTCGAACAGTGCCGGCGTATCGGCCGCCAGTTCGGCCTCTACGACAACGCCCTCTTCCACACCACGGTCACCGCCGTCACCTGGGACGAAGAGCGTTCCGTCTGGGTCATCGAGACGAACCGCGGCGACAAGTTCACCGCCCAATACCTCGGCGCCGGCACCGGCCCGCTGCATGTGCCCAAGCTGCCCGGCATCCCGGGCATCGAGACCTTCAAGGGCCACTCTTTCCATACCTCGCGGTGGGACTACGACTATACGGGCGGCGATCCGCTGGGCGCGCCTCTCGACAAACTGAAGGACAAGCGCGTCGCCATCATCGGCACCGGCGCCACCGCCGTGCAGGCCGTGCCGCACCTCGCGAAGTCCGCCGGCAAACTCTACGTCATTCAGCGCACCCCCTCTTCGGTGGACGTGCGCGGCAACAAGCCGATCGATCCGGAATGGTTCGCCACCATCAACACCCCCGGCTGGCAGACCCGCTGGCTGGAAAACTTCACCGCCAACCAGGCCGGCGGCAATGCCGATGAGGACCTGGTCATGGACGGCTGGACCGATCTTTCCCGCCGCATCCGCTCGAAGATGGCGTCCATGCCGCGCGAGGAAATGACGCCTCAGAAGATGATGGCGGCCTTCGAGGACAGCGACTTCGAGAAGATGGAGGAGATCCGCGCCCGGGCAGAGGCCATCGTCAATGACAAGGACACCGCCGAGAAGCTGAAAGCTTGGTACCGCCAGCTCTGTAAGCGCCCCTGTTTCCATGACGAATATCTGCAGGCCTTCAACGAGCCTTCCACGACCCTCGTCGATACCGACGGCAAGGGCGTCGAGCGCATCACCGAGAAGGGCGTTGTGGTCGGTGGGGTCGAATATGAGGTCGATTGCATTATCTACGCCTCGGGCTTCGAGGTCGGCACGGAACTGAAGCATCGCGCCGGGTTCGATCCCGTGGGCCGGGGTGGCGTCCCGCTCTCCGAGGCCTGGGCTGAGGGCATGCACACCAAGCACGGCATCCACGCCCGGGGCTTCCCGAACCTCTTCTTCGTGCAGCCGACGCAGGGCGCCAACCTGATCTCCAACGTGCCGCACAACCTCACCGACTCAGGCCGCACCATCGCCGCCGTCGTGGCCGAGGGAATCCGCCGGGGCGCCAAGGAGATCGAGGTGTCGCAGGAGGCGGAGGACGCCTGGGTCGCTCTGTTGAAGACCGGCGCCGGCCGCATGCTGGGCGCCAATACCGAGTGCACGCCCGGCTATTACAACAACGAGGGTCAACCGACGGGCAAGGGCTCCGAGCTCTTCGTCGGCTATCCCATGGGCGCCAGTGCCTACTTCAAATACATCGCCGCCTGGCGCGACAAGGGCGACTTCGACGGGCTGGAATTTAGATAGGCGTATATTCACATATGGCGAATATTTCGCTATATGTGTGGCTATGGATCAGCGGCTGACATACCCCACTCGGAAAACCCTCCCCTTCAGGGGAGGGACACGCCCGCAGGGCGAGGGTGGGGGACCGCTCGGCCAATCTTTTGACTCTCTCCGAAGATCCCCCACCCGTCCCGCTACGCGGTCCGTGCCTCCCCTGAAGGGGAGGCGGTCGGTAAGCGCGCGCGAAGCTTCCCCCAACCCGCCTCCACCGCGCACGGAAGGCGCACCAAGGGCCACAGACGCGCGCTGAGGCGCACAGCCCGTATTTGCGGCGCCACTAACGCGCGCAAATACGGTCAAATACGGTGCGAATACGGTGTCAGAGCCCGCCCTTGCCTTCCCCAGGGCCCGCGTGATTGAAGCAGCCCCATGGAACTGATCCTCATCCGCCACGGCCTGCCCGTTCGCGACGACACCTCCTCCGATCCGCACCTCACCGAGGAGGGTCATGACCAGTCGGCCCGGGTCGCCCGCTGGCTTGAGCAGGAACGCGTCGACGTCATCTATTCGAGCCCCATGGTCCGTGCGCGCCAGACCGCCGAGCCCTATGCCAGGGCCCTCAATCTTGAGGTCAGCTACCACGACGGCGTCGTCGAATTCGACCGCGAGAGCGGCTCCTACATCCCCATGGAGGAGCTGAAGCGCACCGACTATCCGCGTTGGAAGGAGATGGTCGATAACGGCTACGGCGTCGACATGACAGCCTTCTCGGCCACGGTCGTGGCGGCGCTTGAGGAGATCATCCAGGCTAATCCGAAGAAGAAGGTCGCCGTCTTCTGCCACGGCGGCGTCATCAATGTCTGGACCGCTCACGTCCTGGGCCTGACGCCCCGCCTCTTCTTCGAGCCGCGCTATACCTCGGTGCACCGCTACCTGTGCGCCTCTACCGGCCAACGCAACATCGTCAGCCTCAACGAGACGGCGCACCTCAGAGACTAGTCGGGGATGGTGTTCCCGGCCTCGAGGTCGAGGATCGCCGTCGTCACCCGCTTCGACCATTCAAAAAACAGGGCCAGGCCCCGCTCATTGGCCGGGTCGAGGGAGCCGATCGCCACCACCGGCCAGATCCAGCCGAACATCACGCAGAAGCGATAGTCCTCCCAGGCCTGGTCGGCGCCATAGCCCGTCACCCCATGCTCGGCGAGGGTGTCGGCGTAGAGCTTCACCAGCTCCCGCTCCCCGGCCCGGCGGTCTTCCACCGAGAGGCTGCCTGAGATCATGTAGCCGAGGTCGAAGGCTCCGCGCCCCTTGGTGACGATCTGCCAGTCGATGACCTTCAGGTCCGACGGGTGCGTCCCGAAGAAGAAATTGTCCGCCCGGTAGTCACCGTGGATCAGGGTCACAGGGGCGGCGGCGAGGTATTCCTCCATCACCAGAATGCGCTGCGAGAGCTTGTCCCCCACCGCTTTCAGCGGCGCCGGCAGCCGCTCGCCGAGGAAGTCCTGATAGGGCCCCCAGCACTGCTGGAACACCGGCTGCAGGGCCAGCATCATGTCGTCGTGCATGTCCGGCAGCCACTTCAGAGCATGCAGGGCCTCGGTCTCCCACCATTGCGCCTGCAGGATCGCCAGGGCCCTCACCGCCGACCGCGCCTCGTCGAGCGTCAGGCCGTCCAGCTGATTGGCGTTGCGATGCGGGGCGAGGTCTTCGAGCAGCAGGGCGAAGTCGCCGCTGGCCGGGTCGAACTCCCGGAAATAGGCGCGCGGGGCGGGCATCACGCAGCCGGGCTGGATGTCCTCGTAGAACCGCACTTCCTTCTCGTAATGGCGAAAGGTCGAGGTGATCTGGCGCGCGCCCGGATCATGGCTCGGCAGCTTGGCGATCAGGGTGCGCGGCGCGCCCGGCGCATCGCCGTCATAGGTGAGGGTCAGGCGCTGCACGAGCCCGAGAAAGCCGACCCCCGCTCCGCAATCCTTGGCGACGAAGCTGCGTACGGGCTGGCCCAGAGCGGCGCTCAGCCACTCGGTCGTGACGCCGTCCAGCGTGACAGGAAAACCTTGCGGTCCGCTCATTGGCGGTCCCTCCCCTTATTTTGGGGAGAGCTTGGAACAAGTTCAGTAGGGCGGCAAGCTGGCGGTAGTCTCAGG
Organism: Caulobacteraceae bacterium; assembly: GCA_046349475.1. Taxonomy (GTDB): domain Bacteria; phylum Pseudomonadota; class Alphaproteobacteria; order Caulobacterales; family Caulobacteraceae; genus Acaudatibacter. Next base: position 365 of record JAXMCG010000008.1, on the reverse strand, counting down.
TCCTATTCGATCTTCAGACCCTTCAGGGTCCCCTCGGCCCGCCACTCCTCGAGCATCCGCATGAAGGCGATGGAGCCGGCCCCGTAGGAGCCGTTGCGCACGGCCAGCGGCGAGGGCTGGCCCTCGTTGTTGTAGTAGCCCGGCGTGCATTCTTCCTGGAACTTGGCCCGCAGCATGGCCGTGCCCTCGATGGCCTTGATCCAGTTCTCTTCCGCTTCGGCCGACGTCTCCACCGTCCGCGCCTGCCGGTTCTGCGCCTCGGCAATCACGTAGGAGAGGTGCTTGGACTGGGCGTCCAGCATGTGCGGATAGTTGGCCGTGAAGCCGGACTGGACATTGGAAATCAGGAAGCAGTTGGGGAAATC
>JAXMCG010000007.1:0-181807 GCA_046349475.1 Caulobacteraceae bacterium | reverse complement strand
ACACCACGCCGGTGGCCGCCGCCCCAATGGCGCCCCCGCCGGCCGCCATGGCCCCGGTGACGCCGCCGCCGGAAGTGGCCGCCGCGCCCGTCGAACCCGCCCCGCCGGTCGCCGCCCCGCCCTCGCGCGCGGTGAACTCGCCGGCCGCCACGGCCCGGGCCATGCGCGCGCCGCCGCGCCCGGCCCCCTCCACCCGCGTGGCCCGCGCCCGGGCTGAACCCGCGGCGCCGAGCGCTGCCTCCTCGGGGGCCGACGTATCGACCATCGCGCCCGAGGCGCCGGCCGGCGCGCCGCCGCCCCTGATCATCCCGCCGGCCTCGCCGGCCCCGGCGCCCAGCGATACGCCCGCCACGGCTCCGGTGATGTAATTCCGGAAGGGGGCGCGCCCAAAGCGGCGCGTCCCCTGTGCTTTGGGGCGCCGTCCTCTTTGAGAGCGGCGCCCGACCCGTTACTCTTCGGCGTCGAGGCCGGGGAGTTCGCGTGGGGGCGTTCGCCAACTATCTGAAGCTGCTGTGGCGGCAGGGGGTGATACAGGTCGCCCTGGTCTATGTCGCCGTCGCGGTCGGTCTCTTCGAGGCGGCCGGCGCCATCAAGGCGCGCTGGGGCCTGCCTGAATGGGTGGACCATATCGGCCTGGCGGTGCTGGTCGCCGGCTTCCTGCCGGTGATCTTCCTGGCCTGGAACCTGCGCGGCGGCGCGGCGGAGATCGGCCCGCCCGAGACCCGAAACCGCAGCAATACGGGCAAGGCCCCAACCGTCGCCGTCCTGCCCTTCGCCAACCTCTCCAAGGAGGAAGACGACGAGATCTTCGCCGACGGCCTGCTGGAAGACCTGATCACCATCCTGTCGATGAACTCGTCCCTGGTGGTGATCTCGCGATCCTCGTCCTTCGCCTACAAGGGCCAGTCGCCGGACATCCGCGAGGTCGGCCGCGATCTTGGCGCCCGCTTCGTGCTGGAGGGCTCGGTGCGGCGCGGCGGCGACCGCCTGCGGATCACCGCTCAGCTGATCGATAGCACTACCGGCGCCCACCTCTGGGCCGAGCAGTATGACCGGCCCCTGGCCGATCTCTTCCATGTGCAGGACGATCTGGTCTGCGGCATCGCCGCGGCCCTCGACGCCGAGGTGGACCGGGCGGAACTGGCGCGGCTGCGGCAGGAGACCCACAGCATCTCGGCCTGGGAAGAGGCGGTGCGCTCCTCCTGGCTGCATGAACGGCCGAGCCTGGCCCAGCTGCCGCTGGCCATGGCGCACGCCAGAAAGGCCATCGCCCTCGATCCAGAATACGCCCTCGCCTATGCGCGCCTGGGCCTCGCCCACGCCACGGCGCACCAGATGCTGGGCGAGCCGAAGGACGGTGAGAATGGGCGGATTGCCTATGAGAACATCCACAAGGCCCTGGCGCTCAGCCCCGGTGACCCGCGCATCCTCGGCATTGCCTGCTCCAGCCTGTCCCACATCGGCTATTCGGACGAGGCCCTGCCGCTGGGCCTCCGCGCCCTGAAGCTCAATCCGCATGAGGCGACGATCTACGGCAGCGTCGGCAACGCCTATCTGCGCTCGAAAAACTCCGAGAAGGCCCTGCAGTACTACGCCGTCGAGGAGCGCCTGGCGCCGAAGTCGATCTGGCTGAACCCGCGCTACCTCTACCGGGGCATCGCCCACCTGCAGCTGCGCCAGCCGGAGAAAGCAGTGGCCGCCTTCACCCGGGCGGTGACCGGGGACCCGTCCTTCGAGCAGGGCTGGCTGGCCCTGGCCGCCGCCGAGGTGCTGAACGGCGATCTGCCGGCGGGCGCGGCGGCGGTGAAGAAGCTGCGGGCCCTGAACGACAAACTGCCCATGGAAGCCTGGGCCCGCCCCCTGGCGGCGGGAATCGAGGCGCCCATCGGTGAAGAGACGGCGGCGGCCTTCCGGACGGCCTGGGCCGTGGCCGACGCTGGCGCCTAGAAGCCCAAGAGGCTAGATACGCCCCAGGACTTGGGGGCCCTTGGGTTGAGTTCGATTTCGGAGAAAATCCAAAATCTCTGGCGCCACCGGGTCGTGCAGGTGGCGCTGGCCTATGTCGCGATCTCCTGGGGTCTGTTTCAGGGCGCGGCGGCGATCGAGGCCACGTGGAACCTGCCGGGCTGGGTGGATCAGGCGACGATGCTGGCCCTGGTGCTGGGTTTTGCCCCCACCTTGATGTTCGCCTGGAGCCTCAATTCGGCGCGCCCCAACGCCAGCCCGGCCCCGTTGCCGGCGGATGGCCCCACCGTGCGGCCGCGCCTGACCAAAGGCCCGGCGACCATCGCCGTCCTGCCCTTCGCCAACCTCTCGCGGGAGGAAGAGGACGAGATCTTCGCCGACGGCATGGTGGAGGACCTGATCACCGGGCTTTCCCTGAACTCCTCCCTGCTGGTCATGTCCCGCTCCTCGACCTTCGCCTACAAGGGGGTGAGTCCGGACATCCGCGAGGTGGCGGCGGACCTTGGTGTGCGCTTCGTGCTGGAAGGCTCGGTGCGGCGGATGGGCGAGCGCCTGCGGGTCACCGCCCAGCTGATCGATAGCGAGACCGGCGGCCACATCTGGGCCGAGCAATATGACCGCCCGCAGGACGAGCTGTTCGACATCCAGGACGACCTCGTCATGGAAATCGCCGCGGCCCTGGGCGATGCGGTGAACCGGGCCGAGCTGACCCGGGCCCGGCGCAATCCGAAATCGGTGTCGGCCTGGGAAGAGGCCATGCGCGCCCTGATCGCCCAGGAGCGGCCGACGGTGCAGACCATCCCCGCGGCCCTCGCCCATGCCCGCAAGTCCATCGAGCTCGATCCGAATTTCGCCCTCGGCTACGGCCGGCTCGCCGTGAGCCTGATCACCCACGCCCAGCTCTTCGGCGGCGAGCAGGCCGACAAGGACCGTGCCGAGGCCAACCGGCATATCGACCGGGCTCTGGCCCTCGCCCCCAACGACCCGAAGGTGCTGGCGGCGGCCTGCTCGGCCATGGCCTATTCCGGGCGCGCCGAGGAGGCGATCCGCCACGGCCACCGGGCCATCGAGCTCAATCCCAATGACGCCCAGATCTATGGCAGCCTGGCCAATGCCTATTTCCGCGCCGGCCGCTTTGCCGAGGCCCTGCCCTTCTATGAGCAGGAGGAAATCCTGGCGCCGCGCTCGGTGTTCCTGAACTCGCGCTACATCTTCCGCGGCCTGACGCATCTGGCCCTGGCCCAGCCGGCCGAGGCGGAAGCCGCCTTCGCCAAGGCCGCGGAGGTGGACGGGGCCTTCGAGAGCGCCTGGGCGGGCCTGGCCATCGTGCGCACCCTGCGCGGCAATACGGGCGGCGCCGCCTCAGCCATCCACCGGCTACGCGCCGTGAACCCCGAAGCGACCCTGGAGACCTGGAACAGCGTCATCCACGCCAATGTGCAGGGGCCGGGCGCTGAAATCGCGGCGGCGTGCTTCAAGACAGCGTGGGAGGCGGCCCAGGCCGCCTGAGGGCGCTTGTGCAACTTTCGCGGCTCCCTTCTATTGAGCCGCATGGACGGGATCTGGGGGTATCTGCGGCTCTTGTGGCGGCACCGCATCGTGCAGGTGGCGGTGGGCTATGTCGCGGTCGCCTGGATCCTGTTTCAGGGTGTGGCGGCCATCAAGCAGACCTGGAACCTGCCCAATTGGGTCGATCAGGCGGCGATGGTCATCCTGGTGGTGGGTCTGGCGCCGACCCTGATCGCGGCGTGGACCTTGCGTTCGATCGCCCCGCCTGCCGCGCCGGATCAGGCGCCGGCCCCTGCCCCACCCCGCCCCCTGACCGCCAAGCCGGGGATTTCCGTCGCCGTCCTGCCCTTCACCAACCTCTCCAAGGAGGAGGAGGACGAGATCTTCGCCGACGGACTAGTGGAAGACCTGATCACCGACCTCTCCCTGTCCTCGACTCTGCAGGTCATCGCCCGCTCCTCGACTTTCGCCTACAAGGGCGCCTCGCCCAATGTGCAGGAGGTGGCCGCCGACCTCGGCGCGCGCTTCGTGCTGGAGGGCTCGGTCCGGCGGGTCGCGGACCGGCTGCGCGTGACCGCCCAGCTGATCGACGCCGAGAGCGGCGGCCACGTCTGGGCCGAGAAATACGACCGCCCTGTGGAAGAGCTGTTCGAGCTGGAGGACGACCTCGCCCGCGAGATCGCCGCGGCGATGGGCGATGCGGTGGGCCATGCAGAGTCCGCCCGCGCCAAGCGCAAGACCACCTCCCTGACCGCCTGGGAAGAGGCCATGCGCGCCCTGATCTCCGTGGAGCGGCCCACCGGCGCCTGGCGGGACGCGGCGGTGGAGCATGGGCGCAAGGCCGTGAAGCTGGACCCGCAATTCGCGCTCGGCCATGCGCGGCTGGCCCTCGCCCTCGCCACCCGCGCCCAACTGACCGGCGGCCCGAAGGCGGCGGAGGATGCGGCCGAGGCGCACAAGGTGATCACGCAGGCCTTGCGGCTCGCCCCCGACGATCCTGTGGTGCTGGCCACGGCCTGCTCGGCCCTCGCCCATACCGGCCTGCCGGAGGAGGCGGTGCGGCACGGCATGCGCTCCATCGCCATCAATCCCAACAACGCCACCGTCTATGGCTCGGTGGCCAACGCCCTCTACCGGGCCGGCCGCTATGCCGACGCGATCCCCTACTACGAGGAGGAGGAGCGCCTGGCGCCGCGCTCACCCAACCTCGCGGCGCGCTACCTGTTCCGGGGCCTGGACTACATGATGCTGCGTGATCTGGAAAAAGCCGTGGCCGCCTTTGAGCGCTCCATCGAGATGGGGCCGAGCTTCGAGGGGGCGTGGCTGAGCCTCGGCATCGCCGAACAGATGCGCGGGGACGTGAAGGCCGCCGGCCGGGCGATCCGGCGGCTGCGCGAACTGGCGCCGCCCATGACTCTGCCCTTTTGGAACGGCATCATCGCCGCCAACGTCCCGGCTGAAGCCGTTCCGGCCCGCCAGACCGCCCTGGCCGCGGCATGGGCGGCCAGTGAGGTTGAACCTCTGACAGCGACGCCCCTCGCGCCTTAGAGTTCCAGACCCGGGCGCCTGCCAGTGGCCATAGATCAGTTGATGACGGCCTTCCAAAGGAACCGCTTCTGGCGCACGTCCACCGCGCCGCCGTGACGGTCGAGAACGGCCTGAAGCCGCGGCCCCAACGCCTCAAACGACGGCGGTTCGTCCCGAAGCCAGGTGAGGTGCCGGTAGAGTTCGCGGGCGCCGGAGAGGATTTCCGGAACGTCGAAGGTCCAGGCCGAGTGCAGGCAAACGCCGGCCGCCTCCAGGCGGGCGCGGACCTCTGTCTCAATGCCAGGCGCCTCTTCACGGCGCAGATCGCCTGGCAGGCTCTCCGCCCAGGCCGGGGCGCGCCATTCGCCGGGATTGAGTTGGATAAGCACTGCCCCCGGCTTGCAGGCCCTGCGGGCGTCGGCGATCCAGTTGCCGGGGCCTCGCCGGGAGATAATCAGGTCAAGGCTCGCGTCGTCCGCCGGAATGCGCGCCCGGCCGTTGTTGTGCCTCGCGGAGGAATTGGCGGTGATGAGCTCGACGTTCGGATGAGCCGCGCAGCCCTTTCGGGCAATGGCAATGAATTCGTCCACCGCGTCATAGGCGATGTAGCGCGCACACTTTGGGGCGAAGCCGGGGATGTCCGGACCATGACCACACCCGGCCTCGAGCACCACGGCGCCAGGGGTCAGATGCTCGAGGACCAAAGCGGTATAGGCGTCCTCGCCGTTGCCGGGCGCGAGGTCGGAGACCCAGTCATAGGCGTAGCCCCCCTGTCGCGAAGCCAGGCGGCGCATGTGTTCGAAATAGTCGGCCATCCCTCTTCTTAAGCCGGATCGGGATGCACGTCGAAGCCCATGGCGGTGAGCAGCAGGTGCTGCTGGGAGAGGGTGATCTTCGTATCCTCGAATGTGGCGAGGACGCGGGGGTCCAGTCCGGAGAGCTCGGCCTCGCGCAGGTCCGCCCGGGCCAGACGGGCGTCGGTAAGGTCGGCCTGGAACAGATCCGCGCCCGTGAGGTCGGCGCCCTCCAGATCAGCGCCGGACAGGTCCGCCTCCCTGAGGCGGCAACCCGTGAGATCGAGCCCCGGCAGGCGGACGCCGGACATTTCCGCCAGTTCCAGATTGCATCCCTTGAAAGCGCCGGCGCTGCGCACGACGCTCTTCGAGAAGGCCTTGGAAAAGCCGGTGCGATGGAAGTGGGCTCCCATCAGATTGCAGTTCTCGAACGCCGCGCCATAAAGGTCCGAACCGTCGAAGCGGGCGCGGCGCAGGTCACAACGCAAGAGCCTCGCCTGCTCCATGCGGCAGAAGGCGAAGGCGGCGCCCGGTTGGCCATCGCTCCCCGAGAAAACGCAATCCTCGAATACGGCATCGCGCAGGTCGGAGTGGGCGAAGCGGCACGACATGAACCGGCAACGGCGGAAGACGGCTTCTTCCAGCACGGCATTGGAAAACGCCGCCCCGGTGATCAAACATTCCTCCAGCACAACGCCGGGAAGGTCAGCGACGGACCAGTCCTGCTCGGAAAGGTCCCTGCCCTGCACCCTCGCACCTGCTTTGATCAGCTGCATCTTGCCGCCCTCATCATCCTTGCCGGACATGGCTGGCGGACCGGTCAGACGCGGTCGTGGGACCGGATGAACCCCGCCAGGGTCTCGATGTAGAGCGTGGGAATGTAACCTGGGGACGTGACCGTATTGTGCCCGCGTCCCGGCAGGATCACGGCCTGAAAGTCCTTCAGCTCGCGGGCCATGCGCTGGGTCTTGGAAATCGGCAGGTCGAACTCGCCGTTCACGGCCATGACCGGGAAGGTGATGGAGGTGAGGTCGAGCGGCGGGGCGGTGGACGGCTTGGCCTGGCGGCCCTTGGTGACGGCTTCCAGGGCGGCGCTGTCGCGGTCCGGACGCTTGCCGAGCACGGCGCGGGCTTCGTCCTGTTGCGGATCGGTCCCCTGAGGATCGAGAGCCGCCGCCTTTTTCGCCAGGGCCTCATCGGTCTCACGCACTCCGGACCCGCCGAAAGAGCCAGTGATGAAGAGTTCGGGCGCGCGGGCCATCAGGGAGGCTACGAGGCCCCCGCCCATGGAATAGCCGTGGAAGTGAGCGCGCTTCACGCCCATCTGCGCCAGCACCTCGAGCACGTCGGTGGGCATGCGGTCGCCGTCATACCTGGCCGGATCGTGCGGCTTCTCGGACTGGCCGTGACCGCGGGCGTCGATGCCGATCACCCGGTGGGTGCGGGCCAGATCCTTGGCGATGCCGTTGTTGAACCAGGAATTGTTGTTCGAGGACGTGTAGCCGTGCAGCAGCACGACCGGCGTGGCCGACACCGGGCCGGCCTCCATCACATGGATGCGGATCCCGTCGGAGACGGTGTAGTCGGCGTGGCGCACCTCATCGGGCGCGACATTGACATCTTCCATCACGGACATGGCGGTTCTCTCCCTTGGTCTTGTTGGTGCAATCTAAGCGTTTTTGGGACGAGTAGCGACCTGCCTAGCCGGCGTCAGCGGCGAGCCAACGCCCATGGCTACTCATGAATTCGGAGCATGTCGATGCAACGAACTGCGGCCGGTTTGTAGTCAACCCAGTTAAGGTGCGCTCGATCAGAGAGTCATATACCGCAATGTCTGGACCAGAAGCGCCAAAAGTCGTCGCCACAACTGGTATCTTTCGCGTATCATTACCTAAGGATAAGATTTCCATGTTTTGCTTGTGGAAAGAAAACCCCAAGAATACCACCCTCCTAGCCGATGACATTACATTTTTCACATCTATCAACTCGTCGGATGAGTAAGTTTTCTCTGAGAGCGTACTTAAGCGAGCCGCAAGAGATATGATGTCAGTTCGGACGGCCTCAAAACCATATTCGACGGACTTGCCTCCCTCCCAGGGCAACGGACCTACACGCCCGTAAGGATGCACAATCTTCAGCCGGCGCATCACTTTTGCCGCCTCTCCAAACGACAACGAATACGCATCACGAACTAAATGATAGAAAACATGCTCCACACACCTATCGCAATTGAAATTTACGAACGCCACTCCATCAAATAAACTCTCCACATTTGATCTTTTGATACCTGTCTGTAGGTGCGTAAATAGCTTGAACGCCCATGTATCTGAGATCCCATGAAGGATTGACTTGTTCTTTTGAATGTCATGCTCCGTTAGATCTTTTAGCTTACTGGCTTTCTCCGCTTCAAGTATAGCCTTTGCAATTCCCGCTTTTCCGACTATGGCAACTCTTGGATCTTCAGAATGATTGAATATAGCGTCGTCAATGGAATTTGAATACGACATCTGCGCAGAAAGCGTTCGTGCCGATTGTATGTAGTCGCGAAAATCCTTGCCGGCATAGTTTTGGAACGCGCGATAGAGCATTCCATCGCCGCGAACCATTACATTTTGCTCGTTGAACCAAAAATCGAGGTATTTCTCGATGGTGACAGAGAGCTTTGATCCTACTGGCAGGTCGAACTCTGCGCTCGATCCTGCCCCGAGAACAAAGACCGTTGCAGTATTTTGCATTTGCTCGCTCGCCGGCTCCCAAAGTCATGACAAATCGTAAGACCAAACGAACCACCATGACGAGCAGCACGCCCCAGAATCGCTTCAAAGGCAACGAGAGTCAGCTAGTCACTGAAGGCCTGTTCACATGGCGAGGTGCCAACCAAGACCTCACATGGAGTCGATCATCTTCCGTGCGGCGGGGCCGTAGGGCGGGCGCAGGGCCTTCATGGGGCCGAGGTCCTTCTTGAGCTGGCGGTAGATGCTCTTCTTGTGGCTGAACTCCTTGAAGCCATCGAGGCCGTGATAGGAGCCCATGCCGGAGGGGCCGACGCCGCCGAAGGGCAGGTCTTCCTGGGCGACATGGAAGATCACGTCATTGACCGTGACCCCGCCGGAGGTGGTGCGGGTGAGGATTTCATTCTCCTCGGCCGCATCGGCGCCGAAATAGTAGAGCCCCAGCGGGCGCTCGTGGGCGTTCACATAGGCCACGGCCTCGTCGAAGGTCTTGTAGGTCATCACCGGCAGGACGGGGCCGAAGATCTCGTCCTGCATCACCGTCATGTCGTCGGTGGGGTTGAGGATCAGGGTCGGCGGGATCTTGCGGTGTTCCTGCTGGGAGAAGTCCTCCCCGGCCGGGTTGATCTCGACGATCTCAGCGCCCTTGGCCCGGGCGTCGGCGATGTGGCCCTTGATGCGCTCATAGTGGCGGTCGGCGATGACGGCCGTGTAGTCCGGGTTGTCGCGGATGGTGGGGAACATGGCCTCCACGGCGCCCTTGGCCTGGGACACGAAGGCGCCGACCTGGTCGGCCGGGGCGATCACATAGTCCGGGGCGAGGCAAATCTGGCCGGCGTTCAGCGTCTTGCCGGCCATGACGCGGGCCGCCGTGGTGGCGAGGTCGGCGGACTTGCCGATGATCACCGGGCTCTTGCCGCCCAGTTCGAGGGTGAGGGGCACGAGGTTCTCCGCCGCGGCCTTCATCACGTGGCGGGCGACGGAAGTGGCGCCGGTGAAGATCAGGTGGTCGAAGGCGAGGCCCGCGAAGGCCTGTCCCACATCCGGCCCGCCGGTGAAGACCGCGATCTCCTCCTCGGAGAAGGCGCCGTGGAACATGCGGGCCATCAGGTCGGAGGTGGCGGGGGTGAACTCAGACGGCTTGATCATCGCGCGGTTGCCCGCCGCCAGAACGCCGGCCAGCGGGGCGAAGGTGAGGTTCACCGGGAAGTTCCAGGGGCTGATGATGCCCACCGTGCCCTTCGGCTGAAACACCACCTCGGCCTTGGCGCCGAAGAGGCCGAGGATGGCCGGGGTGGTCTTGCGCTTCTCCGGCTTCATCCACGTCTTGAGATTGGCCTTGGCGTGGCGCAGCGGGCCCATCGAGGCGCCGATGTCAGTGATGCCGCTGACCTCGGCGGCGCGGTTGCCGAAGTCGTCGTTCAGCGCCTTGATGATCTCGTCCTTGTAGGCGGTCAGCAAGGCGAGCGCCCGGTCGATGCGGGCGGTGCGCTGCTCCAGGGTGGGCGCGCCATCACGAATGTGCGCCGCCTTCTGGCGGGCCAGCACATCGCGCATGCGGGCAATCTGATCGGTGTCAGCCATGGTCGTTCTCCTCGAGGGGCGGAGGCTGCACCCGACAGGCGCTGCGGGCAATGGCGCCCTTGGGGAAGATGAAGCACGCGGGCTAGAGCAAGCGGTCCAAGTCGCGCATGCCTTCGACGATCGCAACAATCTCAACAAGGTCGCGCGCGGGATCGAAGGCATAGAGGATCAAGTAGCCGCCATGGATAAGCACCCGTGCATCTGGCGCGATCTCGGGGCGGGTAGGCCCCATCTCTGGGAACGCCGCCAATGCCTGGATGCGATCGTCCATGGCGAGCAGCAACTGATCGGCCGCTCGTTCACTGTCCTCGGCGATGTAGCGCCAGATGCGCTTGAAATCCGAGTAGGCGCGCCCGGAGACCACGATCTCGGCCATGGCTAGGTTTTGGCCGCCTTGTCCGCCCGCGCCTCAGCAATGAGCGATTTCATATTGAGCGCGCCCTTCGAACCGCTCGCCTTGCCCTCACTCCAAGCTTCGCGAAGACCCTGAAGTTCTGCCTCCTGCAGGCGCCGACGCGCGGTCCATAGCCTGACCGCATCCCGCACTGCCTCGCTCGTGGAGGCATATTCTCCCGCCTCCACCGCGGACCGGATCTGGTTCGCCATCGGCTCGGGGAAGACGATGGTCATGCGTTCGATGTCAGCCATGGCGCTCACACTCGTTATGAACAAGTATGATAGGTCAGCCGGCGCCGCGCACCAACCTCATTCGACCTTCACCTCGATCTCTCCGCCCGAAGACCGGAACTTCTCGGCCATTTCGGCCATGCCGGCGGAGACTTCGTTCTGGGCGCGGGCGGCGTCGCGGATGTCCTGGCTGATCTTCATCGAGCAGAACTTAGGGCCGCACATGGAGCAGAAGTGGGCGGTTTTCATCGCCTCCTTGGGCAGGGTTTCGTCGTGGTATTGGCGGGCCGTTTCCGGGTCGAGGCCGAGGTTGAACTGGTCTTCCCAGCGGAACTCGAAACGGGCGCGGCTAAGGGCGTTGTCCCAGTCCTGGGCGCCCGGATGGCCCTTGGCGAGATCGGCGGCGTGGGCGGCGATCTTGTAGGCGATGACGCCGTCCTTCACGTCCTGGCGGTCGGGGAGGCCGAGATGTTCCTTCGGCGTGACGTAGCAGAGCATGGCCGTGCCGAACCAGCCGATCATGGCCGCGCCAATGGCGCTGGTGATGTGGTCGTAGCCGGGGGCGATGTCGGTGGTGAGCGGGCCAAGTGTGTAGAACGGCGCCTCGCCGCAGGCGGCCAGCTGCTTATCCATGTTGGCCTTGATCTTGTGCATGGGCACGTGGCCGGGGCCCTCGATCATCACCTGCACCCCGTGCTTCCAGGCGACCTTCGTGAGCTCGCCTAGAGTCTCCAGTTCGGCGAACTGGGCCGCGTCATTGGCGTCGGCGATGGAGCCGGGGCGAAGGCCGTCACCAAGAGAGAACGAGACGTCGTAGGCGCGCATGATCTCGCAGATGTCCTCGAAGCGCTCGTAGAGGAAGTTCTCGCGGTGGTGGGCCAGGCACCACTTGGCCATGATCGAGCCGCCGCGCGAGACGATGCCCGTGGTGCGGCCGGCGGTGAGGGGCACGAAAGGCAGGCGCACCCCGGCGTGGATGGTGAAGTAGTCCACCCCCTGCTCGGCCTGCTCAATCAGCGTGTCGCGAAACACCTCCCAGGTGAGGTCCTCGGCGACGCCGCCGACCTTCTCGAGGGCCTGGTAGATGGGCACGGTGCCGAGCGGGGTCGGGCAGTTGCGGATGATCCAGTCGCGGATGTTGTGGATGTTCCGGCCCGTGGAGAGATCCATGATGGTGTCGGCCCCCCAGCGGATCGCCCAGACCATCTTGTCGACCTCATCGTCGACGCTGGAGAGCACCGCCGAGTTGCCGATGTTGGCGTTGATCTTGACCAGGAAGTTGCGGCCGATGGCCATCGGCTCCAGCTCACCGTGATTGATGTTGGCCGGGATGATCGCCCGGCCCCGGGCCACTTCCTGGCGGACAAACTCGGAGGTGACGAAGTCTGGGATCGAGGCGCCAAAGTCCTCGCCGTCACGCACGCACGGCCGGTCCTGCTCGCGGCGCAGGTTCTCGCGGATGGCGACGAATTCCATCTCGGCGGTGATGACCCCGTCTCTCGCATATTCCAGCTGGGTGACCGGGCCGCCGGACCGGCCGCGCAGGGGGCGGCGTTTGACCGGGAATTCGGGGGCGAGGTGCTGGCCGGTGGCGCCGCCATTGTCAGCGGTGGTGACGGGACGCGGCTCAACGAAATCCACCCCGCCGCGCAGGAGGGTGGTGACATCCCGGTAGCGGGGCAGGCCGCGCTGGATGTCGATGTCCGGCGCCGCGTCCGTATAGGGGCCGGAGGGGTCGTAGAGGGTGAGCGGCGGCTCGCCGGCGCTGGGGTGCACGGCGACTTCGCGAAACGGGATGCGCGACTGCGGGAAGAGCACGCCCGGCGCATAGACCTTGCGAGAACCCGGGCGCGCTCCGGTGGGGATCGTTTGGATGGGGGTATGGACGTTCATGGGCGGCCTCCTGACAATGTGGAGACCCGGTTGTCGCCAAAGGCGGATTCCAGCCTGGACCGGCCGAAGCTTCCCTCCCTTCGCCGGCATGATCCGGATCAGGTTCGGCGGGTCGCGGCAAGGAAGCCGCCTCTCAGCCGCTGCGAAGCGACTCCCCGGAGAATGAGCGGAAGGGTAGGCCTCGGACGCCAGCGGTCAAGGCTTCCTCCGGCCCGCGGCGCGGCCTAGGAGTTGGCGACGATCGAGGGGGCCACGGATGGCGCGAGCGCCGAGGGACGGTGGAGAAGGCGGCGGCGCCACGGCCCGTCTCGGCGGCCTGTTCGGGGAAACACTGGCCGTGCTGCGGCGGCAGTGGTTCTGGTACCTGGCCATCGTCGTGGTGCTGGGCGGTCCGACGGAGTTGGCGCGCTGGCTTCTGGAAAAGCAGTTTCCCGCCGACCCTGGCCAGCCCTTTGGCCTGGCGACCCTGCTCTCGAATGGCGTCTTCCTGATCACCGCCGCCATCGGCCTGGGGATGCTGTCGCGGTTGGTGCTCGACGACCAGGCAGGATGGCGGATCGTGTGGTGGCGGGTTCTGGAGGCGCCCTGGCGCCGGTTCCTGCCATTGATGGCGGCGCAGGCGGCGATGCAGTCGGTCTCGATCCTCCTCGACCTGAGCGGCCTGGCGCAGAGCTATCCAAGCTTCGGCCTTTTTGGCGGAACCTTCATCGGGGCGATCTCCATGGCGGTCTGGAGCACCGCCGCCGTGGTCGCGACAGCGGAGGACGGAGGTCCCTGGAGGACACTCAGCCGCGCCGCCTACCTGACCTCGAACCGGCGGCTGGCGATCTATGGCTATTGCATCTTCTGGATGCTCGCCGTTTACCTGATCCCCATCGCCCTGATGGACGCCGCGCTCAGCACCTTCGCGGCCCCATCGCTGCGGGATGGCTCGCCCTGGCAGGGCGTTCTGCTCGTGGGGCGTCTCGCCGTGGTGCAATTGCTGAACTGGTCCTATGACGTCTCCCAGGTGCTGCTCTACCTGCGACTGACGCGGATCAAGGATGGCCTCGGTCCGGGCGAAGCCGGCGACGTCTTCGACTAGGTTCACCCTTCGGCAAGCGTCGCGGGCGATGATCCGGCGATGACGGCCACCACCCTCCCCGCGCCGGACTTCCTCAAGGTCGAGGCGATCTTCGCCGGGACCTGGGGCATCATCGTGCGCCGGCCGCTGGCCTATCTGGCCTTGTCGCTCGCCTATGGGGTGGGGCCAATCTTCCTGATCTGGGCGCTGACCGGGGTGAGCCCGGAGGCCCTGGGCACGGCCAGCGTGCCGGTGCGGGCCGCCTCGATGGCGCTCTTCGTACTGGGGGACGGGCTGCTCAGCGCCGGGCTGGCGCGGCTGACCTTCGATGGCAAGGCCAGTTTGAATGACTGCTTCAAGGCCCCCCTTGGCCAGTTCGGAACCTTCCTGGCCCTGGCCGTGATCATCGACACACCGCCCCTGGCGCTCAACCTTTTCTCCGGCTGGCTGAGCCATGAGACCTCGGTGGGCCTCGCCTTCTATGCCCTGCGCTTCGCGGTGGGGACGACCATCGCCGCGGTCTGGACCGGGGCGGCGCCGGCGGCCCTGGCCGAGGAGCTCTCCGTGCGGGCAGCCCTGGGGCGGGCGGCGGCCCTGACCCGGGGGCATCGCCTGAGGGTGGGGCTGTTCTTCGCGGCCTTCTTCGTCCTGAAGGTGCTGGGGCCCTTCCTCCTGGCCAACTGGGGCCTGAACGCGCTGGCGGCGCAGTGGCCGCTGGCCGTGGCGGTGTTCGACGCGGTGATCTGGAACCTGCTGGCCTGCGCCCTCGGGGTCTCCTCGGCCCTGATCTACCAAGAGCTTAAGCGTTTACAGTCCTAGCTCGACGGCAGCGACCAAGCGCTGCTACATCCCCTCCCCGCGACTACAGATTTCAGAACAGAACGCGATTGGGAGCCCTTCATGTCTTTGACCCTTTATGACGTCGCCGTGCCGACCTACCGCCAGATCCTGGGCGCCCAGAAGGGCGTGCTGGGCAAGGCCGAGGCGCATTTCGCCGACAAGAATATCGACCCGGCCAAGATCATGGCCGCGCGTATCTATGAGGACATGCAGCCCTTCCCGTTCCAGGTGATGCAGACGATCAACCATTCTGCGGGGGCGCTCAGCCTGGCGCTCGGCGGCGACTTCGCCCGGGCCTCGGGGCTGGACAGCTTTTCCGGCATGCAGGCGGCCCTGTCGACGGCGCTGGATTATGTGAACAAGGTCGACGCCAAGGCTCTGAACGACGCGGCCGATGTCGAGGTGACGCGGACGATGTTCGGCCAGGAACGCAAGTTCACGCCGCGCAACTACATCCTCTTCTCGGCCTTCCCGAACTTCTATTTCCACGCCACGACGGCCTATGACCTGCTGCGCCAGGCGGGCGTGCCGATCGGCAAGCGGGACTTCACGACGCCGCCGGCGGCGTAGTCCGCCTTCGCTGTGCGGAGGGACGCGCTCATTCAGGGGCGTGTACCTGGGGTGTAGGCCGGACGGACTTTGAATTGAGCGTCCGGCGGCCGGGGGACACGCCCCTGAAGGAGCGCGTCCCCACCTTATTTCACCTATATTGGCCTTATTCGCGGGGCGAGAAAAAAGGTGCGGGCCTTTTTTGGGGGCGCGTAAACGGTGCGGAAAAATACGCCGGGCCGTATTCGAGGGGCCGAAGCCGGTGAAAAGCGCTGACAAAGCGCAATCCCTCCCCTTCAGGGGAGGGCAGGACCGCGAAGCGGGACGGGTGGGGGACCCAATAAACCGTTGTTTGTGTGCATGAGATGGTTCTGAAACAGCCCGACTACGGACAGAGCGCGTCAATTTGCCGGGCGGTCCCCCACCCTCGCGCTGCGCGCTCTTCCCTCCCCTGAAGGGGAGGGTTTTCGAAAGCGATGTCTCTTCCTCATCCATGAGCCCTCTTATAGCGAACATTTCGCGATATGTGAATAATTGATTTGCCTCCATCGCTCGGTCGTGCAACCTGGGGCTGGGGGGCGAGGATGGCGGGACAGGGCAAGCAGCAGAGCCGGTTCGTGCGGGCGCTGGGGGCGAGCATCGCGACGGTGCGGGCCGATGCCGGATTCTTCGGTCTGGTCTGGCTGGGTTATGGGGCGGCGGAGTTCGCCTTGAGCAAACTGCCGCACGCCGGGATTGGGCCCGGGACAACGTTGGTGCTTTGGCCCGTCCTGGCGAAGGTGAGCGTTGAGGTGCTGGTCTTCGCGGCTTTGAACGCCGCTGTCGGCGCTCGGCTGCGGGCTGGGCCGGACTCGGAGATCGGCGAGGTCTTGCAGCAGGCCCTGCGTCTCGCACCGCGCATGACCATGATCATGGGCGTCCTCGGCTTGCCGACGATCCTGGCCACGATCGCCGTGATGCTGCTCTACCCCCTCGGCCCCAGGTTGGTTCCCTTCATTACTTTGGCGGGATGGGTCATCCGATGGATGATCTTCCTGGCGTTCGGTCTCGCTCCGGCTCTTCTGGCCATGCGTGAGCGCGGGATCGCTGTTTCTCTGTTCGCCTCCGAGCGGCTCCTGCGCGGCAATCGCGTCCTCACCTTCAGCGTCGTCTTCGTGCTCGATGCCGCACAGCAGCTTCTCGGATTGCCGGTGACACTGCCCAGCATCAGCCAACGGTTCGGCCTGCCCTTCGCGGGCGAAGTGCTGGCTGAGGATGGCGGGGCGGTCTACCTGATCGCGATCGCGGGTCTCTACGCGGTGCTCTACGCGGTGGCGCTCTGGTACCTCGCCGAGATCTTCGGCGGACGGCGTGAGACTTCCGACCAGACGGCGGACGTGTTCAGCTGAGCGGTCTGATTGGACCCCAGCAGGGGACGGCGAAGAACCAGGACGTAGGCATGCCTACGTTCCCATGCAGCGGTTTACCGCTTCATCGAGATCAGTTCGATTTCACGGCCATCGGGATCGCGGACGAAGGCGACGCGCATGTTGCCGGTGTCGTAGGGGACGCGGTCGGGTTTGGCGCCGTTGGCGAGGGCGTGGGCGTAGGCGGCGTCGACGTCGCGGACGAAGAAGCCCATGGGGCCGTGGCCGTCGCCCACCGTGATTTTGCGGCCGTCCTTGTAGTGGAACAGGATCAGGGAAAAGCCGGTCTCAGCGCCGGGCTTGCGCATGACGAGCTCGGTGAAGCCTTCGCCCTCAATGGTCTGGCCGACGGCGAGGCCCAGGGCCTTTTCATAGAAGGCTCGGAGGGTGGCGAGGTCCGCCGTGACGAACTTCTGGAAGCCGAAATTGAAGGACGGGGCGGTGGCGAGCGGGGTCGTCGAGACAGTGTCGGACATGGGGATTTCCTCTGGTGTTCTTGTTCTTGAGGGTCAGACGAGGCGGCGGGCGTAGAGGGAGAGAATGCGCTCCCAATGGCGTTCGGCGGCCTCCTTGTTGTAGGCGGCGCGTTGGGGGAAGGCGAAGCCGTGCTCGACGCCGGGATAGAGCTCCACCTCGGCCTTGATGTTGTCGTCGGCGACAGCGGAGGAGAGGGCTTCGACCATTTCCAGGGGAGCCCAGCGGTCGATCTCAGCGCAGGCGAAATAGAGCTCGGCGTCGGCCCGCTCGGCGGCGAGGTGGGGGCTATCGCCCTTATCGGTGACGAGGGAGGTGCCGTAGATCGAGGCGGCGGCGTTGACCCGCTCGGGAAACCGGGCGGCGGCGTTGATGGCGTACTGGCCGCTCATGCAATAGCCCAGCGTTCCGACCACGGCGTCACGGGCGGCCGGATCGGCGGCGGCGAAGTCGAGCAGGGCTTCGGCGTCATCCATGACGAGGTCGATGGTGAGGGAATACATCAGGTCGAACATGCGCTGCATGGCCTGGTCCTGCGGGACGGGAGGCAGGTCGGCGAGTTCCATCACCCCTTTGCGGTAGTAGAGGTTGGGCAGCATCACGTAGTAGCCGGCCGTGGCCAGACGCCGGGCCATGTCGCGCAGCTCCTCGCGGATGGCCGGCGCGTCCATGAAAAAGAGGATGACCGGGTGCGGGCCGCCGCGTTCGGGATGAACGATGAAGGTCGTTGTCGCTCCGTCCTTGGTTTTGATGTCGAGCTGGCGTTCAATCATTCCAAAGACCCTCGTTCTTCAGGCGCGGTTCAGGCGGCGCACCCTAGAGGAAGCGGGGGCCTAGCGCGAGGAGTGGACGGACATGAAACGACTGATCACCGGCGTAATTTCGGCGGCGGCCCTGATGGGGGCGTTCGGCCTGGAGACGCAGGCCACGGCCTCGCCGGGCGGGTCGTGCTTCTACACCCAGCAGCTGACGACGTTCCGGCCGGATGGCCTCAGGACCATCTATGCCTCGGCTGGGCAGCGGGCGACCTACCGCATCGATCTCGCCATCGACTGCAACGCACTGAATGACCCCGGCGCGGAGCTGGTGGTCTCGCCGACCAACGGCGCCGTTTGCAGCCCTCAGGGCATGGACGTGGGCGTGGTTTCGGCGGGCCTGGAAGCGCGCTGCGTGGTGAAGGCGATCACCCGGCTGAGCCCGGAAGAGGCCGCGGCCTTGCCGGCAAGGCTGCGGGGCTGAGGTTCGGGCCTTCTCCCCTTGCGGGAGAAGGTGGCCCGAAGGGCCGGATGAGGGGTCGACGGAATCTCTCGGACTAGCGCCTCGCAGGAATGTGGAACCGCTTCCCGACCCCTCACCCCAACCCCTCTCCCTCAAGGAGAGAGGGGCCTACCGCCGCCGGTTAAACACCCCCGTTCCGAAGGTGTCGCAAGCTTCCGGGTCGCCTGAATCAAAGCCGCGCTTGAACCAGCGCATGCGTTCCTCCGACGAGCCATGGGTGAAGCTGTCTGGAACAACGGCGCCGCCGGCCTGGCGCTGAAGGGTGTCGTCGCCCACGGCATTGGCGGCGGCGAGGCCTTCTTCCACGTCGCCGGGTTCGAGAATGTGGCGCTCACGGTTGGCCCGGTTGGCCCAGACACCCGCGAAGCAGTCCGCCTGGAGTTCCAGCTTCACGGACATGCGGTTGCCTTCGCGTTCGGACCGGCGCGAGGCCCGCTCCACCATATCGGAAAGGCCGAGCAGCATCTGGATGTTGTGTCCGATCTCGTGGGCCAGGACATAGGCCTGAGCAAAGTCCCCTGGGGCGCCGAAGCGCTGGTCGAGCTCTCGGAAGAAGGAGAGGTCGATGTAAACCCGCCGGTCGGCCGGACAATAGAAAGGGCCCATCGCGGCCTGGCCACCGCCGCAGCCGGCTGTCTGGGTCTGGCCGTCATAGGGAGTGAAGGTGGCAGGCTCGTAGGTCATGCCGTTTTCGCGGAAGATCTCGGTCCAGACGTCTTCGGTGGAGGCGATGATCTTGCGCGAGAAGGAGAAAGCCTCGTCGTCGCCGCGCGGGCCGGTAGGGGCGCCGCCTTCGGACTGCTCGGAGGAATAGCCGCCCTGGCCGGACGAGCTTCCATCCATGCCCGTAAGGAGGGAGGTGGGGTCGCCGCCGAGCAAGAGGACGATGACCACGACGGCGACGAGGCCGAGGCCGCCCCCGCCCACGGCCATCCCTCGCCCGCCGATGCGGCCGCCGCCAATCCCGCCGAAGCCGCCCCCGCCTTGACCACGACGGTCATCGACGTTGTCGGTCTCGCGCATATCGTCGAGCTTCATTGGGGGTCCTTAGGGCTGAACGGAGAGGCGCTGGCTGGTCGTACGCCGCGAAGCTTCGAGGGCGGCAAGCCGGTCCTCGGTATCACGGCGCTGGCGGTCGACCTCTGCCTGGATCTGGGCCTGGATAGCGGACTGCCGCGCCGCCTGTTCGGCCATCATCCGCTCATTTTCCAAACGCTGAGCCTCGGCGGTGGAGAGCGTGTTGTCATAAGGCTGGGCCGCCGCCGGGGCGGCGCAGATCAAGGCAAGGGCGGCGAGAACCGAACGCATGCCCCCAACATCGGCGGGGCGGGCCGCTCGCGCAAGGGATTGCCAGCACTCAGCCTAGCGCCGGGTGACCGTGAAGCGCAGGAGCTGTTGCTGGGGAAGGGCCCAATCGGGCTCCAACGTGACGGCCTGTTGGTAGTCGAGATAGGCGGCCCGAGCATCCTCCAGGCCTTCATAGGCGAGGGCCCGATTGTAATAGGCCTTGGCCGGCTCCTCGATGCCCAGTTCGAGGCCCCGGTTGATCTGTTCCAGGCCTTCGCGATAGCGGCGAAGCGCGATGAGAATGGCGCCGCGGTTTACATAGGCCTCGCCGATGTCGTCCTGCAGGTCCGTGGCGGCGTTGAGGTCGACGAGGGCGTTATCATATTCCCCCCGGCGCATGCGCATGACCCCGCGGTTGATGAGGGTCTTGGCGCGGTCGCGTACGGTCATGGCCTCGTCGGCAAGCGCCTGGTCACAGGTCTTCACCGAGCCGCGATCGGAACGGCCACGCTGGGCGGCCTTCGAACAGTCGGCGGCGAGGCCGGAGCCGATGACCGTGGTCGCGGCTTGCGCGGTCTCCACCGCCAGAAACAGGGCCGCGAAAGCGGTCGCGGCGGCCAGCCAAATCTTCATGAGGCCCTCCCAAGGCGCTCGTCCCGGGACAGGCCGCGCCAAATCCGGACCCGGCGCGGCGTGACCAGGGCGAAGCTTCGTCCTGTTGAGCGCCACTGTCAAAAGAATGTCCCGGATGGGCGGACGCGGCAGAGCTTGCGGGGCCTCCAGCCCTGAGATAGGCAATGTTTCGAACAATAAGCAGCACAAACGAGATCAGGGATGAGCCAGCGCCAAACCGCCCCCTTCCGGGCCGACCATGTGGGCAGCTTCCTGCGGCCGCCGGCCCTGCTGGCAGCGCGTGACCAGCATGCAGCCGGCAAGCTGGATGACGCCGGCCTGCGCGCCGCCGAGGACGCCGCGATCCGCGAAGTGGTGGCCTTCCAGCAGGACGTGGGTCTGCAGGGGATCACCGACGGCGAATACCGGCGCACCTATTTCCACATCGATTTCCTGGAGCAGATCGAGGGCATCGAGGCGCAACAAACCGGGATCGCCAGCCACTTCCATACTGAGGACGGCGACCTGGAATTCGCGCCGCCAAAGCTGAAAATCACCGGCAAGGTCCGGCACGCGAAGCCGATCTATGCGGACGACTTCGCATTTCTGAGGTCGGTGACGGACCGGACGCCGAAGATCACCATCCCCTCACCCTCCATGGCCCACTTCCGGGGCGGGCGAGAAGCCATCGACAAGCAGGCCTATCCTGAGATTCCCGATTTCTTCGATGACCTGGCTAAGGTCTACCGCGAGGAGATCGCGGACCTGGCGAGGCGTGGCTGCCGCTACCTGCAACTGGACGACACCAACCTGGCCTATCTCTGTGATCCGAAGCTGCGCGAGGGCGCCAAGGCGATGGGCGAGGACCCGGACGCCCTGCCCCACACCTATGCGAAGCTGATCAACGACAGCATCGCCGGAAAGCCGGACGACATGCGCATCGCCATCCACCTGTGCCGGGGGAACTTCCGCTCGGCCTGGGTGGCCGAGGGCGGCTACGACCCGGTGGCCGAGGTGCTGTTCGGCGAGATCAAGGCCAATGCCTTCTTCCTGGAATACGACACCGACCGCTCCGGCGACTTCTCGCCCCTGCGCTATGTGACCAAGGACAAGTTCGTGGTGCTGGGGCTGGTGAGCTCCAAGAAGCCGCAGCTCGAGGACAAGGACGACCTGAAGCGCCGGATCGACACGGCCGCCAAGATCGTGCCCTTGGAACAGCTGTGCATTTCACCGCAGTGCGGGTTCTCCAGCACGGTGCACGGCAACGACATCACCTTTGACGATCAGCGGCGGAAGATGGAGCTGGTGGTCGAGGTGGCGCGGGAGGTTTGGGGTTAGACCTCCATCTGTCCGCTCATCCCGGCGAAAGCCGGGACCCAGGTGTTTTGAGTTCGGTGACTGACCCGGACGCGACCATCGCAGCTTAGCCACACAGCCAGAAAAAGCCTGGGTCCCGGCTTTCGCCGGGATGAGCGGGATTTATAGAGAGTCCATGGCTCCGCGCAGCGCAGTTTTGGGCATTGAGGGCGGGTCGTTCTTTTATGGGGCGACCAAGATATTCGAGGACGTCTCGTTCGTGCTGGACGGGGCGCATACGGCGCTGGTGGGCGAAAACGGGGCCGGCAAGTCGACGCTGCTGAAGTGTCTTCTGGGGGAGCTGGAGCTCGATAAGGGCCAAGTGATCCGCTCGCGGGGCCTGAAGATCGGGACGGTGCCGCAGGAGATCCCGGCCCAATTCGCGGCGATGACGGTGCGGGACGTGCTGACCAGCGCGCTGAATGTGCAGGACGGGTCCGACGACTGGAAGGTCGATGTGATGCTGGAGGAGACGCGGGTCTCCTTCGAGACGGCGGAGGGGCTGTTCGGGGCTTTGTCCGGCGGCTGGCAGAGGCTGATGCTGATCGCCGCGGCGGCGAAGCTCTCCGAGCCGGACCTGCTGGTTTTGGACGAACCGACCAACCACCTGGATCTCTCCAACATCAATACGCTTGAGCGCTGGCTCGCCGAGATGGAGGACCTGCCGATGCTGGTGGTCAGCCACGACCGGGAGTTTCTGGAGCGGGCGACGACGCGGACCCTGTTTCTGAGGTCCGACGGCATCCACAGCTTCAACACCACCTTCTCGGCGGCCCGCGAAGAACTGCTGGTGCGGGACGCCCATGATGCGCACCGGCGCAATCTGGAAGCCCTGGAGATCAAGCGGCTGGAGGCGGCGGCGGCCAGGTACAAGGTCTGGGCGGTGAAGAACCCAGGGCTCAACAAGCGCAAGAACGCCATCGAGACGCGGGTGGAGAAGATCGAGGCCGAGCGGACCGAGGCCTATCAGGCCCGGGAACGGCGGCTGGAACTGCATGACGGGGAAATGGACGCGAAGATCGCGCTGCGGGTCTCCAACTACGCCGTGACGATCCCGGACGGGTCGCGGAAGCTCTATCAGATCGACCGGCTGAACGTGGCCATGGGCGACCGGATCGCCGTGCTGGGCGACAATGGGGCGGGCAAGACCATGCTGCTCTCGGCCCTGGCGGCGGCCTTCGATCCGGAGCGGGAGCACTATGACGGGACCATTCCCATCCGGTTTAATCCGGGCGGGCGGTTGACCTATTTCGACCAGCGCATGCGGGACCTGCCGTTGAAGACGGCGCTGGGGGACTATCTGGCGGACGTGGACGGGGTGAATGGGGCGCAGGCGGCCTCACTGCTCGCCAAGGCAGGCTTTCCCTATCAGCGGATCAAGGGGCCGATCGGGGACCTCAGCCACGGGGAGCGGGCGCGGCTGATCTTCCTGCGCATGAAGCTCTTGAAGCCGAACATCTACCTGCTGGACGAGCCCACCAACCACCTGGACATTGAAGGCCAGGAGGCGCTGGAGGAGCAGCTGGAGGCCTCCGATGTGGCCTGCCTGTTCGTGAGCCACGACCGCTATTTCACGCGGACGGCGGCGACCCGGTTCCTGGAGATCCGCAAAGGGCGGCTGATCGAGGTGGACGGGCCGGATGAGTTCTTCGCCCGGCAATAGGGGCTACTTCTTCCGCGTTTCCCGCCAGAGAATGTAGACGCCGCTGGCTGCCACCACGGCCGCGCCGGTGAGGGTGGTGGGGCTGGGGGTGTCATCCCAGATCAGGTAGCCAAGGATCGCGGCCCAGAGGAGCTGGGTGTAGTCGAAGGGGGCGACGACGGCGACGGGGGCGACCTTCAGCGCCTGGGTGTGGAGGAGCTGGCCGATGCCGCCGACCACGCCGGCCGCGATGAGGCCCGCCAGGACACCGAGATTGGGCACGACCCAGCCGAGGCCCGTCTGGGGGAAGAGAAGGCCGATGGGCAGGGACGCAAGGCCCCAGAGGGTGCCGGCCAGGGTGAAGTAGAAAACGATGGTGGGGCCGCTTTCGGTCTTGCCGATCTCGCGGATGGTGGTGACAGCGCCGGCCGAGCCCACGGCCCCGGCCAGGGCGAAGAGCACGCCGACCGAGAAGGCGCCCGCCGTCTCCGGATTGAGCATGATGAGGACGCCGACGAAGCCGACGGCGACGGCCGCCCAGCGGTGGCGCTCGACCTTCTCCTTCAGGATCCATGCGCTCAGGCCCACCATGAAGAGCGGCGCGGCGAAGGAGATGGCCGTGGCCTGGGCGAGGGGCAGCATGGCGGTGGCGGTGAAGCCGCAAGTCATGCCGACGAGGCCAATGCCGGCGCGGGTGAAGTGCGCCATGGGCCGGGCCGTGTAGAGCACCGACAGGCCCTTGGTCCCGAAGATGTAGGCGCCGACCGGGATGAAGGCGAAGGCGTTGCGGAAGAAGATGATCTCCAGCACCGGCACGCCGTGCATGGCGCACCATTTCACCAGGGCGCCCAGGCCCGCCATGCAGACCATGGCGGCGATGCGCAGGCCGATGCCCAGGGCGGCGTTGTCAGCCTCCGGCGCGGCCGGCAGGTCGATATCGTCTTCCAGGGTGGGATCGGGAACGGCGTCTCTCATGGGAGCGCTGCGCATGTCACGAAAAGAAGCTTGAGGAAACTGCGTTTCGATTGGCTATGGTCGTCCTGCGACGAGGAGACACGCCATGCCCGAATTCAGGATGATCAATGCCGGCGAGTTGAATCTCCGCTGCGCCATCGAGGGCTCGGGGCCGCTGGTGGTGATGGTGCATGGCTTTCCGGAGAGCTGGTACTCCTGGCGCCACCAGATGACGCCGATCGCCGAGGCGGGGTTCACGGCCTGCGCCATCGACGTGCGCGGCTATGGCGGCTCGGATAAGCCTGAACGCGTGGACGCCTATGCGATCAGCCACATGGTCGGGGATATCGTCGGCGTGATCGATGCCCTGTCGCCCACCGAAAAGGCCGTGCTGATCGGCCATGACTGGGGGGCGCCGATGGTCTGGAACACCGCCCTGGCGCGGCCGGACCGGGTGCGGGCCGTGGCGGGGCTCTCCGTGCCGTGGACGGGGATCGGCCAGCGCTCGATGAGCGAGATGATCGAGCAGGTGTTCACCTCGAAGGGGCGCTTCTTCTACCAGGCCTATTTCCAGGACGTGGGCGTCGCCGAGGCGGAGATGGAGGCCGATGTGCGCCGGGCTCTGCGGCTCTTCTACTACGCGATCAGCGGCGATGCGCCGGACGGGACCTGGCCGAACGACAAGGTGCACGGCGATCCGCTGCTGAAGGGGCTGGTGGACCCCAACCCGTTCCCGGCCTGGCTGAGCAAAGCGGACGAGGACTATTTCGTGGGCGAGTTCGAAAAGTCCGGCTTCTTCGGGCCGATCAGCCGCTACCGTAACCACGACCAGGATTTCTCGTTCCAGCGCGCTTTCCAGGGGCGGAAGATCGAACAGCCGGCCCTGTTCATCGGCGGCAAGCGGGACCTGGTGCTGTCGATGTTCGGCAATATCGACCTGACGGCGATCATGAAGGCGGTGATGCCCGACCTGCGCGGCTGCACGATCCTGGATGGCTGCGGCCACTGGACCCAGCAGGAGCGGCCGGCGGAGGTGAATGCGCTGCTGATCCCGTGGCTGAAGGGGCTGTAGGCTCTCAATCCTCTACCAATTTCTGTCATCCCGGAATTCGCGCCAGCGAATATCCGGGATGACAGAAGTTTTTTGGTGGTTCGGAGGGAGCAGTTCCTAAACCACCCGATAGGCCCGCACGATCACGCCGTTGCGTTGGTCGTTGACGCGCAATGACCCCACGAAGATCGATTTGTTGAGCCAGTCGTGGGGGCCTTGGGGGGCGTCGAAGACGGGAGCGGTGCGGACGTAATGCGCCGAGATGATCCCGGCGTTGCGGACGTGGATGAGGGCGCCGTCCTCGGCCTGGATCGTGTAGATCGCCTCCACCGTGGTGACGCCGTCGGGGCGGGTGATCTGGTAGTCGGCGCCGCCAGGAAGCACGGTTCCCTTGATGCGCGGGCCTTCGAACTCTCCGCCGGTGATCGGGATAGTGCGGCGGGCGCCGAAGGACGAGGTCCCGAGGCTGAGGGGCCGGCCGATGGAGACGCGGAGTTCCAGGGCGAATTCGGTCAGGAGGGCATTTTCGCTCATGAAGGCCTCTTAGCCTGTTCGCGCCGATTGCGCGCGCGGCTCGCGAAGTAGTATGTGTTACAAACAAATTAGAGAACGGAAGCAAATCCGGTGGGTGAGGGCGTGAATCGCGATTGGGCGTGGCTGAAGCGGGACCCCGTGCGCCGCCATGCCGAGGTCCGGCCGCACCGCACCGCCATCGTTGAATTGGCCACGGGCCGGTCCGTCACCTTCGCCGAACTGGACCGTGAGATCGGGCGGGCGGCGGGCTGGCTGGAGGCCCATGTGGCGCCGAGTGGGCGGATCGCCTTTCTGGGCCGCAACAGCCTTTCCCAGGTGCTGCTCTACTACGGGTGCCAACGGGCCGGCCGAGTGTTCGTGCCGCTGAACTGGCGGCTGTCGGGGGCGGAACTCGCCGTCCTGCTGGAGGACTGCGCGCCGGATGTCTTCGTGCATGACGACGAATTCGCGCGGGAGGCGGAGGCAGGTCTGGCGGCCTCGCCGGTGAAGCGCGTGATCGGTTCGGCGGACTTCGCCGCGGCCCTGACGGCGGCCTCGCCTTCGGACGCGGTGATTGCCGACCCCTTCGCCCCGGCGGCCCTGCTTTACACTTCCGGCACCACGGGCAAGCCGAAGGGCGTGATCCTGACGGCGAAGTGGATGTACGCCTCGGCGCAGAACTTCGTGCACATCTCCGAGCTGTCGGCCGACTCGATCATGCTCTGCGACACGCCTCTCTTTCATACGGTGGGGCTGAAGGCGGCCCTGGCCGGGTCGATGGTGGCGGGGGCGACCTTCCTGATGTCGGACCGGTTCGTTCCGGGCGTGACACTCGGGCGGCTGGCGGACAAGGCGCTGGGGGTGACGCATTCCTTCTGCGTGCCGCAGATGGCTCAGGCGATGATGGCCGAGCCCAGCTTCGAAGCCGCGGACCTGTCACACATCAAGGCCCTGTTCTCGGGCGGCGCCCCCCTGCCCCGGCCGATCACCGAAGCCTTTTTGGAGAAGGGCGTGGTGCTCGCCAACGGCTACGGGATGACCGAGGCGGGCTCGACCCTCTGCATGCCCCTCGATGCGGCGGTGATCGCGGCCAAGATGGATTCCGCGGGCCTGCCGTCCCCCACCGTGATGCTGCGCCTGGTGGGGCCGGACGGCGCCGATGTGAAGGACGGCGAGGTGGGCGAGGTCTGGCTCTCCGGCCCCTCCCTGATGCCCGGTTACTGGAACCAGCCAGAGGCGACGGCCAAGGCCCTGACGGCGGACGGCTGGCTGAAGACGGGGGACGCGGCGCGCAGGGACGAAGACGGCTTCATCTTCATCGTCGACCGCTGGAAGGACATGTACATCACCGGCGGCGAGAACGTGTACCCGGCGGAGGTCGAGGCGGTGCTGATCGCCGCCCTGGAGGCCCCGGAGATCGCCGTGGTCGGGGTGCCCGACGCGCGCTGGGGCGAGACCGGGGTGGCCTTCGTGGCCAGCGCGGCGCTGACCGAGGCGGCTGTCCTGGCCGCCTGCGACGGGCGTCTCGCCCGCTACAAACACCCGCGCCATGTGCGCTTCATTGAGGCCCTGCCGCGCACGGCCTCGGGCAAGATCCAAAAAGACGTGCTGCGGCGCCTGTTCGCCGCCGAAACCGAGAGTGTGAACTGATGAGCTTCGACAAGGTCGAGATTCCCTATGGCGTCTATTGGTCGACACCCTTCGCCAAGTGGCAGGGGAGCTTGCAGCACCTGCATGCGATGAAGTTCGCCGCCTGGGTGGCCAAGAACGAACTGGGCGCGCGGGGCATCGATCCGGCGGACTTCGATACCGGCGTCTTCGGCATGACCAACACCCAGTACCAGTCGTTCTATGGCGCGCCATGGCCGCTGTTCGAGATGGGGGCGAAGACGACGCCCGGCCACATGATCACCCAGGTCTGCGCCACGGGCGCGCGGGTGGCGTTCGCGGCGGCCTCGGAAGTGCAGCTGGGCCTCGCCACCAACGCCATCGTTATCGCCGCCGACCGCTGCTCGAACGGGCCGCATATCTACTATCCGGCGCCGAAAGGGCCGGGCGGCTATGGCCAGAGCGAAGACCAGGTCACCTACAACATGATGAATGACGCCATCGGCGGCCATTCGATGCTGAAGACGGCCGAGAACGTGGCCGCGAAATACCAGATCACCACCGAGGAGCAGCACGAGGTGGTGCTGCGGCGGTTCGAGCAATATGGCGATGCCCTGGCGGACAACCACGCCTTCCAGAAGCGTTACATGACCCTGCCCTTCTCGGTGCCGAAACATAACTACCGGGGCGAGGACGCCGTGCTGACCGGCGACGAGGGCGTCTTCGCCACAAGCCGCGAAGCCTTGGCCAAGCTCAAGCCCGCCCAAGAGGGCGGCACGGTGACCTTCGGCGGCCAGACCCACCCAGCCGACGGCAATGTGGGCATGGTGATCACCACGCCGGAGAAGGCGCGGGAGATGAGCCGCGATCCCAGCATCAAGGTGACGCTGAAGGGCTTTGGCCAACACAGGGTGGAGATCGAATACATGCCGGAGGCGCCGATCGGGGCGGCTCAGAAAGCCCTGGATGCGGCAGGCGTGAAGCTATCGGATATCGCGGCGATCAAGAGCCACAACCCCTTCGCCGTGAACGACATTGCCTTCGCCCGGGCGACCGGGGCCGATGTGATGGCGATGAACAACTATGGCTGCAGCCTGATCTGGGGCCATCCGCAGGGGCCGACGGGCCTTCGGGCCATGGTCGAGCTGATCGAGGAACTGGCGATGCGCGGCGGCGGCCTGGGGCTGTTCCAGGGCTGCGCGGCGGGGGACTCATCGATGGCGGTGGTGATCGAGGTAAGCGGGCGATAAGCCCCTCTAAGCTATCCGAGAAACCTCCCCTTCAGGGGAGGTCGGACCGCGAAGCGGGACGGGTGGGGGACCGCTCGGCCCCTTGAATTGTTCTCTTTTTGTTCCATCATGCGCCCATGTCAACGACACGGGCCGGAGAACTGCGGAAAAAAATGACGGCGTCCGAGAAGCATCTCTGGTACGCCCTGCGGCCGCTCCGCCAGCGGGGCTTTCACTTCAGGAAGCAGCATCCGATCAGCCGGACGATTGTTGATTTCGCCTGTTTGACGCGGCGTCTGATCGTGGAGGTCGATGGGGATGTGCACCGGAGCCCTGAGCACGCTGCTCAGAATGAGCGGCGCGATGCCTTCCTTCGGGCGAAGGGGTTCGCGGTGCTTCGGTTCCCGGCGATGGCGGTGATGCGAGATGTCGAGAGCGTGGTGAGGGCGGTGCTGGCGGCTTTGGAGGCTTCACCGGCGCCGAAGTTCACGCCGAAACTCGCGGGGCGGTCCCCCACCCTGGCGCTGCGCGCCTGTCCC
This sequence comes from Caulobacteraceae bacterium, assembly GCA_046349475.1. GTDB lineage: Bacteria > Pseudomonadota > Alphaproteobacteria > Caulobacterales > Caulobacteraceae > Acaudatibacter. The sequence continues at coordinate 152,775 of JAXMCG010000007.1, read as the reverse complement.
TCCCCTGAAGGGGAGGGTTTTTCGAGCTAGTTCTAAAATTGCTGGTGAATCCGCCGCAGGGCGTCCATCAGCGCGTCGAGTTCCGCCGCCGTGAAGCGAGCCGTGAAGTTGGCTTCGTGGGCGTCGATGGTGGCCTTGGCCTTGGCCAGGACCTTGCGGCCGGCGTCGGTCAGGTGGAGGTGCTGCCGGCGGCGGTCGGTCGAGGAGCGCTGGCGAGTCAGGTAGCCACGGTCTTCCAGGCGGTCGACCATGGCCATCATGGTGGCGCGGTCGGCGCCGAGGGTGCCGGCGAGATCGACCTGGGACGTGCCCGGATTGGCGCCGATCAGCTGCAAGGTGGCGCATTGCTTCTGCGTCAGATCCAGCTCCGACATCGCGATGGCGAAATCGCGGTAGATGGCGACCTGGGCCAGACGAAGATGGAAGCCGAGCAAGTCGGGCAGGCCGTCGAGGTCGAGGCCCTGTTCACTGACGTACCGGGCGTCGGATTTCTGGGCGGTGCTGGCGCTGGACATGGCGCGAGGATAGCGGCGGCTTTTCCTCACGCAAAGAATTGTTTGCACCGCAGCACATTGCCGCGCCGCAGCGTTCGCTTTGCGTGCAGAGCAGACCTCCGGAGCGGCGTCACTTGCGGCTCTTGTCCCAGGCTTCAAAGGAGGATCCAGCCTCGGCCAGCTCAATGAGCAGGGGGGCGGGCTTCCAGTAGTGGCCGAGCTTGCCCTCGTAGTAGCGGACGCGTTCCAGAACGTGCTTGAGGCCCAGCGTGTCTCCATGGAACATCGGCCCGCCCAGGTGACGCGGGAAGCCGTAGCCGGCGGTCCAGACGATGTCGCAGTCCAGCGCCCGATAGGCGACGCCCTCGGAAAGCAGCTCGGCGCCGACATTGATCAGGGGGAGAATGCAGCGCTCCAGCACCTCAGCGTCGGAGATCTCCCGGCGCTTGATCTGGCGCTCGGCGGCGAGCTTTTCGATGAGGGCCTCGGTGGCCTCATTGCGGTAGGGGGTGCGGTCGCCCGGCTTATAGAGATAGACCCCCTCCCCGGTCTTCTGGCCGAACTTGCCCTGCTCGGCGAGGGCGTCGGAGACGGCGAAATAGGGGTCGGGGCGGGTCTGCTTCTTGAAGAGCTCCTCGCGCACCTTGTAGCCGACGTCGACGCCGGCCATGTCATTGACCTTGTTGGGGCCCATGGCGAAGCCGAAGCCCTCGATGACGCGGTCGATCTGTTCGGCGCTGGCGCCTTCCAGGAGCAGCTGCTCGGCCTCGCGGAAGTAGCCCTCCTGCATCATGCGGTTGCCGATGAAGCCGAAGGCGTCGCCGGAGACGACGCCGACCTTGCGCAGTTTGCGGGCGATCTCGAGGGAGGTGACCAGGGTCTCGTTGGAAATCTTGTCGCCGCGTACGATCTCCAGCAGCCGCATGACATGGGCCGGGGAGAAGAAGTGCAGGCCGACCACCTTGTCCGCACGGCCCGTCTCGGCGGCGAGCTCGGTGATGGAAAGGGTGGAGGTGTTGGAGGCGAGGATGGTGTGGGCGGGCGTGACCTGATCGAGCTCGCGGATGATCCGCTTCTTCAGGTCCATGTCCTCGAACACGGCCTCGATCACCACGTCCGCCTGGGCGGCGCCGGAAAGGCCGATGGCGGGGGTGATCATGGCCATGCGCTCTTCGAGCTCGGCCTCGGTCATGCGGCCGCGCTGGACGGTGACGGCGTAGTTGTCGCGCACCACCTTCAGGCCCCGGTCGAGGGCTTCCTGGCTGACGTCGATGAGGGTGGTGGGGACGCCGGAATTGACCAGGGACATGGCGATGCCGCCGCCCATGGTGCCGGCGCCCACGACGGCGGCTTTGTTGATGGCTAAGGCGGGGGTGGGGGCGAGGCCCGGGATCTTGCCGACCTCACGTTCGGCGAAGAAGAGGTGGATGAGGGCTTGGCCTTCGCGGGATTTCAGGGAGGCCTGAGACAGGCGGTCCTCGGTCTTCAGGCCCTCGGCGAGGGGCTGGGCGGCGGCGGCCTTGAGGCTTTCGACCACGAGGTGCTGGGTGGTGCGGCCGTTGAGGGCGCGGGCCTGGGACTTCAGATAGGCGTCGATGTCGGCGTCGGAGAAGCCGGCGGTGTCCACGGCCTTGTCGCCGGTGCGGCGCACGGGCTGGCCGATCAGGGTGCGGGCCCAGGCGAGGCCGGCCTCGACCGGACTGCCATCGAGGATCGTGTCGATGAGGCCCAGTTCCTTGGCGCGGGCCGCATCGATGGGGGCGCCGGAGACGATCATCTCCAGGGCCGGGCGGGCGCCGATCAGGCGGGGCAGGCGCTGGGTGCCGCCCGCGCCCGGCAGGATTCCCAGGGTGATTTCCGGCATGCCCATGCGGCCATCGGCGACAGCGGCGCGGTAGTGGCAGGCCATGGCGGTTTCCAGACCGCCGCCGAGGGCCGTGCCGAAGAGGGCGGCGGCCACAGGCTTCGCGGAGGCCTCGATGTCGTTCAGCGTGTCATAGAAGCCGGGCTCGGCGATGGTTCCGCCCAGTTCGTTCAGATCCGCGCCCGACATGAAGGTGCGGCCGGCGCAGGTGATCAGGATGACTTTGGCCGCGGCGTCGGTCTGAGCGCGGGCGATGCCCTCCTTGAGGCCCTTGCGGATGGCGACATCGATGGCGTTGACTGGCGGAGAGTCGACCAGCAGCAGGGCGACCCCGTCACGCACCTCATAAGACACCGGCCCGGTCATATTCGCCCTCACATACTGTTTGTCATGCCAACGATTTGTATCGGTGACTAACAGAGGGGGACGGGGATGGGAAGACAATCAAACCCCCTGGCATCCCGGCGAAAACCTGGACCCATTGGGTGGCGCGTTCGGGCACGGGAGTTTGACGGCCTACACCGCTTGGGTCCCGGCTTTCGCCGGGATGCTCCGAATTTTAGGGCGTTGCCTCGCCCCATTCATTCCAGCCGGCGAACCGGGGCGTGCCGGGGAGGTACATGGAATTCACCGCGCCCAGCCTGAACCCGGCGGCGGCGATGGCGGCGGAGATCGGGCGGGTGAGGTGGCAGCCACCGAGCAGGGGCCGCCAGACCGGTTCGATGCGGCGCTGCCATTTGGCGACGTCGGCGTCCGGTGCGAGGCCGTGCTCGCAATAGAGAAAGCGGCCGCCGGGTTTCAGCACGCGGCGGGCTTCGGCGAAGGCTTTCGCGCCATCCTGCACCGAGCAGAGGGTGAATGTGCAGACGATGCAGTCGAAGCTGGCGTCCTCGAAGGGCAGGGCCTCGGCGCGGCCTTCCCGGAGATTGACCTTGAGGCCCTCGGGGCGCGGAGCGGCGAGGGTCATCTCCCGCAGCGGCGCGGAGGGGTCGACGCCCTCCACGACCTCGACCTTGGCCGGATCGTAGAAGGGCAGGTTGAGGCCGGCCCCCATGCCGAGCTCCAGCACGCGGCCGGACGCCAGGGGGACCACCTTGGCGCGTTGTTTCATGATCGGCCGCGCCCCGCAGGCGCAGCCGATCAGCTTGGAGAGAACGTACTTCTCGTAAAATCCCATCTGGGAAGCCCCATCAGACGGAGGCGGCGATCGCCTGCTCTTCCTCGTCCATGTCGACGGGGACATCGGCGAAGAGCGGGGTGGAGAGATAGCGCTCGCCGGTGTCGGGCAGCATGCAGAGGATGTTGGCGCCTTTCTCGGCCTTTTCGGCGATCTGCAGGGCCCCGGCGAAGGTGGCGCCGGAGGTGATGCCGACGAAGATGCCTTCCTGCTGGGCCAAGAGCTTGGAGTATTTCAGGGCGTCCGGGCCGGCGATGGGGATGATCTGGTCGACATTCTTGGCGTCGACCGCGTCGCCGGTGAGCTTCGGCACGAAATCAGGCGTCCAGCCCTGCATGGGGTGGGGCTTCCAGGCGGGGTGCGGCGAGGCCGGAGAGCCATCGGCGTTGCGGGCCTGGGCCTGGCCGGATTCCAGCAGGGCCGCGTCGGCGGGCTCACAGACGATGATCTTGGTCTCCGGCCGCTCCTTGGCGAGGACGCGGGAGACGCCTTTCAGGGTGCCGCCCGTGCCATAGCCGGTGACCCAGTAGTCGAGGCGCTCGCCCTTGAAGTCGGCCAGGATTTCCTGGGCCGTGGTGGCGGAGTGGATATCCGGGTTGGCCTCGTTCTCGAACTGGCGGGTCATGAACCAGCCGTGCTTTTCGGCCAGGGCCTGGGTTTTCTTGACCATGCCGAGGGCGCGCTCGGAGGCCGGGGTGAGGATCACCTTGGCGCCCAGGAAGCGCATCAGACGGCGGCGCTCCACCGAGAAGCTCTCGGCCATGGTGACCACCAGCCGGTAGCCCTTGGCCGCGCAGACCATGGCGAGGCCAATGCCGGTGTTGCCGGAGGTGGCCTCGATGACCGTATCGCCCGGCTTCAGGCGGCCTTCACGCTCCGCCGCCTCGATGACGCCGAGGGCCAGGCGGTCTTTCACGGAACCCAGGGGGTTGAAGGCTTCGACCTTGACGAACAGGTTCACGCCGGCCGGCGCCATGCGGTTGATGCGGACCACGGGGGTGTGGCCCACGGTCTGAAGAATGCTGTCGTATTTCGCCATCTCGGCCTCCGCGTCTCAGGAAGCGGAATAGGCGCTCTGGGGAGAGGGCTGTAAAGGCGCGAAACGCGGCTATGTGGCCGGACAGCCGGGTCCACCGACGGCGATCAGGGCCTGAGCGCGGCGGAACATGGCCTCGCCGTCGACGCCGTATTGGGAGAGGGCGCGGGCGCTGCGGAGGGCCTCAGCGGAATAGGCGGCGTCGAGGCGGGCCTGCTGGCCGGGATCGGGTTCCTGAAACCGGGTGCCGGCGGCGCGGCCGGCGGCGAAGCCGGCCTCCTCGCCCTTCTTCACCTCGGCGGCCATGGCGGCCTCCCAGATCGGGGCGGCGTCATCGAGGATCTTGCGCAGATCGGGGGGCAACTGGTTGTAGGCCGCATCGGAGATGGCCCGGGCCGGATAGGCGCCGCGGCTGACCCAGAGCATGTTCTGGTAGCGGCCGACCTCGGTGAAATGCAGGGCCTTCAGGGTGTCGGCGGGGGCGACCACGCCGTCGATGACTCCCTTCGACATGGCCGAATAGACCTCGCCCATCGGCATGGTGACGGCGTCGACGCCAAGAGCTTTCAGGACCGGCACGATCTCGTTGGGCGCTCTGAGGCGCAGGCCGCGCATGTCCTCCAGGGTGCGGACCGGGCGGTCGCGGGTGAGGATGTTGGGCAGGTTGCCGCCCTGGACGGCGAGGACATGCACGCCCGCCAGTTCCTGGTTGAGGATCGGGAACTCCGCGGCGAGGCAATGGTAGATGCGCACCTGCTCCTCGATGGTGCGGGCGCCGGCGTAGAAGCCGGCCTGGGCCTTCTGGGCGTGCATGCCGGCGCGCATGTAGATGGGCGTGATCAGGGCGATGTCGGCCATGCCGTGCTTCAGCTCGATGACGGCGTCCGGCCCAGTGAGGGCGCCGCCCCAATAGGGCTGGATGCGCACGCGGCCGCCGGAGGCGCGCTCAACATATTTGATCCAGACGAGGTCGGCGCGGCTGAAGGGGTGGGTCGGCGAATAGGGGCTGCCATAGCGCAGGGTATAGACGCCGGCCGCATCGGGCAGACGCGCAGGCAGGCACGAGGCGAGGCTGAACGCCGCGATCGCCAGGATGAGGGCCTTGAGCGCCTTCACGTGTCGCCTCCCCAGGATTGCCGATCGGCCGGTTTTCCGACTGGTGGCAGTCTCAATCGTTTGCCTCACCAACTATGTCCCGCTATAGCCGTGGCGTCCACCCGCTTTCAGGGAGCCAATAGTGGGGCATCGGCCGCTCGAAGGGATGACCGTCGTCGACCTGACGCACGTGATGGCGGGGCCTTTCTGCACGCATGTTCTGCACCTCCTGGGCGCCGAGGTCATCAAGATCGAGAAGCCGGGGGAAGGCGATGTCTTCCGCCACTATGACCGGCGGCCGGAATTCGAGGGGCTGGCGCCCTCCTTCCAGGCGGTGAATACGGGCAAGAAATCGATCACGGTGGACCTGAAGGCCGAGGACGGGGTGGCCCTTGTGCTCGACCTGATCCGCAAGGCCGACATCGTGGTGGAGAATTACCGGCCGGGCGTGCTCGCCAAGCTGGGGCTGGGCTACGAGGCGGCCAAGGCGGTGAAGGCCGATATCATCTACTGCTCGCTCTCCGGCTTCGGCCAGGTGGGGCCGATGCGGGACAATCCGGCCTATGACCACATCGTCCAGGCGATGAGCGGGGTGATGAGTCTGACCGGGGAGCCGGAGGGCGGGCCGCAGAAGGTCGGCTTTCCGATGATAGACACCTTCGCCGGCTATGCGGGGGCGCTCTCCGTGGTCTCGGCGGTGCTGCAGCGGGAGCGGTTCGGAGGACCGCAGCATATTGATCTGGCCATGCTGGACGCCTCGCTCCTGCTGATGGTGTCGATGGTGGGGCCCTACCTGATCGCCGGCGACGAGCCGCAGCGGGTGGGCAACCGGGGTTTCAACGCCAGCCCGACGGCGGCGACCTTTGAATGCGCGGACGGGCCGCTGCTGCTGGGCGCCAATACACAGAAACAGTTCGAGGCGATGCTGAATGTGCTGGGGGCTGGCGAGATCGGGGCCGACCCGCGCTTCGCCAATCCGGACCTCAGGATCGACAATGCCGGACCTCTGGTGGCGGCGCTGGCGCCGCATTTCAAGGCGCGGACCGCGGAGGACTGGGAAGCCCGGTTCAATGCGGCCTCCGTTCCGGCCGGGGCCGTGCGGGATATTCCTCAAATCACCAACCATCCGCATGTCGCGGCCCGGGGCCTCGCCACCCGCTTTCCCCTGCCAGGCACGGACCGGATGGGGGCGACAGTGAACCTGGGCTTCGCACTGGGCCGGCCTGAGGGGGATCTGGCCCCGCCGCCCCTGCTTGGTCAGCATACGGATGAGATCCTAGCCGGCCTGGGCTACGACGCTGCGAAGATTGCGTCCCTGAAGGCTTCCGGGGCGGTCTAGTCCCCATCCCGCACCAGGCTAGAATGCCGCCGAAACGAGGAGGCGGCGATGGCTTGGGCGCGGACGGCGATGCTGGTGCTGGCCTCACTGCTGCTGTTCGGCGCGGCGGAGAGCGCTCCGGCGCCCCCCGCCCCCTTGTCCAACGACATCGTCATCTTTGGCGACATCGACCGGGGCGACTACCAGACCTATGTGGAGGTTCCCTTCGAGGTTCCGCGCGGGACGACGCGGATCACGGTGCGCTTCGACTACGACCACGCCAACAATACGGTAATCGACCTCGGCCTTTTGGATCAGAACGGGTTTCGCGGCTGGTCGGGCGGCAACAAGATGACCTTCAACCTGGGCCTGGCGACGGCGACGGCGTCCTACCTGCCGGGGCCGATCAAGCCGGGGAAATGGCGGCTGCTGCTGGGCGTGCCGAATATCCGGGAAGGGGTGACGGCGAAGTTCAGGGCGGTGATATCCTTCGAGACGGGGGGGTCGGAGCGGGCCGTGCGGCCGGCGCCCTATCCCACGCCGGTGCTGAACCCGGCGGCGGGCTGGTACCGGGGCGATCTGCACATGCACACGGCCAATTCCGACGGGGTTTGCGCTGGCGCTGACGGGACGCGCGGCCCCTGTCCGCTGGTGCGGACGCTGTCGGCGGCCAAGGCGGCCGGGCTCGATTTCATCGCCATCACCGACCACAACACCACCAGCCAGTTCGCCGAGATGGCGGCCCTGCAGGGGGAATGGACCTCCCTGCTGCTGATTCCCGGCCGCGAGATCACCACCTTCCGGGGCCACGCCAATGTGCTGGGGCCGACGGCCTTCATCGACTTCCGCCGGCCGATCGAGGAGGTGATCCGCGAAATCCACCGCCTGGGCGGGCTCTTCGTGATCAATCACCCCGGCCTGCCGAGCGGAGAGAGCTGCATGGGCTGCGGCTGGACCTGGCCGATGTCCGGTGCGCCCGGCCTGAGCGCCGACGCCGTGGAGGTGGTCAACGGCGGCGCCTGGGGGATGGGCGGCATCCCCGACGGGCCGTTTTCGGGCTGGGACTGGTGGGCGCGAAATCTCGGCAAAGGCGGCGGAGCCGTGGTGGTGGGCGGCAGCGACAATCACGACGCCAGCCTGCCAGCCAGCATGGCGCCCGCCGTGGGACGGCCGACCACCGTGGTCTGGGCGAAAAACCTGTCGGCCAAGGAAATCCTGGCCGGCATCCGCTCTGGGCGGGTGTTCATCGACATGACCCTGGGCGCCGGGCACGTCCTCGACCTTCGGGAGGCGAGGACCGGGGCGGTGATGGGCGGCACGGTGGAGATCCGGCGGCTCGGCAGCCAGGCGCCGCAATTTTCGGCGACGATCGCCGGTGTCGCCAAGGGCAGGCTGGAGGTGATCACGAGTGCAGGGCCGAGGCGGGGCCAGATCGCCTTCGAGGGCGATGCGAGCGTGCCCTTCGAGATCAGCGCCGAGGAGGCTTCGGCCCTCGCCTGGGTGAGGGTTCAGGTGCGCGATGAGGGCGGCGCCATTCTGATGATGAGCAACCCGATCTTCCTGACCACAAGATTTGGGGACCGCTGAGAAAGCCAACACCCGGAATGGATGAAAAATCGCGAGACAAACACTACCCTTGGGCGTATATCGTTGAACACGTTCGCGCCAACAGGCGGACGATACCTGCTCCTGGCCCTTGGAGCAGGCAGCGGCCGGAGCCCCCCCTCCGGCCGCTTTCGCATTCAAAACAGAGATTTATACGTCGGCCGGCTCGAAGCTCTCGGCCTGGGCGCGGCGCCATTCGCGGCCCATCTCGCCGGTCACATCCCCGGTGAGCAGCGCGCCGGGGTCCATATGCATGAAGGCGTCATCGCCCCTCAGCACCACGCCGGTTTGCTGGCGCATGCGCAGATGCATGGGTTTGATCTGGCTGGGATGCTCCAGGCCGGCCGCGCCCAAGAGGCCAGAAAACGCCTTCAGGGTGTTCTTGTGGAAATTGGCGACGCGCTGAGCCTTGTCCTCGACATTGAGGGCTTTCTGGCGGGTCTGGTCCTGGGTGGCGACGCCGGTGGGACAGTTGTTGGTGTGGCAGGAACGGGCCTGGATGCAACCTACAGAGAACATGAAACCGCGCGCCGACATCACATAATCGGCGCCGAGCGCGAAAACCCGGGCCAGGTCATAGGCCGAGATGATCTTGCCTGAAGCGCCCAGGCGGACACGGTCGCGGACGCCCGCCCCAACGAGGGTGTCATGCACCAGGCTAAGACCTTCGTTGAGGGGCGCGCCGACGTGGTTCATCAGCTCGACGGGCGCGGCGCCCGTGCCGCCTTCCCCGCCATCGACAACGATAAAATCTGGAGAGACGCCGGTCTGCAGCATGGCCTTGACGATGGCCATGAACTCAAAGGGATGGCCCACCGCCAGCTTCAGGCCGATGGGCTTGCCGCCGGAGAGATCGCGCAGGCGGGTGATGAAATCCATCAGGCCCAGCGGCGTCTTGAATTCGGAATGGGCGGAGGGGGAGACGCAGTCTTCGTCCCGGCCGATGCCCCGGGTGGCAGCGATTTCCGCGCTGATCTTGGCTTTCGGCAGCACCCCGCCCTGCCCCGGCTTGGCGCCCTGGGAGAGCTTAATCTCGATCATCTTGACCTGAGGGATCGCGGCCTGGCGCCGGAAGGCCTCCGGATCGAACTGGCCGGTCGGGGTGCGGCAGCCGAAATAGCCGGTGGCCACCTGCCAGATGAGGTCGCCGCCGTGCTTGCGGTGATAGGGGCTGATCGAGCCCTCGCCCGTATTGTGCGCGAAGCCGCCCAGGGCGGCGCCCTTGTTGAAGGCCTCGATGGCGTTGCCGCTGACGGCGCCGAAGGAGGTGCCGGAGATGTTGAGGACACTGGCCTTGTAGGGCTGCTTGCAGGCCGTGCCGCCGATCCAGACGCGGAAGTCATATTCCTCGTTCTCCACCGGGGCGAGGGAGTGGGCGATCCAGCCGTAACCGGGGGCGTTGACGTCCTTCAGGGTGCCAAAGGGCTGCTTGTCGAGGACGTTCTTGGCGCGCTGGTAGACCAAGGAGCGCTGCTCCCGGGAAAACGGGATCTGATCGCGCTCATCCTCGATCAGGTATTGGCGCAGTTCCGGGCGGACGGCCTCCAGCAGGAAGCGGATGTGGCCGATGATCGGGTAGTTGCGGAGGATCGAGTGATCCTGCTGGACCAGATCCCAGACGCCGAGGGCCGCCAACGGGCCGAAGACGGCAAGCGCCCAATACCAGTTCGGATGGTGGAAGTAGCCGAGCGCCGCCGCCAACAGGCTGAGCACGGCGATGATGCGGAAGACCGTATAGCGGGACCAGTGATGCACGCGGCGCTCCCCCCGAACTCTCGTTAGGGCATGCTGTCACGCGTCGGGGGGCCGTGGAAGGGTTAGAGTTCTCGACCCCGGATGCTTGCCAGGATCCAGGTCAGGAAGCCCGTGCCGCGGTGATCTTCGACGAGGGGCGCCTGACGCTGAACGACGGTGGGCTTCATCGACCAAGCCTTCATCTGAGCGGTTTCCGCGGCGGTCCGGTCCTGGCGGCTGACGTGATCTGGCCGGCCAGCCTTCGGCGGCGCGGGAACGCGCGGCGGCTGGGCTTGCGGGCGCTGAGCTTGCGGTTGTTGTGCGGGCCGGGGGGCGAGCGGTCTGGGTGTGGCCGGAACAGCGGTGCGCGGCGCCTCTCCCGGGGCGGAATTGGCCATGCTGGCCGTCGCCGTGGAAGGCGAATAGGCGCCGACCGCCTCGATCGCCCGGCTGAGCATCGCGCGCGTTTCCGGCTGGCGGAGGCTCTTGATCGTGTCGAAGAGGCCAATGGCCGGGCCGAGGCCGCGCCCGTTCACGAAATTCGCGCCGAGGTTCCTGAGCGCGCTGATGTCGCTCTCGGCGAGACCGAGGCGGCGCAGGCCGGTCAGGCGGGGATCGTCGTTGTCCATGAAAGTCTCCCAGGCGGCCGCAGCATGAGGCGCCCGGCGGCATCCGCCAAGTGAAGCCGCTGTTAGCTCAGCACTTCGTCGGCGAAGCAGGTTTCGTAGAGCTTGTCCAAGGTGACGAAGAGAGCCGCCAGTTCCTCCTTGGAGAGGGCGGCGCGGATATTGGCTTCATTGGCGACGGCCTGGACCATGAGCTCCGAGAGCGCTTTCTGGCCTGTCTTGGTGACGTAGAGGGCGTGGCGGCGGCGGTCTTCCGGGGCGCGCTGGCGCTCCGCCCAGGTGAGGTGTTCCAGGGCGTCGAGCAGGGCGACGACGGTGGCTTTGTCGAAGCCGATCTCGCGGGCCAGGGTCGTCTGGCTGATGCCTGGGTTGGCGCTGATAAGAGCCAGGGCCGAGAACAGGCCAGGCTTGATGTCCTTGCGGTGAATCCGCTCGGCGAAGGACCGCGACAGGTGGTTCTGGATGCGGCGGATGCGGAAGCCGATGACATCCTTGAGGATTCCGAGATCGATCTCCTCGCCCTCGGGCGGGCGGACCGCCACGGCGCCAATCGGCACTGTCTTCCTGGCCATGCTCAGTTCCCTGCCTTGTCCGGGACCCGGTCTCGCAGGAATCGCTCCACTTCGTCCACCATCCGATCGTGGCTCCAATCGGTGGCGTCGACCATGTCAGCGCTGATTTCGAACACGGGGACGCCGGCCGCCTCCAGCGAGGCCTTGGTGAACTTGTTGCCGGAGACGCTGATCCTCTGGCTTTCGGGGGACAGCATCACGGCCGCGTCGATGGAACAGGCCTTGGCCTCGGAGACCATCCAGGCGTTCATCCAGGGGGGCAGGTGCAGCACCTCGTTCATGCCGCAGATGCGGCTGGCGAGGGCCCGGAGCGGGTCATTGAGGTTGGTGCGGACGTACTTCGCGCCGGTGAAGGGCAGGTACATCGACCAGACGAAGACCGCGCCCAGCCGCTGTTCCAGGGCTTCATAGAAGCCGGGATCGTGCCAGAGCCCGGCCCCGATCCACATCAGGCGGATCTTCTCGTTGGGAGCCACGGCCGCGCCGGCCTCGACCCGCGCCTTTACCTCATCGCGGAAACGGCGGGCATGCTCGACGGCCCAGGGATCGCCCCTGTGCCACTGCGGGATCATGGCGTTGGGCATCTGGTCGGATATGCCGACCGGGCACGGGATCGTGCGGGTGGCGAGTTTGGAGGCCTCATCCAGGAGGATTTCCTGCTCATTGATGGCGTGCATCAGTTCAAGCAGCTTCGCTGGATCAAAGCGGCGGTCGGTGCGCTCCTCGATGAGGGCGATGAGGCCCTTCATCTCCTCGACCATCAGATCTATGCGGTGCGGCTCGTAAACGGTGTCCCAGTCCTCGCGGTTGTGGTCGAACCACTCCAGATCCTTGTGCTCCCAGCCGGGCGCCTCGAGAGGGTAGAAGGTCGAGCCGAGGGCCTCGGCCCAGAGCTGGAAGACACGCTGGATGCAGTCACAGGTCAGGCGGGCGACGAGCACCGTCGGCCGCGGCAGGCCGCCCCACGGCGCGCGCGCCGGATCGTTGTCCAGGGTGCAGGCGAGGCCCAGCGAGCAGTACCGGCAGGAGGAGGCCGGGAAGCCTTCGCGCTCGAGAACCTGGAAGTAGTAGGGGCTGAGCTGCTTGGCGGCGATGTAGGAGGCCCACCACTGGTTGGTGACCATGGGGATGTCCATGGCGTGGAAGAGCTCGTGCGGGGTGTCGGCCTGAACGATGGCGAAGGGCTCGCCGTCCTCGACGACGCGTTGCTGTAGGGTCTTCACGAACTCGCGCTGGAAGGCCGTGGCGAGGGCGGTGGATTCGACGCGTTTGGCGCTGCGGTGACCCGTGGGGGCATCGGTCATTCGAAAATCCCTTCGGCGGCGAGCGAGGCGACCTGATCGGCAGAGAGACCCGCCAGTTCCCGGCAGACGTAGTCCGAGTGCTGACCAAGGCTGGGGGCGGGGCCGACCACCGCCTTAGAACGGGAGAATTTCAGCGGCGGCGCCTGGTGCTCGAAGGCGCCGAGGGTGGCGCTCTCCACGGAGGTCAGGAATCCCCGGTGGCGCAGCTGCGGGTCGCGGTCGACGAGGTCGGCGGCCGTCTGGGCGACACCGGCGGCAATGCCCAGTTCCTGCAGATGGGCCATGAGGGCGTATCCCTCCTGGTGGGCGGTCCAGGCGGCGATGTCACCGCCGCCAGCCAGGGCGTGCAGCCGCTCATAGGCCGTGCGGTCCGCACAGGAGACGGCGATCCAGCGGTCGGCGCCCGCCGTCGGCAGGACGGCCTGGTAGGCGAAGTGGGGATCGGCATTGCCGGTGCGCTCGGCGGCGCGCTCGCCGGTGATGGCCTGGCGCATCTGCTGCACGCAGGCCTCGTACATGGAGGCGTCGATATGGCAGCCCTCGCCGGTGCGGCGGGCGTGATCGAGGGCGGCGGCGGCGGCGCCGGCCATGAACGGCGGCAGGACCACGTCGCCGTACGGCACGGCGCTGGGGGTGACCGGGTCGCGGTCCGGCCAGCCGGTGAGGGCGAGGCGGCCCGAGAGCGCCGCGCCGGTGCCGTCGACGCCCCATTCGCGGGCGAAGGGGCCGGTCTGTCCGTAGACGGAGCCGGAGACCATGACGATGCCGGGCTTGCGCGCCTTCAGGGCCTCATAGTCGAGCCCAAAGCCCGCCATGGTGCCGGGCGAGAAGTTCTCCAGCACCACATCCGCCCAGTCGATCAGGGGCAGGATCACCTCACGCCAGCGGGCGTGCTTCATGTTGAGGCGCAGGCCGAGCTTGGAGGTGTTCATATGCATGAACCACGGCTTGTCGTCGAAGTCGCCGAGCTTCGAGGCCCCGACCTGCACATCGACGCGGGAGAGACAGGGCCGGGTCGCGCTCTCCACCTTCACCACGGTGGCGCCATGGTCGGCCAGGAACTTGCCGCTGATCGAGCCGACCAGCGCCCAGGAGAAGTCGAGGACCTTCACACCCTTGAGTGGCGGATCAGCGGGCGCCTTGGCGGCCGGTTCAGCCTTGGCGCCGGACGCGCCCTCCACAACACGTACATATCGGCCGGGTTTGCCGTCCTCGCCGAAGAAGTCCCGTGCGGCGAGGTGCGGGTCGGCCAGCACATCAGCAGGCAGGTTGGCGATCACGGCGTTGATGCCCCGCCGGCGGCCTTCGGTGTGGATTTCAGCCTTCGTCCGGGTTTGGAAGAAGGCGTCCATGGCTGCCTCCCAGACGGCGCGGATATCGGCCGGCAGGGTGGAACGGTTGTAGGCGATCCAGTCGACGTCCTTCATCGGATTGTCGAACCCGGCCTCGCTCATCCAGGCGGACAGGGCGGTATTGGCCGGAGCGCCAATGCGGCCACTCATCAGGGCATGGAAACAGTGGCCATCCGCCAGCTTCCAGACGGTGCGGACGCGGGCCGCGCCATAGGAGATGTGAACGCCGGTGCGGGTGAGCAGCCGGTTGTCGAACTGCCAGGCGAGGATGCCATTGGTGCAGCGGCTGGCGGCCACTTCCTGCACCGAGACGTCGACGGTCTGGCCCTCGCCGGTCAGGCCCCGATCCCGCAGGGCGAAGAGGGCGCCGGCGGCGGCGACCCCCTCGGCGTGGAAGATGCAGGCATCGAGGGCTTCCTTCACCGGCGCGCGGTCTTCGTAGCCGGTGCCGACCAAGGTCCCGCCGAGGGCCGAACAAACCAGTTCGGAACCGGCATAGAGGGCATAGGGGCCATCCGTGCCGAAGGGGGTGAGGCGGACGAGAATCTGGGCGGGGTCGAGGGCGATCTTCGGCGCATGAGGCGGGCGGCCATCGAGGATGATGTCCGTATCCGGATGAAGACCGCCGAGTTCGGCGCCCAGGGTTTGCAGGAAGTCCGCCGCGACCTTGCCGAGGGCCCCTGTTGCATGGACACGGATTCCGGAGAGCAGGCTCATGCGATCGCTCCCAAAGTCTCGGCGATGCGGCGGCCGAGGGCCGGATCGACGCCGTAGGGCTGGTCGGTGAAGGCGAGCGCGCTGACCCCGGCGGCGGCCAAGGCGCGGCGTTCGGCGGGATAGTCCCAGGTCAGAGCCTCCTCGACCTTCCAGAAGTGGAAGATGACGACATCGGCGTCGCGGGCCCTGGCGAAATCGGCGAGCGCCCCCGGCGGGCGCGGGAAGGTGCGGCTGGACATCAGTCCGAACTGGTAGCGGCGCGTGAGGGCTTCGAGCGGGGGGAGGCCGGACGGCGCGGCAGATCCGACCAAGAGGTCGCCGAGGGGGTGGTAGTCTCCCACCACATGACCGCCCGCCGCCTCGATCAGGCGGTGCAGATCCGGCGTATCCTGGGCGCTGCCCGCGAGCACGACCTTGGGGCCTTTGGGCGCCACGCCGCCGGTCTCCAGCGCCAGCAAGGCCGCATCGAAGGCGCCCGGCGGCATGACCCGCCAGGCTGTGTAGGCTTTCAGCGCCTCCGAGCCGGCGAGGCCCCTGCTGGGCCGTGCAGCGCCGAAGGCCGCCATGCGGGCGCGGCCTGTCTCGAACCGCGCCATGGCCTCGCCAAGGGACGTCTCGGTGATGGTGTGGCCGCAGAGCCCTTCAAGCTCGGCCTTGAGTTCGCCCATGCGGGCGAGGCTGTAGTCCGCCGCGGCCTGGCTGGCCGTATGCTGCAGGTCGAGGAGCAGGGGCAGAGGGGCCTGACCGCCGCGGCGGCGCAGCTCACAGAGGTAGTAGTAGAGCCGCTGGATCGAGTCGTTGCTGCGCGGCAGGACGATGGCGTCGAGGAATTGCAGGTCACCGCGCAACACCTGCTCGAAGACGCCGCGCACGATGGGATCGAAGAGATCCTCCATGAACTGGTCAGCCATTGGCGTGGTCTGGCCCGGCAGGCCCGTCAGCATCACCGGAAAGGCGCCGGCCGCCTCGATCAGTTCCACCGGCGCCGTATTGCCGAGATAGCCCACCACCTGGCCGCCGCCGGATTTCCAGGCGCGGGCCGCGGCATAGGGCGCTTCATAGGCGGCCGAAATCGCATCCGAAGTCATGCGCCGAGCACTCCGGGCAGGAAGAGGGCCATGGCGGGCACGGCGATCAACAGGGCGACGTGGAAGAGGTCCGAGACCAGGAAGGGCACGATGCCCTTGAAGATGCTCATCAGGGGAATGTCGCGGGCGAGGTTGTGGATGACATAGACGTTCATGCCCACGGGCGGGTGCATGAAGCCGATCTCCATGGTGCGGACCATGAGTATGCCGAACCAGATGGCGTCGATGTGCAGTTCGTGGGTGATCGGCAGGAAAATGGGGATGGTCAGGGTCATCATCGCCAA
Source organism: Caulobacteraceae bacterium (assembly GCA_046349475.1). GTDB lineage: Bacteria > Pseudomonadota > Alphaproteobacteria > Caulobacterales > Caulobacteraceae > Acaudatibacter. The sequence goes on along the minus strand of JAXMCG010000007.1, from coordinate 136,509 downwards.
GCCGTCGAGGAACATGCCCAGCAGCAGCAGGATCGCCACCATGGCGATGATCACCAGCAATTTGTCGTGCGAGAGGCCGGCGATGGAGGAGGAGACGCGCTCTCCGAAGCCCGTGGCCGAGATGAAGGTGGAGAAGATGATCGCCGCGATGATGATGGCGTAGATCATGCCCGTGGTGCGCAGGGTGTCGGCGAAAGCCTTGGTCATGGCCGCCAGGTTGAAACGGCGGCGGATTGCCAGGATGACGAAGCCGCCCACGGCGCCGATGGACGCCGCCTCGGTGGGCGAGAACCATCCGGCCGCGATGCCGCCGATCACCAGGAGGACGAGGGCGCCGACATCGGCAAGGCGGGTAAGGGAACGCCAGCGTTCCAACCAGGGGGCGCGCGGGCTGGCGGGGCCGGCCTCGGGCTTGATCCAGCACCAGATGGCGATCACCGCCATGTAGAACAGGGCCTGCGTGGCGGCTGGGATGATGGCGGCGGTGAAGAGCTTGCCGATCGATTGCTCGGCGAGGATGCCATAGACGATGAGAGCGGCGCTGGGCGGGGTCAGCGAGCCGATGGTGCCGCCCGCGGCCAGGGCCCCAGTCGACAGGGCCGGCGAATAGTTGGCCCGGCGCATTTCCGGCAGGGCGACGAGGCCCATGGTGGCCACCGTGGCCAGGGATGATCCCGAGATCGAACCGAAGCCCGCGCAGCCGCCGATGGAGGCCAGGGCAAGGCCGCCGCGCTTGTGGCCGACGAACTTCGCGGCGCTGTCATAGAAATCCCGGCTGGCGCCCGCCGCGAAGCAGAGGTGGGCCATCAGGAGGAAGAGCGGCAGGACGCCGAGTTCGTATTTCGAGACCACGTCGAAGGCGATCATCCCGGATTTCACCAGGGCCGCCTCGGGGGTGACGACGATACCCAGCCCCATGATCCCCACCATGCCGAGGGCGACCGCGATGGGCGCGCCCTCCGCCAGCAGCAGCATCAGGGCGATGACGCCGAGGAGGCCGATCAGGTCCGGGCTCATGAGGCGTGGTCCGGGGCGGCGTGGTCCGGGAGCGGGCGGATGACCCGCCAGGCGAAGAGCACGGCCGTCACCGCCGTCGCCGCCGCCCAGATCAGGCGGAAGGGGGCCGGCGGCAGGTGCAGGAGGTCCGTGCGCTCATCCCCCGGAAGGGTGTCGGAGAGCAGCCAGAGGCCCCCGACGCAGAGGGCGGCGAAGAAGACGGCGCCCAGTAGGCTGGCCAGCCGGGCGAGCGGGGCGCGAACCTTGGCCGGCAGGCGCTCGGTGATCACATGCACCGCCGCATGGGCGCCGGCGAAGGTGGCGCCGATCAGGGCGGCGGAAATGGCGAAGACGATGGCCGCCTGCACCACCTCGATCGAGCCGTGGATCGGGTGGCCGAGGTGGCGGGCGACAACGCTGGAGAAATCCGCCGCCATGGCAATGACGAGCCCCACGGCGCCGATGCCGTAGGCGATACGCGCGGGCCCGGGAACGGGCGCATCGGCCCCCTCCCCTCCTGGCGTGCCGGCGTCAGCGGACACGTACGCTCCCCATTCGTTTGTGTTCTATACGATTGGCAGACTAAATAGTCCGGAGGGGTCGGGCAAGCGGGATCGGCGCCCGTCAGGCGATCGCCAGGATCTCTACATCCTGCCCCGCGACGACCGCCTCGTCGCCGACGGATTTGCCGAGCAGGGCATGGGCCATGGGGGAGACGTAAGAGATCGTCCCCTTGGCCGGATCGGCCTCATCTTCGCCGACGATGCGGTAGGTGGATTTGCGGCCGTCCTCGCGTTCGATGGTTACGGCGTGCCCGAACGCCGCCTTCGAGAGGTCTTCCGTGCACTCGATCAGCTGCGCGGAGCCCCGGCGGGCGGACCAGTAGCGCAGGTCGCGTGTCGCCCGGGCCATGGCGGTGCGGTCCGAGCCGATATCGGCGGCGCCCTGCGCTGCGGCATAGGCGGCCTGGGCGTCAGCCAATTCCGCTTCGATGGCGGCGAGGCCTTCGGCGGTCACCAGGTTCGGGTGGGTCGAGATCGGCCGGTCGGGGAGGTTCGCGGCCTCCGCCTCGGCGTCTCCCTCCTTGCGGAACGCGACACTCATGATCCCTCCGTGGGCGGCGCGTTCAGCTTAGGGCCGGCGCTCAGGAGGACAACCAGCCGGGGCCAGAGAAGGTTCAGGGCGAGACCGCCCAGCACCAGCCCGGCGGCGAGGATTTTCCAGGGCTGCATCGCCTCATGGAAGACGATCGCGGCTGTCGCGAGGCCGACCACCGGCACCAGCAGGGCCATGGGCGCGACCTGAGCGGCGGGGTGGCGCGAGAGCAGCCAGGCCCAGGCGCCGTAGCCGAAGAGTGTGTTGCCCCAGGCCTGCCAGGCGATGTTGACCCAGACCGTCCAGTCGGCGCCCGTCACGCCAGCTCGCATGGCCGGCCAGCCTTCGAAGATCAGGGCGAGCACGATCAGCGGCGGCACGGAAAACAAGCTCCCCCAGACCACGAAGGCCAGCATGTTCACCGATCCCGCGCGCCGCGAGGCGATGTTGCCTCCGGCCCAGGAGAGCGCCGCCAGCAGGGTGAGGCCGAGCCCCAGCGGTGTCACATCGCCGTGGGTGTTGAAGAGGATCACCGCCAGTCCACCTGCCGCCAGAGCTAAGGCCGCGAACTGGTAAGAGCGCACATGCTCCTTCTCGAACACCACGGCGAGGCCCAGCGTGAAGAACACCTGGGTCTGGATGACGAGGGAAGCGAGTCCTGGCGAAATGTCGTGCCGCATGGCTAGGAACAGCATGCCGAATTGTCCGGCCCCGATGAGGCCGCCATAGGTCGCCAGCCCCCGCCAGGGCACGGCGGGCCGGCGGATCAGGAACACGGCCGGTATGAGGGCCAGGCTGAAACGCAAAGCCGCCAGGGTCAGTGGCGGAATGTGGGACAGGGCCGCCCGGATGATTACGAAATTCGTGCCCCACACCACCATCACCGCCAAGGCCAGCAGCAGATACAGGGGCGGCAGGGGTCGGGCGGGCGCGCTCATCCCGACCAGATAGGCTTCATCGCGACAATGACAAAGCGATCCTAGGCTGCCTGCTGGCCGTCGCCCGGATCCAGGACGGCATTCAGCGCGGCGAGCAGGTTCTCGAGGCGCAGGGGCTTGGCGACATGAGCGTCCATGCCGGCAGCGAGGTGTTCGGCGACCTGGTGGCTCATGGCATTGGCGGTCAGGGCGATGATCGGCGTGCGGGCGCGGCCGTCCCGGGCCTCGATCTGGCGGATGGCCCGCGTGGCGGCCAGGCCGTCCATCTCCGGCATGTTGACGTCCATCAGGATCACGTCGAATGCCCGTTCGGTGAAGGCCTCCACGGTTTCGCGCCCATTTGCGGTGAGACGAGTTTCGAACTGGTCCCCCAGGGCGGCGAGCAGGCTGGTCAGCACAAGCTGGTTGGTCGGATTGTCCTCGGCGATCAGCACGCGAAGCGCATGTTCCGGCGCGATTACGGCCGCGGACGCTGTCTCGCGTGGAGGCATGACCGCTTCGCCGACCCGCTCCAGTGGCAACTCCACGGAGAATGTCGTACCCGCGCCTCGCCGGCTTACAACGCCGATGTCTCCGCCCATCAGGTGGGCGAGATCGCGGCTGATGGCAAGGCCAAGACCCGTGCCGCCAAACCGCCGGGTCGTGGAGGCGTCCGCCTGCGCGAATTTGCTAAAGAGATGCTCCACCGTGTCTTGCGCCATGCCGATACCCGTGTCGGTGACCGTGAAGATCACGCCGCCTGGGCCCGCTTTGGCAGCAAGCTTTATGGTTCCGGCCGTGGTGAATTTCACGGCGTTGGAGAGCAGATTGTAGATGATCTGGCGTAGCCGGGTCGGATCGCCGCGATAAATGCCGTTGACGGGTAGATCGACCTCGAAAGCGACACCTTTGGCTTCCGCGATCGGCCGAAAAGGCTCGGCTGCCGTGGCAAGGGTCTCGTGGAGATCAAAGTCGAGGCACTCCAACTGCACCTTGCCGGCCTCGATCTTCGACATGTCGAGAACATCGTTGAGCAGGGACAGCAGCGCCGCTCCAGAGCGTTGGATCACGCCTAGCCGATCCCGTTGATCGGCCGTCATTTCGCCCGCCTCCATGGCCTGAGCCATCCCCAGCACACCGTTCAGTGGCGTGCGGATTTCATGGCTGAGGGTGGCGAGAAACGTGGATTTGGCCGCATTGGCCCGGTTGGCGTCGATCCGCGCCTGGATCAGGTTCTCGTAGCCGTCGGCGTTGGCCGCTGAAAGACTGCGAGCATTGATCACGTAGCAGAGGCCCATGGCGAAGGTTAGCCACGCGCCCGATCCCGCAACGTCTCCCTCTCGCCACATGTTGATCATCAGGGCCGCTGCGGGGCCGAGAGCCGTGAAGAAGAACATCCTGCGGTTCATGGTGTGCAGGGCGGCCGTCACCATCATCACCCCGGCGGGGGCGATGATCGCGATCACTTCACCCTGGCGCGTCGCGCTCAGTGGGAAGAATGGCAGTACGACCTCGGTCATGGTCAGGGCGCAGAGCATTATCATCTGCCAACTCAAGCGGTCGGCCTCAGTCTTACCGGCCTCGTGCAGGCGCGGACCGACACGCCTCCACCAGGCGAGAATGGCCAACTCGCAAAGCGCATAGCCGGAAATCCAAGCGCCCGCCGTCCTCCAGGTCAGGGTGCGCGCGGCGATCAGGAGCCCCGCCATGAGCAGCATAGACCCGATCCGCTCCTTGATATGGCGGTTGAAGGTGCGCAGGTAGAACTGTTCCAGCGCGAGAGCGGCGTAGGTCGGGGTCATTCCAGATCCTGTGCGAGGCCGAGCGGCGTCGCACGAACGTACTTAAGACCGTGTTCCCCCAAACGGGGTTTCGGCGCGGCGCACTGTCACAGGCGGCGGATGGAGAGCTCAGATGGCGAGCAGCTATGAGGTGCGGGAACTCACCGCCAAGGACGTAAAGTTAGCCTCGTTCAAGCAGCCGAAAGCGACCATCAAGATCGTTTCCAGCATAGGATCCGGCCTCGCCCGGCGGCCGGGTGATCCGCCAGGGCGCCTCTGGGGGATCGGCGACCGGGGCCCGAACCTCAAGATCGAAACCATGAAGGGAACGTACGGACGCAAGGACTTGGCGAAGGCGATCGTTCAACCGGGCGCCAAGATCATGCCGGCGCCGGAAATCGGACCGATGATCAGCGAACTGGAAGTCGCCGGCGGCGCCATTCGCACCCTCCGGTCTTTCCCTCTCAGGCATCCTGACGGGCGGCTCGTCAGCGGCCTGCCGCCGGCGGGCAGCGCCCTCGCCACCACCGAGCCGGCCTTCGATCTGGCGGGCAATCCGCTGGGTGAAGACCCGGACGGCGCAGACACCGAAGCCATCGTCGCCCTGCGCGACCGCACTTTCTGGGTCAGCGACGAGTATGGCCCCTCCCTGATGAAGATCGCCGCTGACGGGACCGTCACACGGCGCCTGGCGCCAGGCGCTGGACTGCCGGAAATCGCAGGCCGCCGCCGCCTCAACAGAGGGTTCGAAGGCCTGACGATCAGCGATGGCGAAGCCTACCTCTTTGCCGCTTTCCAGAGCGCGCTCGCCGTACCGACGCTTGAAATTGGGGAGGCATGCCCTTTCACCCGCATCTGGAAGATTCGTCTGCCGGACGGGGCCGTGGTCGGCCAGTATCTCTACCCATTCGACGACCCGAAGACCTACAAGCGCGACGCCAAGGCGCTCGGCAAGAAACCAAAGGTCAAGGACCTGAAGATTGGCGATCTCGCCTGGCTCGCACCGGACCGGCTGCTGGTTCTGGAGCGCATGGAGGAAGGGGCGCGGATCTACGCTGTCGACCTGGAGGACAAAGAGGTCGATCCCGGACACCTCGTTACCGAAACGCGGCCCAGCCTGGAGGAAGACCCGTCTCAGGCCCCTGCCTTGATTAAGACCCTAGTTCTGTCCACTGACAGGGAAACCTCGATCGCCGGTGGCCTCGAAGGCATGGCGCTGCTTGACGCCCACACTTTGATCTTGGCCACCGACAACGACTACGGAACCGAGGGCAAGTCGACTTCGGCCTATCAGATCAGGTTCGAGAAGGCGCTGGTGTAGCCGGGAATTTTTCGCGCAAATAATTCACCGTTTGCATTCGACCCGCGCCCGATCAACTTCCAAATTGGGGGTACTATTGGGGCCTGTACGGGTCAGTCCCCGACCGGTAACGCGATCTCAAGACCCCTGCGCGATCTTTACCTGGAACGGGGGACGCTTCATGGGCTGGGTGGGCCGCCTGCTGGACGATGGACTGGATGAACTCGCCGCGAATACGCATCGCGGGTTTGTCATGCGACTGGCGACGACCTGGGCCTCCGGCCTGCTCGCCGCCATCATCCTCAGTTGGCCCGTCGCCGGCGCCTGGATCGCCGCCATGACCGCTGGCGAGGCCTATGCCTGGGTCTCCACACGCCAGCAATTCCTCGGACGAAAGGTCAGTCTCACGCGCCGCGCGGCCCATGCCTCGGCCCTATTTCTGCTATCCGGCGGCTGGACCATCCTCGGAGCCCTCTGGTGGCTAAGCGGCCATGTTGAAGGCGCGGTCTGCGCCGGCATTCTTTGGATGAGCGTGATCTTCTTCGCGCAAACGCACGCCTTCCAAACGCGCGCCGGCTTCACGCGCGCCGGCTTCGTGATCGGCGGCGTCTTTCCAGCGGCCGCGATGCTGGCCGTGGTCGGATTCGCGCCCAATCCGCTGCACCTCAACCTTTTTCCGATACTGGGCCTCCTGGGCTTGGCCCTGCTTTTCGCGTTCGACGGCATGGCGCGCTTGCTTCGCCACCGGGCCGCCTTCGATGCTTCGCGCCTTGCCGCCAAGGAAGGCGCCGAGCGCTACCGGATGCTGTCCGACAACATCGATGACGTCATTGCCCTGAATTCCGTGGATGGGAGGCGCATCTATGTCTCGCCATCGGTCGCCAAGACCATGGGCTATACGCCTGAAGACCTGATGAGCACTCGCAACTACACCTACCTGCATCCGGATGAGCAGGACATCGTCCGCCAGACCGTAACTGACCTGGCGAGTACGGGGGGCTCAAAGACCATTGAATACCGCGTCTTGCCCAAGGATGGCGGCGAGCTGTGGGTGGAGACGGTGTTCTCCCTTGTTCACACCGCGGACGGCGAGCCCCAGGTCCTGTCCGTCTCGCGCAACATCGCCAAACGCAAGACGATGGAGCAGGAGTTGATCGTCGCACGCGAAAAGGCCGAGCAGGCCGCCGCCGTGAAGAGCGACTTCCTCGCCAACATGACCCACGAGCTGCGAACGCCGCTGAACGCCATCATCGGTTTCTCCGGCCTGCTCAACAATTCCGGCAAGCTCACCGGTACCGATGAGCGTCACGCCCGCCTGATCAACGACGCCAGCCGCAATCTCCTGGAGCTGGTCAACGGCGTGCTTGATTTCTCGCGCTTGGAAGCCGGCGCCGTGGAACTGGACCCCTCCCCCTTCGAGCCCCTTGAAGAAGCGAGATCCGCGGCTGCCCTGATGAGCGCTCAGGCGGCTGACAAGGGCCTGACGATGACCGTGGTGGGCGGCGGCGGAGAAGGCCCGCTGATGGGCGATGCGCCGCGCATGCGCCAGGTCCTGCTGAACTTCCTCTCCAACGCGATCAAGTTCACGGCCAGCGGCGGCATCACCATCCGCGTGCTGCGTGAAGGTTTGGAGGACGGCGCTGAACGGATGCGCATGGAGGTGCAGGATACCGGCATCGGCATTCCCGCCGACCAGGTGGACAACGTCTTCGAACGCTTCACCCAGGCCGATGCCTCTGTTTCGCGCAGGTTCGGCGGTACGGGCCTTGGCCTCGCCATCTGCCGCAAGACCATCGAGCTGATGGGTGGAACGATCGGGGCGGAGAGCCGCGAAGGCCAGGGTTCAACCTTCTGGTTCGAAGTGGTCCTGCCGCCGGCCGAACCGGAGGCGATCACTTCGCAGGATGCCGAGGAGATCGCAGAGTTCGACCGTCCCGTCCGCCTGCTTCTGGTCGAAGACGTGGAGGTGAACCGCGAACTGATCAGCGCCCTTCTCGCTCCCTTCGATATCGAGATCATTGCGGCGACGGACGGCGTGCAGGCCGTCAAGGCCATGGAGGCGGATGTCTACGATCTGGTGCTGATGGATGTGCAGATGCCGATCATGGACGGCCTGACCGCCACGCGCCGGATTCGGGCCATGTCATCCGAGAGCGCCCGGACAACGCCGATCGTCGCCATGACCGCCAATGTCCTTCCCGAGCAGATCGAGACCTGCTTGGCGGCCGGAATGGACGACCACCTCGGCAAACCGATCAGTGCGGCCAAGCTGCTTGAGGCGATTTCAGTCTGGTCCGTGCGGCGGCGTATCCCACCTGGCCGCGCCGCCTAGGCCCAGCGCACCTCCGCGCCAAGGGCGACCAGATTTTCCGCAAACCTGGGATGGGCCCGCCTGATCGGCGCCGCCTTGCGGATCGTCGAGCGTCCGTCGATCGCCGCCGCGGTCATCAAGAGGGCGATGGCGGCGCGGATAATGTAAGGGCTCTCCACCTCCGCTGGCGCCATGGCCCCCCGCCAAAGGTAATCACCCGGTGCGGGTCGCATGAGACGACGTGGGCGCCGAACTTCGACAGCTCCGGCATCCAGCCGAGCGCCCCCTCATAAACCTTGTTCCAAAACATCGTCTGCCCCTGGGCGCTGGCGCCCAGGGCGATGAAGATCGGCAGGAGGTCTGCCGGCAGATAGGGCCAGGGCGCGGCCTCGATTTTCGGCAGTAGGGCGGTCGTGAAAGGCTTTCGCACGATCAGGCCGGTCCCGGCGTGCACGGAGGAATAGCCGTTCTGGTGGCTGACTTCGACGCCGAGGCGGGCGAAGGCGCGGTCGATCAGGGGGAAGTGGTCCGGCCGGTCATTGCGCACGGAGATCTCACCTCCAGTGATGGCTCCCAGGGCCAGAAAGGTCGCCACCTCGTGGAAGTCATCGGAGAGGGTGAACTTCGCGCCGCCCAGTCCATCCACCCCAGTCACGGTGAGGCTGGAGGTCCCGGCCCCGGTCACCTTCCCGCCCATCTCATTGAGAAATGCGCATAGCTCCTGAACGTGCGGCTCGCATGCGGCGTTGGTCAGGCGGGAGTTCCCATCCGCCACGGCGGCACAGATCAGGAAATTCTCCGTGGCCGTCACCGATGCGTAGTCGAGCCAGTGACCCGCGGCCGAAAAGCCGTTCGGCGCGCGGATCATTATGCCGCCGGCCTCTTCGCTGACCACGGCCCCGAAGGCGCGAAACACCTCGATGTGCGGGTCGATCTCCCGCACCCCAAGGGCGCAACCTTTGGCGTCATCTTCGAAGACGACCCGCCCGAACCGGTACAGCAGCCCCGGGATCAGCATGACCGAGGCGCGCATGCCCGCCGGCAACACTGCCGCGCCCGGGTCGAGGTTGGCGCCATGATAGAGCGTCAAAGTGCCGTCTGGCTTCAGGTCGACGGCGCTGCCCAGCTGGCGGAACAGGTCGAGGATCTTCTGCACATCAGTGATGTCAGGCACGCGGCGGATCACCACCGTGCGGTCGGTGAGGAGGCTGGCGCAAAGGATCGGCAGCACCGCGTTCTTATTTGCGCTAGGGCTAATGCGCCCCGAGAGCGGGCGTCCGCCCTCGACGATCAGCGTCTCCGAGGGAACATCAGACGACCCGGCGGGGCGGGAATGAAGGCTCAACGGCAAGGGATAACTCCGGGGGGAATAACCCAACGATGGCAATCGTCGCCGCCGCTCACAAACGATGATAGGTCACGAGTCGCATTAGGATTTCTCAGGCTCATGCCGGCACGCCCCCATCTCCCCCTGAACGCCTTGCGTGCCTTTGAGGCCGCCGCTCGACGCCTCTCATTCACTGGCGCGGCATCGGAGCTGTTCGTCACCCAGGCGGCGATAAGCCATCAGGTGAAGCATCTGGAAGAGCGCCTGGGCGCCGTGCTTTTCCGCCGTTTGCCACGCGGCCTGGTGCTCACCGACGAGGGCCAGGCCCTCCTTCCCGTGCTCACCGACAGCTTCGACCGCATGGGCCATGTGCTGGAGCGCTTCCGGGGCGGCGCCGTACATGAAGTGCTTACCGTCGGTGTCGTCGGCACGTTCGCCGTGCGCTGGCTGATGCCACGCCTGCCCGCCTTTCATGAGGCGCATCCACTCATCGACCTTCGACTCCTGACCCATAACAACAAGGTCGACCTGGCCGGCGAAGGCCTGGATCTGGCCATCCGCTTCGGGGACGGCGCCTGGCACGGCGTCGAGGCCCGAGAGATCACACGCGCCCCGCTCTCGGCGCTCTGTGTCCCGGCGATCGCGGCCAAGCTCTCGGGGCCCGAAGACATCGCCTCCTTCACGATGCTGCGCTCCTATCGCCAGGACGAGTGGCCGCGCTGGTTCGCGGCGGCCGGGCTGCCCGCCCCGCCGCTGTCCGGCACGGTATTCGACAGCGTCACCCTGATGGTTCAGGCAGCCTTGCTGGGGGCCGGTATCGCGATTGCCCCGCCGGCCATGTTCGAGCGCGAATTGGAGGCCGGACAGCTGGCGCAGCCCTTCGACATCGCCGTGGATACGGGCGGCTACTGGCTGACCTGGCTGAAAGCCCGCGCGCCGAGCGATGCGATGGCCGCCTTCTCGGCCTGGGTTATGAGCTGAATGTCACCCGACCTCCTTGGCGATCGAATCGGGTGCTCATGCCCGCCCGCGCCGTGATGTCGGCGACATAAGCCGCGACTGCATCGAATTTCTTTCCAGGCCCGAGAACTTCTGGCGCGCCCGTGGGCGTGATCCAGCAGGGGATGAAACCCGGCGTCAATTTACCGTCCTCGCCAACCTCCACTGTCGCGATCACCGCGTTTTTGGCTTCCGGATGGAAGGCGTAGGTCGGGTAGTTGGGATCCGGCTCGAAGCCGAACAGCTGCTTGCGCTTTTCGGCCCAGGCTTTGCGCACCGGGCTGTCATTACCTTCCACGGAGAGCGCCCGCGTCACGGTCACGAAGTTGCCGAGACCATGGAAGATCGGCTTGCCGCGATAGGTCTCCACGCCACGCAGGATATGGGCGTGGGAAGCGGTGACGATGTCGGCCCCCGCGTCCAGGGCGGCGCGGGCAAGACGGCGCTCATACGTCATCAGCACGGCGGGAGTGTGCACCACGCCCTTGTGGAAGGCGACGATCACCAAATCGCAGCGGCGCTTCAAGGTCTCCACCTCGCCTTGCAGGGCCGCGAGGCTGGGCGGATCGACGGCGGTGGTCATGGCCGCCGTCGCCGACGGTGCGCAGGTCTCCCCCGAGGCGTCGATAATTCGCACATAGGCGCATCCTGCCCGGCCGGGTTCCGCGAAACCTTCCTTGGGTCCGACGCAATTGTAGGACAGCACGCCGATCCTCCGCCCGCCCCGCTCCACGATGGCGGGTTCGCGGGCTTCGTTCAGGTCTCTTCCGGCGCCGGTGACGGCGATGCCCTGGGCGAGAAGGAGGCTGCGCGTATCCTCGATGCCCTCCGAGCCCCTGTCATGGATGTGATTGCCCGCCAGCGTAGCGACGTCGAAATGGGCGCGCCCAAGGGCGGCGAGGTTTTCCGGGGCGCTGGCCGGGGCCGGAACGTCTCCGACCGACTCTACCCCCCGCAACGTGTGCGGCACCTCGACATGGCCGACGAGCAGATCCGCCTGGGCGAGCACGCCCCGGGAAAGGTCGAAAAAACTGTCGGCGTTCGGCTCGTCGAGCACCAGGTCGCCGACCATGAAGATTTTCAGCGGCTCAGCCATGTTCCGATGGGACGCCGGGACGCCTCAGGATGCAAGAGCCGCTTGCCGGATATCCGCCTCGATAAGGCGGCGGGCGTGAGCACCGCCGGCGTCGATATTCAGCACGGTGAGCCTCGCTCCGGGCTGGCGGGCGATGGCCGCCTGCTGAGCTTCCAACAGAACAAGATCTTCCATGAACACCTGGGCCTGACTGGCCCGCATCCGCTCGGTGAGACCGGCATCATTGGTGTCAAAGGAACGCGCCATCCCCCAGAAATAGAGGCAGCTGTCAGGGCCGGACGGCGTGATCGCGTTGACGACCATGCCGGTGACGCCTTGTGAGCGGTCACCCTGAGGTGCGCCGGTCCCAGCCAGAGCCACGCCAACATCGATGAGGATATTTGCCGGCAGCGAAAACCGGCAGATCTGCCACCGGTCCACCAGGCCTGGCCGTTTCAGAAAGGTGCGCCAGAACGGCGGCGCGTCGATGCCTTTCATCCAACGCTCCACGACCACTTCCTGATCTTCCAGGCGGGTGTCGATCGGCGCCTCCGCGATCTCCGGCTGACCGATGGAGGAGGGGTGAACGAAGGTTTCGTGCGTCAGATCCATGAGGTTGTCGACCGCCAGGCGGAAGTCGCATTTCATGGGGTATAGATCGCCATCGAAGGTCCAGTCGGGATGGTCGCAGAACCAGAAATCCGGCACCTTGGCTGGATCCGCCAGGGCGGCGTCGCCGATCCAGACCCACACAAAACGATACCTCTCCACCAACGGGTAGGACCGGGCAGTCAGTTTCCGCGCCGCTTCCCCTTGGCCCGGCATTTCCACGCAATGGCCCTCCCCGTTCAGCATGAGGCCATGGTAGCCGCAGCGGATGTTGTCGCCCTCGACCGTGCCGAGGGAGAGGGGGGCAAGACGATGTGGGCAGACATCCGCCAGCGCCGCCGCCCGCCCGTCGGCCTTGCGGTAGAGCACCACCGGTTCATCGCAGATCAGGCGTGCGAGCGGCTTCTTGCCCACTTCCTTGTCCCACGCCGCGACGTACCAACGATTGCGGGGAAACATAGCCGGCCTCCTCAAATAGTATGTCTTACATACTGTTAGATTTAGAGACGATCGTCAACGCGCGGAGCCCCCGCTCCTGTATATGAATGGCGGTTCGTAATCAGCCCGCGAAGGGGAGCGCGACCGTGGAAGGATGGTCCGGCGAATTGAGGATCCGCACGGTCGGCGGAGGCGTTAGCTGCGGGCGGTTGCGCTCGCGGTAGTCGGCGCCCGCGATGGAAATCCGCATCCGGTGCCCGGCCTTGAACACCCATGAGATCGGGAAAAGGTCGAAGGTCAGCTTCGCTGGTTCACCCGGGACCAGGGCTTGAATATCCTCCGCATAGGAGCGGTGCCACGGCAGGCCGAGATAGGCATAGGGCGGATCGTTCAGCCGCCGGTGTGAGGCGCGCAGGCGCCCGTCCGTCACCACCCGCACCGTGCCGTCCGGCGCCACGTCTTCAAGATAGACGAAAAGGGCGGTGTCATCGGCGCTGGCCGTGATCCAGAGATCGGCAATGGGAATGCCCGTCACCTCCGTGTCCGCGGCGAGCACCGGCCCCAGGAAATGCGGACCGGCGCCTTCCACGGGCGCCGGAACGGCGAAGGCCATGATGCCGTTGAGCCGCCGGTCGGGCGCGTCATTCGGCCCGGGCGCCGGCGCATCGTAGGAGATGGTGAAGGTGGTGGCCGCGTCCCCGTCCCGTGCAGCGGGCGCACGGCTCGAGAGGCCGGCAGGCGCCAGGTAGAAAGGCCGGCGGGCGAAATCCGGCAGATCTCGGGCCGAGCGCCATTCCTGACCACCAGCGGCGTTGAGGGTGAAATAGTGAACCGGGTCCTCAGAGCCGAGGCCGTTGTCGATGCCTTTCAGGTAGAAGTCGAAAAACCGGTGCGCCTCGGCCAGCAGATTGAATCCGTCATTCTGGCAGTGCCGCCAGGGGCCGATGATGATCCGCCGCTTGCCGGGATCAAGATTGGCGAAGGCGACCATGCCTTCCTTCCGGAACTCATCCTGCCAGCCGCCGAGGATGTAGATCGGCACACCGGACGCCCGCACCTGGGGGAGATAGGACGAAAGACTTCCTTCGGCCCAGAAGCGGCTGCCCACCAGAGGCGAGAACGAGTCGCGATAGGGCATGCCCGTCCAGAGATCGTAGAGCACCGTCGAGCCTCGGTGGTCCGTCGCGGCCTGGCGCAGGATTGTGCGGCTTTCATCGCCATCCACCGGCCGCGCGGTCATATCCTGGTCGAAAGTGCGCTCAGGCCCTGTGCCCCACTGGGCGAAGATGCCGCCGCGCAGCATTCCGTCGTACTTGTTGAACGAGAAACATCCCGCGAAAGCTGCCTTCAGATGCGGCGGCGCCACCGAGACAGCGTGCATCGCCGCCTCACCGGTGTTGGAACAGCCCCAGATACCGACATTGCCCGTGGACCAGGCCTGGCTCGCCAGCCACTCGGTCACCTCATAGGCGTCGAAATCCTCATTGCGGTCGTGATAGCCGCGCCGGGCCCCCGTGGAGGCGCCCAGGCCCCGCCGTTCGACCACCGCCACCACATAGCCGTAGCGCGTGAGCAGGGGCATGGCCGCGAGGCCTGGATTGGCGCGGTCCGGGATTGGGCCGCCCGGCCCCCGATCATTCGTATGGTGCCAGATGACCGGGAACTTGCCCTCCACCAGCACGCCGCCCTTGGCGGGCCGGTAGAGATCCACCGCGAGGCGCACCCCATCCCGCATGGGCAGATAGAAGGAGGTGCGAATGTAGCCGTCGGCGATCTGCGGCGAATAGCCGGAATATTCTCCGAAACGAGAGACCCGTGGTTCATCGGCGGCCACGGCCGAGGCTCCTAACAAAAGCACCAGGCCAAGGAGGGCGGCGAACAATTGACGCATGACCGGACCCTCCTGGCCTTCTTGGGGGAAACTACCAGCTCTTGGAGATCTCGAAGGAGATGAAACGGCCGATCGGGCTGGCGTTCTGGCTATCCCAGGAGATCGAACCGTTGAGGACAACGGGAGGATCTTCATCCAGCACATTCTGGCCAGAAAGGGTCACGCGGACGCCTTTCAAGGCGCCCGATTCCTCACCAAATCGATAGCTGGCCGAGAAGTCGACGGTCGCATAGCTGTCCACGGCGGCCGGGGTCGCGTTGGCCGTGTTCGTGTAACCGTCCGTGTAATTGTAGAAGACGTTGGCCGAGAAGCCGCCCAGGCGCCATCCCACCGTCGCGCGGTAGCGCAGGTCGACCGGATTGTTGAACTGGTCGAGGAAGTCCACCGCCGGGGCAGAGGCCACCAGCTGGCGCTTCAGCGAGAAGATCTTGGCCACGGAGAGGCCGAAGTTCCAGTCGCCCGCCGTCTCCGTCGTGAACCGGTAGTCCGCGGAGAGTTCCAGACCGCTCTGCTTCAGCACGCCGAGGTTGGCGCGGCGTCCATCGATGATCACCTTGATCGAAGAAACCGCCAAAGGCGCGCTTTGCAGGTCCGGATCGGCATAGAAGGCCGTGACCAGGGCGTCGAACGCCGCATTGCCAGCGACATCCGCCGCGTCGGGGCGGCGCGTTACGTACGGCGCGTAGAATGCCGCCGTGGCGGTGGCCAGGGCATTTTCCGGCACGACGTCGATGCGGTTGGTGTACTTCACGTCGTAGTAGGTGGCCGAAAGCCGCAGGCCCGGCACGAAGCTCGGCTGCCAGTCGAACCCGCCCGACCAAGTGGTCGCTTCTTCCGGCGAGAGCCCGACACGGCCGCCGTTGTGGAAAATCCCAGTGGTCACGCCACCGGGCGCGGTCGGATCGACGATCGTGTTGTTGCGCACGAAGATGTTGTGGATCTGGCCTGCGCTGTCGACCAGGGACGGGGCGCGGAACGAAGTGCCGTAGGTGGCGCGCAGCACGAACTCATCCACCGGGGCGTAGATGATCCCGATCTTCGGGTTCACCGTGGAGCCGAAGTCCGAATAGTTATCCCAACGCGCCGCCAATGAGAGCTCAAGCCGTTGAGCCCCAGGCCCGGCATTGGTCTCTCCGATCAGCGGAATGAAAAGCTCTCCGTACACGGATTGCCACTCACGGGTATTGCGCACCAGCTTCACGGTTGGGCTGCCGTCAGTGGAGGTGTTGGTGGCCACCAGACGCTGGTTGAAGGTCGCGGCGTGGTTCTCGACCCCCGCGGCCAGCTTCATGGTTCCGCCCCAGACATCCATCACATCACCGGAGATGGCGAGGTTGAAATCGGCGAGGGTGGAGGTGGCGTATGTGTCGCGGTGGGCCAGAATGCCCGTGAAGGCTGATCCCAGATTGTTGGTTGGTCCCGTGCCGCCGGCGTTGGTCGAGCCGTTGCCAAACGGATTGAACGCCGTGGCGAGGGTCGTGCGAGCCCGGGCCGCCGTCAGGAGGTTGTTGTTGAGGATGGCCTCACGGACCTGAAGGCCGTGATCGTGATTGAAATCGACGTACCCGGAGAGCCGCCAATTGTCGGTCAGGTCGAAGTTGAAGCCTAGGGCGGCCTGCAGGCTATCTTCGTAACCATCAAGCTGAGGTGTCACGTCTTCGGCCAGGAAGCGATACTCGACGCTGATCGTGCCAGGCACGGCGAGGACGCCTGGCGGCAAATTGGCCAGCAGGGGAGCAGTGTAATAAGGGTTCGCCGCCGTGATCCCCACCGTCGCCGTGGCCGGCGCCACGCGTTCATTGAAGGTGTGGTGGGTGTAGAAACCCTCTGTCCAGATCGATAGGCGAGGATCGACCTGCTGCGTCATGTTGAAGAGGAAGCTGGCGCGCTGCTGTTCGGGCAGCACGTCGGCATAGCGCGTCTCGTCAAAACGATTGGCGGGGTTGGTGTAGAGCAGGTTCGCCGTATTGATCGTGCCCGGCGCACCGGTTCCGGCCGGCAGGGCGTAACGGTAGGACACGCCTGCTTGCGTGATCAGGATATTGCCGGGCTGGGCGGAGAAGGAGCGTGCATCCGTACCGCCGCGGGCGGTGCGGTCCTGCCACACAAAGGGCCGGTCCTCGCCATTCAGGCGGCTGCGCTGGTTAAGCTCCATAGCCATGAATATCGAGCCGGTGTCCCAGGTGCGCCCCCAGGTCTGGCTGAGCACATACTGGTCGATCCCATCACCCCCGCCATAGCGCAGCGTGGTCTCCGCGCCGTCGAAATTGCGGCGGGTGATGATGTTGACGACGCCCGCGACGGCGTCCGAGCCGTATACGGCGGAGGCCCCATCGGTGACGATTTCCAACCGCTCGATCGCGGAGGCCGGGATCTGGTTGATATCCGACAGCGACTTGATCACCCCGTTGGGCGCAAGGCGTCGACCGTTGAACAAGGTCAGGGTGGCTTCGTTACCGATGCCGCGAATGTTGATCGCCGTGGCGCGAGTGGTGTTGGCCGCACCGTCCTGGGCCCCGCTCAGCCGGCTCTCATCGGCCCCGAGGTTCAGAACGGCAGGCATAGACCGGGTGATCTCACCCGGGGTCGAGGCGCCCGCCTCGATGAATTCCTCCCGGCTGAACTGCTCCACCGGCGAGGCCACACCCGCGACGCCGCGGATGTTCGTGCCGGTGATCTCGACCTCATCAACAGAGACCGCTGTCACGGGCGCTGGAACATCACGGGCTGGCGCCGCCAAGGCCGGCATGGCCAAAGCGATCGCGCTGACCGACGTGCAGGCGAATAGAAGCTTGCGAGCGAGCATTGGGTGACCCTTCCCCCTGAAGGCCCAGCGCAGCGGCGCGAAGGCCGTTTTCTCCCTTGCGAAACCCTTCTAACCGGGGCCCCGCTAAATCGTTGTTGGATTATATCGTATGTCTACCAAACGATTTCGGCAAGGCCCCGATTTGAGCGGGCATTGCCTTGTATTCTATTCGGTTTTTCTGAGTTGAAGCGTTTCTCAGGCCGGAACGAGGGCGCGCGTTAGCACCTCCCCAGCATCTTCCGCTGCGTCCAGAGCCAGGATCAGAGTGCTCAGAAGCTCCCCTCGAACGGGCGCCGCGGCGAGCGCCGCGCATGCCAGGAATTTGTCCGTCAGGGTGGCGTCGGAGAGCGGGTTTGCAGGGTGCCCCATCGGGGTGTCGATGCGCAGGTGATGCTCGGCTCCGCCTGCGACCAGGGTCATCGCCCCGGCGGCGGCTTCCTTCAATCCAAAGTCTGGATCCACTGCGAAGCTGACCTTGGCGGCCAACGACCGCACGGCGGCATCAGACAGGGCTTCGGGTCTGAAACTCTCCAGAGTCGGCCAGCCGTGGATGAGCGCCGAGGCGGCGGTAAAGGGCAGGCTGAACTTGGCGTCGATCGCCGTCACAGGGGCCTTCTTTTGGGCGGCGGGGTTGACCAGCATGAGTTGGACTGGACTTCCCGTCAGGCGGATCTCGGTGATCGCCGCCACATCGATGCGGTCTCGCAGGGCGAGCCCAGCTTCCACCGCATAGTGTGTTCCCCGGCAGGATGGCCACGGCTTGAATGACACGTCCGCCCCCAGGAAACGCGATCCCAGTCCGCTCAGCAGCACCTCCGGATCGTATTGGCCACCCGCATAAAGCCCATAGAAGCCGGCTTTTCCTTCCAGCGGCGCATCGAAGCCTCGCACCCCGCCGGCCGCCAGTTGCGCCGAAAGAACCGCCGCGTGGGCCGGAAAGGCGTCGCGCACAGCACGGATCGTCGAGGCCGGCTCGGTCTTGAACTCGGCGCTGGCCACGGCCTGATTGAGCAGGAGGGAGAAAGCATCGAGCGTCTGGCGCTCATCCAGCTTCAGGAGCCGGGTCGCCGTCGCCGTGGCTCCGAACGCCGAAAGGATTGGCGGCGGATACCAGCCCGCATCATCCGGATTGACCTTCAGGGCGAGGCCCATGCGGCAGATGAGATCGCAGCCGATGGCGATGGCCGTGATCAGCTCTTTGCCCGACACCCCGCTCAGGTGTTGCGCCAAGGCAAGCGCGACCGGAACCACCGCTGCATTGGGATGGCTGGGCGCCCCGTCGTAGGCGTCCTCGAAATCCAGAGCATGGGCCAGGGCGCCATTGGCCAAAACGGCGGCCCGCAAAGGGGCGGAGAACCCGTAGCCCAGCACCGTGCAGGCGCCCCGCCCCTCATCCCGCGCCAGGTTGGCGAAGGCGATGCAGCCTTCTCCCAGCGTGCTGGCGGCGAGGGAGACGCCCACCGCATCCAGCACTGAGCGCTTGGCCGCATGCACGGCCGCGGCCGGGATCGCGTCAAAGCGGGCGCTCACCACATGGGCCGCGATTGTGCGCGAAAGGCCTACGGTCATGCCGGCTTCGTCCCGAGCCTCGGCCCGATCGACAGCAGGAACACCGCCGCCACCAGCAACCCTGCCCCGATCAGCTCCGGCCCCGTGGGCGCCGGCTTGCCGAAGAACCAGGCCAGCACGAAACTCGCCCCCACCCCCGCCAGGATCGAGGCCGAGCGTTCCATCGGCACGCAATAGGTGTTCTCCCGCGGGTCCAGCAGGATGATCGCCGCCACCACCGAGACCGCGAAGAGCAGGATCGAGACCAGAGCCAGCCAGCCGATCTGGCTGGAGGTCCAGACATCGATGAAGCCGAAGTGCAGTTCGCCCGCCTGCTTGTCGAGACCGAGGAACGGGATCGCCGCCAGCAGCAGCACGGCCACCGGGATGCCCACCCACTTCTCCTCGACGAAGTACTTTTTCACGTCATCCTCGCGGCCCGACTTGGCGATCTTGGTCATCACGGCCAGTCGCCCGAAGTAGCCCACCGTGTAGAGGACGATGGTCAGGATCGCGAGCGGCGGCAGATGAAACCCGCCCCGCGCCTTCACCGTCACGACGAGGCCGATCAGCACCAGCAGCAGGGCGCCCCAGGAGTACCAGCGCACCTTCCGGCCACTGACGATGTCCACCAGCGGCGCCAGGACCAGCACGTCACCCCTCATCAGCAGCTGGATGAACGGGATCGAGACACCCTGGAACGTCACCGACATCGGCACGGTCACCAGAACGAGCGCCGTGCAGACGCCCGAGATCACCATCCACCTGTCGGGCCAGACGATCTCCACAGGCCCCAGCTTCCGCCGCCGCGCGAAGGCCCACCAGCCCGCCATCAGGGCGAAGGCCAGGGTCGAGACGCCGGAGAGAATCTGGCTGGCTGGAAGGATTTCCAGCCCGGTCAGTGGCCGTCCCAGTTCAACGGCCGGCGTGGTCGCCAGCCAGCGGACCAGCACGAAATAGGGCAGGTAGAGGAGCAGGTACGCCAGAACGATCAGTTCCAGCGGGATTTTGGACCAGCCCTTCATCCCTCGGCGCCCACGATCAGCACCTCATCGCCCCGCGTCGCAAAGCACGTGAAGAGCTCCGCCTGGCGGCCCATGCGGTCGATATAGTCCGCCACTTCGGCGAAGCGCGGATCGCCCGCCTTCAGTACTTCCGGCTGCGAGGTCGGGCCGATGAACACCGGCAGGAAACCGGTCTCGCGCACCCCCTCCTTCGTGATCCGGGCCGTGGCGATGATCGTCGAGCGGGCGTCCGGCGGGAAATTGTAGAGGCTATCGAAGTCCGGCTCCCAGTTGGGCGCCAGCACCTGGATTTCCTTGAATCCCTTCGACTGGGCGTGCTCCGGCGTCATCCTGAGGTCCACGGCGAAATTGCACAGGGAGTAGAAGATCGTCTTGCCGCGATAGACCTCGACGCCTTTGAGGATATGGGCGTGGTGGCCGAGGATTAGGTCCGCCCCGGCGTCGATCGCCGCATGGCCCACCTCCCGCTGATAGTCCGCGATCACAGCCGGCACGAAGTGAATGCCCCAGTGCAGGGAGACGATCACCACATCCGCCCGCGTCTTAGCCGCCGCGATATCGTCCTTCAGGGCCTGCAGGTCCCCGGCATGGGCGAAGGTATGGATGCGGGCCGGGGTGCCTGGCTGATCGTGCTCGATCTGCTCATAGATCGTATGGCCACGCATCGGCGCGCATCCCGGCCGGTCCGCCTCGGCCCAGTAGCTCATCGGCAGGATCGAGGAATAGGCGAGGAACGCCACCTTCAATCCATCCTTCTCGATGATCAGCGGCGCCCGCGCCTCGGTGATATTGGCCCCCACCCCCACCACGCCCAGGTCCGCGCCCTTAAGGGCGTCGATGGTGTCGAAGAAGCCTTCCTTGCCCCAGTCCATGCAGTGGTTGCCGGCGAAGGAGACCACGGAGAACCCCGCGTCCTTCATGGCGACGGCCGCCGCCGCCGTGGAGCGGTGGGTGTGCCGCGCCTGAGGCACGCGCGAGCCGCGTTCCGTCAGATTGCACTCCAGCTGGCAGAAGGTGATGTCGGCTCTGCGCAGCGTCTCCGCCGCCAGGGCGAAGCATTCGGAGGGGTCGGGCCGGTCCGGCGCCACATCGCCCGCAGCATACAGGAGAACTTCGCTCATCGGCCTTTTCGTCCCTCAACGCGGCGCGCGTATTGAGCCTCGCGCTTGAGCCGTCAGATTGTTAGTGACACATACAGAATGAATTCGAAACTGTCCGGCGGAAGATCGGGCAGGCAGGCGGAGAGATCAATCAGGTGCGCACTCAGGTGGCGATCATCGGCGCCGGGCCGGCGGGGCTTCTGCTCTCGCAGATCCTGCACGTCGGCGGCGTCGAAGCCGTGGTGCTGGAACAGCGCGACCGTCCTTACGTCGAAAGCCGCATCCGCGCCGGGGTGCTGGAGCAGGTCACCGTTGATCTCCTGGAGCGCGCTGATGTCTCGACCCGCATGCGCCGCGAGGGCCTGCCGCACGGTGGCTTTTCCCTCTCCGTCGACGGCAAGGCTTTCCGCATCGACCTGGCCGGTCTCACCGGCGGCAAGCAGGTCATGGTCTATGGCCAGACCGAGGTCACCCACGACCTGATCGAGGCCCATGTCGGCCGCTCAGCGCCTCTCGTATTCGAGGCGGCCAACGTGCGCCTGCATGGCCTGGAGAGCGACCGGCCCTTCGTCACCTACGACAAGGGCGGCCAGGCCCACCGGCTCGACTGCGACTACATCGCCGGGTGCGACGGCTTCCACGGCGTCTCGCGCGCCTCGATCCCCGCGGACCGGATTCGCGCGCACGAAAAGGTCTATCCCTTCGGCTGGCTGGGTGTGCTCGCCGACGTCCCGCCCTGCGATCACGAGCTGATCTATTCCAGCCACGCCCACGGCTTCGCGCTCGCCTCCATGCGCTCGCCGACCCGCAGCCGGTACTACCTCCAGACGCCCATCGATACGGCCCTTGAAGACTGGCCGGACGAGCGCTTCTGGGACGAGCTCGCCGTCCGCCTCGGCCCCGCCGCCGCGGCCAAGCTCACGCGCGGGCCTTCCATCGAGAAATCGATCGCCCCCTTGCGCTCCTTCGTTGCCGAGCCGATGCGTTATGGCCGTTTGTTCCTGGCCGGAGACGCCGCCCACATCGTGCCGCCGACGGGCGCCAAGGGCCTGAACCTCGCCGCCAGCGATGTCGCCTACCTCTCCGATGCTCTCCTCGACGCCTATCGCGGCGCCGGCCAGGCGGGCCTCGACGCCTATTCCGCCACGGCCCTTGCCCGCGTCTGGAAGGCCGAGCGCTTCTCCTGGTGGTTCACCTCGCTCATGCACCGCTTCCCGGACGCCTCCACCATCGAGCGCCGCCTGCAAGTGGCCGAGCTCGACTACATCCGGGGCTCGAAGGCCGCCCAGACCGTGATGGCTGAGAATTACGTCGGCCTGCCGCTCTAGAGCTTGAGCAGCTGCTTGCCGAAATTCTTCCCCGCGAACAGCCGCATGAAGGTCGCCGGGATATTCTCGAACCCCTCTTGCACATCGCAGAGGCTCTTCAGCCGCCCGTCCCGCAGCATGGGCGACAGCACGGCCATGGCCTCGTCGTAGCGGGGCTCGTAGTCGAGCACGATGAACCCCTCGATCCGCGCCCGTTTCATGGCGAGGTTCACGAGATAGCGGATCCCCTTCTGGGCATGAGGATCGGCGTCATAGGTCGAGATCGCCCCGCACATGATGATCCGCGCCCCGATCGCCAGCCGGGCGATCGCCGCCTCCAGGATCTCCCCGCCGACATTCTCGAACACCACATCGACGCCCTCCGGCGCCAGCTTGCCCAGGGCCCACCAGACGTTCTCGCTCTTGTAGTCGATGCAGGCGTCGGCCCCGGCCTCCTCCACCACCCAGGCGCATTTCTCCGGGCCGCCAGCGATGCCGATCACCCGGCAGCCCGCCTGCTTGGCCAGCTGCACGGCGATGGAGCCCGTCGCCCCCGCCGCCGCCGAGACCAGCACGGTCTCCCCCGCCTTGGGCTTGCCGATCTCACTCAAGCCGAAATAGGCGGTCATGCCGGTGAGGCCGAGCACGCCGAGGATTTCCTCGGCGCTCACATCGTTCGGCACGGTCCATGTCGGCAGAACATCCGAGCGCCCGTCGCTCAGGGCATAGTCCTGCCACCCGAACCCGCCTTGCGCGCGCGCGCCCACGGGGAAATCCGGATGCCGCGAGGCCACAACCTCCCCCACCGCCTTGGCCCGCATCACCTCGCCCAACTGCACCGCTGGGATGTAGGTATCCCCGGTGATCCAGCCTCTCTGGGTGGGATCGAAGGAGAGGTGCGTCACCCGCACCAGGAACTGCCCCTCTTCCGGTTCCGGAACGGCCTCTTCCGCCCTTTGGAAGTGCTCCGGGCCCACCGGACCCACCGGCCGCTCCTTCAGCAGCCACCGCCGGTTCACCGCGCCCACCATCGCCTTCTCCATCGCCAATTGCCTGCCTCACCTTCAGACTCTTGAAAACATTGGAAAAGTTCTAGTCTTGTATTTGGATTTCTCGGCGACACTATGATGCGGCGCGGGGACGTGAACGTGTTCATGTCCCCCGTCTTTTTCAGGGCTCGAATCCAAAAGCCTGGGGACATGTACGAGTACACGTCCCCATTAACTTGACGCCCACGTCACCTTTTCCGGAAGTTCACTTTACAAGCTCCACCCCCCGTCCCTAACTGGCCGAAAGTCAGGGAGAGAGCACATGGGCGCGATGACCAAGGAGCAGGTCGAGGCGAGGGACAAGGTCTGGTCCGTCCCCCTGGAGGACCTGCGCCCGGCCAACGCCGAGGCCTTCGCCAACAACACCATGTGGTCGACTTTTGAGCGCCTGCGCAAGGAAGCTCCGGTTCACTATTGCCCGGAGCATGAGTCCGGCCCGTTCTGGTCGGTCACCAAGTACAACGACATCATGGCGGTCGATACCAATCACCAGGCGTTCTCCTCCGAACCGGCGATCACGATCTTCGACCCGGAAGAAGATTTCACCCTGCCGATGTTCATCGCCATGGATCCGCCCAAGCATGACTCGCAGCGCAAGGTGATCAGCCCCATCGTAGCCGGGCCGAACCTGGCCCACCTGGCGCCAATCATCCGCGAGCGGGCCGCCAAGATTCTCGATGACCTGCCGATCGGGCAGGAGTTCGACTGGGTGGACAAGGTCTCCATCGAGCTGACAACCATGACGCTCGCGACGCTTTTCGATTTCCCCTGGGAAGACCGCCGCAAGCTCACCCGCTGGAGCGACATCGCCGTCGCCGGCGAAGACTCGGAGCTCGTGGAAAATCAGGATCAGGCGCGCGCCGAACTCTTCGAATGCGTCGACTATTTCCAGAACCTCTGGAACGACCGGGTGAACGCCCCGCCGAAGCCGGACCTGATCTCCATGCTGGCCCATGGCGAGTCCACGAAAAACATGGATCGCATGGAATACCTCGGCAATCTCCTGCTCCTGATCGTCGGCGGCAACGACACCTCGCGCAACACCATCACCGGCTCGGTCCTGGCCTTGCATGAGAACCCGGACCAGAACCGCATCCTGCGCGCCGACCACGGCCTAATCCCGTCCATGGTCTCCGAGACCATCCGCTGGCAGACGCCGCTCGCCCACATGCGCCGCACCGTCAAGGAAGACACCGTCTTCAACGGCACGCCCATGAAGAAGGGCGAGAAGGTCATCATGTGGTACGTCTCGGGCAACCGCGACGAGGAGGTGATCGAGCGTCCGAACGACTACTGGATCGAGCGCCCGCGCGTGCGCCAGCACCTGTCCTTCGGCTTCGGCATTCACCGCTGCGTGGGCAACCGCCTGGCCGAACTGCAGCTGCAGATCATCTGGGAGGAGATCCTGAAACGCTTCCCCGAAATCGAAGTGCGGGGCGAGCCGAAACGCGTGAAATCGGCCTTCATCAAAGGGTATGAGACCCTGCCGGTGCTGATCCCCCGGCGGAACTAGCCCTACCGCCGGTCCTTCAGGAACCGCGAGGCCTCCTGTGCCAGTCGCGTTGCGATATCGTCCTGCTCTTCGTCCTCCGCCACGAACGGCAGGCTCCCGGCGACGCCCCGGATCGCCAGCCAGAGCTGCGGCGCGAAATGCTCCAGGGTGCGCAGCACCCGGCGCTTGCCGTCGGTGACGTCCCAGCCGGCGTCTTCGAAGGCGAAGACCTGGTCTTTCGGCGCCTTGCGCTCGATCCGGTCCCAGCCCGCCGGACGCTCGACCTCATCCGCCTCGTCCTGGGTGATGCCGAAGGCTTCCTTCGACAGCGCATCCAATTCCGGAAACCGTTCGCGGGCATCCGGATCGGCCAGGCGCGGGTTCATGAGCGCCCTTTCCTCGAGTTCGGCGAAGCCGGGCAGGTCGATCAGGCGGCGAAGGCTGGGCTTGGGCATGGGCCAATCCTATAGCTGGGGGAACCGCCGCAATCGAGCCTCGCCATGCCCGCTCCCAAGAACCGCTTCAAGGAAGCCCTCCTCGCCGGCCGCCGCCAGCTTGGCTTCTGGTGCAGTCTGTCCAGCCCCTACGCCGCGGAGGCGGTGGCCGGGGCCGGCTATGACTGGCTGCTGCTCGATACAGAGCATTCGCCCAATGATGTCCTGGGCGTGCTGGCTCAGCTCCAGGCCATCGCCGCCTACCCGGTCACCCCCATCGTGCGCCCCACGCACAACGATGTGGTCCTCTTAAAGCGCTACCTCGATTTCGGCGTCCAGACCGTGCTCCTGCCCTACATTCAGTCCGCGGACGAGGCCCGCGTCGCCGTTCAGGCCATGCGCTATGCGCCCGAAGGCATCCGGGGCGTCTCCACCATGACCCGGGCCAACAATTTCGGCCGCATCGGCGACTATGCCGCGACCGCCGCCGATGAGCTCTGCCTGCTGGTCCAGGTGGAAACCACCACGGCTTTGGACCACCTCGAGGAGATCGCCGGCGTCGAAGGCGTCGACGGTGTCTTCATCGGGCCCGCCGACCTCGCCGCCAGCCTTGGCTATCCGGGCGAACCCGGCCGGCCGGAAGTGAAGGCGGTGATCGAACAGGCCATCGGCCGCATCCGCCAGCTGGGCAAACCTGCCGGCATCCTCACGGGCGACGCCGCCTTTGCCCGCCGCTGCATTGAACTGGGCGCGCTTTTCACCGCGGTCGGCATTGATGCATCGGTGCTGGTCAAGGCGGCCGATACCCTTGCCAGGGACTTTTCCGACCTCCGCTAGCTCCTGGGCAGATCCTTGCCGAAGCCGAAAGTGACTCCGTTCTCGGGCCCGCGCTCCCGGGCCGGATAGTGGGCCCGGAAATCCGCCAGGCGGCGGGTCAGGTCGTCACGGGCGTCGCGCATCAGGCCGACATCGCTGGCCCGGTCCACCAGGCTCGCCTCGCCCGGACAATAGCGGTCGAGCTCGGATAGCAGATGCATGAAATGGTCGTGCTCGCGCGTGCCTTGCGTGGGCGGATTCCCGAGCAAGGCCGCCGCCTCTTCCAGAGCGGCGACGAAGGTCTGACGATCTTGGAACATGGGGACGTCCTCCTTGCCGGACTCAACCGGCACGGCCCTGCTTGGTTCCGCTTCAGGGCCTCTTGGTGACCGCCAACACCCAATCACCGATCAGGGTCAGGGCGGCGGGGGACATGGTCTCCTCGATCTGAGGGTATTCGGCCAGGGCTCCGGTCTGGGCCGTCTGGAAGAGGTGGTTCAGTCCCGGCAATTCCTCGATCCGCGCCGCCGGATTACCCGCGAGACCTGCTCTCAAGCCTGGCAGATCGATCGCCGCGGGCACCTGCACGTCCTTGGAGCCGTTGATCGCGAGGACCGGGCATTTCACCAGCCGCAATGGCGGTGCCGGATCATATCGCAGCAGGTAAAGCACAGCAGGGTCGCCTAGCTGCCGCGCGAGGAGTTCGCGCTCCTGAATCGAATAGGCCGAAAGCTGGTCCCCGAGCGCGCGCACGGCGGCAGAGGCGGCCTCCGGCGTCGGCGCTGCCATCGCGGCGTCCATGGCCCGGCGCATATTGGCCCTGCGGGCCGCCGAGACCTCGGCCGGCGCCCCCATCGAGGCCTCGATCAGGGTCTCCTGCGCGAGCAGCAACTCATCGCCCCGCACGCCGGGCGCGGCCAGGAGCACCAGGAAAGCCACGTCTGTATTTCGCGAGGCTACGAGAGGCGCGATGATCCCGCCCTCGCTGTGTCCCAAGAGCCCGATCCTCGCCTGGTCGATTTCCGGGCGGGTCTTCAAATAGGCGATCGCCGCCTCGACATCCGTGGCCGCATCGCCTGCCGTAGACCCGGAATATTCGCCCGTCGAGCGCCCGACGCCGCGATCATCATAACGCAGCACCGCTATGCCCCGGCGCGTGAGCGCGTCGGCGATCACAGCGAAGGGCTTGTGGCCGAACAGGGTCTCATCACGGTCCTGCGGCCCGGATCCGGTGATCAGCACCACCACTGGAAACGGCCCAGTGCCCTGCGGCAGGGTCAGCGTACCCGCCAAACGCACACCCTCGGCCTTGGGGTTATCGAAGGCCACGTCCTGGGCCAGATAGGGGTACGGCGCCTTCGGAGTTTGCGGCCGTCGGGGCGGACCCGCGAATGCAGCCCCTCCATCGCGGCGCGTGAAGCTCAGGGGTGACGGCGCGCCCTGCGACCAGGCCCCGGTCAGAGTCTTGCCGTCGGCGCTCAGCGTTCCCCGGAACCGCCCCCCAATCGTCCGGCTCTCGAAGCTTACCTCTTCGCCATTGCGCGAGATGCTTGAGATGGCGATGCCATTGGCCAACTGATCCACCGAGTCCAGGGTGGCCACGGTCCCGGCCTCCACCGTGGTGCGCACGTGCAGGACCAGTCTCAGTGTCACCGGCCCGCCGGCGAGAGTCCCGTCCCAGTCGCCGTCCAGTCCGGCCACGGTCGGGCGGGGCGGCAGGGGCCCCTTTTCAAGATCAAGCGCGAGGCTGATCCCTTGCGTCCACTGGCCGTCCCATCGGCCTTCGGCGGCATTCCACTTGCCAGCATAGCGTGCATTGATCACCGGCGCCTGGAAAGTCAGGGTGTCGCCGGAAACGGCGATATTGGTCAGGGTCTGGGACTGGCTGGTGACGTCCGGGCTTTCCACCGTCCCGGCCAGCGTGCCGCCGGTCTGGGTGATCTTCACCACCATGTGGAAGTCGCCGCGCCCGGGCAGGGTCATCACCCCATGCCAGACCCCCACCGGGTCCGGAGCCGGCGTCGCTGCCGTCAGAGTGACAATGGCCACGAGGCCGGCAAGTAAAGTCAGAAGGCGCAAGTGGGGACTCTCCCGGCTGCAGGCGCGGCACTTTGCGCCTTAGCGTTGCCATTGGCGCGGGAAATCGCACGCCTTGAAGGCTTAAACGCGGCAGAGGGATTTCAGCCGGTGATGCCCAGCGATTTCAAAAGCTTCTTCGGCGCCCGTTTGACCCAGGCCATGCGCGCCGCCGAGGCCAGTGTCGCCTCATCCGCGTGCTCGAAGAACACCTGGGTGGAGCCGCCCTTCCCCCACCCGCCAGGCACGGGTTGGAACACCCTTGGCTCGGCCGAACAGAGCATCTCCTGCTGTTCCGGTGTGAGCATCACCACGCCCCGCGTCTCGCCCGGGTTCATCGTCGCGAAGATCTTCCCGCCCACTCGGAAATCCGGCTGCTCGAAATGGCTTTTCTCCTCGGCTTCAGGCTGGGCCAGGCAGATGCGGCGAAAGTCGGCGGCGTTCATGGCGCGCTCGTGCGGTTGTCCGGGGCCTTCACGGTGCACGAAAACCGGGCGCCCCTCCAGTCCAGGCTCTCGACGAACAGACCGCCACAAGCCGGCGCGGATGCCGCCGACGAAGTCCGGCTATCGGAAGCAGCCGATCACCTGCGGAATCCACTCATCGCGCAGCCGGTTCTTCTGCTCGGTCGGCGAGAGGCCATTGCGCACCAGGATGAGGTCGAGATCGGGCACGCAGACGATGTACTGCCCCTCATGACCATTGCAGGAAAACGAGCCCGGCCCGCCCATGCCGATCCACCAGTGCGCCCCGTAGGGCCCGTCCTCCACCGGCTGTTGCCAAGTGGGCGTGCGCGCATAGTCGACCCAGGATCCGGGCAGGAGCTGGCGCCCCTCCCAGATCCCGCCCCGCAGATAGAGCAGGCCGAACTTCGCGAAGTCCCGGGCCGAGGTGAAGCAGAACGAGGAGCCGATGAACGTCCCCGCCGTATCGAACTTCGGGATCGGCGTCGTCATCCCCAGGGGGTCGAACAGCCGCTCATGCATGAAGGCCTTGAAGTCCGGCCCGAACCGGTTCGCGGCCCGCGCCGCCGCCCGCGCCACGATGTTGGTCGTGCCGCTCGAATAGTACCAGTGGCTCCCCGGCGCATGGGCGAGGGGGAAGCCCGCCGCGAAAGCCGCCACATCGTCCTTGCCCCGCCCCCACAGCATCTCGATCACGTCGGAGGGGTTCTGCGGGTCGTATTCCTCATTGAACTTCAGCCCGGACGACATGCGCAGCAGGTGATCCAGGGTGATCGCGCCCCGCGGGTCGCCCGCCCCCCGCCACTCCGGCACATCGGCCGGGGCATGAATGTCGATCTTCCCGTCCGCCACGAGGAAGCCCACCAGGGCCTGGGTGATACTCTTGGCCATCGACCATGACTGATAGGTGTCGTCGGGCCCCTTGCCCTCGATATAGCGCTCGAAGAGCAGCCGCCCGCCCTGCACGATCACCAGGGACTGCGTCACCCCGATCCAGTCCGACCCACCCGGCTTGAACGCCTCATCGATCAGCGACTGAAACGCCGTATTGCCGATGCCCTTTGGCAGTTCCCCCTCCGGCCAACCCTTCGTCGGCCAAGGTGTTTGGGCAGGTTGCGGCGGCAGCGGGACAAGGCTCATGCCCGCATTGGCTCAGCCGGACGCGAGGGCTGTCAAGCAGTGGGGACGCGCTCCTTCAGGGGCGTGTCCCCAGGGCCTGTCAGAAGGTACGGCGACTTACACGTCTTCCTCCCAAGGGACACGCCCCTGAAGGAGCGCGTCCCTCGCCGAAAAGTGCTAATCTCCCGCCACGGAGACTCAACGCCATGGATGGCCCCCACCTCATCTACTTCGCCGATCCGATGTGCTCATGGTGCTACGGATTTGCCCCGGTGATGACCGCCGTGAAGGCCAGATACGGGGCGCGCCTGCCGATCCGCATCATCATGGGCGGCCTTCGCCCGGGCACGACAGAGCCCATGGCCGAAGCGGCCAAGACCACCCTCTCTAACCACTGGGTTGAGATCCACGAGGTCACCGGCCAGCCCTTCAACTATGCCGCCCTCGACGTGCCGGGCTTCATCTATGACACCGACCCGGCCGCCCGCGCCGTGGTGGTGATGCGCGAACTTGTCCCCGAAAAGGCCCTGGAGTTCCTCGCCGCCGCTCAGAGCGCTTTTTACGCCTGGGGTAAGAACATCACCGAGGGCGAGGTGCTGGCGGAACTGGCCGCGAGCTTCGGGGTGCAGCGCGAAGTCTTCCTTCCCCGTTGGAATTCCGAGGAGGCCAAGAACGCCACCTGGACCGACTACGCCACCTCCCAGCGGGCTGGCGTCACGGGCTTCCCGACGCTCGTCGGCGGCCCCAATGACCAGGGCGTCTACGGCGCCGTTACCCGCGGCTATTCCGCTCCGGAGCAGGTTCTGGCCATCCTCGACGGCTGGCTTGCCAAGTTCGCAGCCTGACGGGCAAAGTCCGCCCCCGTGAAGTACGACCTGATCATCTTCGACCTGGATGGGACCCTCGTGGACACCTTCCCCTGGTTCCTGCGCAACCTGAACCAGGTGGCAGCGAAGTTCCGGTTCCGCGGCGTTCAGGACCATGAGGTCGAGGCCCTGCGTCACTTTTCAGCCCGCCAACTGATCGCCCATCTGAAAGTGCCGGCCTGGAAGCTGCCATTCCTCGCGGCCCATGTGCGCGCCCTGGCCAAGGCCCACCGCCATGAGACGCCGATTTTCGAACCCGCCGCCGCCATGCTCGAGGCTTTGCGCGCCCGCGGCATCCGTATCGCCGTGGTCTCCTCAAACAGCGAGGAAACTGTGCGCGCCCTGCTGGGGCCCCTGCAGGATCTGGTCTGGCGCGTCGAAGGCAGCGTCTCTCTCTTCGGCAAAGCGCCGCGCTTCAAGAAGGTCATGCGCCTGGCCGGCGTCACACCGGCCCGCACCCTCGCGGTCGGCGATGAAATCCGTGACGCCGAAGCCGCTGCCAAGGCCGGCGTGCCGTTCGGCGCCGTCTCCTGGGGCATGACCGCGCCCGCCGCCCTCCAGGCCCGCGAACCCGCCCTGCTCTTCGAGCGCATGGAAGACGTCGCGCCCGCGGTTCTGGCGGCCGCCTAGACGCCTAGGCGCCCCCGCTTTCCGTGCGGTAAGCTCCCGCCGCAAAGACTTTTCAACGACAAGAATTTCAAAGGGAGAGCGTTTCATGGCGACGGGTGTCGACACCCTCGTGACGCCGGATCTGTCGGCGCGGAAGGGAAAATGGGGGGACGAACGGGTCTCTCCGCCGATCTCGGAATCGGACATCAGGAAGTGGGCGATCGCCACCTATTGGGGCCAGGAACCGCCGAAGATCTATTGGGACGCGGACTACGCGAAGACCACCAAATGGGGCGGCATCATCGCCCCGGCCGACTTCAACCCGTTCGCCTGGCCGGTCCGCCGCCCGCAGATGAACCCCGCCGCCATGGCCGCCGCCCGTAATGCGGCCGCCTCTGGCCCCCGCCTCACCAACATCAATGGCGGCCAGGTTGACACCTATGGCGTGCCCATGCGGCCCGGCGACGTGATCACCGCCAAGTCCCGCCTGCAGGACTTCAACGAGCGCGAGGGCAAGTTCGGCCTCATGCTCTACATCTTCAATGAAACCGAGTGGACGAACCAGAAGGGCGAGTTCATCCGCCGCCGGATCGCCACCTCGATCCGCTACTAGGACCCGCCGCCATGACCCACAATGTCTACTTCGAGGACGTCAACGTCGGCGACGAAATCCCCGCCTGGAGCCGCAAGACCGACTTCATGCATTGGAACCGCTACGCCGCGGTCAATGACGAGTTCGTCCCCTTCCACATGGACGACGAGGCCGGACGCGGCGCTAAGAACCCGCAAGGCGCCTTCGGCATGGGCAACCTGCGCTACGCCTACCTGGTCAATTCCCTGCGCGACTGGATCGGCGACGAGGGGACGATCCGCGAGATCGGCTGCCAGTACCGCGCCATCAACCAGAAGAACGACGTCCTCACCGTCACCGGCAAGGTCGTCTCCAAGGATGTCGTCGACGGCGAAAACCAGATCAAGCTGGAGGTCAACGTCATCAACCAGAACGGCGAACCCACCTGCCCCGGCCACGCCATCGTGGTCGTGCCGAATAAAGGCTAGCCGAGCCGTGATCAGAGAGGCCTGCTGCTCCTGCGGCGCCCTGACCGTCCTTTGCGAGGGCGATCCGAGGGGCGGCGGCGCCTGTTCTTGCTTGGACTGCCAGAGACGTACGGGCAGCGCCTTCGGCTGGGCGGCCGTCTACGACGAAGACAAGGTCGAGATTCGTGGAGCCTCGACGGTCTGGCGCCGCCCCGCTGATCGCGGCGGAGACGTTGAACAGCACTTTTGCCCGACGTGTGGTAGCACCGTGTGGTGGCGGCGCCCGTCTCCGGGTGTGATCGTCGTGGCCGGCGGCTGCTTCGGAGACAAGGATTTTCCAGCGCCTCGCCGCGCTGTATTCGCCGAGCGGCGTCACGCCTGGGTCTGCTTCAACGGCGTGCAAGACGCGTGAGCGTCGCAGGCGGGACTTTGGGCGGAAGAGCAGCCTACGATAAAGCGCACTGAACGGAACGCCCATGTCCGACATCGATTCTGAGGCCGCCCACGCCGCCTTCTCCAAGGCCGCCTACAACGCCGCCGCCGATATCCTCTGGTCGGATGACCGCTCCCCGGAGGCCGTGCAGCGCCTCCTCACCCTCGCCCACGCCTCCTACTGGCACTGGACCCAGCGGGAGGACGCGACGGCCCGCAATCTTTCCATCGCCCACTGGATGCTTTCCCGCGCCCACGAGGCCGCCGGCGACGGCCAGGGCGCCCTAACCCAGGCCCGCCTCTGCATGGCCACGGCTCGCGAGACCGCCGAGCCCTACTTCATCGGGGCGGCCTACGAGGTCACAGCCCGTGCCCTGATCGCCGTGCGCCGTCTGCCCGAAGCGCGCGATGCCGAGGCTGAGGCGCGCGCCATCGCCGGAACGCTGGACGCCGAGGAAGCCAAGATGCTGCTGGACGAGCTGGACACGTTGCCGTTCTGAAGCATCTCACTCGAGGTCACGCTTCCCGCCGCCCCCCACGCGGCGCCATGCTGGCCGCATGATCACCCTGCACCACTGCATTGACGCCCGATCCTTCCGTCCGCTTTGGGCCCTGGAGGAGGTTGGCGTTCCCTATGAGCTGAAGGTGCTGCCCTTCCCGCCGCGCTTCCTTCAGCGTGAATACCTGGAGATCAATCCGCTGGGCACGATCCCGGCCTTCTTTGACGGCGATGCGCCGCGCATGACGGAATCCGCGGCCATCTGCCAATACCTAGGCGACCGCTATGCCCGCGGCGCCCAGGGGGTCGCGGTCGAGGAGCCGGCCTACGGCGCCTATCTGAACTGGCTGCATTTCGGGGAGGCGACTCTCACCTTCCCCCAGACGCTCGTTCTGCGCTACCGCCGTCTGGAGCCGCCGGAACGCCGCGTACCCCAGGCCGCCGACGACTATGCCAAGTGGTTCCTGGCGCGCGCCAGGGCCATCACGCCAGCCCTGGAGCAGGAGTTCATCTGTGCCGGCCGCTTCACCATGGCCGATATTTCGATCAGCTACGCCCTCATGCTCGCCCAGCAGCTGGGGTTGTTCGAGGCGCTGGAACCCGCGGCGAAGACCTATTTCGAGCGGCACAGCGGGCGCCCCGCCTTTCGGCGAGCCAAGGCCAGACAGGCCGCGGAGGCGGACGCCCAGGGCGTCGGTTCAGGCAGCGCCACTCGGGGCTAGACGAAGGTCTGCCCCGCCTCCCCGCCCCACCAAGAGGCTCATTACCCCCGCCGCCACGGCCGCCCCGCCAGCAATCAGGAAGGCGTCCAGATAGCTCCCCGTCTGCGTCCTGATCACCCCGCCGAGAAAGGCCGCGCTCGCCGCCCCCGCCTGGTGCCCGGCGGCGATCCAGCCATAGACGATGGGGGCCGAGGCCTCCCCGAACACCTTGTTGGTGAGCCGCAGAGTCGGCGGCACGGTGGCGATCCAGTCCAGCCCGTAGAACACCGCGAACAGGCTCAAGCCATAGAGGCTGAAGTCCGAGAACGGCAGATAGATCAGGGAAAGCCCCCGCAGCACGTAGTAGAGGAACAGCAGCCGCCGGCTATCAAACCGGTCGGTGAGCCACCCCGAGGCCGTCGTGCCGACGAGGTCGAAGAGCCCCATCATCGCCATCACCGAGGCCGCCATCACCGGCAACATGCCGTGGTCGCCGCAGAGCGAGATCATGTGCGTGCCGATGAGGCCGTTAGTGGTGAAGCCGCAGATGAAGAACGCCCCGAACAGCAGCCAGAAATCCCGCTTCCCCGCCGCCATGACGAGCGCCCCCACCGCCATGCGGATCGGGTTCTGCCGCACCGGTTCCGGCGGCAGAGGGTCGCCCGGCTCCGTCCCATAGGGCAGCAAGCCAGCCTCGGCAGGCCGGTCCGGGATTAGCAGGAAGACCAGCGGCGCCATCACCGCCGTCGCCACGGCCACCACCGTCACCACCGGCTTCCAGCCGCCACTGGCCGCGATCGCCGCGAAGGCCGGCAGGAAGATCAGGTTGCCCGTGGCGGTCGCCGCCGTCAGCAGGCCGGTCATCAGGCCCCGGTTCTTCGCGAACCAGCGGTTCACGATCACCGCGGCGAAGCTCATCGCCACGCAGCCCGTGCCGAGCCCCGTCATCACCCCCCAGGTCGCCACCAGCTGCCAGGGCTCGGTCATCATGAGGCTGAGCCCCGCCCCCGCCGACATCACCACGAAGGCTGCGGCCAGGGTCTTGCGGATGCCGAGGCTCTGCATCAGGGCCGCCCCGAACGGCCCCACGAGGCCATAGAGGAAAATCCCCGTCGCCGCGGCGAAACTGATCGTCGCCCGGTCCCAGCCCAGGGCCGTCTGCCAGGGGGTCAACAACACCCCCGGCGTGGCGCGCAGTCCAGCCGCGGTCAGCAGGGCGACGAAGGTCACCCCCGCCACCACGAAGGCGTAGTTCTGGCCGAACGGGCGCGTGGCGGTGCTCATCCCGCCATGTAAGAATACTGCGTTTACAAAAGCAACCCGCAGGGGCCGGGACAGCCCGAGCGACCGGTAGCTGGAGCGCCCTAGTCGATGATCGCCTGGCGGATGGCCCGTTCGACATCGGCCTGCACGACGCCCACCCGCTGCTGCAGCATGGTGACACCGCTGATCTGTTCGGCCGGATCGGTCCAGGTGATGGTGCCAAACGCCCCGGCCCAGCCGAACGCCCCGTTGGAGCGGCCCGTCTCGCCGATCGTGTAATCGGTGGTCACGTGGGTCGTCAGGCCAAAGCCGTGGCCCAGGCGGTCGCCCGAGACGCCCCGGTAGAGATCGCCCACATGGTTGGTCCCCATCAGCTCCACGGTGCGCGTGCCCAGTAGCCGTTCGCCGCCCAGCTCGCCCTTGTTGGTCAGCATCTGTTGGAAGAGCAGGTAATCCCGCGCCGTGGAGGTCAGCCCCCCGGCCCCGGAATGGTACTCCGCCTTGGTCGGCTTCGACGGATGCGGCGCCTGAACCCAGGCGTCGTTCTCACGCCGGTAGAGCGGCAGGAGACGCGCCAGCTTGTCCTCGGTGAGATCAAAGGAGGTGTCCTTCATGCCGAGCGGATCGAAAATCCGCGTCTTCAGGAAGCTCGCGAAATCGAGGCCCGACGTGATCTCGACGATCCGCCCCAGGGTGTCGATCCCGGCCCCGCCGGAATAGCGCCACTTGGTCCCCGGCTGGAAATCCAGGGCCGCTTTGCCGAGCTTCGGGATGTAGGTCGCCAGCGTATCGCCGCGTTCACGCTGGTTGCCAAACAGAGCTGCCCCGACCCCGCCGGAAATCAGGCCGGACGTGTGGGTCATAAGGTCGAGGATGGTGAGGTCCCGGCTCGCCGGTTCATAGACAACTTCCGGCGCCTCGCCGGGCAGGCTCTTGGTCCCCGGCTTGCGGGTCGCCACCTGGAAGTCGCGGAACTCGGGGATGAACTCCCGCACCTTGTCGGAGAGGCGCAGGCGCCCCTCTTCCATCATCATCAGGACGCCGACACCCGTCACGGGCTTGGTGGAAGAGGCCATGCGGAAGACGGCGTCGGCCGGCATGGGCGTGCCAACCGCCAGGTCCCGCTGCCCATGGGTCTGGAAGTAGGCCAGCTTGCCGCGCCGGGCCACGGCCGTCACCGCGCCGGTGACCGTTCCCGCCGCGATGTGCCGCGCGATGACATCCGCCACCCGGCCGAGCCGCTCGGTGGACAGCCCCACACTCTCGGCCTTCGCGGCCGGAATGTTCGGGATCTGCGGCAGCTCACCGGTCGTCGCCGGCCGGTCCATCGTCATCGCGCCCATCGTGAGGTTTCCTCGTTTTCTGGTCTTGTTTGCCTACAGGCTAGGGGAGTGGGGGCGGCGGGGCAATTCACTTCCCATTTTGCGAATAGTTCGCTATATGTAGGTATGGATCAGGCAAGCCATATTAGCACTCAGATACCCGCCCTTTCAGGGGAGGCTGGCAATATATGCGCGCGAGGCTGTCATGCATGCGCACTCACCGCGCACGGAAAGCGCAGCAACCGGCGCCAAGGGCGCACTAACGACCACGTCCCGTATTTGGGGGCGCCAATAACGGGCGCAAATACGGTCAAATACGGTGCGAATACGGTCCGGGAGGGCCCAAATCCCCCGCTCTTCCGGCTCTTCCCCAAAACGTTTACGATACGGCCAAGAGCAAGAAGCCAAGGGAGAGACCAAGATGGCCGATGACGCCATGATCCTGCAACGCAGCCGCACCGCAGGCGCCGCCCTCAAATCCGCCTCCGCCATCGCCTTCGCGCCCGCCGGCGTCCTCCTCGTCGGCGACGGCCTCGCCGGTCGCCTCTACGCCTTCGAGACCGGCGACGTCGCTCCCACCGCCCCCGGCCAGGTGCACATCGAGGATCTCACCGGCAAGATCGCCGCCCTGCTGGGCACGACCGCCGACCAGATCCGCGTGCCGGACATCGCCGTCAATCCCGCCTCCGGCAACGTCTACCTCGCCGTCGCCCGTGGGGCCGGCGCCGACGCCGACCAACTGATTATCGTCGCCGACAAGCAGGGCCGCCTCTCGGCCCTCGATCTTGCGGCGACGTCTCACACCGCCGTCGATCTCGTCGACACGCCGGATCCGGAAAAGGTCGATCGCCGGGGCAACGCCCTTCGCACCGACACCATCACCGACCTCGGCTATGTGGACGGCAAGGTCATCGTGGCCGGCCTCTCCAACGAGGAGTTCGCCTCCACCCTCCGGGCCATCCCCTACCCCTTCAAGGGCGTCGGCAAGGGCGCCTCCATCGAGATCTGGCACGCCGCCCACGGGGCCTTCGAGACCAACGCCCCGATCCGCACCTTCCTCTCCTACGAGATCGACGGGAAGCCGGAGCTGCTGGCCTCCTACACCTGCACCCCGCTGGTGCGCATCGCCGTCTCGGCTTTGCAGCCCGGCGCCAAGGTGAAGGGCACGACCATCGCCGAGCTCGGCAACATGAACCGCCCGCTCGACATGATCGCCTATGACAAGGACGGCTCACACTACATCCTGATGGCCAACTCCAACCGGGGCGTGATGAAGATCGCCGCCGACGGCATCGGCCAGTACGAACAGATCACGGAACGCGTCGCCGATACGAGGGGCGTGCCGTACGAAACCGTCTCCGGGCTCGAGGGGGTCCGCCGTCTCGACAAGCTAAGCGACACCACGGCGCTGGCCATGATCTCGGCCAACGACGAGCTCAGCCTCAAAACCATCGCCCTGCCCTAGTGGCCCGGGTCTGGCGCACCGAGGCCGGCTTCGCGGCCGGTCCTTGGCGCGGGGCGGT
The DNA here is from genome assembly GCA_046349475.1 of Caulobacteraceae bacterium. GTDB lineage: Bacteria > Pseudomonadota > Alphaproteobacteria > Caulobacterales > Caulobacteraceae > Acaudatibacter. Next base: position 98,281 of record JAXMCG010000007.1, on the reverse strand, counting down.
TCCGGCGCGCTGGAGCCAGGTGTTCGAAGTCTTCGCCAGCGATGACGCGGCCGCCCCGGCCATGCTGGGCGACCACGTCTGGGACGGGGAGACCATCACCTTCATCCCCCGCTACCCCCCGGCGCCCAGTCTGACCTTGCGCGCCGTCTTGCGTCCCGCCGAAGGGCCTCAGATCGTCGAGTGGTTCAGCGGCGTGCCGGCCCCGCCCAAGGCGCCTTCGACCCGCGTTCTCGAAATCACGCCGTCCGCCGCCGTCTGGCCGGAAAACATCCTGCGCTTCTACATCACCTTCTCGGCGCCCATGCGCATCGGCGTCGCCTGGGCCCACATCCAACTGCTCGACGCCGCCGGCGTCCCTGTCCCCGCCCCTTTCGTCGAGATCGACCAGGAGCTGTGGGATCCGGAGGGCCGCCGGCTGACCATCCTCTTCGACCCGGCCCGCATCAAACGCGGCCTCGTCGACCACGAGGCCGAGGGCCTGCCTCTCGTCCCCGGCCGCGCCTACACCCTGCGCATCTCCAGCGACTGGCACGACGCCAAGGGCGCGCCCCTAATCACCAGCTTCGACCACACCTTCACCGCTGAACCGGCCTGGCGCGACGGACTTGATGAACGTGACTGGACCCTCACCGTCTCCGAACGCCTGACCATCGATTTCCCCCGCCCCCTCGACGCCGCCCTCGCCCTCCGCGCCTTTGCCGTGCTGAGGGACGAGACCGAAGTCCCCGGCGCCTGGACGCTGCACGCCGGCGAAACCCGCCTCTCCTTCCAGCCGGACCAGCCTCTCGCGCCCGGGACCTACATCCTCGAAGCGGCGAACATTTTGGAAGACATCGCCGGCAACCGTCCCGGCCGGCCCTTCGACATTGACCGCTCCGATCCCGCCCAGGCCAAAGCCGAGGCCCGCGACGTGCGTCTTTCTTTCGAGGTGACCGGCAAATCCAGCTTGGATATCCCCACGTAAAAGTGGCCAGCTAGACGGCGTAAGGGGAGATGTCTATGAGCCAACACGACCTGATCATCATCGGCGGCGGCATCGCCGGCTCGGCCCTCGCCTGCGTCATGGCCGAGGCCGGTAAGGACGTCCTCGTCCTCGAACCCCAGACCGCTTACGTCGACCGCGTGCGCGGCGAGTGGATCGCGCCCTGGGGCGTGGCCGAAACCCAGCGGGTCGGCCTCTATGACACCCTCCGCGCCGCCGGTGGCCATCACCTCGGCCGGCACATCACCTTCGACCCCTCCCTGGGCGCCCAGACGGTGAACTCCGAAGCCCTCCCGCTCAGCTTCCTGCCAGGCGTGCCGGGGCCGCTCTGCATCGGCCACCCGCACCACTGCGAGACCCTGATCACCGAGGCCGCCCGCCGGGGCGCCAGGGTGCTGCGCGGCGCCGAGGTCACTACGATCTCGCCGGGCGCCGCGCCAAGTGTGACCTACGTGGAAGACGGCGTTGAGACGACCGCCCATGCCCGCCTCATCGTCGGCGCGGATGGCCGTCTCTCGAAGACCCGTGAGGCCGCCGGCATCGCCTTGCATCAGGACAGGCCGCACCACTGGTTCGCCGGCCTGCTGGTCGACGGGACCGAGGCCTGGCCCGATGATCTTCAGGCCATTGGCACGGAAGGCGACTTCGGCTTCCTCGTCTTCCCCCAAGGGCAAGGCAAGGCCCGGCTATATGGCGGCTATCCTCTCGATCAGAAGAGCCGCTTCGTTGGCGAGGAGGGTCCGCGCCGCTTCCTTGACGCCTTCCGCACTCCGCACTTCACGGAAAACAACCGCATCGCCGCCGGGGCCCCGGCAGGACCGCTCTTCGCCTACTTCAACAATGACAGCTGGACGGACCAGCCCTTCGCCGAGGGCGTGGTCCTCGTCGGCGACGCCGCCGGCTGGAACGACCCGATCATCGGCCAGGGCCTCTCCATCACCTATCGCGATGTGCGCATCGTCACCGAGCTTCTGAAGGCCGGCGAGACGGACTTGCGCCCCTATGCCGAGGAGCGCGCCGAGCGCATGCGCCGCCTGCGCTATGCGGCTTCGATGACCTCGATCATCGACATGGAGTTCGGCCCCGAGGCCGACGCCCGGCGCGCCCGCCACCATGCCAGCCGCGCGACCCACCCCGAGCGCCACGCCTATGGCTTCGCGGTCATGGCGGGACCTGAGATGCTGCCCGCCGAAGTCTTTTCCGACGCCAACCGCGAGGCGCTCAGGGCCTCCTAGGACGCCGGGCGCAACCTCGGCTGCAGATCCACGTCGCAGGCCCTGGGGTTCTCCCCACCGCGGCTGCGGCGCGCATCGCGGAGCAGGCGCTCGAAGCGCGGGCCGGTGGTGTCGAGCACCTCGGCGACAGGCCGTTCAGCCGCGGGGATGTCCGCGGCGATCCGGGCCGTGAGCACCTTGTCCGGCTGGGCCGGAGGCTCCCCAACCGCAAGCGATTTCAGGACATCCATGCCCACCAAGACCCGACCCCATGCCGTGTAGAGCTTGTCGAGATTGTCGGCCTTGACCAGGGCGAAGAACATCTGGCTCTCACCGCTGTTGGGATCCTCGCCGTGCGCCAGCCCGGCGACACCGATGCAATAGCTCGCCCAGGCCGGCGTCGTGGGCGAGCCGGCGGGCGGAACAGCGATGGGCAGGGAGCCCAGGAACCGGGGCGCCGGAGGTCCGATCTCCACCGGCGGGGGCGGGATTCCGCCCGCAGGGTCGGGGAAGGTGAACTCCGCCGGCAGGCCCAGCGCGCCGGATGAGTATTTCCAGGTCCCCTTGTCTCCGGTCTGGGCGACGAAACTCGCCACCCGGTACCAGAGCGAGCCGTCATAGAACCCGGCCCGCACAAGCCCCTTCAGATGCGCCACGGATTGCGGCGCGGCGCGGGGTTCCATCTCAATGGCCACGACGCCCTTGGTCGTGGTGAGGATCAGGAGGTTTTCCGGATCGACCTGGCGCCATCCGTCACTAGCGGGCGCGGCCAGCACAGGCGCGGCGGCGGCCAGGAACAACAGAGCAATCAGGGCGAACAGGCGGCGCATGGCGGGTCCTTTTCAGAGCCCCGCCATCTTCGAATCGATCAGGGCTAGGTCAAGCCTTGCGCGGACTGCCGCCCGGCCAGAGCCCGCTTCATGGCGCCGAAGGAGATCAGCCGGCCATTGGCTTCATCCCAGACGGCGAGGCGCACGCACTTGAAGCTTTCCAGGAGTGAAATACGGCTCACATCGGCCAGGTGCGGCAGATCCTTCAACACTTGAGGCAGGCGGTAGAAGGGAATGCGCGCTGAGAGATGGTGCACATGGTGGATGCCGATATTGCCTGTCAGCCAGCGCAGAGGCTGGGGCAGGTCGTAGTGGGAGGAGCCTGTCAGGGCCATTTCTTCACGCTTCCACTCACCGTGGCGGGCCCATTCCACCTCCTCGAACTGGTGCTGCACGAAGAAAAGCCAGACGCCGATAGTGGCGGCCACCAGCATAGTCGGCAGGGTGACAAGCAGGGCCGGGGCCGGGCCGAAGGCCCAGATCAGCAGGCCAAGAAAGAGGGCGATCCCCGCCGTCGTACCCATGGTCGACACCCAGGGGCGCCAACCGTCCTTCATCATCCCGATCGGCAGGCGTTGCAGGAGGAAGAAATTGTAGAACGGGCCGAGGCCGAACATCACCAGCGGGTTGCGATACAGGCGGTAGCCAAGCCGGCCCAACCAATTCAGCGCCAGATATTCGTCGACGGTGAGGGTCTTGATGTCCCCCATGTTGTTGCGCCGATCGAGGTTGCCAGCCGTCGCATGGTGGATCGCATGGGCCCGTCGCCAGTAATCGTAGGGGGTCAGGGTGAAGATCCCGAGCACACGGCCGATCCAGTCGTTCGCGGCCTTCGACGGCATGAACGACCCGTGGCCGCAGTCATGCTGGATCATGAACAGCCGTACGAGAAAAACGCCTGCCGGGATGGTCAGCAGAAGGGCGATCCACCAGAGGCCCAGATGGAAAACCAGAAAGGCGACGGCCCAGATGCCGCTCAGGGCGGCGGCCGTGATGGCCAATTCAAACAGACCGCGCGAAATACTCGGGTGGCGGTAGCGGTCCAGGAGGCGGATCAAGCCGCCGGAGGGCAATTCAGTCACGAAGCGCGATTCTCTCGCAAGCAGGGTCCTGGGGCGCGCTTATTTCAGACTTTCGCGACAGAATCGACGGGTTGAATCCGCGCAGCCGATCACGCTTCAGCGACGATGGCGCAAGATCATCGGCAAGCCATGCAACGGGCGCAGCGTAATGTTGTGCTTGAGCTTCACATCCGCCTCAGGGGCGAGTTCCAGCCTGAACTTCTGAGCCAGTGTCGCGAGAATGAGGATGATTTCGTTCACCGCCATCATCTGGCCAATACAGATGCGCGGCCCCGCGCCGAAAGGCATGTAAGCGAAGCGGTGCCTGCCAACAGAGCGCTCGGGCAGGAAGCGGTCGGGATCGAACCGCTCAGGATCTTCCCAAAGGTCGCGGTGGCGGTGCAGCACCCAAGGGAAGACAAGCATGTTGTCCCCAGGCTTCACCTTGTGGCCGCCGACTTCGTCGGACTCCAACGCGACGCGGTTGGAGATGCCCGGCGCCGGCGGGAAGAGCCGCATGGTCTCGTCCACCACCCGACGGGTATAGGGCAGGTTCGCCAAATCCTCCTGGGTCGGCGTTCGGCCCCCCAGCACGCGGTCGAGCTCCTCATGCAGGCGCGCCTCTTCGGCGGGCTGCTGGGAGAGCACGTACCAGAGCCATCCCATGGCCGTGGCCGTGGTCTCATGGCCGGCGATGAAGATGGTGATCACTTCATCACGCACTTCCTGGGCGGTCAGCCCCTGGCCGGTCTCATCGTCCTTGGCGGCGACCAGCCGCGCCAGCAGATCCTGCGGGCCGTCGGCGAGGCGCCCCTCGCGGGCCGCGATCAACTTGGCGATTTCATCATCGAGAGGGCGGAAAAGGGCCGCCATCCTCGCCTCGCGTTCCTTCATCCGCGCGGGGCCAATGACGGGGAGGATGTCGAGGATGTTGAAGTTCTGGCTTTCGAACCCCTGGGCCATGGTGCGGCCGATCAGATCCACCAGCTGGTCGGTGGAGAACATGGTGCGCGAAATGATCTGCAAGGTCAGTTCGGTCATGTCGGCCGAGGCGTCGATCTCCTGCCCGTCCGGTTGTTGCGCCCAGCGCGCGGCGAAATCCTCCGACGCACCGGCCATGTCCGCGGCATAGGAGGCGACGCTGGATGGCGAAAAGGCCGGCGCCATTACCCGGCGGTGGGTGCGCCAGAGGTCGCCTTCGATGCTGAGGAGGCCCGCGCCGAACAGCGCTGTGAAAAACCGCCGCTCCATCTCGTGCTTGGGGTAGTTGGCGACATTGTCGAGCAGGACATGCTTCACCGCGGCCGGATCAGACAGCACCAAAGCGCGGCCGCCCAGCATGCCCGCCTCGGAAATCTGCTCGGTGTAGCAGCGCGTCGGGATGCGGTCCGGGAAGGGCGTCTGCCCCATCATTCGCTGCACGAAGGTGGGCGTGACCACGTCGGCCAGGGCGCCCGCCAGGCGCGGCGTAGCATCGGCAGTGATGGACATGGCGGACTCCCCGGCTCCTCGTTCGTGAGGGGGAGTTAGGCGCAAGCCCGAAGCCCGCGCATCTTAATTCGAGGTCATGACGTGAGCGTAACCCAACCCTCAGTTGGCCAAGCCAAGAGAGCCAAGTCTCAACAAAATACGACGGGCAGACTGCGAAACCCATGCAGCATGCCGCCGGGCAGGCGGCGACCACGCTCCTGGCCGTAGGCTACCCCATCAAACCGTTCCAGCAGGGCCGCCATGGCGCATTGGGCCTCCAGCCGCGCGAGGGGCGCGCCAATGCAGGTGTGGACGCCGTGCCCGAACGCCACATGCCGCTCCCGCTCGCGGGCCACATCGAAGTTGGCCGGATCGTCCCACTTGGCAGGGTCGCGGTTGGCGGCGGCGAGGAACACCATGACCATCTCGCCCTTGGCGATCGTCTGACCGCCCACTTCAGCATCCTCCGTGGCGACACGCATCAGCATCTGGGCAGGGCTGTCGATCCTCAGGGACTCCTCGATGGCCGCGTCGCGCAGGGCCGGGCTCGTCTTCAGCCGCGCCCAGGCATCGGGGTGCTTGCAGAGGTTGGAGATCAGGTTGCCCAGCAGGTTCGTCGTCGTCTCATTGCCCGCCACCAGCAGCAGCACGCAGAAGCCGACGATCTCGCTGTCCGACAGCAGCACGCCCGCCTCATCGGCGCGGGTCAGGGCGCTGATCAGGTCGGTCCCGCCGGGATTGGACCGGCGTTCCGCGAGCGCCGTGGCGAAGAAGCCGAACAGTTCCTGCATCGAGGCGGCGCGGCTGGGATCGAAGGGGTTGTCCATCATGCCGGTCAGAGCGTTGGACCAGCGCTTGAAGCGCTCGTGGTCGTTCTCCGGGATGCCCATCATCCGGGCGATTACCGTCACGGGCAGGGGCGTGGTGAAGGCCGCCACCACGTCGGTTTCGGCGCCGGGTTCGATCTTCCCGGCGAGATCCCTGGCGAGGCTGTCCACCCAGGGCCGCAGGGCCTCGATGGCGGCGGGGGTGAAAGCCTTAGAAACCAGACTGCGCAGGGTGGAGTGGCGCGGCGGATCATCGCCGATCAGGGGCAGCCCCGCCCCGCCCATGGCCCCGGCCCCCATCACCGTGGAGGAGAAGCGCCGGTAGTCGAGCAGGACGTCGCGCACATCCTCGAAGCCCGACACCACCCAGAAGCCGGCGCTGTCCTTGTAGAGCGGCCCTTCCTCATGCAGCCGGGCGATATAGGCCGGCTTGGCCGCGCCACGCAGGCCTTCCCGGAAGCTGAGGGTGCTGGACATGGCCATTCCTTCGATATTCGCGGAACGGACGATAGCTCAATCGGGGGAGACGGGAAGCGCCTTAGGCCCGCACGCCCTTCAGCGGCGCCGAGCCGAACGATCCCAGCTGCACGGAACCCGTCATGCCATCACCCTCGACGACCGCCTTGTAGGACAGCGTCATCGGCATGGGCGAGGTGATCTGGTTGGTCCAGGAGAGATTGGCGCCGTTGATCTTGCCGTCCTTGATCTCCGACGTGCCGCGCTGGCCGGCCATGGTGGCGGTGAAGGCCGCGCCATCGGACTGGATCGTGAGGGTGGAAACCTGGTCACCCCGCGGGGTGGAGACCGTCACAGTCCATGCGCCGTCTACAGACATAGGTTGCTTTCCCCCCACCAGATCTCACGCAAATGTCTGGAATTCCTGCAATCTACTAGCAGGCGAGTATGCGGGAAAGCTTGATTTGGATCAGGCGCCGAACGGAAAGGCGCCCAGAGCCACGGCCGCCGCGCCCATGACCAGACAGACCGCGATGGCGAACGGAGCCGTGAACTTCTGATGGTCGGCCAAATCCACGCCGGCGAGACTGACCAGGAGATAGGTGGAGGGCACCAAGGGGCTGAGGAGATGGAAAGGCTGGCCCATCAGCGAAGCCCGCGCGATCTCCACCTTGTCGACGCCGAACTGCGCGCCGGCCTCCGCCAGGATCGGCAGAACCCCGAAATAGAAGGCGTCGTTTGAGAGTAAAAAGGTGAAAGGCAGAGACAAACCCGCCGTGATCGGGGCCATGTAAGGCCCCCAGGCCTCGGGGATCGCCGCCACCACCCAGCGGCTCATCGCCTCGACCATGCCTGTTCCCTGCAGGATGCCGGTAAAGACTCCCGCCGCGAAAATCAGGGAAGCCACGGCCAGGGCCGGCCCGGCATGGGCGGCGATCCGCTCCTTCTGGGTCTCGATGCGCGGATAGTTGATGACGAGGCCGACGGCGAAGGCGGTCATCATCATCACCGGCAGCGGCGCGACGCCCGCCACCAGGCCCGCCAGGAGGGCGATGACCAGGGCGGCGTTCACAAGGATCAGCTTCGGGCGCCGCGCCTCCGGGTGCTGCGAGACCGAGACCTCGGCGAACTCCTCCGCGTCCTCGATGGAAACGACGCCCAGCCGCCGGCGCTCGGCGCGTCCGAACAGAAAGGCCAAGCCCAGCAGCGCGACAAGACCGATCGCCATGCCGGGGATCAGCGGTAAGAACACATCCTGCACCTCCACATGCAGGGCGCTGGCGGCGCGCGCCGTCGGACCACCCCAGGGGGAGAGGTTCATCACTCCGGACACCAGCATCAGCAGGCAGACCAGATAGAGCCGGTTCAGGCCCAGGCGCTGATAGAGCGGCATCAGGGCCGCGCAGGTGATGATGTAGGTGGTCGATCCATCGCCATCGAGGGAGACCAGGGCGCCCAGCACAACCGTGCCCAGGATGATCTTCAGAGGATCGCCCTTAACGACGCGCACCAGCAGGGCCACGGCGGGATCGAAGAGGCCAGTATCGGTCATCAGGCCGAAGAAAAGGATCGCGAAAAGCAGCATCACCCCGGTGGGAGCGAGGGTCTTCACCCCCTCGATCATCATCGGCCCGAGGTCGACGACGCCTTTGCCGGACAGCACCAGGGCCACAGCCCCGAAAAGGATGGGCGTGATGATGAGCGCCGTCAGCGGCGTCATCCGCCGGGTCATGATCAGGACCGTGAAGGCCGCGACCATGGCGAAACCCAATATTGAAAGCATCCCGGCCCTGCTCCGCGGACGGCTCATTGGCCGCGCTGGTTGGAGGTCAGCTAAAGAGGAAGGGCGCGCCCTGGCAAGGCTTTCGGCGCGCAGCGACGGGAATCGTCTTGCCGCCGCGTCGGCCCCTGATAGAAGCCCGCCAACAATCACGCCCACCTATGAGTCTCGCCCATGAAGCTGCTGGCCGGCAATTCCAACCGGGCTCTCGCGGAGGCCGTCGCGGGCTCCCTCGACATGAGCCTGACCAAGGCTCAGGTGAAACGGTTCCCGGACAACGAGGTGTGGGTCACCATAGATGAGAACGTCCGGGGCGAGGACGTCTTCGTCATCCAGTCGACCAGCTACCCGGCCAATGACAACCTGATGGAACTCCTGATCTGCATCGACGCCCTCAAGCGGGCTTCGGCGCGGCGGATCACGGCGGTGACGCCCTATTTCGGCTATGCCCGGCAGGACCGGAAGACCGGGGGCCGCACCCCGATCTCGGCCAAGCTGGTCTCCAACCTGATCACCCGCGCCGGCGCCGACCGGGTGCTCACCATGGACCTTCACTCCGGCCAGATTCAGGGCTTCTTCGATATCCCGACTGACAATCTCAACGCCGCCCCCCTGATGAGCACGGACATCAAGGATCACTACCGCAACACCGATGACCTGGTGATCGTTTCGCCGGACGTGGGGGGCGTGGTGCGGGCCCTGGCCGTGGCCAGCCGGCTGAACGTGGGCCTGGCCATCGTCGATAAGCGGCGCTCCGGCCCGGGCCAGTCCGAGGTGGCGAACATCATTGGCGATGTGACCGGCCGCCGCCTGATCCTCTTTGACGATATCGTGGACAGCGCCGGCACCCTCTGCAACGCCGCCCAATCGCTGATCGATGCGGGGGCCAAGGAGGTCTCGGCCTATGTCACCCACGGCGTGCTCTCGGGCGCGGCGGTGGAACGGGTTGAAAAGTCCGTCCTGAAGGAACTGGTCGTTACCGACACCATCGAGCAGGAGCGGGCTCAGGGTTCCAAGAAGATCCGCGTGGTGTCCTGCGCGCGGTTGATCGGCGAAGCCATCCGTCGGATCGCCAACGAGGAATCGGTCTCTAAGCTGTTCGACTAGTTGCGGCGGCCTATCCGGCTCGCAGCCTTTATCCCGTCACAATTGGGCAAGTGATCATTAACGACGCTGGCGCCACAGTGCGGCCCGATCCATAGTGTTCTGGCTTTCTGGGGAGAGCCTGTAAGGGGAGCGCGCCGCCATATGAGGACGGGCCGTCTAGCTTTGGTCGCCGCCGCGGGGCTCGCCCTGCTGGTTTCCGCCTGTGGGCCGGAGTCCCCGCCCCCCGTGGCCGCGGCTCCGCCCCGGGTCACCCCGCCGCCGATGTCCGCGATGCCGGCCGTGGGTCTTTCGGACACCCTGGTCCAGCAGGCCAGCGCCTACCGCGCCTATATGGCCAGAGCCTCGGCGATTTCCCCGGCCTTCACCGATGGCGGCGCCGTCGCCACCGCGGTGCGCACCGGCGCCTCCTACGAGCCCCAGACCTTCCTGCGCGGCGCCGTGGCGAACGCCGCCATCGCCGCCCTGCAGGACCGCGATTTCGTCAACGCCGTGCGGGCTCAGGGCCGTGACGCCGCCTCGCGCCGGGCCCTGGCCAACAACATCATCGCCAACCCGGCTTTCGTGTTCTCCTTTCCGGGCGCGAACAATGCCGCCGCGCTCGCCGCCGGCGCTTTGAAGAGCGACGGTCTGCGCCTGTACATGGCCGGAAAGGCGGTCAAACAGTCCGCCTACGACGTTCAGCGCCAAGCCTGGTCGAAGGCTTCGGTGGACAACCGCGATGGCCGCCTCGCCGCCGCGAAGACGCTCTCGGCGACCCCAGCTTCTCCGATGCCCGACGAAACCAACCTGCTGCGGGGCGTGATCACGGGGGTGACCGCGATGGGCGTGTCGCCCGACCCGGTGGCCCGAGCGCCCTACGCAGGCCTGGTGGCGAGAGCCGTATCCCTGGCCGCCCTGGCGGCGATCGGGGAGGCAGGAGATGTCAATATCGGCATCGTCGCCTCCACTCTTAATGACGGGGACAGCGGCTATTGCCTGAGCATGGCCAAGCTGAACCTCTACCAGTGTCTCGCGGTGGCCAAGCCGCACTACGAGGATATCTTCTGCCTAGGGCAGCACATCATGCTGGATACCGGCGCATGCCTGATCCGTGGCGCGGGCGCCGCGCCGCCGATCGAGGTGCGTCCGCCGCCCCTTCCCGTGCCGCCACCGAGAGCCCCCAGAGGCCGTCCCGCGCGCCGTTGACGCAAGGGGCTTAGCCGCCGTTGCAAGGCGGGGGCTAAGCGTGTATCTAGCCGCACCTTTTTGAACCCGGTGGGTTCCGGTCCGACGCCGCGCGGGCGCGTCTCGCGCGGCTGTTGCGTTTGGAGCCGGTCCACCAAACCAGACTATTCGAGGCAATGGCCATGGCCGATATCCTGCTCAACGTCGAAGTGCGCGAAGGCGCCGGCACCGGCGCCGCCCGCGCGGTGCGCCGCGAAGGCAAGGTCCCGGGCGTGCTCTACGGCGGCAAGGAAGCCCCGGTGAACGTGGCCGTGAAGGCCAACGAATTCCGCAAGGCCCTGCACACCGGCAAGCTGCTCGGCCACCTCGTGAAGGCCAATGTCGGCTCGAAGAACCAGTCGGTGATCGCCAAGGCCGTTCAGTTCCATCCGGTGACCGACGAGCCCGTGCACTTCGACCTCTATCGCGTCGACGAGCATCAGAGCGTGCGCATCGCCGTGGCCGTGCACTTCCGCAATCACGAAGCCTCTCCGGGCATCAAGCGCGGCGGCACCCTGAACATCGACCTGCATGAACTGGAACTGCAGGCCCCGGCCGACAAAATTCCGGACGAGTTGATCGTCGACCTGACGGGCCTCGACATCGGCGATTCCATCCACGCCACCGACATCAAGCTGCCGGCCGGCGTCGAAGTGACCGCCCACCACCGTGACGCCACGGTCGCCTCGATCGCCACCTCCTCGGCCCTGCAGTCCGAAGAAGCCGCCGTGGCCGCTGAAGGCGAAGAAGCCTAAGGCTTATCCCCTAGGGGCCCGCCGATGCTCATCCTGGCGGGCCAAGGCAATCCCGGCGCCAAATACGCGGGGAACCGGCACAATATCGGCTTCATGGCGATCGACGCGATCGCCGAGCGCTGGCGCTTTGGGCCCGAGCGTTCGAAGTTCCAGAGCCTGATGCGCGAGGGCGCGGTCCCGACGCCGGACGGCGACGTCCGCGTCCTCCTGCTCAAGCCGCAGACCTTCTACAATGAGACGGGCCGGGCCATCGGCGAGGCTATGCGCTTCCATAAGCTGAAGCCCGCCGACGTCGTGGTGTTCTACGACGAGATCGACATGTCGCCGGGCCGCTTTCGGATGAAAACCGGCGGCGGGGCCGCAGGCAACAACGGGGTGCGCTCGATCACCGCCCACATCACCGCCGACTTCCGTCGCGCCCGCATCGGGGTCGGCCATCCGGGCGACAAGGACCTCGTCATGCACTATGTCCTTTCCGATCTCGCCAAGGCGGACCGGGAATGGGTGATTCCCCTGTTTGGCGCCCTCGCCGACGCCCTGCCCCTGCTGGCCGCCGGGGAGGACGAGAAATATCAGACCGAAGTGCTGCGGCTCGCGCCTTCGCCCAAGCATGATCCGCGCAAGCTGGCCCGCGAGGACTAGACCTCCGCCGCGGACGCGCCTATAGGCCCCGCCCATGCGCACCGCCGCCGCCCTTCTCGTAGCCAAATCCGGCCACTCTCGGCGGGATGGTTTGGCGCGCGCCTAGTCGCAAGCTCAAGCTCCAACACCCCGCCCACCAATCCGGCGGGGGATCTGGCGAGCCAAGGGGAACCTCCGCCCCGCTTCTCAAGGAGGCCCCCATGCAGCCCTTCATCCACGCCGACTGGTACTACGACGACCGAAGACAGGTCGGGCTCGACTTTTCCGACGAGGCCCAGGCCGAGACCTACGACGCCCGCCAGGGCGGTTCAGGCGACGCTGATCGCGCCCTCCTGAAGCGCCTGGGCCTGAAGCCGCATCACGCGATGGCCGACATCGGCTGTGGCACCGGCATCCTCGCCTGCGAGGCCGCTTTCATGTGCGAGGCGGCGACCGGCTTCGATATTTCGCCCGCCATGCTGACCCGCGCCCGGGCCAGGGCGGCCGCCATGGGTGCGCACCGCGTGCGTTTCGTGGAGGCGAGCTTCCTCTCCTTCGACCTGCCCGATGCGAGCCTCGACCTGATCACCGCCAAGAACGCCCTGCACCACCTGCCGGACTTCTGGAAGGGCATCGCCCTGGTGCGCATGGCCAGGGCTCTGAAGCCAGGCGGCCGGTTCTATCTGCGCGACGTCACCTTCCCCTGCCATCCAGGGGAGGCGCCAGCCCTGGTCGAGGGCTGGGCGGCCTTCATGGCCGCCAATACCGGCTATTCCCGGGAGGATGTCGCCACCCATGTGCGCGATGAATACTCGACCTATGGCTGGGTGATGGAAGGCCTCATCGAACGGGCGGGTTTCACCCTCCTCTCGGCGGACTATTCCAATGATGTCTATGGAACGTACGTGGCGGAGAAGCCGAGCTGAGGGCGTTGACCGGCTGCAACCGGGCGTGGGATAGCCGCGACATGATCGGCATGTTCGGCATCTCCATCGTCTTCTCGATCGTGCTCTGCATTCATTGTGTGCGCACGGGGCAGGACATGTACTGGCTGTGGATCATCCTCGGCCTGCAGCCGATCGGCGGCGTGGTCTATCTGCTGGCCATCGTCGTCCCGGGCTTCGTGAAGGGCGGCACGGCTCGGCGCCTGGAAACCCAGGCCATCGCCACCCTCGATCCTACCCGCGGCTATCGCCAGGCCAGCGCCGCGCATGACGAGGCCCCAACGGTCGCCAACAAGATGAAGCTCGCCGCCGCCGCCATGGCCCTGGCACGCTACGAGGAGGCCGAGCGGCTCTACGGCGAGGCGGCCCGGGGCATCCATGAGGACGATCCGGCCCTGCTGCTCGGCCGCGCCAACGCTCTCATCGAGCTTGGCCGCCTCAACGAGGCCCTGCCGCTGATGGAAAGGCTCGGCGAGAATGAGGACAAGGGCCGCACGCCCCATGCCGCCCTGGCACTCGGCCGCATCTATGAAGGGCTCGGCCGCACCGCCGAGGCTGACAGCGCCTACCAGTGGGCCTCCCAGCGGCTGCCTGGCCTGGAGGGTCTCGCCCGCTACACCGCCTTCATGGCCCGCCATGATCGCCGAGCGGAAGCTTCCGAGGCCCTGGCCGAGATGGACAGGCGCATCCTCAAGCTGCGCGGCCCCTTCAAGAAGGAGGCCCGGCGCTGGCGCGACCTGGCGGCCGAGGCCTTCGCCTGAGGCTTCCAAGGTGGCGTTGCAGGCGCCGGGCGTGCTATTCGCCGCCCCTTCGAAACCTCCGAGACCTTGAGTTCCCATGGCCCTGAAAGTCGCCATCGTCGGCCTGCCCAATGTCGGCAAGTCGACCCTGTTCAACGCCCTGACCCAGACCGCGGCGGCCCAGGCGGCCAACTATCCGTTCTGCACCATCGAGCCGAACGTCGGCGACGTGGCCGTGCCTGAACCGCGGCTGGACAAGCTCGCCGAGATCGCCAAGTCCAAGGAGATCATCCCGGCGCGGATCAACTTCGTGGACGTCGCGGGTCTCGTGAAGGGCGCGAGCCAGGGCGAGGGCCTTGGAAATCAGTTCCTGGCCAATATCCGTGACTGCGACGCCGTCGCTTTCGTCTCGCGCTGCTTCATTGATGACGACATCACCCACGTCGAGGGCCGCATTGACCCCCTGGCCGACCTTGAGATCATCGAGACCGAACTGATGCTCGCCGACCTGGAGAGCCTGGAAAAGCGCGTCTCCAACCTCGAAAAACGCGCCAAGGGCGGCGACAAGGAAAGCGCCAACACCCTGCGCCTGGTGAACATCGCGCTCGCCCAACTGAACGAAGGCCGGCCCGCCAGAGCCGCCAAGATCGATGATGACGATGAAAAGGCCTGGCGGATGCTGCAGCTCCTCACCTCCAAGCCGGCGCTCTATGTGTCCAATGTCGACGAAGGCTCGGCCGAGGGCGGCAATGCCCTGTCCCAGTCGGTCGCCGAGCGCGCCGCCCGGGACAACGCCAAAGCCGTCGCCATCTCCGCCAAGATCGAGAGCGAGATCGCCCTCCTCGACCCGGCGGAACGCGGTGAGTTCCTCGAGACCCTTGGTCTAAGCGAACCTGGCCTCAATCGTATGATCCGCGAGGCCTACGCCCTCCTCGGCCTGCAGACCTATTTCACGGTCGGACCCAAGGAGGCTCGCGCCTGGACGATCCACGTGGGCGACACCGCGCCCCAGGCGGCCGGCGTGATCCACACCGACTTCGAGAAGGGCTTCATCCGCGCCGAAACCATTCCGTTCGAGGATTTCGTGCGCCTGGGCGGCGAGCATCACGCCAAGGAAGCCGGCAAGATGCGCTCCGAAGGCAAGGACTACGTCGTCAAGGACGGCGACGTGATGCACTTCCGCTTCAACGTCTGAGACCAAGATCTCAAGGGAGAGAGCAAGATGGGCGATTTCATCAAGATCAAGTCCACCGCCGATGACGGCTTCGAGTTCGACGCCTATCACGCCGAGGCGCAGGGCAAGCGCCGGGGCGGGGTGGTAGTGATCCAGGAGATCTTCGGCATCGACCAGTATGTGAAGGCCGATGTGGAACGCTGGGCGGCCCTCGGCTTCGAGGCCATCGCGCCTTCCATGTATGACCGCGTGCAGCGTGGCTTCCATGCCGAGCATAACGAGGCCGGCATCGCCGAGGCCTTCAAGACCGTGCGCGCCGCCAACCCGACCGACGCCCTGGCCGACATGCAGGCCGTGATCAATCATCTGAAGACCAAGGGCCCCGTGTTCATCACCGGCTACTGCTACGGCGGCACCATGGTCTGGCAGGCCGTGGGCAAACTGCAGGGCCTCTCCGCAGGCGCCTCCTGGTACGGCGGCGGAGTCGCCGGCATGGCCGACCTCGCCCCCCAGGCCCCGGTGATCAGCCACCTCGGCCGCAAGGACGCCAACATCCCGGCCGACGATGTGAAGGCGAAGATCCAGGGCGCCAACCCGGGCGTGCCGGTCTACATCTATGAGAACTCCGGCCACGGCTTCAACAATGACGGCCGCCCGGATTCGGACCCGGATGATGCCGCCCTCGCCCGCAAGCGCACCCTCGAACTCTTCGAGGCCAACGGCGCCCTCTGAGCCGATGCGCGCTCTGGGTCCAGTCCTGCGCGCCATGATTGGCGTTAGTCTCGCGGCGGCGCTCAGTGGCGCCGTGCGGGCGGAACCAAGCGTTCCGATGTTCTATGTATCCGGGGCGTTTGTTGTCCTGCCAGCCACCGTGCCGGAAGGCGAGCGGACCGCGGCGGCCAACACGCCCCTTTGGGTTCAGGATGCCGTATCGGCGCGCATCGTACGGTTGAAGGACGACCTCGAACTTCCTTCTGGCAACAATAGCCGCGCGCAATCCTTGCCGCGTGGGACCCTGCTCTTCGGCGTGGAGCTCGAAACCGGCTGGGCCTATTGCGTGGCGCGCGATACGGCAAACGAGACCCGCGGCTTCCCTTGCTTCGAGGATGCGGATCGCGACAACCGCTTTGAGGGGCGCACGAACCCGGCCGATCTTTTCGCGGTTCCGCCAAAGCCCGCGACGGCGTTGCCTTCGCCGGTCGGCTACGAGGCCGCGCCCTATGCCGACGCTCCCAAATTCGACTACGCCATCATGTGGCGTGCGGAGACGAACCGGGGGCGCCGGGGCCAACCCGCCGGGCCGATCCAAATCACCGCTTTCGCCATCATCGGCCGCCCTGGCGCGCGCTACTGCATCGTCGGCGAGCAAGCCCACACGGAGTTCGTCGAAGGAACACCGACAAGATTGCGTATCAAAGGGGTCGAGATTGAGATTCTCGGATTGGAGCCCAGCGGCGCCATCCGGTATCGCGTTCTCGCCTCGGCGCCGCTCTATCTCACCCGCGAAAACCGGGACTACGATCTGCCTAAGGCGGCGGCAACATTCCTTTCGAACGCGCGGGCCCGATGAAACCCCTCGCATCCTTGACTGCTGCTCTCTTCCTCGCCTGCCTCGGTTCCGCCGCTGTGGCAGAGGAGGAAGGTGGCCCCCCACTGGGCGTCGACGGAGCCGCTGAACCAGCGGAGTCAGAGACGAAGGGCGCCAGGGTGTCCCAACCCGAAGCCCAGGCGTTGCTGACCGTCCTCGCCCCGGTTGCCGCCGACGCCGGTCCCCGAGATATCGATCGTGGGGATATTATCCTCACACTGCCGATCGTCCCGGGGCCCTCGGTGAAGCTCCTGGCGGCGCCCGACGCCAATCCTGGCCATGGCCCGGAAGGGGCCATTCTGTGGCCGGTCAGGACGATCACGGGGCTCGTCTATTGCTGGCGTGCGCCGGAAGCGAGCGGCGGCTTGCTGGGACGGCCCTTCTATTGTTTTCGCGACACGGATGCCGACGGCCTGTTCGATCAGTTGTTCGAGAGCCACCTCGGCTCGATGCTGTATGGCGGCAGCCAGTTCCTGATCCGGTATATCGGTGAACCCGAGCGGCTGCGGACGCCGACACCCTACGCCCCGACGGACGCGCGGCCGGCCTATAATGAGATCATCGCGTTCCGGTACGACGGGCCGGCCAGTGGCCTTGCCTCCGCTGATAACCGCCTGGCGCCGGCCAAGCTGGAATTCGTCGTCCTAGCTGGACCAGATCGAGAAAGCCTAAGGTTCGCCGAACGGGTAGTTGTCGTGCTCGGCGCGAACGGCCGGGGCCGCCTTTGGATGCCGAACGGCGTCAGCATCGACGTTCTCGAGGCCACCAGTGACGGACGCGCACGCGTCCAGGTCACCGGCACGTTGCCTGCCGGCAATGTGAACTTCTTCGAGCCGCCAACCGACGCTCAGCGTGTCGATATCGCCCAGGAGCGCGAAGCCGCGTCCGCCATTCCATGAGCGCCATGATCACCCTAAAGAGCCCTTTCGACGGGTTTGAGCTTTCCGCCTACCACGCCCCCAATCCGGACGCGCGGCGCGGGGGCCTGGTGCTGGTCCAGGAAATCTTCGGGGTCACCGACCACATCAAGGAGATGGCAGACGCCTTCGCCGAAGACGGTTACGAGGTCATCGCGCCGTCTTTCTATGACCGGCTCGAGAAAGGCTTCACCGCTGAGGGCTACGGCCAGGAGGCGGTCCAGCGCGGGGTCGCCTTCTCGTCGCAGACCCCTTGGGATCAGGTGGCCGGCGACCTGCAGGCCGCCATCGACGCCCTGAAGCCGCCCGTCTTCACCGTCGGCTACTGCTGGGGCGGGACGGCGGCGTGGCTCGCCGCCTGCCGCTGCTCAGGGCTCTCGGCGGCGGTTTCCTACTATGGCCGCCGGATCTCCGAACTGGTCGAGGAGACGCCGAAGATCCCGATCATCCTGCACTATGGCCGCCACGACGCCTCCATCCCCATTGAACGCATTGAGGAGGTGGAAGCCCGCCACCCCGATCTGCCGGTGTTCGTCTACGACACCGGCCACGGCTTCGCGTCGGACCGGCGCGCCGACTACAGCCCCGATGCGGCCAAGCTCGCGAAGCTGAGGACCTTGGCGCACTTCCACAACAATGGGGCGGGTGCTCGGGGAGAGATGTAGCCCTAAACGAAAACCCTCCCTTGGCTTGTCCAAGGGAGGGACAGACGGGCGAAGCCCGTCAGGGTGGGCAAGGTTCGCCTGGGCTGAATGCCAATCGTCTTGGGCCACGATCCAGTCGTGACTTGCCCACCTGGACGCTACGCGTCCTGTCCTCCCTTGGCCAAGCCAAGGGAGGATGGTCGGCGATCTAATGAGCGACGTTGCGCCAGATGGCCTTGTAGCTGGCGTAAAGCACGCCGGCGAAGATCAGCAGGAAGATCATCACGGCAAAGCCGGTCTGCTTGCGCTCTTCCATCTTCGGGTCGGCGGCCCAGGTCAGGAAGGCGGCCACGTCCTTGGCTTCCTGATCCACGGTCATGTCCGTGCCGTCGTCGGCGGTGATCCGGTTGGCTTCCGTGAGGGGCTGCGGCATGGCGATGAAGCCGCCCTCCGGCGCAGGACCCTGACCACTCCAATAGGCCGACATGTCGCCGCCCATGTACGGATTGTAGTGCTGGTTGTCGTTGACCTTGAGGCCGGTCGGCGGGGCGGTGTAGCCGGTCAGGATAGAATAGACGTAGTTGGCGCCGCCTTCACGGGCCAGCACCACCATCGAGAGGTCCGGAGGCACGGCGCCATTGTTCGACGCGCGCGCTGCCTCGTCGTTGGCGAACGGAGCCGGCAGAGGGTCGGCCGAGGTGCGCGGACGGGTGATGGCGTCACCGGTGTTCGAGTCGATATCGGCGATCGGAGCGGAGTCCTTCGCCAGGGCCTTAACCACCGGGTTGTCGTTCGAGTTGGGGTAGCGAGGGTCCCAGAAGGGGCCGCCCGGGTCGCCCAGGGTCCGGAACGAGATGAAGTTCAGGGCGTGACAGGCCGAGCAGACTTCCTTGTAGACCTTGAAGCCGCGTTGCAGCTGGGCTTGGTCATACTGGCCGAACGGGCCATTGAAGGACCATTCCACTTCCTTCGGTTCGCGGTGCGTCGTGGCCGCGGAGGCCGAGGCGCCCGCCAGGGCGACCCCCGCCAGAGCCAGGGCGGCGAGAACTTTGCGCATCATCGGGCTCAACCCTTCTTTTCGGGGGCCGCGGCCGCGCCGGCGGGAGCGCCCGCCGGATGCGCCAGTACCGGCGTGGAGATCGACTCCGGAACCGCCAGGGGCGTTTCACGCAGGCCCAGCAGAGGAGTGATGATCAGGAAATAGACGAAGTAGTAGCCCGCCGAAATCCGGCTGAGCCACACGAAGCTGTTGATGTTGTAGTCGATGAACTGGAAGCCGACGCCACCCGGGATCACCGCGTCTTCCGGCAGGCGAGCGCCGCAGAAGCCGAGGGCGATACAGGCGAGCACGAAGATCATGAAATAGATCTTGGCTTGCGGCCGGTAGCGCATCGAACGGATCTTCGACGTGTCCAGCCAGGGCAGGATGAACAGCATGGCAATGGCGCCGAACATGGCCAGCACGCCCGTCAGCTTGTCCGGAACAGCGCGCAGGATCGCGTAGAACGGCAGGAAGTACCATTCGGGCACGATGTGCGGCGGGGTCTGAAGCGGGTTGGCGGGGATGTTGTTGTCCGCATGGCCGAGAGCCTCGGGCATGTAGAACACGAAGGTCGCGAAGAGGATCATGAAGACCGCGATCGCGAAGCCGTCCTTCACCGTGTAGTACGGGTGGAAGGGAACCGTGTCCTCCTTGGACTTCACGTTCACGCCCAGGGGATTGTTGTTCCCCGGCACGTGCAGCGCCCAGATGTGCAGGCCAACGACGCCGGCGATCATGAACGGCAGCAGATAGTGCAGGGAGAAGAAGCGGTTCAGGGTGGGGTTATCCACCGCCGGGCCGCCCCAGAGCAGGGTCGTGATGGTGTCGCCGACGATCGGCAGGGCGCCGATCAGGTTGGTGATCACCACGGCGCCGTGGAAGCTCATCTGGCCCCAGGGCAGCACGTAGCCCATGAAGGCCGTGGCCATCATCAGGAGGTAGATGATGCATCCCAGCAGCCACAGCACTTCGCGCGGGGCCTTGTAGGAGCCGTAGTAGATGCCGCGGAACATGTGGATGTAGACCGCGATGAAGAACATCGAGGCGCCGGTGGCATGCACGTACCGGATCAGCCAGCCATGGTTCACGTCCCGCATGATGTGCTGGATCGATTTGAAGGCCACCAGAGCGTTCGGCGCGTAGTGCATGGCCAGAACGATGCCGGTCACGATCTGTGTGCCCAGGCAGAAGGCCAGGATGCCGCCGAAGGTCCACCAGTAGTTCAGGTTCTTCGGGGTCGGGAACTCCATGAGCTCCGCGCCGAAGCGGATGATCGGGAGGCGGGTGTCGAGCCAGCGCTCAAGGGCGCTGCCGGGTTCGTAGGTGGAGTGATGTCCGCTCATTGGCTCAGCCCACCTTGATCACGGTGTCGGAAACGAAGGTGTACTCGGGCACGGCCAGGTTCTTCGGGGCCGGGCCTTTGATGATCCGGCCGGAGGTGTCGTAGACCGAGCCGTGGCAGGGGCAGAACCAGCCGTGGTACTCGCCGCCGCCGAAGGTCGGCACGCAGCCGAGGTGGGTGCAGGTGCCCACCAGGATCAGCCATTCGGCCTTGCCCGGCTTCACGCGCTCGGCGTCGGGCTGGGGCTCCTTGCCCTGGCCGTTCATGCTCACCGCCGAGGCGATCTCCTGCGGCGTGCGGTGGCGCACGAACAGCGGCTTGCCGAGGTATTTCACCACGATCTGCTCGCCGAGCGGCACCTTGGAGAGGTCCACCTCGATGGAGGCCAGGGCCTTCACATCGGCGGAGGGGTTCATCTGATCGATGAGGGGCCACGCCACGGCGGCCACGCCTCCGACCGCCACAGCGGTGGCGGCGATGTGGATGAAGTCACGGCGGCTCGGATCGTCATGAGCCGGATCGGTCGTTGCGCCTGCGGCGGTGTCGCCCACCTAATCACCCCTCGTAATCGGCGCCTTTCCGGGTGGAAAAGCGCGGTCAGGTCCTAGAAGATCACCCGGCGGCTTGAGCGGCTCATCCGACAGATTCGCAGCACGAGTCGCGCGCCACCCCGGCGCAATCCCCTTTGGCTGGTTCGCTTAGAATGCGTCTCGCGCTTTTTCAACCGGACATTCCGCAAAACCTTGGCGCCGCGATACGCCTGGGGGCCTGCTTTGGCGTGGAATTGGACGTCATCGAGCCCTGCGGCTTCCCGCTGGACGATAAGGCCATCCGGCGTTCAGCGATGGATTATGGCCTGCTGGGACGCCTCAAACGGCATGCGAGCTGGTCCGATTTCGCCGCCGACTCCTTACGCCGTAAGGGACGGCTCGTCCTGATGACCACCCGTGCCGACTACTCCCTCTATGACTTCGCGTTTCAACCGGAAGACACACTGCTCATGGGCCGGGAAAGCGCCGGCGTTCCCGAAGAGATTCATCAAGCGGCGGATCAGCGCATCATCATTCCCATGATGAAAGGGGCCCGTTCCTTCAATGTCACGGTCAGCGCCGCCCTGGCGCTGGGAGAGGCCCTGCGCCAGACCGGCCAGTTGCCGACCTAAATGCAGCGCCTATAACGGCGCCCATGAGCACTCCGACCATCGACGTTTCCCACCTGCAGGATGACAAGCAGGCTCGCGCCAAGACCTGGTTCGATTCCCTTCGCGACCGCATCTGCGCCGAATTCGAGCGCCTAGAGGACGAGGCGCCGTCCGAACTCTATCCCGGCGAGCCGGGCCGTTTCGAGCTGACCGACTGGGTGCGCCCGGCCGGCGGCGGCGGCACCATGGGCTTCATGCGGGGCGGCCGCTTCTTCGAGAAGTGCGGCGTTCATATCTCTCTGGTGCACGGCGTCTTCAGCCCCGAGATGGCCGCGACCATGCCGGGCGCCGACAAGGATCCTCGTTTCATCGCCACCGGCATCAGCCTCATCGCCCATATGTGGAACCCGCGCGTACCGGCCGTGCACATGAACACTCGATACCTCGCCACCACCCAGGGCTGGTTCGGCGGCGGGGCGGATCTCACGCCGCTCGTGGAAACCCAACGCAGCCAGGAGGCCCCGGACGCGGTCGCGTTCCATGCCGCCATGAAGGCCGCCTGCGATCCGCACGATCCCACCTGGTATCCGAAGTACAAGAAGGAGTGCGACGAGTACTTCTTCCTGCCCCACCGCAACGAGCCGCGCGGCATCGGCGGCATCTTCTACGACCGGCACAATTCAGGGGACTTTGAGCGCGACTTCGCCTTCACCCGCGACGTGGGCGAGGCCTTCCTTTCCGCCTATCCCAAGATAGCGCGCCATCGCATGGACGAGCCCTGGACCGACGAAGACCGCGCCGAGCAGCTATTCCGACGGGGCCGATATGTGGAGTTCAACCTTCTCTATGACCGGGGCACGATGTTCGGCCTGAAGACGGGCGGCAACATCCAGACCATCCTCTCCTCCATGCCCCCGATGGTGGCTTGGCCCTGAATTCGGATTGATCCGGGTCCGCTGACCGGAAATCGGAGCACTGGCGCGCCGGAAATCGCGAAGGCGCGCGTTTCAGCTCCAAGGGCGACGGGGCGCCGGAGGGCAGAGCGAGGCGCCATACGCGCCATCTTTGACGATTGGGGAGGCCCGAAGCCGAAATGTCGCCCAGGCGACTTGTGTTCCGGATCGTGAGGGGGCAAGCGTTTCCAGTGGGGACTATGGCCGGGCCGTGCGCGCAGGCTGGAAACCGTGTGTCGCTGGGGGAGTGGCATCGGGCAGATGAGGGCAAGATGACCTCGGGTTCGACTTCCTCGGGCGCTTTCCGCCGCAAGGGCCGCCTCGCATGACGGCGGGTATCGTTCACATCGTCGACGATGAGGACGCCGTGCGCCAGATGCTGGCGACCATGGCCGAATCCGAAGGCCATGCGGCCATGACCCATCCGACCGCCGAGGCGTTCCTGAATTCGGCGGTGCTCTCGGATGCTGGCTGCGTCGTCACCGATGTGAGGATGCCGGGCATGGGTGGCCTTGAACTGCTGTCCACGCTGGCGGAACGCCACGAGGCGGTCCCTGTCATCGTGATCACGGGCGCGGCGGACGTCCGGATGGCTGTCGACGCCATGCGCGCCGGGGCGGCGAACTTTCTGGAAAAGCCCTTTGGCGCGAACGAATTCATCGCCGCGGTGGATGACGCCCTCACGCGCCGAGCCGAGAATCTCACGGTCGAAGCCGAATTGGCCGAGATTCGAGAACGGGTGGCGCGTCTCACCGACCGCGAGCGCCAGGTGATGGATCTGATCGTCCAGGGCCTCTCCAACGCCGAGGCCGCCGATGTCCTGAACATCAGCGTGCGCACGGTGGAAAACCACCGCGCCCGGGTCATGGAAAAGATGAAGGCTCTTAGCCTCAGTGAGCTTGTGCGCGCGTCCCTGCGTCTGACGGCCGCCTGACGGGCGCCGCGTCGCAAACGCCGGATAGGTCCATTTCGGCGATCATGGGGCCCAGATGAGCCGCGAACGGCTTCCAGCGCCCCACCGCCTGGTCATAGATCGGCTTTCGCACCTGGGCGAAACTGGCCGAGCGAACGGCCCGCTTGGAAGCGTGGAACTCAAGGCAGGCGGGATCAAATTCGAGGCCGCAGTGATCGAGGATGCGCCGCGTCTCCCCTTCCAGGTCGGCGACCAGGGCCTCGTAGGAGACCTCAAGAATGCGCCCGGGCAGGACATCATGCCAATGACGCATCATCTGGCTGTGCATCCTTTGGAACTGCCCGATTTCCTTCAAGGAGTACGCCCAGGTCTGGCCGCCGGCGAAGCGGGTGGCGAAGCAGGAAAATCCGGAGTCCCGAGGATCACGGCGAACATGCACGAAGGTGGCGTTGGGCAGAATGCTGGCGATCAGGCCAACATATTCGAAATTCTCCAGCCGCTTGTCGGTAAAGCGGGTTTGCCCAGGCAGGCCCTTGGGAATTCCTTCAAGGTAGGCGCGGGCGATGGCGTGCTGGTCGGTGCTGTTCATGGGCGCAACCCATTCCGGATAGCGCTCGCCCTGGGCCCCCGTCGTCCCCGCGACCACACGGATCAGCCGCATGGTCTCGCCTGCCCCCAGCACGTTCGGATGGGCGCTGACGATCTGCTCGACCAGGGTGGTGCCCGATCTCGGCATGCCAAGAATGAAGATCGGCCGGTTCGAGGGATGCCCGTTGGGGGCGAGGGTGGCGATGCGTTCAGCCGTGAACACCTGCCGCACCCGTCCCATGAAGTCCTCGGTCTTGGCCGAAGAGTAGGTGATCGTGGATCGAAAAAGGGTGTTGGCTTCCTCCAGGGCGGTGAAAGCCGCGTCGAAATCGCCGCTCGCCTCCAACAGGGCGCCCTCCGCGAACAGGGCCTCGACCTGCTGGGCCAGCGGCAATGTCGCGCCCAGCGCCTTTTGCCGGGCGATCAGGGCGTCGAACCGGGCCTTTTCGCGCGCTGAGGCCATCCCCATGATGCTGGCCAGCGTCGACATCACCTCAGCGAGGTCGGGCGCCATCTCCGCGGCACGCAACATGTTCTCGCGACCTTCGTCGATCTTGCCGAGGAACAACTGCAGGACGGCCAGATTGCGCCGGACCTGTGGATCGTCCGGCTGCAGGACAATCGCACGCTCGAACCATGAGAGCGCCTCCTCCACCCTGTCTTCCTGGGCCGAGAGCAGGGCGGCCAGGAGATGCGCCGCCGGTCCATGGGTCGGCTCGAGCTCAAGCGCGGCCCGAAATGCTCTTTCCGCGGCCACGGCATCGCCCTGCTTCTCAAAGGCGCATCCCAGATAGAAATGGGTTTCGGCAGCGCGCGGCGCCAATTCAGTCGCCGCCTGAAAGGCGTCCTGGGCGGCGCGGAACGCGCCTTCGCGCAGGCGTTGGATGCCTTCACGCAGGCGGTCACTCGCCAGATCCTGGCGGTTCGTATGAACGGTCATGGCACTCAACGCAACTCAACCAGACGGGGACCGGTGGGGGTATGCGCCGGCCATCGCAGGGCAAAGCTAAGTCGTCGTCGCCATTGGCGTAAATCCGGTGACTTACGTAGGTAGAACTACCTATGGGTGTCAAAAAACCTGGAAATCCAGCCCCCAATTCGAGCATTGTCGTTGGGGCCATCAAGGCTGATGAGCGCCGCATCGGCCATGTCTTCGCTCAGCCGCGTACCCCGCCGGCTGGTCAGCAGGGCTTTGGAATAGTCTACCTCGAACTCGGGATGCAGCTGGATCGAGACGGCCGGCTGGTCTTCATAGATCAACATGCCAAGCGGCGCGTGCGCGTTGCCGCCCAGAACTCGCGCCCCAGGCGGCACGGTGACGACCTGGTCCTGATGGGAAGCGGCTAGTTTGACCGGGGCGGGGCGGAGGCCCTCGTCCATCCAGGTCTCCCCCGTAGCGATGCCGTAGGTCTGCAGCCCCACGCCCCAGCCCTTTTCGGACTTCACCACCCGGCCGCCGAAGGCGTCCGCCATCGCCTGGTGGCCGTAACAGACTCCCACCAGGGCCGCTTTGCCCTTTGTAGCGCGGAGGAATTCCCGGAGCTGCCCGATCCAGGCGTCGCCCTCATAGACCCCGGAGGAGGAGCCGGTGATCAGGTAAGCGCCGTGCGCGCCCGGTCCAGCCGGCCAGTCACCACGCTGCAGGTCATAGCGCCGATAGGTGTGCGCCGGGCCCAGCAGGCGTTCGAACATGTCCGGATAGGAGCCAAACTGCTCCAGCCCCTTCGGCGGCGCCCCAGTTTCCAGGATCGCGATCTCGGCCATGCGATCAGTAGGCGAGGCCCTGAGCCACCGCCTTCAGCCGCTCGATGGCGGAAAACTTGTCGTCGATGAAGTCATGGTCGATCCACCAGGCTTCGACCTCCTTCAGCACGCGGCCCACCATCGGTCCGACGGGCACCCCCGCCTGTACAACTTCCTCGCCCGAGATCGGGAAGGGTGGGGCCGACCAGCTGTCGGCCAGCGCCAGAAGGGCGCGCCACTGCGGCGTCGTTGCCGTCCGTTCCGCTCTCGCCCAGCCGAGCTTCACCCTGTCGCGAAAGGCGGCATGGCCCAACTGGTAGATCGCCCGGCGCGCCTCGCGGGGGCTGAGGTAGCTGGTAATGACCGGCCCGTCGCCGAGGGCCGCCACCAGCCGGTCGCGCAGATCGTTCGAGAGCCGAAGGGTCCTGGCAAGGGCTTTCGCGGCCGCCGGATCAGGCGGCAGCAGGGCGGCCAGGCGGATGCCGGCGTCTTCCTCAAAAAGCTGCTCTGTCTGGATGCCCACCAGCCGATCGAACACCTCCAGCCCCTGAGTTTTCGGCAGGATCAGCCCGAGCACGCCGATCGCCGCCATCAGCCGAATTACGGCTCGGGGGTCTTCCGCCGCCAGCAGTTTGAGAAACTCCTTGGAGATCCTCTCTGCCGGCAGAGTAGCGAGACTGTCCTTCAACCTGGCGCAGGCCGCCAGGGCCTCGGCGTCCGGCTCGCCACGCCCGAACCAGGCCTGAAACCGGAAGAAGCGCAGGATACGCAAGGTATCCTCCCGGATGCGGGTTTCCGCATCGCCCACGAAGACGACCCGCCCGGCGCGCGCATCGGCCAGGCCACCGCCGGTCGGGTCATGCAGAGTTCCGTCCGGATCGGCATAAAGGGCGTTCAGGCGGAAATCCCGCCTTTGGGCGTCTTCGGCCCAGTCCGTCGTGAAGGCCACCACGGCCCGGCGCCCGTCGGTCTCCACGTCGCGCCGCAGGGACGCAACTTCAAAGGGGACGCCGTCCACGATCGCGGTCACCACCCCGTGGTCGAGGCCGGTAGGCACGGCGCGAATCTTCGCCTTGGCCAGAGCCGCCACCACGGCGTCAGGCGTCAGGGTGGTGGCGAGATCGATGTCATTGACCGGAAAGCGCAGCAGAGCATCGCGCACGCATCCTCCCACGAACCGCGCCTCTCCGCCGGCCGCGCGCAAGGCGGCGATCACCACGCTCACCTTCGGCTCGGTCATCCAGGGCTTGGGCGGCAGGTGATCGCTCATCACCGGAAACTAGTGGGCGGCAAGCCTCACCTCAAGCGGGCGGCAGATTGGCAAGGAAATGGGCATGATAGACCTTCGTCAGCTCCACCCACCGCGTATCACCAGCTTCGGAATGGATCGGCCGGCCCGCCAGAAAGTCGGCCAGATCGTCCGCCGAGATGTGGTTGCCCGCCTGCCCGCCCGGCATCATCGGGAAACCGGGCCCGCCTGGATTGGCCTCCGCCACGGTGGCTTCCAGTTTCGGGAAGCTAAGGTTCGGATCGAACCTCTGAATCCAGGTCAACTGAGTGCCACCGGGGACCTCTTCGAGTTCAAAACGGTGCTGGCCGCCGTAGTCCACCAGGCGAGGCGGCTCCCACGCCGTGATCACCCCGTGGCCGAATCCCAGATCAGAACTCTCCAGCGCCTCCAGGCTGGGATTCGCGTAGGTGCAGCTCCAGGCCCCGCCAAGCCGCGGCTCCACCTTCCAAAACGGCACGTACCAGGTGTTGAGGGATTTGGCGTCCGTCACCGCCCGCCACACACGATCGATGGGGTGCGGATAGGTCCGAACATGCTTGACGGTATAGCGGTCCACGAACTGCGCGATGCGGCTGCGGTCCTCATCGGTGATCATGCTCCCTCCTCCTCGGCCATTTTGTCCAGGTGCGCGCCCAGCGCATCAAGCTGCCGCGCCCAGATGTTCTTCTGCGTGGTGATCCAGGCTTGCAGCTCATCGAGCGGCTTCGGATCCAGCGAATAGATCCGCCGCTGGGCGTCCCCTCGCACCTTCGCGAGCCCGGCCTGGCGCAGCACCTTCAGGTGCCGGGAAATGGCGGGCCCAGTGATCTCGAACCGGCTGGCGATCTCGCCCGCCGTGCGCTCCCGCTCGGCCAGCATGGCGACAATGTCGCGGCGCACGGGGTCGGCCAAGGCGGAGAGCGTTTCCATGCCCCAATTTTAACCCCAGCGTTATTTAACTTCAATGTTAGATAATTTACTTCACGAAATGCCCCGGAACCACCGACCCGTCCGGCCGCGATTCCGCCGGCACGTAGCGCTCCCCGGCATGGCTGCGGTACCAGAAGGCCCCGCTCATCATGGAGAGGGCGGCGAAGATGAAGCCCGCCGCGACCAGCCAGGCCCAGGGCGTCGAGCCCATTTCCCGGCCGGACCGCCGCGCCATCTCCCGCCAGACGAAATAGACCACGAACGGGATCGCGAAGATCACCAGCTCGCGCAAAGTGGTCCTAAGCAAAGGCGGCCCCGTAGAGCCGGTCGTATAGGGCCCGCAGCATCCCGGCCGTGGCGCCCCAGATGAAGCGGTCTTCCCAGGTCATGGCGTAGAACCGGCGCCGGTCGCCCGCCGGGGTTTCGCGGTCATGTTCCTCGTGATTGGCCGGATCCATCAGGAAGCCGAACGGCGTCTCGAAGATGTCCGCCACCTCATCGGGATTGGGGTCAAAGGTCGCGTGATCGGCGACGAACCCGACAACCGGCGTGATGTGGTAGCCCGTTTGCGTCTGGTAGGGCGAGCAGAGGCCCGCCAGAGTCACGTGGCCCGGATCGAGCCCGATCTCCTCCTGCGCTTCCCGCAACGCCGTCTGCCAGGGCGTTTCACCAGGATCGGACCGGCCGCCCGGGAAAGCGATCTGGCCGGAGTGCTTGCGCAGCTGATCGGTGCGCCGGGTCAGGACAACGGAAAGCCCCGCCGGGCGCTCGATCAGGCCCACCAGCACGGCCGCCGGCGTCAGCTCGATCGGCGCCTTAGGGGCGTGCGCCGGGTTGAGATCAAAGTCCGACTTGATCACCTGGCCGCCCAGTACGCTGGCTTCCAGCGGATCGAGGTGCTGGCCGATCCAGTCGCGGAAATCCTGGGATGGAGCGAAATCCCTCACGCCGCCGCCTCCGCCTTGCCCAGCGGATACCACTGGCCGTGCGAGGTCACGCCATAGACCGCCCCGTCCGGGCCCGGCCGTTCCTCGGCCATCTCCACCAGCTGATAGAAGACCGGCCGGTTGATCAGGGCCTCCAGGCCCCGCCTCACATGCAGATAGGGGCGCGGCTCGCCGCTTTCGGCGTCCACCTCCACGCGGATCGGATTGTCCGGACCGGCCTCCACCGTGTCGCCGACATTGGTGGTGAAGCTGAGCACGCCGTCCCGCTCCTCGGCCGCCACCGCCACGAAGGGCGCGTCCACGACCGTGATCTTCATCTTCTCCACCGGCGTCACCAGCCAGTAGCCGTCCGGGTCCTTGCGCAGCACCGTGGAAAACAGCCGCACCAGGGCTTCGCGGCTGATGATCGCCCCCTCGTGCCGCCATTGGCCATTGGCCTCGATGACGATGTCGATTTCGCCGGAATGGGCCGGGTTCCATAGATGCACCGGCGGCAGGCCGCGCCCGGGCGCCTGCTTTCGTGCCTCGGCGGCCACCCTTTCCAGACCTTTCGGCGTTGAACCTTCACTCATGGCGCCAAGGTAGGCGCGGCCAAGGCCCGGCTCAACCATCCTCACTTCGCGGGTTCAGCGCCGCGGACAGTTCGCGGTGATGTGGCGGCGATAAACCTCGGTCATGGCATTGGACGCTGCGCTCGCGGGGCCACCTCGAAGGGCTTGCCACCCTGCTTCTCTTGGCGCCGTCTCGGGCCGACCCGCCAGGTAGCCGGCAAGGCCATCGAGCATCAGATGAAAACCAGCCAGGACGCCGGGCCGCCAGGGCGTGTCGGGGCCAGCGGGCTGGTCACCGCCAGGATAGTTTTCGGGCTGCAGATCCGCGCCCGGATTGAATGACAGGATGAAGTCGAGGCGCGCCCCGCCATTGGAAAGCGCCTGCAGCTCGAACCGCATGCCGCCATAGTCCACCAATAAGGGTGGGTTCCACACCAGGATCATGCCGGATATCGCCTTGGCCGGATCCGTGTGGGCAAAGCTCATCGACCAAGCGCCGCTGAGGCGCCGCTCCACCCGGCACTCTGGCAGCATCCAGACATCCAATTGGGCGCCTGTGCTGACCGCTTCGAACACATTGTCGATGGGGTGCGTATAGACGCGCAGAAAACGCATCGCCAGGCGATGGTCAAAAGTCGCGAGCGGCCACGCGGACACCATAGGGCGGCTCCGGAAATCCGCCGGGCTGGGCCAAAAACCGCGCCCTCCCAGGCGTGCTGAAGCTAGCAGGATAGAGCGCTAAAGTCTCGGTTGAATGAACCGCGTTCAGTGAATTTGGGGACTTCAGTCCGCCGCCCGGACCCGGCCTTCGAGAGGCCCCACAGTGTCCGAAAGCCTGCGCAGCAGCACCCGGCGCTTGTCCACCGGCCCCGGCATCACCGCGCCTGGCGCGGCCTCGAAACCCAGAGGCGCGAAATAGGGGGCATCGCCCACCAGCAGGATCACGCTCTCGCCCGCCGCCTTCGCCGCTTCCACGGCCCTCTCAATCAGGTCAGCGCCAAGACCCCGGCTGCGCCAGTCCGGATCCACCGCGAACGGGCCCAGGAGGATCGCTGGGGTCTCACCGATCTTCACGTCCCATTGGCGCACGCAGCCAACGATTTTTCCGCCCTCGCGCGCCACGAAAGAGAGGTCCAGACGGGGGCTTCGCCCTTCGCGCAGGCGTTCAGCGGCTTTCACGAACCGGCCCGGTCCAAAAGCCATGGCAATCAGCGCCTCGACGCCGTCATGATCGGCGGGCGTTTCGGCGACGAGACCGGGCAAGGGCGGCAGGGCGCTATCCATGGGCGGCGGGTCCTTGCGGCCATTGCGAGGCTTCGTCAACGCCTTGATTGCCGCAGGGCTGCCGGACCTATAGCAACGCAATCATGTCTGACGCCCCCATTCCCTCCGCCCGCGCACTGCTGAAGGAGCGGGACTATGTGGTCTTCTGGCTCTCGCGCTTCATGGGTTCGGTGGGCTCCACCGTGCAATCGGTCATCATGGCCTGGGTGGTCTATGACCTCTCCCGCGACCAGGGCCTGGACATCGGCCGCAGCGCCTTCAACGTCTCACTGATCGGCCTGATCACGTTCGCGCCACTATTCTTCCTGGCCCTGCCGGCCGGAGAAATCGCCGACCGGCATCAGAGGAAGCGCGTGCTGATGCTCTGCTATCTCGGCGAGGCCGCCGTGGTCGCCATCCTGGCCGCCTCGGAATTCATGCATTTCGCCTCCGTGCCCCTGCTGCTGACTTCGGCCCTGTTCTTCGGCATTTCCCGCTCCTTCTTCCAGCCGGCGGGCACTGCCCTCGGCCCCATGCTGGTCCCACGCGAGCTGCTGCCGCGCGCCATCGCCTGGAACTCCCTGGCCTGGCAGACCGCCTCGATCGGCGGCCCAGCCCTGGCGGGCGTGCTGGTCTCAATCTCGCCCGGAGTGGGCTTCGCCGTGACCCTAGCGCTCTATATCGGGGCGGCGATTTGTCTGGCCATGATCCGTCACCCGACCCAGCCGGTCGTGCAGCCCGGCTCCCGCTTCGAACTTGTGAAGGAGGGCCTGGCCTATGTCTGGTCCAACAAGATCGTCTTCGGAGCCATCTCCCTCGATCTCGCTGCCGTCATCCTCGGTGGCGCCACCACCCTTCTTCCGGCGTTCGCCCGGGATATCCTGCATGTGGGCGAGGAAGGCTTCGGTATCCTCCGCGCCGGACCGGCCATCGGGGCGACGGCGGTCGCCCTTTGGCTGGCGGCCAATCCGATCCGCACCAAGGCCGGGGTATTCATGTTCTCGGGCGTTGCCGTCTTCGGCATCGCCACCGTGGTCTTCGGACTCTCGGGATCCATCGCCCAGGCAATGAACCTGCCGGCCGCGACCGTGGGCCTCGCCATTGCCGTGGTCTCGCTCGCCCTGCTCGGCGCTGGCGATATGCTCAGCGTCTATGTCCGCCAGACCCTCGTCCAGCTCGTCACCCCGGACCCCATGCGCGGGCGGGTGGCGGCGGTGTCCACGCTCTTCATCTCAGCCTCCAACGAGCTGGGGGAATTCGAAAGCGGCATCGTCGCCCGGTTCCTAGGCCCCGTGGGCGCCGCGGTGTTCGGCGGCGTCGGCGCATTGATCGTCACCGGCCTCTGGGCGAAAATGTTTCCAGCCTTGCGCAAGGCCGACCGCCTCGAATAGGACGTTCGGCGAAAATCCATTTTTCTTAGGGAGATAATTTCATGGGTATTCTGGACGGGAAGGTCGTGCTGGTCACCGGCGGTGGCAACGGCATCGGCAAGGAATGCGCTCTGATCGCGGCGCGTGAAGGCGCGGCGGTGGTGGTCAATGACCTCGGCGGCGGCCTCAAGGGTGAAGACGACGGCGGCTCGGCGGGCCCCGCTGAACAGGTCGCGGCCGAGATCCGCGCCGCGGGCGGCAAGGCCGTCTCCAACTCCGACAGCGTCACCAACTATGACGCCGTGGTCGGCATGGTCGATCAGGCCAAGAAGGAATTCGGCGGCCTGCACGCCGTGATCAATCCGGCCGGCATCCTGCGCGACGTGATGTTCCACAAGATGTCCGAACAGGACTGGGACAAGGTCATCGACGTCCACTTGAAGGGCTCCTTCAACGTCGCCCGCGCCACCATCGAGCTGTTCCGTGACCAGAACGACGGCGCCTACATGTTCTTCACCTCGACCTCGGGCCTGCTGGGCAACGTCGGTCAGGCCAACTACGGCGCGGCCAAAATGGGCATCGCCGGCCTGTCGCGCATCATCGCTATGGAAGGCGCCCGCAACAACGTGCGCTCGAACTGCATGGCACCGGTCGCCTGGACCCGCATGACCCAGTCCGTGCCGGTGAAGGACGAAGCCGCCGCTGCGCGCCGCGCCCAGATGGCCAACACCATCCGTCCGGACCAGCCTGCCATCCTCGCCGTGGCGCTCGTCGCCCCGTCGGCGAAGGACGTGTCTGGCCAGATCTTCGGCGCCCGCGGCAACGACATCCAGCTCTATTCGCAGCCGCGCCCGATCGCGAACCTGACGAAGGCCGAAGGCTGGACCCCGGCCTCGGTGATCTCCGAAGCCATGCCGCAAATGGCTGAAAAGTTCTTTCCGGTCGCCGCCCAGCGCGCCCCGGGCGAGCCGGTGAAGACGCAAGCCTAAACGGGTATCGATCTTCGCATCAGTGGAAGGGCGGGGAGTAATCCCCGCCCTTTTTGCGTATGGCTTGCGCTCACGCCGCCAAGTCCACGGCTCGATCTTCAACTTCAACCGGCAAGGGCGAAGTTGGTTAATCGCCCTTTCACCACAATCGTCGAGCTTTCCTCCTGGTTTCCCCGGAGGGCGCATGAGCGGATTCGACATGACGGCGGCCAATCTCGGCTTCGCCAAGGAGGCTCTGTTCGCCGGCGACGCAGAAACCGCCCGCGCCATCCTGGAGCCTCTCGCTGAGCAGGCTCCAGCTGTGGCCGACATTCGCTACTGTCTGGCCAGCGCCCGAGCCGCCACCGGGGACGGAATCGGCGCCTCGGAGGCCCTGGACGACGCTCGTACCCTGCACGCCGTTCAACTCGTCCAGGCCGCGGGGATCGATGTCGCCCGCTGCCGGGTTGATGGCGACTACGCCGCCCGCGTGGCCTCCAATCTCTATTCGCAGCATCATGTGGCCGTCTCGTCAGTGATTTTCGGCCTCGCGATCCAGGCGGGGCACACCAGCCAGGCCGGCCTTCTGACCTATGCTCTGGCCCTGCAGCATCAGGGCCGGGCCGAGGAAGCCATTCGCGTTTTCAAGGCGGCGGACGAGCTCTATCCCAGCGCCGCCGTGCGCCAGTTTGCCCTCTATCCGCACTTCATGATCGAGAACGGCCCGGCCGAATATGCCAAGGCCGCCCGGGAGTGGGCCGATCTCTACGCCCCCTCCTCCACCGAGAAGCCGGCATTCGCCAACCGGCCCCTGGCGGGGCGCAAACTGCGCATCGGCTATGTCGCCCCCAACTTCTCCTCCAGCCAGCTGACCCAGTTCATCACCCCGATACTGGAGAGCCACGACCAGGACGCTGTCGAAATCTTCCTCTATCCGGCCAAGCTGGAGACCGAGCAGGGCTGGAAGATGCCCATGGCCATCCAGGCCATCGGCCACCTTTCTGACGACGACGCCGCCGCCCTGATCCGCTCCGACCAGATCGACATCCTCGTCGACTGCTGGGGCCACTCCGCCGGCAGCCGCCTCGCCGTGTTCGGCAAGCGCTGCGCGCCCGTCCAATGCGCCTGGATCAACTTCGTCCAGACCACCGGCCTCTCGGCCATGGACTATGTTCTGCACGCCGACAGCATCGATGCTCCCGGCACAGCTGAACTGTTCACTGAAACCATCTGGCCGATCGGCCCGGTGTTCATCCCCTACCGTCCCGCCAAGGGCCGTCTCGATCCGCAGCCGACGCCGGCCTTCAAGAACGGCTACGTCACCTTCGGGTCGTTCAATCACTCTGCCAAGCTCAGCCACGCCACGGTGCGGGCCTGGGGCGCGATCCTCAATGGCCGGCCGAATTCGAAGCTGGTGCTCAAGTACCGCTACTTCATGGATCCGGTGCTGCAGCGCGCCACTCTGGCCCGCTTCGCCGCCGAGGGCATCGCGCCGGACCGCATCCAGTTTCGCGGCCACTCCACTGGCGTCGACTACCTTAAGGAATTCGCCGATATCGACCTGGCGCTGGACCCCTCCCCCTGCCCGGGCGGCACCACCACCTGCGAGGCCCTCTCCAATGGCGTGCCGCTCCTGACCCTCAAGGGTCCGGACTTTTATTCCCGCATCGGCGTCCCCAGCCTCATTCCCCTCGGCCTCGAGGAGCTGATCGCCGAGAGCTGGGACGACTACATCGAAAAGGCCATCGCCCTCTCCGCCTCGGTCCCGGCCCTCAACGCCCTGCGCGCCCGGATCCGCCCGGCCTATGACGCCTCGGTCTACTGCGACGACGTGGGCTTCACCCGCAATGTCGAAGCCAGCTTCCTGGCCATGGCCCGCAAGGCATTGGAGGGCGACGCCGCCCTCGCCGGGGCCGCTTGAGCGCGCTGGACCATGCCATCGGCGGGGTCATGCCCGCCGAAACAGACACCGGGCCTAATCCCTTCAGCGTCTGGGACACCTGGGCCGCCGGGGCCCAGGTCGCGGGCTTCGCCAGCGCCCGCGCCGCCCTCGCCGCCCTGCTCGCGGCCCGCAATATCAAGCGGGTCTGGCTCCCCGCCTTTGCCTGCGCCGCCCTCGCCGAAGCCGCCACCGGCCTCGACGTGCGCCTCTACGGCATCCGCCGCGACCTCACCCCCGTCCTCGCCGATCTTGGCAGCGTCCGGGCGGGCGACGCCGTGGTGGCGGTGAACTATTTCGGACGCGCGCCTGGCGGCCTCTTCCGCGACCAGGCCCGCCTGCGCCCTGACGTTCTCTGGATCGACGACCGCGCCCAGGCCCTCGCCCCCGAAGCCGGCCGCTGGGCCGAGGTCACCCTCTATTCCCCGCGCAAACTGTTCGGCGTCGGCGACGGCGGGCTTCTCGTCGCTGACACGCCCCTCCCCTCGCCGCAGTCGCCCTCTGCCGGCGATCCCTGGGCGCCGGAGAAGGCCCGCGCCAAGGACCCTGCCGGTGACCATCCCCAGACGTGGTATCCGCTCTTCCAGGCTCGCGAGACCGCGTTCTCCACGGCCAGCGTCGGGATCAGCCCCGCCACGGTGGCCGCCCTCAAGGCCATTGATCCGGCCCCCTCCATGAAGATTCGCAAGGCGAACTGGCGCATCCTCGCCCGCCGCCTCGCCGCTTTCGCTTTGATCCTGGAAAAGCAGGTCTCCTTCGCGCCTCTCTTCTTCCCGATCGCCGTCCGGGACCCTTCCGCTGTGGTCAGCGCCCTGGCCGCCCTGCGCATTTATTGCCCGCGCCACTGGGCCGAACTCCCGGCCGGCGCCTCAGGCGATGCGGTCTGGCTCTCGGAGCATCAGATCTCCCTGCCGCTCGATCAGCGCTACGATGAGGCCGACATGGAGCGCATCGCCGACGCCGTCGAGGCTCACGCCCGGTAGGCGGGAAAGAAGCCCACTGGCTCACCGGCGGAGAGGGCGGCGTAGCGCGCCTCATCCAGCACCGCCCCGCAGAGCCAAGCGGTGACCGCCGCATTGGCGAAGCCCCGCTTGAACCTGGCCAGCCCATCCTCGGGGTCATCCGCCGACCCCGCCGCCCCACCGAGATCAAACACCGCCGCTCCGCCGAAATGGGCGATGGCCGCGTCGTAGAGGGCGTAGCTCGCCCCATTGGCATAGCCGAGGGCCGCTGAGGCTCCGAGGTGGTTGTAGGCCACGCCCGCATGCTCCGCCCAGATCGCCATGGCGGCGATCTCATCCCCGACATAGGCCGCGAAGGTGATGTAGTCCGCATGGCCCGCCATCAGCGCCCAGTAGTCGGGCCCGAAGCTGGCGACACCGGTGATGTCGTGCCGCTCGATCAGGCCGTCATAGAGCGCCGTCCAGGCGTCCAGGTGATCGGCCAGCCGCACGATCTCGACCCGGCACCGGCCCGCCGCCCGCTTGATCTCATAGCGATGGTGCTTGTTCGGCGCATAGCCCTTGGCCCGCTCCACCAGCAGGTGGGTCTTGAACGGCCGGGCCAGGGTGAATGCCTTGGAGAGCGCCTCCGGGCCGGGGCTGAAGAGCGGGTCCGGCACGGCCACCACGCTGACCAGCCCCTCCGCCTTCAACGCCGCCAGACCGAGGGCCAGATCGCCCTGCGGCAGCAGGGCCGCGCGGGGATAAGCGCCGGCCGCATCAAACCCGCCCGCCGGGATCGGCCGGCGGAGCACCCAGGTTTCCCAACCCGGCGCCCAGACCGGCGTCTGGTCCGGCGCCAGCGCCGCCACGTAGTCCGCTTCGGCATAGGGATGGATCATGCTGGAGCGCCGGAAAAGTCGGGCCTATGCTTTAGCCTATGAGCGAATCGCCGAGCCCTGTTGGCAAATTCGTCCGCGCCCCTGGCATCCGCCTGCGCGCCCTGAAGCGCGAAGACTTGCCCAAGCTGTGGGCCTGGTACCAGAACCCCGAACTGATGCGCCATCTGGTGGGCACGTTCCGCTATCGCAGCGAGACCGACGCCCTCGCCTACATGGAGCGTTGGCTGCAGACCTCCGAGACCGAAGTCCGCTGCGCCATCGAGGCCATCGAGACCGGCGAGCTGATCGGCATGACCTTCATCACTGGCATCGACAAGATCCACTCCCACGCCGAGGCCCACTGCTTCCTGGGCGACGTAGATATTCGCGGCAAAGGCTGGGGCCGCACGGCGCTGGCCATGATGCTCGACCACGCCTTCTACGACCTCGGCCTGCACCGCATGTACGTCGAGCTGATGGTCACCAACGAGGCCGCCTTCAAAATGGATAGCTCCGTCGGCTTCCTGCACGAGGGCCTCAAGAAGGAGGCCGCCTTCAAGGACGGCCGCTGGGTCGACGTCATCTGCATGGGCATGACCGAGGAGCGCTACTTCGAGGTCCACGGCTACCCCGGCGACCACTGATCAGCGTTGATCCGCGCGGAAGGTCCAGCGCTCTTCGGGCTGGTAGTATTCATCGAGGCTTGAGGCTACGCGGGCGTTGAAGCCCAACAGCTGCTTCATGGCCGGTGTCAGGCGGGCCTGAACCTCCGGCGTCAGATAGCGCGGCCAGTCCATCTGCGGCTTCATGAACGGACGGCCAAGGCAGATCGTCAGGGCCCGGCGGCGGTCGTTGGAAAGGTTCGGCGCGGCGGAATGCACCAGCAGGCTGTCGAACAGCACGATGTCGCCCGGCTCCCCAACCACGCCTTCCGCATGGGCCTCGAAGAAGGCCGTGGGCGGCATGTCTTCGACGTGGTGTGAGCCTGAAAGCATCAAGGTCCCGCCGGTCGTCGGATTGAAGGGCGAAAGCAGCACCAGCATGTTCAGCGACAGGCGGAAGCCCGGGCTGAAGTGGCGGATGTCGCGGTGCGGCTTGAAGGTGTAGGAGCGCGTCCCCGGCGGATTGAGGGCCGCCCCGTAGTTCAGCACGATGTACTTGCCGTCGAAGTACCGCTCGATTTCGGCGTGGAGCGGAAAATCCTCAAGGAAATCGTCCAGCGCTCCGCCGTAGCCGGCGACGTGATGGGCCGCGCCTTCCATGTTGGCCGCGACGCCATTGGTCTCCTGCACGGGCCGGCAGATGTCATAGACCCGGTCGGAGTCGGCGCTCAGAGCCGCGACCTGGGCCTCGGGCAGCTGGTTCGGAAACAACACCCAGCCCTTGGTGCGCAGCAGGTAGTCGGCCTCGGCGGCCGTGGGAGGGGTGCGCGCGTCCATCAGGCGGCCTTCAGTTGCACGAACATCGCCGCGCCCGCCGCGAAGGTGGCGGCGATGCGGTGGCTGTTCTCGGCGATGAAGGCGTCGGCCACGATCTTCGGCCCGTCCCCGAACGCCCACTCATAATCGTCGAAGATGATCCAGCCGCAGGGCATGACATGCGGCGTCCAGACCTGGGTGTCCAGGAGGGCCTGCTGAAAGGTGTGATTGCCATCGATGTGCAGCACCGCGATGTGGCCCGAATAGGCGACTGTGCCGAAAGCCGGCGTCGTCACGACGAGACCCTCGCCATAGCGCGCCGCGCCCACTTCCGAACGGGCGCGAATGTAATTGACCCGGCCCTCGGCCAGAGGGGCGAGATTGACCTCATACATGCGCAGGGCGGTTTCCGGATCGGTGTCGGCGCTTGCCCGGTCCAGCAGGTCATCGCCCTGCGGCAGGGCTTCGGACGCCCATGGGTCGACGCTGAGCAGGGGTCCGACACCATAGCGGCGCGACAGCCAGGTGAAGAGCGAGGCCGAGCGGCCGCACCAGGAGCCGATCTCGACGATGTCACCGGCCGGGGCGTAGCGCATCATCTCCATGACGGCATGCATCTTCTCTTCGCCGCACATGCCGGGAACGGTGTCGATCAGGCGGACAAGGCCGGTCTTTTCGAGGTTGGAGAGCTCCGGCTTGGCCGGCAAGGCGGGCCAGAAGGCCGGCGGCCGGGTCTCGGCGGTGCGAGCGATCAGGGCCTTGTACTGGGCTTCCACCTCCAGCGGCGTCTGGCCGCCGGAGAGGCGGGCGCCGGGCGCGATCTCGGCGAGACGCTCGGTCAGATGCTTCCAGATGATATAGTGCGGCGTGTGCACGGTGGAGACGCCGTGCTTCTTCACCAGATCGGCGAATGCGCCGTCGAAATCCGGATCGGAGACGTAGGGCAGCTTTTCCCAGAGCTCGTAGGAGCCGCTGGCCGGGTCGCGGTCCAGCGACGAGGCGCCGATCACCGTCAGGCCCTGGGCCCGGGCCCGGTCGCGATAGGCGAGGCCTTCGGCCATGCCGCCTGGGAATACGAGAACAGCTTCGCCCATCAGGCGCTCCGTAAGGCTGAGAGGGTGGCGTCGGCGATGCGATAGGCGTCCTGCTCATCGAGATCGCTGGAGAAGGGCAGGCCGATGGTCGAGGCGGCCAGCATGTCGGTGATCGGCAGGGGCTGGCGCGGGCAGTCGCGGAAGGCATGGGTGCGGTGGCAGCCCGCGCCCCACCAGGCCCGGCCTTCCAGGCCGTTGATATCGAGGCTGCGCGAGACCGCCTGGGCCGCGCCGTTCGGCAGGGAGACGACGGCCACGGTGGAGACCCATCGCGTGCCCCAGCCCGGCTGGAAGCCGATGTCCGGGCAAAGGGCGAAGGCGACCCTGAGGCGCCCGGCCGCGAAGCCGAGGCGCAGGCGCTGGGCCGGCCAGGCGTCCATCGAGGCGAGGCCGACAGCGGCGGCATATTCGGAAAGCTTGGCGTTGGTGGCCGGGCGGTGGCTCTCCCGGTCGCCCTGGAAGCCGAACACGGTGAGTTCCTTGACCCGCGCGATCAGCCCGGCGTCTTCGGAGGCCACATAGCCGCCCTCGCCGGTGGAGACGCCCTTGGTGGCGTGCAGGGAGAAGGCGCAGGGGATGGGCGCCTCGGTCAGGGAATCGAAGGCGGCGGCGGCGTCCATCAGCACCGGCACGCCCGTCTCCTCCCGGAAGCGCATCCAGGCGGCGAGGTCGGGAACCTGGCCGAAGGCGGCGACCGGCACGATGGCAGAGACGGGACCGGGCGCGCTTTCCAGACTGCGCGCCACATGGGCCGGATCGAGCATCCAGGTCACCGGATCGACATCCAGGAACCATGGCACCAGCCCCGCCTGCACGGCGGCATGGGCGGTGGCGGCGAAGGTCCAGGCCGGCATGGCGCAGAGCCCGCCCTGGCGGACCCCCATGGCGGTCAGAGCGAGCGTGATGGCTTGTGTGCCGTTGACGCAGGTCGCGACCCCGGTCGGGCGGCGGAACCGCGCCTCAAGCCGGGTCTCGAACTCGGTCAGCAGGGGCCCGAAATTCGAGTACCAGCGGGCTGAATCGATACGTTCGAGATAGGGCAGCAGGGCCTGGGCGTCCGGCAGACGCGGGCGGGCGACGGGCAGGCGTTGGACGCTGGCCGGTGCTGAAGTCTGGATCGAGGTGGAGGACATCGAGGTCCGGCGTTCCCTGCCCACAATTGTGCAGACCGCATGGGACGACTGATGTGGTTAACAGCCGTTGAAGAGCGGTGCGGCGCCAGCGTCGCACCCTAGGGAAAACCCTCCCCTTCAGGGGAGGGAAGAGCGCGAAGCGCGAGGGTGGGGGACTGCCCCGCGAGCTTGGATTTGAACTTCGGGTCCGGACCTGAATCCAAAGCTTCGACTACCGCCCTCACCACACCATCAACGTCCCGCATCACAGCGCTCGCGGGAAAATGCAGCACCCTGAACCCTTTCCGGCGCAGGATTTCATCTCTCATCGCGTCGAACGCGGCTCGCTCAGGCCGATCATGAACACCCCCGTCCACCTCCACCAACAACCGGTAGGACAGGCACGCGAAATCGACGACGAAATGTCCGACAGGGTGCTGCTTGCGGAAGTGAAATCCCCGCTGCCGAAGTGGTCTAAGCGCGTACCACAACCGCTTTTCGGAGGCGGTGAGGTCCTTTCTCAGTTCTCGGGCGCGCGTTGTGGACATTCGCCCGGATGAGAACATATTAAGAACTCTCTGACAAGCTATGCGGTCCCCCACCCTCGCCCTTCGGGCTCTGCCCTCCCCTAAAGGTGAGGGCTTTCAGTGAACCGCCTTGACCACAGCGGA
The DNA here is from genome assembly GCA_046349475.1 of Caulobacteraceae bacterium. Lineage (GTDB taxonomy): Bacteria > Pseudomonadota > Alphaproteobacteria > Caulobacterales > Caulobacteraceae > Acaudatibacter. The sequence goes on along the minus strand of JAXMCG010000007.1, from coordinate 56,891 downwards.
GTCGCGGCCGAAAGCATTGCCCCAAAGTCAAACAAACGTTGGGAGGGGTCCATGGGGCGCCTGAGTGGTAAGTCGGTCGTCATCACCGGAGCGGCCAGCGGCATTGGCCGGGCCAGCGCCATCCTGTTCGCCCAGGAGGGCGCCAAGGTCATCGCCGCCGACCGGGCCGAGGCCGTCGCCGAGACGGTGGACATGGTCAAGCAGGCGGGCGGAACCGCCATCTCCGTCCTGTGTGACGCGTCCTCCGAGGATGACGTGAAGGGCCTCGTCGACCGGGCCGTGAAGGATCACGGCGGCCTCGACGCCATCTGGGCCAATGCCGGCATCGGCGCGGCGCCCGGCGCGGCCGGCCCGATCGAAACTCTGACACCCGAAGGCTGGATGACCGTGCTGAAGGTCAACCTCATCGGGCCGTTCTTGGCTATCAAGCACGCCACCCCGGTGATGCGTGAAGCCGGCAAGGGCTCGATCATCTGCACGGCCTCGGTGGCCGGCATCCGCTCCGGCGCCGGCGGCCTCCCCTATTCGGCCTCCAAGGCCGGTGTGATCAATCTCGTCCAGACGAGCGCCAACGCCCTCTACGGATCTGGCATCCGGGTCAACGCCATCTGCCCCGGCCTCATCGAGACCGGCATGACCCGCGGCGTCTACCAGATGGCCCGCCAGCGCGGCACCGAGGAAAAGATCGGCCAGCTGAACCCCCTGAAGCGCGGCGGCGAACCGCACGAGATCGCCTATGCCGCGCTCTTCCTGGCCTCGGACAACGCCTCCTACGTCAACGGCCAGGCCATCGTCGTCGATGGCGGCCTCTCCTCCAGCCACCCGGTCGGCTCCCGCCGCAACTGACGTTGCGGCAGCATTCGGGGCGAAAAGCCCTTTCGGCGCCGCCGGGAGGGGCTAAAATCAGGGCCACGATCAAGAGCCGCATTGATCAAGCGGCCAGGTCATTGAATTCAAAGAGAAAAAGAAGAGAGCACAGAGAAGAAACGCATGAGCATCAAAGGCAAAGCCTATATCGCGGGGGTTTACGAACACCCGCTGAGGGAGATCCCTCACCTTTCCACCGCCCAGGTCCACGCCGAGTGCGCCATCGGCGCCCTGGCCGACGCCGGCCTCTCCAAGGATGACATCGACGCCTACTATTGCGCCGGTGACGCGCCGGGCTTCGGCGCCCTCTCCATGGCCGACTATATGGGCCTGAAGCTCAAGCACATGGACTCCACCGAAATGGGTGGCTCCTCCTACATCGCCCACGTCGGCCACGCGGCCGAGGCGATCGCGGCGGGCAAGTGCCAGGTGGCCCTGATCACCCTGGCCGGCCGTCCGGTCGGCGGCCGCGCCGGTCTCGGCGAACCCCGCCGTGAAGGCCCGCCCGGCGGCGGCCGCGGCGGCCCGCCTCCCGGCATGGGCGGCGGCGGCATCAATGAGACGCCGGAAGCCGGCTACGAGAACATCTGGGGCGGCTCCACCCACAACACCTACGGCATGTGCGCCATGCGCCACATGTACGAGTACGGCACCACGGCCGAGCAACTGGCCTGGATCAAGGTCGCCGCCAGCCACCACGCCCAGTGGAACGAACACGCCTACCTGCGCCAGGTGGTGACAGTGGAAGACGTGCTGAACTCCCCGATGATCGCCGACCCGCTGCACCGCATGGACTGCTGCGTCGTCACCGATGGCGGCGGCGCGGTCATCGTCACCTCGCCGGAAGTCGCCAAGTCCCTGAAGCGGCCCCTGGTGAAGGTGATCGGCCATGGCGAGGCGCCGAAGGGCCCGCGCGGCGGCAAGAACCTCGACCTGACGCACTCGGGCGCCCTCTGGTCGGGCCCGCCCGCCTGGGCCGAAGCCGGCATCACGCCGGCCGACATCAAGTACGCCTCGATCTATGACAGCTTCACCATCACCGTCCTGATGCAGCTCGAAGACCTCGGCTTCTGCAAGAAGGGTGAGGGCGGCAAGTTCGTGGCCGACGGCAACCTGATCTCCGGCGTCGGCAAGCTGCCCTTCAACACCGACGGCGGCGGCCTTTGCAATAACCACCCCACCAACCGGGGCGGCATCACCAAGGTCATCGAAGCGGTCCGTCAGGCGCGCGGCGAAGCCCATCCGAAGGTCCAGGTTCCGAACTGCGACCTCGTCATCGCCCACGGCACGGGCGGCTCCCTCGGCACCCGCCACGGCGCGGCCACCGTCATCATGGAAAGGGAATAGGCCCTATGTCCGAGACCCAAGAACGCGCGGCCCCGACCACCCGCCGCATCCCCGCCCCGGCCCAGAACCTGGAATCGAAGCCCTTCTGGGACGCCGCCAAGCAGGGCAAGTTCCTGATCAAGAAGTGCAATGGCTGCGGTGAGGTGCACTGGTACCCGCGCAACCTCTGCCCGTTCTGCTTCTCCGCCGATACGGTCTGGCAGGAGAGCCCGGGCGAGGGGGTGATCTACACCTACTCCCTGATGCACCGGAACACGCCCGTCCCCTACGCCATCGCCTATGTGACGCTGGATGAAGGGGTGGCCGTGCTCACCAACATCATCGACCACACCCCCGAAACCCTGAAGATCGGGCAACGGGTCAAGGTGAAGTGGACCTCGACCGGCGAAGGCAACCCGCCGGTCTTCACCTTCGCGCCGGTCTAGAACCGCTTGGGGACGTGGGCTTGCCCACGTCCCCATTCTTTCCGTCCAGGCGCCAATGGCTCAGATCCAACCCTGTCCTTTGCCGCCGGATGCCCTCCTCGGCCGCTATGCGAGCCAGGGCTTCACCGACTGCTACAGCCTCGACGTCCCAGAAGCCGTGCCCTTCGCGCGGTTTGTGGAAGCCTTTTACCGCGGCGGCGTCTTTCAGATCGAACTCACGCTCATTCGCCTGGTCTTCTCCAAACCGTCCTCAGGCGCGATGGCGGGCCAACTGGCGCGCGGCGAGATCGACGCTTTTTCCGGCTGGGTCGTGGAAGACCGGGCCCAGGACCAGTTGCTGATGCGCGAAGTCATGGGCGGCAACACCCGATCCTGGCTTATGGCCGAGCCACACGAAGGCGGCACACGCCTCTATTTCGGCTCAGCCGTCTTGCCCGGCCGCGACAAGGCGACTGGCGAGGCCAGGATGAGCCCGCTCTTCGCGCCACTTATGGGCTTCCACAAGGCTTATTCCAGGGTTCTCTTGGCCGGCGCCCTGGCCCGTCTGGAAATCTAGCCCCCCTTCCGGGGGACGCGTCGGCGCCCAAGTCCTCTTAGCGGTCAGACCGTGATGTCTCTTGGGGAGTTCAATCGTGTCGTTGTCGCGTAGCGTTTTCGTGGGGTCCGCGGTCGCCGCCCTGTTTCTGTCCCTGTCCGCGCCGTCCGTCGCCACGGCGGGCGAGCCCGGCGGTCCCGTCCGGGCCGGCCGCTATCAGTGCATCGGCCAGCAGGCCGGCAACATGATCCTGATCTTCAAGGGCAACGGCCAGTATGCCAACGCGCAGGGGGTCGCCGGGAGCTATACGCAAGATGGCCCGCTGGTCACCTTCCGCACCGGGCCGTGGGCCGGATTCTATGCCTACAGTTTCGCCGACGGCAGCGTGCAACTGCGCAGCCAGCCCAACAACTGGGGCTACATGACCTGCCAGCTGAAATAGTCAGGCCTCGATGGCCGTGAAGGCGACGCCGCCAATCAGGATGGCGCCGTCTTCACGCAGCAGGCCCGCCGCATTGGCCCGGTCCTTCACGCCGAAGAGATCGCTGACCACCAGTTCGATGCCCACCACGCCCGTCCCGTCCGCATCCACCGGCGGCACGAAGCGGATCGCCTCGTTCTCCAATGCCACCTGGAAGGCGTCGCCGTCATGACTCATCGGCCGGTCCAGGAGTCCGGCGAACCGCTCGGCCGCCGCCATCGGGCTCTTGGCCTGGATCGTGACGCCGGTGATGCCCAGGGTCGTGTCGCTCTCATGGTCCCGCCAATCCGGCCCGGCCGGCGGCCAGTCGGAGAGCGGCTCGCGCCAATCCCCGCCGTCCACGCTGTCGATGGAGAGCAGCACGCCCGCGCAGTCCCCCGGGTGGAAGTGCGTGTAACGGTATCCGTCGCCCCGGTTCTCGGCGATCACCCGCACGCCCATCTTCGTCAGTCGCTCCCGGTGCGCCAGTGCGTCATCGTCCTGCAGGATCACCATGTAGCCGGCATCGCCGCCGCGCCGGGCGAGGTAGCGCGCCCCCGACGCATCCTCGCGGATCGGCTCCAGCACCTCGATGAATTCCCCGCCCGCCGGCATCACCACATTGGCAAGGCCGAAATACCCGACGCCCGGGTCTCGGTAGGCCACTTTCAGCCCGAACACATATTCCAGCTGCCCGGCCACGGGCGCGATCTGGTGGGCCATCATGGCCACTTGGCGAAGCCGCATCAGTCGTCTCCCAATTCCTTGAGAATCTCTTCCGTGTGCTCGCCCAGGCGGGGCGGATGCAGGCGGATATTGCCCGGCGTCGCCGAGAAATTCAGCGGTGGTTTGAGATTGAAGTATCCACCGGACAGCGGATGCTCGTAGCGCTCGAACATCCCCACCGCCGCCAGGTGCGGGTCGGCCTGCAGTTCGTCCAGCTTGTTCATCCGCACCACCGGCACCTGCAGGGGCTTCAGCAGTTCCAGCCATTCCGCAGTTGTCTTGGTCTGAGTGATCTCCTCCACCAGACCGTAGAGCTCGCGCGGATGCTGGGCCCGGGCGCGGAAGTCGTTGAACCGCGGGTCCTTGCCCACCGTCTCGGCCCAGCCCGCCAGCTCGAAGAACCCGTCCCACTGGGCGTCCGTATAGGGCAGGAGGCCGATATAGCCGTCCTTGGTCTTGAATGGCTTGCGCTCCGGATTGGTCACCCGGTTGTAGCTCCACTGCCCGGTCGGCGGGTCATAGACGTGGCCGAAGAAGTGCTCGGCCATGACGAAGGAGGTGATGCACTCGAACATCGGCACCTCCACGAACTGACCCTCCCCCGTCTTCTGCTTGTGGAACAGGGCCGCCAGCACCGCCTGGGCCATGAAGAGGCCCGAGACCTTGTCGGCGATCAGGCTCGGGAAATAGCGCGGCGCCGGGTTGCCATCGGTGCGGTTCAAGAGGTCCGCCAGGCCAGAGCCCGCTTGGATCAGATCATCATAAGCCGGCAGGCCCGCATAAGGCCCGTCGGAGCCATAGCCGGAAGCATGCGCGTAGATCAGGTCGCTCTTGATGGCCTTCAAGTCTTCATAGCCGAGGCCCAGCCGCTTCAGGCCGTCATAGCGCACCGAAGCGGCGAACACGTCGGCCGTCTTCACCAGCTTGCGGAACGTCTTCATCGCGCTGTCTTCGCGCAGGTCGAGCAGCATGGAGCGCTTGTTGCGGTTGATGGTCACGAAGATGGGCCCCAGATCGTCCGCCCCGGCCTCCGGCACATTGCCCGTCCAGCGCATGGTGTCGCCGCCCCCGCCGCGCCGCCCGCCCGGGAACTCCACCTTGATCACGTCCGCCCCCATGTCGCCCAGCATCTGGGTCGCGTAGGCGCCGAACACCACACTCGTCAGGTCGACGATCCGCACCCCGGCGAGAGGCCCCGTGGCGGTTTTGGCCAAGGGCTTTCCAGTTGGCTTTCCAGGCATCAGATCCACTTTCATTCGACATCAAACTATACCCAGCCGGCGCGCGGCAGCGCGCAGCTCGGCGACGATCTCGGCTTCCCGCGTCTCCAGCCGGGCCACCGGCCCGCCGATGCCGAGGGCGAAGACGCGTCCGAAGGGGCCCTTGGGCAGAAGGACGCCGATCACCCCGGCCCCCTCGGTGACATTATTCTTTGAAAAGGCGTAGCCCCGCCGGCGCACCTCGTCGATGCGTTCCATCAGGGTTTCACGCGAAAGCTTCGGCGCCTCCCCGGCCTCGGCATTGATCCGGCGCCTCAGGCGCTCGATCTCGGCGTCGGCTTTGGCCGAGAGCAGCAGCCAGCCCATCCCCGAATTGGCCAGCGGCCGGCGCGCCCCCGGCGGGATCACGAACTGCAGCGGGTCGGCCGAGCGCACGACGTGAATATATTGCGCCGCCAGGTCGCTCTGCGCCGCCAGGATCACCGTTTCCCCCGTGGAGGTGCGCAACTGGTTCATCACCGCGTCCAGCACCCCGTCCGGAAAGAGAGCATCATGCACCCAGGCCCCCAGGGCGGCGATGCGCATGGTCGGGAAATAGGCCCGCCGGTCGCGGTCATAGTCCAGGTAGCCGAGGGTCACGAGGGACTTCATCAGCGCCGATCCGGATGACGCCGGATAGCCCAGCGCCACCAGCACCTCCTTCAGCATCAGGGGCCGGCGTTCGCGGTCGAAGAGCTCGAGCACTTCGAACACACGCCGCGCGGATTTGATGGCGGACTCGGCCAAAAGGTCCTCTGCAAAGATTTCACATATGTGAATTCTAGACCCACATATAGGCAGACCATACGGCAAGCTTCTAGGATCGGGCAACTGGTGATGCGCGCCATCCCGGTCTAAGGATTTCTTCGGGAGACAAACGCCATGGATTTCGAGCTCGCCGAAGAGCATCGCATGCTCAAGGACCTCGTCACGAACTTCGTGCGCGACGAGCTCTTGCCGCTAGAAGCCGAAGTTCTTGCGACTGAAGCGGCGGGCGGCGGCCTCACCATCTCCGAAGCCCACATGACCCGCCTCGACAAGGTCTCGCGCGAGCTCGGCCTCTGGGGCCTCGATGCACCGGAGGACGTCGGTGGCTCGGACCTGCCCGCCGTGGCCATGGTCGGGGTCAATGAGGAGCTCGGCAAGACGGTCACCCCCTACACCCTGCCGCCCGACAGCCCGAACCTGCGCATGATGATGGCCACGGTGACGCCGGAGCAGCGCGAGGCCTATCTGGCGCCTTACGTGCGCGGCGAAACCATCTCCGCCATCGGCATTTCCGAGCCGGGCGCCGGGGCCGACCCCGCCGGCATGACCACCCGCGCCGAGCGCGACGGCGATGACTGGGTGCTCAATGGCCGCAAGATCTGGATCAGTAGAGCCGCCGCCGCCGACTTCACCATCGTCATGGCCGTCTCCGACAAGGAAAAGGGCTCCCGAGGCGGCATCTCCGCCTTCCTGGTCGACGGCGACAATCCCGGCTTCAAGGTCGTCCGCCCCATCCCCATGATCGGCGGCGCCGTCACCTACGAGGTGCTCCTCGAAGACTGCCGGGTCCCGGCCTGGAAGCTCCTCGGCACAGAGGGCAACGGCTTTGCCCCCATGCAGCTGCGCCTTTCCACCCGCCGCTGCGAGATGGCCGCCTGGTCCGTCGGCATGGCCCAGCGGGCCCTCGACATGATCTGCGACTACGCGCCCCAGCGCACCACCTTCGGCTCGCCCCTTTCGGAGCGTCAGGCCATCCAGTGGTGGGTCGCCGACGCCGCCACCCAGATCCACGCCGCCCGGCTGATGACCTATGATTGCGCCTGGAAGCTGGACCAGGGCCGCGACGTCCGCCTTGAGATTTCCATGATCAAGGCCTTCGCCACGGAGATGGCCTACAAGGTGGTCGACAACGCCATGCAGTGCTTCGGCGCCATGGGCATGACCAAGGAACTGCCCCTCCAGCAGATGCTGCTGAAGCTGCGCACCATGCGCATCTATGACGGCCCCACCGAGGTGCACAAATGGGTCGTCGCCCGCAATCTCCTGGGCACGCGGCGGTGAGCGTTTCCCCGGACCCTGTCCTGGCCGGCGACCTCTACAAGGCCGCCCACCTGACCGGCAGCTTCGTGCTCCGCTCCGGCCAGACCTCGTCCGAATACTTCGACAAATACCGCTTCGAGAGCGACCCGAAGCTGCTGCGCCGCCTCGCCGCCCGCATGGCCGCCCTGGTTCCGCCGGACACTGAGATCCTCGCCGGAATCGAGCTCGGAGGCGTGCCACTGGCGACCGCGATTTCGCTGGAAACGGGCCTGCCCGCCATCTTCGTGCGCAAGGCCAGAAAGACGTATGGCACCTGCCTCGCCGTCGAGGGCGGCGACATCACAGGCCGCCGCGTCTGCGCCATCGAGGATGTCATCTCCACGGGCGGCGCCGTCGTCGATGCGGCGGTGTTCCTGAAGGAAGCCGGCGGCCTCCTCTCCAGCGTCGTTTGCGCCGTCTGGCGCGGCGCCCTCCCGGCCCAGATTTCCGATCTTCCCGGCGTCCCCGTCAGGGCCGCCTTCCTCCAATCCGAGCTGAACCCATGAAAACCGAATTCGGCGACTTCGTCACAGTCGAGATCCACGGCCATGTCGCCCAGGTGGAATTCAACCGCCCGCCGACCAACTTCGTCAGCGTCGAGCTGGTCACCGAACTCGCCGACGCCCTGGAGGCCATCGACGCCGAAAAGGACCTGCGCGCCACCGTCCTCTGCTCGGCCGGCAAGGCTTTCTGCGCCGGGGCGGACCTCGCGTCGCCCACCGGCATCGGCGGGTCAGGCATGCAGGGCATCAACCCCCTCTATGTCCAGGCCGTGCGCCTCTTCTCGGTCGCCAAACCGATGGTCTGCGCCGTGCAGGGCGCGGCCGTGGGCGCCGGCCTTGGCCTCACCCTTGTCGCCGATTTCCGCGTCGCCGCCCCGGAGGCCCGCTTCACCTCCAACTTCGTCAAGCTGGGCTTCCATCCGGGCTTCGGCATCACCCACACCCTGCCCCGCCTGATCGGCGAGCAGAAGGCGGCCCTCATGTGCCTCACCGGCCGCCGCTTCACCGGCGAGGAGGCCCTGGCCCTCGGCCTCGCCGATGAGGTCGCCCCGCTGGAGGACCTTCGCCCCGCCGCCCACCGTCTCGCCGCCGAGATTGCCGAGGCCGCCCCCCTCGCCGTTCAGGCCACCCGCAAGACCCTGCGCGCCGGCCTCGCCGCGGCCGTGAAGGCCCAGACCGACCACGAACTCACCGAACAGACCTGGCTGCGCGCCACCAAGGACTTCGCCGAAGGGGTCAAGTCGGTCAACGAACGCCGCATCGGCAACTTCATCGGAGCCTAATGTCAGGGGGGACGTGTACTTGTTACGCGTCCCCTTCCAACGATCAGAATGGGGGACGCGTAACAAGTACACGTCCCCTCGGGAGAGCCGAGCATGCCCAAACTCAATCGCAACGGCGTCGACATCTATTACGAGGTCCACGGGTCAGGCCCGGTAGTCCTGCTCACCCACGGCTACTCGTCCAGCTCCCACATGTGGAAAGGCCAGATCGACGTCCTCGCCAGGGACCACACCCTCGTCACCTGGGACATGCGCGGCCACGGCCACACTGACTATCCGGCCGACCAGAGCCTCTATTCCGAAGCCGAGACCGTCGAGGACATGGCCGCCATCCTGGATGCGGTGGGCGCCGAGAAGGCGATCATCGGCGGCCTCTCCCTGGGCGGCTACATGTCCCTCGCCTTCGCCGCCACCTATCCGGAACGGGTGCGGGCCCTGCTGATCATCGACACCGGCCCCGGCTACAAGAACGACGCGGCCCGCGACACCTGGAACGCCACGGCTGAGAAAACCGCCGAACGCTGGGAACGCGACGGCCTCGCCCGTCTCTCCAACGGCGGCGCCGAAACCCGCACCTCCCCGCACCGCGACGCCACCGGCCTCGCCCGAGCCGCGCGCGGCATGCTGGCCCAGAGAAACGCTCGCGTGATCAGCGCCCTGCCCGACATCAAGGCGCCTTCCATCGTCATCGTCGGCGCCAACGACGCCCCCTATCTGGCGGCCTCCGACTACATGGCCTCGAAGATCCCCGGCGCCGCCAAGGTCGTCATCCCGGGCGCCGGCCACGCCGCCAACATTGACCAACCTGAAGCCTTCAACGCGGCTGTGCTGGGGTTTTTGGGCACGTTGCCAAAGGCGTAAACCCTCCCCTTCAGGGGAGGGAGAGCGCGAAGCGCGAGGGTGGGGGACCGCCCTGCGAGTCCTCGCGTCGCGTTCGCGTCCAGTCCGGCTCCTAAGCCGCACGCAGCGCAATCAATCACCCCATTTCCTCAAGGCCGGGCAGTCCCCCACCCTGCGCGGCTTCGCCTCGCTGTCCCTCCCCTGAAGGGGAGGACGCCCTGGACCGCGCTTTCCCCCTAAATTCCTTCCCCTGCGCAAAGCCGTACTTTCAATTCGACAGAGGGAAGGTCTAACCTAACCCCCATAAGAAAAAACGTGATTGGGCGGAGTGTGGGATGTCGGCTTTTCAAGGCATCAGGATCGTCGATTTCAGCCAGGGTTTGGTGGGGCCCATGGCGGCCATGCTCATGACCGACTTCGAGGCCGAGACCCTCAAGGTCGAGCCCCCGGAAGGCGACCGCTTCAAGGACGAGCCCGGTTACCTGATGTGGAACCGCAACAAGGCCCGCCTCACCCTCGATCTCGACACCCCCGAGGGCCTCGCCAAGGCCCGCGACCTCATCGCCGCCTCCGATGTCGCCATCTTCGACTTCTCGCCGAAGCGGCTGGAAGCCCTGAAGCTCCGCCACGAGGATCTCTCCAACACCAATCCCCGCCTGATCCACCTCTGGGCGCCGCCCTATGGGACCTCTGGCGAGCTCAGCGAGATGGCATCGCATCACGCCACACTGACCGGCCTCACCGGCACCGCCTTCCGCCAGGGGTCCTACAACGACCAGCCGATCTGGCACGTCATGCCTCTGGTCCACTACGGACAGGCCACGGTCGCGGCCGGCGCCGCCACCGCCGCTCTCATCGAGCGCGAGAAATCCGGGGAGGGCCAGGCTGTTACGGTCAGCGGCCTGCATGGCATGAACGAGGTGTCCGGCCCGATCGGCTTCATCGACAGCGCCGGTCTGGTGGCCGGCAGCCCCTTAGGCGGCTCACCCGGCTACCGGCTCTATGAAGCCGGAGACGGCGAGTGGTTCTTTCTCGGCTGCCTCTTCCCGCACTTCTTCGCCCGCTGCCTGGACGCCCTGGGCCTTTCCAAGGTGAAGGACTATCCCCCCGGCGCCATCGACGTGATCGGCCTCCTCACCGACGTCTTCAAGCAGCGCTCGCGGGATGAATGGGTCGATTTCCTGAAGGCCGCCGACATTCCGGCCGGACCGGTCGGCGAGCGCCGCGATTGGCTGCAGAGTGGCCCCATCGCCGCCAATGACATGCGCCTGGAAATGGAACACGCCGAGAAGGGCAAGGTTGTGATGCCGGGCATCGCCTTGAAGCTGCTTGAGACGCCCGGCGAGGTGCGCGGCCTCATGCGCGAGGCCACGGACGAGGATCTCAGGCGCTTCGCCACGCCTCGTACGCCCGCCCCGGCAAAGGGCGGGGCGGGCCCAGCGCCCCTCGCGGGCGTGCGCGTCCTTGATCTCGGCACCGTCATCGCCGGCGCTTACTGCTCCTCGATCCTCGCCAGCTACGGCGCCGACGTGGTCAAGGTGGAGCCGGCCGAAGGCGACCCCTTCCGCCCCTATGGCACCGGCTTCATGAACTACAACCGGGGCAAACGCGGACTCGGCATCGACCTGAAGAACCCTGCGGGCCACGCCGCCTTCCTGGACATGGCCCGCAACGCCGACGTGGTGATCGACAACTACCGGCTGGGCGTGAGGAAGCGCCTCAACATCCACTATGACGCCCTGAAGGCGGTGAACCCCAACATCATCTCCCTCTCCATCAACTGCTATGGCACCAAGGGGCCGGAGGCGATGTTGCCGGGATTTGATCCTCTGCTGCAGGCCCGCAGCGGCATGATGCAGGCGCAAGGCGGGCCGGGTCAGGAGCCGGTCTTCCACTCTGTCGCCGTGAACGACGTGGCCACCGCGGCGATGAGTTCCTTCGGCATCATGGCCGCCCTCTACCGGCGTGAGATCACCGGAGTCGGACAGGAGATCGAAACCAGCCTCACCGCCCAGAGCGCCATGTTCCAATCGGGAGACCTTGTCTCCTATGCCGGCCGCCCGGACCTCAAGGTCGGCAACATGGACTGCCTCGGCTTCGCGGCGCTCGACCGCTACTACCCCTGCGCCAACGGCTGGCTGACCCTCGCCTGCACCACCAAAGCGCATTTCGCGGCCCTGGCGAAGGTGCTGAACGAACCGCAGTGGATCGAGGAGTTCCCCAACCCGCTCAGCGAACCGCGTGACGGCAAGCTTTCGATCGAGATCGACCTCTGCCTTGCCTCGCACACCCGCGACGAGATCGTGGCCAAGCTCCGCGCGGAGGGGGTTCCCGCCGCCCCCGTCTTCCGCGGCAACGAGGCCAACGGCTTCGACTGGCTTTGGGACAATGGCTTCTTCGAACTGAAGGTCCACCCCGAATGGGGCGAACTCGTCACCGGCCGCTGCTACGCCGACTTCAGCCGGGGCAAGAGCAACTTCGACCGCCTACATCCGGAGCTCGGGGAGCATGGGCTCGAGGTGCTGCTCGACTACGGCATCGAGCGCGACCGGATCGTCGAATTGGCGCGTGAAATGGTCATTTTTAGAGGGTGATGGGGATGTAGGCATGCCTACGTCCCCATTCTGTCGCTTCGTCGCGTTGGAAGCCGCCCATGTCGTACCCTGACCGCCTTCAAACGACCTTCGGCGTCTCCGAGCTACCCCACGCCCTCGCCCTAACCATGCCGCACGCGGCCCGCTTCGAGCTGGGCGGAGACATCCCGAACATCGAAGACCCCGCCCGCCGATTTCTCCAGGCAATCGACCGGGCGCGCCGCCTCTGCCGGCTTGCCTTCGCCGAGTCCGCGCAGGTCGAGGTGCTGCTCTCCCTCTATGGGCCTGCCCTGCTCGGCCCTCGCGAACGGCGCATCCTGCGGCGCCTGAACCGCGCAGGCTTCGACAGCTCGTCCCTGAAACCCCTCGGCTCGACGCTCCAGCACGACGCCGACTATGCTGCTGAGTTCGGCAGCGACCTCCACCGCCATTGGTTCGGTGCTGTCCTCACCGGTCCTGAGGCCGACATCGACCGCCTCCTCTGGTGCGCCATCGCCGATGAAATGCCCATCGAACCCAGCTCGCCCGTCGACATCTATTTCGTGGATTTCGAGCGCCGCCTGATCGTCCATCCCTACGATGATCGCGGGCTGGACATCGCAGCGGGGTCAGCCACCGATATCGCCAAGTTCAAGGGTTGAACCCTCGCCTTCACTTCACACTTCGCGAATAGTTCGCTATATGTGTCGCCATGACCGATGGCGCAAACATCACCAATCCAAACTCAGCCTCCCTCTCCCATAGGGAGAGGGCCGGGGTGAGGGGATGCGAGCCCGACCGGAGCGACGCGCCAGGCGCCGCACCACCTGATCCCTTCCTCTCCCCATGGGAGAGGACAACGGAACAGCGCACCAACCGCGCGGCTAGCTACACCCACCGCGCACACAATGCGCCACAAGCGTCACGGACCGCGCGCGGAGCTGCACTTACCGCGCACGTAAAGCGCGCTAAGTGGCGCAAGTACGGTGAATACGGTGCAAATACGGTGGTCGAGGCCTCAAACCGCCATCCCCAGGGCCCCGTCCACTGCCACCCGCAGCGCCCGGTCGGGATCGTCCACCACCCGGCTCTCCGTGTTGATCAACATCGTCGCCCGCCGCACCCCGTCATAGGGCGCCCATTCCGGCAGCCCCTCCGCCCCCGGAACCCCGGTCTTGGCGAAGTTGGCCCAGGCGCTCGACACCATCGTCGCCAGGCCTTGCAGCTCCGCACCCGTCCCCACCATGGCGCCTTGCGTCGCCACGTTGTCGAACACGAAGGGCATCTCAATCGTGTGCGGACTGCGAACACCCGGCCCCATGGCCGGTGTCTCCCAGTCGAACCGGTAGCACCAAGCTGAGGCTCCCCCACCCGCCGTCTTCCGCCGCGCGATCTCCCGCGTGAAGGTCGCCGTCGGGAAATCCGTGGCGATAGCGATGAACACGTCCCAGGCCGAGGCGCCCGGCATCGCCGCCCGGTAGGCCCGCGCCAGCTCCGGCCCCGCCTCTCCGACCAAACCCGCCAGCTTCGGCGCGATCTCGGCCTCGGCCAGATCGAACCTGGCCGCCGCGCCCCGGTAGAAGTACGTCGCCTCGGTGTGGGCATATCCCACGATCAGGGGCACCTCCGCCGAGACCGCCGGAGCGGCCGGATCAAACGGATCACCCGGCAGCACCACCCCATCCACCGTCGGCCCGAACGTCCGGATGAACCCCGGCCCCCGCTCCGGCAGGGCCCGCCGCACCCAGGCATAGGCGCTGAGCAAATCCCCCGCCGGAACCTCCAGCAGCGTGCGGGCGTCGGCGCGGGAAATCTCAAGGTGCGCCAGCACCGCCGCCGCGGCCTTGGTCTGTTCGAAGCGCGATGCCATCCGGATTCCCGGCCCGCTCTCGATGATCGCCCGGTGGAAGAGCCCCTTCGCCGCCGGCATGGCCATCAGGGCGGACACCTTCTGCCCACCCCCCGACTGGCCGAAGATCGTCACCTTGCCCGGGTCGCCGCCAAAGGCCGCGATATTGTCCCGCACCCATTCCAGGGCCGCCACGATATCCAGCTGGCCCAGGTTGCCCGTGGCCTCGAACCCCTCCCCCAGCACCTGCGACAAATCCAGATAGCCGAAGGCGTTCAGCCGGTGGTTCACCGTCACCACCACCACGTCCTGATGCAGCGCCAGGTTCGTCCCGTCATAGAGCCGCGCCGAGCCCGAGCCGCTGGCGAACCCGCCCCCATGCAGCCAGACCATCACGGCCCGCTTGCCGTCCGTGGCCGGGGTCCAGATGTTGAGCACCTGGCAGTCCTCGCCCTCCGGCGGCGGAACGCCCTGCACCCCGGTCGGCGGCGGCGAGCCCGGAACCCGCTGCGGCGCGGTCGGTCCATAGTCGGAAGCCTCCCGCACCCCCGCCCAATAGAGCGGCCGGCCCGGCGGCCTGAACCGCTCGGCCCGGGCATACGGCACGCCCTTGAAGCTGGAGACCTCGCCCGCCCGCACGCCGCGCACCTTGCCGGCCGTGGTCTCCACCGGCGCGGTCGTCTCCGCGAAGGCCGGCGTGGCCAGCAGCAGCGCCGAAGCCGCGAGCAGGCCGCGCCGCGTCACCATGGGGCTGCCCGCGTCAGCGCCGCGCAGGGGACCTTCAGCCAGCGCGCATATCGCATCACCTGCGGAAACCCCGTCCGCGTTTGCCCCGCCATGGCCTTCAAGGTCTGGGCGTTGATCGGCCCCCCGATCGCCGCCGCCGCCTCGGCCCAGGTCAGGCCCTGCCGCTCGCGCTCAGCGTCGATGCGCCGGTGGATCCCCGGCACATCGAACCGCAGCAGGCCCGGCGGCGCGACCACCGGCAGCTTCCCTTCGGCCAGGTACGCGCCCGGATGGCCCGGAACGAAGCTCTCCGGTGTCCGCTCTAGCCAGATCAGCATCTGCAGCACCCCGTCCCCCTCGACGCCCCAGAGCCGGGTCGCCAGGCCCTTGAGGGTCGAGGCGCTGACCCGGAGCGCACCGGCCAAGGCGGCCCAGCTCAAACCCCGCGCCGCCCGCTGGTCGTCCAGCGCCGCCGCCAGGGCAGCCACCTCGAAGGGCGCGTCCGGCGCATTGAGGTCGGCCCAGGTTTTGGTCACGTCAGCTGAACAGGGGCGAGCAGCCGGCGTCGGCGGGGCCGGCCGCGGCGCGCATCCAGCCGAAGAGTTCGCGGCCATAGCCGAAGCCGGCGGGCGGGGCTTTCGCGGCCGGGCGGCTCATCAGCTCGCCCTCGGGGACCAGGATTTCCAGCACGCCCTTGTGCGCATCCAGCCGCACCAGATCCCCGTCGCGCACCCGCGACAGCGGCCCACCATCGAGGGCTTCCGGCGTCACATGGATCGCCGCTGGCACCTTGCCCGAGGCCCCGGACATACGCCCGTCCGTCACCAGGGCCACCTTCAGGCCCCGGTCCAACAAGACGCCCAGGGCCGGGGTGAGGCTATGCAGCTCCGGCATGCCATTGGCCTTCGGGCCCTGGAAGCGGACCACCGCCACCATGTCCTGGGTGAACTCGCCCGCCTGGAACGCGGCCAGCAGGTCTTCCTGGTCATCGAACACCCGCGCCGGCGCCTCGATGATCAGGTGCTCGTCCTTCACCGCCGAGGTCTTGATCACGGCCCGGCCGAGCCCGCCCTTCAGGAGGCGGATGCCGCCCTCCGGCTGGAACGGATTGTCGAAGGGGCGAAGGATGTTTGGGGCCAGGGATTCCGTGGGCCCGTCCCGCCAGGCCAGCTCCCCATCCTTCAGATAGGGCTCTTGCGTGTAGCGGCTGAGGCCATGCCCGGCGACCGTGTTGACGTCCTCGTGGGCAAAGCCGCCGGCCAGCAATTGGCGGGACACGAAGGCCATGCCACCGGCCGCATGGAAGGCGTTCACATCCTCCGACCCGTTCGGATAGACCCGGGCCAGCAGGGGCGTGATGCGGGAGAGATCGTCGAAATCCTCCCAGGTAATCTGCAGCCCCGCCGCACGGCCCATGGCCAGGATGTGCAGGGTGTGGTTGGTCGAACCGCCCGTCGCCAGCAGGCCCGCCATGGCGTTGACCATCGACTTCTCGTCGATCACCGAGGCGAAGGGCGTGTAGTCATTGCCGGAGAGCCCGATCTCCACGGCCCGCTTCGGGGCATGCGCCGTGAGCGCATCGCGCAGGGGCGTATAGGGGTGGACGAAGGCGGCGCCCGGCAGGTGCAGGCCGGTCATCTCCATCATCATCTGGTTGGAATTGGCGGTGCCGTAGAAGGTGCAGGTGCCGGGGCCGTGGTAGGAGCGGATTTCCGAATCCAGCAGCTCATCCCGCGTTGCCTTGCCCTCGGCGAAAAGGGCGCGGACCTTGGCCTTCTCGGCATTGGAGGCTCCCGTCGTCATCGGCCCGGCCGGCACGAAGATCACCGGCAGATGCCCGAACGCCGCCGCCCCGATGAAGAGCCCCGGAACGATCTTGTCGCAGATGCCGAGCAGCAGGGCCGCGTCGAAGGCGTCATGGGTCAGGGCCACCGCCGTCGCCATGGCGATCACGTCGCGGGAGAAGAGGGAGAGCTCCATGCCCGGCCGGCCTTGCGTAACCCCATCGCACATGGCCGGCACCCCGCCCGCCACCTGCGCCGTCGCCCCGACCTGCCGGGCGGCTTCCTTGATCAGCTGGGGGAAGTGCTCGAACGGCTGGTGGGCCGAGAGCATGTCGTTGTAGGCCGTGACGATGCCGACATTGGGGGCGTTGGGATTGCGCAAGGTCGCCTTGTCCTCCCCCGGCACGGCGGCGAAGGCGTGGGCCCAGTTTGCGCAGGAGAGCTTGCCCCGGCCAGGGCCAGTCTGCCGCGCGGCTTCCATGCGCGCCAGGTAGTCGGCGCGGCTATCCAGGCTTCGCGCCGCGATGCGCTGGGTGACCTCTTCGGTGACGGGATGGAGGGGCATGGGGTCTCCTTCAGGGCGACCAGAAAATCCGGACCGGAACCTTGGCCTGGCGGATCAGCCGCGCCACGGGCGGATCATAGCCCGGTTCGGCGAGAACCCGCTGGATCAAGGCCCGCTTGGCCTCGCCCGCGATCAGGACGAGCACGAGGCCGGTATCCAGGAGGGCGGGCAGGCAGAGGCTGATCCTCGGCAGATAGGGCGCAAGGCCCGACATCGCCACCGCGCAGACCCGCTTCTCCGCCGCCGGGTGCAGGGCATACTCCGCGATCGGATCGTCCGGGAAGAGCGAGGCGATGTGGCCGTCCTCCCCCATGCCGAGCAGGGTGAGGTCCACCGGGAAGAGATCGTTCACCGCCTCCTCCGCCGCCCGGGCCCCCGCCTCGGCACTGGGGGCCGGATACTTCAGCGGCGTGAAGCCCAGAGCGGCGGCAAGACCCGTCTGCAGCCGGGCCCGCACCTGGGCCTCGTTGCTGTCCGGATGGGAAGGATCCACCCAACGCTCGTCGGAGAGCGTCGCCATCACCTTGCGCCAGTCCACCGAGGCGTCCCGCGACAGGCGGTCATAGACCGGGCCTGGCGACGAGCCTCCCGTCAGGATGAAACCCGCATGGCCCTTGGCCGCGATCGCGTCTCGCAGCGCCCCGGCGATCAGTTCGGCCGCCGCATCCGCCAAGGCCTCGCGGTCCGCAAAGGCCTCGATCATCTCTATTCGTCCAGCCATTCCCGGCCGGAACGCTCCAGCAGGGCAAAGGCGCCCGCTGGGCCCCAGGACCCGGCATTGTAGGGCTTGGGCGCCACCCGCAGATCGCGCCAGGTCTCGGCCACCCCGTCGATCCAGACCCAGGCCAGTTCCACCTCGTCGCGCCGCACGAACATCGCCGGATTGCCGGCCAGCACATCCAGCAACAACCTCTCATAGGCGATGCGCCGCCGCCCACCGTCATTCAGCGACAGCGACAATGGCAGGGCCTGTAGCCTCGTCCCGGCCAGGCCCGGGCGGCGGTTCATCAGCAGGAACGAGATGTCTTCCTTCGGCTGCAGATCGATCACCAGCCGGTTGGCCACCAGGTCGGCCTGCGCCGCCGGGCCGAAGATCGAGTGGGGCAGCGGCTTGAACTGGATGACGATCTGCGTCCGCCGCTCCGGCAGACGCTTGCCCGTGCGCAGGTAGAAGGGCACCCCCGCCCAGCGCCAGTTGTCGATCTCGGCCCGCAGGGCGACGAAGGTTTCGGTGTTGGTCTCGCCACCCCGCTCGGCGGCATAGGCCCTGACGTGTTGGCCCTCGACCACGCCCTCCCGATACTGGCCGAGCACGGAGTTCTGCTGGGCCGTGGCCTGGGAGAAATGGCGCAGCGCTTTCAGCACCTTGACCTTCTCGTCGCGCACCGAGTCCGCGCTCGCATCGGCCGGCGGCTCCATCGCCACCAGGCAGAGGAGCTGCATCATGTGGTTCTGCACCATGTCCCGCAGGGCGCCGTACTCATCGTAGTAGGGCCAGCGGTCCCCCACCCCTTCGGTCTCCGCCACGGTGATCTGCACGTGGTCGATGGCGAGGTTGTTCCACAGGGGCTCGAAGAAGGTGTTGGCGAAGCGCAGCGCGATCAGGTTCTGCACCGTCTCCTTGCCGAGATAGTGGTCGACCCGGAACACCCGGCCTTCCTCGAACACCGCCGCCACCTCGCCATTGATGACGCGCGAGGATTCGGCGTCGTGGCCGATCGGCTTTTCGATAACAATCCGGCAGTCCCCGCAAGCGAGGCCCGCCCCGTCCAGGGCCCGGCAAACAGCGCCATAGAGGCTGGGCGACAGGGCCAGGTAAAACACGGCCGATGATCCGCCGAGCCGGGCCGCCAGATCCTTTAAGCCCTCCGCCGAAGCCACATCCGACTGGCAGTAGTCGAGCCGCGCCGCGAAGCGCTTCCACACGGCCTCGTCGAGGCCTTCCGGCCGCTTCGCGATGATCTCGCGCACATGGGCGACGAACGCCGCCTGGTCGAGGGCCGAGCGTGCCGCGCCGATGATCTTCACGTCCGCCGCCAGGAGGTTATCGGCGTCGAGAAAATAAAGGGATGGCAGCAGCATCCGCCCGGAGAGATCCCCGGTCGCGCCGAAGATGACGAGATGGCGAAGCGGCTTAGGCGTATCTGGCATCAGGGTGAAACCGATGAAACCCTTCGCCGGGTTCGTAAAGCCCTAAAGACTTCTCCTCAGTCGTCGAGCGCCGAATAGACCAGGGTGCGCAGTTCCCGCCGGATCGGGTAGGTCGAGGAAGGCAGGAGCTGGGTCATGAAGATCACGGTCAGGTCTTCTTCCGGGTCGATCCAGAACGCCGTTGACGCCGCGCCGCCCCAGTAGTGTTCGCCATAGCTGCCGGGGATCAGCACCTGGGGCGGATCGATGTTCACCGCGAAACCAAGTCCGAAGCCGATGCCGGCGTTGGTCGCCTCGCTGAACAGGGAGCGCGAAAGCTGGGTCAGGTCCTGGCCGCCGGGCAGATGGTTGGCGGTCATCAGGTCAATGGTCTTGCGCGACAGGTAGCGCGTGTCACCCGACTTGCCGCCGTTCAGCAGCATCTGGGTGAACTTCAGATAGTCTCCCGCCGTGGAGACGAGGCCGCCGCCGCCGGAGGGGCCAACCGGCGGCGTCAGGTATTCGCTGTCGGTGGGATCATCCACGAGGGTCATGCCGCCGCCGGGCTTGAAGTTGTAGCAGGCGGCGAAGCGGCCGACGTCCTTGGCGGCCACCTGGAAGCCGGTGTCGGTCATGCCGAGCGGGCCGAAGAGCCGCGATTGCAGGAAGTCCGGGAACGGCATGCCGGACACCACCTGCACCAGATAGCCCAGCACATCGGTGGATACCGAATAGTTCCAGGCCGTGCCCGGCGAGAATTCCAGCGGGATTTTGGCCAGCTCGGCGACGAAGGTTTCCAGCGAGGCGTCGCGGCGGCCGATGTTCTGCTTGCGGTAGGTGGCGTCCACCGTGGTGCGGTTCTGGAAGCCGTATGTGAGGCCGGAAGTGTGGCGCAGCAGGTCGACCACTTGCATCGGCCGCTCGGTGCGCGTGGTCTGGAAGGCGCCGGGCTGGCCGGCAGCATAGACACCGAGGTCCTTCCAGGCGGGGATGTACTTTTCCACCGGATCATCAAGGGCGATCTTGCCCTCTTCGAACAACATCATGATGGCCACGGACGTGATCGGCTTGGTCATCGAATAGATGCGGAAGAGGGTGTCTTCCTTGAGCGCCGCGCCGCGCTCCACATCGGCCTTGCCCAGCACGGAAAGGTGAGCCACCTCGCCGCCGCGGGCGATGAGCGTCAGGGCGCCAGGCAGGCGGCCGCTGTCGATGTATTTGGACTGCAGGAAGCCATCGAGACGGGATAGGCGGTCGGCCGAAAAGCCGAGGGACGCGGGCGAAGTCATGGGCGGAGCCTCCAGGCGCAGGGTGTCGGACCCGCGATAGCATCCCGTCCGCCAGACCGGAAAGTCTTGCCTGTCTCCCGATGCTCTCGACCTGGGGTTTTGACGCAACGGTAAGTTTACGTTCGTCGGACATTGTTCAACGAACTTATTCTTGGGGGACTCCACAAATGGCCCGTCAGAAGGCTGGGACGGCCGCGGAATACGCGGCCGCCAGGTGGTTTTTCGAGAACAGCCTTGATGTCTTCGTGGTCTCGCAGAACACGAAGGTTGTCAGTGTCAGCCCCGCCTGGACATCCCTCACGGGCTGGTCGGAAGCCGAGACGCTTGGCCGTATGGTGGGCGACTTCTGCCACCCCGATGACAGCGACATCCTGCAGGCCGTCCGGGAGAACCTCGACTATCATGGCGTCTCCCTGGCCGAGCACCGGATCATCAAGAAGGACGGCGGTTTTCTGTGGATGCGGGCGCGGGCGCGTTTGGATGCGCACGGCGAGTGCCTGAGTGTGTTGCAGGACATCACCGAGGCGAAGCTCAAGGAAGATGAGATCCGCCAGATGCAGCATTCCACCGCACTGCTGCGCCAGGCTTCGGGCCTGCACGTCTGGCGATACAATCCGGAGACCCGCAGCTACCTCTTCAACCACGATGTGCATGGAGAGCCCGACGAGAACACCCCGGAAAACGCCGTGCGGTCGGGCGTGCAGGTTTCCGATGAAATACACCCGGATGACGCCCCGGCCATGGACCGCCTGTTCAAGCACACTTTGCGAACCGGTGAATACGGCCTGATCGAATACCGCAACCGGCGCGCCGAGACGGGGGAATGGGGCCGCCTGCGAGTCGCCTGGCAGGGCATGCAGCAACTCAGTTCCGGCAAGTGGGAAGTGTTGGGCATCAGTCAGGACATCACCGAACTCGCCGCGGCGCGCGACGCCGCCCTCGCCGGTGAGAAGGCCGCCCAGGACGCCGCCGAGTCCAAGAGCCAGTTCCTGGCCAATATGAGCCATGAGATCCGCACTCCAATGAACGGTGTGCTCGGCGTTCTGCACTTGTTGAAGGCTGAAAACCTGTCCGGCGAGGGGCGCGGCCTGCTGGACGAAGCTCTGGCTTGCGGGTCGATGCTTTCCGAACTCCTCAACGACGTGATCGATTTCTCGAAGATCGAGGCCGGCCGGCTGGAGCTTTCGCCGACACCGGTTGATCCAGCGGCCGCCCTCGAGGGAGTCGCCGGAATGATGCGCGCTCAGGCCGAGGAGCGGGGCCTCTATCTACGCACCCTGATCGCGCCGGAGCTCGGCTGGGTGTCCACCGACGAGGTGCGTCTGCGTCAGATGTTTTTCAACCTCATCGGCAACGCTGTGAAATTCACCCTGACCGGCGGCGTCGAAGTGCGCATGGCCGCCTTTGGGACCGGCGAAGGCCGCCGCCTGCGCGTAGAGGTCCGTGACACCGGCGTGGGCATACCGGCCGAGGCGCAGGAGATGCTGTTCCAGCGCTTCCAGCAGGCTGACGGGTCGACAACCCGCAAGTTCGGCGGCTCCGGACTGGGTCTGTCGATTACCCGCTGTCTCGCTGAACTGATGGGCGGCGAAGTCGGCTTCGCCTCTAAGGAGGGCATCGGCTCGACCTTCTGGTTCGAGATCGCCTCGCCGGTGGCGCCGGCCGCTGGATTGGCCCACGAAGACAACCAGCTCTGGCTGGAGGGCATGAATGTGCTGGTGGTGGAGGACAATGCCACCAACCGCCTGATCGCCACCAAGATGCTGGAGAACCTCGGCGCTAGCGTGGAAACCGCCGAAAACGGGGCGGAGGGGGTGGACGCCGCCCAGCGCCGCGCCTTCGACCTGATCTTCATGGACGTGCAGATGCCGGTCATGGATGGGATCACCGCCACGAGGACGATTCGCGCCCTACCGTGCGAGGC
Organism: Caulobacteraceae bacterium; assembly: GCA_046349475.1. GTDB lineage: Bacteria > Pseudomonadota > Alphaproteobacteria > Caulobacterales > Caulobacteraceae > Acaudatibacter. Next base: position 34,240 of record JAXMCG010000007.1, on the reverse strand, counting down.
GTCGAAGACGCCGATCGTGGCCATGACCGCCAACGCCCTTTCGCACCAGATCGAGAGCTATCGTGCGGCAGGCATGAACGGTTCCGTGGCCAAACCTCTGTCGCCAGCCGCCCTGCTCAAAGAACTGGCGCGCATCATCGCCGAGGAAGACGAGCAAGACGCCGCTGGAACGCGGGCTGCCTGACGCTCACTCAAATTTTTTCAAACAGACGTTTGAGCGCGGTTGCGTAGCGGCAACCGGCGCCCGATAATGGCCGCGCACGCCGATGTCGGATCAAAGGGGGCCGAAGCGCCCCGAACGTCACCTCAGCGGCATACATTCACACGCGCCGCTAGGGAAGCAGCTGGCGCCAAGGGAGATCGACATGGCTTGGGACTTTGAGACCGATCCGGAATTCCAGAAGAAGCTCGATTGGATCGAGGAGTTCATGGAGGAGAAGGTCGAACCGCTCTCCAACCTCGGCATGGCGGTGCGTGGGGAACTGGGCCGCGCCAAGTTCATCAAGCCGCTGCAGGACGAAGTGAAGGCGCAGGGCCTGTGGGCCTGCCACCTCGGCCCGGAACTCGGCGGCCAGGGCTTCGGCCAGCTGAAGCTGGCCCTGATGAACGAAAAGCTGGGCCGTAACGGCCTCGCCCCCTCGATCTTCGGCTGCCAGGCGCCCGATACCGGCAATGCCGAGATCATCGCCCACTACGGCACCCCGGAGCAGAAGGAAAAGTGGCTGTGGCCGCTGCTGAACGGCGAAATCCGCTCGGCCTTCTCGATGTCCGAACCCACCGGCGGTTCCGACCCTCTGACCTTTAAGACCCGCGCCGAGAAGAAGGGCGACAAGTGGGTCATCAACGGCGAAAAGTGGTTCTCCACCGGCGCCGCCTGGTCGACGATCCTGATCGTCTATGCCGTGACCGACCCGGATCACAGCGACCCCTACAAGCGCACCTCGATCTTCATCGTGCCCACCAAGACCCCGGGCGTGCAGATCGTGCGCAACGTCGGCGTCGGCGCCGGTGACGCGGGCTCCGAAGGCTACATGCGCTACACCGACGTCGAAGTGGGCGAAGAAGCCCTGCTCGGCGGCCGTGGCAACGCCTTCGTGATCGCGCAAACCCGCCTCGGCGGCGGCCGCGTGCACCACGCCATGCGCACCGTGGGCGCCTGCGCCCGCGCCTTCGACCTGATGTGCCGCCGCGCCGTGTCGCGTCAGACCCGCGATGGGAAGCTGGCCGACCTGCAGATGGTGCAAGAGCAGATCGCCGACAGCTGGATCCAGCTGCAGCAATTCCGGCTGCTGGTGATGCGCACCGCCTGGCTGATCGACAAGCACAAGGACTACAACCTGGTGCGCAAGGACATCGCTGCCATCAAGGTGGCGATGCCGAAGGTCTATCACGACATCGCGGCCAACGCCCTGCACATCCACGGCGCGCTCGGCGTCTCCAACGAAATGCCCTTCATGGGCATGGTGACGTCCTCGTTCGTGATGGGCATCGCCGACGGTCCGACCGAAGTGCACAAGGTCACCGTCGCGAAGCAGGTCCTGAAGGACTACAAGCCCGACAACGACCTCTTCCCGAGCTACCACATTCCGAAGCTGCGTGAGGCCGCCCGCGACAAGTTCGCGACCGAACTCGACGAGCTGAAGAAGGCGTATGAAGCCCAGGGCGCCCGCGCCCCGGCTTAACAGGGTTCACCCCGGCCAAGCATGGAAAGGGCGGGTCCTCGCGGACCCGCCCTTTTTCATTGCGCCGTCTTCGGGGCGCCTCAGCCGGCGAAGTAGCCGACCTCTCCCGTGACCCGGACCTGACACGGCGTGCCAGCGTCCTGCAGGGCGCGTACGCGTTTGTTGGCCATGGCCAGGGCTTCTTCCTTGGTCTTGCAGGTCTCGACGACGGCGCCTTCGTGTTCGACGCTCCAGGCGCTGTCCTGGCGGCAAACCGTGAAAATGGCTCGATTGTTCGGGCCTGATCGGGAGACATTCATCTTGCGGGATTCCTTCGCGGAGCCAGCGTAAAGCAGCGGCCCAAGGGCGCCCTTTGTGGACCCTCCGAAAAATATTAGCGAGAAGAATCAAGCTTGAGCGCGGCTTTTCGCCTGTGAAATTTCGGTATTTCCTTGCAATTTGCGAAATCATGGCGCAGATGTTCAATCGTCGTATTGCGATTTGGTTCGGCTGCTCTCCCTGCTTGATGTTGATCGAGCCCCGGACCCGCCCTCGATCCCTAACGAAATTGCGATACCGGGCAACGAGGTTTGCTCGGGAATACTTATGATCTGAAAGGTACTTTCTATGTCTACTGGAACCGTGAAGTGGTTCAACGGCCAAAAAGGTTTTGGCTTCATTCAGCCCGACGAGGGCGGCGCCGATGTGTTCGTGCACATTTCGGCGGTCGAGCGGGCCGGTCTGCGTGGCCTCGATGAAGGCCAAAAGGTCAGCTACGAGTTGGAACAGGACCGCCGCAGCGGCAAGACCGCCGCGGGCCAACTGCAAGCGCTCTAAGCCCGCCGCAAGGCTGTGCTACAAGGAAGGGGCGGATCCGCGAGGGTCCGCCCCTTCTGCGTTCGAGGACCGGAATGACGCTCAGCAAGGCCGATGTGGACCGTTGTGTGAGCGCGGCGCAGGCCGACTTGCAAACGCTGGGCGACGCCTATCTGCCCAGGCTGCGGGCGGTGCGAAAGAAACTCTCCTCACAGTTGAAGAAGGCTGACCCCCGGGATGTCATCGCGGCGGCCTCGCGGTTCGGTCCCAACCTCGGACGCTGGGTAGGCGATGAGCTGATCGCCAATCACAAAGGGGCCATGGCCGCCCTGGACATCGAGACACTGAACCGGCTCGGGACAGGCCTGGCCAGCTGGTACGCGGTGGACAGCTTCGGGCTGATCCTGGCGGGGCCGGCCTGGATTGCCGGCCAGATCTCCGATGCCGACGTGATCGACTGGGCCAAGAGCGATGACCTCTGGCAGCGGCGTCTGGCCCTGGTCTGTACGACGGCGCTGAATTCCAAGACGCGCGCCGGCAAGAAAGCGGGCGATGTCGAGCGCACTCTGATGATCGTGCGCCTGACGATGGATGATCGCGAGGACATGGTGGTGAAGGCGGTCAGCTGGGCGCTGCGTAGCCTCGCCAACTTCGAGCCGAACGCGGTGGAGGCTTTCCTGGCGGAAAACGAGGACCGTATCGCCGCCAGGGCCAAGCGAGAGACGCGGACCAAGCTGAAGACCGGGGTGAAGACTCCCAGCCAGCGGATCCGGCGCGAACGCGCCCTGAGGGCCGGCGGCTGATGGGCATCTCTTTCACCAAGAAGCTGCGGCCGGCGGTGATGGCCGGTGAGATTACCATCTCCGTGCGGTTCTGGCATTCGGCGCGGGTGAAGGTGGGGAGCCGGTCTCCCCTCGGCTACGGGCATGTCGTCGTCACGGGCATCCGCGAGATCACGCTGGATGACATCACCGGGAAGATGGCCACGGACTCCGGCTTCAAGGACATCGACGACATGCTCAAGGTGGCCAGGCACGGATCTTCCGAGCGCATATTCCTGGTGGAATTCGAATACGAAGAGGGCGACGCTCTCTTCGCGCCATAAGGAGCGTTCGTCAGAGGGGAAGCCGTTATGACCATCGAAACCGAAGTCGCCACGGCCCTGCTGGGCTCGCATGCCGATGCGGTGATGGCGGTGAACGGCTCCGGCGAGATCACCTTCTGGGGGCCGGGGGCAGAGCGGATTTTCGGTTTCCCGCAAGCGGAGGCGCTCGGGGCGAGCCTCGACATCATCATCCCGGAGCCCCAGCGCGCTGGCCACTGGGCGGGCTTCGACGTCACCATGGCCACCGGGATCACCAAGTATGGCGACGGCCAACTTCTGAAGGCGCCGGCCCTGACCAAGGACCGGGGCCGCATATCGGTGGAGTTCACGATCGTTATCATCCCGGGCGAAAACAACCTGCCCTCGGGCATCGTCGCCGTGGCGCGCGACGCCAGCGAAGGCTTCGAGGAACGCCGCGCCATGCGCAAGCGCATCGCCGAGCTCGAGGCGGGGCGTTAAAACGCCCGTTTGACACCGCTTGCCCTAGAGGCATCCCGGGCTGATAATCGCTCCCATCAGAAAACGTATAAAAAGGGAGACGCCCATATGGCATGGGATTTTGAAACCGATCCTGAGTTCCAGAAGAAGCTCGACTGGATCGAGGAGTTCATGGAGGAGAAGGTCGAACCCCTCTCCAACCTGCCGATGGCGTCGCGTCCGCCCGGCTTCCGCGAGAAGTTCATCAAGCCGCTGCAGGACGAGGTGAAGGCGCAGGGCCTTTGGGCCTGCCACCTCGGCCCGGAACTGGGTGGCCAGGGCTTCGGCCAGCTGAAGCTGGCCCTGATGAACGAGAAGCTGGGCCGCAATGGCATGGCGCCGTCGATCTTCGGCTGCCAGGCGCCGGATACCGGCAACGCCGAAATCATCGCCCACTACGGCACCCCGGAGCAGAAGGAAAAGTGGCTATGGCCGCTGCTCAACGGGGACATCCGCTCGGCCTTCTCGATGAGCGAGCCGACCGGTGGGGCCGACCCGCTGACCTTCAAGACCCGCGCCGAGAAGAAGGGCGACAAGTGGGTCATCAACGGCGAAAAGTGGTTCTCCTCCGGCGCGTTCGGCTCGACGATCCTCATCGTCTACGCCGTGACAGACCCGGATGCGTCTGATCCGTACAAGCGCACCTCGATCTTCATCGTGCCGACCAAGACGCCGGGCGTTGAAATCATCCGTGGGGTTGGCACGGGAGCCGGCCAAGGCGGCGGCCACGGCTACATGCGCTACACCGACGTCGAAGTGGGCGAAGACGCCCTGCTCGGCGGCCGTGGCAACGCCTTCGTGATCGCGCAAACACGCCTCGGCGGCGGCCGCGTGCACCACGCCATGCGCACCGTGGGCGCCTGTACGCGCGCCTTCGACCTGATGTGCCGCCGCGCCGTGTCGCGCCAGACCCGAGACGGCAAGCTGGCCGACCTGCAGATGGTGCAAAGCCAGATCGCGGATTCGTGGATCCAGCTGCAGCAGTTCCGCCTGTTGGTGCTGCGTACGGCCTGGCTGATCGACAAGCACAAGGACTACAACCTGGTGCGCAAGGACATCGCCGCCATCAAGGTGGCCATGCCGCAGGTCTATCACGACATCGCCGCCAACGCCCTGCACATCCACGGGGCCCTGGGCGTGTCGAACGAAATGCCGTTCATGGGCATGGTGACCAGTGCTTTCGTGATGGGTATCGCCGACGGCCCGACCGAGGTTCACAAGGTCACGGTCGCCCGTCAGGTGCTGAAGGACTACAAACCAGACAACGACCTCTTCCCGAGCTACCACATTCCGAAGCTGCGTGAGGCCGCCCGCGACAAGTTCGCGACCGAACTCGACGAGCTGAAGAAGGCGTATGAAGCCCAGGGCGCCCGCGCCCCGGCCTAAAACCGATCCGCGCCTTGATGGTGCGGAAACGTTTACACGAAATCGGGGGCGGATCCGCGAGGGTCCGCCCTTTTCGCTTTTAGGGCGCGGACAATCCGGTCAAAGTCCGGGCCGACAAGAACACCATGTGTTTGAGGGGATGTGCGCCTTGCCGAATTCGACGGACGCCGAAATCAGTATCGTGGGCCTGGGCGGCACGGTGCGGCCAAACTCCTCCTCCGAACGCGCCCTGGCCAAGGCCATGGCGGCGGCCCAGGCAGCCGGCGCCAAGACCACGATGTATGGCGGGGAGTTCCTGGCCCGCCTGCCGCACTACAACCCCGCAGAGCCCGGCCAGCATGCCGAGAGAAGCATCTTCCTGGAATCGATCCGCACCGCGGACGGCGTCATCGTCTCGACACCCGGCTACCATGGCTCGATTTCGGGCCTGGTGAAGAACGCGCTGGATTCCATCGAGGGTCTGCGCGAGGACGCCCGGCCCTATTTCGACGGCCGGGCCGTGGGCGTGATTGTTGCGGCCGATGGATGGCAGGCGTCCGGCACGACCCTGGCGGCGGTGCGCGGGATCATCCACGCCATGCGCGGCTGGCCGACGCCATTGGGCGCCGCGCTCAACTCCACGGGCGGGCTTTTTGACGATTCCGGCGACTTCCGCGACAGGCGTGACGCCTGGCAGGTGGAGACCGTGGCGCAGCAGGTGGTGCAGTTCGCCCGCTGGGTGCGGCTCTAGCCCGACCGACTTTTCCCTGAAGTCTTAAGGCTTTTCTCCCTCACCTTACGCGGTGACGGGCCGATGTTTCACGTCATGGCTTGCAATGACACCACAATGGCGTCATATGACATCACATGGACACTACAAAGCATCTAGACTCGCTTCGTCAGGACCTCCGGCGCGTCGCCGAAGTAGGGGACGCCAGTGCGCGAGACGTGGCCGAACGGCTGATCCTGGCCCTGGAGCCCGCCCTGCGCATGGCCCTGCTGGACGCTCTGCATGACGCCGCCGGCGAGATCAGCGCTCAGCTAAACGGGCCGGTCGTCACGGTTGGGCTCGCCAACCGCGAGCCGGTGTTTTCGGTGGTCGGGGTCCAAGCCGCCGCGCCGGCCGCCGCCGAGGCGCCGGACAATTTCGAGGACGGGGACGCGGTCGCCCGCATCACCTTCCGCCTGCCGGAAAGCCTGAAGGTCCGGGCAGAAGCCCTGGCCGCTCAGCGTGGGCAGTCGCTTAACACCTGGCTGGTCAATGCCGCCCGCCTCGCCGCTGGGGGCGCCGAAGGGCCCTCCCGCGACGGACCCGGCGCGCCCGGCCGCAACCGTTCCTCACGCCACCGCATCCAAGGCTGGGTGCGATAGGAGGCCAAATGTACACGTTCAGCACCCCCTCCCCCGCCAATATCTCCGTCGAACTGCGCCGCGGCGCCGTGCGGATCGTGGCGTCGGACGCCCCGACCACCCAGGTCGACATGGCGCCTCTTGACGGCGACAGCGCCGCCCAGGCCCTCATCGACGCCGCCGAGGTCACCCAGGATGGCGCCAACATCCGCATCCATGTGCCGCGCGGCCAGGACGGCTTCTTCCGCGAGCGGGGCAAGGTGCTGGTGACAGTGCGCACGCCCGCAGGCTCTCACGCCCTCGTCAAGGCCGGCTCGGCCAAGGTGGCGACGGAGGGCGAGCTGGGAAACCTGCGCATCTATTCCGGTTCCGGCCGCATCGACATCGACCAGGGCCGTGATGTGGAAGCCAATACGGGCTCGGGTGACATCAAGGTCGGCCATGCCAGGGGCGACTGCGATGTGCGGACCGGATCGGGGCGCATCGAGATCGGGGCGGCGGACGGCGAAACCAGGATGACCACCGGCTCCGGCGCCCTCTCCGTCGGCAAGGCCGGGGCGGCCCTCAAGGCGATCAGCAGTTCCGGCGATGTCAGCGTGCGCCAGACCGGACCGGAGGTTGACCTCTTCGCCGCCTCCGGCCGGGTCAGCGTTGAGCAGGCTGGTCCAGGCCGCCTAAGGGCCCGTACGGCCTCCGGCCAGGTCCGTATCGGTGTCACCCGGGGTCTGCCGACCTGGCTTGATGTCCGCACCATGAGCGGCCAGGTGCGCTCCAGCCTTGATGCCTCCGGACCGCCCGGTGAGGGCGAGGATCACCTGAAGCTGGTGGTGCAGACCACCAGCGGCGGCGTCACCCTCGACCACGCCACGCCCTAACCCAGGCCCACGCCCCATCCCCCAGACGATCCCACCCGGCGCACCGCGCACCGGGAGAGCACCCCCGCGCGCCTACCCCTAAGGAGACCACCGTGACCTTCACCGCCAGCCAGCTCGAGATCGGGAGGCGCGTCATCACCGCGGCCCTGCATCTGGGCGGGCTGGTGGCGTTCGGCCTGCCCTTCGATCTCGGCGATCTCAGCGCGCATCTGCACCTGGCCGACCTGGCCAGCGAACCGCACCTTATCTACCTGGCCGCCGTTGAAACCGCGGATGTGGCCGCCCGCCTGATCTGGCGGCCGGCAGCGGTCGCTGGCGTCTTAGTCGCCTGAGGCCTGGTTCGCCATGAACCGGGCGCGGCGCTCCTCGGCCACGCGGGTGCGCTCGGCCTGCATCTCACGGTCCCAGGAATTCCGCGGCCCCACGAACATGCCGCCATCGACCATCAGGTGGGCGCCCGTCACGAAGGCCGATTGGTCCGTCGAGAAGAACAGCACGGCATTGGCGATATCCTCCGGAAGACCCGGCTTCGGGACGGGCTGCTGGTTGAAGGCCGTTTGGGCCATGGTGGCCTTGATCTGTTCGGCCAGTCCTTCGGGTACGCTGTCCGAAGGCGTGAAGATGTTGGTCAGGATCAGGCCCGGGCAGATGCAGTTGATGCGGATGTTGTCGCGCGCCACCTGGGCCGCCGCCGTACGGGTCAGGTGGATCACGCCGGCCTTCGCCACCGAATAGGCGATCGGCCCGGCTCCGGCTTGCGTTCCCGCGATCGACGCCGTGTTGACGATGGCCCCGCCGCCCCGGGCGATCATGTGCGGGATGGCGTAGCGGATGCCGAGCGCCACCGAGCGCAACAGAAGGTTCATCGAGAAATCCCAGGCGTCGCCCGTCATCTCCTGGATGGTCTGGGGCGAACCGCCGGCGCCGGCGTTGTTGAACACGATGTCGAGTCCGCCAAACGCGTCGACGGCGGCCTGCATGGCGCGCTCTATGTCCTTCTCGACCATCACGTCGCAGTGCTGGGCCTTAACCTTGCCGGGGAAGCGCGCCTCGAGGTCCTGGCCGACCGCGTTATTGATATCGCAGGCCAGCACCCTGGCGCCTTCGGCCACGAAGAGCTCCGTGGTGGCCAGGCCCATGCCCGAAGACGATCCGGTAATGACGGCGACTTTGCCTTCCAGGCGGCCCATAAAGAAAGCTCCCATTGTTCGATTCCGCGCCACCCTAAGGGGGCGCCGGGCCTGGGCAAACCGGTTTTACGAAAAGTCGCCGCTAGCGGGAGAACAGGCCCACCATCATCGGGCGGGCATAAAGATCCGCCACTTCGTCGCGACGCACATGGCCCTGCATCAGGCTTTCCAGATCGGCGGCGGCATTGATCGTGGCGCCCACCATCTGTGATGCGATGGCCGGATCGATGGGCCGGATCGAGCCCTCGGCAATGCCGTCCGAGATCATCGAGGCGAACCGGTCCGAGACCCGCGCCGCCTGCTCCACCATTTCGCCGCGCATGGTCTCCGGCACGGCCATCAGGGCCGAGGTGCGCAGGAGCGGCCCCTGGTCGGAGAGCTGGTATTCCACCAGGGCGACGGTGGCCGAGACCAGCTTTTCCCACTCCGATCCGGTGAGTTGCCGCGCCGCCGTCTGGGCCCGGCGGCTGACCTCGCAGTAGCGCTCGAAACAGTCGAAGACGAGGTCATCCTTGGCGTCGTGGTGGTGGTAGAATGATCCCTTGGTGACATTCAGCTCCGCCGAGATCTTCTCCACGGAGGCCCCCCGGTAGCCGAACGCGTTGATCAGTCGCGTAGCCGCCAGCAGGAATGTCTCCCGCGCGCTTTCACCGAATGCCGGGACCGGCGTTGAGATGTCGAGCCCTTGGGGCCGGAATTCGCTGCCAGGAATGGCCAGGCCGTTGACGAGGATGTCGAACATCCGGTCGCGGATGCGCGGATAGTCCTCGGTATCGTACCTCGGCAGCCAGGCGACCGACCAATGCAGCTGTTCGATCAGAATCTGGGTGCGCGCGGTAGCGGCGCGGGAGTCCAGCCACTCCAGGCCCGGAGACCGGAAGATCGAACGAACCCGGCGGAAGAAGGCGGCATAGGCTTCGCCCACGGTCTTATGCCACGGTTCCGAGAGGGCGCGGATATCGCTGAACACCGGGATCGGTGGCGTCTCCTGGGCGACCTGCCGCCGGCAGTCCTCAAGATAGAGGTCCAGAAGGCGGTGAAGTCGCGCCTCCGGCGTCGTCTCGCGCAGCGCCTGATTGGCCAGGGCGTCGAGGCGCTCAAGGCCCGCCATGAAGCAGGCGGCCGCCAAGTCTTCCTTCTTCTTGAAATAGTAGGTGACCGAGGTGGTGATCAGGCCGACACGCTGTGCGACGCCGGCCAGGGTCATGCCCTTGACGCCCCGATGGTTGAGGATCTCCGTGGCCGCCGCGATGATCGCGTCACGCTTGCGGCTGAAGCGCGAGGTCGCTCCGGTGGGCAAGGTTCCGTCATGCATGGCGTGTGGGATCGAACCTGGGGCGGCGTTGGTGGTCAGTCCAGTCTAAACCAAAGGCCGCCCCGCGCCAGCCCACTTGCCGCGCAGGTAAACTAGCCGCGGACGGGCGCCACGGCCGGCTCAGTGTTGGACACCAAGCCCGCCTCAAGCAGTTCCTCGACCTCCTCGTCCTCCTCGGGCACATCCATCGCCGGGGCGGCCTGACCGGTGTCAGCCGCCATGCCTCCCGGCTTCATGTCGCCCAGCAAGGTCATCTGCCGCCACGGCCCCCATTTGTAATAGGCGAGGCTTAGCGCGGCCGAGGCGATGGTTCCCAACGGGAAGCTCCACCAGATCGCCTCCTGGCCCATATAGGGCTGCAGCAAGGCCGCGAACGGGATCCGGATCGCCACCATGGAGAAGGTAAGAATGATCAGCGGCACCCAGACCGCGCCCGTGGCGCGCACGACGCCCGAAAGCGCGAACGTCACCGAGAAAGCCACGAACCCCCAAAGCACGACCTGGTTGATATGCTCGGCCACGGGAATCGCCGGCGAGCCGGCGCGCAACAGGACGTGCAGAATCTGATTGTTGAGCAGGTAGATGACGGCAGCTAGGGCGGCCGTGACCGCGAAGCCCATGGCCATGCCCGTCAGGGCAACCTTTTCGACCCGATCCCACTTGTTAGCGCCGATGTTCTGCCCCGCCATCGAGGAGATCGAGCCGCCGATGGCCATGGTCGGCATCTGCAGGTAGGTCCAGATCTGTGAGGCGGCGAAATAAGCGGCCGTGACCGTGGTGCCCTGCTTGTTCACGAAGGTCACCATCACCATGGCCGTTCCGGACATGATGAACATCTGCAGTCCCATCGGAATCCCGCGCGTCAGCAGCGACTGCAGGATGTCCCAGCTGGGCTTCAGGAGCCTGAATTCATTGGGCCTGAGCAGCAGGATCGAATGGCTGCGATAGAGGTAGATGAAGAGCGCCAGTAGGGCGACGCCCTGGCCCAGCAGGTTCGAGGCGGCGGAGCCGGCGATGCCGAGTGTCGGCAGCGGGCCGTCCCCCCGGATCATCAGCGGATTGAAGATCACGCTGAGGGCCACCGCCAGGACCTGGAAATAGAGGGGCGTCTTGGAATCCCCGGCGCCGCGCTGCGCCATCTGCAGGAAAGCGAAGAAGTATTGGAAGGGCATCGAGAGGAAGATGATGCGCAGGTAGATGGTCGCATCGGCCCGGGCGTCCACCGGCGTCCCCACCGCCGCCAGAATGTGCGGCGTGAGCCATAGCCCGGCCAGGGCCAGCAGGCCTGACAGCGCGAAGAAGAAGGTCATGGACGTACCCATCACCTTCTTGACGAGGGGCAGGTTGCCCGACCCAACCGCCTGGGCCACGAGGATGTTGGCGCTCATCGAGACGCCGAAAATCGCTCCCAGCATCAGCATCATGATGAGGTTGGCGTTGCCAAGCGCGGCGAGGGCGTGGTCGCCCAGGATGTGAGCCACCCAGAACTGGTTCACGAACCCGTTCAGGGATTGCAGGACGTTCGATCCCAGCATCGGCAGGGAGAACATGAAGAGGGTGTTGAAGATGGGGCCTTCGGTGAGGTTCATACCGCCGCGCATGCCCGGCGGCCCACCCATACCCGGGCGTCCACCCATTCCATGACCCCCGGGGCCGCGGAAAGGCGGGCCGCCCGCCGGCCCGTTTGGCGGTGATTTGGCGTCCATACTCGCGCCCCTCTTCAAATTTCGGGCGCCGCAACCGGCGTATCCGACCCTATGCAACGGGCGGCTTGAAATATGGCGCCGCCAAAACTGTTACACCTCTTGTCACACTTGCCGTGGGGTTCGTCGAGCCGGAATTCGGCGGCGCGACGGTTTGCCCAGACCAGCCCTCAGATGGCGCCGGGAGGCCGCGCGCCCACCTCCGTCGCCAGTTCGATCGTTGCCGCGCCGGCCTCGGCCTGGCGCAGAAGCTCCTGGTTGCGCTCATGCGACGCCCTGTCGATCTTGTAGAACACCAGCACAGCGATGGCCGCGCCATTGAAGATCGCCGTGATGGGCAGGTAGATCAGCACCATTTGGCGCAGGATCGCCGGATCCACGGTGCCTGGAACGGCGTGATCGGGGAAGTGGACGCCGGTCAGGATCAAAGTGCCGATGAAACCGCCCACGGCGCCCGTGATCTTCGGCAGCAGACCGTTGGTGGCGAAAAGCAGGCCCTCGGAGCGCACCCCTGTGCGCACAGCATTGTCTTCAACCACGTCAGCGATCATGGAGGAGACGATAATATAGCCGCTGATGCCAAGCAGAGCCGCCACGAAGGTATCGACCACCAGGATCGGCAGCAACAGGGGATGGCCGTTCGGAGGCATGACGTTGAGCATCCGAAGGCTGAGCGGAATGAGCATGGCGCACAGCGACACCGCGAAGAGCGAGATCATCGCGCGCTTCTTGCCCATGCGCTTTGCCGCGATTGGGGCGAGGATTGAGCCGGTGATGGTGGCCGGGAAATATCCGAGCACGAACCAGACCGTGGCCTGGGGCGTCAGGCCCCAGATGTGGAAATTGAAGTAGGCCGAGAGCGCACTGGTCATCCCGCCTCCCAGGCCGGAGATCAGCCCGGAAGCAATCAGGGCCAGAAGGGACGGATTGGCGAAAGTCTGGGCCAGTTCACGGAAGGTCTGGCCGAGGGTGACAGCGCGGGCCGGGGGCTGACGCAGTTTTGGGATTTCCCGGTGCGTGGCCAAGGACGAGATCAGGATCGCCACGACCATGATCGTCGCGGCCGTCGCGCCGAAATGCCCGTAACCCTCCCGATTCAGGGGTCCTTCAGGATTGGCCGCCGTCTTGGCAATGAAGACGAGGTTGAGCAGGGTGCCCATCACCAGACTGCCGGTGACGCCGAAGAAATAACGGAACGACAGCAGGCTCGTGCGGTCGTCGTAGCCCGGCGCCAATTCTGGGGCGAGCGCTGTGGAGGGAATTTCGTAGAGCGAGACGCAGATACGCACCACCACGAGCAGGAACATCATAAAGACCAGCAAGGCCTCGTTCGAGAGTCCCGTTGGGGGGTTCCAAAGGAAGTAGAAGGCCAGGGCGGTTGGCACCGCCGCGGCGTACATGAAGGGGTGGCGACGGCCCCAAGGGGAGCGGAAATTGTCTGACCATTGCCCCACCAGAGGGTCGATGATCGCGTCGATGATGATCGAGGCCGCGATCACCGTGCCGACCAGGGCGGCGTGCAAGCCGATCACCTGATTGAGGAAATAGGTCACGGTCGCGCCGCCCAGCGCAGTGCCGCCGACGCCGTAGGCGACGGAACCCAGCCCGTAGGTGAGCTTCGTGGTGAGCGAAAGCCTTGAGCCGGCCGCGGTTTGTTCGGTCATGAGATGAGACTTCCTACGGGGTTTCCGGCAGAGCGCCGCGTTCGTTGGCCGCTTCACCCGCCGCGGCGGCATCCGCGAGACGCTGGAGATTGGCTTCGTGGGAGGCTTTGGAAATGCGGTAGCGGCTCATGAAGGCGATCGCCACGGCGTAGAGGCCGAGGGTCACCGGGATGTAGAGCTTGGCGAGGTTGTTCAGCGTTCCCTGGTCCACGCTGCCTGGCGCGGCGTGGGGCGGGAAGGCTACGAGGAACAGGATCAGCCCCGCGCCCAGGACTCCCGCCCCCGAGACCGCCTTGTTGACGAAAGCGGCCGCCGAGAAGAACAGCCCCTCGGAACGCTCGCCGGTGCGCAACTCCGAATCCTCGACCACGTCGGCGATCATTGAGGAGACGAGAATGGAAGCGCCGATGCCCATCGGGCCAGAGAGGCATGCGAAGCTGAACAGGGTCCAGAAGAGCTCCCACGAACCGTTTGGCGGCATCAGTCCCAGGAGGCGGAGCCCCATCGGCATTGCGCCGATCGTAACCGAGAGGGCCATCAACGTCATGGCGGCCGGCTTCTTGCCGAGAAGGCGCGAAACAAATGTCGCCACCAAGGTCGAGGCGATGGCCGAGACCACGTTTTGCACGATCAGAAGGCTGATCTGAGCCTGGGATAGGCCCCAAAAGTAATTGATGAAATAGGGGTTCAGGGTGAAGCCGACCCCTTGTCCCATGGCCGAGAAAAGGCCGACGCCAAGCATCATCAGGAATGACCTGTGCTTCAGGGTCGAGAGCATGTTCTTGGCCAGCTGACCGAGGTTGCGGTTTGCTTCCGGCGGCTTGCGCAGGAACGGTATCAGGCGATGCGTCCCGATGGCCGAGACGAAGATCGCGACGATCATCAGCACGGCCGCGGCGACGCCGTAGTGCGCGTAGCCCTCGCGATAGAGCAGGTCGAGCTTGTGGGTGGCCGGATTGATCAGGAAGATGTTGTAGGCTGCCAGGTACATGCCCAGGCCGCCGGCCCAGCCGAAGACGTAGCGGATGGACAGGATCGAGGTGCGCTCATGGTAGTTGTCGGTGAGCTCTGCCACGAGAGCCGATGACGGAATCTCGAAGCAGCTGATCAGGGTGCGGCACACAATCAGGACCCCGGCCATGTAGGCCACCTGCACCAGGGGCGATGCATTGGGCGGCTGCCAGAGCGCCAGATAGGTCAGGCCGAGTGGGATGGCGGCGGCATACATGAACGGGTGGCGGCGGCCCCAACGGGTCTTCAGATTGTCCGATGTTTGACCGACAATCGGATCGATGAAGGCGTCTACCACCAGCACGATGGCGATGGCCGCCGAGACCCAACCGGCCTGAAGTCCCACGGCTTGGCTGTAGAAGATCAGTAAGAACGTCTGAAGGCCATTGTCCTTGGCGCCGAACGCCAGGGAGCCTGAGCCGTAGAATAGTTTCGACGCCAGGCCGACACGCAGCTTGCCTGCTTCCGCTCCACTCATCGGCGTCCTTCCCGCAATACCGTCCCTCCCCCGGGACCGCCGCGCCTGGGGTTGCATCCCCGGTCAACGGCACAAGGTGTTGGAGCATGCGACGCTCCGGCTTCCAAGGGGGAAAATCGAACGCTGGGTACGTTCACGCTAGAGCGGGCGTGGCGAGGGCGCGACGCCATCGGTCAGATCGCCGGCATCACGGCCTTCAGCCGCGGCTTCGCCAGCCGCGGCGGCCTCTTCCAGCCGCCTCAGGTTGGCCTCATGGGCGTTCTTGTCGATGCGGTAGAGGGTGAGCGCCGCGATGGCGAGGGCGCTGAAGGCCGCTGCGCCCGGCAGATACATCAGGGCGAGATTGTGCATGATCGACGGATCGACGCTCGCCGGGTCCACATGCCGGCCTCGCGGCAACCCCACCAACTGGATCATCACCCCCGGGAGGATGCCGGCCACGGCGCCCACGACCTTCTGCAGCACGTTGTCCGCGGACAACAGCAGGCCCTCGGACCGGCGGCCAGTCTTCACCTGGTTCTCCTCGACCACATCGGCGATCATCGAGGCCGCCATGATGCCCGCGCACGTTGCCAGAGTTGCCGACAGGATGCGGTCGGCGAACAGGATCCAGATCAAGGCTGGCGTGCCGTTCAGCGAATAGGGCAGGACGCCGGTGAGGCGCAGGGTCAGCGGCGCGACCGCGACAATCAGGCCAAGGGTCATCACCGTGATGCAGCCGCGCTTCTTGCCGAGCCGCCGGGCGGTGGCCGGGGCCACGATCAGGGCGAGGAAGCTGCCGATCATCGAGCCGATGATGATGTTGCCGAGGTCGGTGGACTGCAGGCCCCACATGAAGGTCGAAAAATAGGTCGACAGGCCGCTGCCGAGACCCGCTCCGATGCCGGTCATCAGGGCCGACAGCGTGACCACCAGGAAGTTGCGGTTGGAGAGCGTCGAGGCCATCTCCTTCAGCGTATCCCACATGGGCGGCCGGCGAAGGGGCGGCATATGCAGGTGCGGAATGAACCTGTGGGTCGCGAGGCTGGCGATCAGGATCGAGGCGATCATGATTACACCGACAGCGATGGCGAAGGGCGCGTAGCCCTCCTCGTTCATCTGGCCTGGCAGCATCCGCCCTGTCGGGCCCTTGATCGGCGTGAGGAACAGCCGAAGGCCCATGACCGCCGCGCCGCTGGTGGCCAGGGCGCCGAAGAAATAACGGTAGGTCAGCAGCGCCGTGCGCTCGTCATAGCTGGGGGCGAGTTCCGGCGTCAGGGCGGTGGCCGGCACTTCGTAGAGGCTGATCGTACAGCGCGCGAGCACGACCATGGCGAACATGTAGGCCGTGACAGCCGGGTCGCTCCAGCCCTCCGGCGGATGGAACAACATGATCAGGAAGCCCGCCGCCGGCAGGGCGGAAGCGTACATGAAGGGGTGCCTGCGGCCCCAGCGGGAGCGTACATTGTCTGAGACTTGGCCGATGAATGGGTCCCAGAAGGCATCGAACACCAGGGAGCATGTCAGGGCGACACTGACCCAGATCGGCGGAAGGCCGACCAGCTGGCTGTAGAAGAACAGCAGCTGACCCATCAGGTAGGTCTTTGCCCCGAAGGCCACTGACCCGAAGCCATAGGACAGTTTAAGCGGCAAGGTCATCGGCGGCCTGCCAGCGGCGGCGGCGGTCTGGCTCATGGTCTCTCCCGGGGGCCGTCTTCTTGTTTCCCCGGAGCCTTCCGCACCGTCATTGCGGCGATATTTCTGGATATTGCCGAAGCTGGATGGCCGCCGGGTCAAGACCGCGGCGCTGGCCGGAAACGCGAAGGGCGCGCCGGTGAAAACCGGCGCGCCCCCAAGTCTTAGATCGATCCAGGTCCGGGCCTAGAAGAACCGGTACTGGAATTCCACCCCGTAGGTACGCGGCGGGGTAAGCGTCAGCGTGCGCGAGAACGCCGTCACGCCCGGCGAAGCCGAATAGAGGCTGGAAGCCGCACCGTCATAGCCCTCTTCATTGAAGGCGTTCCGCAGGTACGCGATGATCGAGTACTTGTTGTCGGTGTCCGTCCAGGTCGCCCGGAAGTCGGTCTGGGTGTAGTCCGGCGCCTCGTTATAGAAGCGGTTGAAGATCGAGTAGTAGGTGTTGGCGCGGTACACCCACGTCGCGGAGGTCGTCAGCGAGCCCGCGTCGAACTCGAACCGGTAGTTCACGTTCAGCGTGAAGCGGTTGAGCGGCGAAGAGGGCAGACGGTTGCCGGCCAGGTTTTGCGGACGCGAGCTCACCGTAACCGGGCAGGTCGGGGTCGACACCGCGTACGGCGTCGCATCCGGCTGCAGGGCCGTCGGGTCGTTCGGGTCAACGAAGCAGCCGCTTTCCGTGATCTTCGCGTCGAGCAGGGCGTAGTTGAACAGGATCTGCAGGTTCTGGATCGGCGACCAAACAGTTTCCAGTTCGAAGCCGACGCTGCGGGACTTCGGAATGTTCAGGAAGTCAGTGCGGTTGCCACCGGCCGTGGAGACCAGCAGCAGCGCCTGAGCGTTCAGGTAGTCGTAGTAGAACACCGAGGCGTTCATCTGGAACACGCGGCCCCAGTTGCGCTTCAGGCCGATTTCGTACGCGTTGACGAATTCCGGATCCGTCGACGGGTCGGCGGCGATGGAGCCGGCGTTGAAGCCGCCCGCCTTATAGCCCCGGGTGTACTTCGCGTAGATCAGGGTGTCGTCGTTCGGGGTCCAGTCGAGGCCCAGGGTGCCGGTGACGGCGCTCCAGCTGTCGGACAGGGTCCGTTCGACATTGCCGGCGGCGTTGACGTGCGACTGCACGAGGATCGCGGGATCGGTCGAGGTGTAGGACATGCCGAGCAGAGAGGCGGCAACCGGATTGCCGGACGCATCATAGGAGATGGCCGGGCCAACGAAGGGCGCGGTGAACGAGCAGAGCGTCTGCAGGAAACAAATGGCCCGGGCCTGTTCAACCACCAGCTTTTCGTCATGCGTGTAGCGCACGCCGGCCGTGAACTTCAGCGTATCGGTGGCCTGCCAGTCGACCTGGGCGAAGCCAGCCCAGCTGTCGCCGGTGCCGTCGAAGTGGTTGTAGAAGTAGCGGCGCAGCGGGTTCGGAGCTGCGGCAACCACGTTCACGTTGGCGAAGGTATTGCCGTTACAGGCCGGAACGTTGACGGGGGCGCCGCCAAGGATCGGCGAGGTCACGGCCGGGAAGAAGTCGAGAATGCCGTCGGCGTTCGTATCGACCGGAGCAGCGGCGCAGAACGCATAGCTCGAAGCCGGATTGGCGAGTTGGGTCTGCTCCGGAACCCGCACGTCCAGCAGGGTGTAGTTGTTGGACTCGTGATAAAGGTAGGCGCCCACCACCCACTGCAGATTGCCGTCGCCCGTCGAGATGATGTTGATCTCGTGCGACGTCCACTGCTTGTCTTCGGTGTAGAGGTTGGTCACCGTCCGGAAGACCTGCGTGCCGGCGCCTTGCGTCGCCGAACCCGGATAGGCGTAGGAGCCCGTCGCCGCGGTGCCGTCAACGTCGGTCGTCAGGTTGTAGATGTAGCTGTCGAAGCCGCCGACATATTTCACGTCGAAACCGCTGGCGTGCCAAATCAGCTCGCCGGCGAAGATCTTGGTGTCATCCAGGGTGATCCGGCCGGCCGTATTCGCCTGATAGAGACGCGGATCGGTCAGGGACGGGTTCGCGCCGATGTAGCCGAAGATCGGGTTCGGAAAGATCGAGCTCGTGGCAATGTTGGTGGCGCCGATGACCGTGGTGTTCCAGGGGGCGAGCGAGTAGGCGCCGCGCTGGCCGGGGCCGCCGTTATCGTTTTCCCACTCCATGCTAGCGAACTTGAACCAGCCTTCGAAGGCCTCGCCGATGTTGAACTCCAGTTGGCCTTCCACATAGTACTGGTCGCGGACGTTGCCTTCGCTGGCGTTGCCGAGCGCGCTGGTGTTGGTGAAGTAGCCATCGCGTTGATCGAGCTTTTCACCGGCGATGCGGAAGCGCAGCCAGTCGGTGATCGGGCCGGAAATGGCGGCCGAGAAATCCGTATATTGGTAGTTGGCGACCACGGCGCGCACTTCGGCGTACCAGTCGTCGGTCGGACGGCGGGAGATGATGTTGATCGTGCCGCCGATGGAGTTCCGGCCATAGTACGTGCCCTGCGGGCCGCGCAGCACTTCGGTGCGCTCCACGAAGATCGGGGCCTTGCCCGCTTCGAAGGTCGAGGAGGTGTAGACGCCGTCGGAGTAGATGGCGACCGCGCCTTCGGAACCCTGGTTGTTCGTGAAACGGCCGAGGCCGCGGAGGCTGGAACGGTCGAGGCCGGTCGAGTAGCTGAGGCCCGGCGTGAAGTTCGTAATGTCCTGGATGGTGATGATGCCCAGGAGGTCGCGCGTTTCGCTGGTGACCGCGGTCACGGCGATCGGGGTGTCCTGCAGACTTGCGTCGCGCTTTTCAGCGGTGATCAGGATGCCCGACATGTCGACGGCGCCGCCCGAGGATTCGGTGTCGGTTGCCGCCTGGGCGAAGCCCGCGGACATCGCAAGAGCGCCAATGGCGCCCGAAATCAGCAGAAGCTGCTTCCTCATTCGTGATTCCTCCCCCGTCCGAACCCTCGCCGGACTTTGAGCAAATGGTTTTCCCGGCGTCCCACACTCGAAAACCGGGTTTGGTCGCTGACTGCGGCATCCCGCATCAGGCGTCAACAAGCAGCCTTACAACATCGCAATGATTTCCAAAAGGTGTGGCCGTTGCGCCGCGCGAGAGCCTAGAAAATAACACGGTTTGGCGAGTTTGCGTCGCTCCGCGCGCGGAGCGACTGCGATCCCGCGGCAGGAAAAGTGACGCCCGAGTCGCGTTTTGACGCCGCCGCAGAAATTCGCCGCGCAGCCGTCCACGCCGCCCTCTACTGATCGACGATCACGTGTTCGCGGCCCCACCAAAGGGGCGAACGGGCAAGGTCGATGAACTTTTTCTCGTCCTCGAGCAAAAGCGCACTTGCTTGAGTGGCCGCCTCGTCCTGGCCCATGGACTCAAAGCTGTCCCACCAGAGCTCCGCGACTCCGTCATAGTCCTCCGGCGCGCCCCGCGTGGCGCGCAAGGCGGCGGAAAATTCGGCCGGCACGCTGTGGGTCTGCACATAGCGCCGGATGCGCAAAGCATCCTTCACGCTGGCGACAAGCGGGCCGTGATGGTTCAGCCAATAGTCCTGGAATTCGGCCCGCGTCAGGTGCGGCAAGCGGATGAGGCAGAAGGTGAGCTTGATCATTTGAGCTTGGCTTTCCTCGGGGGGTGGAGGACCTCGCCGCGCGCCAGCATGGCGACGAAATCCTCGATCTTGCGGGCCCTGGTTTCGGCCTTCTTCACCTGGGTGACCCGGTAGAGGACGGCGAAGCGATTGGCCCCATCGAGCCCCTCGAAGGCATTCCGGGCCGAGGGATTGGCCTCCAGAGCGGCGGCCAGGTCAGGAGGGACCGCGATAGTGCTGGGTGGCTCATAGGCTTCATCCCAGCGTCCGTCCGCTTTCGCGGCCGCGACCTGAGCCAGCCCGGCCTCATGCATGCGGCCGGCGGCGGTCAGAACGCCCACCTTGTCAACATTGACCCGCGACCAGCGGCTGCGTCTGGTGCGGGGCGTGAAACGCTGCACCCACCAATCGGCATCAACCGGCCGCCCAACCCCGTCGATCCATCCGTAAGCCAGAGCCTCATCGAGCGCCTGGGGCTTCTTCAGGCCCGCGGTCTTGCCCTTTGCGAGCAGAACATGGGCTTCGGCGGCCTTGGCGTGGTGCTCGTCCAGCCAGGCGCGCCATGCGGCGGCGTCCGTGAATTTCAGGTGTTCCGGCCCCTTCGCCATCAGGCCGTCTGAAGCGAGGGAATGGACTGGGAGAGTCGCCCGCCGACCCGGATCGGCTCGACACGCCGCGCAAGGCCGGTCCGGTCATCGGTCTCCACGAACACGCCGCACACCGTCGCCGGCCCAGACGCCGGCTTGTATCGACCGCCGGATATGCGGGTGGTGAAGCGCCGCAGAGGCTCATCCTTCTCGTTGCCGATCACGCTGTCATAGTCGGCGCAGGCCCCGGCGTCGGTCTGATAGGCGGTGCCGCCAGGGAGTATCTGGCTGTCCGCGGTCGGCACGTGGGTATGGGTGCCCACAACGAGGCTCGCCCGGCCGTCGCAGAAGTGCCCCATGGCCATCTTCTCGGACGTCGCTTCACAGTGCATGTCCACCACGACGGCGTCCGCCACATCGCCAAGCGGGCAGTCGTTGAGCGCCCGATCGACCGCCGCGAAGGGGTCATCCAAGGCGTCCATGTGCACGCGGCCCAGGAGGTTGGTGACCATGATCCGACGCCCACGGTCGGTTTCGAACAGCTGCGTGCCACGCCCGGGCGCGTCGGAAAGGATCGGATAGTTGAGAGGCCGGATAAGGCGCGGCTCACGCACGATATAGGTCAGGGCTTCCTTCTGATCCCAGGAGTGGTTGCCAAGCGTCAGACAGTCGGCGCCCGCGGCGAACAGTTCCTTCGCCGTATTCTCGGTGATGCCGAAACCGGAGGCCGCGTTCTCGGCGTTGATGATCACGAACTCCAGGTCGAGCACCCGTTTGAGCCCCGGGAGGTGCTCCGAAAGCCCGTCCCGGCCGGACCGTCCGACCACATCACCGAAAAACGCAAACCGCATGAATCCATCCTATCTGACGGGAATATAGCCGTTTTCCGTGAGGATGGCGTCCAGCGGAATGTCGTGCGGCTCGAGGGGCAGCGCCGCCACCTCCTGGCCGGTATAGGCCAGGCCCAGCACGAAGACAGGCAGGCGCTTACGCAGCGCCGCGATCGTGCGATCATAGTGCCCCGCGCCCTGCCCTAGCCGGCCGCCGGCCCGGTCGAAAGCCAGGACCGGGGCGATGACCAGGCTTGGCGTGACCTCCGGGGCGTCGGGGTCCGGGGAAGGAATGCCGAAGCCGTCTGGAATGAGGGTGTCGCCGGGCGACCAGGCACGGAAGCTCAATGGGCTCTCGCGGTCCTTCGCCACGGGCAATGCGGTCAGCGCGCCCGCCGCCCGAAACCGCGCCAACAGAGGCGCCGGATCCATCTCACTGCCCAGGGCATGGTAGCCGCTGACTATGGAGAAGCGCGGCATGACGTCGAACGGCAGGGCCTCCGCGGCCCGCTCAGCGGCATCTGGGTTGGCCGCCGCCAAGGCCCCACGTTTCATTCGAAAGGCGCGGCGAAGCTCGCTCTTGTCGGGCCGGGACGTCATTTGGGCGCATTAGGCCCGCCCCCGAAAAGGAGCAAGGGTGGCGGCGCCGCGTGGACCGTGAAGGCGGTTTAAATCCCCTCGGACCTGGTAGACCAGGTGGGCGCCGTGTGCCCAAGCCCACGAGCCTGAGCAGGGACAGCTCCCTTACGAGTGAATTAAGGTCCCCGGGATTTGGTGCCTTCGACGCGAGCCGCAGCAAGACCCGCCGGGGCCTAAGTTAGGTCCGGCGACCGCTGTTCTCAAGGGCCGCCATTGTCGCGCCAGCAGCCGTGGAAGCCCATGGGGATGCGAACGCCGGCATGGACGCGGGCGACGGGCCCGGCGGCGACATCCAGCGCCTCGAAAACCGCCAGGTGCGAAAGGCGCGTCTCCTCGTCGTAAACAACCGCCAGAAGCCAGCCATCGCCCTCCGCCGCCGATCCCGGGCGGGCCGCGAACACCGGCTCGCCGACGGCCGAATGGAGTGCGCGCCAGACGTCGAAGGCGCCCGTCTCACGATCAAAGCGCGCGATGGCGCGGTGGAACAGGTCTGACGTTCCGGGCCCGCCCTCGGCGGCGAGGAACCCATGCCTGTAGGGCCGTCCGGTCCGGCGCTCATCGATGCGAGGATATTCGCAAGGGAGCGGTCCCATGGCCCTGGCTTCGAACCGTCGCGGCCCGTCCCAGTCGAACGTCCAACGCGCCAGGCGCTGGACTGTCAGCTGCGGTGCGCTGGCTCCGCCATCGGCGAGGGGGAACACCGCCGCGTCCTGCAGGCACACGTCGATTTCAACGCGGCCATCCGCATCGAAGGCGTTCATCACATGCCAGGCCATCCCGGCCGGCCCTTCGAACCAGCGGATGTCGTCGACGGATCCATCCCGCCGGATGACGCCGAGATGCGTTCCGAGCCCGGGCTCCCAGGCCATGGGCGGACCGCCGGCCATGGCGCGTTCGAACGAGGCCGTCACGGGACAGAAGGGCAGGATGATGAAGTGCTCGGTGATCGCGAAGTCGTGGATGAGACCCGCGAATGGGCCGGTCACCTTCTCACCGGCGATCCAGCGGCCATCCGCCCCGATGCGGTAGACGCCCACCTCGCCGGTCAGGCGTCCTGTTGGGAAGTTGGCGAAACCAATCATCTCTCCTGTCACAGGGTCGATCTTCGGATGGGCGATGAAGTTCCGGGGCAGGCCCCCAAAGTCGGCGCGGCCCAGGGTCTCCAGAGACCGAGCATCGATGGCAATCGGACCGTGGGCTTCCTCCAGCGCCAGAAAGCGGCCCGCATGGCTGACCAGGCTGGTGTTGGCGGCACCGTCCGTGGGAAGGCCGATCACGCTCTCGTCCCGGTCATGGGGCATGCCGCTCGTGCCGAAGAGGCCCCGGCCGGCCGCATCTTCATTCCGCCACTGCACGGTCCGCACCCAGCGGTTCAGATAGCGCGCCCGGCCGCCCGCGATCTGGAAGGCATGGATCATGCCGTCGCCGTTCAGGGGATTGTAGGGCGCGCGGGGCCGAAAGCGGGGGTTGGGGCCGATGCGGTAGAAGGTTCCATTCAGACCCGAAGGCAAACGGCCTTCCACCTCCAGGGCGGGACGATCCATTTCCTCGCGAACCGGCTCGAAAGCGCCAGAAATCAGCGGATCATTCTCGGAAATCAGTTCGGCCATGCGCCTAATTGAGACCGCGCCCCCGGAGCACAAGCCCCGAAAGATCCAATTTGTCGAATATTTTCAATATTTTGACGACCGGCTGACGATGGGAATTCTGTCAACCCGCCGCAACGAACTTTTTTCAGTCCGCCGCCAGGCCTTCGATTTTCTTCGCCGCCGCCTCCAGCGCCGCCACGGCCTTCACCTCGACCCGCGACTGATCGGCCTGAAGCCGCGCCACGTCCTGCTGCAGGGCGGCGATCCGCCCTTTGGCGTCGGTCAGTTCATCGGCCATCAAGAGGGCGCCCATCAGCATCAGGCGCGTCTCGCCCAGTTGCCCGACATCGTGACTGACCTGGCGCACCTGCCGGTCGATCATGTCGGCGAGTTCCTTGAGGTGGGCCTCCTGCCCGTCCTCGCAGCCCACCTGATAGGGGCGGCCGTTCACCTCAATGGTTACCTGGGCCATGATCTAGGCGCGCCCCAGGGCGGATCTAATTTCCGAGATCGCTTTGTCGAGGGCCCTAGAGGCTTCTTCCCCGGCCGCTTCGAGCTCCTTTTCGCGGGCCCGGCAGGCGTCCAGTTCGGCGGCGAGCTTGGCCCGGTCCTGGTCGAAAGCGACCCCAGCATCGGCGCCGGCGTCTTCCAAACGGCGCGCCAGGCGTTGCTCGAGCACAGCCACGGCCCGCTCCAGCCGCTTGGCCGCCAGGTCGAGGGCGCTGTCTTGGCCGCCTTCCGCCGTCATATGGACTCGCTCCTTGTCCGCGCTCTGCTCTATAGACCGCGCCGCCGCGCCCGCGAAAGCGCTTAAGGCGCCATTGCTTGACCCATTCTCCGCCCCGTGCGACCTCGCCCCCGCCCCGCCGCAAGAAGAGCTGAAATGTCCGCTTCCCCGATCCAAATGGCCGACGCCATCCGCGTACTTTCCATGGACGCCGTGCACCGCGCCAAGTCCGGTCACCAGGGCATGCCGATGGGCATGGCCGATGTCGCCACCGTGCTGTGGACCAAGTTTCTGAAATACGACGCCGCAAAGCCTGATTGGGCGGACCGCGACCGGTTCGTCCTTTCCGCCGGCCACGGCTCGATGCTGCTCTATTCCCTGCTGCACCTGACCGGCTTCAAGGCCGTGACCATGCAGGAATTGAAGGATTTCCGGCAGTGGGGCTCGCTGACACCGGGCCACCCGGAATATGGCCACACGCCCGGCGTGGAATGCACCACCGGCCCCCTGGGTCAGGGTCTCGCCACCGCGGTCGGCATGGCCATGGCCGAGCGGTCGGTGAACGCCCGTTTCGGGGATGACCTTGTCGACCACCGCACCTGGGTGATCGCTGGCGACGGCTGCCTGATGGAAGGCGTCAGCCATGAGGCCGCGAGCCTCGCGGGGCGGCTCAAGCTCTCCAAGCTGACCGTGCTGTTCGACGACAACGACACCACCATCGACGGCAAGGCTACCATCGCCGAGACCGGCGACCAGCTTGCCCGGTTCAAGGCTTATGGCTGGGCGGTGAAGAAGGTCGATGGCCATAACCACGGCCAGATCGCCGCCGCCCTGCGCTGGGCGACCAGGCAGGACCGGCCGACCTTGATTGCCTGCCGCACCCTGATTTCCAAGGGCGCCGGACCAAAGGAGGGCGACGCGCACTCCCACGGCTATTCCCTGTTCGACGAGGAAATCGCCGCCGCGCGTAAGGCCATGGGCTGGCCGCATGCGCCCTTCGAACTTCCGGAGGACGTTAAATCGGCGTGGGAAAAGGCCGGCAAGCGCGGCGCTAAGTTCCGGCGCAAGTGGGACGCTCGCCTGAAGAATTCCAAGGTGAAGGCCGATTTCACCCGGGCCGTGATCAAGAACGAGCTGCCGAAGGACGCTTTCGACGCCCTGGACGCCTTTATCGAGAAGGCCCTCACCGACAAACCGGCCAACGGCACGCGCAACTTCTCCGGCGCGGCCCTGGAACAGCTGACACCGGCCATCCCGGAAATGATCGGCGGATCGGCGGACCTCACAGGCTCCAACAACACCTACGTCAAGGGCATGATCGCCTTCGACAAGCCGGATTATGCCGGCCGCTACGTGCACTACGGCGTGCGCGAATTCGGTATGGCGGCCGCGCTGAACGGCATGGCGTTGCACGGGGGGGTGATCCCCTATTCCGGGACCTTCATGGTGTTCTCGGATTACTCCCGCGCGGCGATCCGCCTGGGCGCCCTGATGGGTATCCGGGTGATCCATGTGATGACCCACGATTCAATCGGCGTCGGCGAGGATGGGCCGACCCACCAGCCGGTGGAACATGTGGCGTCCTTGCGCGCCCTGCCGAACCTCCTGGTCTTCCGCCCAGCCGATGCCGTGGAAGTCGCCGAATGCTGGAAGGCGGCCCTGACCGAGACCAAGACCCCATCGGTGATGACCCTGTCGCGCCAGAAGACGTCCGCCGTGCGAACCTCCGGCAAGGACCTCTCCGCCAAGGGCGCCTACGAGCTGGCGGCCGCTGACGGGAAGGCTCAGGCCACCCTCTTCGCTTCGGGCACCGAAGTGTCCATCGCCATGGCGGCCCGCGAACTGCTGCAGGCGGCGGGCATCGCCACTCGCGTCGTCTCGACGCCCTGCTGGGAACTGTTCGATCGCCAGAGCCCGAAGTACCGGGCCGGCGTGATCGGCACGGCCCCTGTCAACCTCGCCATTGAGGCCGGGGTGAAGCAGGGCTGGGAGAAATTCATCGGCCAAAGCGGCATCTTCATCGGCATGGAGGGCTTCGGCGCCTCGGCCCCGGCCGACCGGCTTTACCGGGAATTCGGGCTCACGGCGGAGGCCGTGGTCGGCGCCGTCCGCACCCGGCTCGGCGTCTGAGCCCCATGCGCCTCGGCACACCGCTCCAGCCGTCCGCGGTAAAGGTGATGCTGCTGGGCTCGGGTGAGCTCGGCAAGGAGGTGGTGATCGAGCTGCAGCGCCTCGGGGTCGAGGTGATCGCGGTCGACCGCTACGAAGGCGCCCCGGCCCATCAGGTCGCCCACCGGTCCTACGCCATCGACATGACCGATGGGGAGGCTCTGCGCACCCTGGTCGCCGCCGAGCTGCCGCACCTGATCGTGCCGGAGATCGAGGCCCTCTCCACCGACACCCTGGCCGAGATCGAGGCGGCGGGCCTGGCGACAGTGATCCCGACGGCCCGCGCCGCCCAGCTGACCATGAACCGCGAAGGCATCCGCCGCCTCGCCGCCGAAGAGCTCGGCCTGCCGACCAGCCCCTACGCCTTCGCCTCGAGTCTGGAAGAGCTGGTGGCCGCCGCGCGCGACGTGACCGGCTACCCCTGCTTCGTGAAGCCGGTGATGAGTTCCTCCGGCAAGGGCCAGTCCTACGTGGAAACCCCCGATCAGATCGGCGCGGCCTGGGACTATGCCGGCTCGGGCGGCCGCGTGGATTCCGGCCGCGTCATCGTCGAGGGCCGTATCGACTTCGATTTCGAGATCACCCTGCTCACCGTGCGCTCCAGAGCGCCGGATGGCTCGACCGTCACCAGCTTCTGCGCCCCGATCGGCCACCGCCAGGTGAAGGGCGACTATGTGGAAAGCTGGCAGCCCCAGCCGATGACCGCCCCTGCCCTAGCCCTCGCCCAGGCCATGGCGGGCCGAGTGACGGAAGCCCTCGGCGGCCTCGGCCTCTTCGGCGTCGAGCTCTTCGTGAAGGGCGATGAGGTCTGGTTCTCCGAAGTCAGCCCTCGGCCGCACGATACCGGGCTGGTGACCCTCGTCACCCAAGCCCTCTCCGAATTCGCCCTCCACGCCCGCGCCATTCTGGGCTTACCCGTCGATACCACCCTGCGCGAACCCGGCGCCAGCGCGGTGATCTATGGCGGTTTCAACGGGACGAATATCGCCTACGACGGCGTCGCCGAGGCGCTTGCGGGGCCGGGTATCGAGCTGAGGCTGTTCGGCAAGCCGGAAGCCTTCGAACGCCGCCGTATGGGGGTAGCCCTGGCCCGCGCCGCCACAACTGACGACGCCCGCTTCAACGCCAAGGCCGCCGCCGACAAGGTGCGGCCGGTCCAGGCTTGATTCGCGCTGAATCCCTGCCGGGCTGACCCAGATCAAGGCGCGGGTCGCGTGACGGCGCAGGCTCACCAGGAATGGGAGAGTCGCAATGCACCGCCGTGTCTCACTCAGCCTCGCTGCCCTTGTCGCCACACTTGGCCTTGCGACGTCGGTTTCAGGCGCTCCATCCTCCCTGACGGACGACCTTGATCCAGCCGCCGTCGCCCGTGGCCATGACATTCTCCTGCGCAACTGCGCCATGTGTCATGCGATCGAGGCGACCGGAGACAGTCCGGTCGCCGCAGCCCCGGCGTTCCGCGACCTGCACCTGAGATATCCGATCGACCAGCTCGGCGAGGCTTTCGCCGAAGGGCTTCGCTCAGGCCATCCGATGATGCCGGAGTTCGATTTTTCGTCCGACGAGGCGGCGGACATCATGGCCTACCTGAAGAGCGTTCAGACCTTGCAGTCGACGGCCAGGCCGGGTGCGCCACTCCCCGGCTGAGATCAGGTTTTGCGGAGCGCCGCGATGCGCTCGTCCCGCAGCGCCGTGCGCCGCACCTTGCCGGCGTCATCGCGGATATTCTCGGTGACGAACTCATAGGTGCGCGGCTGCTTGTAGGCGACGAGCTGGTCCTTCAGATGGGCCCGCAGGTCCGCCTCGGTGAGGTCGCCCTTCGGTTGGACAATGGCGTGCAGCACATTGCCCATGTCCTCGTCCGGCAGGCCGACCACCGCCGAGGATTGCACCAGCGGGTGCTCGTCCAGGGCCGCCTCGATCTCGGCCGGATAGACGTTGCCGCCGCCGACCAGGATCATGTCCGTGCGGCGGTCCGCCAGATAGAGGTACCCATCCGCATCGAAGTAGCCGATGTCGCCGAGGCTCTCCCAGCCGCCGGGCAGGGTGCGGGCCGTCGCACCGCGATAGGCGTAGGAGGGGGCGGCGCCTTCCGGGCGGCGCATGTAGATCTCACCGATCTCGCCGAGCGGCAGGCGTTCTCCGGCCTCATTGAAGGTGGCCATCTCCCCGCCCCGCACCTGGCCCACCGAACCCCGGTGCTCCAGCCATTCGCGGCCGGTGATTATGGTCGCCGACTGGGCCTCCGTGCCGGCATAGAGCTCCATGATCGCGTCCGGCCCGATCCAGTTGATCCAGGCTTCCTTCAGCCAGGGCGGACAGGGGGCCGCCATGTGCCAGACGGTGTGCAGGGACGAGACGTCGTACTTCGCCTTCACCTCATCCGGCAGTTTCCAGATGCGCGACATCATGGTCGGCACGACATAGAGCCAGCTGGCCTTCCACCTATCGACGGCCTTCAGCGTCTCTTCGGGATCGAACCTCGGCAGCAGGACGACATGCGCCCCCTGGGTCAGGGCGTTGGACGAGCAGTTGAACGGGGCGTTGTGATAGAGCGGCCCCGGCATGACGCAGGTCTCACCCGGGCGGGCCCGGTAAACGCCACCGCCCGTCGCGATCGCCAGGCCCGGCGAGCCGGACATGATCAGCTTCGGCCGGCCGGTGGAGCCGCCCGAGGTCGCCGCCTTGAAGCAAGGCGCCAGCACATCCGGCAGCGGGCTGTCGTCCCCGCCCATCTCCACCAGCTTTTCGACGCTGAAGGCCGGGTGCGAGCTCTGCACCGAGCCATCCGTGATCAGGATCGGCGCCTCGGCCAACTCGAGGATCGCGTCGGCCTCATGGGCCGGCAGCCGGTAGGACAGCATCTGCGGCGTCGCGCCGGCCTTCCAGAGGCCGAACGCGGCCTCAAGATAGGCGGACGTGTTGGGCAGGGCGATGGACACCACGTCCCCCACCTTCACCCCCGCCTTGGCGAGTCCCCGGGCGATCTGGTTGGTCCGCTTGTCGAACTGGTCCCAGGTCAGGGTATGGGTGGCGTCCGTCAGGGCCGGATCGTCTGGCCGTTCCCGCGCCAGCTGGCTGATCCGAGCGCCCAGGGAGGTCGTGGGATCATAGAGCGGGGCGGGCATCGGCACGGGAATGGCCGCGGTGGTGTCGGACATGGGGGACCTCCCGTTTTCAGCCTCTGCCGAGCGGCGTGAACTTGGCTTCCATCGCCGGGAAGGCGGAATTGAGGAGCGAATCCACCGTCCACTCGCCATTGGCGTCGATCGTCTGAATCGGACGCGGCTGGGAGTAGAGCTCGATGGTCTCCGACCGGGCGCCGAAGATTTGGCCCGTCACCTTGGAAGCCGCCAGGGCCACGGCCAGGCGCGCCGGCTGCTCCGGGCGCAAGGTCTGCTTCATGGCTTCCATGCGGGCCGCACCCGCCTCGTCCTTCACTGGGATGGTGGCGATCAGGCGCGTGAAGGCCACTGGGGCGATCACGTTGGAGCGCACGTTCTTCGAGGCGCCTTCAAGGGCAATGATCCGCGACAGGCCCGCGATGCCCATCTTGGCCGCGCCATAGTTGGTCTGGCCGACATTGCCGATCAGGCCCGAGGTCGAGGTGAAGAGCACGAAGGCCCCGTCGTTCTGATCCCGGAAGTGCTCGATGGCCGCCCGGCAGACATTGTAGGAGCCGCGCAGGTGGACATCGACGACCACGTCCCAGTCCTCGTCGCTCATCTTGTGGAACATGCCGTCCCGCAGGATGCCGGCCGGATTGATCACGGCGTGCAGGCCGCCGAAGGTGTCCAGGGCCTGGGTGACCATGGCGTCGACCGCCTTGCGGTTGGTCACGCTCTCGGAGTTGGAAACCGCCTCGCCGCCGGCGTCGCGAATTTGCTGCGCCACCGCTTCGGCTGGGCCGGCCGAGCCCTCGTCGCCACCGCGCTCACCCCCGCCGAGATCGTTGACCACCACCTTGGCGCCCTCGCGCGCGGCGATCAGGGCCACATCCTTGCCGATGCCGTTGCCGGCCCCGGTGACGAGAACAACCTTACCTTCCAACGCGCCCATGCGCCGATCTCCCATATGCTTTCCATGGCTCTTGGCGAGCTTCGGCGGGAGAAAACGATGGGCGCCGTGGCGGTAGGCAAGGGGTGCGTCAGCGCCCCTCGCTCTTCCACTGCTTCTTCATCGCGCGTTGCGACTTGGTGATGGTGATCCAGTGCTTGCGGTTGGCGGCGCGCTTCACCGCGTCGTCCTTGGCCTCCTCGAACGCCATCTCGCGCTGCAGCTTCTGATACGACTTCCACCGCGAGCCATCGAGGTCGCCCTCACGGATGGCGGCGCGGACAGCACACCCTGGCTCATTGGTGTGCGAGCAATCGCTGAAGCGGCAGTTCTGGGCGAGGTCGTCGATATCGTGGAAAATCTCTTCCACGCCGACCCCAGCGCCATAGACCCCGATCTCCCGCATGCCCGGCGTGTCCAGCAAGAGGGCGCCGGTGGGGAGGCGGACCAGTTCCCGGTGCATGGTGGTGTGCTTGCCGCGCGCGCCCTCGGCGATGATGCCCTGAGTGGTCATGATTTCGGCCCCGGCCAGGGCGTTGACCAGGGTCGACTTGCCCACCCCGGATGAGCCGACGATGACCGAGGTTTCCGCCGGTTTCAGATAGGCGGAGAGCGCCTCCAGGCCCTGGCCCGTGACGGCCGAAACCGCCAAGACCGGCACACCGAAGGCTACGCCCTCCACCTGCGCGACCAGGTCATCGACGTCCTCGCAGTCATCGGCCTTGGTCAGGACGATGACGGGGGAAGCCCCGCTCTCATAGGTGTTGGCGAGGTAGCGCTCGATGCGGCGCAGGGAAAGGTCGGCGTTCAGCGAGGCCGCCAGGAGGGCCACATCGACATTGGCCGCCACCACCTGCACGCCGGCCGGGCCCTTGCGGGTAAAAGCCGTGGTGCGCGGCATGAGGGCATGGACGATGCCTCGGTCCGAACCCGGCGTGACGGAGACCGCCACCCAGTCTCCGGCGATGGGGTGACCGCCGGAATGCTCGCCGGCGAGGCCCGCCTCATGCACGAAGCGGCCGCCCAGCTCGGCGTGGACATCGCCAGCTGGGGTCATGAGGCCGAGGAGGCCGCGCTGCTGAACCAGGACACGGCCGGGCATCCAGCCCTTGGCCGCATGGGGTTCGAATTGGCGGGCGAGGTCTTCGCTCCAGCCATAGTCATTGATCGAGAGATCAGAGATCACTTTGGGAAATTCCTTCGGGAAGATGAGGGGCCGTTCTCGAACGGCGCCGCCGAAGGGTCGCGGAAGATCCTAGATCAGGACGCGCGACAGGCGACGCC
Organism: Caulobacteraceae bacterium; assembly: GCA_046349475.1. Classification (GTDB taxonomy): domain Bacteria; phylum Pseudomonadota; class Alphaproteobacteria; order Caulobacterales; family Caulobacteraceae; genus Acaudatibacter. The sequence goes on along the minus strand of JAXMCG010000007.1, from coordinate 2,118 downwards.
GCGAAGGGCGCTGGTGGCAATCGGTTGCATGTCTGACCCTCCTTTGCTGGCCGCCTTTGGTAGGAGAAAGTTACGTTAAACGACCCGTATGAACAAGTGACCCGTCCGCGACAGGGCGAGGACACTACTCGCGCGTTCTTTTTTCGACTTTCGGCAGATCCCCAAATTCGGCGGGCTCCCTGGCGACTTCCTATGGGGCGTGTTTCACGCCGGTGCGCCCCCTTACCCTTGACTCAAACGCCCCCAGCCGCAAAACCCCCCCGCGAACTTCCATCGCCGCCAAAAAAGGGATTCTCTTCGCCATGACGCTCCGTGTCGCCATCAACGGCTTCGGCCGTATCGGCCGCCTGGTCCTGCGCTCGATCATCGAGCATGCGCGCCGTGACATCGAAGTGGTGGCGATCAACGACCTGGGGCCCGTGGCCACCAACGCCCACCTGCTGCGCTATGACAGCGTGCATGGCCGGTTCCCGGCCCTGGTGACCAGCGGCGACGACTGGATCGATGTGGGCCTGGGCCCGATCAAGGTGACGGCGATCCGAGATCCCGCCGAGCTGCCGCACAAGGAGCTGGGCATCGACATCGCGTTCGAATGCACGGGCATCTTCACCAAGCGCGACGCGGCGGCCAAGCATCTGACGGCGGGCGCCAAGCGCGTGCTGATCTCGGCGCCGGGCGACGGCGCGGACAAGACCATCGTCATGGGCGTCAACAACGAGACCCTGACCGCAAATGACCTGGTGGTCTCCAACGGGTCGTGCACGACCAATGCGCTCGCCCCGATTGCCCGCGTCCTGATGGACACCTGCGGCATCGAAGCCGGCTACATGACCACCATCCACGCCTATACAGGCGACCAGCCGACCCACGACACCCTCCACTCGGACCTCTACCGCGCCCGGGCCGCGGCCATGTCGATGATTCCGACCTCGACGGGCGCGGCCAAGGCCCTCGGCCTTGTGATCCCGGAACTGGCCGGAAAGCTCGACGGCTCCTCGATCCGCGTGCCGACGGCCAACGTCTCGGTGGTGGACCTGAAGATCATCCCGTCCAAGGAAACCAGCGTTCAGGCGGTCAATGACGCCCTGAAGGCCGCCGCCAATGCCGGCCCGCTGCGTGGCATCCTCGGCGTAGCGGATGAGCCCCTGGTCTCCGTTGACCTGAACCACATCGCCAACTCCTCCACCGCCGCCCTGCCCCAGACCCAGATCGTCGACGGCAAGCTGGTGCGGGTTCTGTCCTGGTATGACAACGAGTGGGGCTTCTCCACGCGGATGGCCGAAACGGCCCTGGCCATGGGCAAGTTCCTCTAAGGAGGAGCTGCCGTGACCTTCCGCACCCTTGATGATCTGAAGCCGGCGCCGGGGCTGAAAGCCCTAGTCCGGGTCGACTTCAACGTTCCCATGGACGGCGGCCACGTCTCCGACGAGACCCGCCTGAAGGCCGCCCTGCCGACGATCCGCGACCTGACCGCCGCCGGCGCCAAGGTCATCCTGATCGCCCACTTCGACCGGCCCAAGGGCAAGCGCGTGCCGGAGATGAGCCTGAAGCCGGTGGCCGGCCCCCTGGCAGCCCTGCTGGGCGCGCCCGTCGCCTTCGCCGATGACTGCGTCGGACATCTGGCGGAAGAGGCCGTGAGCGGACTGTGCGACGGCGCCGTCCTGCTGCTGGAGAACCTGCGCTTTCATGCCGAGGAAGAGGCGAATGACGCCGGCTTCTCGGCCGCACTCGGCAAACTTGCCGATGTTTATGTCAATGACGCTTTTTCCGTCTCGCACCGGGCCCACGCCTCCACGGAGGGGGTGACGCACCACCTGCCGGCCTATGCCGGTCGTTCCATGCAGGCCGAACTGACGGCCCTGGAAGCGGCTTTGGGGTCACCCCAACGTCCCGTGCTCGGCATCGTTGGCGGCTCGAAGGTCTCCACCAAGCTCGACCTCCTGGACAATCTCGTCACCAAGCTTGACCGCCTGGCCATCGGTGGCGGCATGGCCAACACATTCCTGGCCGCCATGGGCGTCGATGTCGGCGCTTCGCTCTGCGAGCACGACTTGTGCGAGACCGCCCGCACCATCCTGGAAAGCGCCGCAAAGGCCGGCTGCGAGATCCTGCTGCCCA
>JAXMCG010000006.1:0-205892 GCA_046349475.1 Caulobacteraceae bacterium | reverse complement strand
GCACCGTCTGGATTCCCGTCGCGAACGATCTTGTCGCTTCCGGCTCCCGCCAGGGGTTGCGAAGCACGGATGAGCCACTCATCGAGACCCATGCCTGTTTCACGCATGGCTTTGATGAGGATCATGCCGGTGGCGCGAGCATCCTCCGAGGCATCGTGGTGTTTGATTTTCAGGCCAAACTCTTGGGTCAGATTGGCCAGACCATAGCCGGATCGCGCATATTGCGACCAAGCCCGTCGCACGACCCGCGTTGTGTCGAGCCATCGGCAGGACAAGTCTTGGAGGCGGTGACGTTCACTCGCTCTCTGCATTGCCGCGCGATCAAAGAGGCTATGACAGACCACCACTGCGTCTGACATTCGAGAGGTCAGTTCCGGAAACACGTCCTTGAAGGATGGGGCATCCCGAACGCGCTCTTCGTCGATCCCGTGGATCGAGACATTCATGCCGTCGAAAAAGTCGTTCGGGTTGATTAGCGACGAGAAGGTGTCCACGGGCTCACCCGCACGGAATGTGACAATGCCGACCTGGCAGATGCTCGCAAGGTCGGCGTTAGCCGTCTCGAAATCGAGCGCCACAAAATCCATGATTGTGTCCTCCCTGGCCTATTCAACCAGAGAGGGGCGCTATGGTGAAGATCAGAAGTGACCCCGTTTGAATCCCGCAAAGCCGACTGGCGCAACTATGTTTCCGGCAGTCGTCAGTTAAGCCTGTTCTAACTTGTGCCTTGATAATGCTCAGGAACTGACATTCCTGCGGGTGGCATTAACCCTATTGTACGCCGCGCGTGGGTTTGGCAGACTCCCGTTACTGCGTCGGAAAGCCCTAAGGTCGGCGCAGGGGCCGTTTTCATCAATTTTAGCGCACTGGTTAACACAGCGTTTTTTGAAAGATCAAAAAAGTCTGTAAAATCAAAGCTGAAATGGTAGACGCGGTAGACTCAAAATCTATTGCCGAGAGGCGTGCTGGTTCGAGTCCGGCCTGGGGCACCAATTTCGCGCGCAACGCACGTTCCCATCTTGACCGACGCAAAGTGAAGGTCGCCACCTTCTTGGGGTGAACCTGGAGCCGCCCGTGTCTGATGATCTCGCCGAACGCCGCCTTCAGCGCTTCGATATCGACGATGCCTTCGATGACATCATGGCCGCCATCGACGCCGACGGCAGCGCCATTGTCGAGCGGTTCATTTCTCCCGAATTGCTTGGCCGTCTGAACTCCGAACTTGGCGGACCGATCAGGGACAAAACTCCGGGATCGGCCGATGTTGGGCCGATGATGGGTTGGTTCTGGGGCGCTCAGACTAAGCGCTTCACCAGGCTTGCCGCGATCGCGCCCGCCTTCGTGGATCTTCTCGATCACGACTTCATGCACCGCTGGGCCAGGCGGGAGCTCAAGAATGAGTATTGGCTCAACACCGGCCAGGCGATGATCGTCGGCCCGGGTCAGGGCGCCCAATTTCTGCACCGTGATATCGCTATCTGGCCGTTCATCGAGGAGGCCGGCCTCGCAGCGCCCCAGGCGATGGTCAGCATCCTCCTGGCCCTCTCTGATTTCACCGAGGAGGTAGGCGCCACGCGCGTCATCCCGGGCAGCCACAAATGGGAGGACTTCCACCGCACGCCGGACCAGGCGGAGACCGTCGCGGCGGTCATGCCGGCCGGCAGCGCCGTGCTCTATCTCGGCAAGACCGTGCATGCGGCCGGGGCGAACACCACCGCCGATCAGTGGCGCCGGGGACTGCATATGAGCTTTTGCCTCGGCTGGTTGACCCCCGAGGAGGCCAATCCGATCTCCGTGCCCTGGGATCTGGCCCGCACCTTTCCGCCGCGCGTGCAGCGGCTGCTGGGATACGCCTCGCCCGCCAGGGCCGAGGGCGCCGCCCCGACGAACTGGCTGGTGGATTTCGAGGACATCCGCAAACACCTCGGTCAGCCTTTTGATCGGCCAGGCGGCGGTTCCTAGGAGGCGGGCGGCAGCGTCGAGTTCCGAGCCTGCATTGGCGCGCCCTTGACCCAGCGCACCCGCGCCTCGTTGAAATCGACCGCTTCGGAGAGCTCCCAGACGTTCTCGTACCCATAGCCGTGGAGGTTCACGAAGGTCTGAACGTTGAGGGCCAGCCGCACCATTTTGGTGACCACCGGGTCGATGTCATTGGTGAAGTTGTTGTTGCAGTAGATCAGCACCCGCCGGTCGGGGCGGCCGATGACGGTGGCAAGGCTCTGGGCGGTGAAGTCGGTGAGGGGCAGGTTCACCGCGCCGGCGATGTGGCCGCGGGCGAATGCGTCCGCCGAGCGGGCGTCCAGGATCAGGGTGTCGCCGTCCCCGGCCATTTCCCAGAAGCGGTCCAGCGTGACCAGATGCGCCTCGCGCACGGGGGCCAGATCGCGGGCCAGGGCGGCGAAGCCGGCATAGTCCACCCGGCTGGGTTCGGCCGTGGCAGCAAGGGGGCAAGACACAATTAAGGCGGCGGCGAGAAGCAAGGCGCGGCGCATGGTGGTTCCTCCTCCGAGCAGAGGAAGCTGAGCCTTGGATGAGGCGGCAATTTGGCCTTAGGCCCGCTTCTTCGCAGGCGCGTTGGCCGCCGCCATCTGAGCCCCGACTAGACGGCCCAGCCAGGCGGCGACCTCGGTCAGGGCGTCGGGCGTCAACTGATAGCGGTTTTCCTGTCCATAGCGACGGGGGCTGACCAGCCCGGCTTCAGTGAGGATGCGCAGGTGCTTGGAGATCGCGGGCCGCGATACCGGGAACTTGGCCGCGATTTCATGCACGGGTAAGGGGCGCTCGGTCAGCACGGCGAGGATGCCCCGCCGCGTATCGTCGGCGATCGCCTTATAGATATCGTGCTCTGACATTACCGTGACCCCACGGTTACCGGTTAGGGGCGTGCGCAGGGGTCCGTCAAGCGGAAGTTAACGAAGGTTAATAGTCCAGCTTGGGATACCAGTCCGCGCCACGCCCTTCCGGTGTCAGGTCGAGAATGTTCCAGAGTGGAGAGGGATCTGGCGCGCCCCGCGCGTCCTGGCCGGGATCGGCTGTCTGCCCGGTCATCTCACCCGTCCAGAAATGGCGGAGGCTTCCGTCGCGGGTGGTGAAGACATTCATCGACGGGACCTCGTCGCCGGAGGGAAGCATGCCGAACCAGTCCTTCGAGAAGGCGCCGTCGATGTCGGTGTAGAGGCGCACACTCCTCCAGCCGCGCTCCTTTTTCCAGGCGAGCAACTTGTCGATCGGCGAGAGGGCGATCACGGCGAGGGAAAGCTTCTGCGCGGCGTCGTCCGCCACACCGTCCCACGCGTCGAGCAGGTTGGTGCACATCGGGCAGGGGCGCTCGCGCTGCGGTCCGAACATGTAGGAATAAGTCACCAGGGTCTGCTTGCCCGCGAAAAGGCCGGCGAGGCTTGTCTCTCCGTGCTCCCCTTCGAAGCGGTATCGGTCTTGCACCGGTGCGCCCGGGGGCAAGGCCCGGCGCAGGGCCGCGACCTTCTCGATGTGCCGGCGCAGTTCCAGCTCCTCGGCCAGCAGGGCCGTGCGGGCGGCGCGGTAGGCGCTGCTCTCACCCGGAATACGGACAGGATTGTCCCGCGCCAGGTCGGCGGCAGGGATCAGGGTGTCGCTCTTAGCATCCATGGCGCGGCTCCGTTGACGGAAACAACTATATCCGATCGCAGGACGCGCGGGTTCCCTCATCGCCGACAGGCTGCGCGAAAAGATATTCTGAGCATAAACCGGCTCCTAACCCAAAACGTGCAAGGTCCGCCCAGGACACGTGAGAGAATATGGTCGCGATCGATCAGACCCGCTGCGCCGATTGTGGGAGAGCGATGAACCCGCTGGGCGTCCCGGACCACGCGCGTCTCTTCACGCCCGCCCCGCAGGCCGCGACCGCCGGCGGGGGTTCAGTTCAGCGCCGGCGGAAGGCGCAGAAGGTCGTCTGTGACACATGTTCCACGCGCCGTTCGACCACGAACATCGTTATCTCCTGCTGCTCCTAGGCGCTTTGCTGGCCCTCCTCTGGTACGACGCCGAGACGAAGCTGGCGGGCCAGCCGCTCGAGGCCCCGATCGTCAGGGTGGTCGTCTCGCCTCGGCAGGAGACGATGGCGGACCACTCGGCTTTGTCCATCAATCGGGCCGCGCCGCCCGCCGCCCGCGCCTCCGTGCCGTCTCGTCCTCGTCGCGCGCCACGCCGCGAAGCCGTAGAGCCGGCCACGGGCCCGGCGGATCTCGAAGGGCTCTACTAGAGAAAAGGCTCGCGCGGACCTCGCGGCAAGGCGCCAGACTGGACGTCCCCAAGCGCTGGAGGCGGCTAATGACCACGGATCTCTTCGACCTGACCGGGAAGGTGGCCCTGATCACCGGCGGCAGCCGGGGCCTTGGCCGCGAAATGGCCCTGGCCTTTGCTGAACGCGGCGCGGACATCATCATCGCCAGCCGCAAGATGGACGCCTGCGAGGAGGTTGCCGCCGAGGTCCGCGCGCTCGGCCGGCGAGCCCTTCCCCATGCCTGCCATGTGGGCGACTGGGACGCCCTGGAAGGCCTCGCCGAGGCGGCTTACGCGGCTTTCGGCAAGGTCGATATCCTGGTCAATAACGCCGGTATGAGCCCCCTCACCCCATCGTCGAACGCCACCAGCCAGGACCTGTTCGACAAGGTCATCGACGTGAATTTCAAAGGCCCGTTCCGGCTCTCGGCTTTGGTCGGACCGCGCATGGTCGAAGGGGAGGGGGGAACCATCCTCAACATTTCTTCCGTGGGAGCGATCCGGCCGAGTCCGGCCTTCGGCCCATACTCCGGCGCGAAGGCGGCGCTCAACGCCCTGACCACCGCCTTCGCCATCGAATATGCCCCGAAAGTGCGCGTGAACTGCATCATGGCGGGCCCCTTCCTGACCGACATCGCCAAGGCCTGGCCCCAGGCCGCACGCGAAAAAGCCCCCAACATGCTCGGCCGGCCCGGCCAGCCCGGCGAGATCGTGACGGCGGCGCTCTACCTCGTCAGCCCGGCATCCAGCTTCACCACGGGCTCGATCATCCAAGTGGACGGTGGGCAACGGTAAGAGCGTAACTGCACGGCCGTGATGTCTTGATCGCGGCCCGCCAATTGTCGCCTAGGATGTGCGGATGATGGGTGGCGGTCCATTGTCCTTGGGAGAGTTGAGCGCGGATGCGCTCAGCGCGCAGTTGCTTGAAACGGCGAATGCCATTCATGGCGCACGCGGCCGTGAGTTGCGCCCGCTTGGATGGCGCTTGAACAGCCTTGCCGATGAGACCATGCGGCGCGCCAGTGCTCCCGGCGACACATTCGAAGTCATCATTCTGCGCCGACTGAAAGCGCATGAGAATGTGCGGGCCTCAGTCATGCACCTGGCGCTTTGGGATTGCCGTCACCCGATCGAAACGCTTCGCCGCGCCGCTGAAACGGCGCGCGTCATGCGGGCCATGCAGGGGTGGCCATCCCCTGTCACGCCGCTAGGCGCCAGCCTCGATGCCTGGCTGCTGGCGAGCGCCTATACGAGCGTGGTGGCGGTATGGTTCGTTGACCGGAATGCCGGGCGGAGCCTGACACGGCTCGCCGCGCGCCTTGCGTTGCGCGCCATAGGACTGGCATGAATTTCGACAACCTCCCGGACGCGGATCCCGACCGCCGTCGCCTCGCCGAAGCCGTGCTGCGCCGCGCTCCAGCCGAGGGGCTCGGAGCCGTCGCATTTCCGGGCGGTGTCAAGGCGGCCATCTGGTTTATCAGCGAGGCTTCCGACGCCAGCATGGCGGCCGCCTTCTCCACCCAACGAGCTCAGAGCATGAGTGATGTGATCGACCTGCGTTTCGCGCAAAACCGTGACCTGAAAGGGTTCGTGCGCCGGGTGATGTTTTTCGATCTCCTGCACCCGGTGCAAGCGCTTCAGCGCATGCAGCGCACGGCGCGGGTGATGTTCCGCTGTCTTGGCGCCGCCAAGCCGACACCCATGGCGGTGACCTGCCTCAACCTTGCCTATACCCTGGTAGTCTTCCGGTGGCTCCTTGACCGCTCCGCGGAAGACGCGGCGACCGCGAGGTTCTCTCGCCGCGTCATGTCGCTGATCGGCATGGCTTAGTATTGAACGGGCAGCGGTGGAGAGCTGTGAACGGGGCTGCTAGAAGCCGGACATGGCCAATCTCTACGACGTCCTCGCCGAACGCTTCCCCACCAATCGGGACAAGCCCTGCTTCCTGTTGCCGGACGGCTCGGCGATCTCCTATGGCGAGGTTGAGACCGGAACCGGCCGCATGGTCGCACTGCTGAACGCTAAGGGCGTCGGCCCCGGCGACCGGGTCGTGGTGCAGACCGAGAAGAGCCCTGAGGCGGTGATGCTCTATCTCGCCTGCCTGAAGGCGGGCGCCGTCTTCACGCCGCTGAACACCGCCTACACCGCCGCTGAGATCGACTATTTCATCGGCGACGCCGAGCCGAAGCTGGTGGTGCGCGATGCTGTCGCGCTGGCCGAAGAAGCCTCCGGGCTCACCCCCGTCACCAAGACCGTCCCGCGCGAAGACGGCGACCTCGCCTCCCTCATCTACACCAGCGGCACCACCGGCCGCTCCAAGGGCGCCATGCTCAGCCATGGCGCCCTGGCCGCCAACGCCCAAGCCCTTTACGCCGCCTGGGGCTTCACGCCCGATGACGTGCTGCTCCATGCCCTGCCGATCTTCCACGTCCACGGACTCTTCGTGGCCATGCACTGCGCCTTCCTCTCCGGCGCGCCGATGGTCTGGCTGGAGAAATTCACCGAGGCAGGGGTCATCGCCGGTCTGGCGCGGTCCACGGTGCTGATGGGTGTGCCGACCTTCTACACGAGGCTCCTGGAGGCCTCAGGCTTCACCATGGCGTCCGCCGCGAATATCCGCCTTTTCATCTGCGGCTCGGCGCCCCTGCTGGAATCCACCTTCCACGCCTTCGAAGAGCGCACCGGCCAGCGGATTCTCGAGCGCTATGGCATGAGCGAAGCCGTGATCATCACCACCAACCCTCTCGAGGGCGAGCGCATCCCCGGCAGCGTCGGCTACCCCCTTCCAGGCGTCGATCTGCGCATCGAAGGCGGCGAGACGGGTGTTATCCAGATCAAGGGGCCGAGCGTCTTCTCCGCCTATTGGCGGATGCCGGAGAAGACGGCCGAGGAGTTTACTCCCGACGGCTATTTCATCACTGGCGATGTCGGCCGCCAGGATCCTGATGGACGGGTTTGGATTTCGGGCCGCGCCAAGGACCTGATCATCTCCGGCGGCTTCAATGTCTACCCGAAGGAGATTGAGCTGATCCTCGATGAATTGCCGGGCGTCATCGAGAGCGCGGTCATCGGCCTGCCGCATCCGGATTTCGGGGAAGGTGTCGCCGCGGTGATCATGGGGGAGGGCGATGAAGCGGCTATCATCGCCGCTACACGCGAGAGATTGGCGGCCTTCAAGACGCCGAAGCGTGTGTTCTTCGTTCCGGAATTGCCACGCAATGCCATGGGCAAGGTACAGAAGAACCTTCTGCGCGAGGCCTTCAAGGACACCTTTTAACGCTGATCCGGCGTGGCCGCCTGATCACAAGATCGCCTCCGCCTTGCCGTTCCGTCAGCCGGGACGTGACGCGGGCGCGCAAGCTCACTATGAACGATTCTGATATCGGGTATGCCCCCCGAGCCAGGAACAAAACGCCCGATGGCTGACGATCAAGGGTCCCAGACCGCCGCTCCCGCGCGCCGCCGCACGCGCCGCTTCGAGGCCCGCCGCCGCGCCATTGTCACGGCCGCCGCAGGCTTCATCAACCGCAAGGGAATGCGCGGCATGACCCTGGCGGAGGTGGCCGCCAAGCTCGATCTCGCTCCCACGGGAGTAATCTACTATTTCCCCTCGAAGGAAGCCCTGGCCGGGGCTTGCTACATGGAAAGCATCGAGCGGATCGGCGAGGCTATCGATATCGGCGCCACCGGCGCGACGGCGCCTGAGCGGCTGGAACGCTTTCTGGACGCCTACTACGACCTCCGCCTTCGCATCGCCCGCCGAGAGGCGCCGTCGATGGCGAACTTCAACGATCTGCGCGCGCTGGGGCCAGGCCCGATCAGCGACGCCTACAGCGACATGTTCCGGCGCATCCGCGACCTGGCCGCGCCGGACGACGCCAAGAGCATTTCCCGTCTTGAGCTGAACGCCCGTGGCCACCTGCTGAACGTGGAAATGCTCTGGTCGATCGCTTGGCTGCACCGGCATGAGCCGGAGGACTACGGCCGGGTTTCGCGCCGCGTCTATGACATCCTGGCCAACGGCATCGCGGCCCCGGGCGCCGACTGGACGCCCGTGCGCCTGCCGGCGCTGCGCCTAACCCGTGACGCCGAGGGCGAGGTTTCGCGCGAAACCTTCTTGCGCGCCGCCACGGCGCTGATCAACGAACAGGGCTATCTCGGCGCCTCGGTGGAGAAAATCTCCGCCCGCCTGAACGTCACGAAGGGCGCCTTCTATCACTATAACGAGGACAAGGATGACCTCGTGAAGGCCTGCTTCGATCGCTCCTTCGAGATCATGGGCCGGATGATCCGCGCCGCGGAGGAAACGGCCGGCTCCGGCCTGAAGGCCCTGACCTCCATCGCCGCGACCCTGGCCAACCGCGAAGCCAATGGCGAAGCCATGCTGCTGCGCAATTCGGCCCTGACCTCCGCGCCGCAGGCCCTGCGGCCGCGCCTGATGCGCCGCTTCGACCGCCTGGCCGACCGTATGGCCTCGCTGATCAGTGACGGCATCGCGGATGGCTCGATCCGGCCGGTGGACGCCAATATAGCCGCCCAGATGGTCAATGCGATGATCAATGGCTCGGCCCAACTGCGCACCTGGGCGCCGGGCGTTACGGAAGAAAACGCTGCCGAGCTCTATGTGAAGCCGCTGTTCCTGGGCCTCTTTCCGCGGCCTTGAAAGCCGCTGAATCCCTCCCCCTTCGCACGCTGATGAGCGCGCTGGCCGGACTGGCTCCCCCGAGACGTCCGGCCTGAGGACGGTTTAGCCCGCCATGTAGATCAGGGCTTCGATGGCGCACCAGAAACCGGCGATCCCGGTGACGGCGATCAGGGCCAGTTCAATCGCCGTGAGCCGGTCAGCCCGCACGGCGCGGGCCTTGGGGGCGATCGGCTGATAGGCCGGACGGCGCTGCGTCGGAGTATCGTCGGATCTCATCCAGTCGTGGTTGGGCATGGTCTTAGGCCTTGTTCCAAAACGGGACACCTCAAGGGTGTTCGATCTGGACATCGCAAGGCGCGGGCCGAACGCTCTTGCGCTGGAATTAGTATGGGTGACATACAATCCATATGAGCGACGCGATCCCCGCCGACTTCGACGCCGAAGCCCTCGATGCGAGTTTCGACAGCCCCTATCCGGTCTATGCCGACCTGAGGGCCCGCTGCCCCGTCGCCCACACGGACAGCTTCGGCGGATTCTGGGCCCTGATGGCCTTCCAGGACGTGTTCAACGCCGCCGCCGATTTCCGCGCCTTCACAACGACTGTGCAGAACGTGGTGCCGAAGGTGGCGTTCACGGGCCGCCGGCCGCCGCTCCATCTCGACCCGCCGGAGCACACCCCCTATCGGCGTGTGCTCAATGACCTCCTGACCCAGGAGCGCGCCGATCTCCTGGAGCCGTTCACCCGCGCCTATGCCCGCGAGCTTGTCGCGCCCATGGTCGCCGCGGGCCAGGCCGACATCTGCGAGGCCTATTCCTCGCGGCTGCCCATCGCCGTCTTCGCCGAGTGGATGAACCTGCCGCCGGACATGGTCGAGAGCCTGCGGACCAGCGCCAAGGCCTTCAACATCGCCGTGCAGTCGGCGATGGACGACGTGGTCAAGGTCACCAGCCTGGAGCTTTACGAGCTTGCCCGCACCCTGATCGGCATGCGCAAGGAAGCGCCCCTGGAAGGTGATTTCGTTTCGTCGCTTCTGGCGGCGCGCTCCCAGGGCGAGGCCCTGCCGGATGAGCTGATCATCGGCTGCGTGCGCCAGGTTCTGGTAGTCGGCATCATCGCCCCTACGGTGATGATCGGCTCCATCGCCGTTCACCTCGCCCGTCATCCGGACCTGCAGGCGCAGCTGCGCGCTGATCCCACGCTGATGCCAGCCGCCCTTGAGGAATTCCTGCGGCTTTATACGCCATATCGGGGCTTTGCCCGCACGGCGGTGAAGGACATCCAGATGGGCGGGCGCACCATCAAGGCGGGTGATCCCGTGGCCCTGACCTACGCCTCCGCCAATCGTGACGACGCTGTCTTCCCCGACGCCGACCAGTTCATCCTGAACCGCCCCAATATCCGCGATCACATCGCCTTCGGGGTCGGGCCGCACCGCTGCGCCGGGGTCAATTTGGCGCGCATGGAGCTTCGGGTCATGATCGAGGAACTGCTGGCCGCGACGCCGGGCGGCTTCGAACTGGCCGGGGAAATCCGACCCACCCGGATGCCGGAAATCGGAGCCCTCTCAGTGCCGCTGCGGTTCCTTTAGGAGATCGGCCATGGCGACGGTCGTCCGCAATATCCGGCGCGCTGATGCGGCGGTCGCCGAAGCCCTCGGCGGCTTGGGCGTCGCCACCGTGCACGAAGCGCAAGGCCGCAAGGGCCTCCTCGCCTCCTACATGCGCCCGATCTACCGTCCGGTGAGCATCGGCGGTACCGCTGTCACCTGCTCCGTGGCGCCCGGCGATAACTGGACGATCCACGTCGCCGTCGAGCAGTGCCAGGCCGGCGATATCCTTGTCGTCGCCCCCACCAGCCCGTGTGAGGACGGCTATTTCGGCGATCTCCTCGCCACCTCCCTGAAGGCGCGTGGCGTGAAGGGCCTGATCATCGACGCGGGGGTACGCGACATCGCTGTCCTCACCGACATGGGCTTCCCAGTCTGGTCGAAGGCCGTCTTCGCCCAAGGCACGGTCAAGGAGACCCTCGGCGATGTGAACCTGCCCATGGTCTGCGCCGGCGCTCTAATCAACCCGGGCGACGTGATCGTCGCCGATGATGACGGGGTCTGCGTCGTCCGCCGCGCCGAAGCCGCCGCCGTGCTCGCCAAGGCCCAGGCCCGCGAGGCCAATGAGGGCGACAAGCGCGCCCGCTTCGAGGCCGGAGAGCTCGGTCTCGACATCTACGACATGCGCGCCCGCCTGGCCGAGCGGGGCCTGAAATACGTCGACGGGCCGCTGGACGACTGACCGGTGACCCAAACCGCCATTCCATGCTGGGTGATGCGGGGCGGGACCTCGAAGGGCCTCTATTTCCTCAGCGCGGATCTCCCCGCCGACACGGCCACGCGCGACGCCGTCCTGCTCGCCGCCCTGGGGTCGCCCGATGAACGTCAGATCGACGGCATGGGCGGCGCCCATCCCCTGACCAGCAAAGTCGCGGTGATCTCCCCGCCCACCCGGCCGGACGTCGATCTCGACTATCTCTTCCTGCAGGTGGTGGTGGACGAGGCCCGCGTCGATGCGGGCCAGAACTGTGGGAATATCCTGGCCGGCGTCGGCCCCTTCGCCATCGAAAAGGGGCTCGTCCCGGTGCGGGGCGAGATCACCGATGTGCGCATCCACATGGTCAATTCCGCCAGCGTCGCCATCGCGACGGTTCAGACCCCCGGCAGCCAGGTCCGCTATGACGGCGCCGCCCGCATCGACGGCGTGCCCGGAACCGCCGCCCCGATCCCCACCGATTTTGAAGACGTGGCCGGCTCCTCCTGCGGCGCCCTCCTGCCCACCGGCAACCCCCGCGATGTGGTGGAGGGCGTAGAGGTCACCTGCATCGACAACGGCATGCCCGTGGTCATCCTGCGCGCCGCCGATTTCGGCCTGACCGGCGACGAGAGCCCAGACGCCCTTGAGGCCAATGCCGAGCTTAAGGCACGCATCGAACGCATCCGCCTCGCCGTTGGCCCGCTCATGAACCTCGGCGATGTGGCCAAGAAGACCGTGCCCAAGATGACCCTGGTCTCGCCCGCCCGCCACGGCGGCCGTGTCGGCACGCGCAGCTTCATCCCGCACCGGGTGCACGAAGCGATCGGCGTCCTGGGCGCCGTCAGCGTCGCCACGGCCTGCATGACGCCCGGCTCGGTGGGCGCCGAGGTCGCCGGGATCACCGAATTCGAGGGCGCGAAATCCCTGGAGATCGAGCATCCCACGGGCTTCTTCACCATCGACATGGAAACGCGCCTGGAAAACGGGGCGGTGAAAGTGCTCAAATCCGCGCTTCTGCGCACGGCCCGCAAGCTGATGACCGGCGAGGTGTTCGTGCCATCCAGCGTGTGGAGCGGTCGATGAAGGTCTTTACCCGGGTGGCCCTGATCGGGTTCGGCGAGGTCGGCCAGACTCTCGCGGCGGATCTGAAGCGCATCAACTTCCCCGAGATTACCGCCTACGACCCGCTGTTCGAGGTGAAGGAGAGCGGCCCGGCCAAGGCGCTCACCGCCCGCACCGTGATGGCCGCGCCCGACGCCATCGCCGCCGTCTCCAACGCCGAACTCGTCATCTCCTGCGTCACCGCCGCCCAGGATATCGAGGCCGCCAAGTCCGTGGCCCCCGGCCTGCCCTCCGGCGCCTACTATCTCGACGTGAACTCGGTCTCGCCGGCCATGAAACAGGCCTGTGCGCGGGTGATCAACGAGGCCGGCGGCAACTATGTCGAGGCCGCCGTCATGAGCCCCATCGCCGGCAAGCGCATCGCCTCGCCCATGCTGCTGGGCGGCGCCTTCGCCGAGGATTTCCTGGAGCGCGCCAAGCCCATCGGCTTCACCGGCGCCACCGTTTATTCCCCCTCCATCGGCCAGGCCTCGGCCACCAAGATGTGCCGCTCGGTAATCATCAAGGGCGTCGAGGCCCTGCTCACCGAGAGCCTGATCACCGCCCGCAAGAACGGCGTGGAGGAGGCGGTCCTGGAAAGCCTCGATGACCTGCTGCCCGTCGGAGACTGGCCCGCTCTTGCCAGATACATGATCTCCCGCTCCCTGGAGCACGGGACACGCCGCGCCGAAGAGCTGCGCGAGGCCGCCGGCACCGTCGCGGAGGCCGGCCTCGAGCCCCTGATGAGCCGCGCCATCGCCGCGCGCCAGGACTGGGCTGCCGCCCACAAGGACGCCCTCAAGGAAAAGGACCTCGGCGACATGCTGGATGTCCTCGTCGCCGCTTTGGAGACCCCGAAACCGTGATCATCGACTGCCACGGCCACTACACGACCGCGCCTAAGCCCCTTCAGGACTTCCGCGAAGGGCAGATCGCCTGCGATTGCGACGCCCACAAGCTGTCCCGCCTCGCCCTACCGAAGATCAGCGACGACGAAATCCGCGACAGCCTCGAAGGCGCCCAGCTGAAGCTGCAGCGCGAACGCGGCTCCGACCTGACCATCTTCTCCCCCCGCGCCTCGGCCATGGGCCACCACATCGGTGACGAGGCGACGAGCCTGCTGTGGACGGAGGTCTGCAACGACCTCATCGCCCGGGTCGTCGATCTCTATCCGAAGAACTTCGTCGGGGTTTGTCAGCTGCCCCAATCGCCCGGCGTCTCCATCGACGGCTCCGTGCGCGAACTGCGGCGCTGCGTGGAGGAACTCGGCTTCATCGGCTGCAATCTGAACCCGGATCCCTCCGGCGGCCTCTGGACCAGCCGGCCCCTCACGGACCGGTCCTGGTATCCGATCTACGAGGCCATGTGCGATCTCGACGTGCCCGCCATGGTCCACGTCTCGGCCAGCTGCAACGACAACTTCCACGCCACCGGCGCCCACTACATCAATGCCGACACCACAGCCTTCATGCAGTTCATCCAGGGCGATCTCTTCAAGGATTTTCCGACCCTGAAGTTCATCATCCCGCATGGCGGCGGGGCCGTGCCCTACCACTGGGGCCGCTACCGGGGCCTCGCCCAGGACATGAAGCGCCCGCCGCTGGCCGAGAGCGTCATGAACAACGTCTTCTTCGACACCTGTGTCTACCACCAGCCGGGCATCGACCTCCTCCTGAAGGTCATCCCCAACAAGAACATCCTGTTCGGCTCTGAGATGGTCGGCGCCGTGCGCGGCGTCGACCCCGAAACCGGCCAGTTCTACGACGACACCAAGCGCTACATCGACAATTCCGGGCTCAGCGCGGCGGAGAAGCAGGCGATCTTTTCCGGCAATGCCCTGAAGGTCTTTCCGCGATTGGCCAAGCGATTGGCTCAGGCTTGAGCAGAGCCACCCCAAAAATATCCGCTCATCCCGGCGAAAGCCGGGACCCAGGCTTTTTTGGTTTCTTCTGCGGCAAACATCGCGGCTTCAGCAGCTGTGTCGAAAACACCTGGGTCCCGGCTTTCGCCGGGATGAGCGGTTGTTAAGCGTGGGACTAGCCCGCCAACTCTGGTTCCAGGTCCTCGCCGGCACGCTCGCCGGTATCGCCCTCGGCCTCATCGCGCCCCACGCCGGCGAGGCCATGAAGCCGCTCGGCGACGGCTTCATCAAGCTGATCAAGATGCTCATCGCCCCGGTGGTATTCTGCACCGTCGTGCACGGCGTCGCCGGGATGGAGGACATGCGCCGAGCCGGGCGGGTGGCCCTCAAGGCCATCCTCTACTTCGAAGCCATCACAACGCTCGCCCTCATCCTCGGCCTCGTAGTGGTCAATCTCTGGCGGCCGGGGGAGGGGATGAACGTCGACCTCTCCGGCCTCGATGCCGCCTCCGTGGCCCAATACGCCGACACGGCCAGCCATCAGACCTTCACCGAGTTCGCCCTCAAGCTGATCCCGGAGACCTTCATCGGCGCCTTCACCAAGGGCGAGGTGCTGCCCGTCTTGCTGGCGGCAATCATCACGGCGCTCGCCCTCTCCGCCATGGGCCCGGCCGGGCGGCCCGCCGTGAAGGCCATCGGCGATCTGGCCCAGCTGTTCTTCCGCATCGTCGGCCTCGTCATGGTCTTCGCCCCCCTCGGCGCCTTCGGGGCCATCGCCGTCGCGGTGGGTAAGTTCGGGCCCCAGACTCTGATCTCTCTGGGCAGCCTGATCGCCGAGTTCTTCGCCGTCTGCGCCCTCTTCACAGTGCTGGTCCTGGCCGTCATCGCCCGCCTGGCCGAGGTCAGCCTGATCCGCCTGATCGCCTTCCTGCGCGATGAGGTCGTGCTCGTCGCCGCCACCACCTCCGCCGAGACAGTGCTGCCGCGCCTCATGGAAAAGCTGAAGGCCATGGGTTGCGAGGAGAGCGTCGTCGGCCTCGTCGTGCCCACCGGCTATTCGTTCAATCTCGATGGCACCTGCCTCTATCTGGCCAGTGTCACGATCTTCCTCGCCCAGGCCACGAACACGCACTTGGACCTCGCCGCCCAGGTGGGCCTGCTCCTCGTCATGCTGCTGACCTCCAAGGGCGCGGCCGGGGTCGCCGGGGCGGCCTTCGTGGTGCTGGCGGCGACCCTTTCCACCTCCGGCGCCGTGCCGGTCACGGCCATCGCACTGGTGCTCGGCGTCCACCGCCTGCTGGCCGAGGCCCTCACCTTCGTGAACCTGATCGGCAACGCCCTCGCCGCCATCGTCGTCGCCCGCTGGGAAAAGGCCGTCGATCTCGACAAACTGGCGGCGACCGTCGGTGTCGGAGCATTGCGCCCCGCCTGAGAAATGGTATGTGAGGCAAACTAATTTTCAGGGCCGCGATGGACGCCGACTATCTCCCCTTCCACCCCAATCCGTCCAAGCCGGCCTATCGCCCGCCGGCCGGTGCGGTGGACGCCCATTGCCACGTCTTTGGCCCCGGCGATGTCTTTCCCTACGCGCCGGAACGCAAATACACGCCCTGCGACGCGCCGAAGGAAAAGCTCTTCGCGCTGCGGGATTTCCTCGGCTTCTCGCGCAATGTCATCGTCCAGGCCACCTGCCACGGCTCGGACAACCGCGCCCTCGTCGACGCCCTGAAAGCCTCGAACGGCCTCGCGCGCGGCGTCGCCACCGTCGGCCCGGAAATCACCCGCGCCGAGCTCGATGAGCTTCATGCCGCCGGCGTGCGCGGCGTGCGCTTCAACTTCATCAAGCGCCTGGTGGACTTCACCCCCCGCGAAGTGCTCTCCGCCGTCGCCGAAAAGGTCGCCCCGCTCGGCTGGCACGTGGTGGTCTATTTCGAAGCGGCGGACCTGCCCGATCTCGAACCCTTCTTCACCAGCCTGCCCACCGGGGTCGTCGTCGACCACATGGGCCGCCCGGACGTCGCCCTCGGCGTCGACCACCCTCAGTTCCAACGCTTCATCCGCTTCATGGATGAGAACCCCAACGTCTGGTCGAAGGTCTCCTGCCCCGAACGTCTCAGCCTCGCCGGCCCGCCCTATGACGACGTGGTTCCCTACGCCAAGGCCATCGTCGAGCGCTTCCCGGACCGCGTCCTGTGGGGCACCGACTGGCCCCACCCCAATGTGAAGCCCCTGATGCCCGACGATGGGGTCCTCGTGGACGTGATCCCGAAAATCGCCGTGACGGATGATCTGCGGCGCAAGCTGCTCGTGGACAACCCGATGCGGCTCTATTGGGGGGATTGATGCGCGACGACTATCACAACATCCCCGGCACCATCGTCTTCGACGCGGCCCAATCCCGCCTCGGCTACCACCTCAACATGTTCTGCATGTCCCTGATGCAGGCCGAGAACCGCGAAGCCTTCAAGGCCGATGAGGCCGCCTACCTCGACCGCTATCCCATGAGCCCCGAACAGAAGGCGGCCGTGCTGGCGCGCGACTGGAACGGCATGCTCCAGCTGGGCGGCAACATCTATTTCACCTCCAAGATCGCCGCCACCGACGGCCTCTCCTTCGTGCAGATCGCCGCCAAGATGAGCGGCGTCACCCAGGAGGAATACACCGCCATGATGGTCGCCGGCGGACGCAAGCCGGGGAGTCTCGTCTGATGGCCAAGATCACCGCCGGCGTCGCCACCTCCCACGTCCCCGCCATCGGCGCCGCCCTCGACAATGGCCGCACCGCCGAGCCCTACTGGCAGCCCGTCTTCGCCGGCTACGAGGCCTCCAAGGCCTGGATCGCCGCCGAGAAGCCCGACGTGGTGATCCTGGTCTACAACGACCACGCCAGCGCCTTCTCCCTGGAGCTGATCCCAACCTTCGCCATCGGCACGGCGGACGAGTTCCCGCCCGCCGATGAGGGCTGGGGCCCGCGCCCCGTGCCGGTCGTGAAGGGCGATCCTGACCTTGCCTGGCACATCGCCCAGTCCCTGATCCAGGACGAGTTCGATATGACCATCGTCAACAAGATGGCGGTGGACCACGGCCTCACCGTGCCCATGTCCCTGATGTTCGGCCAGCCGGACGCCTGGCCCTGCAAGGTGATCCCCATCGCCGTGAACGTGGTCCAATACCCGCCGCCCAGCGGCAACCGCTGCTTCAATCTCGGCAAGGCAATCCGTAAGGCGGTGGAGAGCTATCCGAAGGACCTCAAGGTGATGATCTTCGGCACGGGCGGCATGAGCCACCAGCTGCAGGGCCCGCGCGCCGGCCTGATCAATTCAGACTTCGACCGCGCCTTCCTCGACCAACTCGTCGACGATCCGGCCGCCCTCTCGAAGAAGCCGCACATCGACTACCTGCGCGACGCCGGCTCCGAGGGGATCGAGCTCGTCATGTGGCTGATCATGCGCGGCGCCCTCGATCCGAAGGTCCGCGAAGTCCACCGCTTCTACCATGTGCCCGCCTCGAACACGGCGGTCGGCCACCTCATCCTGGAGAACACCTGACATGAAGATCGCGGTGGGAGGGCAGGGGGCCTTCGGCATCAAGCACCTTGAGGCCCTGGCCGTGATCCCGGACGTTGAGGTGATCTCTCTCGCCGGCGGCAGCCCGGAGAGCACCAGGGAGGTCGCCGAGCGCTTCAAGATCCCGCACTGGACCACCGACCTCGCCGAGACTCTGGCCCAGCCTGGCCTTGAGGCTGTGATCCTCGCCACCCCCACCCAGATGCACGCCGCCCAGGGCATCCAGTGCCTGAAGGCCGGCAAGCACGTGCAGATCGAGATCCCCGTCGCCGACAGCCTGGCTGATGCCCAGGCCATCGACGCGGCCCAGAAGGCGTCCGGCAAGATCGCCATGGGCGGCCACACCCGGCGATTCAACCCGTCCCACCAGTGGATCAGGAAGCGCATCGCCGCCGGCGAGCTGAAGGTCCAGCAGATGGACGTGCAGACCTACTTCTTCCGCCGCACCAATATGAACGCCCTCGGCAAGCCCCGCTCCTGGACGGACCACCTCCTCTGGCACCACGCCTGCCACACGGTGGACCTCTT
The DNA here is from genome assembly GCA_046349475.1 of Caulobacteraceae bacterium. Taxonomy (GTDB): domain Bacteria; phylum Pseudomonadota; class Alphaproteobacteria; order Caulobacterales; family Caulobacteraceae; genus Acaudatibacter. The sequence goes on along the minus strand of JAXMCG010000006.1, from coordinate 187,628 downwards.
CCAGTACCAGACCGGCGAGACCGCCTCGGTCGCGAGGGCCATCGAGGGCCCGAAGCATCCCGACCTCGGCATCGCCATGGACATGTCGATCCAGATGAAGGTCCCGTCGGGCGCGATCTGCACCCTGTCGCTGAGCTTCAACAACGACGGGCCCCTCGGCACCTTCTTCCGCTACATCTGCGACAACGGCACTTACATCGCCCGTTACGACGACCTCGTGGACGGCAAGGAACAGCCCATCGACGTGACCAAGGTCGACGTCTCCACCAACGGCATCGAGCTGCAGGACCGCGAATTCATCGCCGCCATCCGCGAAGGCCGCGCTCCCAATGCCGCCATCAGCCAGATCCTGCCGGCGATGGAGACCCTGGACCGGCTCGAACAGAGCCTGCTCTAAATTTCTGAGGGCTCCTGTCGGCGCCTCGCCCGCCTGCCCGTCCTTGGTCTAGGATCGCGGGCCGGCCTGGCCGCCAATGAGGAATCGCCCAAATGTCGAAAGTCTCCGTATGCCTTTGGTTCGATGGTCAGGCCGAAGCCGCAGCTGACTTTTACTGCAAAGTCTTCAAGGACGCCCGGCTGACCAGCACGCCGCGCCAGCCCGGCGGTCCTCCGCCGATGACAGTCGCCTGGGATATGAACGGTATGTCCTTCATCGGCCTCAACGGCGGGCCGATGTTCAAGTTCTCGGAGGCGATCTCCTTCTCAATCGATTGTGCTGACCAGGCCGAAGTGGATTTCTACTGGGACGCCCTCCTCGCCGGCGGCGGCGAGGAAAGCCAGTGCGGCTGGCTGCGCGACAGGTTCGGTGTCTCATGGCAAGTCGTGCCTTCGGTCCTGCCCAGGTTCCTGTCCAGCCTGGAGCCGGGCAAAGCCCAGAAGGCCGGCGAGGCCATGATGAAGATGAAGAAGATCGTCATCGCTGACCTGGAAGCCGCGGTCCGTTAAGGCCCACTCCGCCACGGCCCCAACCTCGGCTCGGGTCCGGCATGGCGGCCTTGCCTTGATCGCCCAACCAGCGCACCGGTGAGGCTCCATCGGAGCTCCGCCATGACCGACTACGCCGCCCTCTTCCCCAGCTTCAAATTCGACCGCCCCGCCGACGGCATCCTGCGCCTCACCTTCGACGCTCCCGGCCTCAACGCTGTCACCCCCACCGCCCACCGCGAGATCGCCGACATCTGGCCCGTGGTCGACCGCGACGATGAAGTGCGGGTCGTGCTGGTCGAGGGGGCTGGCAAGGGCTTCTCCTCCGGCGGCTCCTTCGAGCTCCTCGATTCCATGATGGCCGGCTTCGAGACCCGGTCGCGCGTCATGAAGGAAGCCCGCGACCTCGTCCGCAACATCCTCGACTGCTCCAAGCCCATCGTCTCGGCGATCCACGGCCCGGCCGTGGGGGCGGGGCTGGTGGTGGGCGTGCTGGCCGATGTCTCCGTCGCCGCCAAGACCGCCCGCATCATCGATGGCCACACCCGGCTCGGCGTCGCCGCCGGGGATCACGCCGCTGTCTGCTGGCCGCTCCTTTGCGGCATGGCCAAGGCCAAATACTACCTCCTCACCTGCGAGACCCTGACGGGTGAGGAGGCCGAGCGCATCGGCCTCGTCTCGCTCTGCACGGAGGACGATCAGGTGAAGGACAAGGCGATGGAGGTGGCCATCAAGCTCGCCGCCATGGCGCCCCAGGCCCTGCAGCTCACCAAGCACAGCCTCAATCACTGGTACCGCGCCGCCGGACCCACCTTCGACGCCTCCCTGGCCTACGAGTTCTACGGCTTCGGCGGTCCCGAAGCCGCCGAGGGCGTCGCGGCGGTGAAGGAGCGGCGCCCCGCCGTGTTCAACAAGCCCTAGCCGCGCGGCAGCTTCGGCACGTCACTGAGGTCCATCGACCAGGAAAGCGCGCTGTCGCACCAAATCTGCCGCTTCGGCCCACTGAGCTGCTTGTTCTGCACGATCGAACCCACCCGCAGCGAATAGGTCGGCGTGTTCTCCAGCGCCTGGGCCCACATCGCCGAGCCGCAATTGCCGCAGAAGTGGTGCGCCCGCTTGGCGCCGCTCTCGGCGGTCTTCACATAGTGGCGCGTTTCGCCCCGGATCAGCCGGAACCCGGCCGCCGGCGCCGGGATCGTCGCCCGGAACGGCGCTCCCGTCAGGCGCTGGCAGTCCGTACAGTGGCAGATCCCCACCGTCTCGGGGTCCACCTCCGCCTCATAGGCCACGGCCTCGCAGTGGCAATGTCCATCGACCTTCATCGCGCGTCTCCCTCTCCCCGCCGTTGTAACCCGTCATGCTCCAGGGCTAGAAGCGGTGCCCATGCGCACCCGTGATCTCGGCCCCTTCACCGTCTCGTCCATCGGCTATGGCTGTATGAGCCTCTCCCATGCCTACGGGACCCCGCCGGATCGCGAGACCGCCATTCGCTGCCTGGAGCTGGCCCTCGACGTCGGCCACACCTTCCTCGACACCGCCGCCCTCTACGGCTTCGGCCACAACGAGACCCTGGTCGGCGAGGTGCTCTCCCACCGGCGCGGCGAATTCACCCTCGCCTCCAAGTGCGGCATCATCCGCAACGAGGCCGGCCAGCGCGAGATCAACGGCCGCCCCGACAAGATCAAGCAGACCTGCGAGGACAGCCTCACCCGTCTGAAGACCGACTTCATCGACCTCTACTACCTGCACCGCTGGGACAAGCGCGTCCCCATCGAGGAGAGCGTCGGCGCCCTCTCCGACCTCGTCGCCGAGGGCAAGATCCGCACCATCGGCCTTTCGGAGGTCTCCGGCGCCACTCTGCGCAAGGCCCACGAGGTTCACCCCATCACCGCCGTCCAGAACGAATATTCCCCCTGGACCCGCAATCCGGAAATCAGCCTGCTGGACGCCTGCCGCGAGCTCGATGTGGCCCTCGTAGCCTTCAGCCCGGTCGGCCGCGGCTTCCTGGCCGGCGGCGTGCGCGACATGGCCGACCTGCCGCCCACCGATATCCGCCAGAACATGCCCCGCTTCCAGGGCGAGAACTTCCAGGCAAACCTGAAGCTCCTCGCCGCCTTCGAGGCCCTGGCCCGCGAGGCCGGCCTGACCCCGGCCCAGCTTTCCATCGCCTGGACCCTGCATCAGGGCGACGACGTCATCCCTATCCCCGGCACCCAGAGCCCTGCCCACCTGGAAGAGAATTCCGCCTCCGACGTCGACCTTGAAGACGACTTCCTCGACCGCATCGACGCCCTCTTCGCGAACAACGCCGTCCACGGCGCCCGCTACAACGAGAACACCCAGAAAGAGATCGATACGGAGGCCTAGGCGTCCATCACGATGGCGCTCACCAGCCGCCCGAAATCCGGCTCTCCGGCCTTGAAGGCCCGGCGGTTGGAGAAATAGCGGGTCTCGTCGGCGCAGGTGTCCTCACCGACCCACTGGGCATAGCCCACCCCGGCCCGCTGCAGCCGCGTCAGCACATAGGCCGGCAGGTCGAACTGCCGCTTGTCCGGGCTCACCCCAGGCGAGAAGCACACCGCGCTCCCCGGATGCTCCTTCAGGAACGGCGCCATGAAGTCCGCCCCCACCTCGTAGGAGGCCACGGCGATACACGGCCCGATCGCCGCCGTGATCCGCTTCGGGTCCGCCCCCAGCTTCTTCATTGCCGCCACCGTGGCCTCGACCACGCCGCCGAGCGCGCCCTTCCAGCCCGCATGGCACGCCCCGATCACCCGCGCCTCCGCATCGGCGAACAGCACCGGCGCGCAGTCGGCGGTGAGGATGGTCAAAGCGAGGCCCGGCTTGTCCGTCACCATCGCATCGGCTTCCAGACGCGGCTGGCCAGGCTTGTGCGCCACGACACAGTGCGCCGAATGGATCTGATAGACGCCCATCAGGGACGGCAGATCGACGCCCATATGTTTCGCCACCCGCCGCCGGTTGGTCAGCACGTCGCCGGCGTCATCCTTCGAGCCCAGCCCCAGGTTCAGGCTGTCATAGATGCCTTTCGAGGCCCCGCCTTGCCGTGTGAAGAATGCGTGCCGCACGCCGGGAATCTTCTCCAGCGCCGTCGACTGCATCACCGGCAGCTTCGCCATTAGCCCGCCTCGAATCCGGGCGGCATCAGCCCCGGCTGCACGATCGCGGCGGCTTTGAAGAGTTCGCCCATTTGGTCCGGCGCGGCCAGCCGCTCCAGCTGCCGGTTGATCAGGTCGGCCCGGTCCGGATGCGCCGCCATCAGGCTCTCGGCCCGCACCCCGATACCCAGCCGCAGCAGGAAAAGCCCCTGCGGCAAGGCGCCGGTCACTTCGGCTCCCGCCTTCTCCGCCGCCGCCAGCACTGTGGGGAAATCGGCATGCACCGTCAGATCCGCCTCGCCGGGATGGGCCAGCGGATCGACCTTCTCGTGTCGCTTCAGGGCCTGCAGGGTGTCGCCAAAGCCCGGCTCGGACCGGCCATAGTCGATCAGCAGGGCCGCCCCGCCGTCCGCCGCGATCCTGGCTCCGATCATCTGACCGAACGCCTCCTGGGCAGGTGATACCTCCAGCACCAGGGGTTCCGGCTCCGCGCAGGGCTCGGCCAACCCGAAAGCCAGGTCCCCATCGGCCAGACCCACCAGCCGCTCCACCCAGATCTCGCCGCAGCGCACGAACTGGCGCGCGGGCAGGCAGTCCAGGAGTTCATTGGCGATGATGATGGAGGGCGCCCCGCCCGGCACCGCCTCCAGCCCGATCGCCCAGCGCGGGGAAATCAGCGAGGCCGCCAGCGCCTCGTCCTGCTTCTGGATCAGCGGCCCGGAGGTCTCCACCAGCCAGAGGTCCGCCGCCTTCAGGAAGTCCGGCGCTGGCCGCAGCGCCCGGATCAGATCCTTCATCAGGGTCCCGTCGCCGGGCCCGATCTCGATCAGCCGGAATTCCGCCGGCTGGCCCATGCGGTTCCAGGTTTCCACCGCCCAGAGGCCCAGCATCTCGCCAAACATCTGGCTGACCAGGGGGGCGGTGATGAAGTCTCCCTCTTCGCCCAGGGCCGGCCGCGTTGCGTAATAGCCGCCCAGCGGGTCGTGCAGACAACGCACCATGAAGTCGGCCACGCTCATCGGGCCCGAGGCGGTGATTTCCTGGATCAGACGCTCACGCAGAGAAGCGCTCATTGGGACGCACTCATTGGCCCGAACTCACGCCGCCTTCGGCTCGGCTGGCGCCTCGCGTTGCGACAGCCACAGCAGGAACACCCCCACGATCACCATCGGGATCGACAGCATGATCCCCATGGTCAGGCCCATCGGGAACCGCGGCATGCCGATATCCGGCTCTCGCACCGTCTCCAGGATCACCCGGATGATGCCGTAGAGGATCAGGAAGAGGCCGGTCACCGCCCCCTTCCTCTGCAGCCAGTGCGCCTTGTGGGTCGCCCAGCGCAGGGCGAGGAAGATCAACAGGCCCTCCAGCCCCGCCTCATAGAGCTGGCTCGGGTGGCGCGGAATATCCCCGGCCGGGCAGACTCCGCCGCTCGCCTGCCTGATGGCGTCATTGCAAAAGCGCACCCCCCAGGGAAGCTCTGTGGGCCGGCCCCATAGCTCGCCATTGATGAAGTTGGCGATCCGCCCGAAGAACTGGCCGATCGGCTCGCAAGGCGCCACCAGATCGCCAAGCGCCAGCAGGGGGATTTTGTTGACCCGCGCGAAGATCGTCACGGCGAGCATCACCCCGATCATGCCGCCATGGAAGCTCATCCCGCCTTCCCAGACGCGGAACACCATGCCCCAGTCCTGGGCCAGCCTCACACTCTGCTGCGGATCGGGCAGCATGTAGAAAAGCACGTAGCCGATCCGCCCGCCGATGATCACCCCGAGGGTGATCCACAGCACCAGATCGTCCAGTTGCAGCACGGTGGCCGTTGGCGTTTTGCCGCCCCACAGCTTGGCGTTCTTCACCAGGCCCACACAGTAGCGCCAGCCCAGCAGGATGCCGGCCACATAGGCCAGGGCGTACCAGCGGATCGCGAAGGGGCCGAGGGCCAACGCGCCCAAGTGAAACTGCGGGATGGTGAAGATGGCCGGGTCGAATTCCGGAAAGATCACGTGGCCGTCTCCGTGGGTCGGCAAGGCTTGGACGAGCAGGTTTAGCGGCATTCCCGGTCGCATTCATCCCTTGTTTGCCCTACATGTGACCCATGCAGACCCAGAACCCCTTCCTGGACGAACTTTCCAAGCTGACCGCCGCCGCCATGGGCGCGGCCCAGGCCGCCGGCGAGGAAGCCAAGACCGCCCTGCGCGCCCAGGCCGACCGGATCGCCGCCGAAATGGATCTCATTCGCCGCGAGGATTTCAACGCCCTCAAGGCCGAGGTCGCGGCCCTGCGCGCCGAGATCGCGGCCCTCAAGGGCGGCGCCTCGCAAAGCGACAAAACGACGCCGCCCGGCGAGTAGGGTTCGCCCTGGGCAAGAAGGAGCTTACGTCTCTCGCGAAGCAGACTAGGCTCCAAATTCGAGGCTCAGAGCCGATCCGGCCGCGGGCGTCTAAAGCACGAGGACCATCCGGTCATGGACACGCCACTGCCTGAAGACGAAGACGACGCGATCTTCAGCCTCGATCCGCTGGAGATCGTGGAACGTGTTCTCACCGCCGAAAACCTGGTGTTCGACCGTACGGAAGAGGGCGAAGTCGCCGTCACTCTGGCCGGCGATTGGCGCGACTACGAGCTCTGGTTCGCCTGGCGCCCGGAAGCCGACTGCCTCCAGCTCTACCTCGCCACCGAGTTCAAGGCGCCGAAAGACCGGCGCGGCGATCTCCTGGAACTGATGGCCATCGTCAATCCGCGCGTCTGGCTCGGCCACTTCGAGCTCTGGGGCGAGGAGAACGAGATGATCTTCCGCCACGCCCTCTCCCTGCCGGAGGGCGAGCGCCCGACCCCGGCCCAGGCCGCCTCGATGATCGACGCGGCCATGGAAGCCGCCGACCGCTTCTATCCGGCCTTCAGCTTCATGCTCGGCGGCCGTTCCCCGGAAGAAGCCATGGCCGCCTGTCTGTTCGAGACCGTCGGAGAAGCTTAAGAGACGGGTCCATGAAGGACCTCACTCCCATTCTCCTCCTGGGCGCCGGCCGCATGGGCGGGGCGCTGATCTCTGGCTGGAAGCTCTCAGGCGCCATCTCACCGGCCGACCTGATCATCCGCGACCCCAATCCTGGCCCTGAAGCCAAGGAGGCAGAAGCCGCCGGGGCCCGCCTCAATCCGCCCGATGAGGTGCTGAAGAACGCCCGCACCGTGCTCGTTCTGGTCAAGCCGCAGATCTGGCGCGAGGCCGCCGCCCAGGTGACGGACCTCCTCGCTGCGGACGCCACCATTGTCTCCGTCGCCGCCGGCGTCGCCGCCAAGGACCTCGCCGAAGGTTTCGGGGGCCGCAAGGTCGCGCGCGTCATGCCCACCACCGCCGCCGCCATTGGCCAGGGCACGGCCTCGATTCACGCCGCCGATCCTGCCGCCCGCGCCGTCGCCGAGGCGCTCTTCGCCCCGGTGGGAACGGTCGCGCATCTGGCCGACGAAGACCTCCTCCACGCCGCCACCGGCGTCTCCGGCTCCGCCCCGGCCTACCTCTACGCCTTCATCGAGGCCCTCGAGGCGGCGGGCGCCAAGGCCGGCCTGCCGGAGGATGTCTCCAAGGATCTCGCCCGCGCCACCATCGCCGGGGCCGCGGCCCTCCTCGCCAGGTCCGGCGCCGAGCCCGCCGACCTCCGCGTCCAGGTCACCTCACCCGGCGGCACCACCGCCGCCGCCCTCGCCGTGCTGATGGGGCAGGGCGGCCTCGGCCCGCTCCTGGAAGACGCCGTCGCCGCCGCCACGGCCCGCTCGCGCGAGCTCGGCAAGTAGATGGCCAAGGCGCCCGCCGCTCCCCTGATCGACCGCGCCGCCGACGCCGCCCTGGAGCTCGCCGCGGCCCGCCCCTGGAACACCATCTCCCTGCGCGACATCGCTACCGCCGCCGGGGTCGATCTCGCCGATCTCTTCGATCAGGCGGACGGGAAGGGCGCCCTCCTCGCCCACATCGCCGCCCGCTTTGACCGCGCCGCCCTGCAAACCCCCGCTGACGGCGATGTCCATGACCGCCTGTTTGACGCCGCCATGGCCCGCGTCGAGGCCATGGAGCCGCACCGCACCGCCCTGATCGGCATCGCCCGCGACGAAAACCCCCTTCAGTCCGCCTCGCGCACCCCGCGCACGGCGAGAGCCATCCTCGAAGCCGCCGGCCTCGACGCCACCGCCCCCCGCCTCACCGCCATGACCGCCGTCTGGGTCCGCATTGTCCAGGTCTGGCGCGCCGACGAGGGCGCCCTCAACCGCACCATGGCCGAGATCGACAAGCGCCTGAAACAGATGCGGGAACAGCTGGGGAAGTTGGGGCAGGGGTTCTGACAAAAATGTCGGAGCGCGCCGCCGCGCGCCGTCCTCCGGGCGCAACACCCACCGGGAGAACCCCATGCGCTACGTCGCCCTGATCTATTTCGACCCCAAGGACGTCTTCAACGACAGCCCTGAAGCCAAGGCCGTCCTCGCCGCCATCGGCCCCTATGACGAGATGCTGCGCGCCGGCGGCCACGCCATCCAGGGCCAACCCCTCGGCATGCCCCATGAGGCCAAGACCGTGAGGAAACGTGGCGGCAAGCAGCTGGTGAAGGACGGCCCCTTCACCGAGACCAAGGAAGTCATCGCCGGCTTCATCATCCTTGAAGCCGCCGACATGGACGAAGCCGTCCGCCTCGCCGGCGACCACCCCTTCGCCTCCGTGGGCGCCATTGAAGTCCGCACCATCCCGGATTTCAGCCAGCCGAGGCCCGTGCTTTGACACCCAGGTATCCTCCCCGCATCGCGGGGAAGATACGCTGCGCGCCTATCCAGCGCGCTCGGTCGTGAGCTTCAGGACGCGGGCGTGCGCGGCTGCTTCCCGGTGGCCGGCAGCTCCGCAGGCTCGCCGGCGGGCGGCGTCGGCAGGGGGCGCGGCGGCGGCGGCGGGATCAGCCGCATCTGGGCCTGAATCTGCCGCAGGTCGTTGGTCGGCGCCTTGAAGCCGAACGCCGCACGGTCGGCCGCCGCGGCGCAGACAAAGGCCAGGACCCGCGCGGGACCGGACCCGTCCTCCGGCCGCGACATGGCTGGATTGCGGTTCTCCGGCGTCTGCAGGCCACTGTCCCCCAGGACGTTCAATTCCAGTTTGACGGTCCCGGCGCGGCCCCGCGCGCAATCGAAGATATCGAGGTGGCGATAGACCGGCATCTCGCCGTCCGGAACCACATAGACCCATGTTCGCAGTATCCCGTCCGGGCGGGTCTCGATGGCGTCGGCGTCGATGATCAGGGTTGAGCCTTGCACCCGGTGCGCCGCCCAGAGGTCGGCGGCGGCGGCAGGCGTGGCCGCCAGCAACACAGCCAGGATGAAGAAGGTCCGGATCATTTCGAGCCCCGCGTTTGCGAGAGCATTTTAAGCGAAGCGCCCTGTCCGGCCTGACCCATATTGGGGGAACATGCAGCCCCGCCCTCGCTTATCCTCCCCGCAACGCGGGGAGGATGCCAACCCGTCAAAACACCATCGCCCGGTTGAAATAGTGGTCCGGCCCAGCCTATTGAGCGCAATGCCCAGTGCCCTGCTGAAGCTGACACATCTGAACGCTGGCGTGCATTTCTTCCACCCCAGCGACGAGCGGGCATTCTTCGAGTGGATTGAACGCATTCCCTGCGTTTCGACCGTGCTGGGTGAAGGGCCCGACGGTCTTATCGCGAGGCTGAAGCGCCGGCCCGGCAAGGACGACCTCTGGCAATTTCTCGCCCTCTTTCGCAGGTACGGCCTCGACATGCGCCAACTGGCCAAGTTCGAAACCGCGCAGAACAGGGACTGGTTTCGAGACCCCCAGATGTTCTGGTACGCGGCGGTTTTCGGCGAGTAGCTCTTCGTATCCTCCCCGCAACGCGGGGAGGATGGGTTTTGGTCTACCCCGGCAACCGCACCACCGCTCGGAGCCCCCCCAGCGGCGACCGGTCCAGCGTCACTTCCCCCCCATGCCCCCGCGCCACGTCCCGCGCGATGGCCAGGCCCAGGCCGACGCCCTTTTCATTCTGGTTGCGGCTCTCATCCAGCCGCCCGAACGGCGTGAAAGCCTCCTCGAAGCGGTCCTCGGGGATTCCCGGCCCGTCGTCGTCGACGGTGATCTCCACCCCGCCGCCCGGGGTCCGGTGGGCGGCCACTTCCACGTGCTCGCCATGCACGGCGGCGTTCATCACGAGGTTCGATAAGGCCCGCTTCAGGGCATTGGGCCGCACGGAAGCCGCCAGGCCCTGGTCCGTCACCACCACCACCTGCGCTCCGGCCCGCACCGCCCCTTCGGACACCTCGTCCAGCAGGGCCTTCACATCCACGGTCTCGACGCTCTCGCCGCCTTCCCCGCGCGCGAAGGCGAGGTATTCGTCGATCATGTGCTCCATTTCGGAGAGGTCGCGCTTCATGGCTTCGACGCGCGGCGTCTGCTCGGCCAGGGCCAGTTCCAGCTTCAGGCGCGTCAGGGGCGTGCGCAGATCATGGCTCACCGAAGCCAGCATCGTGGTGCGCTGTTCCACATAGCGCTGGATGCGTGACTTCATGGCCAGGAACGCCGCCGCCGCCTGCCGCACCTCACGGGCCCCATAGGGTTTGAACGCCCCGGGATCGCCGCCCTTGCCCAGCACATCCGCCGCCTCGGCCAATCGCTCGATGGCCCGCACCTGATTGCGGATGAAGAGGATCGCGATCGCCGTCAGCAGGATCGTCGCGATGGTCATCCAGAGGATGAAGATGTGGCCCCGCGTGGCGATCGCCCGGTCGCGCGGGGCGATGATCCTTAAGACCCCATGGTCCACCTTCACCCGGATATCGACATAGGCGGGGTAGTGATAGGCGTCGAACCAGAAGGGTTGGTCCAGCCGGTCCGCCAGCGCCTGGTTCAGGGCCCGGTCCACCGCCGCGAAGGTCGAGGGCCGGCGGTCGGTCGGCAGGTCGATGTCGTCCTGATAGGCGATGGAGAGGTTGAGGCTCTGTTCGGCCCGCCGCGCCAGCCGCTCCACCCCTGCCGGGCTCGGGTCGTCCTTGTAGGACTGCACCGCCCAGGCGATCTCGCCGGCCAGGCCCTCCGAGAGGTGGGAATTCACCGTCTGCCAGTGCACCTCGAAGAAGAGGTAGGTCACGGCGATCTGCATCAGCGCCACCGGCAGCACGATAATCAGCAATGACCGCCCGAAGAGCGAGGTCGGCAGCCGCCCCTTGATGATCCGGGCCAGGGAAAGGCGGGTGCGGAAGGCCATCAGTCGGGCGCCAGCATGTAGCCCACCCCCCGCACGGTCTGCAGGTAGCGCGGCGTCTTCGGGTCGGTCTCGATCTTGCGGCGCAGGCGTGTGACCTGGATGTCCACGGCCCGTCCGGAGGGGTCGGTGGCGTCCCCGGCCAGTTCCAGCCGGTCCACTGGCGTGTGGGTCGATTGGGCCAGCCGCCGCAACAGCTGCACCTCGCCCTCGGTCAGCCGCACCAGCTGGCCTTCCCGGGTCAGCTCCCCGCGCGAGGGGTCGAAGGCGCAGGCCCCCAGGGTCAGGGGCTCGCCGGTCCGGGCCGGCCGGGCATGGGTGCGCCGGAGGATCGCCTCGATGCGCAAGAGCAGTTCCTTCGGCTCGAACGGCTTGGCGAGATAATCATCCGCCCCCAGGGCCAGGCCCTCGATGCGGTCATCGGCGAGCCCCCGCGCGGTCAGGATCAGGATCGGCGTCCTCCCCAAGTCCCCCGCATGGCCGCGCAGCCAGCGCCCGAAGGCAAAACCGTCCTCACCCGGCATCATCACGTCCAGCACCACGAGGTCGAATTCCAGCGAGCCGATCAGACGCCGGGCCGCCGCCGCATCGGGCGCCGAGGTCACCCGGAACCCGGCCCGCTGCAGGTACTCCTTGATCAGTTCACGGATGCGGTCATCGTCGTCGACGACGAGCAGGTGGCGCGCATCGGGCCGGGCAGGGGCGTTCATCGGTGCGGGGCCTCCCATTCAGCGGCCATTTTGTTTGACGCCACGGTCCGGGCGCCGTCTAAAACCCGCGAGTTCAAGAGAGGCTTTGTGCGGCGATGTCCATCGTTCCCTTCGACGACCGCGACGGTTGGATCTGGCTGGATGGCCAGTTCGTGCCCTGGCGTGACGCGAAAGTGCATGTGCTGACCCATGGCCTCCACTATGCCTCCGCCGTCTTTGAAGGCGCCCGCATGTATGGCGGCGAGGTCTATGCCCTGACCGAGCATACCGAACGGCTCTTCAAGTCCGCGGAAATGCTGGACTTCGAGATCCCCTTCACCGTCGCCCAGATCGATCAGGCGTGCAAGGACACCTGCGCCAAGAACGGCCTCGATGACTGCTACCTGCGCCCCATCGCCTGGCGCGGCTCCGAGATGATCGGCGTCTCGGCCCAGCAGACCAAGATTCACACCGCCATCGCCGTCTGGGAGTGGCCCAGCTATTTCAATCCGGAAGAGAAGGCCCGGGGCGTGCGCCTCACCTGGGCCAAATATAAGCGCCCCTCGCCGGAGACCGAGCCGGTCCATGCCAAGGCCACCGGCCTCTACATGATCTGCACCATCTCCAAGCACGCCGCCGAAAAGGCCGGCTATGCCGACGCCATGATGCTGGACTATCGCGGCTACGTCGCCGAGGCGACCGGGGCCAACGCCTTCTTCGTGCGTGACGGTGTGCTCCACACCCCGACCCCAGACTGCTTCCTGGACGGCATCACCCGCCGCTCGGTGATGCGCATCGCCAGGGCCAAGGGCATCGAGATCGTCGAGCGCCACATTAAGCCGGAGGAGCTCTCCACCTTCTCCGAATGCTTCATTGTCGGCACCGCCGCCGAGGTCACCCCCGTCTCGGAGATCGGCGAATACAAGTTCAAGCCGGGCGCCCTCTCCCTCGGCCTGATGGATGACTATGCCAACATGGTCCGCCGCCAGACCGTCGCGGCCTAGGCCAGATAAGCCTCCGGCCGGGGATAGGCTTCTTCCCGGCCGAGATAGATCAGGCCCAGCACGCAGCGCACGACCAGCCACACCGCCGTCAGGCCCCAGATCAGCCAGGCGAGCTTCAGGAAGAGCAGCCCGACCAGGATCAGGGTCAGGGGAATGCCTATCGCGAAGATCACGCCGCCGGCCACCATCGCCGCCGCGCCCAGCAGGGCCGTGCGAATCTGGAATGTGTAGTGGCTGGCCATCTTTGGCGGGGCCTTGTCGCGATTGGCCAGCGCCAGGAACGCCCCGATGATCAGGGTCAGGCCGTTGACCAAACCGATCAGATAGAGGGCATAGATCACCGCTGGCAGCAGCCGCTCGTCCGTCGGGGCCGGGGCCGGGGCGGGTCTCAGGTCGGTCATCAGGCTCTCACGGCGATGATTTCAACGCCCGCCGCCGCCGCGTCCGGGGCCAGGGCGCCCGGCTTTTCCACCCGCACCCGAGCCCGCGTCACCCTCGGGTCCTCGCAGCAGGCCTTGGCCACCTGTTCGGCGAAACTCTCCACCAGTCCGATATGTCCGGACGCGGCGATCCGCACGGCGTGGTCGCGGATGGTCTCGTAGTTGACTGTATCGGCCATTTGGCTCCAGCCACCCACGGCGACATCCAGCTCCACATCCATGATCAACGGCTGTTTGCGGCCTTTCTCGAACGCGTAGATGCCGATCTCGGCCTCCACTTTCAGGGCGCGGACGAAGACCTTGGTGACGACGATGCGGGGGGCGGAAACGGGGCTGTTGGCGGGCTTATCCTCGGGGATGGGCAAGGTCATGGGGGACCTTCATGGGTTGATGACGTCGGGCGTCTTCCAGGCGAGATGCTGGCCGCCATCGACGGCGATCATCTGCCCGGTCACTGACGGAGCGTCAATCAGATAGGTGAGGGCCGCCGCGATCTCTTCCGGCCCCACCGCCCGCCCCAGCGGGATCGCCGCCGCCTCAGCCTCGAACTCCCCCGCCGCCTGCAGCACCGAGCCGAAGGTCGGCCCCGGCCCGATGGCGTTCACCCGGATGCGCGGCGCGAAGGCCTGGGCGAGGGTCTGGGTCGCCGTCCACAGGGCCGCCTTGGTCAGGGTGTAGGAGAAGAGTTGCGGATTGAGCCGCCAGACCCGCTGGTCGGTAAGGTTCACGATCAGCCCCGTCCGGTCCGCCGGCAGGGACGCCGCGAAGGCTCTCGCCATCAGCAACGGCGCCCGCAGATTGGTACCCATCAGGGCGTCGAACCCGTCGCCCGTCACGGTCTCGGCCCGGTCATCCACCAGCAGCGACGCCGAATTCACCAGCAGGGTCAGAGGCCCCACCTCCAGGGCCGCCCGGCCGATCAGGCCCGTGCAGGCCGGCGCGTCCGACAAATCCGCATAGACTGTCGCCGCTTGCACGCCCATGGCGCGGATCTCCGCCGCTACGGCCTCGGCTTCTGTCCCGCTCGTCCGGTAGTGCACGGCCACGTCATAGCCCGCCCGCCCTGCGGCGAGCGCCAGCGCCCTGCCGATCCGCTTGCCGGCGCCCGTCACCAGGGCCGCGCCTCTAGGACTTTCAGCCAAAACTCACCCCTTCATCATCCCGCCCAACTTCGGGGTCAGCTTGACTCCGGTCAAGCTAGGCCGGACAAGTCCGTCCACAATCAAGACTTATTGAGACGGGAGGTCTCGACCATGGCCATTTCACTCTACGACATCAGCGTCGCCAACTATCTGCAGACCCTCGGCGCCGTCGAAAGCTTTCTGCAGAAGGGCCTGGAGCACTTCACCGAGAAGGGGACGAACCTCGACGACGTTGTCGCCACCCGCCTCTATGACGACATGCTGCCCTTCGCCTTCCAGATCGTCTCGGTGCAGCACCATTCCCTGCACGCCATCGAGGGCTGCAAGGCTGGCGTTTTCGGGCCGCCGGGCGCGATGGGCGCCCTCACCTATGCCGATCTGCAAAAGATGGTCACTGACACCATCGCCGGACTGAAGGCCCTGACCCCGGCCGAGGTCAACGCTCTGGAAGGCAAGGACGTCGCCTTCAAGATGGGGCCGATGGTGGCGCCTTTCACAGCGGAGAACTTCGTCCTCTCGTTCTCGCTGCCGAACTTCTATTTCCACGCCGCCACGGCCTACGACATCCTCCGCATGAAGGGCGTCAACCTCGGCAAGCGCAACTTCATGGGCGCCATGCGGATGAAGGTTTAGGAAGCGCGAGCGCCCCTCTCACCGACCGTAGTCCCGGGGATGAGCCCCGGGATGACGGATCGAGCTAGTCGATCCGCTTGAACTCGATGAAATTCAGGATGGCGGTGACGAGGGCGGCGCCGGCGATGGCGTAGAAGGCGGCCATGGAAAGGCTCCCAAGCTAAGGTCTTTCCTGCTCCTAGCGAGCGCCGCCTCTCCCCGCAAGGCCGCGAAACGCCCTATCATCGCGCCATGAGTTGGAAAGCTCGCATCGAGCCCTTTACCCGGCTGCCCTACCGCGCCTTCTCGCGCCTCTCCCGGGGCATGACGCTTGGCGTCCGCGGTCTCGTCACGGATGCCGAGGGCAGGGTGCTGCTCATCAGGCACACCTACATGGCCGGTTGGTACATGCCCGGCGGCGGTGTCGAGCGCGGCGAGACAGCCGAGGAGGCCCTGGCCCGTGAGCTGATGGAGGAGGCCGGCGTCCGCCTCACCGGCCGGGCCTCCCTGATCAGCCTCCATTCCAACCACATCCGCTTCCCGGGCGACCACGTCCTCATCTACCGCGTCACCGCCTGGGAGCCGTGCCCCGCCACCCAGGTCGGCGAGATCGAAGAGATCGCCTGGTACGCCCCGGACGCCCTGCCACACGACGTCACCCCCTCCACCAGGAAGCGCATCGAAGAGGCCCTCGGCGGCCTCGAGCCCCACCCGGACTGGTAGGCGCCTCCCTAAAACCCCGGAAAAACCTCCAAATCGTACCGGGTTTTCGATCAAGACCCCCTTCCCGTGTGAACCGCGATCACTAAGATGCGCCGCCGAGAAGATAAGGCCCAAGAGCGGCCACCCCCGGTGGGATGTGAGATCCAAGGAGAGCCCCATGCGCGAGTACCTGCAGTTTTATATCGACGGCCAATGGGTCGATCCGGTCACCCCGAAGAAGCTTGAAGTCTACAACCCGGCCACCGAAGGCGTGTCGGGCCACATCTCCGCCGGCTCGGCCGCCGATGTGGACAAGGCCGTCGCCGCCGCGCGCCGCGCCTTCGAAACCTTCTCCAAGACCTCCCGCGAAGAGCGCCTGGAACTGCTTCAGCGCATCCTCGCCGAATATCAGAAGCGCTTCCCGGACGTGGCCGCCGCCATCACCGAGGAAATGGGCGCCCCCGTCTCCCTGGCCCAGCGCGCCCAGGCTCCCATCGGCATGGGCCACCTCTCCACCGGCATCGAGGTTCTGAAGAACTTCCAGTTCGAGGAAGACCGCGGCGTCACCCGCCTCGTGAAGGAGCCGATCGGCGTCTGCGGCCTGATCACCCCCTGGAACTGGCCGATCAACCAGATCGCCTGCAAGGTCGTCCCGGCCATCGCCACGGGCTGCACCATGGTGCTGAAGCCGTCGGAAGAGAGCCCCTATTCGGCGATCATCTGGGCCGAGGTCATGCATGCCGCTGGCGTCCCGGCTGGGGTCTTCAACCTCATCAACGGCACGGGCCCTGAAGTGGGCGCCGCGATCTCCGCGCACCCGGGCATCGACATGGTCTCCTTCACCGGCTCCACCCGCGCCGGCATCGAAGTGGCCAAGGCCGCCGCCCCGACCGTCAAGCGCGTCGCTCAGGAACTGGGCGGCAAGAGCCCGAACATCCTCCTCGACGACGAGGGCTTCACCAAGGCCGTGGGCAACGGCATCCGCTCGGTGATGAACAACTCGGGCCAGTCCTGTAACGCCCCCACCCGCATGCTCGTCCCCTCCAAGCGGATGGGCGAGGCCATCGCCGCCGCCAAGGAAGCCGCCGACAGCACCACGGTCGGCGATCCGAACGGCAACGCCCAGCTCGGCCCGGTGGTCAACAAGACCCAGTGGGAAAAGATTCAGAAGCTGATCCAGGCCGGCATCGATGAAGGCGCGACCCTGGTCGCAGGCGGCACGGGCCGTCCGGAAGGCCTCGACAAGGGCTACTATGTGAAGCCCACCGTCTTTGCCAACGTCACCAATGACATGACCATCGCCAAGGAAGAAATCTTTGGCCCGGTGGTCTCCATCCTCGGTTACGACACCGTCGATCAGGCCATCGAGATCGGCAACGACACCGAATACGGCCTGGCCGCCTACATCTCCGGCACGGACATGGACGCCGTGCGCGCCGTGGCCTCCAAGCTGCGCGCCGGCCAGGTCTCCATCAATGGCGGCGGCGGCGGCATGAACGTGCCATTCGGCGGCTACAAGATGAGCGGCAACGGCCGTGAATGGGGCGAGTTCGGCTTCGCCGAATACCTCGAGATCAAGGCCATCAACGGCTACAATCCGGCCCCCGCCGCCGCCGCCGAATAGGCGCCTGACGGTACGATCCTGAACGAGGCGCGGGCGGCTTTCGTCCGCGCCTTTTTCTTTTCGCAGACCTTTCCAAGACAGAGACCCGATCATGACGATGGACCCGCATTTCAAGGCCATGCTGGACGCCCAGGCCGCCGCCGCCCCGGCCCAAAGCCCGCCACTCGCCGCCATCCCGCCCGCCATGATCCGCGCCGGCTACCAGATGCAGCGCAAGGGCCAGAACACGCGCCTCCCGGAGGGCGTCGATGCCCGCGACCTCACCATTCCAGGCCCCGGCGGCCCCATCCCGGCGCGCCTCTACACCCCGCCCGGCGCGGCCGCCCAAACGCCGGGCCTCGTCTATTTCCACGGCGGCGGCTTCGTCATCGGCGATCTCGAAACCCACGACGGCCACTGCCGCCGCATGGCCGCCTATTCCGGCGCCCGGGTCCTGGCCGTCGACTACCGCCTCGCTCCGGAACACCCGTTCCCCGCCGGCCATGACGACGCCCTCGCCGCCACCAAATGGGCCTTCGACCATGCCGCCGAGATCGGCTTCGATCCCGCCCACATCGGCGTCGGCGGGGATAGCGCCGGCGGCAACCTCGCCGGCTCGGTCTCCAATTCTCTGCGCGGCGATCCCGCCCGCAAGCTGACCTTCCAGCTCCTCCTCTATCCCGGCCTCTGGCCCGCCGAGCACACCCAGTCCCGCAAAGACCGCGACGGCCCCGTCCTCTCCCACGCCGCCCTCGACTATTTCGAGGTGTCCCTGGCGGCAGACGGCCATCCGGAGGCCCACCGCGCCTACCTCCTGCGCGCCGAGGATCTCACCGGTCTCCCGGAAACCCTCATCGTCACCGCCGGCTTCGACCCCCTGGAAGACGAAGGCCGCGCCTACGCCAAGGCCATCGAAGCCGCCGGCGGCAAGGCGACGCTCCTCCACTACCCCGCCATGGTCCACGACTTCTTCATCATGGGGGATGTGTCCCCCGCCGTGGAAGCGGCCGCCCAGGAGATCAGCGCGGCCCTCAAGGCCCACCTGTAATAAGGCTGGGGACGTAGGCATGCCTACGTCCCCATTCTTCGACACCCCCGGTCACGCAACACCTGCTCCCGCGCGGCGTTTCTCCTTCACCCAGGAGACCCCCGCCATGGCCGGCCACCCTACCCGCGCACCCCCAGCCCACCCGCATAAGGCGCCGCACCCCGACGGCGTCTATGGCCGCCTCGTGGCGATGATCGGCCTCTCCTTCATCGCCATGTACGTCCTGATGTACGCCATGGTGGACCGGCCCGCCCACATCCACCCGAGCCTCAACCAGGCCTACATGGCCGCCCTGATGACGGCGCCCATGGTGCTCCTTGAACTGCTCCTGATGGGCCGCATGTATCCGCGTAAGCGCCTGAACATGGCCTTTCTCGCCGCCGGCCTCGCCGTCGGCCTCCTCTCCTTCACCGCCATCCGCCAGCAGTGGCTGATCGGCGACCGCGATTTCCTGGCCTCGATGATCCCCCACCATTCCGGCGCCCTTCTGATGTGCGGCCGCGCGCCCATCACCAACCCGGACATCCAGACCCTCTGCGCCTCGATCCTCAAGAGCCAGCAGGCGGAGATCGACCAGATGGAGGCCATGCGGCGCGCGGCGAGATAGGCTAGGGTCGGCCCCATGCCCTGGCCCTTCCCCGAACACCCCAACGCCGCCTGCATCACCTGCGACGCCGTGCTGAACGGCGCCCCCATCCTCCTCGTCACCCACTATGACGACGGCGCCTGGGCCTTCCTAGATGGCGAACCCCTCGACGAAGCCGATGCCTACACCGCGCTCCTGCAAGAACTCCTCACCCTCCACCCCGACCTCGACGCCATCGCCGACCTCCCCAAAGGCTGGACCGCCTACCGCGAGACCGAACTCGACGCCTGGGAGCGGGTGAAGGACTAACCGGTATTCCATTTCGCCCCCTCTGGGGGCGGGGGACCATCGGCCTGAGGCCGATGGTGGAGGGGGCCAGCGCTCTATCCGGAGAACACACCGCTCATCCCCGCGAAGGCGGGGACTCAGGCTTTCTTCATTCTGGATATGGCCGAGGCGCCCATCAGAGATGCGCGCACGTTGCGCATCCCTATTTCCGAAAGGCGTGCAATCAGCCCACCGTCGGCCCTTCCCCATGACCTTGCTGTGAGAATGCCGCCTCGATTGCGGCAGCGAGTGCACGGTCTTTGGGTGCGACGCGGATGAAACAGCCGGAATTGTCGTCGCAACTAACTGTCACGGAGCCGCCAGCCAAGTCGATGCTTGCAACCCGAGAGTACGGTGACAAGGTCTCAGGACGCACTGTGGCGCTCAGCGCGCCTTTCACGAACTCTAGGAACCTCGGAAAATCGCCTTCGCGGTCGAATGCCGCAAAGAACATGAAGACGCCGTTCGGCCTCTCGAATGTCCGGAAGGCCTGTTCATTGCTGCTGTCCGGAATCTTCATCCCCCAACCACACCGCCCCCACCAACCGCATGGCGGAGCATACTTTCGGACCGGCCGGTCGCGTCAAGGACAGCGCGCCCGCGCGCTGCCGCCCCGCGGCGGCCCTCCGGGCCGTCCTTGACCCGCCCGCCCGGCCGAAAAAACCTTCCAGCATGCGTTTGGTGGGGGAACCCGCCTGTTCCGAATTAAATCCGCTCATCCCGGCGAAAGCCGGGACCCAGGCGTTTTCTGGCTCGGCGCCTCAACCGCGATGCTTGGTGCAAGTCTCGCTCAGCACACAAAAAACCTGGGTCCCGGCTTTCGCCGGGATGAGCGGTTGAGGGTGGGTCGGGAATTGAGCCCTACGCGTTGAGTACAGTCCGCACCGCCCCTGTGAGAACCTCCAGCTCTGCATCGGACGTCACAAACGCCGGCGTCAGATACACCACCTTCCCCATCGGCCTGATCCAAGCCCCCAGCTCGGCGAACCGCGCGCACAGCCGCCCCACATCCACCGCCGTCTCGAACTGCGCCACCCCAATCGCCCCCATCACCCGCACATCCACCACGCCCCTGGCCCCCCGCAAAACCTCCAGCCCCTCCGCCAGCCCCGCCGAAATCCGCGCCACCGCCCCCCGCCAGTACCCCTCCTCGAACAGGTCCAAACTCGCCCCCGCCGCCGCGCAGGCGAGCGGGTTGCCCATATAGGTCGGCCCATGCATCAGGGCGGCCCCTGGATCGTCGCTCCAGAAGGCGTCGAACACCCGCCGGCTCGCGACCGCCGCCGAGAGCGGCAGCGTCCCCCCCGTCAAAGCCTTCGACAGGGTGATGATGTCCGGAACCACCCCGGCCCCCTCGCAGACGAACAGGTCTCCCGTCCGCCCGAGCCCGGTGAAGATCTCGTCGAAGATCAGCAGCACGCCGTGCTTGTCGGCCAGCCGCCGCAGCGTCCGCAGCACCTCGTCAGAATGAAACAGCATCCCCCCGGCCCCCTGCACCCGGGGCTCCACCAGGATCGCGGCCACGTCGCCCGCGGCTGCCAACAGCGCATCCAGCGCCGCCTCGCTCGCCCCATCCACCGGTAGGGCCGCGATATGCTGGGCCGGCATCACCCCGGCGAAGAGGCTGTGCATGCCCTCCTCGGGGTCGCACACCGTCATGGTGGCGAGGGTGTCGCCATGATACCCGCCGGCGAAGGCCACGAAGCGTGTACGCCCCGCCACGCCCCGGTTGATCCAGTATTGCAGCGCCATCTTCATGGCGATCTCCACCGCCACCGAGCCGCTCTCGGCGAAGAACACGTGGTCCAGGTCCCCCGGCAGCAGCTTCGCCAGCCGCTCGGCCAGCCGGTAGGCCGGCTCATGGGCCAGCCCGCCGAACATCACGTGCGGGGCGAGGGAGAGCTGCTGCGTCACCGCCTCGCGGATATGGGGGTGGTTGTAGCCATGGCACGCCGTCCACCAGCTTGAGATGCCGTCCACCAGCTCCCGCCCATCGGTGAGAATGATCCTGGCCCCCTCCGTGCGGGCCACCGGCAGCGGGGGAGGGGCCGTCTTCATCTGGCAATAGGGCCGCCAGACGTGGGGGGCGCCCTGAACGAGCCAAGCTGGGTCTGTCATTTCGATTTCCGCTCATCCCGGCGAAAGCCGGGACCCAGGTTTTTTCTGTTGGATGGGGGCCAGGCGGATCGAATCCAAAAACGCCTGGGTCCCGGCTTTCGCCGGGATGAGCGGTTGTGATGAGGTTGGGGGCTCTTGCCAATCCCTAGGTGAGGTGCTGCAACCCGCCCCCGTGTCCCAATCCCTCACCGATTTCGCCGCCGCGAAGCTCTCGAGCCTGGAGGCCCGCGGGCAGCTTCGCCGCCTTGTCCCCACCACGCGCCTCGACGGCCTCTACCTCGAGCGCGCCGGCCGGCGCCTGCTCTCCTTCTCCTGCAACGACTACCTCGGCCTCACCCACCACCCGGCCGTGAAGGCCGCCGCCGCCGAGGCCCTGCACCTCTACGGCGCGGGCGCCGGCGCCTCGCGCCTCGTCACCGGCGACCACCCCCTGCTTTCGGAACTGGAGGCCGAACTCGCCGCCCTCAAGGGCGTGGAAGCCTGCTGTCTCTTCGGCTCCGGCTACCTCGCCAATGCGGGCGTCATCCCCACCCTCACCGGCCCCGGCGACGTGGTGTTCATCGACGCTTGGGCCCATGCCTGCCTCTGGTCCGGCGCCCAGCTCTCCGGCGCCGCCATCGTCCCCTTTGCCCACAACGACGTCGCCGATCTCGCCGCCAAGCTCGCCGAACACCGGGGGCAGGGGAGCGCCCTCATCGCCACGGACGGCGTCTTCTCCATGGATGGCGATCTCGCCCCCCTCGACGACCTCACCGCCCTGGCGAGCGCCCATGACGCCTGGCTGATGACCGATGACGCCCATGGCCTCGGCGTCCTCGGCGGCGGCGCCGGCTCGGCCGCCCTCTTCGCCGCCCGCGCCGACCTCCAGATGGGCACCCTCTCCAAGGCCCTCGGCTCCTACGGCGCTTACGTCTGCGCCTCTGCCCCCGTGATCGATCTCCTCAAGACCCGCGCCCGCACCCTCGTCTATTCCACCGCCCCGCCGCCCGCCTCCATCGCCGCCGCCCTGGCCGCCCTGCGCATCGTCATCGCCGAGCCTGAGCTCACCGCTCTGCCCCTCCAGAAAGCCCGCCGCTTCACCCGCGCTCTGAACCTCCCGGACGCGACCAGCCCTATCGTCCCCGTCATCCTCGGCGAAGAGCGCCGCGCCCTGGCCGCCCAAGCGGCTCTGGAGCAGGAAGGCTTCCTCGTCTCCGCCATCCGCCCTCCAACGGTTCCGGCCGGCACCTCCCGCCTCCGCTGCGCCTTCACCGCCGCCCACCCCGACGCCGAGATCGACCGCCTAGCTGAGGCGGTGAGGCCGTGGATCGCCGCCCAATGACCCCCGCCCTCTTCATCTCCGGCGCCCACACCGACGTCGGCAAGACCTATGTCTCCGCCGCCCTGATCCGCGCTGCCCGCGCCGCTGGTCTGCGTGTCCGCGCCCTAAAGCCCATCGTCTCCGGCTTCGATGAGGCCGACTGGTCCGAAAGCGACCCCGGCCGCCTGATCGACGCCTTGGGCGAGGCCGCTACCTCCGAAACCCTCGCCGCCATGTCGCCCTGGCGCTACGCCGCCCCCCAGTCCCCACCGCTCGCAGCGAAGCTCGAGGGCAAGGCGATCGTCCTCGCCGAGGTCGCCGCCTGGTGCCGCGCCCGCATGGCCGAGCCGGGATGCGATCTCACCGTCATCGAAGGCGTCGGCGGCCTGATGTCGCCGCTCACGGACCGGGAGACCGGGCTTGACCTAATGGTCGCGCTTAGCGTGCCCTCTGTGCTGGTTACAGGCTCCTATCTCGGCGCCATCAGCCATGGATTGACCGCGCTTACGGCCGCGAGGGCCACTGGAGTGCGCATTTCAGGGGTGGTGGTGTCGGAAAGCGCGATGGGAGACGCGCCTTTCTTGCCGACAGTGGCGGCGATCGAGGCGTTTTCTGATGTTCCGGTGTACTCCGCGGCCCGAAATGCGCCGTTGGAATTCGCCGGCGAGTTGGTCCGGCGTCGTATTTGGGCGCCAGAATAGGGCTCGTGGTGCACGAGCGCGCCGTATTTCGTGCACCGCAAATACGGTGATTTACGGTGCGAATAAGGTGATTCAGGCCAGATCGGCCGCCGGACGCCGCTTCTGCGCCCGGTTCAGGATCACCCCGCCGATCAGGGCGGCCAGGATCGAGCCGGTCACCACCCCCAGCCGCACCTGAGCCTCGATCGCCCCTGCGTCGGGCCCAAAGGCCAGGGAGCCGATGAACAGGCTCATCGTGAAGCCGACGCCGCAGAGCACCGAGGCGCCGAACATCTCCAGCCATGTGACCCCCGTCGGCCGGCGCCCCAGCTTCAGCCCCACGGCCAGGGCCGAGAAGCCGAACACCCCCAGCGGCTTGCCGATCACGAGGGCGAGGACGATGCCTAGGGGCAAGGGTGAAGTGATCTGCCGGGGCGACAGGTCGGCGAAGGAAAATCCCGCCGCCACGAAGGCGAAGAGCGGCAGGATGGCGTAGGCGACATAGGGGTGTAGGCTGTCCATGAAGTACTTCAGAACGCTGTCCTGCTCCGGCCGGCGCGATCCGGTGGGAATGGCCAGGGCGCAGGCCACGCCGGCTAGGGAGGTGTTGATCCCCGACTGCAGGGTGAAGCCCCAGACCAGGGCGAACCCCACCCCGTAGAAGAGGAACGGCGCGCGCCGCCAGGCGCCCATCAGGGCGAGCACGGCCAGCACCGCCAGGGCGCCGGCCAGGGCTGTCCATCGCACCTCCTCGGTGTAGGCCAGCGCGATGATCGCCACCGCCCCCAGGTCGTCGACGATGGCCAGGGTCAGCAGGAAGATGCGCAGGGGCGGCGGCAGCCGCGGCGCGGCGACCGCCAGGGCGGCCAGGGCGAAAGCGATGTCCGTCGCCACCGGGATCGCCCAGCCGCGCGGCGCGCCGTCCGGTCCGAGATTGAGGGCCATGAAGATCGCGGCCGGCACGGCCATGCCTCCCAGGGCCGCCAGCACAGGCAGGGCCAGGCGGCGGGGGTTGGAGAGCTCGCCCCGCCGCACCTCGTATTTGATCTCCATGCCGACGACGAAGAAGAAGATCGCCATCAAACCGTCTTCGATCCAATGGGCGACGGACAGGGTGTGCGCGAAGCCGCCGATCCGCACGGGGATCTCCATGGCCGCGAAGGCGAAATAGCGTTCGGACAGGGGGGAGTTGGCAATGATCACGGCGGCCAGGGCGACGGCCGCCAACAGCACGCCCGACCCGGCTTCGGTCCTTAGAAAATCGAGGGTTGGACGGCGCGCCATAGCCTTGCGGTAGCATGCGTCAGGGGGGCAGCGAAGCGAAACCGGTGCTTGCAGCGCCGGTTTTCGCAGCCCATCTGGAGACCATGCCCGTCAGCCCCGCCTACCGCCCCGATCCACAGCTGCCCGCCCTCGGGGGGGACTTCTTCGACCCGGTCACAGCCGCGGATTTCCCGGCCGCCACCTTGCGCTTCCGCAATGACCGCGCCGCCGCCACGGTGGGCCTCGACACCCTCACCGACGCCGAATGGGTCCGGCATTTCGGCTGCTTCGAGCCCCTGCCGGGGAACATGCCCCAGCCACTGGCCCTGCGTTACCACGGCCACCAGTTCCGGGTTTACAACCCCGATCTCGGCGATGGCCGCGGCTTCCTCTTCGCCCAGATGCGCGAAGCCGGAACCGGCCGCCTCCTCGATCTCGGCACCAAGGGCTCCGGCCCCACCCCCTGGTCGCGCGGCGGCGATGGCAAACTCACCCTGAAGGGCGGAGTGCGCGAGGTTCTGGCCACGGCCATCCTGGAAGCCCTCGGCGTACCCACTTCCCGCACCTTCTCACTCATCGAAACCGGCGAGGATTTGCAGCGTCCCGATGAGCCCAGCCCCACCCGCTCCTCGGTCCTCACCCGGCTCTCCCACGGCAATATC
This sequence comes from Caulobacteraceae bacterium, assembly GCA_046349475.1. Lineage (GTDB taxonomy): Bacteria > Pseudomonadota > Alphaproteobacteria > Caulobacterales > Caulobacteraceae > Acaudatibacter. The sequence goes on along the minus strand of JAXMCG010000006.1, from coordinate 162,168 downwards.
CGCTTCGGGACCTTCCAGCGGCACGCCTTCTTCGATGCCAAGGACAACATCGCCGCCCTCGTCGCCCACGTGATCGGCGCCTACTACCCGGAACTGGAAGGCGCCAACGACCCGGCCGTCGCTCTCCTCCAGGCGGTCGTGGCGAAGTCCGCCCGGATGACCGCCCGCTGGATGCTGGCCGGCTTCGTTCACGGCGTCCTCAACACCGACAACATGAACATCAATGGGGAAAGCTTCGACTACGGCCCCTACCGCTTCCTGCCGCGCAACGACCCCAACTTCGTCGCCGCCTACTTCGATGAGAGCGGCCTCTATTCATTCGGCCGCCAGCCTGAGGCCGTGTTCTGGAACCTGCGCCAGCTTGGCGGCACGCTCACCCTCGTCACCGCCCAGGACGCACTCGTTGAGGCCCTGAACACGTTCTCCGTCGCCTACCGCGACGAACTGAAGGCCGCGATGCTGAACCGGCTTGGCCTTGTTCCCACGACCCCGCAAGCCGACATCGAACTCGTCAACGCCGCGTTCCGCGCCCTCTCCGAAGGGGGTGACATCCTGCGCTGGGAGCCCTTCTTCTTCGACTGGTTCGGCGGCATAGCCTCAGAGGAGCGGGCCCTGAAGGGGCCCCGCGCGCCGCTCTATGGCGGCGAACATTTCAAGGCCTTCCGTGCCTTGCTCGCCGGCCGCGAGATGCAGCGCCCGGAGCGCCTGGCGCACATCTACTTCACCCGTCTTGAGCCCGAAGAGCTGCTCTATGACGAGATCGAAGCCCTCTGGCTGCCGATTTCCACCGGCGACGACTGGTCGGCTTTCAACGGGAAGCTCGCCTCCATCGAGGAGGCCCGCCAGGCCTGGGCCTATTCCCCTCCAAATGGATCGTTCTGAGTCCGCGCTGCTCTGCTAGGCTCTCCCCACATCCAAACTGGGGGCGATGATGAAATCTTTGAATCTCTTGTTGGTGGCGGGCCTCGCGGCGTTCGCCTGCGCCTGTTCGAAACCGGCGCCGAAAGCCGCGCCGCCGAAAGCCGCCGAGCCGCCGAAGGCCGCGGCCGCCAATGCTCAGGACGCCGGCCGCGAGGCCGCGGGAGAGCCTCAGGAAAGCCGTGGGCGGAGGGACAGCGAATGGGTTTACTACAACGGCGTCGATGGCGGGGTCGCCGTCCGTTCGGCCTGTGTAAAGTCCACCGAGAAGGTCGACCTCGGGAGCGACTACAATGAGCAATATGCCCGCATCTGCCTGCGCGAGACGCCGCAGGCCGGTCATGACGCCTTCCTCGACGTGATCGACCAAGGCGAATTCGAATGCGAAGACACCTGCGAAGTGACGATTCGCAACGGAAGTGGCAGGTCAATGCGCCTCCCCGGCGCAGGGTCGAACCAGGGCAATCGCGACGTGATCTTTTTCGATCAGGGGGTGCGCCAGGACATCGAGCGCGCCGTGCGCCGCAACGACACGCTCCGGATCACCGCCGAGTTCCGGGGTGTGGGCCGCAGAACGATGGAGTTCAACACCGCAGGCTACAACGACGACTGGATCGATACCGATACACGCACCGACCAGGATCGCTGACCCTCTCGTCAAATCACCGGCGATGGCGGATGGTGCGCGCGGATTTGGGAAGGAACCTTCCGAATGCGCATCGTGCTGCAAGTCATCGCCGGGCTGACCGTGCTCATAGGCGTGGTCTGGGTGCTGCAGGGCCTCAACATCCTGCCCGGCAGCTTCATGACGGGCGACATCAAGTGGGCGATCATCGGCGCCGCGGCAATAACGTCCGGCGTCGGCCTGTTCCTCTGGGCTCGGGGAAAATAGGCGGTGGCGACCCCTGCAGGACTCGAACCTGCGACCTCTGCTTTAGGAAAGCCTTGCTCTATCCGGCTGAGCTAAGGGGCCACGCGAGGCGCTGAATAGGCCATGCGCCCCACGCTGGAAAGGCTCAAGCGGCGACAGCCCCGCGAGCCAGGTCGCGGGATAGCCGCAGCGCCGGGCCCTCTATCACCGCCCGTGAGGCGAACGCGATGGCCAGGGCGGCGAGGGCGGCCACGGGCAGGAAGGCCCAGTGCTGTTCAGAGATCACCAGGCTGACCAGGGCGGCGGCGATGGTGTGCCAGAGATAGAGCGAATAGGAAGCGTCTCCCAGCCGCTCCAACGCCGGAAGGCGTGGCGCGGCGCCGGCCTGCTCAAGCGCCAGGGCGCCGCCGATGATGGTGACGGCGGGCGGTCCCCATAGCCAGGGCCGCAGCAGGTCATTGTAGTATCCGAGCATGGCCAGCGCGGCGAAGGCGGCGAGGCCGAAGCCGATCATTCCCCATCCCGCCGTCCGGCCCGGTAGTGCCCGGGCTTCGAGCAGGCGTGCAAGCCAGACCCCGGCGAGGAATTCCAGAAGCAGCGGGTTGGCGATGAGGCTGTAGAGCGGCGGCCAGGCAAGGCCCGCCAGGGCGAGGGCGATCAGAACCGCCGTCAGGAAGGTCAGCCGACGGGCCGGCGCCAGCCAGAGGCTGGCCGCGACCAGGGTGTAGAACAAAGCCTCGTAAGACAGGGTCCACCCCTGCGAGAGGAACGGGAAGGGCAGGCCCTCCGGATCAAGGTGTGGGATCAGAAGCAGAGACAGCGCCAGGTGCCCGGTCTCGGGTTGCAGGTGGTCCAATGTGTTCGGCGACAGCATCTCGAGGACCAGGAGGGCCAGGGTCGCGACCCAGTAGGGGGGAAGGATGCGCGCCGCCCGCGCCGCGAGAAACCGTGCTCCGCCTCCGCTGCGGCCTGAACTCGCCCGCCACATCACCGCCCCGCTGATCACGAAGAAAAGGTCCACTCCCGCCTGACCGATGCGGAAGTCGAGCCCCGTCCACTGCGACAGGTGAAAGCCCAGAACCATCAGGGCCGCGACGGCGCGCAGGGATTGCAGGGAGGGCAGGTTGGTGTTCACGGGGTCTTCTGCTGAGGCTTCATGCGTCGCGTGACAAGGCTGGAAACCGATGGCCCGTCGTCTATCCTCAGCGCGAGGTCAGAGTCTGACCGCCAGGGGGAAGAGAACCATGCGGGCTTTGCGGCTGCTCTATGTGCAGGTGCTGATCGGCATCGCGCTCGGCATCGTCGTCGGCGCGATCTGGCCGCACTTTGGCGAGAGCCTTAAACCCCTCGGCGACGCCTTCGTGAAGCTGATCAAGATGCTGATCGCGCCGGTGATTTTCACCACGGTGGCTGTTGGCATCGCCCAGATGAGCGACCTGAAGTCCTTCGGGCGTATTGGCGGAAAGACCCTGCTTTACTTTGAGGTGGTTTCGACCTTCGCGCTCGTCCTCGGCCTGGTGGTGGGCGAACTCGTGCGCCCCGGGGCCGGCTTCAACATCGACCCGGCGACCCTCGATCCGAAGCTTGTCGCCGAGTACGCGACCCGGGCGCACGACACCACGGTGGTGAAGTTCCTGATGGACCTGATCCCCGACACCTTCGTAGGGGCGCTCTCCGGCGGCAACATCCTGCAGGTCCTGGTGGTGGCGATCCTCACCGGCCTTGCCCTCACCCGCATGGGAGAGCTCGGCGAAAGGCTGACCGACGGGCTGCACAAGGTCAGTGAGCTGTTCTTCGGCGTCATCCGCGTGGTGGTGCGCCTGGCGCCCATCGGCGCCTTCGGGGCCATGGCGTTCACCATCGGCAAGTACGGCCTGGCTGCGCTCCTCAAGCTCCTTGCCCTGGTGGCGACCTTCTACGGCACTTCCCTGCTGTTCGTCGTGGTGGTGTTGGGCGCGATCTGCTTCCTGACCGGTTTCAACATCTTCCGGTTCCTTAACTACATCCGTGAGGAGCTCCTGATCGTGCTCGGCGCCTCGTCGTCGGAAGCCGCCTTGCCGCAGCTGATGGAGAAACTGGAACGTCTCGGCGCCCCGCGCTCGGTGGTTAGCCTCGTCGTGCCTACGGGCTACAGTTTCAATCTGGACGGCACCAACATCTATATGACCCTGGCCACCCTGTTCATCGCCCAGGCCACCAACACGCCCCTGACCCTGCAGCAGGAACTGATGATCCTGGTGGTGGCGATGCTGACGTCCAAGGGGGCGAGCGGCGTGACCGGAGCGGGTTTCGTGACCCTGGCGGCCACCCTGCAGGTCGTTCCGGCCATCCCGCTGGTGGGGCTGGCGATTATCCTCGGTGTCGACCGGTTCATGAGCGAGTGCCGGGCCCTGACCAATATCATCGGCAACGGCGTGGCCACCCTGGTCATCTCGCGCTGGGAAGGGACGCTTGACCGGGCGAAGCTGGCTGAAGAACTTCGCCGTGGGCCGACCCCGGTCACCGCGCCGCCAGCGCTCGGTTCTCCGGCGGACTGATTTTGGGCGGCGATATCGCCACACCCATTAAACCTTAAGCGACAAAATCAACGCTAGGGTTGCGAACGGGGACACTCGGACTTGCCAAGCGCGGCAAATCTGACTGGGGTGTCAAAGCGCCTCGCCCCTTCGTGGAGTTTCTGGCCTATGCCCGGTGAAGCTGCGATGGCAGCGTCAAGTTCCGGATCGCCTGGTTCCGATGCCCTGGGCGGCATTGATGGCCCGCTGCTGACTCTGGTCGAAACCATCGAAGCGCTTAGCCAGGCCCGCTCCGTCGACCAGATCGCCGCCATCGTCCGTTCCGCCGCCCGCCGCATCACGGGCGCCGATGGCGTGGCGTTCGTCCTGCGCGACGACGACAAGTGCTGGTACCTCGACGAGGACGCCATCGAACCGCTTTGGAAGGGGCGCAAGTTCCCGCTCACGGCCTGCGTCTCTGGTTGGGCGATGCTGAACGGCAAGACGGCGGTGATCCCAGACATCTATGTCGATGACCGCGTGCCCCATGACGCCTACCGGCCGACCTTCGTGAAAAGCCTGGTGATGACGCCGGTGCGCCCCACCGAGCCGATTGCCGCCATCGGCGCCTACTGGGCGTCCGTGCGCGACCCGACGCCCGAGGAAATCACCAACCTGCAGGTCATGGCCCGCGCCACGGCCGCGGCGCTGGAAAGCGCCCAGATGTACGCGACCCTCTCGGAGACCCTTGAGCGGCGAAAGTTCCTGCTGCGCGAGCTTGACCATCGCTGCAAGAACACCTTGGCCGCCGTGCAGTCGATCGCCGACCAGACCCTGCGAACCGCCAGATCTCCGGCGGCTTTCAATGAGGCTTTCGAGCAGAGGCTGACGGCTTTGTCACGTTCGCACGAGCTCTTGACCGAGGGGGCCTGGGGCAATGCCCACATGCGCGATATCCTCAAGGTCGTGTTCGAACCCCTGGCTGGACTTGAGGGACGCCTGTCAATTCAAGGGCCGGACCTCGATCTTAGGCCGGAAAACGCCGTGGCGCTGCACATGACGTTCCATGAACTGGCCATCAATGCCCTGCGGCACGGGGCGCTCAGCACGCCCGGCGGGCGGGTGGACATCCGCTGGCGCGTCGACTTGGCTGCGGAGAAGCGGCACATGGAACTGGTCTGGAAGGAAAGCGGCGGTCCCCCGGTCGCCGAACCGACAGAGCGCGGGTTCGGCCGGCGGCTGATCGAGCGCGGATTGGCCCGCGACCTGGACGGCGAAGCGCGGCTATTATTCGAACCGGAAGGCGTGCGATTCGTTCTTAGAGCGCCCCTGTCGAAGAAACTGGTTCTGGGATGACCCCGAAAGTCCTCATCGTGGAAGACGAAGGCCTCGTGGCCTTGACCATGGAGGACCTGTTGACCGACCTCGGCTGCGAGATCGCGGGATCGTTCGGGGGCGTCGCGCCGGCCCTGGCCTGGATCGCTTCGGAGCCCGGCCTCGACGGAGCCTTGCTGGACGTCAATCTGGGCGGCGAAATGGTCTATCCCGTAGCCGAAGCCCTGGCCGAAAGGGGTGTGCCCTTCGCCTTCGCCACCGGCTATGGCGCGGTGCCGGAAGCCCGCTTCGCGGACGCGCCCGTGGTTTCCAAGCCCGTCAATCTGGCGAAGCTGGAGAAGGTCGTCCGGTATTTCGTGAAGGAAGAGGGGTAGGCGGGCCCACCCCTCTCAGATCAGGCCGTCTTAAGCCGCGACCGCCTTGATCAGGGACTTGTGCAGGATGGAGATCGCCGCGTCGCGGTCGATGCGTTCGATCGCGGCGACTTCGCGGGCCATGCGGTCCAGGGCCGATTCATACAGCTGCCGTTCCGAGTAGGACTGCTCGGGCTGGTTCTCGGCGCGGTGCAGGTCGCGCACCACCTCGGCGATGGAGATCAGGTCCCCGGAATTGATCTTGGCTTCGTATTCCTGGGCGCGGCGCGACCACATGGTGCGTTTCACGCGGGCGCGGCCCTTCAGGGTGGTGAGGGCCTGGGTGACGATCTTGCCTTCCGCCAGACCGCGCAGGCCAGCGGCCTTCGCCTTCTTGGTCGGGACGCGCAGGGTCATTTTCTCGTGGTCGAAGGTGATGACATAGACTTCGAGCGAATAGCCGGCGACTTCCTGGTTTTCCACGGCCACCACATTGCCCACGCCATGGGCCGGATAGACCACGTGATCACCGACGGTGAAATCGAGCTCGCTCTTCGTCATTGTCCTGAAGTCCTTCTTCATCACCGGCCGGAACAGGGCCGTTACGCCGCCAACTCCAAAATCGAGAGACAACAGTTTCCCGCCCGCGAAAGGAGGGAGATCCGTCGCCTTAAGGTCTCAAGACATCCTGCCCAGGATACCCGTCGCCTTCGATTTCGCTTCCGCAAGGATTGCGGCGCTCTTCGATAAGGCGCCCGGCCGTGTCGATCACGACCGTAACGTCGAGTCCGTATGTAGCACAAAAACGAGCGTCATGAAAGGGTTGCAGGCCCGACCTGCGCGGTCGGGTTTACACGGCGCCAGGTGAAGAATACCCGTCAGGCGGGCTCAGGAACCTTTGCCGGGCTTTTCGGAGAAGTACTTCTCGAACTTGCCTGTCTCACGTTCGTAGTCGTCGCGGTCGGCGGGCGGCACGCCCTTCAAGGTGATGTTCGGCCAGATCTTGGCGTAGTCCGTATTGATCTTCAGCCACTTTCCGTCCGGATCGTCTTCCGTGTCCGGCTTGATCGCATCCACCGGGCATTCCGGCTCGCAGACGCCGCAGTCAATACATTCGTCCGGATTGATGGCCAGGAAGTTCTCGCCCTCATAGAAGCAGTCGACCGGGCAGACCTCCACGCAGTCCATGTATTTGCACTTAATGCAGGGATCCATGACGATGTAGGTCATCAAGCACTCTTGGTCGCGTGGTCGCCCCCGAGCGGGCGGGGCGTGTTTTGGCGTTTCGACGGTTAAAAAGTCAATGCCGAGAGGCTGGCCCGGCTGTCAGTTATTCTCCAAGGCGGGCTCGATCAGCGCCCGCCGCCCCGGAAAGCCTCGCGTGCTCCGACCCAGGGTTCAACGCCCGCGGCATCGTCGATCAGCGCCTCGATCCGGCTGACATCCTCCGGCATGCCGGCCATGCGGCCGGCATAGTCGCGAACCCGATGGGTGCGGCCTTTGCGGGTGACGGTGATGATTTGGCTGGGCATGTCGGTGACGGCGGCGGCGTAGTCGTCTTTCAGGTCCATGAAGCCGGACGAATCTATCAAGGCGATCAGGGCGGCGAGCTTGGCGGGGTCCGCCATCCCGTCTCGGTGACCGGTGACCGCGACAAATCGCGCCCCGTCATAGCTGACCTTGCCGTCGGCGGCGATCGTAACGCTGTAGGCGGGACAGGTCCCAAAGCAGACGGTGCGTTGCAAAGTCACCTGGAACGTCGGATCCGGCGCGGCGGAGACGGGGGAAGATGGGAGGGCCGGCGAAGAGGAAGCGGCGGCCACCGGTCCGGGGCCACCTGGCGGCGGTGCGCAGGCCGCGAGGGCCAGGACCAGCGCCAGGATTGAAAGGCGGTTCATGGCGCGGTGTCCTTCGGCGATTCCAGATCGACATAGAGGGTTCGCGCCTCCGGCGCCGGTCCGCGCCGCTCCCCCATGGCTTCAACGCGAATGGCGATCAGCTTGCCGCCCAGGGCGAAAACCAGCTGGTCCCCGGCTTTCACGGTGCGGGAGGGCTTGTCGAGACGCGTCTCCAGGCCGGCGCGGGTGAGGCGCACCCGCCCATCATCGACGATCTTCGCGGCCAGGGAGCGGGTCTTGGCGAAGCGGGCGCGCCATAGCCAGACGTCGATCCGGCAAGCCTCTTCGGTGTTCATGCCGACTTCGTCTCAGGACGGGGCGTCCGCGGCCGCCGCCGGCGCTTGCGGCGCTCGGGCGAAGGCTGCAGGGCTGCGAGGGCGGCGAAAGGTGTGGCAGCGATAACCTTGGCCGGCGCGGGCTTGGCGGGGGCGTTAGCACGGGACCGGCGGCGCCAGATAAAGGGCTCGCCATCCTTGATCCGGCCGGCGGGTGTGAAGTCCAAGCCGCGGAGAATGGCGCTGGCCTCCGGACGCGACCAGGCGAGGTCCGCCAGCACGTCGTCGGACAGCACCGAGCCACCCTTCTCTCTCGGGGCCGCGCGAAGATGTTCGGCAAAACGTTCCAGGCGCTCAACGGCCAGGGCGTAAGGCCCCGCGGCGAGGCGTCCGGAAAGGCCAAGGGCGCGAGGAGCTGGGGACGGAGAGGGCAAGGGCGAGAGCGGCGCCGAGGCTTTCCAGTCAGGCGAGGCCTGATGCGCGAAGGCTTCCGCGAAGGCTAACGCCTTCGGGAACAATTGGCTGGGCAGGAAGAGGCTGAACGTGCCGATGCGGACCCCAAGGCTGCGCAGGGCCCGCCGTTCGGTCTGGCTCAGGGATTTCAGTTCGGTTTCCACGCCCCGCCGGTCCAACACCCCGCCTGTCTCGACCAGACGGTAGGCGAGGCCGCGAGCTAGGCCTTTCAGCGACCCGTCGGCGATCGCCGCCTCCAGCTTCCTCAGGGCCGGCAGGCGACGGCCGGCCTCGGCGGCGACGAAGGCTTCCAGACGCCGCGTGGCGCGCTCTCGGGCCGCCTCGGGACCCAGCTCGCCATAGAGCCGCACGCGGGGGGCGAAGGGCTTGTCATTGGCCAGGGCCCCGGCCGCTTCGCCGCGCCAGAGCACGGTCCCGTCGGCCGTGAGGGCGAAAGCGCCATCGTCCTCAGCGGCGAGACGGCCGAGCCGCCTCGCGATCTCGGGCGCTACGGCTTTCTGCGCCGCGCCGCGCAGAGCCTTTTCTTCCAGCTGTGAGCCCCCACGGGCGAGATCAAATCGCAGGCCGCGCAGCTTGCCGACAAACTGGCCTTCGACCGTGACCGTACCGTCACTCGCCACGCCCGCCAGGAGCTCCTCGTTGACGCGCAGGCCGCGCATCAGGACGCTGGTTCGCCGGTCGATGAACCGCGCCATCAGCTTCTCGTGCAGGGTGTCGGAAAGCCGGTCTTCCAGGGCCCGCGTCTTGGCCTGCCAAGCGGCCGGGTCGATCACCCAGTCCGGCCGGTTGGCGATGTAGGCCAGGGTGCGCACAGAGGCGAGGCGCGTGGAGAGGGTATCGATCTCCCCGTCTGTCCGATCGATCTGCTTGAATTGCCCGGCCAGCCAGTCCTCGTCCACGCGCCGGCGCCCGGCGGTGAGGAACTTGAACATCGTGCCGACCAGGCGGACATGGTCCTCCATCGTCGTCTTGCGGAAGTCCGGCGTCTGGCAGACGTCCCACAGGCGGAAGAGGGCCGAGCGGTCCTTGGCGCGGGCGATGATGTCCTCGTCCTGGGACATCTGGCGAAGGGTGGTCTCGTCCAGGGCCTCTTCGGAGGACTTCAAGCCGGCATAGGGGGCGGGCTCGGAGAGGGAGCGCAGCAGAGAGGGCAGGTCGCGGAAATCGAGGGCGGCGTTGCGCCATTCGGCATGGCTCACCGGCTCGAAGTGGTGGTTGACCACGGCTTCGACGAGGTCGTCATCCATTTCATCGCATTCGCCCGTGACGCCGAAAGTCCCGTCCGTGCGGTAGCGGCCGGCCCGGCCGGCGATCTGGCCCACCTCCTGCGGATAGAGGAACCTCTGGCGCTTGCCGTCGAACTTCTTCAGGCCGGCGAAGGCCACGTGGTCGACGTCCATGTTGAGGCCCATGCCGATGGCGTCCGTGGCCACCAGGAAATCGACCTCGCCGGACTGGTAGAGCGCCACCTGGGCGTTGCGCGTGCGGGGGGAGAGCGAGCCCATCACCACGGCGGCCCCGCCCCGCTGGCGGCGGATCAGCTCGGCGATGGCGTAGACCTCGTTGGCCGAGAATGCGACCACGGCCGTGCGGCGGGGCAGGCGCGTGAGCTTCTTCGGGCCGGCGTAGGAGAGATGCGAGAACCGCTCGCGGGTGATGATCTCTACGTCCGGCAGCAGGCGGCGGATCAAAGGGGCCATGGTTCCGGCGCCCAGGAACATGGTCTCGTAGCGGCCCCGGGCGTGCAGCAGGCGGTGGGTGAAGACGTGGCCGCGCTCCGGGTCCGAGCACAGCTGGATCTCGTCGATGGCCAGGAATTCGACGTCCATAGAGAGGGGCATGGCCTCCACGGTGCAGACGAAATAGGTGGCCCGGGGCGGGACGATCTTCTCTTCGCCGGTGATCAGGGCGACGGCGCGCACTCCGCGCAGCTTGACGATCCGGTCGTAGATTTCGCGGGCCAGCAGCCTGAGCGGCAGGCCGATCATGCCAGAGGCGTGGCCCAGCATCCGCTCGACGGCCAGGTGGGTCTTGCCGGTATTGGTGGGCCCCAAAACCGCCACGAGCCGGGACGGCGCCTGACCTGCGGACCGATCACTCATAGCCTTGATTTGGGGCAGGATTCCCGGCGGCGCAACAGCCTCGAACCCGGCTAGTCGAGCGTTGTCCGATATCTGGCCATCGCGATGGCCGTGACGACACACATGAAGATGGCCAGCGCCAGGAGCTCCGGCGCCAATCCGCCGATGCTCTCGCCCTTCAGAAGAGCCCCGCGCACGACCCGCAGGAAATGGGTCACCGGGATCACCTGGCCGATCCACTGAGCCCAGATTGGCATGCCCCGGAAGGGGAACATGAACCCTGACAGCAAGATCGAAGGCAGCATGTAGAAGAAGCTGAGCTGGAAGGCCTGCAGCTGGGTCTGGGCCACGGTGGAGATGAGAAATCCCAGGGCCAGGGAGGCGATGATGAAGAGCATCACGCCCAAGGCCAGGCTGATCCAGCCCCCCGCCATGGGCACGGCGAAGAGCACCTTGGCCATCACCAGGATGACGATAGCCTGCAGGAGGCCGACAACGACGTAAGGCGCCAGCTTGCCCACCATCACCTCGATGGGCTGGACGGGGGTGGCCAGGAGCGACTCCAGCGTGCCCCGTTCGCGCTCCCGGGTGACGCCGAGGGCGGTCATCATGACCAGGGTCATGGAGAGGATGATGCCCAAGAGGCCCGGCACGATGTTGTAGGCGGTGATAGCTTCGGGATTGTAGCGCCGGTGCACGACCACTTCGAACGGGGCCGCGGCGGCGGGCCCTGCGGTGGGGCGCAGGTCGTGGATCAGGGCCTGCTGGGGCAGGGCGGCCAGGGCCGCCACGGCGGCGCCCGTGGCCGAAGGATCGGTGGCGTCGGCCTCGATGAGGATCTGGGCCTTGTCGCCGCGCACCACGCGGCGGGTGAAATCCCCGGGGATCGTCAGGGCGAACTGCACCTGGCCGGTCTGCAGCAGGTCATCGAGCTCGCGAGGCGAGCGCACCACGCGGGTCAGCTCGAAATAGTCCGAATTACGGATCGCCGAGAGGGTCGAGCGGGCAAAGACGCTGTCTTCCTGCACCAGCACCGCCGTCGGCAGATGCCGGGGTTCGGAATTGATGGCGTAGCCGAACAGCAGGAGTTGCACGATCGGGATGATCAGGATCATCGCATAGGTGATGCGGTCGCGGCGGAGCTGGGTGAACTCCTTGGCCAGCACGGCGAAGATTCTATCGAGGGAGCCGTTCATCGGAAGTTGTCCTCCGAGTGCTCCATGAGGTGGATGAACACGTCCTCCAGGGTCGGCGGGACCTCGCTCCAGCGGAAGGGCTCGCGCTGGTAGGGCTTCAGGGCTGTCTCAAGGGCCGCCCGGTCCGTGCCTGAGACGTGCAGCTCCACTCCGAACGGGGCGGCCATCTCAACGCCCGGCGCCTTGGACAGCTCGCGGCTGAGCCGGTCCACGCCCGCCCCTTCGCCGAGGAAGGTGACGAGGTGCGAGGCGGCGATCACCTCCTCCGCCGTGCCTCGCGCCATCAGGCGGCCATAGGCGATATAGGCGATGTCGTGGCATCGCTCGGCCTCGTCCATGTAGTGGGTGGACACGAGCACGGTCAGACCCTCGGCGGCGAGGCTGTGGATCTCATCCCAGAAGGTGCGACGTGCCAGGGGGTCGACCCCGGCCGTCGGCTCGTCGAGCAGCAGCAGGGACGGCTCGTGCAGCATGGCCGACGCCAGGGCCAGGCGCTGCTTCCAGCCGCCGGAGAGGCTGCCCGCTAGCTGCTTGCGGCGCTCGGTGAGCCCCAGGCGCTCCAGGGCCTGATCCACCCGCTCCCGGCGGCGGTCGAGGCCGTAGATGCGGGCGGTGAAGGTCAGGTTCTCCTCGATGGTCAGGTCCTCGTAGAGCGAGAACTTCTGGGTCATGTAGCCTGTGCGCCGCTTGATGGCGGGCGCGTCGCGATTGAGATCGAGGCCGAGGCAGGTCCCTTCGCCGCTGTCGGGGGTAAGAAGGCCGCAGAGCATCCGCAGGGTGGTGGTCTTGCCCGAGCCATTGGGTCCCAAGAACCCGCAGATCCGGCCTTCCTCCACCTGGATCGCCAGGTCCTGGACGACGTGCTTGTCCCCGAAGGACTTGTTCAGCCCCTTCACGTCGATCGCCAAAGTCGCTTCAGGCCCCATCACCGAGGCTCCGGCGTCAGGCGTTGCACATCCACGGGCAGGCCGGGGGGCAGGGGGCGAGCACCCGCTGGTGTCACGGGATAGGCCTCCACCAGGTAGACCAGCCGGTCCCGCGCGCCGCGGCTATAGATCACCGGCGGGGTGAATTCTGGGCGCGGGCTGACATAGGCGATGCGGGCGGTCATCCCGGCGGCGCAGCCGTCGCAGGTGAAGGTCACGCTGCGCCCCACCCGATAGGCCGCCACCTCCTTCTCCGGGACGAAGAAGCGCAGCTTGATGCGGTCGGCCGGCAGCAGGGAGACGATCGGCTGGTTGGCCGTAACCCACTCCCCGGCCTGGAAGAACACCTCCTCCACCCGCCCCGGGCCGGGCGCGACGGGGGCCAGATCGCGCAGCCGGGCCTCCTGGGCCGAGAGGCCGGCATTGGCCTGAGCGACCCGGGCGTCGGCGGCGGCGACCGCGCCTTCCCGGGCGCCGAGGGTGGCGGCCTCCAGACGGCGCTGGGCGGCGGCTGTATTAGCCTTGGCGGTCTCCAGGGCGGCGCGGGCGTCATCCAGGCGGGCCTGGGCATAGATGCCCTCCCGGGCCAGGGTTGCCACGCGGTTGTAGCTGGCCTGAGCCTCACGCTGGGCGGCCTTGGCGGCGTCCACCTGCGCCTCGAGTACGGCCAGCTCCACGGGCCTCTGGCCTTGGCGGGCGTCCGCCGCCTGAGCCTGGGCGGCGGCGAGGTCCGCGGCGGCCTGGGTGCGGGCCGCGCCCACCTGCGAGGTGTCGACAAGGAAGAGGCGTTGCCCGCCCGCCACCTGGTCGCCCCGGCGCACGGAAATCTGGGTGAGCGTCCCGGAGACCGGGGAGGCGAGATAGAGCGCCTCGCCCTCCACATAGCCGGTCAGGGTGTCGGCCTGGCTCGGCCGATTGGCGAGCCAAAGCCAGCCGGCGAGGGCCAGGGCCGTGAGCGCCAGGACGGCGACGACGATGCGCTGCGGTTTCATGCCGCCACCTCTTGGGTGAGCATGCCGCGCAGCACGGTGTCGATGTGCTGGGTGGCGATGGCTTTGAGGTCGATGGGTTCCGCCCCGATCGGCACGAAGGTCTCGCGCCAGATCACGCTGAGCAGCAGGGGGGAGATGATGCCGAGGGCATAGAGCCTTGCGTCGCCGGGCCGGATCTCGCCGCGCCCTTGCGCCTTCTCGATCAGGCCGGAAACCAGGGCCAGGGCCTTGGCCACCAGGGCATCATGCCAGAGCCGGGCGATCTCCGGGAAATTGCGGCTCTCGCCGATCACCATCTTCACCACCCCGCCGATCGAGGTGGAGGCGGCGATCTCGGAGACCTGGGCGGCGATCATCCGCGCCAGATCGGCGAAGGGGCCTTCGTAGGCCTGGGCCATGGCCGTCACCATCTCGATGCGGGGCGCGATGGTCTCGCGCACCACGGCGGCGAACAGCTCCTCCTTGGTCTCGAAGTAGAGATAGAGCGCGCCTTTCGAGACGCCGGCGGCGCGGGCGATGTCGTCCAGGCGCGCGGCGGCGAAGCCCTTCTCGGCGAACACCTCCAGGGCAGCGGCGGTGATCTCTGCGGGGCGGGCGGCCTTTCGGCGGCGCCACTTCGGCTCGGCGGGCGGGAGCATATGGGGCGCATTTCATAAATAACTGACTGGTCAGTAATATGCGCAATGTCGAAGCCTGTCCAGCCCGCAAGATGCAACAACAGCCCGCGACGAACGGCCCCGGAACCAAAGGTTACCGAGAGCTAAATGCATATGGTTAACAGGAGGAACGTGGGCGAAACGAATCATGTCCGAATCAGTGACTCAGCCTGATTCGGACTTTGTTCCGTTCAACATATTGTATCTTAAGGCGCATTAACCACAAGTGAGGTTCACGGAAGCTGTTCCCAAAGGCAGCCTTAGCCGGCCTTGACGGAGCGCCCCGGCCTCGCCTATATGCCCCCTCCCGCGCGAGGGGCTCCCTTCGCGCGCACGCTTTTATTTTGCGAAGGTCGTTTCAGCCATGTCGCGTCGCTGCGAACTCACCGGGGTCGGCCCATTGGTCGGTCACAATGTGAGCCACTCCAATATCAAGACCAAGCGCCGCTTCCTGCCGGCCCTTAAGGCCATCAACCTGGCGTCCGACGCCCTGGGCCAGACCTACAAGCTGCGCATCACCAACGCGGCTCTGCGCACCCTGGATTTCCGGGGCGGCCTGGACAACTTCCTGGTCAAGGCTCGCGACGAGGAGCTTTCCCCGCGCGCCCTGAAGCTGAAGCGCCAGGTGAAGGCCAAGCTCGCCACCGCCGCGGCGGCCTAAGCGCTTCCAGACATCGAGAATGCAAAAGGCCGGTGGAAACACCGGCCTTTTTCGTTTCTGCGTCCTTCTCCCGCAAGGGGAGAAGGGACCTCTCGATGCCCTACTTCAGCGTCTCATCCAGCAGCCTGAAGAGTTCCTTCCAGTGCCGCTCCGCCGCCGCCTCGTTGTAGACGGGCATGTCCGGCGGGGCGTAGCCGTGCCGGGCGCCCGCATAGATCGTCACCTCATTGACCACGCCCGCCGCGTTCAGGGCGTCGCGCAGGCGGTCAGCCTGCTCCGGCGGGAAGCCGGCGTCCTGGTCGGCGCCGCCCTGATAGATGCGCGCCTTGATCTTCGGCGCCAGCAGGTGGGGGCTGTCCGGGGCGTCCGTGGCCAGGCGCCCGCCATGGAAGCCGGCCGCGGCGGCGATCTTCTCCGGAAAGGTGCCCGCCGCGCGCAGCGAGATGCCGGCGCCCATGCAGTAGCCCGTCATGCCCACCTTGGCGCTGGAGACTTCCGGCCGCGCCAGCAGCCAGTCGATCCAGACGCCTGTATCGGCCATCTGCTTTTCGGCATTGGTCGAGCCCATCAGCTTGGCGAAGGTCTCGCGCCGGGTGGCCTCGTCCTTGAAAGCTTCGGCCATGTTGATCGGCTCATAGGGTCCGGCCCGCCAGAACACGTCCGGTAACAGCACGAAATAACCGTGGTCAGCCAGGCGCTGGCTCATCTGGAACATGGCCGGCCGGATCGCCGGGGCGTCCATGAAGAAGATCACGCCCGGCCAAGGGCCCTTGGAGCCGTCATCCGGGGTGAAGGTGAAGGCCCGGGCCTCGCCGTCGGGCATGGTGATGGAAATGTCCGCCTTCGCCACTTGAAATCCTCCATTTCAAAATCAGTCGGGCAGCAAATCTCGTCCGGCCTCTCTCACATCCGTGCAGCCTGTCAGGGACATGGCCATCCGCAATTCCTGGCGCATGATCCCCAGCATGTGGGTAACGCCGGCTTCGCCACGCGCGCCCAAGGCGAATGCCCAGGCGCGGCCGATCAGGCACGCCTTGGCGCCGCTGGCCATGGCTTTGAGCACATCGAGACCTGACCGGACGCCGCCGTCGAAGAGGACTGTGAGGTCATTGCCCACGGCGTCGGCTATGGCCGGCAGGGCGCGGATCGAGGAAGGCGCGCCGTCCAGCTGCCGCCCGCCGTGGTTGGAAACAACGAGGCCCTCCACGCCGGCCTTAACGGCCTCGCGGGCATCCTCCACGTCCAGGATGCCCTTGAGGATGATCGGCCCGTCCCAATGCTGGCGCACCCAGGCGATATCGTTCCAGGTCACGGAGGGATCGAAGTTGCGTCCGATCCAGCCCCAGAACTGGTTGATGGTCTTCAGGTTCGTGGCAGCTGGAGCCACCGTACCTAGACTGTGCGGAGCGCCATTGATCTGCACATCCCACAGCCATGCGGGGTGGCTGATGCCGTCGATCGCCTGATTGATCTTCGCCGCAGCGGTGGCGGCGATCATGCCGTTCCGGGTGTCGCGGTAGCGCGCCCCGGGCACAGGCAGATCGACAGTGAACAGCAGGGCGGGGCACTTCGCGGCTTTCGCGCGGGCCAGGACATCCGCCATGAAGCCCCGGTCGCGGACCATGTAGAGCTGGAACCAAGGCGGCGCGACGGCCTCGGTGACTTCCTCGATGGAGCAAACCCCAACTGTGGAAAGCGAGAAGGGCAGCCCCGCGGCTTTGGCGGCCCGCGCCGCCTGAACTTCGCCGCGCCGGGCGTACATCCCCGCCAGGCCCACGGGCGAGAGGATGATCGGCATGGAGAGCTGCTGGCCGAAAACCTCCACGCTCATGGAGAGTTTGGAAACATCCTTGAGCACCCGCTGGCGGAGGCTCAGCTCATTGAGGTGGTGGACATTGTTGGCCGCTGTCACCTCGGCGTAGGAGCCGCCGTCGATATAGTCATAGAGCACCTTCGGCAGACGCCGGCGGGCGGCCTCGCGGTAGTCGCTGACTGACGCAAGATTCACGGCCGGCGCCTCATTGCGCCGCCGGCTTCCAGTCGAAGGCCATCAGCAGGGTGCGCTGGCCTGGATTGAAGTTGTCGTCCGAGAGCAGATAGATCCGCACCGCGCCGTCCGGACGGGCCACGGCGAACACGCCTTCCAGATTGTCGCGGTTGAGCGGCGCGGCGAGGGTGAAGCTGCCGATTACCTTGCCGGCCGCATCGCGCGGGTTCTGGATGATCACCATATTGACGCGGTTGCCGTTCACCGGATCATAGGCCCGCTGCAGGACGACAATGGCGTCCATGCCCGGCAGGGGCACGGTCCCCAGGGCCGAGAGCCCATAGGTCGGCGGCCAGGTCAGATGTTGGGGCAGGGCGTCGCAAGTCCCTTTGAGGTGGCAGACCCAGATGTTCCCGCCTTCTCCGCCCACCAGATAGGCGTCCGGCCCCGCGGCCGGATAGGCGGCCAGGCCCTCCATGCCGTCGTTCTCCGGGAACTGGAAATCGGGCATCGGGGCGCGGGTCGGCGTGGCGCCCGCCGAGGCGAAACTCAGGATGCGGTGGTTGCGCTCCAGGCTGACCAGGCGCACGCCGCCAGGCATCAGGGCCAGGCCCTCGGCGTCGCCCTCCACCTTCGACTGGATCGGCTTGCCATCTTCGCCGGTCGTGGAGCCCATCCGGCCATCCGTAAGGCCAACCAGGCGACCGCTGGCGTCAAGAACGAGCTTGGCCTGGAAGGTGTCGGCGGAGTCGTCCGAGACTGTGTAGATCATCCCGGCCGCGTCGATCTTCAGGTCCGACAAGCCATGCAGGCGCGATGTGTCGGCGCTCGTGATGGCGATGCCCCCGGCGTAGACGAAGTCACCGATACGGTCCTGGGTCGGGTCGTTGGGATTGAGCGGGACGGCGACGGAGGAGATCGTCATCGGCCCCGCGATCGGGATCGGGGCCGGCGGCAATTGGGCCCGGTCCGGCGCGCAGGCCGCAATCAGGGTGAAAGCCGCGGTGGCGGCAAAAACCTTCATCACCAGACTGCTCACGCCGCACTCCCTCGACCCGGACTCGGCGCGAACGCCGTTAACTCCTCATTAACCCATGGGGGCGCGGAGGGGCCAGAGTTTCTCCGGCGGCGTGTGCGAGCCTAGATCGAAGCTTCCACGACCCGCCGCATGGAGGTCGTCTTGCCGCCGCCCGGGCCGCCAGGCGTCGGCAGGCTGGTGGGCTTCGGGGCGCCCTTCTTGGGCTCTTCCTCGAAGAGCTCGGCAAGCTTGTCGGTAATGGCCCCGGCCAGTTGCTCCACATCCACCAGGGTGACTGCGCGGCGATAGTAGCGCGTCACGTCGTGGCCGATGCCGATGGCGATCAGTTCCACGGGGCTGCGGCCTTCGATCTCGGCGATCACCTGGCGCAGGTGGCGCTCCAGGTAGTGGCCGGAGTTCACGGACAGGGTCGAGTCATCCACCGGCGCGCCATCGGAGATCACCATCATGATCCGCCGCTGTTCGGGCCGCGCGATCAGCCGGTTGTGCGCCCAGAGCAGGGCCTCGCCGTCGATGTTTTCCTTCAGAAGCCCTTCGCGCATCATCAGCCCGAGGTTCTTGCGGGCCCGGCGCCACGGGGCGTCGGCCGACTTGTAGATGATATGGCGCAGATCGTTCAGGCGGCCCGGCGAGGCCGGCTTGCCGTTCTTGACCCAGTCTTCGCGCGCCTGGCCGCCCTTCCAGGCGCGGGTCGTGAAGCCCAGCACCTCGACCTTGACGTTACAGCGCTCGAGCACGCGGCTAAGGATGTCCGCACAGATGGCGGCCACCATGATCGGCCGGCCCCGCATTGAGCCGGAATTGTCGATCAGCAGGGACACGACCGTGTCGCGGAAATCGGTGTCCTTCTCTTCCTTGAAAGAGAGGGGCGCTGTGGGGTCGACAATCACGCGGGTCAGGCGAGAGACGTCCAGCAGGCCCTCTTCCAGGTCGAAGTTCCACGACCGGCTTTGCTGGGCCATCAGCTTGCGTTGCAGGCGATTGGCGAGCCGGGAGACGACGTTGGACAGATTGGAGAGCTGCTGGTCCAGATAGGCGCGCAGGCGCCCCAGCTCCTCGGAATCACACAGTTCCTCGGCCGGCACCACTTCGTCGTGGTGCGTCGTATAGACCTTGTAGGCGGGCTCAGCGCGGCCCGAATCCTTGGTCTCCGGGCGGGCAGGGCGGTCGCCCTCGGTGACATCGAGCTCGTCATCGGTGGGCTCGGCGCTGTCGTCTTCCTCGATCTCAGTGAGCTGGCTTTCGGAGGTGTCACTCTCGCGGTGCGACTTCTCGTTCTCGTCCAGCTGGGCCGATTGCGGGGACTGATCCTCCCCTTCGCCTTCGCCGTCCTCCTTCGATTCCGACTCGCCCTCTTCGCCTTCCTCTTCCTGCACGTCCTGATCGGGCGCGTCGGAAAGGTCATCGCCCATCTGCATGTCGCGCACGACGGCTCGGGCGATGCGCTGGAAAAGCTTCTGGTCGTCGATGGCGCCGGTCAGCTTGTCGAGATCTTCACCGGCCTTGGCGTTGATCTCGTCCCGGAAACTGTCGACCAGAGCGCGCGCCGAAGGGGGCGGAGGCTCGCCGGTCAGGCGCTCGCGCACCATCAGGGCCAGGATGTCCGGCATCGGCGCCGCCGAACGGTCGACGAGATGTTCCAGGCCCTTGCGGGCCATGTTGGTTTCCCAGACGACCTTGAGGTTTTCCTTCACGCCGCCCAGGGCGTTGGCCCCGATCGCCTCGATCCGCGCCTGTTCCAGGGCGTCATAGACGTTGGCGCCCTCTACGGACTTGGGCCGCGCCTTGCCGTGCAGGGCCACGTCGTGGTGCGCGATGCGCAGGGCCATCTGGTCGGCGAGCCCGCGGATACGCGTGGCTTCCGGGCCGGAAAGCTCGCGTGGCGGATGCGGCAGGACCGCCCGGTTGCCGTGCAGAGCGGGGCCGTCACCGGAGAAGGTGACTTCCATCTCCGGCTGTTCGGCGATGGAGCGCGTCGCGTGCGTGATCGCGCGCTTGAAGATCTCGGTGGGTGAATCCTTGCCGGCCATGGGATCGTCTTAGCGGCTTCGAACGAGCGTTTGAAGAAAGAAAGCGAGACTTGGCCATGGCGCGCGATCCCCTACATTGAAGGCGAACGGGGAGCTCAACCGATGATCCACTTCCTCCTGCGCGCCGTGATCGCCGCCTGCGGCCTTTGGCTGGCGGCCCACATCGTTTCCGGCGTGGGCTACGACAACCTCACGACCCTCGCTATCGCAGGGCTCCTGCTGGGCGTCGCCAATGCCGTGGTGCGGCCGATCCTGACCGTCGTGACCTTCCCGATCACCATTGTCACCCTGGGCCTCTTCCTGATCGTCGTGAATGCCGCGATGATCGGCCTTGTCGCCGTGCTGCTCGACGGTTTCCACGTCAACGGCTTCTGGCCGGCGGTCTGGACAACGATCATCGTCGGCATCACCGGCTGGGTCGGTTCGTGGTTCATCGGGCCCAAGCCCAGCAGCCGCCGGAACCGCGATTGATGGCCAAGCAGTATCCCGCCCTCGACAAGACGCTACGGGCCTTCATCGCCAAGCAGAAGATTTTCTTCGTGGGCTCGGCCGCGGCCGGCAGCCGGGTGAACATCTCGCCGAAAGATGGCGGCTCGCTGCGCATCCTGGGCGACAACGAGGTCTGCTACCTCGACCAGACGGGCAGCGGCAATGAGACCTCCGCCCACAGCCTCGCCGATGGCCGCATCACCATCATGTTCTGCGCCTTTGAGGGCCTGCCCAATATCCTGCGGCTCTACGGGCAAAGCCAGATCGTGCTGCGCGGCACAGCCGAATATGCCCGCCTGCTGGCGGATCAGTTCGATGGCCAGGAGCCGCCGGGGGCTCGCCAGATCGTGATCAACCGCTTTGATCTCGTGCAGACCTCCTGCGGCTACGCCGTCCCGCTCTTCGACTACGTCGCCGACCGCCCCAACCTGCAAGTCTGGGCCGCGCACCAGGGCGAGGACGGCATGGACGAGTACCGCCGCCAGAAGAACGCCGTCAGCATAGACGGTCTGCCTACAGGGATGTTCCCGCTGCCAGACGCGGCGGAGTAGCACCCCCGCCGCCAGGGATCAGGTGACGTTCACCCTCGCGGAGCTTTCGGGCAAATCCTTGCCGAAGGCGCGCTGGTAGAATTCGGCCACTGTGGGCCGCTCCAGCTCATCGCACTTGTTCAGGAAGGTCAGCCGGAAGGCGAGGCCGATATTGCCTGCGAAAATTTCGGCATTCTGGGCCCAGGTGATCACCGTCCGGGGGCTCATGACCGTGGAAATGTCCCCGTTCATGAAGGCGTTACGCGTCATATCGGCCACGCGGACCATGGCGGCGATGGTGCGCTTGCCCTCGGTCGAGTTGTAGCTCGGCGCCTTGGAGAGCACGATCTCGCCTTCGACGTCATGCGCCAGGTAGTTCAGCGTGGTGACGATCGACCAGCGGTCCATCTGGCCTTGGTTGATCTGCTGGGTGCCGTGATAGAGGCCCGTCGTGTCGCCGAGACCGATCGTGTTGGTCGTCGAGAACAGGCGGAAATACGGGTTCGGGCGGATCACGCGGTTCTGGTCGAGCAGGGTCAGTTTGCCTTGCGCTTCCAGCACGCGCTGGATCACGAACATCACGTCCGGGCGGCCGGCGTCATATTCGTCGAACACCAGGGCGAAGGGCCGCTGGATCGTCCAGGGCAGGATGCCTTCGCGGAATTCGGTGATCTGCTTGCCGTCCTTCAGGACGATGGCGTCCTTGCCGACGAGGTCGATCCGGCTGACATGGCTGTCGAGGTTGACGCGGATCAGCGGCCAGTTGAGGCGCGAGGCGACCTGCTCGATGTGGGTGGACTTCCCCGTGCCGTGGTAGCCCTGCACCATGACGCGGCGGTCATGGGCGAAGCCGGCGCAGATGGCCAATGTGGTCTGCGGGTCGAACTTGTAGGCCTCGTCCACATCCGGAACATGGCTGTCGCGGTGCGTGAAGGCGGGCACCTTCATGTCGGAGTCTACGCCAAAGGCTTCCCGGACCGTCACGGTCTTGTCGGGAACCAGGCCCAGCAGGGTATCGTCGGAGTCTGAAACTATGGTCATGGCGCGGGTTCACTAACGCGATATGGCCGCGAAGCAAACGGGTGTTTGAAGGAAAATCCACCGACCGGTATGCCCGCCCTCGGCCAGCCGCGCTCATTCGCCGCAGCCTTGTAGGCGGCGTTTCTTGAAACAGCGTTCAAAATTAACCGGTTATTCCGGCCGTGTCGGCATCCTGACATAGGGGAAATGCCGGGATGATGGCTTTGGCTACGCTGCTCGACACGCGTTACGCTGCTTTCGCGCGCGACAACTACCGCCAGGCCCGGACCCGGGCCGTGGTGCTGGTTGGCCTGACGGTGATCGGCGGATTGGCCGTCTCGTGGTTCTATTGCCTGATCTGGGCGGCGGCCGTCGCGCTGACCGAGGCTGTCAGTTCGCTCATCGCCCGCCGCTTCATGGACCGCCCAGCCACGCGAGGGGAGCTTTGGGCCTATTTTGCCTGCAGCAGTCTCAGCATCGCGGGCTGGACCGCCTACGGCGTGATTCTCTGGGCGTGCGCCAGCACGGCCGCGGATATCGCGGCGGCCACCTACTGGTGCGGCCAGCTCCTCTATGCCCAGAACTTTTGCACCAAGTCGCCTCTGGCGGCAGCACAGTCGGGGCTGTTTTCGGTTACGGCGCCCATGGCGCTGCCCTGGATCGTTCCGCACTACACAGGCCTGGATCAGGCCCTGATCGTCGCCATGCTCACCATGAGCACATTGAACGTCGCCAAGACGGCTGTCGACAACCTCGCCACGGCCCGACAGCTCGAAGACGCCACGCGCCAACTTGTGGACGGCAAGGCCGCCGCGGAAGCGGCGCAGGTCGAGATGGCCGCGGCCAAAGCCGAGGCCGACGCCGCCAACACCGCCAAATCCACTTTCCTGGCCACCATGAGTCACGAAATCCGCACGCCGCTGAACGGTGTGCTCGGCATGACCCAGGCCATGGCGGGAGACAGCCTGACCGATGTTCAGCGCGAGCGGCTGGGCGTTATCCGCCAGTCCGGGGAGGCGCTCCTCACCATCCTCAATGACGTTCTCGACCTGGCCAAGATCGAGGCGGGCAGGCTGGAACTGGAGGAGATCGCCTTTGATCTGCGCGACATCGTCGGAGGCGCCCGCGCCGCCTTCTCCGCCCTGGCGGACGCGAAGGGCTTGCAGATGGTCGTCGACATGGACAGCGCCCGCGGTGTGTGGCGCGGAGATCCCACGCGCATCCGTCAAATCCTCAACAACCTGATCTCGAATGCCTTGAAGTTTACCGAGGCGGGTGAAATTCGCGTCACGGCGCGCCGCACTGAAACAGGCCTGGAGCTGGTCGTCTCAGACACGGGGCTGGGCATGGACGCAGCGACCGTGGCGCGCCTCTTCCAGGCCTTTTCCCAGGCCGATGCGTCGACAACGCGCCGGTTCGGCGGCACAGGATTGGGTCTATCGATCTGCAGGGAGCTGACCGACCTCATGGGCGGTTCGATTGCGGTCACCTCTTCTGAGCATAAAGGCTCGACCTTCACCGTCTCGCTGCCGCTGCAACGGATCGGAGACGAGCGCGCAGCTTCAGTCACTCGCACAGAACAGCAAAATGAGAACGCGGCGTCTGGCTTGCGCGTGCTCGCCGCCGAGGACAATCCGGTCAATCAACTGGTCTTGCGGACGCTGCTGGCGCAGGCGGGAGTCGACCTGACCGTCGTGGCGGATGGCGCCGCAGCCGTGAATGCCTGGAGAGAGGGCGACTTCTCTCTCATTCTCATGGATGTGCAGATGCCCGTGATGGATGGCCCGACCGCCACGCGCGCGATACGCCGGGCCGAGGCGGCCGAGGGTCAGGGGCACATTCCAATCCTGGCTCTGACAGCCAACGCCATGGCGCACCAGGTCGCCGAATACCGCGCCTCGGGCATGGACGGCCATGTCGCCAAGCCGATCAGGATCGAGGAGTTGTTCGCCGCGATCGACGACGCCCTTCAGGACA
This sequence comes from Caulobacteraceae bacterium, assembly GCA_046349475.1. Taxonomy (GTDB): domain Bacteria; phylum Pseudomonadota; class Alphaproteobacteria; order Caulobacterales; family Caulobacteraceae; genus Acaudatibacter. The sequence goes on along the minus strand of JAXMCG010000006.1, from coordinate 137,965 downwards.
CAAAAGCCGCCTAGGCCGCCTCTCGTTAGACCAGCCTGGCCTTCTGCAAGGTCTTGTAGGCCTTCACAACCCGCTGGAATTTCACCTCGGTGGACCGGTCACCGCCATTGGTGTCTGGGTGGGTGCGCTTGACCATTTCTGTGTACCGCTCACGGATCTTGGCCGCGTCCGCCGTGGCGTCGAGGTCGAGGTCGGCCAGGGCGTTGCGCTCCATCTTCCCCAAATGCCGGGCCTGGGCGGCCTGCTCATCCTGCTGTTTGGCTTTGCCAAACCCGAACATTCCAAACGGGTCGAAGAATCCCTTGCCTGGGGCGTTGGCGCTCTCGGGATGCACCCGGCCGCCCTTGAAGCTCCAGGTCGGGCGCCCACCCGTGGTCTGCTCGTTGACCTGATGAGCGCGGATTTCGCCCTCGCTCATGCCGGAGAAGAAGTTCCAGTGCCGGTTATATTCCGCCGCGTGCGTCTGACAGAACCAGTAGTGCTCATTGGGCAGATTGCGAGCCTTTGGCGCCCGCGCGGTCGCCGCCAGGCGGCATTCAGGGTGCTCGCAAGGCCGCTCACCTGGCTTCAGCGCATAGACGTCCTCGGCGCGCGCGTCCTCCTCCGGCGACGGCGGCCGCACGCGGATATCGACGAAGCGAGGCTTATATGAGAAGGCCGACGACATGGTCCGGAGTATGGGCTGGAATGATTGCCGTTCAAGAATTGACAGAGGGCGAAGAGGGAGGCGAAAATATGGGCACGGTCGCTGAGGGCATGATTGAAAAGCTCACCGCCCGATTCTCCCCCACGAAAATCGAACTGCGTGACGACTCGTCGCGCCATGCCGGGCATGGGGGCGCCCATCCGGACGGGGAGAGCCATTTCAGCCTCACCATCGAGTCCGACGCCTTTACCGGGCTCAACCGGGTACAGCGGCAGCGGCTCGTCTATGGCGCCTTGGCTGAAGAATTGAAGGCGCGCGTGCACGCTCTGTCCGTGACCGCCCTGGCCCCAGGAGAGGCCGCTTAAGGCTTTTCAGCCCCCGAGGGCGGTGTTCAGCGCCTTGGCCAGATCCCCGGCGCGGAAGGGTTTTTGCAGAACCGGCGCGCCGGCATCCACGTCGCGCAGTCCCGCTTCGCCATAGCCGGTGGAGAAGATCGCCGGCACGCCTTTGGCCCTGAGCGCGTCGGCCACGGCGAACACCTGCTGGCCTCCAAGGTTCACATCAAGCACCGCCGCGTCGAGATGATCGTCATCGGTGGCCATCTTCAAAGCGGTTTCCAGCCCGTGGGCAGGGCCGACCACGTCACAGCCGAGGTCGGCCAGCATGTCCTCGACCAGCATGGCGATCATCATCTCGTCCTCCACGACGAGAATCCGGCGGCCTTTGAAATCGGCGGTCATGCGGCGGGCTCCAGGATGTCGAGCGGCAGGTCCATTCGGCAGATCACCCCTTGCGGAAGATAGTCCAGCTTCACGGTCCCCGCCAGTTCGCCGGCCAGGCCCCGCTCCAGGAGGCGTGTGCCGAAACCTCGCCGCCCCGGCTCGCCGGCTTCGGGTCCACCGTGTTCGCTCCATTCCACCGTGATGCGCGGCGGCTTGGCCCCCATGTGCCGCCAGGAAATGTGAATTTCGCCGGTCGGCTGCGAAAGGGCGCCGTATTTGGCGGCGTTGGTGGCCAGTTCGTGAAAACCCATCGCCAGCGCAAGCCCGGCATTGGGGCGCAAACGCACCTCACCGTCGCCTTCGACGATCACCCGGGCGCCCGAGGGGTCGTAGGGCGCCAAGACCACCGTCAGCAATTTGGAGAGGTTGAGGCCTTGCCAGTTCTCCACATTCAGCAGGTTGTGGGTCTCCGAAAGCGCCGCCAGCCGACCCTCCAGGTCATGAACGAACGCGGCAGGGCTGGAGGCGCCCCGGGCCGTCTGGCCGGCGATGGATTGCACCGTCGCCAGGGTGTTCTTCACGCGGTGGTTCAGTTCGTTGAGGAGCAGGCGCTGTGTCTCCAGGGCGCGCGCCCGCTCGGCGATCTCGGCCAATGACGTCTCATGCAGTCGTACATTGTCGATGGCCACCGCCGCCTGGGCGGCCAGCCCCGTCATCACATCGCGCTCCGGCATCTGGAAGGTTCCCACTTCCGAATGTCCGAAAAAGAGCCCGCCCAGCACCTCGCCCCGCCGGGAAATCACGGGCACGGCGAGGTAGGACCGTACCGGCAGGTGGTCTTTCGGCATTCCGAAGTAAGGGGCGTTCTTGCCGTAGCGCGGGTCGTGAGTGATGTCCTCGCTGATTACCACACTGGTCCCGTCGAAGGTGTCCGCGAACACCGCCGTCTTGCGGGGCATGGGGTAGCGTGAGAACGCCTCACGGGGCGCTCCGGACAGGGCGTAGAGGGTGTACGCCTCTCCCGTCGGGTCGATAACGTTGTAGAAAAACGCGCCAAAAGCCGCGCCGGAAAGCTCCACGCCGCCGTCCACTACGGCCTGAACGACGCTCTCCAGAGAGAAATTGGCGCCGATCGCCGCAGCGATGCGGTTGAGCGCCGCCGCCCGCCGGCTTTCACGGGCGAGAGCTTCCTCGAGCAGTGCGATGCGCGCTGCGCTGGTCTGGGGCGTTGAAGCCTCAGCGCTGGCCGACATCTAGACCCACTCCCCTGACCGCGTTGAGGCGGCGCCCACTAAGGCGCCAACGTCCACGGCCTCGAAAGGTTCCGCTCCTCGTTCAACGAACAAGATCGATCTAGATCGGAACGGTGTCCAGAGACAGCTTCCAGTAAGCCTTCAGTTGTCCTCGTCCCGCTCCAGGCGAGGGCTGATCTTCAAGGCGGTCACCTGGTTGCGCTGGCGGCGGAGCACCTCGAAGCGGTGGTGGTAGAAGATGAAAACCTGCCCGGCCTCGGGGATGGTCTGGGCTTCGTGGATCACCAGGCCGGCCACGGTCACGGCATGCTCGTCCGGCAGGTGCCAGTCCATGGCGCGGTTGAGGTCGCGGATCGTGACCTGGCCGTCGGCGTGGACCGTGCCGTCCGGCTGGCGACGCACGCCTTGCACGGCGTCATCGTGCTCGTCCTCGATCTCGCCGACGATCTCCTCGAGGATGTCTTCCAGGGTCACCAGGCCCTGCAGGCCGCCATACTCGTCCACCACCAGGGCGAAGTGGCTCTGGCGCTTCAGGAACGCGTTCAGCTGCTCCTTCAGGTTGGTGGTTTCCGGGATGAACCAGGGCTCGCGGGCGATGGCGGCGATATCCACCTTGTCCATATCCCCGCCGGCCGCGGCGAGCGCGGCCAGCAAATCCTTGGCATGCACTACGCCAACGATGTTTTCCGGCTCGTCGCGATAGAGGGGCAGCCGCGAATGAGCGCTTTCCAGGGCCTTGGCGATCAGGTCGCGTGGGGCGAGGCCGGCGTCGATCATGGCGATCGACTTGCGGTGCACCATCACGTCCGAAACATCCATCTCCGCCAGGTCCAGCACGCCGCCCAGCATGCGCCGGTCGCGGCTCTCCACGGCGCCTTCCGAATGGTGATATTCCACGGCGCCCCGGATTTCCTCATGGGCGGCCAGCACATCGACGCCCATGTCGAGGCGCACTCCGAAAATTCGCAGCGTCATCCGCACGACCCATTGGATGCCGAAGATCACCGGCCCCAGAACCCGCACCACAATTTCGATCGGGGCCGAAAGGAACCGAGCCACCTCGTTGGTGCGCGTGATCGCCAACGTCTTCGGCAGGACCTCCACGAACACCACCACCAGCACTGTCATCAGGGCGGTTGCGATCGCCACGCCGAGGTTGCCGGGCACCATGGCGGTGATCACCTCGGTGGTCAGGGCCGACGCGAAGATATTGATCACGTTGTAGCCGATCAGCACCGCCCCGATCATCGTCTCCTGGTCGGAGATCAGGCGGTTGACCCGCTTGGCGGCCTTGTCGCCCTCCCGTTCCAGTTGGTGCATCCGACCGCGATTGGCCCCGGTCAGGGCCGTCTCGGCGGCGGAAAACAGGGCCGATACCGCCAGCAACCCAAGCAGTACGGGCGCCAGGGCCAGAAGGGCCGCGGTCATGGAAGAGCTCCCTCGGAGATCAGAAATGTTCGCAAGGCGTCTCGGTCGACATCCTTGGCGACGAAGGCCTCGCCGATGCGGCGGGCCAGGATGAAGGTTAGTTTGCCGCCCTCGGCCTTCTTATCCTGGGCCATATGGCTGATCAGGGCGTCGGCGTTGAACGGGTGGGCGGAAAGGTCGGAAAGCCGCGTGGCCATGCCGGCCTTCTTCACCAGAGCCTCGACGCGGGTCGCGTCCTGCCCGGAACAGAGGCCAAGATCGCGCGAGAAACGGAAGGCCAGGCAGCAGCCGATCGCCACCGCCTCCCCATGCTTCAGGGCTTCGCCAAAGCCGGTCTCGCTCTCCAGGGCGTGGGCGAAGGTGTGGCCGAGATTGAGGAGGGCCCGGCGGCCGGCCTCGCGTTCATCCTCGGCGACGATTTCGGCCTTCATCTCCACGGAGCGCCGCACCGCATAGGTCAGGGCTTCAGGCTCGCGGGCCAGCACCTTGGCCCCGTTCGCCTCCAGCCAGTCCCAGAACGCGGCGTCGCCCAAGAGGCCGTATTTGAACACCTCGGCATAGCCGCAGGCCATCTCCCGCTCCGGCAGGGTGTCCAGCACGCCGAGGTCGGCCAGCACCAGGCGCGGCTGGTGGAAGGCGCCGATCAGGTTCTTGCCGCGTGGCGTATCAATGGCGGTCTTGCCCCCCACCGAGGAATCCACCTGGGCCAGGAGGGTGGTCGGGATCTGCACGAAGTCGACGCCGCGCTTGTAGATCGCCGCCGCGAAGCCGGTGAGGTCGCCGATCACCCCGCCGCCGAAGGCCACGATCAGGTCGCCGCGCTCCAACTCCAGGGCCAATAGCCGGTCGGATAGGTCGGCCAGATGTTCGAAGCTTTTGGTTTCCTCGCCGGGGGGCAGGATGATCGCGTGGCAGGTGATCCCCGCCGCCTCCAGCGCCCCCACCAGGCTCGGCCCATGCAGGTCGAACACCGTCGCGTCGGAGACCACGGCCGCCACCGGCCGCTTCAGGAACGGCCGCACCCGGGCGGCGGCGTCATCCACCAGCCCCCGGCCGATCAGCACCTCATAGGCGCGGGCGCCCAGGCCCACGGCAACTGTCTCGATCATTTCGCCGCCTCCGCGCGGGTCCGCAACGCGGCCAATATCGCCTCCACCGCCTGGGCGTGGGGAGTGTCTCCGGTCTCCACGGTCAGGTCCGCCTCGGCATAGGCCGGATACCGGGTCTCCGCCTGCTCTCGCAGCACGGCGATCGGGTCCTTGCCGGTCAAGAGGGGGCGGTTGTCCTTGCGGCCGACCCGCCGGGCCAGCACCTCCAGATCGGCCTTTAGCCAGATTGAGAGGGCCTTCTCCTTGATCAGGGCCCGGGTCTCGGCATTGGCGAAGGCGCCGCCGCCCGTGGCCAGCACATGTGGCGGCTCGTCGAGCAGGCGGCTGATCACACGCCGCTCCCCATCCCGGAAGCCCGCCTCGCCGAACTGCTCAAAGATCTGCGGGATCGTGCAACCCGCCGCCGCCTCGACCTCATTGTCGGCGTCGCGGAACGGCAATCCGAGCGCCGTCGCCAGCCGTTTGCCGACGCTGGATTTACCCACGCCCATCAATCCGACGAGGGCGATGGTCTTGCCGGGCAGGGGTAGAGGGGCGGGAGAGGGGGGCGAAGCGCTCATTCTCTTTTGCGGCTTTACACGAGGCGGCCGATGCGCGCCAACTTTGCGATCATGAAGCGCTTGTTCCTGACCCTGCTGGCCGCCCTGAGCGTCTCCGGTCCAGCCGCCGCCGACGTCGCGGTCGACAATCTCCAGCGTATCGATTTCCTTTCCGAGGGCCTGCCCGGCGGCGACCTGGGTAATGGGCTCTGGTCTTCCTCCATGCCGCCGACGGTGGTCAGCCTGATGGCGCAGATCAATGGCCGCGCCCTCACCCCCGCCGGGCGCCGGCTCTACCGCCGCCTCCTGCTGACGGGCGCCTCGTCGCCGAACGCTCTCGGGACCGACCCTGACGCCGGCGCGGCCCGGGCGCGCGGCCTGATCTTTGTCGGGGAATACGAAGCCGCCTATGCCCTGTTCGACCGTGCGCCCGGCCTCGCCTCCAGCGCCCCCCTGTCCCAGGCCGTCGCGGAAGCCGCCCTGCTGAACGGCGCCACCAACCGGGCCTGCCAGGTCGCCAAGAGCCTCGCGGTCAGCCGCGGCGAAATCTACTGGCTGCGCCTGCGCGCCTTCTGCCAGGCCGAGGACGGCGATCTGGAAGCCGCCCAGACTACCTTCTCCCTGGCCGAGGAATCCTCGCACGACGCGGTCTTCGCCCGGATGATGGGCGTGCTCCTCGCCCAGACCGGCAGCCCCGGCGCCCCCTCCAGCCGCAACGGCCTCGAACGCGCCCTCTCCATCAAGCTTGGCCTCGATGTGCCAAAGCCCGCGGGTCCGGCGGATGATCCGGCGCGCGATCCGGACGGGGAGGCGCTTCTCGCCGCCATGCACGCCGGCCGCTGGGACGCCATCGATGATCTCATGGCGCGCGCCGCCTCCGCCACCGGCCCGGACCGCGTGCGCCTGCAGGGCCGGGCCCTGATCTGCATCGCCCTCACCGATAGCGTTGGTGAAAACCGGCGGGTCAGCGAACTCGCCTTCGACGCAGGCCCGCGCTCCAGCCTGACGGGCCTTGCCTACGAGTTCGACAATGCGGTCACGGTGAAGGATCGCGGCGGCGTGGTCCTGATGGCCCTGGCGATCACTTCCGCCAATCCCACCGCCGCCGACTACATTACCGTCATCCGGGGCCTGCACCGGGTGGGCCTCAATGACGCCGCCGAGGACTTCGCGCGCGAGGCCTTCCTCAAGCTGGCGACCCCTAAGGCCGCTCCGCCGGCCGCGCCCCGCCCCGCGACACCCCCCAGGCCCCGGCCGCGCGGCCGATGAGCGGGGCGTGGGCTGAGGCGTTCCTCGAAATGATGGCGGCTGAGCGGGCCGCCGCCGCCAACACGCTGAAGGCCTATGCCAAGGACCTGGAGGAGGCGTCCGGCTTTCTGGCCAGCCGGGGGCGGGACTTGTCGAACGCCGCCGCCGAGGACATCGAGGCCTGGTTCTCCGATCTCGCCGCGCGCGGCCTCTCGCCCGCCACCGCTGCCCGCCGCCGCGCCTCGGTGCGCCAGTTCTACCGTTTCGTCCTGGGGGAGGGGTGGCGCACCGACGATCCCTCCCGGCGGGTCGAGGCGCCCAAGCGCGGCCGGCCCCTGCCCAAGGTGCTCACCCGCGACGAGGTCAACGCCCTCATCGCCGCCGCCACGGAGAAGGACGGCGCGGCCGGCCTGCGCCTCGCCTGCATGGTCGAGCTGACCTATGCCTCGGGCTTCCGCATCTCCGAGCTTCTCGCCCTGCCGCTCACCGCCGTGGCGCGCGATCCGGCCTATGTCATCGTCCGGGGCAAGGGCGGCAAGGAGCGACTGGCCCCCCTCAACAGCGCCGCCCGCGAGGCCGTGAAGGCCTATCTGCCCGTGCGCAAAACCTTCTTCGCCAAGGGATTGAAGGATAGCCCCTGGCTTTTCCCCTCACGCGGCGCCGGCGGGCGGCTCACGGCCCGGCGCTTTGCCCAGCTGCTCGACGAGGCCGCCCGCGCCGCCGGCATCGATCCGGAAAAGGTCAGCCCCCACGTCCTGCGCCACGCCTTCGCCACCCACCTCCTGGAAGGCGGGGCGGACCTGCGCGTCGTCCAGACCCTGCTCGGCCACTCCGACATCGCCACCACCCAGATCTACACCCACGTGGCCCAGGACCGCCTCGCCGAGGTGGTCAAGACCAAGCATCCCCTGGCCCGGCGCAAGCCCTGAAAACACCGTTCTGAAACGTCCGGTTACGGACGGTATTTACATCCCGGGAAATTCGGCATCCTATTGGCCGCCTTGAGGTTCTCTCCGAGGCGGCGTTCGTGCCTGAAACGCGTTTCCTGATCAGTCTGCTGGGCGGCGCCGCGCTCCTCCTCTGGGGGGCGCACATGGTGCAGAGCGGGGTCATGCGCGCCTTTGGCGGCGATCTTCGCCGCATCCTCGCCGTCGCCCTGGGCGATCGCCTGCGCGCCTGGCTGGCCGGGGTCGGGGTCACCGCCGCCCTGCAATCTTCCACCGCCGTCGGCCTGATGGCCGCCGTCTTCACCGCCGAAGGGGCCGTGGCCCTCGCGCCCGCGCTCGGCCTCATGCTGGGGGCTGGCGTCGGCTCGGCCCTGATCGTTCAGCTGTTCTCCTTCGATATTGGCTTTGTCTTCCCGCTCTTCATCTTCACTGGCCTGATCGCCTTCCGGGTCGGGCAGGGCAGCCGCACGCGCGACCTCGGCCGCGTCGGCATCGGGCTGGGCATCATGCTGCTGGCCCTGAAGCTGCTGGTGGAAACCGCCAATCCGGGCGCCGCCTCGCCGGCCATGCGCGATCTCCTGGCCCAGGTCACCGGCGATCCGGTGTTTGACATCCTGCTGGCTGCCCTGGCCGCATGGGCCGCTCACTCCAGCGTCGCGATCCTGCTGGTGATCATGTCCCTCGCCAGTTCCGGCGTGGTCGGCCCGGAGGCCTCCCTGGCGCTCGTTCTTGGCGCCAATCTCGGCAGCGCCATCAATCCCGTCCTGGAAACCGGCGGTCAGGACCGTTCGCGCCTGCGCCTGCCCATTGGCGCCCTTGTCATGCGCCTGGTCGGCATCATCGCCGCCGTGCCCTTCCTGCCCCTCATCGCGGCCCGGATGGGCGCCTATTCGGCCGGGCCGGAGCATCTCGCCGCCAATTTCCACCTGGCCTTCAACCTGGCCTTCAACCTCGCCCTCTCCCTGGTCTTCCTGCCCCTGCTCAGCCCCGTGGCGAAACTCGCCGAGCGCTATCTGCCCGCGGCCCGCGCCGGGGAGGATCCGAAGGCGCCCCGCCACCTCGACCGCGCCCTCCTTGCCGCGCCGCCCCTCGCCCTCGCCAATGCCGCCCGCGAGACCCTGCGTATGGCCGACGCCTTCGAGCTGATGATCCGGGGAGCGGAGGAGGTTCTGCGCACCGGCGACCGGCGCCGCGTCTCCGAGGTCACCGCCATGGACGACGGCCTCGATGTCCTGCACCGGGCCATCGAGCGCTATCTCTCCGATATCGATACGGACGAGGCCGATGAGGCCGAGCAGCGCCGCCTGGCCCAGGTCCTCGCCGTCTCCACCAACCTCGAACACGCCGGCGATATCGTCGCCAAGAGCCTGATGGCGCTCGCCGGCAAGCAGATCAAACGCCGCCTCACCCTCTCGGCGGACGGTATGGCCGAGATCCTCGCCATGCATCAGCAGCTGCTGGCCAATCTCCAGCTGGCCGTCTCGATCTTCATGACCGGCGATCCGGCCAGCGCCCAAGCCCTGCTGAACGAGAAGCGCCGCTTCAAGGGCATGGAGCAGGCCGCTGCCCGCACCCATTTTGAGCGAATCCGGCGCGATCAGGCCGACAGCCTGGAAACCAGCGGCCTGCACCTCGACATCATCCGCGACCTCGCCCGCATCAACTCCCACCTCTCCGCTGCCGCCTACCCGGTGCTGCAGCCCGCCGCCCTTGAAGTGACCGCCGTCGCGTCCTAAGCCGCCAGGGTCCGGAGGCGAGACCCATGAAGACACCGCGCGGCTTCTTCCGCCCCCTGGCCCAGGGGGCGCCGGTCCCGATGCGAGACCTGCCCGTTCGTCTGGAACGCTCCATCCACTTCGTGCCGCCGCACCTGGAAAAGGTCCGCGCCCGCGCGCCGGAAATGGCCCGCGAGGCCGACGTGATCCTCGGCAACCTCGAAGACGCCATCCCCGCCGAGGCCAAGTCCGCCGCCCGCCAGGGCGTCATCGAGATGGCCCGTGCCGCAGACTACGCCGCTCTCGGCTGCGGCCTCTGGGTGCGGGTCAATGGCCCGGCCACCCCCTGGCATCTCGACGACATGACCGAGCTCGTCGCCGGCGCCGGCGGCCGCATCGAGGTGTTCATGGTCCCGAAGATCGAGGGCCCGTGGGACATCCACTACTACGACCAACTCCTCGCCGTGCTGGAGGCCCGGCATGGCGTCACCCGCCCGATCCTCCTCCACGCCATCCTCGAAACCGCCGAAGGCGTCGCCAATGTGGAGGCCATCGCCAATGCCTCCCCGCGCATGCAGGGCATGAGCCTGGGCCCCGCCGACCTCGCCGCCTCCCGGGGCATGAAGACCACCCGCGTCGGTGGCGGCCACCCGGCCTATCGCGTGCTCTCCGATCCGGGGGAGGGGGCTCGCGAGAGCGTCCAGCAGGATGTCTGGCATTACACCCTGGCCCGCATGGTCGACGCCTGTGTCGCCGCCGGCATCAAGCCCTTCTACGGCCCGTTCGGCGCCATCGATGATCCGGAGGCCTGCGAACAGCAGTTCAAGAACGCCTTCCTCCTCGGCTGCGCCGGCGCCTGGAGCCTGCATCCCTCCCAGATCGACATCGCCAACCGTGTCTTCTCGCCTGACCCGGCCGAGGTCGCCTTTGCCCGCCGGATTCTGGAGGCCATGCCCGACGGCGCCGGCGTCGCCATGATCGACGGCAAGATGCAGGACGACGCCACCTGGCGTCAGGCCAAGGTCATCTGCGATCTGGCCGATCAGGTGGCGCGCAAGGCCACGACAACTCGCTCTGGGTCCTGACTTGCTCCGCTAGACCAACACGCCTAGGTTCGGCGCCGTTTCGGGGCGGGAAGCGTTCAGGAGTCCATGGCCGCGCATTATCTGGAATTCGAGCGCCCGATCGCGGATCTCGAGGCCAAGATCGAGGAGCTGGACAAGCTCTCCGAAACGGCAGGTCCCGGCGCCTTCGACGCCGAGATCGACGCTCTGCGCCTTCGCGTGCAGGAGCTGCGCCGCGAGGCCTATTCGAACCTCGACGCCTGGCAGAAGACACAGATCGCCCGGCATCCAGATCGGCCCCACTTCCTGGAATATGCCGAAGGTCTGCTCACCGAGTTCGTTGAGCTGCGCGGCGACCGCTCCTTCGCCGACGACCAGGCCATCGTCGCCGGTCTCGCACATTTCCGCGGCCAGCCCGTGGTGGTCATGGGTCACGAGAAGGGCCACGACGTCGCCACCCGTATCAAGCACAACTTCGGCGCCGCCCGGCCCGAGGGCTACCGCAAGGTGGAGCGCCTCCTGGATCTGGCTGATCGCTTTAACCTGCCGGTCCTGTCTTTCATCGACACGGGGGGCGCCTATCCGGGTGTTGGCGGGGAGGAACGCGGCGTGGCGGAGGCTATTGCCCGTTCCACCCAGAAGTCCCTGCGTCTCGGTGTGCCGATGATCGCCATTATCACTGGCGAAGGCATGAGCGGCGGCGCCATCGGCATGGCGGCGGGCGACAAGGTGCTGATCATGGAACATGCCGTCTACGCGGTGATCTCGCCGGAAGGCTGCGCCGGCATCATCTGGCGCGACCGGGCTTTCGCCCCCGAGGCTGCGAAGGCGATGAAGATCACTGCCCAGGACCTTATCGAGCACAAGGTCGTCGATCGCATTATCCCCGAGCCTCCCGGCGGCGCCCATTCCGACCCCGCCGCCGCCATCCAGCTGGTGGGAGACGCCATCGAGGAGGAGCTCAAGGCCCTACTGCCACTCACCTCCGAACAGCTCCGTAAGAAGCGCGCGGACCGCTATCTGGCGATCGGACGGCCGAACTAGGATGAAATGGGCCCCCGCCCTCGGCGCTCTCGCCGCCCTGGCTATCTCAGCCCAGGCCAAGGCCGACGATCCGGAAGTCGCGGCGCGCTACACCCCGGGCATGCAGCGCTGCATGGATGCTCCCGGTGGCGACACCACTCAGGGCATGGTCGAGTGCTACGCCGCCGAACGTGAGCGCCAGGATGCGCGGCTCAATTCCATTTATCAGAGCGTTATTCGTCGGCTGACGCCCAGCCAGGCCGCCGCCTTGCGGCAGTCCGAGCGCGCCTGGATCGCCTATCGCGACGCCAATTGCGCCGCGAAGCTCGACGTCCTCGAGTGGGGAACGATGTCCCGCCTTACGGCCGCCGACTGCCTCGTTTCGATGACCATCCAGCGTACCATCGAACTGGAGAACTGGCCCCCCGAGGGGGAAGATCGAGACTAGACCCGTGTCCGCGCCGCCAGGGTGTCGGCCCGTTTCGGCGCGTTCAGGCTTTCCCGATTGTTGAGAGCATCCCGGTCGAAGCCCGCATTTCGCTTGTACTGGCCCGCCGTCTCTTCCAGTTCCTCGCGGCTGATCACCTCGTGCACGTCCTTGAAGCCGTCCGGCGCCCGCTCATGCACGGATTGCATCACCGCCTCCGGGCCGTTGCCGCGGTTGATCAGCACGATGCGGTTCGTTGCCGGCCGCCGGGCGTCCTCATAGGCCTTCAAGGCCGCGTCGATATCGGCGTTGCGGGCGAGTTCCAGGGCCAGGGTGCGGGCGTCCAGGATCGCCTGGGAGGCCCCGTTCGAGCCGATCGGGTACATCGGGTGCGCCGCATCGCCCATCAGGGTCGTGCGTCCGAACGTCCACTGGTCCACCGGGTCGCGGTCCACCAGCGGATATTCAAAAATCCGGTCCGCGGCCTTGATCACGGCCGGGACATCCAGCCAGCCGAAGTGCCAGCCTTCAAAGCGGGGCAGGAAATCCTCCAGCCGCCCGGCGCGGTTCCAGTCCTCGCGCCGCCAGACATCCGTCTCCGGAAAGCGCAGCTCTGCGATCCAGTTGATCAGGGCCTTGCCCTCGGCCTGCAGCTTCGGATCGATGGGGTAGCAGACGAACTTCTCATCCTGGTGCCCGGCCATGATCATCGTCGCCCCGCCCAGATAGGCGTCGCCCTCGGTCACGCCACGCCACAGCACGCGCTGGTTCCACTTCGGCGGCCCCTCATTGGGGTAGAACTGGGCGCGGATCGCCGAGTGGATGCCATCGGCGCCCACCACCACGTCGCCCGTCACCCGGTGGGCATGGCCCTGGCTGTCGGTAAAGGCCACTGTCGCTCCGGTCGGGCCGGTTTCCACCGAGCGGGCTGTCCAGCCGGTGTGCACGGCCCCCACGCCCAGGCGCTCCACCACCGCTTCCAGCAGCAGCATCTGCAGGACGCCCCGATGGATCGAATATTGGCTCCAATTGTAGCCGGCGAACTTGCCCCGCGGCTCGCGCCAGATCTCCTGGCCGTGCTTATTGGCGTACATCAGGGCCTCGGTCTCGACCCCGGCGGCCGCCAGGCGCGCGCCCAGGCCCAGTTCGGTCAGCTCCCGGGCCGCATGAGGCAGGACATTGATCCCCACGCCCACCGCCCGCAGCTCCGGCGCGGTCTCGTAAACCACGCAGTCGATGCCCGCCGCATTGAGGCTCAGCGCCAGGGTCAGGCCGCCCAGGCCCGCGCCAACAATAATCACTCGCATTTCGACGCCTACTCCCCAAAATGGTTGGGGTCATTAGGACGATGATCAAGCCGTTGTCGAGGCTTACGATATGCGACGCAAAGCATCTCCCAGGGCCTCGACGCCCTCGTCCGTGGTCGCCCAGGAACACATGAAACGCACCGATCCATCGATGAACCGGTAGACGAACCAGCCTTCCTCGGCGAGCCGCAGGCGCGCCGGCTCATCCATGGTCACGAACACGGCATTGGCTTCCACCGGATGGGCGAGAGGATAGGGCATCACGTCCGCTAGCTTTCTCGCCATGGCGTTGGCGTGGCTCGCCCGCCGGGCCCAGGCGCCGTCCTCCAGCATGCCGATCCACGGCGCCGCCAGGAACCTGGCCTTGGAAATTAACTGCCCGGCATGCTTCAGCCGCGCCCCGAACCGCCGCTCCAGGGCCCGGTCAAAGAGCACGATGGCTTCTGTCGGCGTCGCCCCCGCCTTGGTCCCGCCCAGGGAGAGGATATCCACTCCCATCCGCCCCAGGTCCTTTGGGTCCAGCCCCGCGGCCACGGCATTGGCGAGCCGCGCCCCGTCCACATGCGCCTTCAGCCCCGCCGTCTTCGCCGGCCCGATCAGCCCCGCCATCGCTTCGGCGGAATAGACCGTCCCGTACTCCGTCGCGTTGGTGAGCGAGATCGCGGCGGGGGAGGGCCAGTGCGGATTGTCCGGCTGGTTCAGAAGGGGCGCGACATCCTCAGCCACCATCCGTCCCGACGCCCCCTGCCGTCCCATCAGGGTCACGCCTGAGCCGAAGAATCCCGGCGCCCCGGCCTCGTCCGTGGCGATGTGGCTGTGCTCATGCACGATCACCGCCTCATGCGGCGCGGCGAGAGTCGCCAGGGCGATGGCATTGGCCGCCGTCCCCGTCGCGGCGAAATAGACCGCTGCATCGGCGTCCAGTAGCTCGCGGATCAGGTCCCCGGCCTTGGCCCGCATCTCGTCATCGCCATAGCCGGCCGCGAAGCCGCCATTGAAGCGGGCGAGAGCCTCCATCACCTCCGGCATGGCCCCGGCGGTGTTGTCCGAGGCGAAATCGTATCTGGCCATCGGGTGGCCTTAGCCTACCGGCGGCCCCTTCGGGAACTGCATCGCGCCCTCATGCTTCGCATGCCAGGGCCGCGCGGAGTCCATGTACATGTCGATTTGTGGCTTGAAGTCCGACGGGTCGTCCAGGCTGCCGATCTTCACCACGACAATCGCTCCGCCGGAGGAGGCCGGCATGGAGAAGAGGGGCGAGCCGCAGTTCTCACAGAACTCGCGCACCACATCGGCGCCTGAATCCCCCTTGGAGACGAAACGCTTCGGCGTCCCCTTGGTCACCTTCACCGCACTCGGCGCCACGATCAGGGCCAGGGTCGGCGAGCCGCCGCTGGCCTTCTGGCAATCGGTGCAGTGGCAGGCCACCTGCATCATCGGATCGCCCGTCACCTCATAGCGCACCGCCCCGCAGAGGCAGCCGCCCGTTCGCGTCGTCATCTGGATCTCTCCCTAATCCAAGTCCCGCGCCCAGGCGCGTACGTCCGCCACGAAGGCGTCCGGTTGTTCCATCGCCGCGAAGTGACCACCGTCGCTCATCTCCGTCCAGCGCGTGATGTTGTAGGCCCGCTCGGCATAGCTCCTCGGCGGCGCCTGGTAGAGCACCTCCCCGGGGAAGTTGGCGAAGGCGGTGGGCGTCTCGCACCTCTGCCCCTCGGCCATGGCCACGCCGCCGCCCTCCAGCAGCGCCCGGTAATACCAGGCCCCCGTCGTGAAAGACCCGGTCATGATGTAGATCATCGCATTGGTGATCAGCTGGTCGCGGGTGAACACCTCCTCGAACTTGGCGCTGCGCCGGTCGCACCAGTCGTAGAACCGCTCGATGATCCAGGCTGCCTGGCCCACCGGATTGCCCGCCCCCAGCCAGGCCAGGGACTGCGGCTTCGAGGCCTGCAGCCGGAAATAGGCCCCCATCACGTCCATCATCATGCTCTGGCGCTGCATCCATGCGCCTTCTTCCGGGGTCTGCGGCCCGCCTGGCGGCCGAAAGCCGATCATGTTCAGGTGGATCGCCTTCACGTGTTTCGCGTGATCCAACCCCAGGCAAGAAGTCACGAATGCCCCCCAGTCCCCGCCCTGGGCCAGATACCGGTCATAGCCGAGCACCTCGGTCATCAGGGTGTTGAATAGGCCCGCCGTCGCGCGCTGGCCGAAGGGCTTGGCGGGCTTCGAGGAGAATCCAAAGCCGGGCAGGGACGGGACCACTACGTCAAAGGCGTCCTCCGCCTTTCCGCCGAACTTCGAGGGAAAGGCCAGCTTCTCGATGGAGCCCCAGAATTCGTAGTGGCTCCCCGGCCAGCCGTGGCTCAGCAGCAGGGGCCGCTTGCCGCCAGCCTCCCCCACCACATGCACGAAGTGGATGTCGAAGTCGCCGATCCGCGCCGTGAACTGCGGAAACCGGTTGAGGTCCGCCACTGCCGCGCGCCAGTCATAGCCATCCAGCCAGTAGGCGCAGAGCGACTTCAGGAAATGCCCGTCCGCCCCATAGGCCCAGCCGTCCGCCACGTCCGGCATCGGCGGCCAGGGATAGGCGCGAACCTTCTCCAACACAGCGCCGATCTCGGTGGCGGACCAATCGACGGCAAAGGGTTGTGCGCCGGCCATATCGTACTCTCCCATCAAGGCGGGGAGGGTGCGGACCTGACGCGGCGGCGGTCAAGCCGCGTGGCGCCGGTGCTTAGTGCCGCGAGGGCCGGTTCGGCATGGCGATGCCGGCGCGGTCACAGGCCAATTCCACCAGGGTCTCCATCAGTGTGCCTTCCTCGACATCAACCCAGGTCGCGGGGAAACCCATGTCACGGCTGGCTCCCGCCAGATTGTTACGGGCATAGGCGCGCCGGGCTGACAATCGGGTGCGATTGTTCCGGCAATCGACGCTGTAGGTCTGTAGCAGAGACAGGAAGGTGAAGCCGTTGAAGCTTTCGGCGCTGTGGTACTCGAACCGGCTCGACACCTGGGCATAGCCTTCCGGCGTCGTCTTCACCGAGCCGACCAGGATGTAGGAGATTCCGTAGTCTTCCTGCGCCGAGCCCACGTAGACATCGTCGCCCGGATCCACGATGCCGCGCGACCACCGCGGTTCGCCCAAGGCTGCCGTGGCGCTAAATGCCAGAACGGCCACCGCGGCGGCGAAAGAACGGAATACTCGGCGCATCTGAGACCTTTTCGAGCAAGAGATCCTTCATGCTCGCTTTGTCGCGCAATACGGTCAAGCCTTGGGGCGGGAGAGGCCCGCCGCCATGATCTCGTGCATCCGGCTGACCACCGCGCCGAGATCGTTCGGCGCCGCCAGCATTCCGGTCAGATGCAGCATGATCGCCCCGTGCAGGCCGGCCCAGAAGACGTGTCCCACCAGTTCGCGGTCGGCCGCCCTTTCAGCCCCTGAACCCGTCTGCGGCTGACTTTTCAGATGTGCGGTCATCGTCGCTTTCGACCGCGCGGCGGCTTCAACCAATTCGGGATAGTCGGCCATGGTCGGCTGCTGGAAATCGAACATCAGCTTGTAGGCCTGCGGGTTTTCCACCGCGAAGCGTATATAGGCCTCCGAGACCGCCTGGTTCCGGCCGGCGCCCCGCTCGGCGGCTTCTTGATAGGCGGCCTCCAGAGCCATGGCGTGGCGCAAAAATCCCCGGGCCCGCACCGCCGCCATCATGGCGTCCTTGTCCTTGAAGTAGCGATAAGGGGTCATGGGGCTGACCTTCAGTTCTGAAGCCAACTGGCGCATGGTCACGGCGTCTGGCCCGTGCTCGGCGAACAGCCGCTCGGCGACGTCGCACAGGCGGTCCCGGAAGTCGGCAATGTCCTGGTCGGAAAGTGTCTTGGGCACGTCTTGGTGAACTCGCGAAAAAGAGGCTTGCCAAGGCCTATAGCTTACGACATAAATTTACAACGTAAGAGATAAGCCCCACTCCACCGTCGCAACATATGAGGAGGCAATCATGGACGGCTCTACGCGTATCAATCCCTATCTGGCCGGTAACTTCGCGCCTGTCGCCTCGGAAGACGATTTCGACCTCGAGATCACCGGCGAAATCCCGAAGGGCCTCCACGGCGCCTTTTACCGCAACGGCCCCAACCCACAGTTCGATCCCGGCTCCGACTACCACTGGTTCGGAGGCGACGGCATGATCCACGGCTTCTACGTGGAGAACGGCAAGGTCAGCTACCGCAACCGGTACGTCCGGACCAACAAGTACAATCAGGAAAACGCCGCGGGCCGCCGCCTCTTCGGCACCTTCGGCAACCCGATGACCACCGATCCCTCCGTGGTCGGCCAGGATTCAGGCGTCGCCAACACCAACATCGTCTGGCACGCCGGCAAGCTCCTCGCCCTCGAGGAAGGCCACATGCCCACAGAGCTTGATCCGGTCAGCCTGGATACCCGCGGCTACGCGACCGACTATCAGGGCAAGGTCACGGCGCACCCGAAGATCGACCCGGAAAGCGGCGAAATGGTCTGGTTCGCCTATTCGGCTGGCGCCATGCCCTTCGCAACTACCTGTTCCTACGGCGTCACCGACGCCACGGGCCGGGTAATTCGCCGCGACGACTTCGAGGCGCCCTACGCCTCCATGGTCCACGACTTCCTCGTCACCCGGAACTACGCCCTCTTCCCGATCCTGCCCCTCACCGGCTCGATGCAGCGGGCCATGACCGGTCTTCCCGCCTATGCCTGGGAGCCGGAAAAGGGCGCTTACGTCGGCGTCATGGCCCGCAATGCCGGGGTCGAGACCCTGCGCTGGTTCCAGACCGAGGCCTGCTACGTCTTCCACCCGATGAACGCCTGGGAAGACGGCGACCTCATCCATGCCGAGGTGATGGAATATCCCACCGCGCCGCTCTTCCCGAAAGCGGACGGCTCGCCCCTGCCCAACGCCGCGGCCCGTCTCGTGCGTTGGACCTTCGATCTGAAGGGCGACTCCAACGCCATCAAGCGCACCCAGCTGGATGACCTGGCAGGTGAATTCCCGCGCCTCGACGAACGCCGCGCCGGGCTGTCCTACCGGCACGGCTACTTCGCCGGGAACAAGAAGAAGCCGGGCGCCGTGCTCTTCGACTGCCTCGCCCACATCGACCTCAAGACCGGCGTGCGCTCGGAGTACGACTTCAACGCCGGCGACGCCCCCGGCGAGCCGGTCTTCGTGCCACGCTCCCCGGATGCCCCGGAAGGCGACGGCTGGCTGGTGGCCCTTGTCTACCGCGCCGCCGAGGACCGCACAGACTTCGTGGTCTTCGACGCCCAGAACGTGAAGGCCGGCCCGGTCGGCACGGCGAGAATGCCGCGCCGCGTCCCGTTCGGTTTCCACGGCAACTGGCGGCAGATGTGATCAGGCGGGGACGTGGGCATGCCCACGTCCCCATTTTTCCAACGCTATCTCTAGAGGGCTTGGCGACGCACCCCGAATGACGCCAGCCCGTCGAGAATGCCTCCCTACCCGGGCAAAGGCATCCTATGCGTAAGCTTCAGACGAACGCCGGCGAAACCGGCTAGATCGCGGTCGCGGTAGGAAGTTCTGCTTCCGGCCGGCCTGGGAGCCCGGGTTAGACCAGGGCCCCGTGGCAGTGTTTGAACTTCTTGCCTGAACCGCAGGGGCACAAGGCGTTGCGGCCCGTGCGCTCCCAGCCCTTGGGCAGGTTGGCCAGCGGCATTGCCTCGCGTTGTTCCTTGCTCATGCCGAGCCCGCCAAGGCCCGTGCCCAGGCCCGCGAAAGCGAGCCCCGCCATCTCGTTCTCCCCGGTTTCCGGATCGACGTGGATCTCGGTCATGCCGCGGTTGTTCTGCTGCGGCGGCGGCGCGAACTGGATTTCTGAGGTCATCACCCAGCGGGTGACGTTCTGGCGCAAATCCCCGATCAGTTTCTCAAACAGGGTGAAGGCTTCGGTCTTGTATTCGTTCAGCGGATCCCGCTGGCCATAGCCGCGCAGGCCAATGACGTTGCGCAGGTGATCCAGGTGGACGAGGTGTTCGCGCCACTGCAGATCGATCTGCTGAAGAAGGAAACTCTTCTCGATGCCGCGGGTATGTTCCGGAGTCAGGGTCTTCTCGCGATCGGCCGCACGGGCGTCCACCGCCTGGCGGATTCGCTGTTCCATCTCCTCATTGGCGATGCCCTCTTCCTTGGCCCACTCCTCGAGCGGCAGGTCGAGGCCGAACACCGTCTCGACCCGTTCCTTGAGGCCCTCGATGTCCCACTGCTCGGCATAAGCCTTGGGCGGCAGGTGGCGGCCCACGAGGTCGTCGATGGTGTCGTGCCGCATTTCCACGACGATGTCCGAGAGGTCGTCGCTCTCCATGAAGTCCTGGCGCTGCTCGAACACGGCCTTGCGCTGGTCGTTGACCACGTCGTCGTACTTCAGGAGGTTCTTGCGGATGTCGTAGTTGCGCTGCTCGACGCGCTTCTGGGCCGTGGCGATGGCGCTGTTCAGCCACTTGTGGGTGATGGCTTCACCCTCCTGAACCCCGAACGTCCGCATGATCGCGTCCAGCCGGTCGCCGGCGAAGATGCGCAGCAGATCGTCCTCGCAGCTGAGGAAGAACTTCGAACGCCCGGGGTCGCCCTGACGGCCCGTCCGGCCGCGCAACTGGTTGTCGATCCGCCGGCTTTCGTGCCGCTCCGTGCCCAGCACGAAAAGGCCGCCGGCCTTCAGCGCCTTCTCCTTCAAGCCGGCGATTTCCTGCTCGAAGGCCTCTTTCTGGGCGATGGCGTCCTCGTCTGTCACCTCGATGCCGAGACCGCCCTGGTCGCTGCGCCACTTCTCGACCTTCATGTCGATGTTGCCGCCCAGCTGGATGTCCGTGCCCCGCCCCGCCATGTTGGTGGCGATGGTCACCGCGCCCGGAACGCCGGCGTCGGCCACGATGAAGGCTTCCTGCTCGTGGTAGCGCGCGTTGAGCACATTGTGCGGGATGCCCGTTTGCGTCTTGCCATTGAACTCGAACTTGTGGGCCCGCAGCAGTTCGGACAGCTGCTCGGATTTCTCGATCGAGACGGTCCCCACCAGGATCGGCTGGCCGCGGCGGTAACAGTCGACGATCTGTTCGATGATCGCGACGTTCTTCTCGCGGTTGGTCCGGTAGACTTCGTCATCGTCGTCGATCCGCGCCACCGGCCGGTTGGTCGGGATCTCGGTGACGTCCATCTTGTAGATGTCGAGGAATTCCTGAGCCTCGGTCGCTGCCGTGCCGGTCATGCCGGAGAGCTTGGAATAGAGGCGGAAATAGTTCTGGATCGTCACCGAGGCCAGCGTCTGGTTCTCGGGCTGAATATCGACGCCTTCCTTGGCCTCGA
The DNA here is from genome assembly GCA_046349475.1 of Caulobacteraceae bacterium. Classification (GTDB taxonomy): domain Bacteria; phylum Pseudomonadota; class Alphaproteobacteria; order Caulobacterales; family Caulobacteraceae; genus Acaudatibacter. The sequence continues at coordinate 117,188 of JAXMCG010000006.1, read as the reverse complement.
TGGCCTGGTGCAGGCCTTCAGACAGCCGCCGGCCTGTCATCATCCGGCCGGTGAATTCGTCGATCAGGATCACTTCACCGTCGCGAACGATGTAGTCGCGGTCTTTGGTGTAAAGCACATTGGCGCGCAGGGCCTGGTTGACGTGGTGCACCACGCTGACATTGGCCGGGTCGTAGAGGCCCGCGCTGTCCGGCTCCAGGTGGCCCTGTTGCTCCAGCAGTTCCTCGATCGCTTCGGAGCCATATTCCGTGAGCAGGACCTGACGCGCCTTTTCATCGTGGTCGTATGTTTCCGGGTCCTCGATCAGCTGCAGGATCACCTTGTCCATGATCCGGTAGAACTCGGAGCGGTCCTCCGTCGGGCCGGAAATGATCAGAGGCGTGCGCGCTTCATCGATGAGGATGGAGTCCACTTCGTCGACGATGGCGAAGTGGTGGCCGCGCTGGACCATCTCGGCGGTGTGATAGACGAGGTTGTCACGCAGGTAGTCGAAGCCGAACTCGTTGTTCGTCCCGTAGGTGATGTCCGCCTGGTAGGCCTTCTGGCGTTCGCCCTGGGAAAGCCCGTTGACGATGCACCCCACCGTCAGCCCGAGAAAGCGGTAGACCCTGCCCATCCAGTCGGCGTGCAGGCGGGCCAGGTAGTCGTTTACCGTGATCAGGTGCACGCCCTTGCCGGCCAGGGCGTTCAGATAAACCGGGGCCGTTGCCACCAGGGTCTTGCCTTCACCCGTGCGCATCTCGGCGATGCCGCCGCCGTGCAGCACCATGCCGCCCACCAGCTGCACCGGAAAATGACGCTGCCCGAGCACCCGCTTGGCCGCCTCACGAACCACGGCGAAGGCCTCGTTGAGAAGCTGGTCCAGCGTCTCGCCCTTGGCTAGGCGCGCCTTGAACTCGTCGGTCTTGGCGCGGAGCTGATCGTCGCTCAGCGCCTCAAACTGCTTTTCCATGGCGTCGATCTTGTCGACACGGGCCAGCATCCCCTTGACCTTACGGTCGTTGGAGGAGCCGAAAATGTTCTGCAGGAAGCTCATCGACGAGGAAATCCGGGACCTAGCATACGGGCGGCGCGGGGAGAGACGGCCGCGCATGGCCGGCTCTAAAAGCCAAAACGCCTGCCCGAAAAACCGCCCGTTAGGCGCGCCGGAGACTTAAGCAGCGCACCCCTGGAAGTCAACGAAAGGGGGTGTTGCGGCCGGCGACTGTGGCAAACTGGCTTCGATCAAGACAGGGGGCGGCGCTGTGGTCTCGAAGTCCAAGATGATCGATCTGGTCAAGGCCTACGACTGGAAGGGCGTGCGCGACGGCCTGGAGGCCAACCCTGCCCTGATGGATTGGCGCGACGAGCGCGGCCGCAACTGGCTGCACCTGCTCTGCGCTACACCTCCCAACGCCACTCGCCTCGCCCACGACAGCGTCCGCACCGCCGAGGTGCTGCGACGGGCAGGGTTCGATGTTTCGGCGCCGGCTTTCATGGAGGGCGACTGGAAGGCGACGCCTGTCTGGTTCACGGTCTCCAGAGGCGAAAATCTCACCCTGACACGGTGGCTGCTGAACGAGGGCGCCGATCCCAACCATTCCCTCTGGGCGGCCGGCTTCAAGGATGACCTGGAGGCGATGCGCCTGTTGGTCCGCTTCGGGGCGGACATCGATCCGGTCACCGAGCAGGAGACGCCGTTCCTGGGCGCGATCAAGACCAGCCACTTCAAGGGCGCCGCTGAGCTGCTGCGCCTGGGCGCCGACGTGAACTTCATCGACCATCACGGCATGACGGCCCTGCACTACATGCTCAAGAAGGACAGCGACAAAGCCCACTTCGGCTTTCTCATCGCCGCCGGAGCGAAGGGCGACATCCGGGGCCCGGACGGTAAGACGGCGCGCGAGATCATGCGCCGAAAGAAGGATCCGGATTTCCAGCGGATGGCGGAGATGCTGGCCTAGGGTCAATCCGCTCGTTAGTTTGCCTCGCAAACAATAGGGGGCGGTGATGTACAGAGCGGTCTTGATCGTCGTGGCGCTGAGCCTCGCGGCCTGCGCCAGCACGCCGGTGAATTCGGGCTGTGACCGCACCTGCCTCGCCTCGACCCTGGACGCGTATCTCACCGCCGTAGCCACCCATGATCCCGAAAAGGCGCCCCTGGCAGGCGCGGTGCGGTCCACGGAAAACGGCTACGACGTCGCCATCGGAGCTGGCGTCTGGACCACCGTCACGGGCCTGGGCGCCGTGCAGCGCCGCTATCTTGATCCCGTCAGCGGGCAGGCGGTCTATTTCGGCCTGGTTGAAGAAACGGGCGGTCCGGCCATTGTCAGCCTCCGGATCAAGGTCGTCGACCGCCGGATCACCGAGGCGGAGTGGGTGATCGGCCGCAAGGGTGACGCCCTTTATTCTCCGGCGGGTCTGATCGCCGAGCCCCCCGCCGTCTCGCCGCCGCTTGGCTTGCGCGAACGGATCAGTCGCGTGGACATGGCCGCCGCCGCCAATTCCTATTTCGATGGCCTGCAGGGGCACGACGGCAACCTGGTGAGGCACGTTGATGGCTGCGTGCGCCTGGAAAACGGAACGCGCGTCACCGGCCGCGCGGCGCCGGCCGCCGCGGGGAACACGGCGGTCGAGTTCGGCGCGTCCGATTGTGCGTCGGGTCTCGACCGGATGACCCAGATCAACGCCGTGGTGCTACGCCGCTTTCCCGTGGTCGATGAGGAGGCTGGGGTGGTCGTCGGGACCGCGATGTTCCTGCGCCCGCCCGGCGGCGCCCTTCGCCGCGACGGCACGCCCTGGCCGCGCCTCCTGCTGAGCGAAATCTTCGTCCTCGACCGGGGACAGATCAAAGCCATCTACGCGGCGATGCACTACATGACCCCGGAAGCTCCCGAGCGCACCGGCTGGTAGGACAGCGACGGACGGTCTAGGGAGTGGCGAAGCTCCTTTACGAGTCGCGAGGGCCATCATGCTGCGTTTCTTCCAGGCCCTGATGCCGAAGGAGTCCGGTTTCTTCGACATGTTCGACCGGCATGCCGCGACCCTCGTGAAAGGGGCGACGGCTCTGCGCCAGCTGCTGGATGGCGGGGCAGGGGTCGAAGCCGCCTGCGCCAGGATCGTCGAGCATGAGAACGAGGCCGACGGGGTGGCCAGGGAAGTGCTGCAAGCCATGCGCACCACCTTCATCACGCCTTTTGATCGCTCGGACATCAAGGATCTGATCGGCGCTCTGGATGACTCCATCGATCAGATGCAGAAGACCGCCAAGGCCGTGACCCTTTTCGAGGTTACCAGTTTCGATCCCCCGATGCGGGAAATGGGGGATCTCATCGTCAAGGCCGCCGAGCGGACCGTCGAGGCCGTCGGCATGCTGCACGATGTGCGGCGCAACAATCACCGCCTCAACCAGCTCACTGAAGAAATCACCCACCTCGAGGAGGCCGCTGACAAGCTGAATGACGAGGGTCTCAAGGCGCTCTTCAAGGGCAACCGGGCCGACCCCATGGGCTACATCGCCGGCGCCGAGATCTATGATCACCTGGAGAAGGTGATGGACCGTTTCGAGGATGTGGCCAACCGCATCAGTGCGATCGTCATCGAGCACGTGTGACCGGTGGACCTCGCCTTTCTCTTCCTGTGTTTTCTGATCTTCGTCGCCTTCGCGTTCGATTTCCTGAACGGGCTGCACGATGCGGCCAATTCCATCGCCACCATCGTCTCAACGCGAGTGTTGCCCGCGCGCTATGCGGTGATGTGGGCGGCGTTCTTCAACTTCATCGCCTTCGCGATATTCGGCACACATGTGGCCAACACCATCGGCAAGGGGATCATTGATCCGGCGATCATCAATGACCAGGTGATCCTCGGCGCGCTCACCGGCGCGATCGCCTGGAACGTCATCACCTGGCTGGGCGGCATTCCCTCGTCCAGTTCGCACGCCCTGGTCGGCGGCCTCCTGGGCGCGGGCGTCGCCAAGTCGGGGCTCTCGGCCGTGGTGATGAGCGGCACGATGAAGACGATCTTCGCCATCGTGCTTTCCCCTGCCGTCGGTTTCTTCCTCGCTCTGCTCTTGGTGCTGATCGTCAGCTGGATATTCGTCAAGGCCCGGCCCTCGATGGCCGAGGCGGTGTTTCGCCGCCTTCAGTTCGTATCGGCCTCCCTGTTCTCTCTCGGCCACGGGGGCAATGACGCCCAGAAAACCATGGGGATCATCACGGTCCTGCTGTTCAGCCACGGGATGCTGACTGGCGAATTCAAGGTGCCGTTCTGGGTGGTTCTGTCATGTCAGGCCGCCATGGGCCTCGGCACCCTGATGGGCGGCTGGCGTATCGTCCACACCATGGGCTCGAAGATCACGCGCCTTACTCCCATGCAGGGCTTCTGCGCCGAGACAGGTGGCGCCATCACCCTTTTCCTCGCGACCTATACCGGTATCCCTGTCTCGACGACGCACACCATTACCGGCGCCATTGTCGGGGTCGGCGCGGCCCGTCGGGTCTCGGCGGTGCGCTGGAACGTGGCTGGCCGCATCGTTTGGGCCTGGGTGATCACAATCCCTGCCTCCGCGGCGATCGGGGCAATCACCTATCTGATCGCAGCGCAGTTCACCAAATAGCTCCATCATTCTCGGACTGAACCACACGGCCCGGATTGACGGGTGAGTGGGTTCGAGTGGCCGCGCGCTCAAAGCAAAACCCCCGGAGATCGCTCTCCGGGGGTTCGCTTTAGATCGGTGCTGACGAGGTCTTAGTAGATCTCGATCAGGCCGGCCGCGCCCATGCCGCCGCCGATGCACATCGTCACCACGCCAAGCTTGGCGCCGCGGCGCTTGCCTTCCTGGAGGATGTGGCCCGTCAGGCGGGCGCCGGTCATGCCGTAGGGGTGGCCGATGGCGATGGAGCCGCCATTGACGTTGTACTTCGCCGGGTCGATGCCCAGGGTGTCGCGGCAATAGAGGCACTGCGAGGCGAAGGCTTCGTTCAGTTCCCACAGGTCGATGTCATCAACCTTCAGGCCATGACGTTCGAGCAGGCGGGGAATGGCGAACACCGGGCCGATGCCCATTTCGTCGGGCTCGCAGCCGGCCACGGCCCAGCCGCGGAACACGCCCATCGGCTCAAGGTTGCGGCGCTTGGCTTCGGTGTCGCTCATCAGCACCACGGCGGCGGCGCCGTCGGAGAGCTGCGAGGCGTTGCCGGCGGTGATGAACTTATCCGGGCCCTTCACCGGTTGCAGCTTGGCGAGCCCCTCGAGGTTGGTGTCCGGGCGATTGCACTCGTCACGGTCGACCACATAGTCGACGATGGTTTCTTCCTTCGTCTCCTTGTTGACCTGCTTCATCTTGGTCTTCATCGGGACGATTTCGTCCTTGAACTTCCCGGCTTGCTGAGCCGCGGCCATGCGCTGCTGGGACTCCAGCGAGAACTGGTCCTGGTACTCACGGCTGATCTTGTAGCGTTCGGCCACCACGTCGGCGGTGTCGATCATCGGCAGCATCACGCCCGGGTATTGCTTGTAGAGGCGCGAGTCCGAGTTGTCGCGGTTGCCGCCGCCGCCCGGGAAGGACAGGCTTTCGACGCCGCCGGCCACGACGACTTCGGCGCCGTCATTGCGCACGTAGTTGGCGGCGAGCGCGATGGCGTTGAGGCCGGAGGAGCAGAAACGGTTGACCGTCACGCCCGAGGTCGTGATCGGCAGGCCGGCGAGCAGGGAAACCTGGCGGCCGAGGTTGCCGGCGCCGTGCGCCACGTTGCCGATGAAGCAGTCTTCCACCGCTTCCTTTTCGACACCCGAACGGGCAACGGCGTGCTCAACGGCGTGAGCGGCCATGGTCATGGTCGGGGTGATGTTGAAACCGCCGCGTTGGGACTTGGCGAGCCCGGTACGGGCGTAAGAGACGATTACCGCTTCGCGCGTCATGGAAAATTCCTCCCAGAAAGTCTGTTTTTGAATGACTGGCGGAAGGCGCGACCTGCCGCCACCAAATTTCTTCCGGCCGAACTCATAACTCACCTACCGCCAGGGCAATAGGGGGAACCGGCGTTTTCCGGATCAGGACTGCGGCGGTTGCGGGGGACGGGGCGGAGCGTTCGGATTGCGGCCGATCCAGATTTGGTGGCCGCGCGCCAAGAGCTCGCCGTCCGCCGTGAACAGTGCCACGCCGGAATAGTGCTTGCGCCCCTCGGAGCCGATCGGCCAGGTGGTGACGATGTGCGGCTCGCCGATCTTCGGCAGCTTGGTGACCTCGGCGGTCATGGTGCCGAGCAGGCCCACGGGCGTACCCTTGACCATCCAGACGATTGAGCCGGGGCAGTCCAGGGCGGCCCAGACGACCTCGACGGGTGCATGGCCCGTGCCGTCATCGAAGTTGGCGTGCGGCGTCCAGGTTCCAGCGAGATAGCCTTCGGGCTGGCCGGTCACCTGGCCCGTGGCGACGCGCAGGCCATCGCCTTCTTCGCGGGTCAGCGAGCAGGAAAAACACGGTGGGTGGAGGGGGCGCTCCCAGGTGGGCGAGCGCAGGGTGGCCGCCTTGGCTTCTTCCAGGGAAGGAGCGGGCCAGACTTCCGGCAGGTCGGACTTCTCGGCCGGCCGGGCCTCGCCGATCAGGGTTTCGCCATGCAGCATGGTCAGGCCCGCGTCCGTGCGGTCGAAGCGCATGGGGGTGTCGAGGGGCACGATGGCCCGCAGAATCGCCGTCGAGGGGCCGTCAAATTCGCGGCCGAGAACGCCGCACACATAGCCCCCGTTGCCCGAATTGGGCGGCCCGCGGAACTGGCGGGCGATCAATACGTCGCTCATCAAATGCCTTCTGGTCTTCAGGTCACTGCTGGCGCGAAAACTGCGCCGGATAGGAAAGGGGGGTTAAGGCGCCCTGCCGGGAATCCCAACCCCCCAATTGTCGCACGTCCTTGAAATCAGGTGCTGGCCTGAAATCAGGCGCTGGCCGCCGCGCTCGGCCGGGCCTTCACCCGTTCGAACCAGGCCGTGATGTTCTTGTTGTCCGGGTTCAGCGGTTGGCCCACGGCCTGGCCGAAGTCGAGAAAGCTGTAGAGCAGGATGTCCGCCATTGTGAAACGATCGCCGCACACCCAGGTCCGGCCGGCCAGAAGGCCATCCAGCCAGGTGATCTTCTCCTGGGCCAGGGTCTTCAGGTCGGCCGCCGCGTGCGGAATGGTGCGCATGCGGCTCTCGAACAGGCGCAGGCCCTCGGCGTATCGGAACCCGTTGGCCATCGGCTCACAAATGTTGAGGTCGATGCGGCGTGTCCACATGCGGGTCTCGGCGCGTTCTTCCGGGGTTGAGCCGATCAGTGAGGTCCCTCCCGACTTCTCGTCGAGATATTCGCAGATGGCCGTGATCTCGGCGAGCATCTGACCGTTGTCCATTTCCAGGCCCGGCATCTGGCCGGCGGGATTCTTCTCGACCCAGGCAGGCTGGCGGTTTTCGCCGGCCATCAGGTTGACCTCCTCGCGCGGCAGGTCGATGCCCTTTTCGGCCATGAACATCTTCACCATGCGGGGATTTGGGCCCGCGGAATTGTAGAACTTCAAGGACGTGACCTCCTGTTGGCGGCTTGACGCGCCGCGATTTCGCGACCATGGCGCCCAGCGGCGCCGGTGGCCAGTGGGCCGTGGGGTAAAGTTTTCAATTAGGACGGTCCTGACCATGAAGGCAAGTCTGAAACAGGGTACATGGGCCGCGGCGTTCGGCGCGATCCTGGTTCTGCTGGCGGCCTGCGGCGATCGCGGCGGCGAGGAACAGCCGCCCATGCCGGGCGACAAGGCCGTCGCACGGGTCAACGGCAAGACCATATGGACCTCTGACGTCCGCGACCAGGCGGTGCGCGATGGCATGATCGGCGAGGGCGAGCCCCTCGATCCCTCCACGGATGTTTTTGCCCAGGAGCTGCAGGCGGTGATTGACCGCAAGCTGCTGGCCGCCGAGGCCCTGCGCCGCCGGCTGGACCGCAACCCGCTCGCCCAGAGGCGCCTGGCGGCGGCGCGCGAGGAGATTCTCGGCTACATGCTGGTGGAAAGCTCCGTCTCCCGCGCCATCAACGAGAACGCCATCCGGGGCGCCTACAACGAGCAACTGGGCCTGGCCCGCAATTCCGACGAGCTGAAGTTCCGTCAGATCGTCCTGACCACCCAGGCCGACGCCGAACAGGCGCGCAAGCTGCTGACTGGCGGAGCGCCCTTTGAGACCGTGGCCCTGGAGCGGTCCACCGACATGGCCACCAAGTTCAATGGCGGCCTGCAGGATTATACGGTGATCGACCTCCTGCCCCCGGCCTACCAGACAGCCCTAAAGGACGCGAAGGTGGGCGACGTCGTGGGCCCGTTCCAGAACGAAGACGGATGGGTGATTGTCCGGGTCGAGGACCGCAGGCTGGAGCAGCCAATCCCCCTGGAGACCGTGCGCCTGCAAATCATCCGCTTCCTGACCTATGATCAGGTGCGCGTCGTGCTGCAGCGCCTGCGCGAAGGCGCGAAGGTCGACATGCTCATCCAGTCTCCCGAAGGCCCCAACCGGCCCACGGAACCGGCATCCGCCCCGCCGCCGGGCAGTCTGCCGCCGGCGGCGGCCGCGGGCAACGGATCTCCGCCCCCAACCACGGGGCCGTCTGCGTCCGCGCCAGCGCCCGCCACCTCACCCCCTTCCAAGGCGCCAGCCGCGCCTCCCGTGAAGACTCCAGCGTCCAAGGGAGCCAATCCATGAGCCGCGGCCCGAACAAGCCCGCCAAACCCGTCGAGATCGTCGGCCACACCATCGAGCGCGCCCTGGAGCCGGTCACCAGCGTGATCAAGCGCGCCACTGGCTCGCGCGCCAAGGCGGTCGAGCCCGAAGCGCCGGCAGCCGGCAAGCCCGGCCTCGCCATTTCGCCACTGGCCGTGCCGTTTCCGAAGATGCCGGCCCTGGCGGGCGTCGAGATCGCCACAGGACGGGCCGGATTCTACAAGCACGAACGCGAGGACGTGCTGCTGATGCGCTTCGCCGAAGGCACATCGGCGGCGGGCGTTTTCACCCGCCACGGCGTTGGTTCCGCGCCCGTGGACTGGTGCCAGAAGCAGCTGCGCGCGACGGGCGGCGAGGATGTGCGGGCCCTGGTGGTCAATGCCGGATGCGCCAATTCCTTCACCGGTAAGCCAGGGGCGGACGCCGCCCGCCGGGTCGCCGCCGCCGTCGCCAAGCGGTTTGACTGCCGCCAGCGGGACGTGATGCTGGCCTCGACGGGCGTGATCGGGGTGCTCCTCGATGACGCCAAGATCATCCACCGCCTGCCGGAGATCGAAAAGCGCCTGGAAACCAATGCCTGGGCTGCCGCCGGCCGGGCGATCATGACCACCGACACCTTCCCGAAGGGCGCCACGGCCGTGGCGGAGATCGATGGCGTGAAGGTGCGCATCAACGGCCTCTGCAAGGGCTCCGGCATGATCGCGCCGGACATGGCGACCATGCTGGCCTTCGTGGCCACGGACGCGGCCATTGCTCCGGCGGCCCTGCAGACCCTGGTGTCGCTCTATACCCGCTCGACCTTCAACTGCGTGACGGTGGACGGTGACCGCTCGACCAATGACACCCTCCTGCTGTTCGCCACCGGACAGTCCGGCGCGCCAAAAATCCACCGGGCCGGCGACAAGCGCCTGGCCGATTTTCGCGAGAAGCTGGAAGGTGTCTTGATGGACCTCGCCCACCAGCTCGTGCGGGACGGGGAGGGCGCCTCGAAGTTCGTGAAGATCAACGTTTCGGGCGCCGAAAGCGCGATCTCGGCGCGCAAGATCGCCCGCACCATCGCCGAAAGCCCCCTGGTGAAAACCGCCTTCGCGGGCGAGGACGCCAATTGGGGCCGTATCGTCATGGCCGTGGGCCGGGCCGATGAGCCCATCGACCGCGACCGGATCAGCGTGAAGTTCGGCAACCTCACGGCCGCACATGACGGCCTCGTCTCGCCCACCTACTCCGAGGCGAAGATGAGCGCCTACATGAAGAAGAAGGAGCTGGAGGTCAGCGTTGATGTGGGCGTCGGGCGTGGTTCGGCGACGGTTTGGACCTGCGACCTGACCCACGGCTACGTGTCGATCAATGGGGACTACCGGTCCTGATGGCCCGCCTGATCCTCTTCGAGCCCACCTATCGGCGCCTGCAGGCTGAGATCGACGCGGCCGCGGCCGGCATTGAGCTGCTGCTGATGGGGGCCGATGGGGTCATTTCCTTGAACGGCGCGCCGGTGAGCGTTGACGAGGCTCAGCCCAACGCCGCCTGGTTCAGCCAGGACCTGTTCGCCTCCGCCGCAGCGCGCGATGTCTGGATTTCGTGCCTCAAGGCCGAGAATCTGAAATGGGCGCAGAGTTCGGCGGCCGGGTTCGACCACCCCGTTTTCGGCGACCTGGTGCGCAAGGGGGCGACCCTGACCACCAGCCATGGCCAGGCCGTGGGCATGGCCGAATATGTGATCGCCGGCGTGCTCGATCATTTCCAGCGCGCCGGGGAGCGCCGGGCGGCTCAGGCGGCGGGAACCTGGACTCGGGTGCCGTTCCGCGAAGTGAATGGCACGACCTGGCTGATCATCGGCTATGGCGCCATCGGCCAGGGGGCGGCCAAGACCGCCAAGGCCCTCGGGGCCACGGTCATCGGCGTGCGGCGCGATCAGAGCGCTCACGAAAGCGCCGACCGGATCGTGCCCCTGGGCCAGGTGATGGCCGAGCTGCCGGGCGCCGATGTGGTGGTGCTCTCCGTGCCGCTGACTGCCGAGACCAAGCACCTCGTGAATGCCAGCTTCGTGGCGGCGATGAAGCCCGGCTCCGTGCTCGTCAACGTCGGGCGGGGCGGTCTCGTGGATGAGCCGGCCCTGCTGGCCGGGCTCGACGCCGGCAAGCCGGAGCATGCCGTGCTCGATGTCTTCGAGACCGAGCCCTTGCCGGCGGCGAGCCCGTTCTGGGCGCATCCCCGCGTGGCCCTGACCCCGCACGCGGCGGGGATCAGCAACGGCTCGGGGGCGCGCAACGAGACCCTCTTTGTCGAGAACCTGCGCCGCTTCGCCGCTGGTGAGCCCCTGCTCAATGCGGCGCGTCCTGAGGACGTGCTCGCCGGGCGGGAAGCCTAGTCGAGAGGCGTCCAGGGCCGGGTCGAGGCGACCTGGCGCTTGGGACCCTTGAAGCCGTCATTGGGCTTCTGGGCCTGGGCCGGGCGGTCCCGGCCGGACTGGGCCTGGGGATGACGCCCCTGACCATTGCCGTTTCGGCCCTGGCCATTCTGCTTTTGCCCGCCCTGATGCTGGCCGCCTTGCTTCTGGCCGCCCTGCTTCTGGCGGTTCGGCCGATTGCGGCCCCGGCGCAGGCCTTGCGGCAGTTCATCGCGAGCGTCCTGCCGCTGTTCCTTGGCGGTAGGCGGCGGCGCGGCCTTTTCGATGGCGGCGGTCGCGACGCCCAAGGACTTATCGTTGCGGCGGTCGAAGGACGGGATGGTCTGGCGGGTGACCTTCTGGATGTCCTTCAGGAGGTTGCGTTCATCGTCGGCGCAGAAGGCGACGGCGGAACCTGAGGCGCCGGCGCGGGCGGTGCGGCCGATGCGGTGGACATAGGCTTCCGGAACGTTGGGCAATTCGAACTGCACCACATGGCTGACCGCATCGATGTCGATGCCGCGCGCGGCGATGTCGGTGGCCACCAGGGCGCGGACTTCACCCGCCTTGAAGGCGGCCAGGGCGCGCTCACGCTGGCCCTGGGACTTGTCGCCATGAATCGAGGCGGCCTCGACGCCCACCTGGCCGAGGCTCTTGGCCACCCGGTCGGCGCCGCGCTTGGTGCGGGTGAAGACGAGGACGCGCTTGAAACCCGGGTCATCGAACAACTCGGCCAGCAAGGCGCGCTTGCGGGCGGCTTCGACATAGAGGACCTGCTGATTGACGCGCTCGGCCGTGGTGGCTTGCGGCGCCACGGAGACCTTCAGCGGGTCGCGCAGCAGGTCGCCGGCGAGGTTGCCGATCTCGGTGGGCATGGTGGCCGAGAAGAAAAGGTTCTGGCGGACCTTCGGCAGGTGCGAGACGATCTTCTTGATCGGCTGCAGGAAGCCGAGGTCGAGCATCTGGTCGGCCTCGTCGAGGACGAAGATTTCCGTGCCGGAGAGGACGGCGATCTTTTCCTGCAGGTGGTCGATCAGGCGGCCAGGCGTGGCAACCAGGATATCGACGCCGGGCGCCAGGGCGCGCATCTGCGGACCGTACTTCACGCCGCCGAAGATGGTGGCGACGGAGAAGCCCAGGTGGCGGCCATAGGCCTTGAAGCTCTCGGCGATCTGGGTGGCGAGCTCGCGGGTGGGCGACAGAATGAGGGCGCGGCAGCCCCGGCGCGGGGCCGGAACCCGGGCGCTGGCCAGGCGGTGCAGGATCGGCAGGGCGAAGGCGGCGGTCTTGCCGGTGCCGGTCTGGGCGATGCCCAAGAGGTCGCGGCCGGACATCACGCCCGGAATGGCCTGGGCCTGGATCGGGGTCGGCGTCGTGTAGCCCTCTTCGTTGAGGGCCTTGAGGAGGGGCTTGGCGAGGCCAAGGTCGGTGAACTGGGTCAAAACTGACTTTCAAACATGCGCCGAACGCGAGCCCCCGCACATGCAGGGCCCGCCGGCCGGCTGGATTTTGGAGAGCGCCCCCACGTCGCGGGCGATCGGATGAACCATCCTGATGCGCTCGACTGGCAAAGATCCTTGCGGGGATCCCTCACGCGGCAGGAGCGCAGATGTGGGAGCGGCCGAGACCGATCCACGGCGGGCACATCGTGTGTGCGGCGCACAAAGTCAAGGAAACAAAGCTTTTCCGCGCGCCTTTGCCGCGATATCCGGGCCTTTCACGAGAAGGCGCGCCCCAAATGTCACAGCCCAGCCTGCTGCTTGTCGCGGCCGCCGCCCTGATCGATGCCGATGGCCGGGTGCTGATCTGCAAGCGCCCGCAAGGCAAGCAACTGGCGGGCCTTTGGGAGTTTCCAGGCGGCAAGGTCGAGCCCGGCGAGACGCCGGAAGCCTGCCTCATTCGCGAACTGAATGAAGAATTGGGCATCACGGTCACCCATGCCTGCCTCGCCCCTTTCGTTTTCGCGTCCCACGGTTACGATTCGTTTCACCTCCTCATGCCACTGTATTTGCTGAGACGCTGGGACGGCATCGTCACGGCGAAGGAGCATGAGGCCATCGCATGGGTGCGGCCCGAAAAGTTGGACGACTATCCGATGCCCCCGGCGGACGCTCCGCTGGTCGCCTGGCTTCGCGATTTGATCTGATCCGGCTGGCGCGCGATGAGAGCGGGGCCACGGCGATTGAATACGCTCTGATCGCGTCCCTGATCTTCGTGGTCATCGTGACCTCGGTCAGCCTGTTCGGCACCAAGACCACGGGCATGATGGACATGATCGCCAACACCATCGGCACGGCGATCGGCTAGTTTTCCTCCGGCTTGGAGCCGGCTTTTTCTCCCGCGCTTTGTTCCACCGTATGCAGGGCGTCGGCGAGCCGCATCTTGGCCGAGCCGGGGGCAAGCGGCTTTTGCTGGCTCTCGTGCGGGACCCAGCCTGTAAGGGTAAGTATCTCGAAGGTGGCGCGGATGCGCCCGTCCGGCGCGCTAAACCGCTCCGCATAGAGCTCGAAGGCGCGGGCCAGGACCTTGCGGGTCAGGCGATGGCGTGGCCGGTCGATGAGGACGTTGGTTTCCCCCATGCGCCTGAGGTCCGCCATCAGCTTCAGGGGGTGGGCGTAGCGCACGGTAATTCGGTCGACGTCGGCCACGGGCAGGGCGAAGCCGGCGCGTTGCAGCAGGGCCGCCCCGTCCGGCGCGTCGGCGAAGGGCGACACGCGAGGGCCGACGCCGGGCGCCAATTCGGCTTCCGCCGCCATCAGCACCTGGCGAAGCTCGGTGAGGGTCGATCCGCCCAGGAAGGCGCCGATGAAGAGGCCGTCCGGCTTCAGGGCGCGGCGTACCTGAATCAGGGCGCCTACCACGTCATTGGTCCAGTGCAGGGCAAGGCTGGAGACAGCGAGGTCGAGGCTGGCCTCGGCGAGGGGCAGGCGCTCCTCGTCGGCGACGACTTTCAGGCCGGACCCGCCGCCGAGCATGGGGCCAGAGAGGTCAGTTTCAATCAGCAGGTCGATCTTCTCAGCGACGTCGCTTTCAGCGAGGGCGCGGGCAAACGCGCCCGTCCGGGCCCCGATGTCGACCGCCACGGGAAAGCGGCGCATGATCGGCTCCAGTCGGTGGACGATGTCCTCCGCCGCGCGGGTCTTCAGAAAATCCGCCTCGCCATGGCGGGCCGCCGCGCGGTCCAGGCGGCGGCGATGCAGGGCGCGGTCAAAGAGAGCGGGAGGCGATGCCATGAGCCTGCAAGATGACGCTTCGAAGGGTCTAAGGAAACAGGGGCCCTTCTGGAAACCGGGCCCGCGCGCCCGCGCCTTGGGAATCCGCCTGCTCGACCTCCTGCTGCCGCCTGGCCACCTGGATGGGGAGGGCGGCCCGGCCGCCAGCACGGGCCTGTCCCCTGCTGTCTGGAGCAAGATCACGTTCCTGGAAGACCCGGTCTGCGACCGCTGTGGCTCGGCCCTGGAATTCGCCATGGGCCCCGGCGCGACCTGCGGCCTCTGCGCCGACCGCAAGAGCCCCATCGCCCGCATCCGCGCCGCGACGATCTATGACGAACATTCCCGCGAGCTGATCCTGCAGCTCAAACACGCGGACAGGACGGACGTCGCGCCCCTTCTGGCCAGATGGCTCTCACGCGCCGGGGCGGAAGTGATCGGGGAGGCGGAGGCGCTCCTGCCGGTCCCCATGCACCCCTGGCGCCTCTTCCTGCGCCGCTACAATCAGGCCGCCGAGATCGCCCGGCCGCTCGCCAAACTCACCGGCAAGCCCTACCTCGCCGACGCCCTGCGCCGCCGCCGGGACACCCAGACCCAGGCCGGGCGCTCGGCGACGGGCCGGCGGCGCAACGTCCAGGCGGCTTTCGCCGTACCCGCGGGGCGAAGGTCCGAGGTGGCGGGCAAGCGCCTGCTTTTGGTGGATGACGTCCTGACCACGGGGTCGACGGCGGAGGCTTGTGCGCGTGCATTGCGGGCCGCCGGAGCACTTTCCGTGGACGTTCTGGTTGTCGCCCGCGTGAAAGACCGTAGAACCGTTCCTACATGAAGCCTTAGTCCTTCCCGGCAGACGATCGGAACCATGGCCAAAGTCACCATCTACACCCGTCCCTTCTGCGGCTACTGCTCGCGGGCGATCTCGCTGCTCAACGCGAAGGGCGCGGACTACACCGAGATCGAGGCCGGCATGGACCCGGCCCTGCGCCAGGAGATGATGCAGCGTTCCGGCCGCGCCACCTTCCCGCAGATCTTCATCGGCGATGAGCACATCGGCGGCTGCGACGACATGATGGCGCTCGAGCAAGCCGGCCGCCTCGACCCCATGCTGGCCGGCTGACTTGCGCGTCGGCCTCTGCCAGACCCGGACCCCCGCGACCCTTGCCGCGGCTCTGGCCCATACAGCGCCTCTGGTGCGTGAGGCGGCGGCTGAGGGCGCTCAGCTGATCATCACGCCGGAAGCGACCAACATTCTGCAGCGCGACCGAACCAAGCTGTTCGCCGCCATGCGCGCGCCGGAGGAGGACGAATGCGTCCTGGGCCTGCGGGCCCTTGCCAAGGAACTCGGCGTTCACCTGCTCATCGGCTCGGCACTGGTGCTGCGGCCGGACGGCAAGAGCGCCAACCGCTCGATGCTGATTGGCCCGGACGGCGAAGTGAAGGCGACCTACGACAAGCTGCACATGTTCGACGTCGATCTGCCCACCGGCGAGAGGCACCGTGAGTCCTTGGCCTATGAGGCGGGGGACAAGGCCGTGCTCACCGAGGTGGCGGGCGCCAAGGTCGGTCTGACCATCTGTTACGACGTGCGCTTCCCGGCGCTGCACCGGGCCCTGGCCGTGGGGGGAGCTGAGATCCTCACCGTGCCGTCGGCCTTCACCAAACCGACGGGCGAAGCGCACTGGCATATCCTGCTGCGCGCCCGGGCGATCGAGACCGGTTCCTACGTGCTGGCGGCGGCCCAGGGCGGGGTACACGAGGACGGGCGCGGCACCTATGGCCACTCCCTCGCCATCGCCCCCTGGGGCGAGATCATCGGCGAGCTGGATCACGATGAGCCCGGCGTTCTGATCGCCGACCTCGACCTGACCAATGTGGCGACGGCCCGAGCGGCGATCCCGGCCCTCGCCAATGCCCGGCCTTTCACCGGCCCATGATCAAATACGCCCTGACCTGCAGCCACGACCACGGGTTCGAAGGCTGGTTCGGCGCCTCCGCCGACTTTGACGACCAAGCGGCGCGTGGCCTGCTGGAATGTCCGGTCTGTGGCGACAAGGCCGTGCGAAAACAGATCATGGCCCCCGCCGTGGCCGGCACGAAGAAGTCGGCGATGGCCGACGCCTCACCAGGCATGCGCGAGGTGATGATGGAGGCGATGGGCAAGGTCCGCCGCCACGTCGAAGACAATTTTGACTATGTGGGGGATGCGTTCGCCAAGGAGGCGCGGGCGATCCACGAGGGCAAATCCGAAGACCGCGGCATCTATGGCGAGGCCAGCCCCGCCGAGGTGAAATCGCTGGTGGAGGATGGGGTGCAGGTCGCTCAGCTACCGCCAGAGCCACCCGCCAAGAAAGACATCAACTAATCTATCCGCTCATCCCGGCGAAAGCTGGGACCCAGGAGTTTCACCGTCATCATGTAGTTGATGTCCGAGTCCGGCGAGAGCGACCATTTTCCACTCAGAGGATCATAGGCCACCCCGAACGGCCCCTGCATGTCGTAGGGCTCGCCCTGGAGAAAAGCGCGCAGCTCTTCCGGCTTCAGGAACTGGTTCCAGTCGTGCGTCCCCGCTGGCACCCAGCGCAGGATGTATTCGGCGCCGACCTTGGCGAGGGCCAGGGCCTTCAGGGTGCGGTTGAGGGTGGCGACGACCATCAGGCCGCCAGGGGCCAGCATCGCCGCGCAGGTGCGCAGGAAGATGTCCGGATGGGCCACATGCTCGATCACCTCCATGTTGAGGATCACGTCGAAGGGCCCGCCGCCCTCGGCTTCGAGCTCCTCGGCGGTCCCGGCCCGGAAGTTGATCGAAAGGCCCTGCTCGGCGGCGTGGGTGGAGGCGGTGCCGATGTTGCGCTCCGAGGCATCGACGGCGGTGACCTCGAAGCCCAGGCGGCACATGGGTTCGGAGAGCAGGCCGCCGCCGCAGCCGATGTCGAGCAGCTTCAGGCCCTCGAAGGGCCGGCGCGAGGAACCATCCCGGCCGAAGCGGGCCAGGCACTGATCGCGGATGAAGCCGAGGCGGACCGGATTGAACTTGTGCAGCGGCGCGAACTTGCCGCGCGGGTCCCACCACTCCGCGGCGATGGCCGAGAACCGGGCCACGTCGGCCGGATCGATGGTGGAAATGGGCGTGGCGGTCATGTGCGGGTTATAGCCCCGGAGAATGCGGCTGTCCCGCGCATTGCCCCGCCGCGATCCCATCGCTAGAAGGGCGCTCTTCGAATTTTCAGGACTACTGATCTTTGTCTCGTCTGGTGATGAAATTCGGCGGCACCTCGGTGGCCGACCTGGAGCGTATCCGGCGCGTGGGCCGGTTGGTGGCGGCGGAAGTCTCCGCGGGCAAGAAGGTGGCCGTCGTTGTCTCGGCCATGTCCGGGAAGACCAATGAGCTGGTCGCCTGGACGGATCAGGCTGGCCCGGCCGCTCAAGGGCTGGACGTCTCGGACGACGAATACGACACCGTCGTCGCCTCCGGCGAGCAGGTGACGGCCGGCCTCCTGGCCATGACCCTTCGCAACATGGGCGTGAAGGCCAGGTCATGGCTCGGCTGGCAGATCCCGATCGTCACGGACGACGCGCATGGCAAGGCCAGGATTGACGATATCCCCTCGGAAAACCTCGACAAGGCGCTGGACGCTGGTGAGGTGGCGGTGATCGCCGGGTTCCAGGGCATCACCCGGGGCGGACGCGTCACCACGCTCGGCCGGGGCGGCTCGGACACCACGGCTGTGGCCATCGCCGCGGCGATCAAGGGCGCCTGTGACATCTATACGGACGTGGACGGGGTCTACACCACCGACCCCCGCATTGAGGCCAAGGCCAGGAAGCTCAACCGCATCTCCTATGAGGAAATGCTCGAAATGGCCTCGCTCGGCTCGAAGGTGCTGATGACCCGCTCGGTGGAGCTGGCCATGGCCCAACGCGTGCCCCTGCGGGTGCTCTCCAGTTTTGTCGAACCCGGCGAAGCCCCGGGACAAGGGACCGTCGTCTGCGACGAGGATGAGATCATGGAAAAACGTATTGTCTCGGGCGTCGCCTTCAGCCGCGACGAAGCCAAGATCAGCCTCTTCGGCCTGCCCGACCATCCGGGCGTGTCGTCACAGATCTTCGGCCGCCTCGCCGACGCCAACGTCAATGTCGACATGATCGTGCAGAGCCACGCCCGCAGCGAGGGCGCGGCCAATATGGAATTCACCGTCGGCAAGCGCGACGCCGCGCGCGCGGTCGAGATCGTCAGGGGCGCCCAGTCTGAGATCGGCTTCGAGGACGTGGCCGTCGATGAGAATGTGGCCAAGGTGTCGGTGATCGGGGTGGGCATGCGAAGCCATGCCGGGGTCGCCAAGACCATGTTCAAGGCCCTGGCTGACAAGCAGGTGAACATCCAGGTGATCTCCACCTCGGAGATCAAGATCTCGGTGCTGATCG
This sequence comes from Caulobacteraceae bacterium, assembly GCA_046349475.1. GTDB lineage: Bacteria > Pseudomonadota > Alphaproteobacteria > Caulobacterales > Caulobacteraceae > Acaudatibacter. Next base: position 98,453 of record JAXMCG010000006.1, on the reverse strand, counting down.
ACGAGGCCTATACGGAACTGGCCGTTCGGGCTTTGCACTCGGCGTACGGGCTCGACCAGGTCTGACCGGTGGGGGGCGAGGTCCGCATCGCCCCGTTCGAGACCCTGACGCCGGCCCAGAGGGAGCAGGCGTCGGATGTGATGTGGCGCGGCTTCGCCCACCAGCCGGCGGCCTGGCCGACGATCGCCGAGGCGCGCGCTGAAGTCGCGACCTTCTACGAGGATGAGGAACGCTTCGCCCTGGCCTTGCTGGAGGGCGAAAATCTGCGCGGCTGGATCGGGGCCATCGAGAGCTACAGCCACGCCTGGGAGCTGCACCCGATCGTCGTCGATCCGGACTGCCAGAAGCGGGGTTTTGGCCGGCTGCTGATCGAGGCCCTGGAAGCCGAGGCGCGGGCGGATGGCATCCTGACCATCCACCTGGGGTCAGATGACGACTATGGCGGAACGAGCCTCTATGGCGCGGACCTGACGACAGGCGCCCTCGAGAAGCTGGCGGCCATCGAGCCGCGTGGCGGCGGACACCCGGTCTTCTTCTACCTGAAGCTCGGCTACCAGCTGACGGGCGTACTGCCGGACGCCAACGGACCGGGCAAGCCAGACATCTATCTCGCTAAGACGCTCTAGGTTCCAGCCTCTGGAGGGGCCGCCGTGGTCGCAGGTTCGGCCGCGGCTGGAGGCGCGGCGGGGCGCGGGGCCGGGCCGGGCGCCTGCGCTGGAAATATGGCGGTGCCGGCGACGATGTACCAGGTGACGAAGAGGGCGCAGATGAAGGCACCGGGCAGGTAGCTGCCCGTGCGCCGGTAGGTGAAGGCGCCGATCACCCCGATGATGAAGAGCAGGGGCACGAACTGATAGGCGATGATGGTGTTGAGCGGCTCGTTGAGCGCCAGCATGCCCGTCTGCGACATCACCCCGTACTGGATGCCCAGCATCAGGATGAAGCCGAGGGAGGCGGAGAGGCCGCCGAAGATGAAGGAGCCAACGGACCCTTCCTTCTGGGTCGGAATGGCCTGGGCGAAGGAGCGCTGGGTCAGAAGGAAGAAGAGGGTGAAGGGACCGAGGTAGGCGAGCGCGATGAGGGCGTGGCGCATATCCAGCGGACGCAGGCCCACAACCCAGAAGCGGAAGTCGACATGCAGCAGGGCGTCGGCGGCCCAGAGCGCGCCATAGCCGGCGACGACACTAAGCGCGGCGATGGGGATCGCGCCGATGAAGGGGTGGGTGAACTTCGGCTTGCCCTCCTTCAGGAAGATGCCGAGTACGGTCCCGATGGGAGCAGTGACGAGGGCCCAAACGACGAGCTGGTTGGTGATCTGCTCGGGGAAATTGGCCATCGCCCAGGGCAGCTGTTTAGCCAGGGCGAACGGGCCGAAGAAGATCGCGGGGGCGAACTTCATCAGGGGAAAGTAGGTGGCCGCCGGAAGCAGGGCGCTGATCAGGAAGGCCAGCCACCACTTGCCGCCCCGGCCTTGCGAGGCGGGCTGCGGGACCCGGCGCAGGCGGGCGAAAATGGGGGTGGAGAGCAGGCCATTGAAGACGCCGAGCATCAGCATGACACAGCCGATGAAGGCGACGCCCGTGCCCGCCTCCTTGTAGATCCAGACCTGGTTGTTGGCGTCCAGGCAGTTGCAGGAGCCGGTGAGGGTCTTGCCGAACCAGTCGAGGGCGGCGCCGACTCCGACGCTGGTGAAGTGTTCCTGCGGGTGGTTGATCGGCGGGGAGACGAGAAGCCTCCCTGTGCCCGCCGCGACGTCGCCATAGAGCGTGCCGGGGACGACCGGGGCCGAGGTGCCGAAGACGCGCATCATCCGGGCCGACCCTCCGGCCTCCGAGCCCTTGGGAACCTGCCACATGGTGTCGGCGAATTCGTCGTACTGGCCGAAGACGACAGCGAGGTTGCGGGGGAACTCCGTATTGGCCTCGCCCGGCGCGCCGAGCACGCCGGTGGCTGAGCCTTCGAGGACCATGGCCCTGTAGCCGTCGGGCTGCGAGACGGCGGCGGCCTGGACCGGGACGCCGCCCATGGAGTGGCCCTCAAGGCCGATATTGTCATTGTCGACGAAGTCGAGACCCTGGAGGTAGCGCAGGGCGGCGGGGCCGCCGGCTCCGTTCTCCAACAGCACGCCCCCTGAGCCGCCATGGCCGCTCATGTCGATGGCAAGGACCACATAGCCGCGCCGGGAGAGCTCGATGGCGAAGGGGCTCTGCATCTCGCGGGTGTTGATGAAGCCGTGGCTGACCAGGACAGCCGGAGCGGGCTTTTCCACCGTGGCGCCGATGGGCCGGTAGAGGAGGGCGGAGAGCACCTGGCCATTGTCGCCCTGGATGCGGATATCGCTGACCTCGACGGAGCGGCCCGAGGTCTGGATCCAATAGGCGGTGAGCGAGCCGGCGATGATCAGAAACGCGCCAGCCAGCGCCAGACCCCAAGCTCTCATGATCTCAGCCCTCCCTGAGCGTGACGTCCATGGGCATGCCCCCGATCGGTCTCGGGGACGGGCCATAGGGCGCGACGACCTTATGAGTGGGATCGTGGGTGAAATCGCAGGCGCGCGCCAGTGTCGCCAGAACGGTGGTCATTTCCATCATCGCGAAAGCCGACCCGATGCAGATGCGCGGGCCCGCGCCAAAGGGCAGGTAGGCATGGCGGGGCGGAGGCGGGCGGCCTTCGCCCCAGCGATCCGGATCGAAGACGTCGGGCCGGTCCCAGAGCTTCCTGTGGCGGTGCAGGATGTGGAGCGGGATGAGAACCCGCTCGCCCTTGCTGATCTTCAGATCGCCGATCTGAGCGTCTTCCAGCGCGACGCGGGTCAGGGCCGCGGTGGGATAGAGGCGCATGGCCTCCTGGATGACCTGGCGGGTGAATTTCAGCTGAGGAGCGTGGGCCTCGCCGATCGGCTGGGCGCCGGCGACCTGAGCGACTTCCTCGCGGATGCGGGCGCGGGTCGGGGCGTGCTCGAAGGCGAGATAGACCGACCAGGTCAAGGCGATGGCCGAGGTGTCCTGCCCGGCGGCGATGAAGCCCATGAGGTTGTCGGCCAGGAGATCATCGCCCATGGCCTCCCCGGTCTCGGGGTCCGTGGCCTGCATCATCAGGGTGACGAGGTCGCCGCGCGGCGGGGCGGAGCGGCGGGCGGCCACCATGCGGCGCACCTGAGCCTTGAGCTCGTTCAGACCCTCGCTGAAGAGGCCGGGACGCCCCACGTGCCACTGGTCGGGCATCAGGAAGAAGCTGAGGCGCATGCGGCTGAGCTCGCCGATCATCACCTTGAGCTGGTCGTGGACCTGGGGGGTGCGGAAATCGTCGCCGCCGCCGAGGATGGTGTCGAGCACCACTTCGCGGGTGAGGTTGGAGAATTCATCGACGAGGTCGACGCGCCGACCGCCCCGCCCGAGGATCCTCGCCTCCCAGCGCTGGATCATCTCCTCGGTCTTCGCTGCGAAGGCGGGGACGAGGGCGCCCAATCTGTCGGGGCGGAAGGCCGGGGCGGCGGTCTGGCGCTGCCATTTCCACTCCGGGCCGTCGGTGGTGAAGATGCCCTTGCCCCAGATCGGGCCCACCATGCGGCGCAGCAGGCCGCCGTGATGGAACGTCTCCCACTGGCGCAGGAAGACCTCGCCGATCAGATCCGGGTCCATGATGAAGACCGGCATGCCCGGGGCGGGGCGCCACCAGGAGGCCTCATAGGCGCTTTCGGGCCAGACCCGGATCTGGTTGGAGAAGGCGTGACGGAGGGCGAGGACCTGCTGCCAGAGGGTGGCGGGCGGCTTTACGGTGGGGGGCGTGAAGGGTGGGGTCTCAAGCGCCGTGGCGGTCATGAAAGCCATGCTATAGCAGGGCGCTTCAGCAAAAGGGACGAGCGATTTGGCAGGCAAGGCCGGCGAGCAGGGTGTGTATGGCGATCCGCCGTTGGAGCTGGCCGCGCCGGCGGCGGGGGCGCGGCAGTTCTCGCCCCTGAAGCCGGGCTGCGCTGACCTCGAGGATCTGGAAACCGGCGCCCTGACGTCCCTGGTGATGCTGGCCCCGCCGGGCGCGCTGGAGCGGCGCTACGAAATAGCCATGGCCCTGAAGGCCGTGCGGCCGGGCGGGGCGCTGACTATTCTGGCCCCTAAGGACAAGGGCGGGTCGCGGCTGAAGAAGGAGCTTGAGGGGTTCGGGTGCGAGGTGACGGAGGAGGCGAAGCGCCACCACCGGATCTGCCACATCGTGCGCCCCGACCGGCGCCTGCCCCTGGAAGAGGCCGTGGCGGCGGGGGAGCCCCGGCGGATCGCGAGCCTCGGCCTTTGGACCCAGCCGGGGGTTTTTTCCTGGGACAGGATCGATCCGGGCAGCGCCCTCCTGGCCGAGCATCTGCCGGCCTTGAAGGGGGCGGGGGCGGATTTTGGCTGCGGGGTGGGGTTCCTGGCGCGTGAGGTGCTGGCCTCGGCGGAGGTGACGGCGCTCTCCCTGATCGACATCGACCGGCGGGCCCTGGAGATGGCCAGGCGCAATGTGGCCGACGCGCGGGCCGAGTTCCTCTGGGGCGACGTGCGCGAGGATGCGCCGGAGAAGCTCGACTTCGTGGTGATGAACCCGCCCTTCCATGACGCCGGTCGGGAGGACAAGTCGCTGGGCCAGGGCTTCATCGGGGCGGCGTCGCGGGCCCTGAAGAAGGGCGGCGTGCTCTGGCTCGTCGCCAACCGGCACCTGCCTTACGAGAAGGTGTTGGAGACGTTCCTGCGCTGGCGGCAGGTGGCCGATCAGGGCGGCTTCAAGGTGATCGAGGCGGTGCGATGAGCGCCCTGCGCCTCGACCGGCTGCTTTCGAACCTGGGCTATGGATCGCGCAAGGAAATCGCCGCCCTGGCCAAGTCCGGCGAGGTGATGCTGGACGGCAAGCCTGTCGCCAAGGCTGACCAGAGGATCGAGATCGGCCCCGACCTGCCGGCGCGGATGACGGTGATGGGCCGGCCCCTCGACCCGCCGCCGGGCCTCGCCTTGATGATGCACAAGCCGCTCGGGGTGACCTGCTCGCACAAGGAGGCGGGGGAGCTGGTCTATGGCCTGTTGCCCGCGCGCTGGCGGCAAAGGGACCCGGCGATCTCGACGGTGGGCAGGCTCGACAAGGAGACCTCCGGCCTGTTGCTGCTGACCGATGATGGGGGGCTGCTGCACCGGATCATTTCGCCCAAGGCCAATGTGGCCAAGCGCTATGTAGCCAAGCTGGCGCGGCCCCTGGCAGGCAACGAGGCCGAGGTGTTCGCGGCGGGAACGCTGTTGCTGGAGGGGGAGGACAAGCCCCTGGAGCCGGCGGGACTGGAGGTGCTCTCACCCACCGAGGCCAGGCTGACGATCACCGAGGGGCGCTACCATCAGGTGAGGCGCATGTTCGCCGCCGTGGGCAACCATGTGGAGGCGCTGCACAGGGACAGGGTGGGGGGCCTGGAGCTGCCGGCTGACCTGGCGGCGGGGGCTTGGCGGGTGATGACCGAAACTGACGTAGGGGCGATTTTCACGCCCAGATGAACCGTATTCCGACCGTATTTACGGTGCGATCGGCGGCGTCCGGGTTTGACGGGGGCGGCCCCGCCTTTCGCCAAGCGTGAACTCTACCCGCCGTAGGGCGTCATGTCCATCCTGGGATAGCGGCGGGCGACGTCGCGGAGGGTCTGGGCGTCCCAATAGTCATCGCCCGGGGCCGGGAAGCCGAACAGCTGGCGCTGGCGCGGGGTCATCTGGGCGAGGGTCGACGCCCACTTGGGGTGATTGGCCTGGTTGGGCCAGGCGACCTTGCCGGTCCAGGGCCAGCCGCGGGGCTGGTAGTCGCAGAGGAGGGTAAAGCGCGAGCGGCCGGGGGCGGTGAAGGCCGAGCCCCGGTGCACGACATCGGTGGTGTAGACGAAAAGCGTGCCGGCCTTGCCGGTGACGGAGATCTCCTGGTCGCGGAAGTGTTCAAAGTCCTGGCCCTGCGGCGAGAGCTCGCCGTCGTCGGTGAGCTGGCGGGGCACGACCTTGGTGGGGCCGTCGGCCTCGGTGACGTCCGAGAGCAGCAGGAAGGTGGTCATCTGGCGGAAGGAGGTATCCTTCTTGGGCACCACGAGGGTGTGGTTGCCGTAGTCGCGGTGGAGCTTCTGGTCGTAGTCGATGGCGCCGGAATACTTGCTCCAGAGCTCGACCTTGTAGAGCTCCAGATCGGTGGAGCCGCAGAAGCGCTCCGCCAGATCGATCATGTCCGGATTGACCGTCAGGCGGTTCAGCGCCCAGGCCGGATAGGGGAAGTGGCGGATGCCGGCGAACTGGCTCTTGCCGAACTCGCCGTATTCCTCGGGGTGGGCGTGGTAGGTTTCGGGGGTGGGAAACACATCCCAGAGGGCGGCTTGCGCGGCCGCCAGAATGTCCGGATCGAGGAAGTTCTCGACGACGGTGAAGCCGTTGGTGCGGAGCTCTTCGAGGTGGGCATCGGATACTCTCATGGGTGAGAAGCTAGCGGACCGAGCGCGCGAGGGAAGCCCTCCCTTGGCCAAGCCAAGGGAGGATTGACAGTGCTTTTCAGCCGATCTCGACGATTTGCCCGGAGCGGCTGTCGGAGTAGGCGCCGGATTGCCAGGCGATCTCGCCGTTGACGACGACGGTGTCGACGCCGATCGAGCCGCGCGTGTAGCGCATGCCGTCGCCGGGCATGTCGAAGACGGGCAGCTCCTCGTCGCGGTCGATCGTGGCGGGATCGAAGACGACGATGTCGGCCTTGAAGCCTTCCTTCAGCGTGCCGCGATCCTTGATGCCCCAGACCTCGGCCGTGTGGGCGGTGATCTTGTGGACGGCTTCTTCCACCGTGAAGTGCCCGGATTTGCGGACGAATTCGCTGAACAGGTAGCCGGTGTCGCCATAGGTGGAGAAGGAGGCCAGGTGGGCGCCGCCGTCCCCGGCCCCGATGTGCATCAGGGGGCTGGCCAGCATGGGGCCGATCAGCTGGGTGGATTCATGGCCGCGCGAGGCGGCGAGGAGCGCGACGTCGAGGCCGTTCTCCAGGGAGATGTCGATGAGGGCCTCGGCCGGGCTCTGACCCCGCTCCATCGCGATCTCGCCGAGGGTGCGCCCGACCATTTCGGCGGGGGCGCGGTCGCCGCCCCGGATGATCAGGCCGGCGAAGGCCGATCCGCCGCCGTTGGGGCCGGCGTCGGCGACGAGGCGGGCGCGGGTCTCGGGTTTCTTCAGGTCGGCGATGCGCTGTTCGAGGGGCTGGCGGAGGGTGCGCATCCAGGAGCCCCGGCCCGCGAAGAAAAGGCTTGGGCGAAGCAGCGAGAAGGAGATGTCGATCGGCCTCGTCTGCATCTGGGCCCAGACGCGGGCGCCGCGGGCGAACTGCTCCTCCACCCGGGCCATGGCGCGCGGGGCGTTGTCGAGGTTCTGGGACTGCACGAAGAGCGGCGAGAAGGTGGTGGGGATGTTGTGCTTGATGGAGAGCTCGGCCAGCTGGTCGACGCGGGCGATGGTGATGTCGGTGTCGAAGAACTCCGGCACGATCTGCAGCATGCGGCCGTATTCGCCGAGGACCGCGGAGAGCGCGTCCAGCTCATCGAAGTGGGCGAAGCGGCTGGGGACGGGGCGGGCGTTCTCGTCGACATCCACGAAGGAGGTGGAAAGGCCGATGGCGCCGGCTTCCAGGCACTGGCGAAGGAGATCCTGCATGGCGGCGATCTCGTCCGGGCGGGCGGCGCGCTGCTGGGCGTCCGGCCCCATCACCCAGAGGCGGATGACCGAGTGGCCCACCAGGGGGGCGACATTGATGGAGAGGGATTTCTCGATGGCGGCGCGGTAGCCGGCGAAATCCTCCCAGGTCCATTCGAACGCCTCCGTAAAGGCTTCCGGCGGCATCTCCTCGATCTGCTGGAACATGCCGATGAGGGCCGGGCGGTCGTGGACCTTCAGGGGCGCCAGGGAGAGCGAACAGTTACCGGGGATCACCGAGGTGACGCCGTGCTCCAGGGAGGGGCGGGCCTGGCCGTCCCACAGGAGCTGCACATCGAAGTGGGTGTGCGGGTCGATGAAGCCGGGGGCGACGACGCGGCCGAAGGCGTCGACGGTGCGCCGGGCCTCGCCCTGCAGGGCCGGGCCGATGGCGGCGATGCGGCCATCCAGAATGGCGACGTCGGCCGGCACGCCCGGCGCGCCCGTCCCGTCGACGACGAGGCCGCCGCGGATCAGAAGGTCATAGGTCGGCATCGGCTTCGAGCCTCCTTTGAATATCGCGCCAGTGGGCGCCGGTGAGGCCGGCGAGGTCGTTGACCCCGCAGGCTTGCATGACGTCGAGACCGGTCTCGGGATCGAGGGTCACGTGACCGACGACGCCGTTCTCGTAGCGGATGGAGAGGGCGAGTTCGGCCTCGCCGTCATGCCCGGCCACGATCTCGGCGGAGACGATGTGGGCCGGAGTATTGGTCACTGAACCGTGGCTTTCGGGGCGGGCGGCTCGACGAAGACCACGTCGCTGCCGAGGAGCAGGCCGCGCGGGCGGCGCATGGCGAAGATGTGCAGGTTCCAGCCCTTGATCTGCTCGACGGCGGTTTCGAGGGGCGTCTCCGGCATGGCCCGGGCGGCGAGGGCCTCGACGGTCTCATCGGCGCGGGGGACGACGAAGCGGCGTTGGGGGGTGAGGGCGCTCATTGGGGGGAAAGGTGGGAGCCTTTTCCTCACGGCAAGCAACTAGAAAGTGAGCCAACCCTGCAACCCTCCCAGCGGACGCTGGGAGGGACAGGCGGGCGCAGCCCGCCAGGGTGGGCAAGGGTCGACTGGGCTGGGTGCGGTGGGAGTCCTGGGTCCACGCTGGTCCAAGAAGAGGATCAGTCATTCAAGTCGTGACTCGCCCACCTGGGCGCGGCCCGCCTGTCCCTCCCAACGTCCGTTGGGAGCGTTGCGCCGTTCTTCCGCCCTATCGCCCCGTGAACACGGGCGCCCGCTTTTCCAGGAAGCTCGCGACGCCTTCGCGGTGATCTTCGGTTTGGAACAACCGCATGATCACTTCGATGGCCCAGGCGCCGACCTCGCGGGGGTCGCCGTGGGTGGTGCGGCGCAGGCCCTGTTTCATGTAGCGCAGGGCGAGGGGGGCGTTGACGGCGACCCTCGCGGCCATGGCCTGGGCGGTGGGGAGGAGATCATCGTGGGGGACCGTGCGTGAGACGAGGCCGATGCGCTCGGCTTCCTTCGCGTCGATGGGATCGCCGGTGTAGAGCAACTCGGCAGCCTTGGCCGGGCCGACGATGGCGGGGAGGAGCCAGAAGCCGCCGACATCGCAGACGAGGCCGCGCTTGATGAAGAGCTCGGCGAAGACGGCCTTCTCAGAGGCGATGCGGATGTCGGCGTAGAGGGCGAGCTCCATGCCCCAGCCGACGGCGGCGCCGTTGACCGCGGCGATCACCGGCTTCTCGCATTCGATGACGGCCATGGCGGCGGGGGTGGGCTCGAACTTCACGCGCGGGGGCGGGCGGGGCGCATCGGAGGCGGGCGCCTGACCGGTCATCATCTCCTTCACGTCCTCGCCCGAACAGAAGGCCGGATCAGCGCCGGTGACGAGGACGACCCGCGCCTCCGGATCGGCGCTGGCATGGCGGAAGGCGGCCTCGATCTCGGCATAGGCGCGGGGATTGAGAGCGTTGCGCCGCTCGGGGCGGTTCAGGGTGATATGGGCGATGTGGGCGTCCACCCGGTAGATCACCGTGGTGAATTCGGCCGTGGGGATGAGGGCCATGGGGGCGTTCCTCCGCGCTTCTGAGATCAGTCTGAGTGCCCTTTCGCAGCGTCAGGAAAGGGGCCGGAAGGGCGGGCGGAATTTTGTGGTGAAGCTCGCGCAACCAACTCCGGGATTGCTGCATTTATTCGGCATGTCCACGACCTATGATCATGCCAACTGGCGCCAAACCCAACCGAAGGCCCCGGCCGCCTGGGAGCCCTTTGTCGATGACCTGTTCGGGGCCGGTGATTTCGCCGAACGCCCGATCGTGCGCTCCATGGAGCTGGCCGGCGAGGCCCTGATGCTGCTGGCCTTCGTGCTGGTCGGCGGGGCTCTGATCACCCTGATCGGTGGATAGTCTTTCTTCTCTTCTTCCCTGACGGCGCGTGAGGCGCTTTAGGCTTCTGCAAGAGAAGTCTGGAGGACGCCCGTGACCGCCGACCCTTCCGCCCCGAACCTCGGCGACATCCGGCCCGCGCACCGGCTGGACGAAGCGGCGCTGGAGCGCTGGCTGAGCGCCAACGTCGAGGGCTTCGCCGCGCCGATGACCCTGCGCCAATTCCAGGGCGGGGCCTCGAACCCGACCTATCTCGTCACCGGCGCCGATGGCCGCCGCTACGTGTTGCGCAAGAAGCCGCCGGGTACGCTGCTGGCCAGCGCCCACCAGGTGGACCGGGAATACCGGGTGATGAAGGCTCTGGGCAGCGTGGGCTTCCCCGTGCCCACCATGCGAGCCCTCTGCGAAGAGGACGCGGTCATCGGCACCAGCTTCTATGTGATGGATTTCCTGGAGGGGCGAATCTTCCGCGATGCGCGCCTGCCGGGCCTGGAACCGGCCGAGCGGCGGGCGATCTATGATGAGCTGGGCGATGTCTGCGCGCGGCTGCATGAGATCGATCCCAACGCCATCGGCCTTGGCGACTATGGACGGCCGGGCAATTTCTTCGAGCGGCAGGTTGGCCGCTGGATCAAGCAATACCGCGGGGCCGAGACGACGCCCCTGCCGGCCATGGAGGCGCTGATCGAGGCCCTGCCGGCGCGCATTCCGGCCGATGACACGACCACGATCACCCACGGAGACTACCGGCTGGAAAACGTGATGTTCCATCCGACCGAGCCGAGGATCATCGCCGTGCTGGACTGGGAGCTTTCCACCCTCGGCCATCCCCTGGCGGACCTCGGTTATACGGCGATGCTCTGGCACAGCCACTCGCCAGCCTGGGGGACGCTGGACGGGGTGGATTTCGCGACCTCGGGCATTCCCACCGAGGCGGAATATGTCGCCAGCTATCTGAAGCGCACCGGCCGGGCCGGGATCGAGGATTTCGACTTCTACCTGGCCTTCGCCCATTTCCGCCTCGCCTCGATCTCGCAGGGTGTCTTCAAGCGGAACCTGGACGGCATCGGCTCGGCGGCGGCGAGTACGGACAACTCAGGGACAAGGGTGCTGGCGGAGACCGGTCTCGCGGTCCTGAACCGGTAAGGGAGAACGAACATGACGGCGGAACACATCAAATTCGAGGTCAATGACGAGGGGATTGGGCAGATCACCATCGACCGGGCCGAAAAGCGCAACGCCATGACCTACGCCATGCTGCGCCGGTTCATCGAGACGGTCGGCGAGGCGGGGGCCGATCCGCGCGTGAAGGTGCTGATCATCACCGGATCGGGCGGGACCTTCTGCGCCGGCACGGACCTGGCGGACCTGGCCACCATTCCCGGCGAGACGCGGGGCGTGCGCGGCGAGGCGAGCCAGACGGACGTGTGGTGGCCGATCACCTCGTGCCCCAAGCCGGTGATCGGGGCCATTGACGGGTTCGCCGTGGGCATGGGGGCTGAGTTCACCAGCCAGTGCGATGTGCGGATCGTGACGGACCGGGCGCGCTTTGCCTGGAATTTCGCGCATCGGGGCCTTGTGCCGGATACGGGGGCCGGGTCGTGGCTGCTGCCGCGGATCATCGGGCCGTCGCGGGCTCTGCGTCTGCTCTATTCCGGGGAGTTCCTGGAGGCGGCGGAGGCCCACCGGATCGGATACGCCAACGAGATCGTGGCGCCGGAAAATCTGATGCAGGCGGCGAGGGCCGAGGCGCGGAAATATCTCGCCTCCTCCCCCTTCTCGATCCGCCACATGAAGGAGCTGGTGTGGAAGGGCATGGAGCGGGATGTTTCCGAGCACATGCAGGCCCACGTGACGGCGCTCTCGGCGGCCTTCAAGTCGGCGGACCATAAGGAAGGCGTCGCCTCCTTCCTGGAGCGCCGGCCGGCGAAGTTCACGGGGCAGTAGCTGTCCCCAGCGCCAGCCGCGCCATCAGCGCCCAGGCGGCGCCGAGGGTCCAGCCGGCCAGGACGTCGGTGGGCCAGTGGACGCCGAGGTAGACGCGGGAGAAACCGATCGCCAGCACCAGGCCGATGGCGATGGTGAAGAGGAACACCTTGGCGCGGCGCTTGGCCTGCAGGGACGAGAGGATGGCGGCCAGGGTCAGGAAGGTGGCGGCCGAGAGGGTGGAGTGGCCGCTCGGGAAGCTGTGGGAATAGACGTAGGAGAGGTGCGGCACGAGGTCCGGCCGCGGGCGATTGTAGAGCGCCTTCAGGAGATCGGCTGAGAGCTCAGCCGCGATGACCGTGCCGGCGAAGACCAGGGCCTGGCGGCGCTTGCCGTAGAAGGCGAGGGCGGACGTGGCGATGATCGTCACCAGGGTCAGGAAGGTGAAACCGCCGAGGGCGGTGACATCGCGCATCGCCTCTTCCAGCCAGTGCGGGCCGATGGGGTCGGCGGGGTTGCCCGGAACGCGTAGGGCCAGCATCAGGGGCCGGTCGATGGAGGCTGTCTCCCCCTCGGCCATTTCACCGGCGACCGACAGGAACACCCAGATCGCGGCCCCGGCGGCGGCGAGGACGGCGAGGGTGCGGACCTCGAGCTTCTTGAGGAATTCCGGGATCATCCGAACGGGTTTCTGCGGCGTAGAGCCATGGCTCGGGTTATAACGCGCGAGGGGGAGAACCAATGACAGAACAGATCGTCTATCCGGCCAAGACCGAGGAATTGCGCTGCCACACCCTGGATTCAGTGCGCTGGAACGGGTTCGAATTCCGCGACGGCGACATCATCATCGGCACCTGGGCCAAGTCCGGCACGACCTGGACGCAGCAGATCGTCGGGCAGTTGCTGTTCGATGGCGACCCGGATCTCTACGGCTCGGCGATCTCGCCCTGGCCGGATTTCCGCATCGCTCTGACGGCGGTGGAGGACGCCAAGGCCCAGACTCACCGCCGCTTCCTGAAGACCCACCTGCCGGTGGAGGCGCTCGGGATCCATCCGGAGGTGAAGTACATCTATATCGCCCGGGACGTGCGGGACGTGGCCTGGAGCTGGCACCATCACCACATGTCCTTCAGCCCGTTGGCCTATGAGCTGCTGAATGGGGTGCCGGACCTGGTCGGGCCGCCGATCGCGCCGATCAATCCGGACATCCGCGCCTACTATCATCAGTTCCTGGACGGGGACGGCTCGCCCAACTGGCCGTTCTGGAGCCATGTGCAGGGCTGGTGGGACGCCCGCACCCTGCCGAACGTGCTGCTGCTACACTATGCCGACATGCTGGCCGAGCCGGCCAAGAACGTGCGCAGGATCGCGGCCTTCCTGGACATTCCGCTGTCGGACGACCTTCTGGCCAAGACCCTCGAACATTCCACGGTGGGCTACATGAAGGACCTCGCCGCCAAGCAGCCGATGCTCGACATGGTGTTTGACGGCGGCGGCCGCACCTTCATCAACAAGGGCACTAACGGGCGCTGGAAGGATGTGCTGTCGGCCGAAGAGATCGCCAAGGCCGACATCGAGGCAGCCAAGCATCTGATCCCGGACTGCGCCCATTGGCTCAAGACCGGCGAAGGGTGGCCACCGGCCTAGGTCCAAAACCAGGCAAACACTCTCGATAACGCGCCTGCGACCGCCTGCGCCCTCACATGGCCTCAAAACCTGCTATAGGCGCCATTCAAGGACGGGAGAAAGAAGCGCCCATGGCGATTGCGCCGCCTCGCGGACCGCGCAGCCTGCTTCGGCAGATCGTGGACACCATGGCCGGGAGCGCGCCTCCCCAGGCCAAGCTGAACATGGTCGTGCGCACCATCGCCAACTCGATGGTGGCCGAGGTGTGCTCGCTCTACCTGCGCCGGGCCTCGGCGGAACTCGAGCTCTTCGCCACCGAAGGCCTCGATCCCGGCGCCGTGCACGTGACGCGGATGAAGCCCGGCGAAGGCCTGGTTGGCGAGATCATGCGCCAGGGCCGGCCGCTCAATCTCTCCGACGCCCCCTCGCACCCGGCCTTCTCCTACCGGCCGGAAACGGGGGAAGACCCGTTCCACGCCTTCCTCGGCGTGCCCCTGCTGCGCGGCGGGCGGACGATCGGGGTGCTGGTCGTCCAGAACCGCACCAGCCGCAACTATGCGGAGGAGGAGGTCGAGGAAATCCAGATCATCGCCATGGCCCTCTCCGAGATGGTGGCCGGCGGCGATCTGCTCAGTCTGGAAGAACTGAAGGACGTCGAAATCGCCCCGGCCAAGCCGGAGCGGCTTAAGGGCGCGAAGTTCGCCGACGGCCTGGCCTATGGGGTGGCGGTGCTGCACGAGGCGCCGGTGGCGCCGGGCCAGCTGCTCAGCGATGACGCCGTGGCCGAGGAGGGACGTCTGTCCCAGGCCATTGAGGCCCTGCGAAACCAGATCGATTCCATGCTGGAAGGTCACGAGGGCATCCTCGGGGCGTCCTACGACGTACTGGAAAGCTACCGGATGCTGGCCCACTCGGGCTCCTGGAACCACTCCCTGGAGGAGGCGGTGCGCTCTGGCCTGACGGCGGAGGCGGCGGTGGAGCGGGTGCGCTCCGAGCACCGGGCGCGGCTGGGCCAGGCGCGCGACCCCTACCTGCGCGAGCGGCTACACGATCTGGAAGACCTCAATGACCGGCTGCTGCGCCACCTTTCCGGCGACGGGGACGCCGCGCGGGTGCTGCCCGACAACGCCATCATCATCGCCCGCAACCTCGGGCCCGCCGACCTCCTGGAATACGACCGAACCAAGGTGAAGGGCTTACTGCTCGAGGAAGGCTCCTCGGCCAGCCATGCGGCGATCGTTGCCCGGGCCCTGGATATCCCTTGCGTGGGGCGCCTCGCCGGCCTGCGCGACCGGGTCAACCAGGGCGACCCGGTGATCGTCGATGGCGAGACGGGTGAAGCCTTTCTGCGCCCGCGCACGGACGTTGTGCAGGCCCTGCAGGCCCGGTTGACGGTGCGGGCCCAAAGGCGGGCGGAGTTCGCCAAGCTGCGCGAAACGCCGGCCTTCACCCGGGATGGCGCCAAGGTGACCCTGCTGATGAACGCTGGCCTGGCCGTGGATCTCGACATCCTCGCCGAGACCGGAGCGGAGGGGATCGGCCTCTTCCGCACCGAATTCCAGTTCATGGTCTCCGAGGATTTGCCGCGCTTCAACGCCCAGACGGCGCTTTATGCCCGGGTGCTGGACGTGGCGGGGGACATGCCGGTGACTTTCCGCACCCTCGATCTCGGGGGCGACAAGGTGCTGCCCTATCTTGAAGCGGAACGTGAGGATAACCCGGCCCTTGGCTGGCGGGCCGTGAGAATGGGGCTCGATCGTCCGGCGCTGCTTCGCCTGCAACTGCGCGCCTTGATCGCGGCGGCGCAAGGCCGGCCCCTGCGCATCATGTTTCCCCTGGTGGCGACGGTGGATGAGTTCCGCACGGCGCGGGCCCTGGTGGACCACGAGGTGGCCTGGGCGCTGCGACGCGGCCGGCCGGCCCCGTCGCGCCTCGATGTGGGGGCCATGGTCGAGGCGCCGTCCCTGCTCTGGCACCTCGACGCCCTGTTGCCGATGACCGACTTCGTCTCGGTGGGGACGAACGATCTGATGCAGTATATTTTCGCCGCGGACCGGGGAAACCCAAGGGTCGCGGACCGCTACGACCCGCTATCACCCCCGGCGTTGCGGGCCCTGAAGACCATTCAGAGCGCCTGCGCGGAGACGGGAACGCCAGTCTCGGTCTGCGGGGAAATGGCCGGCCGGCCGCTGGAAGCCTTTGCTCTGGTGGGGCTGGGTTTCGAGCGCCTGTCGATGCCGCCGACCGGCATCGGGCCTGTCAAACAAATGGTGCTTTCCTGCGATAGAGAGGCTGCACGGCGCGGCGTCGAAGGCCTTCTGAAGAGCTCCGCCGGCTCTATTCGGAACGAGCTGGAGACGCTGGCGCGGAAACAGTATGTCGCAGTTTAGGTCATTGAATCCCGTAACATATCCTGTTATCCACAAGACTTCGTTAACCATGATTGTGTATCTGGTTGGGGCGTCTTCGCGGCCGTCGCCGCGCTTTCGGATTCGGGGGGCTTCGGGCCATGCCGCTGGACACGAGCGGGACCGCGACGTTCGGGTTGACCGACTTTACCCGCCAGGGGTTTTCCCAGGCGGAAACACCTTACGTCATTGAGGCGCCAGGCGTGGATGAAGGTGTGAACATCGGTGCGGCGTTCAAAGGGCTGCGCGAATTCAAAGGCCTCTCCCTGGATGAGGTGGCCGAAGCCACGCGCATCCGCCGCGCCTACCTCGCCTCACTGGAGGCTTTCGACATCGATGCCTTGCCGTCGCGACCCTTCGCCACCGGCTATGTGCGCGCCTATGCCAAGCTTCTGGGGCTGGACCCGGAAGCGGCGGTCAACCGCTTCAAGCGCGAGAGCCCTGATCCTGACGAGGTGCTGCGCGCTCCGGTCGGCATCCACAAGGGCGGCGAGCGAGGGGTGAGCCTGCTGGCGGGCGTGGCCCTGATCATCGTCGCGGCGGTGATCGTCTGGAACGTGGCGCGTCACGCCATGATGGGCCAGACGGCAGCCGCCAACGCCGTGGCCGAAGCCGCCATGGCCGACGCGTCGCAGGCGGCCCGCGGTGGCGGACCGGTGCAGTTGGGCCCGCCGATGCCGGCCCCGCCGGAAGCCACCGTGCCTGACTCTTATGAAACACCCGGCCTGCCCAATGCGGACGGCACGGAGAACCCGATCATTCCGGCGGCCCCGGTGGATATCAACGCCCCGGCCCTCGGCGCGGCTTTCACGCCGCGCGGCATGGTCTATGGGGAGAGCGGGGGCGCCATCGTTCTGCAGGCCGCCCGGCCGGTGTCCATCACGGTGCACACCTCTGACGGCTCGGTGTTCTTCGCGCGCTATCTGGCGGCCGGTGAAGCCTACCGGACGAGCCCGGTGCGTGGCCTGATCGTCGATGTCAGCGATCCCACCGTGGTGCGCGTCTTCGCCAACAACGTCTTCAAGGGCCCGCTGAAAGCCGCGGCCACCCCCCTGACCAGCCTCGCGGCCCCCGTGGCCACCGTGGCGGGGGCGAGACCCTCGGGCGCGGCGCCCCAATCGGCGCAACTGTCCGACAGCCAGGCGGCGGGGCTGGTTACGCCTTAGGGGCGGCGACCTCTTTAGCGCGGTCGCCAAACCGCCTATCCTGTGCCCATGTCAGACCTTGAACACCTACGTCCCTGGCGCCAGATCGTGCGGCGCAAGTCGCGGCAGATTCATGTGGGGCCGGTGCCAGTGGGCGGCGATGCGCCGATCACCGTGCAGTCGATGACCAATACCCTGACCGCCGATGCGGCGGCGACCATCGCCCAGATCCGGGCGCTGGAGGAGGCGGGGGCCGATATCGTGCGGGTGTCCTGCCCGGACGAGGAAAGCACAGCGGCCATGCCGGCGATCGTGAAAGCCTCGAAGGTCCCGATCGTGGCGGACATCCACTTTCACTACAAACGCGGCATCGAAGCGGCACAGGCGGGCGCAGCGTGCCTGCGCATCAACCCCGGCAATATCGGCTCGCCCCAGCGGGTGAAGGACGTGATTCAGGCGGCCCGCGATCACGGCTGTTCAATGCGCATCGGCGTCAATGCCGGGTCCCTGGAGCGGGACCTGCTGGAGCAATATGGCGAGCCGTGCCCGGACGCGATGGTGGAGAGCGCCCTGCGCCACGCCCGCATCCTGCAGGACCACGATTTCCACGAGTTCAAGATCAGCGTGAAGGCCTCGGACCTGTTCATGACGGTCGCGGCCTATCAGCAGCTGGCCGAGGTCATAGACTGTCCCCTGCACGTTGGCGTGACAGAGGCCGGCGGATTGCGCTCTGGCACCATAAAGAGCGCGATCGGCATGGGCAGCCTGCTTTGGGCTGGCATCGGCGACACGATCCGGGTGTCGCTGGCGGCTGACCCGGTGGAGGAAATCAAGGCAGGGTTCGACATGCTGAAGGCGCTCGGGCTGCGCCACCGAGGTGTGAACATCATCGCCTGCCCGTCCTGCGCCCGGCAGGGCTTCGAAGTGATCAAGACCGTGGAAACCCTGGAGCAGCGTCTGGCCCATATCTCCACGCCCATGAGCCTGTCGATCATCGGCTGCGTGGTGAACGGTCCGGGCGAAGCCCTGATGACGGACGTGGGATTCACCGGCGGAGGCAAGGGCTCGGGCATGATCTACATGGCCGGCAAGCCGGACCATAAGATGGATAACGACAAGATGGTCGACCACATCGTTGAGCTGATCGAAGCCAGGGCCAAGGCGTTGGAGGCCGCCAAGGCCGGTGTTCCGCAGGCAGCCGAGTAGGCGCGTTTCCGGGGGCCGGTATGAGCCCGCGCATGACGAAGATTTAACCCGGGCAAAGGTGACGCCTCCGTCACGTCAGCCTTGCGCCCCAGGATTTTGCCTGATTAGGTCGCGTCCCATTAGAAACCAACGGGAGAGGACGCTTATGTCCGCCGACGGCACCTGGAAGACCACGATCAATTCCCCGATGGGCGTGCAAGAAGGCACGGTCACCATCACCACCAGCGGGGGCACCTTCACCGGCAAGCAAGAAAGCCGGATGGGCACACAGGACATTTCGGGCACCGTGGATGGCGATAAGCTGACCTGGTCCACCGCGATCACGTCCCCCATGCCGCTGACCCTGACCTTCAACGTCACGGTCTCCGGCGACGACATGACCGGCACGGTTCAGGCCGGCGCCTTCGGCTCCTCGCCGCTGACCGGCAAGCGGGCCTAGTTCAGGGCGCGCCTCGCCTTGAGGCGCGACTAGGTAAGAATCCTCAGTTCACGATTCGAGGGCGCCGGGGCCTCCCGGCGCCCTTTTTCGTCGGAGAACGCCGGTTTCGGATCGCGAGAAACCCAAACAAGCCGCAACCGTGTGGAGAGTACGGCGCTCAACGTCCACTTGAGGTGAAAATCGTTCGCAGATTCGGCGAACCTGTTCGACCAAGCGCAATTTGTCGGCAATATTCCCATGTTGGGTATGTAACGACCCCGGCGTGATTGGGGCAGCTGATAGGCGATGCGTTGATGAAAGAACGGTTGGTTTCCAGAGTTACCGCTGACTTCTTTCTTCGCTATGCCGAACTCCTCGGGCGCCGCTTCGATGGGAGCTTTCAGCGCGGGGTGATTTTTCTGGCGATTGTGCAGGGCAATGTTTCCCACATCGGCCATCTCTCCGACGAGAGCCTGAAGTACGCGGATATAGATACAACCCCGCCGGATAATCTGCGCCGCCCAATCCCGGTGAACGCGGTCGCGGCCTCCCTGAACATGCCCTACGAGACCGTCCGCCGGCATATCAATGCGCTGATCGAAACCGGCTACTGCCAGAAGGTGCGCGGCAAGGGCATCATCGTGCCGGCCCATGTGCTGGAAGCGCCCGAAAACCGTGCCGCGCTCAAGAACGCCTATGATCAGTTGCGCCGGATGGTGGTGCTGCTGCGGCGCGCCGGTGTGACGTTCGACGAGGATAAGTGATCCATCGTCCCTTCGCTTGGTAAAGGGAGGACAGGGCGCGCCAGCGCCCAGGTGGGCGAGTCTCGACTAGATTGGCTTCCTTGGACAAGCCAAGGGAGGGTTGCTAAGCCCTCCCCATGTCTCAGACCCTTGTTTCCGCCTGGAAGAGCGCACGTGAGCGGCTGACGGCGGCTGGGATCGACAGCCCGGTGATCGATGCGCGGCTGCTCCTGGAGGCAGCGGCGGAGGCTAGCCGGCTGGAGATCGTCACCGAGCCGCAACGAACGCTCAGCCTGGCGCAGGAAGAGCGGTTGGAGAGCTTCCTTCAGCGGCGCGAGGCGCGTGAACCTGTGAGCCATATTCTTGGCCGCAAGGGCTTCTGGAAGATCATGCTGAAGGTGACGGGGGACGTGCTGACGCCGCGCCCCGACACCGAGACCTTGCTGGATGTGGTGTTGCCGGCCCTGCCGGAAGCGGCGCAGGCGGAGATCCTCGATCTCGGCGTCGGGTCGGGGGCCGTCCTGCTGGCTATCCTGGCGGAACGGCCGAGAGCGAGCGGGCTGGGGGTCGATATTTCGGAGGCCGCGCTTGAGGTGGCGCGCGAAAACGCCGCCCTTCTGGATCTGTCGGACCGGGCGCTGTTCAGCCATGCGAGCTGGACGGCAGGTCTGGCCGACGACAGGTTCGACATCGTGGTGTCCAACCCGCCTTACATCCCGACAGGCGACATCACGGGGCTCGATCCGGAGGTGCGCGATCACGAGCCGCACGTGGCCCTTGACGGCGGCGCGGACGGCCTTGACGCCTACCGGATCCTGGCTCCGGAAATCCTGCGGGTGCTGAAGCCGGGCGGGCTCTTCGCGGTGGAGATCGGACCTGCTCAGACCGAGGCGGTGTCAGGCCTCTTCACGGCGGCGGGCGCCGTCGGTGTTCGCATGCAACGCGACCTCGCCACACGCGAGCGTGTCATCACCGGAATGAAGAAAGCCCTTGGAAACACGGTCCTGAATGGGTAGATCATAACCGTCTCCACCCAAATCGCCGGAGCAATCGGGTCTGGTGTTCGCTAATGATGGCGGGCGCAACGCCCCTCCGGCAGGCGCGTTCCGTTTCCCGGATGCGTCCCTGACCTAGATGGGGGAGGCGGGGAACCAATAGTCCTTTGACACGAATTCCGGGCAGATACGCCCGAACCCTGAGGGATAACCGCAGCGGCCAGCGTGCACAGCACGCCATGGTCCTCCGGTCTGACACGGTCGATAAAGCATG
This sequence comes from Caulobacteraceae bacterium, assembly GCA_046349475.1. Taxonomy (GTDB): domain Bacteria; phylum Pseudomonadota; class Alphaproteobacteria; order Caulobacterales; family Caulobacteraceae; genus Acaudatibacter. The sequence goes on along the minus strand of JAXMCG010000006.1, from coordinate 77,667 downwards.
AGAGATTTCAAGGGTATGAAGCGCCAGCGTAGCCGCAATCGCGGCGGCGGCGGGGGTGGCAACAAGCCCCAGCAGCAAAACGCGAACCGCGCCTTCGACTCCAACGGCCCCGACGGTGTCAAGGTGCGCGGCGCGGCCCAGCACGTCTACGAGAAGTACCAGCAACTGGCGCGCGATGCGTCATCCGCGGGGGACCGGGTGCTGGCGGAGAACTACCTGCAGCACGCCGAACACTATTTCCGTACGATCCGGGCCTTGCAGCCCAACAAGCCGGTCACCGAGATCATGGGCCGGGACAACTACGCCACCGGCTTCGACCTGGATTTCGAGGATGAAAGCGCCGGCCAGGCTGAACCCGCCGCCGAGGCGGAGGCCGAGGGGGCCGAGGCCCAGGACAACGGCGAGGGCCGGGGTGAGCGTTTCGAGGCCCGCGATCGCGACCGCAATTTCAACCGCGACCGCGATAATCGTGACCGTGACAATCGCGATCGCGATGAACGGCCTTTCAACCGCGACCGGGACCGCAATTTCAACCGCGACCGTGACAACCGCGACAATCGTGATCGCGACAACCGTGACCGGGACGAGCGTTCGCGCGACGACCGGACCCGCGATGACCGGCCCTACAACCGCGACCGCGATGATCGTCCCCGCGATGACCGGCCCCGCGATGACCGGCCCAGAGACGAACGGCCCAGAGATGATCGGCCCCGTGACGAGCGCCCCCGCGACCGTTTCCGTGATCGCGACGACCGGCCGCCGCGTCAGGACCGCCAGGACCGTGACCAGGCGCCGCGCGATCCGCTGCCGGTGATCGAACCGGAGGCGGCGCCCCTGGTGGCCCGCGATGAGACGCCAGCGCCCCGCCGCCGCTTCCGCGCGGATGCCGGCGAGGCCGCCGAACTGCCTGCCTTCCTGCAGGCGCGCGCGCCGCGGCCGGCGGAGGCCGAGGAGGAGGCGCCCGCCGCCAAGCCGCGCCGCCGCCGCGCCCCGCGGGCGAGCGATGAGGGGGAAGGCGCCGTGCCGGCGCCGGCTGACGAAGACTGATTGACCTCAGGCCTAGACCTTGGGGCGGACAGCGCGACGGACGCGCTCGAGGCCCTGGGCAGCGAGGTCGGCGAGGGACCGCAAGCCGCGTTCTGAGAACACGTCCAGGGCTTCCGAATAGGCGAGGGCGGCCGCGGCGCGTGCGCCACGGTCCTTGCCGGTCAGATCCACACGCGTCTCGTAGAGGCGCGCCAGGTTGGTCTGGATGAGCGCCCATTTGACCGGATCCCGCTGGTGCGCGCCCCCCGCCAACTCACCCTTGAAGGCCGCTTCCGCGGCGTCGAGTACGGCCAGATCGCCGGTAAGCTCGGCGCAGCGTCCAAGGCAGATGGCGCGGTTGGCGGCGACGATGGCCGAAAGCGTAAGGGCGGGGTTCGCCTTCAGGATGACCATGGCGCGGTCATAGCAGGTGACGGCTTTTTCGAGGGCCTGCTCATTGAGGCCGGCATCGCCCAGGCTCTGAAGACCGGCGGCGAGGCCGATCTGAGCCTTGGCCCAGTCCAATGGGCTCTGGTCTCGCGTAATGGGGCCTACCGCCTCCGCCAGCGCGGCCACGGCGTCGGCGAGCACGCCGAGATCGACGCCCAGTTCGGCCCGCAGGACGAGGGCGGCGGCGCGCGCCAGGCTGGCGCGGGAATGGGTGAGGGGATCGAAATCGGGGTCGAGACGGGCCAGGGCAGCGTCACAATCGCGGACGGCGGCATCCAGCAGGCTCGCATCCTTCAGGCGCACACCGGCGGCGCAGAGAAGGTCGGCGCGGACGATCCGCGTCTCGGCCGCGATGAGCCTAAGGGGGCCGCCCTTCTTTGCTGCGGTTTCCATCAGGCTGAGCGGAGCGTTGAAGCGGGCGGCCGCCATGCGCACGGCGGTTTCATCACCGCTTTCGGCGATCGGGCGCCCGTGCAGGGCGGCGATCATCGCTTCGGCCTGAGCGGCGGGCGCGCCGCCGATCTGCCGCGCCTCGGCCAGGACCGTCAGGGCCGCGGCATTGAGGCCCTCGTCGCCGAAAAGATCAGCACCCAGCATGGCGCAGGCGGCCTGTTCGACCTTAGCTCGGGCCCGCCCCAGGGGGCGGTGAGAGGCTTCGAAGGCCTTGGCGGAGGATTCGGCCGTGGCGGCGGCCTTGCGCAGGGCGACAACATCACCGGTGCGGCGGGCGATCTCACGCCAGATGCTGGCGGCTTCAAGGAGGCGGCTCGCACGGTCCTTAACGGACATTCGCCCGGCGGCGACATCGGCGGACTTCGCTTCCAGGCAGAGGGGCTTCAGATCGAGCAGTTCGAGCAGGGTGGCGTCGCCGCCGGTCAGGCCGTCCTGAAAGGGCTTGCTGCCCGCATCCCCGCCGAAAAGGCGGCGAAGTTCCCGACCAAACTCGAACATGGCGTTTCACCCCTCGTGCGCGAATAGCGTCCCACCCCGGAACAGGTGGTCAGCCCTTCAACGCTCGAGCAGCAAAGCCGGAGCCAAGAGAGTTAGCAAGAAATTAATCTTAACACATGGTTAACGCGCAAAGCTGACGCGCTAGCTGCGTTCCTTCGAGCGCTCAAAGCCCACGCTTGGATAGCGCTCCGCCACATAGCCGATCTCCCAGGCTGACTTGGCCAGGAAGACCACGGCGTCATCGATGTCGGTGGCCATGGCGGTGCGGTGCTTGTTCGCGAAATCCTCCAGATCCGCCTTCGAGCCGGTGAGCCAGCGGGCCTCGGCATAGGGCGCGGGTTCGAAGACCACATCGAGCTGATATTCGCCGGAAAGGCGGTCGGCCATCACCTCAAACTGCAGCTGGCCGACCGCGCCAACGATGAAATCCGCGCCGATGGAAGGCCGGAAGAGCTGGGTGACGCCTTCCTCGGCGAGGCCTTCCAGGGCCTTCTTCAAATGCTTGGCCTTCAGGGGGTCCTTGACCCGCACGCGCTGGAGGATTTCCGGGGCGAAGTTCGGCAGGCCGGCGAAACGTAGTGTTCCGGTTTCCGACAGGCTGTCTCCGACCCTGAGGACACCGTGGTTGGGGATGCCCATGACATCGCCCGCGAAGGCTTCCTCAGCGAGTTCCCTGTCCGAGGCGAAGAACAGGATCGGGGCGTTGACGCTCATCTGGCGGCCGGTGTTCTGCACCTTCAGCTTCATGCCCCGAGTGAAGCGGCCCGAGGACAGGCGCACGAAGGCGATGCGGTCGCGGTGGTTCGGATCCATATTGGCCTGGACCTTGAAGACAAAGCCGGAGACCTCGGCGTCGCCGGGCGCGACGTGGGTTTCGACGCCTGAACGCATGGCGGCCAAGGGTTTGGGCGGCGGCGCATAGGCGCCGATGCCCGCCAGGAGTTCGGCCACGCCGAATTTCCGCAGGGCGCTGCCGAAGAAAACCGGCGTCATGTGGCCTTCGAGAAAACTCTGCGGATCGAAAGGCTTGGCGGCCTCGCGCACCAGGGTCCCGCCGTCGATGACCTCCTCCTGCTCATCCGGGGAGAGGAACGTGACGATGGCGTTGGATTTCACCGGCACGGGGGCCGGGTGCTCGGTGGTGTGCTTTTCGAAGGGCACGAACTTCTCGGTGCGCAGGTCGAGCATGCCCTTGAAGCGACTGCCGGAGCCGGCTGGCCAGAAGAGCGGCGCCGGGTCGAGGGCGAGCTTGGAGCCGATCTCGTCGAGAAGCTCGAAGGGGTCGAGAGCCTCGCGGTCCATCTTGTTGATGAAGGTGATGATCGGGATGTCGCGCAGGCGGCAGACTTCGAACAGCTTCAGCGTCTGGGGCTCGATGCCCTTGGCGGCGTCCAGCACCATGATCGCGGCGTCGGCGGCCGTGAGGGTGCGGTAGGTGTCTTCCGAAAAGTCCTCGTGCCCCGGCGTGTCCAGCAGATTGAACATCAGGCCGTCGTGATCGAAGGTCATGACGCTGGCCGAGACGGAAATGCCCCGCTCGCGCTCGATCTTCATCCAGTCCGAACGGGTGCGCCGCTGTTCGCCCCGGGCCCGCACGGCGCCGGCTGCGCGGATCGCGCCCCCGGCCAGGAGGATGTTCTCCGTCAGCGTCGTCTTGCCGGCGTCGGGGTGGCTGATGATGGCGAAGGTGCGCCGGCGGGCGGCTTCGGCGGCGGGGGAGGCTGTCATCCCGCACGGCTAAGGGAAATGCGCCCGGGGAGCAACTATTGCGGCCGGGCGGGCTGCGCCTCATTCGGCGGCGCGCCCCTCGCGGGCCGTGGCGCCCGGTCCGGCGCTCTCACCGCCACCTGATGGGGGTAGGGGAAGGAAAGGCCCTCGCGTTCGAAATCACGCTTGATGCGCTCAATGAGGTCGCTCCTGACATCCTGCCAGTCGCCCGGCGGGGTCCAGACCTTCAGGCTCAGGTTCACCGCGCTGTCTTTCAGCTCGGTGACATTGGCCCAGGGGGGAGGGTCCGGAAGAACACGGGGATCCGCCCTCGCGGCCTCGATCATCAGCGCGAGGCCCTTCCTGAGGTCGTCTTCATAATCGACGCCGAAATCCAGTTCGATGCGACGCCGCCCAAGGGTGGTGAAATTCACGATCGGATCCCCGAATGCCTTGCCGTTAGGCACGAAGATCTGGACGCTGTCGGGGCTTGCTAGGCGAGTGGCGAAGAGATCGAGCGCCCTCACGACACCTCGCCTGCCGTTGATCTCGACGTCGTCGCCGATGCGGTAGGGGCGCAGGATGAGGATGAGCACCCCCGCAGCCACGTTGGACAGGGCCCCTTGCAGCGCGAGCCCCACGGCAAGGGACGCCGCACCGAGCACGGCGATGACGCTCGTGGTCTGCACGCCCAACTGCTGCAGGACGGCGATCAGGCCGATGGCGATCACCCCGTAGCGGACGAGCATCGCCGCCAGCTCCAGAAGGGTCGGGTCGGCATGAGTGCGGCGTTGCACCCGGGCGATGGCCTGCCGAGCGAGCATCGAGGCGCGCTTGGAGGCCCACAGGGTGACCGAAAGGATGAGGGCCGCCAGCACCAGGTTCAGCAGCAGATGCACCGCGCCTTGAAGCAGCATGGACGCGCTGGCTGATCCCAGCAGCAGCTCATTCCAGTCGGTTGGGACAGCGAATGACGGAGCCTTGGACGGCGTGAGTTGGGCGTGAAGCATTGATCCGCGGGGTCAGCGCGCCCGGCGCCCGGCGCTCGGCAATAACGGCTGACCGAAGAAACCGTTTCAGGCCTTGGCGTTGATGCGCCGCCAGGTGTCGGCGATCAGTTGGCGCAAGACGGTCATGTCAACATCCGCGAGCTTGTTGACATAGAGGCAGCCTACGCCGCGCCTGTGCTTGCCCAGGCGAGCGAGGGTATCCGCCTGGACGCGAGGGTCAAAGGCCAGGACATAGAGCACGAGGTTCGCCTTTCGGGGCGAAAAGCCGACCTTCATGGTCACGCCCGAGTGGCCGCTCTCATACCTGTAGGACCGCTCGCCAAACCCGATAATCGAGGGGCCCCACATGCGCGCTTCCTCGCCAGTGATCTCGCTCATCAAGCCCAGGAGCGCCTGACCGTCGGCGCGGCGGACGGGGTGCTCCAGGGCCGCGATATAGTCGGCGGGCGCAACCTCGGTGGGTTTGGTTTTTGCTTCGTACATGGCCGTTCATCTCCAGCGGCCGCAGGCTAGCTCAAGCGGCCAACCTTCGCCAAACCTGCCGGTCGGCGATGATGTTGGTCAGCTTGCCGGATCGCTGGCGCTCCCAGAGATTACCCATGATCTCGAAGCTGACCTGGGCGTAGCGGCTTTGCACCTGGTCCGGGGGGCACTGGAACGTAGGGGCCACGAAGAGAGCGGCATTGACCATCGGCTCCTTGGCCATGATCAGGGCCGCCAGGCGTGAAGCCCGGCGAGGCATGGAGTACTGCATCAGGGCCTGTTCGGCGAAAAGCTCGCGGCCCAGCCTGTCCACGAAGTTGAACGACAGGGCGCGGAACTGCTCGGCCGCCAGGGGCGGCGCGAGATGCGAGGCATCCAGGCGCAGGATGACGTCGTTCAGCAGAAACAGCATTTTGCGGGCACGTGGAAACGAGCTTTGGGGGGAGGCTCAGAGTGCCAGAGCTCGGTTTCGGCCCGGTTTAGAGAAGGGGTTAATGATCTTCGACCGCCTCGGTCAGGAAATGGCGGCCTTGCGGATCGGCGATCTCCACCACCCAGAGATCCGGATCAATACGGGCGGCGCGGTCGAGATAGGCGTCGAGATCTGGCTCACTCGTGGATGCCACGGGCTGCATCCAGACCTTTTCGCCGTCGCCTCGGGTCGCCTCGGCATAAAGTTTCGCCGTGCCCTCACGGGTGTTGAGCGACTTCACGAGTACGGTCCCCGCCCGGGCATCGCCCTTGCGGATCACCGCCCCGAAGGCCCCGCCCTGCTCGGCCCGGCGAATGAGGGCGTAACACCAGATGTCGGAGGCCAGCAGCACCTTGGGCGATAACTCCAAATAAAGCTTAAGTCCGTAGATCGGACATCCTTGGGGACTGTAAGGCAAAAGGCCTTTCGATGACGAGACGATCGACAGCGCGGAGGACCTTCGGGGTTGTCCTGGCGGCGGGCCTCGCTCTCACCCCTGTACTGGCGACGGCGGGCGCGCTCGATCTCTACTACGAACGCTCCGTGATGGTGGCCGCCGACAGCCGGTGCAATCTCTTCACACCGCCGATTTCAGCCGCCCTGGCGGCCTCCAAGGCTCAGGCGCGTGGCGCGGCCCTGCGTTCCGGCATCGCCAATGAAGGCCTGGTCGAAGTGGAACGGCGGGCGGCTTCCAAAGCCGGCGCTGTGGCCTGCGACTCGCCAGATATCGCCACAGCCGCGGCCCGGGTGCGGCAGGCTTTCGAAGGTTTCGCCCGGCTCACGCGGCTCAGCTATCCAGGCGAAATGGCCGGCTGGATGGCCGAACGGGCCCAGCCGCAACCCGGCCTCGCCGCCTGGGGCCTGAAGCAGACCGCCAAGTTCGGGTGGGACAGGATGGATTTCGGCCTCGCCCTGCGGGACGGCCGCCAATCCCTGCTCGCCGTGGCCAGCTTCGCGGACAATGGCCGGCCCTATACGGCGCGTCTGGTGATGCGCGACACCGCCCGCGCGCCGCAACCCTATCTCGATGGCCGCAATACCGACGCCAATGGCCGCATCCCGCTCTCAGACCGGGCGGCGCCGCGATCGGCAAGCCTGGTCTTCACTGCCGAGGCCCGCAGCGCCGCCGGACGTGACCTGATCGGTGAGGATGGGGCCGCAGGCTGGGCCTTCCGTTTTCCCGCCGCCGCCGCGACTGCCCTCGCCGGGCTGGATCCGCGCGAGTCCGTGACCGTCGAGTTCGTCTTCCAGGGGGCAGGGGGCGACCTGGTGAAGACGGCCTACGTGGAAGTTGGAGATTTCGCGGCCGGCCGGGCTTTCCTGGCGGCGTCTGCGACGCGCTAGCGCCTCCTAGCGCTGCGGTTTGAAGGCCACCACATTGCCGGCGAAAGTCGCGGGGTCCGGTGCGGCCGGTTGGACCGCGAGGAGGACCGGAAGGCGCACCGTGACCGCCGTGCCCTCGCCAAGGGTGCTTTCGATTGCCATGGTGCCACCGTGCAGTTCGGCGAATGCCCGCACCAGGGAGAGACCAAGGCCGGTGCCTTTGGCCCGCTGCGACGCCTCGCCGGCCTGTTCGTAGGGTTTGCCCAGACGCTCAAGGTCGGCCGCGGAAATGCCCACGCCGCTATCGGCGACAATGATCTCGAGATACTCGCCCTGGGGCCGGGCCGTGACCGTGACCTGCCCGCCGCGATTGGTGAATTTCAGCGCGTTGGAAACAAGGTTCAGCACGATCTGCTTCAAGGCCCGGCGGTCGGCGTCGACCTCCAGGGGCTGGGCCGGCAACACGCCGCGCAGCGTCACCCCATTGCCGTCGGCCTGCAGGCGAACGAGGCGCAGGGCAGCGGAGACGGCCTCGCGGGCGTCGAATTCCTCGCGTGCCAGATCGTATCGCTCCGCTTCAATCTTCGACATGTCGAGGACGTCGTTGATGAGGTCCAGGAGGTGGCCGCCGCTCTCGTGAATGAGGCCGGCATACTCGGCGTACTTGTCGGCCAGGGGCCCGAACATCGCGGTGCGCATGATATCCGAAAAGCCGATGATGGCGTTCAGTGGGGTGCGCAGTTCGTGGCTCATGTTGGCCAGGAAACGGGACTTGCCCGCGTTCAGAGCCTCGGCATCGGTGCGCGCTTGTTCCAGCCCGGCTTCATAGGCGCGTTGGGTGGTCGCGTCACGGATGGAGGCGGCCAGCTCATCCGGGCCAAGGCGCGCGAAGGCGACCATCATCCAGCGGTCGGGTGAGCCCTCGGGCGCGAAACCTGCCTCTCCCCACTCATGGGCCAGAGCATCGTCGATGGCCGCGACGACCGTGGGCCGGTCGCCGTCGAACACCTGGGAGATCAGACCAGTCTGAGAGAGGGCGGAAATGTCGATGCCCTCGGGGGGCCGCCCGAAGGAGCCCTTCACGTGCCCCTCGTGGTCGAGGAGGAGCAGGAGGTGGGGCTGCCCATGGAGAAAGTATTCCAGCCAATAGTAGTCGCTGCGCAGGCGTGAGGCCTCGGCCTCAGCGCGCCTGTCAGCCTCGGCGGTGCGGCGATTGCTCATCAGAAGCCCGGCAGCGAGACTCAAGCCCACTGCGCCAAGGGCGAAGGCGCCGAGCCACATCGTCGCGGACCCGCTAACCGAGACGGCATCAAGGCCATAGGGCAGGCTTACCCCGGCCAGTTGGAAAAGGAGAACCGATGCGGCCGAGACCGCGGCGAGGGCGCCGCCCTCACTCATCCGGCGCCGGCCCCCAACAGCCGCCGCGGCGGCCACTGGGGTGAGGCAGAAGACACCGAGCGGCCCTGAGACGCCACCCATGAGCATTGCTGAGAAAGCCCCGGCGGCGGCCCAGAGCAGGAGGGCCAGGAAGCCGGAACGGCCGCGCCAGAAAACCCATCCGGTCAGGGCGGGAAGCACCATGACAGCAAGGGAGAGGGCGATTGGGTCCCATCCGGAGAGCATCGCGCGGCCGCCGGAAGCGACCGCGAGCACCACGGTCCAGACAACATGCCAGAGGCCCGCATCGCCGCCCGGCAGGGGCGGGCGCGACGTCGCTGCTTCCATGCTGTTCGGCGTTTGGACCAACCGGGAGCCTGACCTTTTCCTATTCTGACCAGAGCACGATTCCAGGCCCGGCGGGTGCGCCTGGCCCGGCTGCACGCTGGACAATCGGAGCGGACACTAGCCGCGCGCAAGGCCCCGCTCCAGCGGCCTCAATCACAGGGTGAACCCGCTGTATGAGCGAAATGTGGACGGAAACGGTTTCGTAAGCGCGCTGGCCTAACCTCGGCTGTGGATAAGCCACGTCCGTGCGGCGCGGGACCTGGAGCTGCATGTCGTCTTCCGCTTCGAGACTTCAGGATTTCAGCCCGTCCGAGATCCGGGCGCTTTCCGCACGCGAACAGGCGCTTGAGGACCAGAAGAGGTCGTTCTTGCGCATGGTGAGCCATGAACTGCGTACCCCACTGAACTCGATCATTGGCTTTTCCGAAATCATCGCCGACGAGCTGTACGGCCCGCTCGGCCAGCCGCAATACAAGGATTACGCCGAGCATGTGCGCGCCAGCGGCCTGAAACTGCTGCGGCTGGTCAACCAGGTGCTGGAGATCGCCCGCCTGCAAGGCGGGGTTTCGGACCTCATCCTCGTGGCCGAGGGGCTGGATCACGCCGTGGACGATGTTCTCCACGGTCTCGCCGCCGACGCCGAGGCGCGGAACATCGTGGTGAAGGTGGAAAACCGCGGCGACCTGCCCACGGTAATGGCCGATCACAGGGGGCTTCGCACCGCCCTTGGCAACCTCATCCAGAACGCCCTGACCTTCACGCCCGAGGGCGGTGAGGTGCGCCTGCGCGCCACGCGGCTGCAGGGGCGGGTGCGAATCGAGGTGTGTGATCAGGGCGAAGGCGTCGCCGCCGAGGATATCCCGCGCCTGCTGCGCCCCTTCGAACAGGGCGGCAATCCCCTGACGCGGACGACGGAGGGCGCCGGCCTCGGCCTGCCGATCGCCGATCTCTTCTGCCAGGCCATGGGGGGAACCCTGCGGCTGGCGTCCGAACAGGGCCATGGCCTGACCGCCACCATCTGCCTGCCGGCAGGCTGAAGCTTGAAGTGCGGCGGAGCGCGCCTTAAGTGCGGCCCCTCATGTCCTCCGCCATCACCGACACCCTGAATGAACTCGCCGACGAGTTCGATCTCCTGGGCGACTGGGAAGAGCGCTATCGCTACGTGATCGAGCTCGGCAAGGATCTGGCGCCCCTGACCGACGATGAGCATTCCGACGCCAACAAGGTGCGCGGCTGCGCGAGCCAAGTCTGGCTGGTCACTGAGCGTTCTGCGGACGGGGCGATGAGCTTCCGGGGCGATAGCGACGCCATCATCGTGCGCGGCCTGATCGCGCTCCTGCTGCGGCTCTATTCCGGCCGGGCGCCTGCGGACATCCTCGCCTTCGACGCCAAGGCGGCGTTCCAGAGGCTGGGTTTGACGGGCGCGCTGTCCGCGCAAAGATCGAACGGTCTTTTCTCGATGGTCGAGCGGATCAGACGGGACGCCTCTATCTGAACAGCGCTGACACGCTCTCGCCGTTGTGGATGCGGCGGATGGCCTCGGCGAGGGCGGGGGCCACGGAGAGCACGGTGAGCTTACCCGTCCGCTTGTCCGCAGGGATCGGGGCGGTGTTGGTGGAGACGATCTCCAGCACGTCGTCCGGCCCTGAAATCCGCGCCGCGGCCCCGTCCGCGAAGAGGCCGTGGGTGCAGGCCACCCGGATCGACTTCACCCCCTGTTCGCGCAGCTTCTGCATCAGCTCGATCACCGTCGAGCCCTTGGCAATCTCATCGTCGAGGATGATCACGTCCTTGCCGGCCACGTCGCCGATCACGGCGCTGATCACCACGCGGTCGTCCGGGAAGCGCTGCTTGGCGCCGACAGCCACGGGCGTGCCGAGGAGGCGGGCGAAGGCGGCGGCTTCCTTGGCGTAGCCGAGGTCCGGGGCGACCACGACCGTATTGGAGAGGTCATAGCGGCGGAAATAGTCGGCCATTTCGCGCAGGGCATGCAGGTGATCCACCGGCACGGAGAAGAAGCCGTGCACCTGCGGCGAGTGCAGGGCCATGGTCAGCACCCGGTTGGCCCCGGCCGTGACCAGCAGGTCAGCCACCAAGCGCCCGCCGATGGAGATGCGCGGGGCGTCCTTCTTGTCGGAGCGGGCATAGGCATAGTGCGGCATGACCACGGTGGTGCGGGCCGCCGAGGCGCCGCGGGCCGCGTCCAGCATCAGAAGAAGCTCGACCAGGTGCTCTTGCACCGGGGTAACCAGGGGCTGGATGATGAAGACGTCGCGCTCGCGGCAATTGGCTTCGAGATGCGCCTCCAGGCAGTCATTGGCGAACCGCTCGGTGCGCGAGGGCAGGAGCGGGACCTTCAGCTGGGCGCAGATTTCGGCGGCGAGCTCCGGGTGCGCCCCGCCCGAAAAGACAGCGATCTCACTCATCACCCAACCCCATCCGCAGATGGGCGCGCTTATGGCGGGGGCGGACGTCCGGATCAATAAGGCTTCGGCGCCCTCAGGCGGCGCGGATGCCGCTCATCGGATCGCTGGCGACCCCGACCACGCCATCATAGCCGAGGATCATGTCGACATCCCGCCCGTTGGAGGAGAGGGGCATGCGCAGCCAGAGGAGGGAGGCATGGGAGACGCCGCGCCATGCCAGGCTCTGGGTTCCAACCTGCGGCCGGCGCTCGGTCACTACCTTGTCGAGTTCGGCCTTCCAGTAGTCGGCGACCGGCCCGGAATAGACATCGCACAGACGCTTGCCGGTGATTTCGCCGCCATAGACCGAATAGAGGCCGGTGCCGGCCAGGCGCAGGCGATATTCCAGGGGATCTTGCCGAACATCGATCAGGCAAACGGACGGCAACAGCCGCTTGAACCCGCCTGGATCGATGTCCGCTCGGCCAGGAAGACGCCCTGGACGGCGACGGCTCCCCCAATAGGCGAGCATTTCTTCGAGCGACCGCATAGCTGTCGCCGACGCACTGACTTGCATGCCCACCTCCGGATTCCCTAACAACCCCTTGGAATCACGACGATTCACTATCGCTTAACCAACGAATCGGGGGAAGCGGAAAATCGTGCGCCAAGCGAAGATTCTCAAAATGAGTCAACAGAGGGGCGCGCGCCGCGGTTCCAGTCGTCGCCGTCTGATTCCGGAAGTGCTTGTTCCAAATGAAAAACCCCTCCCGAGGGGGAGGGGCTTGGTCACTTTCGAGGCGGGCTTTATCCGCCTGCGGCCGATTGACTCGGATGGCCCGCCTAGCGGCCCTTCTTCTTCGGAGCCTGGCGGCCACCCTGGCCGAGGCCCATCTGCTTGGCCAGCTCGGAGCGGGCCTTGGCGTAGTTCGGGGCCACCATCGGGTAATCCTTCGGCAGGTTCCATTTGGCCCGATATTCCTCGGGGCTCATGTTGTACTTGGTGCGGAGATGCCGCTTGAGCGACTTGAACTTGCGGCCATCTTCCAGGCAGACGAGGTAATCGGGCGTGATCGAACGGCGGACGGGGACGGCGGGCTCCTTCGGGGCCACCGGTTCCGGCTCGGCGCCGCCGGCCACACCGGTCAGGGCGCGGTAGACGTTCTGAATCAAGCCAGGCAGATCACTGGTCGCCACAGAGTTATTGCCGACGTAGGCCGACACGATGTCGGCGGTCATGCCGATCAGTTCCGCTTTGTCATCCATGAGTCCGGTATCCGCATTTGCTGAATTTTGCGCGCGTCTTGCAGCACAACAACGATGCGTGGGTTCTTATCCACCAACACAAGCCGCGACAAGAGCCGCCAATAAATATTCCTGAACGTCGAATTGCTCAGAATTACGCAAGTCGGAGTCGCACTGGCTGCAATTTAACCAAGATCGATGACTAGTGACGAGCGACTGTCAGGTTAGGGTGCGCTATTCGCTGAAATCGCTGGCGAAGGCCAGCATCGCTGCGCGCTGAGGCACGGTCATTTCTTCGAACACCGCTTCATCCTGATCCCGGATGGCTTTCAGCAGGGCAGGCGTCATGGCTGAAGACAAAGACCAGTTCCAATAGCGCAGCACGGTCTGGGCCCTGTCGACGGCGATCATGTCATAGGTGGTCAGGACGCGGGCGAGATCGGGGTGAACCTCTCCGTCCGCGCCAGTCTCCGGCCGCTGCAGGCCGCGCCAGATCGATCGCAGGGCCGCTTTCGGCAAGCCCGTGGACTTGCAAAGGATGGCCAAAGGCTCGCCGCCCTGGTCGGTCATGATCTTGGCGCCGGTCATCGGCTTGATTCCGGAGAGGTAGGAAATCTCCTCGGCCAGCTCTCGGGTCAGGCCGTTAGAGGCCAAGGCCATGGCCTCATCAAGGCTCGCGTAGGGGCTTTTGTCGATGGCCGCCCGGTTGCGCTGGCGCCGTTCGATGAACTGCAGGGCCTTGCGGGCCAGCGGATCCTGCCAGCCCTCGGCGGCGGCCATGGGGAAAACGTCGCCTGCGGCTTCCTGCAGCACTTCCCGGGAAACGGCGAACCTTTGCAGGATCCAGCGCCGGGCATCGGCATTGGCCCACCAGAACAGCACATAGGCATGGCTGGGCCGAAGTTCGGGCCGGCGCAGAAGCATGCCCACGAGGTGCTGGTTGTCGCGCGTCAAGGCCACCACGGCTTCCACGGCGGCGTGGGAAAGCTTGGCCATTTCGTTCTTCAGCACCGCCTCGATGACCTGGGTCTCGCCCCCGTCGATCAGGGCTTCGGCGACCACCTCGCCCACGCCGCGGCGCTGGGCGATCAGACGCCGGTGGGGGCCCGTGGCATTGCGGATGCAATCGAGCAGGTCGGCGTCGCCGAGGCAGGTGCTGTCTTCCAGCAGGGGCCGGGCCACATCCAGCTCGTCACGCAGGATCAGGCGAACGAGGCTGTTCGGTATCTCGCTCAGGCTCGAAAGGCGCCGCGCCACCCTGGCCCGCTCTTCGAAAGAGGCGTCCCGCAGGATTTCCACCAACAGATCGGCGGTCACCGCGCGCTCGAAGGAGTTGACCCGGCTGGAAGGCAGGCTGACCACGTCGGCGAGGCGCTTGAGCAGCGCCAGGCGCGCCTTGCGCGGCGGCTCCTGCGGTTCGGGATTGTCGGCGGCGAGACTCATGCCGCTCCATCCCAACAGAGCGGCGTTAACCTATCGTTTCCGATGACCTGATCCGAGCGGCCTTAATTCCAATCAGGCGCCTTCCAATTGTCCCAGATGTCCGGAAGCTCCGAACTGACCTTGTTGGGATAGTTGGGGGGCCTTTTTTCCAGGAAGCTCTGCACCCCTTCATAGGCGTCGCCCATGGAGCCCCGGATGTGGATGGCGCGGCTGTCGGCGCGGTGGGCGATCATCGGATGTTCGGCGCCCGCCATGCGCCAGAGCAGCTGACGGGTGATGGCGATGGACACCGGGGCGGTGTTCTCGGCGATTTCCCGGGCCAGGGCGCGGGCGGCGGGTAGCAGTTCGTCCGGCGCGTGCAAGGACCGCACGAGGCCCTTGTCCAGCGCTTCCTGGGCGCCGAATACGCGGCCCGTATAGCACCATTCCAAAGCGGTCTGCAGGCCCACCAGGCGCGGCAGGAACCAAGAGGACGCGGCCTCCGGATTGAGGCCACGGCGGGCGAACACAAAGCCGAAGCGGGCGTCCGTGGACGCCAGGCGGATGTCCATGGGCAGTTGCATGGTCACGCCCACACCCACGGCCGGTCCGTTCACGGCTGCGATGACCGGCTTCAGGCTTTCGAAAATGCGAAGGGTGGTGCGCCCGCCGCCGTCTCGCACGACGCCCGCGTCTTCGCGCTGTCGGTCCGATCGGCCGCCGCGCTGAGCGTCAAAGGTATTGCCGCCGCTGGAAAGGTCGGCGCCGGCGCAGAAGCCGCGCCCGGCGCCCGTAACGATCACCACCCTCACATCGTCGTCGGCATCGGTGGCGTCAAAGGCGGCGATGATATCGAGCATCATCTGGCCAGTGAAAGCGTTCAGCTTATCGGGACGGTTGAGGGTGATGGTGGCGATGTTGTCGCTGACCTCATAGAGCAGGGTCTCGAACGTCGGCATGGCGCGGTTCCTCTTGTTCGCGGCCAAGAGAGACGCCCGAACCCAAGGGCAGGCAAGCGCCTTGATCGCGAAGGGACTTCCGCCACGGCGCCCTTTCCTCGCGCGCGGGGCCGGGTCATATCTTCCTGAAAGACGCCCGTTCTGACGGGTACGGGCGGGGGAGAGGATCAAACATGGCCGAGGCCGACTACATCATCGTGGGCGCCGGGTCCGCCGGATGCGTGCTCGCCAACCGCCTGACCGCCGACGGCAAGACCACCGTGCTGCTGCTGGAAGCCGGCGGCGACGACCGGCCGACCAAGGAACTCGGCCAGTTCATGTCGAACCTGATGATCCACATGCCGGTCGGCTATTCGCAGACACTGAAGGATCCGAACGTCAACTGGCTCTACCCCACCGAGGTCGATCCGGTGACCGGCCGCGCCCACGTCTGGCCGCGCGGCAAGGTGCTGGGCGGCTCGTCCTCGATCAACGGCCTGCTCTACATCCGCGGCCAGCACGCCGACTATGACGGCTGGCGCCAGCTGGGATGCGAGGGCTGGGGCTGGGATGACGTGAAGCCTTATTTCCTGCGCGCCGAGAACCAGGAACGCACAGGCATGGGCGAGCACCACGCCAAGGGCGGGCCGCTCAACGTTTCCGACGTGACCACCACGCACGAGGTTTCCGACGCCATCATCACGGCCTGCGAACAGGCCGGGATCCGGCGCAACCCGGACGTCAATGGCGAGGACCAGGAAGGCGCCGGCTACTATCAGCTGACCGTGAAGAACGGGCAGCGCTGCTCGGCGGCCGTGGCCTATCTGCATCCGGCCATGGGCCGGGCCAACCTGACCGTCGAAACCCGCGCCCTGACCACTCGTGTCGTCTTCGAAGGCACGAAGGCGGTGGGCGTCGAATACACCCAGAACGGCGTCAAGAAGACCGCGAAGGCCAAGGCCGAGGTGCTGCTGGCCGGGGGCGCGATCAACTCCCCGCAACTCCTGCAGCTGTCCGGCGTCGGCCCCGGCGCGCTCTTGCAGGAGCACGGCGTCGCCGTGGTGAAGGACCTCCCCGGCGTCGGGGAGAACCTGCAGGACCACTACATGATCGCCCAGTCCTGGCGCCTGAAGCCGGGGGTGATCTCGGTGAACGAGCTCTCCAAGGGCGCACGCGTCATCGGCGAGGCCTTCAAATATCTTTTCGCGCGCAAGGGCCTCTTGACCCTCTCGGCCGCGCACATCGCCGCTTTCTGCAAGTCACGCCCGGATCTCGCTTCGCCGGATATCCAGTTCCACATGCTGCCGGCCTCGATGAACCTCGAGAAGGCCATGAACGAGCAGAAGATGGAGCTGGACGACCTGCCGGGCCTGACTATCGCCCCCTGCCAGGTGCGGCCGGAAAGCCGGGGCTGGATCCGCATCAAGAGCCCGGACGGCTCCGTCTATCCCTCGATCCAGCCCAACTACCTCTCCGACCCCCTCGACCAGGAAGTGGCCGTCGCCTCCCTGAAGTGGGGCCGCAAGATCGCCGCCCAGAAGGCGCTGGAGCCCTACATTGATCATGAGATGCTGCCGGGCGAAATGATGCAGTCCGATGAGATGCTGCTGGGCTTCGCCAAGATGGCCGGCTCCACCCTCTATCACCCGGTCGGCACCTGCCAGATGGGGCACGGCCCGCGGTCCGTGGTCGACACCCAGCTGCGCGTGCATGGCGTCCAGGGGCTGCGCGTCATCGACGCTTCGGTCATGCCCCGCCTGATCTCCGGCAACACCAACGCCCCCACCATCATGATCGCCGAGAAGGCCGCCGACATGATCCTTGGCAAGACCCTGGCCGCCGCCGCTTGAAGCGCGGCTCCGCCATCCCGATTTGAACGACGCATTTTCGAAAAGGCCCATTGCGATGCACCCCAAGCACCACGCCCAGTCCAACCCGAACAAGGCCGCCTACATCATGGCCGGCTCCGGCGAGACCGTGACCTACAAGGAGCTGGATGACCGCTCCAACCAGGGGGCGCAGCTGTTCCGGTCCCTCGGCATCCAGGCGGGCGACGCCATCGCCATCTTCATGGACAACAGCCCGCGCTATTTCGAGGTGCTGTGGGCGGCTCAGCGCTCAGGCCTGCGTTTCACGGCTATCTCCTCGAAGCTCACGGCCGGCGAGGTCGAGTACATCGTCAAGGATTGCGGGGCCAAGGCCCTGATCACATCAAAGGGCGTGGAGGATGTGGCGCTCGAGATCGCGCCGCTTGTCCCCGGCGTCGCCCTCTTCATGACCGACGGGACGGCCGGCCCCTACAAGAGCTTCGAAGAAGCCCGTTCGGCCTTCCCCGCCACGCCGATCGCCGACGAAGGGGCAGGGGGCTCGATGCTCTATTCCTCCGGCACCACCGGGCGGCCCAAGGGCGTGAAGCGCGAGATCACCGGCAAGGATCCGATCGATGCGACCATGGGCCTCGGCGCTCTGGGCGGCATGCTCTACGGCTGGACGCCGGACAGCGTCTACCTCTCGCCGGCCCCGCTCTATCATGCCGCGCCCCTGGGCTGGACCATGGGCATGCAGCATCTCGGCGGCACGGTCGTGGTGATGGAGAAGTACACCGAGGAAAACGCTCTGGCGGCCATCGAGAAGTACAAGGTCACCACGGGGCAGTTTGTCCCCACCCACTTCGTGCGCATGTTGAAGCTGCCGAAAGAGGTGCGTGACCGCTACGACGTCTCGTCCCTCACCCAGGTGTTCCACGCCGCCGCGCCCTGCCCGATCCCGGTCAAGGAACAGATGATCGAGTGGTGGGGGCCGATCATCAATGAGTACTACGCCGGCACCGAGGGCAACGGCATCTGCGTGATCAACGCCGCCGACTGGCTGACCCACAAGGGCTCCGTCGGACGGGGCCTCACCGCCCAAGTGAAGATTTGCGATGAGGACGGCAATGAGGTGCCCGCTCGCACCGAAGGCGGTGTCTACTTCGCCAATGGGGGTCAGTTCGAGTATCACAACGACCCGAAGAAGACGGCCGAGAGCCGCAACAAGCACGGCTGGACCACCCTCGGGGATGTGGGCTGGGTGGACGAGGAGGGCTTCCTCTACCTCACCGACCGCAAGAGCTTCATGATCATTTCCGGTGGCGTGAACATCTATCCGCAGGAGATCGAGAACCTGCTGATCACCCACGACAAGGTCGCCGACGTGGCCGTGGTCGGCGGCCCGCATGAGGAGATGGGCGAGGAAGTCATCGCCGTGATCCAGCCTGCCGAAGGGGTCGAGCCCTCGCCGGAACTGGCCGCCGAACTCTCGGCTTTCGCCCGCGCCAACCTCTCCCACGTCAAGGCGCCCCGGAAGATCGACTTCATGACCGAACTGCCCCGCCACGCCACGGGCAAGCTCTACAAGCGCCTGATCCGCGACGCCTATTGGGGCAAGACCGACGCCAAGATCGTCTAGCTGACGAAGGGCGGGCCGCCTGGCCCGCCACCCCTCCTATGAACGTGGACGATTTGTCATCGAAGACAGGTTTGTAATTCAAACTAGTCTGGCGTATCTCGCGCTTGAGAGATGGGAGACGCCCGATGTCCGACGAGAACCAACCCGACCGCCTGCACGCCCTCGACGCCGTGCGCGGCTTCGCCCTGCTGCTGGGGGTGATATTCCACGCCACCATGAGCTTCATCCCCGGGCCGCCGCTCTGGATCATCATGGATGACAGCCGGGGGGCGGCGATGGGCATGGCCTTCTTCGGCCTGCACATCTTCCGCATGACCCTCTTCTTCCTCATCGCCGGCTTCTTCGCGCGGATGATGTTCCACCGCCGCGGGGCAGGGGGTTTCGTGAAGGACCGTCTGAAGCGCATCGGCCTGCCCCTCGTCGTCGGCTGGCCGATCCTGATGTTGATGTTCGTGGTGATCTCGATCTGGGCCCTGATGGTTTCCAGGGGCGTGGACCTGGCCGGGCTCGCCACCCTGCCCAAGCCCCCGGCCAAGCCCTGGGAACCCATCGCCGTGCCTCTGACGCACCTGTGGTTCCTCTACGTGCTGCTCCTGCTTTACGCCGCCGCCCTGGCGATCCGGAGCGTGGTGGCGCGGCTGGACACGGGCGGGACCTTGCGGCGCGGTGTGGACGCAATGGTGGGCCGGGCGGTTCGGACGCCGGGCGGGGTGGCGGTGTTCGCGATTCCCGTGATCCTCGCCCTGATGAGCCAGCCTGAGCTCCTGCCCTGGACGGGCATCCCGACGCCGGACGGCAACCTGATCCCCAATCTGCCCGCCGTGGTGGGGTACGGCTTCGCTTTCGGCCTGGGCTGGGTGCTGCAGCGCCAGCCGGACCTCCTCAAGGCTTGGCAGAGGTTCGCCCTCATCCATCTGGCCATCGCCGTGGCCCTGGGCGTTGCGGCCTACCTGATGATCGACCCGGCCAAGGGTTTCACGCCGACTCCGCGCAGCGCCCACACCCTGGCGTTCAACGTCCTCTACGGCCTCTCCACCTGGATGTCGGTGGCGGGCCTGCTCGGCCTCTCCCAGACCTATCTTGCCGGTCACAGCCCGGCCCGGCGCTACATCGCCGACGCCAGCTACTGGATCTACATCATCCACCTGCCGGTGCTGATGGTGCTGCAGGTGCTGGTGGCGAAGCTGGATGCGCCCTGGTGGATCAAGTTTCCCGGCATCCTCGCCGTCGCCTTCCCGCTGATGTTCGCCAGCTACCACCTGATGGTGCGCGGAACCTTCATCAGCGCCGTCCTCAACGGCAAGCGCCTTCCCACCCGCAAGGACTCGCCGTCCTCTGCCCCTTCCCTGGAGAGTGCTTGATGTCCTCGGCCAACGACCATGCACGCGAAGACCTCGCCTATATCCGCGCCCTGGTTGAGGGGCCCGCGGTCGATCCCGACTTTGGCATCGGCTATTTCCTGGCGGGCCTCTTGTATGGGGCGCAGATCGTTGCATCAGGCCTGCAGATCGCCGGATGGCTGCCCTCGACGCCGGCCTGGAGCCTGACGATCAACCTGTTGCCGACGGCCATGCTGGTGGTCACGCTTGTCGCCATCCATGTCTTCCGGCGGACCGGCTCCAAGCCTTCAGGCGTGGTCGGCAGGACGATCAGCGCCCTGTTCGCCACGCTTGGAGCGTCGAACCTTGTCTTCCTTGCGGTGGTAGCCTTCGCATCGGCCCAGGGCGGCGGGCGCGTGGCCTGGTTGATGTACGGCTGCGCGGTTTTCGTGCTGCAGGGCGCGGCCTGGATGGTCGCCTGGGTGCTTCGGCGCAAGCCCTGGCTGGCCGCGGTTGGCGCCGGGTGGTTCATGACCGCCATCGGCATGGCGGCGGCGATCAGCCGGCTCGAACTCTACGTCCTCATCTGCGGCGTCGGGCTCACAGCCTGCATGACGGCTCCGGGCTACGCCATGATGCGCCAAACCGCCAAGGCCGGCTGATCCATGGACGGCTTCGACATCGGCAAGATCGACGATGTCATCCACGGGCGGATGCGCCTGGGGATCATGGCGTGGCTCGCCAATGCGGAAGTGGCGGACTTCAACGAATTGAAGGGCGTTCTTCAGGCCACCCAGGGCAACCTCTCGGTCCATCTGCGCAAGCTGGAGGACGCCGGCTACATCGCCATCGAGAAGAGCTTCCTCGACCGCAAGCCCCTGACTCGCGCCCGCATCACGCCGGAAGGCCGCAAGGCTTTCACCACCTACCTCGCCGCCATGGCCAAGCTTGTGGAGGGTCAGGGATAGTCGGCGGAAGCTCTAGAGCCCCAGTTCCGCCACCGCCTCGGCGCGGATTTCCCGTTTCAGAACCTTGCCGGACGCCGTGCGGGGCAGGGGCTCGGAGACGATGCGGATGTAGCGGGGCACCTCGAAGCGGGCGAGATGTTGGGCCAGGAAGGTCTGGATCTCCGCCGGATCGAGACCCGCGGCGCCGAACACGGTCGCGCCCACTTCCTCGCCCAGGCGTTCATCCGGCACGGCATAGACCGCCGCCTCGTGAATGCCGGGATGCATCAGCATCGCCGCCTCCACCTGGCCGCAGCCGATATTCTCGCCGCCTCGGATGATCAGGTCCTTGATGCGGTCGACGATGAAGAGGAAGCCTTCGTCGTCGAGATAGGCCACATCGCCGGTCTTGAACCAGCCGTCGACGAACACCTCGGCGTTGACTTCCGGCCGGTTCCAGTAGCCGCGGAACACACTGGTGCCCTTGATCATCAGCTCACCGCGCTCATTGGCGGGCAGGGTGCGGCCCTCCTCGTCGACGATCTTGATGTCGAGCACATAGGAGCAGCGGCCCGAGCTGGCCGGGCGGTTCAGGTAGTCCGCGCCGCCGATCGACGTGCCGATGGCGTTGGTCTCGGTCATGCCCCAGCCCGTGGAGGGCAAAGCCTTGGCGAAGGACTGCTCGATCTGCTTGACCTGTTCCGGAGCCCGCGGAGCGCCGCCGCCGCCCACATTGACCAGGCTCGAGAGGTCGCGGCTCGTGCTCTTGGCGACGCGGACCAGATCCCCGGTCATGGCGGCCGGTGCGGTGACGCTGGTCAGCTTCTCCCGTTCGACGAACTCAGCGGCCTGTTCCGGGTCCCATTTGTACATACAGACCAGCTTGCGCTGCATCCGGTAGCTTTGCAGGAACACGGCGTGCGAGCCGGTGACATGGAAGAACGGAACGGCCATCAGGGCGCCCGGCTGGGCCCCCGGCGCCGCGGCGGCCGGTTCGATGCCGGTCATCAATGCCCCGGCGCGTCCGTCGAGTTCCCAGGAGAAGAGAGCCGAGATCACGGCGCGCTGGGTGGAGACCACCCCCTTCGGGTGGCCGGTGGAGCCCGAGGTGTAGAACATCGTCGCCGGGTCTTCCGGAACGATAGCCACGGCCGGGTAGGGGACGTCCCCTATTTCGGTCAGCAAGTCTTCCAGGTGGGTCGCGCCCGGATGGCTCGCCTTGGCGCGCACGGCGATGACGGCGGTGTCCGGCTGCTTGGCGATCCGGGCCAGGCGGTCGAGCCGTTCGGAGTCGCAGAGCAGCACCTTCGCGCCGGAGTCCCGCAGGCCATAGTCCAGCTCATCTGGTTGCCAGAGGGCGTTCATGGCCACGGCGATGGCGCCCACCGAGACGGCGGCGTCGAAGGCCATGATCCATTCGGGGAAATTGCGCATCGAGATGGCGACGCGGTCGCCCTTCTTGACCCCGTATTTGTGGATCAGCAGGTGGGCGATGCGGCCCGCCTTGGCGTGGGTCTCGTTGAACGAATAGCGCTCGTCTTCATAGACCACGAAGGTCTTGTCCGAGAGGTTCTGCTCGATCAGTTCGCGGATCGACCGGGGCGCGCTCACGAACACCCGCTGCGGCACGCCCGCGATCTCCATCACCTGCACTTCGTGCGGCAGGCCTGGTGCGGAAGCGGCCTTAAGGGCCTCCAGGCGGGTCTTCGGGCGGTCAATGGTCTCGGACATGGCGACTTCCAAGCAGGGGGCGGGCCGGCGCGGCCCTGTTAGACAATAGTCCAGAAACGAAGCGGCCCGCCTTCGTCTCCGAAAGCGGGCCGTTCCTGAACTTAAGGCTTAGTGCTGGCTCAGCTCATGGCGGCCGACCACCAGGTGGTGCACCTCGTCCGGGCCGTCGGCGATGCGCAGGGTCCGCTGCGAGGTGTACATCTGGGCCAGCGGCGTCCATTGCGAGACGCCCGTCGCGCCGTGGATCTGGATCGCCTGGTCGATGATCTTGCAGACCCGTTCCGGCACCATGGCCTTGACCATGTGCACCCAGACGCGCGCTTCGCGGTTGCCCATCACGTCCATGGCCTTGGCGGCCTTCAGCACCATCAGGCGCATGGCCTCGATCTCGATGCGGGCGCGCGAGATGATCTCCAGGTTGCCGCCCAATTGCGACAGGGGCTTGCCGAAAGCTTCGCGGCTGGTGGCGCGCTTGACCATCAGGTCGAGGGCGCGTTCGGCCTGGCCGATGGAGCGCATGCAGTGGTGGATTCGGCCGGGGCCGAGGCGCAGCTGCGAGATTTCGAAGCCACGACCTTCGCCGAGCAGGATGTTCTCCGCCGGCACGCGCACGTTGGTCAGGCGCAGGTGCATATGGCCGTGCGGGGCGTCGTCATGCCCGAACACGTTCATGGGGCCGAGGATTTCCAGGCCGGGCGCATCCATCGGCACCAGGATTTGTGACTGGCGGAACTGCGAGGGGGCCTCGGGGCTGGTCTGCACCATGCAGATCATGATCTTGCAGCGCGGGTCGCCGGCGCCGGAGATGTAGTACTTCTCGCCGTTGATCACCCACTCATTGCCCACCAGTTCGGCGCGGCAGGCAATGTTCTTGGCGTCCGAGGAGGCGAGGCCCGGCTCGGTCATACCGAAGGCCGAACGGATCTCACCGTTCAGCAGGGGCTCCAGCCACTTCTTCTTCTGTTCGGGCGTACCAACCTTTTCCAGAACTTCCATGTTGCCGGTGTCCGGGGCCGAGCAGTTCAGGGTCTCGGAGGCCAGGGGCTGCTTGCCTAGTTCGGCGGCGATGTAGGCGTAGTCGAGGTTGGTCAGGCCCCGACCGATCTCGGAGGTCGGCAGGAAGAAGTTCCAGAGGCCCGAAGCCTTGGCCTTGGACTTCGCGCCTTCCAGAAGTTCGAGTTGGCCGGCTGCATAGCTCCAGCGGTCGGCGCGGCCTTCACCCAAGCGATTAAATTCCTCGGCGATCGGGGCGACGTTCTCCGCGATGTGCTTCTTCACCGCGTCGAAGAGCGGGCGGCCCTCCTCGGACATGCCGAGGTTGTTCATCTCAGCTTCCTGCCGATCCATCTTGGTCTTCCTCCCGAGTGGCCCGCGATCTGCGGGCATACAGATGTTTGAATTGAGCAATGCGCACGGTGCGGGTCCGATGTGAAGACCCTGGGGAAGCAAATTTGGCGGAGCGGGTGTGAAAGGGCGGTCAGGAAGCCTAGACGCCGCCCAAACCAAGCCTTCAGCGGGAGATAGTGAAATGGCGCCAGTGGAAGTCAGCGATCTGCCTGGTCTCGTCGGGACCGAGGTAGGCGTGTCGGATTGGGTGGAGATCACCCAGGAACGGGTCAACCAGTTCGCCGAAGCGACGGGCGACCATCAGTGGATACACGTGGATGTCGAGCGGGCTAACCGCGAAATGGGCGGGCCCATCGCCCACGGCTACCTGACCCTCTCCCTGATCCCCTGGCTGGGCGGCGGCATGCTGCCGGTGAAAGGCGTGACGCGGGGCATCAACTACGGCTCGGACAAGGTGCGCTTCATCAACATGGTGCGCGTGGGCAAGCGAGTGCGCCTGCGCCAGAAGCTGATCGGCGTGGAACAAAAAGGCGGCGGTGTTCAGATCAAGAACGAATGCACGATCGAGATCGAGGGCGAGGCCAAGCCGGCCTGTGTCGCTGAGACAATTTCGGTGCTCTACACCTAAATCGAGGAATGGGGACGCGCGGCGTGCGCGCGCGTCCCCACCACTCTTAGCTTCGGAACGTCCGGTCTTCGGCGTGACGGCGTTCGAAGTCGTTGATCTCGCTTTCGGCGCGATCCTTGGCTACGCCGTAGCGTTCCTGAATCTTGCCGGCCAGCTGATCGCGCTTGCCGGCGATGGCGGTGAGGTCGTCGTCAGTGAGCTTGCCCCACTGTTCTTTCACCTTGCCGGTGAACTGCTTCCACGAACCTTCAATCTGGTCCCAGGCCATTTGCTGATTTCCTTTGCTGTTGCGATGGCAAAGGAACGCCGATCGGCGGTGAAGGTTCGAAGCTGAGCCTTACCGGTCCTCGCCCATTTCCAGAGCGCTGGCGGCGACGGCGCCCGGAATCGGCCCGGACGGCGCGGCCGGGGGTCGGCGGTCCAGAGCTCGTGGGTTATCCAGGAGGGCGATGGTGTCGCGGATGAAGCGGGCGTGAGTGACGATGCCGATCTGCAGTCGCTCCCCGGTAAGCTCCACCTGCTGAGTCAGGATGCCTGCGATGAACTGAACCGGCCTCCCATCGGCGCCCGCCCGGCGGCGCGACGCCTCGGTCATGTAGACCGGGCCGCCGGAATTGCCCGGGAACACCGCGAAATCGAGGAGAAACGTGGGGAACGCGGCGGAGGGGCCGAGCGGATAGGACGCCACCCGCCCGGCCCGCAGGATCGGAAAGCCCGCCGTGTTGGAGGAGAGGCCCCGGGGATAGCCGAGGGTCATCATCTCGTCGCCCGGCCCAAGCGCATATTCGTCGAAGGTGGCTTCGGTGGCCAGCCAGTCCAGCGGGATGGCGGCCTTGGCGAATTCCGGCGGAGCGGCGATGGCGATGACGGCGATGTCGCGGTCGGGATTGTGCGTCCAGAGTTCTTCAGCGCCTTCGCGGATCGTCACGTTCTGTGGGGCATAGCGCCAGGTCCCGTCGACCCCGGCCACCCGGTAGCCGATGCGCATGGTGGCGCCCGGCATGCGGTTGAAGACGTGATTGGCGGTGACGAGGACGATGCGCGGCTTTCCGTCCGGCGTCGGCGCGGAAATCAGGAACCCAGTGCCCACCGTGCGCGTTCCGTCGCCAAGCGGCTGTTCCAGCTGCACGGTGGCGCGGATCAGATCAACCGACAGATCGATGGCCACCCCGCGTCCTTCCCCTCTGGAAGCGGTCACGCTTTGGGACCGCGATCTACTGACGATGCGCTGCATATCTTGCCAAAGCCCTGCGGTGTAACAAGAGTCCGCGATGCCGCAGTTGCGCGTTTTTTCGGCCCAACCTTCGCCTTGATTGACGGCGGCAATGGCTAAGCTTTCGCCATCGGGCTAGATGGCGGGCGATCAGCGGGAGTTTGGCATGGGCCGGTCCGTCTTCTCCTGGGTGCGCGGGGCCCTCATCATCCTCGGCTTGAGCCTCGCCAGCGTCAGTCTGGCGGCTTCCGGCGTGTCTCCAAGCTCACCGGAACTGGTGGCGCGAAACGTGGGCGGCCAGAATGACTCGCGGGCCCTGAAGCTCGCCAAGTTCGACCTCAACGTCGAAGTCGTGGGCGGCATCGCCCGCACCACCGCCGAGGTCCGCTTCGAGAACCCCACCAGCCGCCCCCTGGAGGGCGACTTCACCTTCGACCTGCCTTCGGGCTCGGTGGTCACCGGCTATGGCCTGGATGTGGGCGGGCGGATGATCGACGGGGTGATCGCGCCCCGCCGCCAAGCCGTACTGGCCTATGAGGCCCGTGTCCGGGCTGGTGTCGATCCGGGCATCGCCGAGGTCACCCGTTCAAACGCCTTCCGCACCCGCATCTTCCCGATCCTGCCGGGCCAGGGCCGCACGGTGCGCCTCTCCTTCGTCACGCCCATCGATGCGGGCGCGCCCTACCGGCTGCCCCTGGTGACGCCCGAGGCGATCCGCCAGCTGCTGATCACCGTGAAAACCGAGACCGAGGGCCCGGCCCCGCGTCTCACCCCGCCGTCTGGCCTGGAGCTCACCTGGGACAAGGTCGAGGGCGGCTATGAGGCCCGCATGCAGGCCCAGAATGTCGCCACCGCCGGCGCCCTGGAGATCGCGCCGGCCTCCGGCCCCGCCCCGGTGACGCTCAGCCGCCGTCCCGATGGCGAGACCTTCTTCGAGATCAATTCCGCTGATGTGCGCCCCTCCGTGCCCCTCAACGCCGGGCCCACCGCCGGCGGGCGTCTGCGCCTCTATTGGGATACGTCCCGTTCGCGCCGAGACGACCGCCTCGCTGATGAGATCGCCCTCGTCGCCCGCTATGCCGCGGCGGTCCGCGCTCCGATCGTCGACGTGATCACCTATGCCGCCGGCGGCCCCAAGCGCCTCTCCGTCGCGCCCGAAGATCTGGCGGCCACCCTCAAAGCCCTGACCTATGGCGGCGCTTCGTCCATGGAAGGCCTCTTCACGGCCGCCGCCCCGGCCGCGGCCCACTGCCTGCTGGTCTCCGACGGCGTGGTGACTCTCGGACCTTACGGCCCCGCCTCGGCGG
This sequence comes from Caulobacteraceae bacterium, assembly GCA_046349475.1. Taxonomy (GTDB): domain Bacteria; phylum Pseudomonadota; class Alphaproteobacteria; order Caulobacterales; family Caulobacteraceae; genus Acaudatibacter. The sequence continues at coordinate 50,571 of JAXMCG010000006.1, read as the reverse complement.
GCTGCCGGCTCGACACCCTCTCCAGCGCGCCCGACGCCGATCGCGGCCTCCTGGGCGCTCTCGCCGCCCGCTCCGGCGGCCACTATGCCGACCTCACCGCCCGCGATCCGGATCAGGCCCTGGAAAGCCTCACCAGCGGCGGCCAGGGCGTCGCGGCGGTGACAGACGCCTCCGGCAAGGCCCTCGACTATGCCGTGCTCGACGCCGGCCCTGGCCGCGTGCGGATCGTCGGGCGGGCCCCGGCCTCCGGCGATGTCGCCGTCACTTTCGGCGGCGGCGAGCGGCGGGTCTTCTCGCTCTCGCGAACCAAGGTCGCCGCCCATGAGGGCGCAAGTGTCCTCTTCGCCAATGCCCGCCTCGCCGAGATGAACGCCACCGACCGGCCCGATCAGGACGAGGTCCTGGCCATGGCCCGTCGCTACGGCGTCGCCGCCCCCGGCATGGCCTTCATCGTGCTTGAAACCGCCAATGACTACGCCCAGGCCGATATCGCCCCGCCGGAAGCCTTCGGTGAGAGCTTCATCGCCGACTACCGCCGCCTGATCTCCGCCAAGCGCGCCGCCGAGAAGCAGGCCCAGGACGATCGCCTGCAGACTTTGATCGCCGCCTGGAATGAACAGGACCAGTGGTGGCGCACCCGCTTCGTGACACCCGGCGCCCTGCCGAAGGTCAATGCCGCTGGGGTCGGGGAGAACGGGCGCCCGCCAAATGTCGCCGCCGACGGCCCTCCGCCTCCTCCGCCGCCGCCACCGCCCGCACCCCCGCCGCCGCCTTCCACCCGCCCCGGTGACCAAGGAGCCGCGACCAGCGAATCCCGTGAACGCGATGAGGTGGGCCGTGCGAACAACATCATCGTCACAGGCGCCGTGCGTGGCGGGAACGCCCAGGACGCCGCTGCGCCAGCCACGGCCCAGCCTTCTCCTGAAGCTGCGACCACCGACCGCGACCAGCAGATCCGGGTCGAGCTGCGCCCCTGGAATCCCAGCCGGCCCTACCTCAAGGCCCTGGAGGAAGCCGGCGCGGACGGGTTCGGCAAGGTGTTCGCCGAGCAGGAGGCCAAGTACGGCGACCTGCCGGCCTTCTATCTCGATGTCGCCGAGTGGCTGCACCGCAAGGGCCGCACGGGCGAGGCCCTCGCCATGGTCGGCAACGCCCTGGAGCTGCCCACGGCGGATTCCACCACCCTGACCATCGTCGCCGACCGTCTGGCCCGCTATGGCGACTATGGCCATGCCATCTGGCTCTATGAGAAGATCCTCGCCCTTGAGCCCGAGCGGCCCCAGCCGCGCCGCGACCTCGCCACCGCCCTCATCGACCGGGCCGAGAAGGGCGAACCGGACGCCGGCCGCCGCGCCGACTATCAGCGTGCCCTCACTCTGCTGAACGAGGTCATCACCCGCACCTGGCCGACCGCCTATGACGGGGTCGAGATGGTCTCGCTGATGGAGGCCAACCGCATCATCCCCCGCCTCAAGGCCCTCGGCGTCGAAAGCCTCCCCCTCGACGCCCGCCTCGTGAAGCTGCTGGATGTCGATCTGCGCGTGGTGCTCGAGTGGAACACCAACATCACCGACATGGACCTCTGGGTCGATGAGCCCACCGGCGAGCGGGTAATCTACAACAATCCGCGATCCGCCATCGGCGGGCGGCTCTCCAACGATATGACCGAGGGCTACGGGCCGGAGGAATACCTCCTGCGCCGGGCGATCCCGGGGACCTACAAGATCCGGGTCAATGTCTACCGGGCCGACGCCCTCAATCCGAACGGCGCCATCACCATCCGCGTGCGCACCTATCGCGCCTGGGGCCGCCCGGATGAGAAAGCCGAAACCCTCGAGGTGGAGGTCAAGCCGGACCAGTCCGGCGCGGTCCTGGTGGGCCAGGTGGTGATCCCGGCTTCGGCGGGGAGGGCGCCCTAAAACCCAGTCTGAGGTTTTCGCTCCCAAGGCCTTCCGGGCCTGCTATCAAGCCTGGGCGGGAGGCCCATGATGCTCAGCTTTGATCTGTATTATTCGTTCCGCAGTCCGTATTCGTATCTGGCGACGCCCCAGCTCGAGGCCCTGCGCGGCAAGTATGAGTTTGAGATCAATCTGAAAGTCGTGCGCCCCATCGCCGTGCGCATCCCGGGCTTCTTCAAGCAGGTCAATCCGCTCTGGCCGCCCTATCTGGCGCGCGACACCTACCGTATCGCCCAGCGCCTCGGCATTCCCTATTCCTGGCCGCGCCCCGACCCGATCATCATGAACGTCGGCACGGGCGAGGTGCAAGCCGAGCAGCCCTACATCATGGGCGTAAGCCGCATGGGCATCGCGGCGGCGGAGGCGGGCCGTGGTTTTGATTTTGCCCGCGAGGCGGCCAGGGTCATCTGGAGCGGCACGACGCCCGACTGGCACTTGGGCGACCATCTGGACAATGCCGCCCGGGCCGCCGGCTTGGATCCCGCCACGCTGCATGCCGCCATCTCGGCCGACACGGCCCGCATCGATGCGGTGATCGAGGCCAACGAGGCGGCCGCCAATGCCGCCGGGCACTGGGGCGTGCCCCTGATGGTCTTCCAGAATGAGCCCTTCTTCGGCCAGGACCGTATCGAGGACCTCTTCTGGCGCATGGGTCAGCACGGCCTCAAGGCCCGCTAAGGCTCGGGACTAGGGCCTGGGTATATCCACCACCTCCCGGCCAATCGGCGCCAGCCCGATCACGGCGAGCTTGATGTGCTGAAGCCCGAAGGGGATGCCGATGATGCTGACGAAGCAGGCGATGGCCACGGTCAGGTGGGCCAGACAGATGTACCACCCGGCCAGCAGGAACCAGACCACGTTCATCAGCCCGCCGATGCAGCCCGTGCCGAGATCGCCATGCGGGCGGTCCACGACCTGACGGCCAAAGGGGGCGAACGAGAACATCCCGATCCGCCAGGCCGCCCCCGCCCAGGGCAGGCCAATGATGGTGATGCCGAGCAGCACCGCGCCCAGCAGCCATGACAGGCCCGCCAGGAAGCCGCCGAAGATGAACCAGAGGACGTTCAGAATGAAGTTCATGCCAAGAGAGTGGGGCTTTCAAGCGCCAGCGCAAGATGCCTCACGCCGATAGTGGCCCCCGTGCCGCCGCGCGGGCGCATCATGCTTCGGCTGAGTAATGACGACTTGCGGTAGGCGTGACGCGCCAGGTGAGGCGGGCAGACTTGGAAAGACGCTGAATCCACCTTTTCCGCCCGGCCATGGGCGCGTAGCAGGCCGGTCTACGCCGCTTCAGGGGACCGACCATGCCGCAGACAACCGAGGCCAATCTCGCCAACCACATTCCGCCGGCCTCTCGAGGCGCCTATCCCGTTCGCGAAGGCAATTTCGTGCGGCCTCTCGTCGATGGTGAGCCGGCGTTTCGCCGCATCTGCGAAGCGGTCGAGGCCGCGAGGCACAGCGTCTGGGTGACGGTGGCCTTCCTGCACCATGACTTCGAGATGCCGGACGGGCGCGGGAGTCTGTTCGATGTGCTCGAGGCCGCCGCCGCCAGGGGCGTGGATGTGCGCGCCCTGTTCTGGAGGGTCAACCCTGAGAGCCAGTCGGTGGAGTCGGCCACGTTTTCCGGATCACAAGCGCAGCGTGACGGGTTGGCGGCGCGGGGCTCGAAGATCCACATTCGCTGGGATCGTGGCCTGAAGGGGTACTGTCAGCATCAGAAGAGCTGGATGGTCGATGCGGGCGAGGCCGGTGAAGTCGCGTTCGTCGGCGGAATCAATCTTGGCCGGGACTATGTGGTGTCCCCCGGTCACCACATGGTGGACGGCGAGCCGCAGGTTCACGATGTCTATGTCGAGATTGCCGGGCCTTCGGCGAGTGATGTGGCCCATAACTTCGTGCAGCGTTGGAACGAGGCCAGCGACCGGGCCGAAGCGAACGGCCGCTGGAACGGTGATGGCGATCTCGCCTTTCCGGCCGTAATCGCCCCGCCGGCGGGAAGCAGCCGAGTTCAAATCCAGCGCTCTGTCCGTGCGGGAATGTATGGAAATGGCGCGCCGGCTGCGGGCGGGGCGACCCACGACATCGCCGCCGGCGATCTGTCCATCGCCGAGCAATACATCCTCGCCATCAATGCGGCGCGCAGGTCGATATACATCGAGAACCAGACGGTGTTCGATCCGGATGTGCTGACGGCCCTGAAGGCAGCGCTTGAACGCGGCGTTGAGGTCGTGGCCCTCACCCCAGCCGAGGCCTATGGCGAACTGCGGAACGCTCGCCAGCATCCCGCCAGCCGCCCCTTGTTCGATCAATTGGCGGCGCTCGGCGGCTATGAGCGGTTCGCCCTCGTCGGCGTGGCAGGCGCTGATGCGGACGGGCGGCGTCACAACGTCTATGTGCACGCCAAGATCATGCTGATCGACGACGCCTGGATGACGATCGGTTCCTGCAATATCGCCCGGCGCTCGTTCTTCGGCGACGTGGAAATCAACGCCTCGGTCTGGGACCCCGCGGTCGTCCGCGCCTTGCGCTGTGACCTTCTTGCCGAACACCTGGATACCGACACCAGCAGCCTCGACGATCGCGCGGCGCTGGCCCTCTATCGCCGGGTGGCGGCCGAAAACCGTGTGCGCCGCGATGCGGGCGACACGGCCTGGCAGGGCCTGGCCTTCACGCTGGATCCAGCCACGTACGGCGAATAGTTCTTCCCAAGGCCGCTATGCGTTCAACGCCCGCGCTATCCGTTCCCGGGTGAAGGGCATGTGCCGCACGCGGGCGCCCAGCGCATGGGCGACCGCATTGCCGATCGCGCCCATGGCCGGGCCCGAGGACACCTCGCCGATCCCTTGGGGCGCTATGTGTTTGGCCTCAAGGATGACCGTGTCCACCGGCGGGATCTCGTTCATGCGCAGGATCGGGTAGTCGGCCCAGGTCACCGAGGTGACGCCTCCGCGATCAAGCTTCACCTGCTCTTTTAGCGTCCAGGACGCGGCCTGGATGATGCCGCCTTCCAGCTGGTTGATCGCCCCGTCCGGGTTGATGATCAGTCCGCAGTCCGCGGCGCACCAGATGTGCTTCAGGCGCACCTCGTCATCCACCTCGACAGCGACCACTACCGCCACCATGCCGCCCCTGTCGCGGTGCCGCGCATAGCCGATCCCGAGGCCCTTGCCGGTCCCTGCCGGCCCACGCGCCGCCCAGTTGCTCATCTCGCCGGCCTTCCGCAGCACGGCGATGGCGCGCGGGTCGGAGAGCATGGAGATGCGGTAGGCCAGGGGGTCTGCCCCCGCCGCCTCGGCGCATTCATCGATGAAGCACTCTGCGGCATAGATGTTCGGCGGCCCGCCCAGGCCCCTCAGGGATGAGGTGCGCACCGGCGTCGCCGTGATGGTGTGCTCCACCAGGCGGTTGCTCTCGATGTCGTAGGACGGCACGGCGTTGATGCGCCCGCCGGAGAATCGCATCACCGGCGCGGCCGGGGCGCCAGCGGGCGCCGAAGCCGCGGCTTCGCTGGCGACCGCATTGAACGCAGGCTGAGTGGGAGGGGGATCATTGCGTGGCAGGGCTGTCTCGGCCAGGGCTCGGCCCCGGCTCACATGCTGGCCACTCCAGATTTCGCTCTCGAAGTGCACCAGCCGGCCCGCCGCATCGAGTTCGCCGGTCAGTTCCATGTGCATGGCCGTGCCCACGGGCGAAAAGCCCATTTCATCCTCGCGCCGCCACTGTACGCGGATCGGAACCCCGGGCCGGCGCATCGCGATGACGGCCGCGTCGACGCAGGCGTCGTCCGAGCCGTTGTGCCCGTAGTTGCCTGCTCCCTGGGCGTGGCGCACCGTGATCTTCGCGATGTCGAGCGCGCAGGCGCGGGCCAGCATCTGGCGCATGGGATAGACGCCCTGGGCGTGGGTGTAGGCTTCCAATCGGCCGTCCTCGAACACCGCCACGCCGCAAGCCGGTCCCATGGAGCCATGCGCCAGGTAGGGTTTGGAGTAGGAGGCTTTCACCCGGCGCCGGTTCGATGGTGTCTCGGGCGGTTCGGCACTGGCGAATTCGCTGGAGGGCAGTTCTTTCAGGGAAACGGCTTCCGATAACTTCGGATCGAAATCCCGCGCCCCGTTCCAGACCACAATCTGCTCCGCGGCTTCAACGGCGCGCTTGGCGGTGGTCTCATCGCCGCTGAGGAAGGCAATGAACGAGCCTTCGATCAGGATATCCACGCCCGGTGCGGCCCGCTGCACTGACACTTCGTCGAGCGAGACCAGGGTGGCCTTGGGGCCGGGCTGGCGGAGAACCCGGGCGTGGATCATGCCGGGCAGGGTGATGTCCTGGATAAAGGCCGCGCCGAACACCTTAGGCGGCAGATCCAGTCGCGGCGTCGATTGGCCCAGCAAGCGGTGCTGGTCGGGCGTCTTCCAGCGCACCCCTTCGGCGGGCGCGATCTTCAGGTCGACGCTCGGCGCCAGGGTCCAGTAGTCCTCTCCTGTCGGCTCGCCGTCCTTCAGGATGACGCCATCCTCGACGTCCAGGTCCGAACTGGCGCAACCCGCTCGGCGGGCGGCCTCGGCCAGCATCAGTTCGCGCGCCTGGGCGCAGGCATAGCGCAAGGCCGCGCCGGACATTTCCACCGACATGGAGCCCACCGTCAGGCCTTCGTCCGGCACTTCATCGGTCGCCGCGTTGACGACGTTCAGGCGAGACATGGAGACGTCCAGCTCCTCGGCGGCGATCTGGGCGAGAGCGGTCGCCGCGCCCTGTCCGTATTCAACCTTTCCGAAAGCGACGCGCACCCTGCCAGCGGCTTCGAATCCCACCCAGCGGTCGATCACCGGATTGTTGGCGAGGGAAGGGGGAATCATACTGAAGCTCCCTGGCGCAGGCGCTCGGCCGCCAGGGCCACCGCCTCCAAAATCCTGTTGTGGGCGCCGCAACGGCACAGGTGCCATGCGAGCGCGCCCGCGATCTCGTCGCGCGTCGGATTTGGGTTTCGGTCGAGCAGGGCCTTTGCCCCGATAATCATGCCTGAGAGACAGTAGCCGCACTGTCCGGCCTGTTTTTCAAGAAAGGCGGTCTGCAGCACATGCGGGCCCGTTTCGGATCCCAATCCTTCAATGGTTACAATGGTTTTGCCTTCGCAGGCTCCAACCTCGACCGTGCAGGATGGCTTGTCCTCCCCATTGATCAGCACGGCGCAGGCCCCGCATTGCTCGGCGCCACAACCGAAGCGGGAGCCGGTCAGTCCGGCGGCGCCGCGAAGCACGTCAAGAAGAGGCGCGGTGTCATCCGCTTCGAAGTTTTTCAGCTCTCCGTTGAGGTTGAGCGTTATCTCGCGTCGCATGCCGCCTCCACTGTCCATGCGCGAGTGTGCATTTGTAACCGTTTACGGCAAGAGGGCGCCCATCTCTGCACGATCCATTTACCTCCCCCAGGTAGAGTGACGACTCGTTTGGGGGATCTCCGCCTGATGACCTCGGTCAATGAGGACCTTGAGGACCTGTTCGCCACCGCCGAGGAAGCCCGGCGGGCGCGCGACGCGATGCTGCGCGAGGCGGGCATAGGCGGCTGGCTCTATGATCCCAACGCCGACCACTACGTCTTTTCGCCGGAACTGATGGACGAATACGGCGCCGCCGCTTCGCCCATCGTACCCCGCTCGATCATCGATGGCTTGGTTCATCCCCAAGACCTCCTCACCGAGCGTCCGATGCGCGAGAGGATCATCCGCGAGGGCGGCCACGGCGAGATGGACATGCGCATGCGTGACATGTCCGGCCAAGGGTGGCGTCACCTGCGCGTGATGATGCGGGCCGGGCGCCGGACGCCTTCGGGCCTCTACGAGATGTACGGCGTGACCTTCCTGATCACCGACCTTGCCGAGGCGCGAGATCATGCCAAGGAGAGCACTGAACGCCTGCGCGTGGCGCTCAACGCCGCTGACGCCGGCGTCTTCGAAATCAATACGCTGGACCGCACCCTGTGGACCTCGCCCGAATTCGAGCGTGTGATGGGCCGCCGCGTAGCCTACGAGGACCTCGCCGACGGCGGCTGGAGCTTCCTCCATCCGGATGACGTTGATGTCGTTCGCCGCCTTGACGCCTGGCGCGGCAATTCACGCAGCGCTTCGGTGGATGTCCGCACGCTCTCCGGGCGCTGGGTGCGCATCTATCTCGACATCACCCGGGACCAGTTCTCCAATCCATTGGGCGCGGTCGGCCTTGTCATCGATATCCATGAGCGCAAGACCGCCGAGCTTGCCTTGAAGTCGGCCCAGGAAGCCGCCGAGGCGGCCACCGAGGCGAAGTCGAACTTCCTGGCCACGGTCAGTCACGAAATCCGCACCCCGATGAACGGCATCGTCGGCGTGCTGCACCTTCTCAAGGCCGAACCCCTCTCCACCGACGCCGTGCGTCTCCTCGACGAGGCGCTGGCCTGCGCCGGCATGCTGGGCCAACTGATCAATGACGTGCTCGATTTCTCGAAAATCGAGGCGGGGAAGCTGGAGCTTTCGCCGGAACCCACGAGCGTACGCATCGCCGTCGCCGGAGTGGTCGATCTGATCCGACCGCAGATGGAGGCCAAGGGGCTCTATATCCGCGCCCATGTGCGGCCCGGCGTCGACTGGGTGATGGTCGATCCGGTGCGTCTGCGTCAGTGCCTGTTCAACCTGTTGGGTAATGCCGCGAAGTTCACCTTGCGCGGCGGGGTGGAGATCACGGTGGGCCGCGCCTCGAATGGCCATCTGCGGGTGGAGGTGGAGGACACGGGTATCGGCATCTCGCCGGACGTTCAGGCCCGCCTCTTTGGCCGTTTTGAACAAGCCGACGCCACCACCACCCGCAATTTCGCCGGAACAGGACTTGGTCTGGCCATCACCAAGAGCCTCACCACCCTGATGGATGGCGACATCGGCTGCACCAGCTCCGAAGGCGCGGGGTCGACCTTCTGGTTCGAGATCGCCGCCCCGGATGTGGGGGCCGCGTCCGCCCCGGACCTGCCAGCGCCCAACATTTCCCTGGCGGGCCTTAATGTCCTGGTGGTCGACGACAACGCCACCAACCGGATGATCGGCGTGCGCATGCTGGAGGCGCTCGGCGCCTCGGCTACGGCGGCGGAGGATGGCCAGATGGCGGTTGAGGCCGCGGCGGCTCAGGGCTTCGATCTCATCCTGATGGATATCAACATGCCGGGCATGGACGGCATCGAGGCAGCACGGCGGGTGCGCGCCCAGGGCGGCCCCTCCGCCGCCGCGCCGATCGTCGCCCTCACGGCCAATGCCATGGCTCACCAGCGCGACGAATACCTCGCCGCCGGCATGAACGGCGTGGTCGCCAAACCCTTCTCCCCTGCCAGCCTGCTGACGGAGATCGCGCGGCTGGCGGAAGGGGATGAGGCGGGGGCGGCTCAGGCCCACGGCTAACCGCCACCCTATCCCCCAACCCTCCCGTCATCCCGGGGCTTGTCCCCGGGGCCCATACACGCGGAAGGTTGAGCGCTCTCAAGGCGCCGCCACCGCCCGTGCCGCCGCTTTAGCGCGGTCAACCGCCGGTGTTCATGGGTCCCGGGGACAAGCCCCGGGATGACGGAGCTAAGAGAGGGCCAGGCCCCGCTCGTTCACCAATAGGGCGGCGATGGTCACAAAGCCGATTCATCCCTGTCACCTTCGCCCGCTAGAAGGCCGCTGACGGGGCAACCGGCCCCGGTCCAGAAGCGTTGGAGGCGCCGATGACCCAGGTCGTGTTGAGTGTGACCCCTGCCGCCGGTGGCTGGACGGTCCAGCAGTTGCCGGACGGCGAGCCCCTGATGTTCCTCTCCGGAGGGCGGGCCGAGGCCGCCGCCATGCGCCTGGCCGCCTCCTATTCCTCCACCGGCGCGCCGGCCCAGATACTGATTCACGACCGCCAGGGCCGCCTGGTGGGGGAGCGGCGCGTCGGAGCGAACCTGTAGGCAGACCCGCTTCCAATTCGTCGTTGCCAGCTTGCCGTCTTAGGGTCTCTCATCCCTGCGAAGAGATTTGGAGACCGGCCATGGCCGATGGATCGATGAAACTCGCCCTCGCCGATGCGCGTGAGCGGGCCTACGCCACGCCGCTGGAAGACTTCAACGTCGGCGACCCGGAGCTCTTCCGCACCAACACCCACTGGCCGTACTTCGAGCGCCTGCGCAACGAGGCGCCGGTGCACTGGTGCAAGGACAGCGAGTTCGGCCCCTATTGGTCGATCACCCGCTATGCCGACATCATGAGCGTCGACACCAATCACCAGGTGTTCTCCTCGGACTCGGCCCTCGGCGGCATCACCATCCGTGACGCCCGGCCGGACCTGCGCCGGCCGTCCTTCATCGCCATGGACCCGCCCAAGCACGACGCCCAGCGCAAGGTCGTCAGCCCCATCGTCTCGCCGCACAACCTGGCCCTGATGGAGCCGATCATTCGCGAGCGGGCCGCCAGGATCCTCGATGAGCTGCCGGTGGGCGAGACCTTCGACTGGGTCGACAAGGTGTCCATCGAGCTCACCACCCAGATGCTCGCCACCCTCTTCGACTTCCCCTTCGAGGAGCGCCGCAAGCTCACCTACTGGTCGGACGTGGCCACCACCCCACCGATGCCGGGCGCCCTCATCGAGACTGAGGACCAGCGCCAGGAGGTGCTGAACGACTGCCTGAACTACTTCCTGCGGCTCTGGGACGAACGCGCCGGTCAGCCGCCGGCCGGGGACCTCGTCTCCATGATGGCCCATGGTGAGTCCACCAAGCAGATGAACCCGCAGGAGTATCTCGGGAACATCATCCTCCTGATCGTCGGCGGCAATGACACCACCCGCAACTCGCTCTCCGGCGGCCTCACCTTCCTCAATGAGAACCCGGGCGAATACGAAAAGCTGCGCGCCAATCCGGACCTGATCACCTCGATGGTGCCGGAGATCGTCCGCTACCAGACCCCGCTCGCCCACATGCGCCGCACGGCCACGGAGGATTTCGAGCTCGGCGGCCAGACCATCAAGAAGGGTGAGAAGGTGGTCATGTGGTACGTCTCGGGCAACCGCGACGAGCGCGCCATCGAGAACCCCAACGCTTTCATCATCGACCGCGAGCGCCCCCGCCAGCACATGTCCTTCGGCTTCGGCATCCACCGCTGCGTCGGCAACCGCCTGGCCGAGATGCAGCTGAAGATCGTCTGGGAAGAGATCCTCAAGCGCTGGCAGTTCATCGAGGTCGTTGGCGAGCCCAAGCGGCCCCGTTCCAGCTTCATCAAGGGCTATGAGACCCTGCCGGTGGTGATCCGGGGGTAGGGCGGAACTCGCCTTTCACGGACCTACGACACCAGGGCTTGCTCGGCCGGCACGACCCGAGCGCTGGCTGTTGCCCGGGCCACCCGGGTTCCGGCCTCGTCGGTGAGGCCCGCCTCCAGGAAGGCGATGGTCTTGCCCATTTGCACCACCCGGCCCTCGCCGATCAGCCGGCCGACCCGGGCCGGGGCCAGGAACGTGACCTGCAGGTCGATCGTGGGCGTGAAGATCGCGCCCTTGCCCATGATGAAGGCCGCCGGTCCCATCGTGTCGTCTAGCATCGCCGCCAATAGGCCGCCCTGAATGAACCCCGCCGGGTTGCGGAACTCCGGGCGCCCCTGGAAGCCGATGCGGATCCAGCCCTCGTCGGGGCGGGCGTCCAGCACCTCCCAGCCCAGCAGCTCGGCGCAGGGTGGGCGGGTCAGGTCATCGAGGGCTGTGGCGGGCGGCATGGCGGTCTCCTCTTCGCCGCCGGGGATAGACCCCTCCTGCTGCCACCCTGGTGTCAGGAACGCGAAGCTCAGCCTATGATCGCCGTCATGAGACGCCTCGCCCCCCTTGCCGTTCTGGCCCTGCTGCTCGCGGCCTGCACCCAGCCCAAGGGGCCGCCGGCCGCCAACCCGGACACCTGGCTGTTCCAGAGCTCGCCCGCGCCCAACGCCACCCGTACGGCGCCGCTCTCTGGCGGCGGGCGCCTGATCTTCGCCGCCAAGTGCGCCGGCAACCTCGATGAGCGCCCGGCCCTGGAGGTCGACATCTCGGTCCTGGATAGCGAAGGCGGGGCGCTGCCATTCTATGACAACGCCCTCAATCCCGGCGGCGAGGAGCTGCGCTTCGCCTACCACCCGGCCAGCGGGCCGGAGCGCCAGGCTGTCGCCTCGATCCACCAGGGCAACATGATCGCCATGGTGTTTGGCGAAAATCCTACCTCCCGGGCTCATGTGGGTTATGACTCCGAAGACTTGGCCGGCGGCCTGCGTCTGGATTTCAAGGTCTCCGACGGCCGCGATGTGCGGCTCGACCTGAAGTCCGGCCAGGCGGGGTTCAAGCAACTGATGGCCGCCTGCGGGATCTGAACCGATGTCCACCCTTCTCATCGCCGCCATTGCCGGCATCCTGGTGATCGTCGTCGCCCTCTTCACCTTCGGCCGCCGGGGCGGCGGGCAGGACATGAACACCATCACCTCCCGCCCGGTGACGCCCAGCCCGGTGACGGCGCCGCCGCTCGGAACCCAGATCATGGCGTCCGAGGCCACGACGGCCGACCAGTTCGAGCGCCTGGCCCGGCTGCACACCGAGGGCTCTCTGACCGAGGCGGAGTTCACGGACGCCAAGGCCCGGGTGCTGGCGGGTGAGGCGCCGTCAGGCTCGCGCCAGGTGGTGCTCACGGCCGGCGGCGACAACAAGATCGCCGCCATCAAGGCCCTGCGCGAAGTTCGCCAGGACATGGGCCTGAAGGAAGCCAAGGACGCCGTGGAAGGCACGCCCTTCCTCGTCGCCAACGGCGTCACGCCCGACCAGGCCGAAGCCATCGCCGGCTTCCTGCGCCATGCCGGGGCGAGCGTGGAGATCCGCTAGACCGCCTTGGCCACGGCCAGCCAGCGGTCCACCACCCCGCTCAGCACATCCAGTGGCACCCGCCCGCAGGCGAGGCCCGCCTCGTGGAAGTCACGGATGTCATAGCGGGCGCCGAGAGCGGTCTGGGCCTTGGTCCTGAGGGCGTTCCAGACGGTGTGGCCGATCTTGTACGAGCAGGCCTGGCCCGGCTGAACGCAGTAGCGCTCCACCTCCCGGGCCGCGAAGCCGGGGGCGTCGCCCTCGCCGTCGACGAAGGTCTTGATCGCCTGTTCCCGGCTCCAGCCCATGGCGTGGATGCCGGTGTCGGTGACGCAGCGCAGGGCCCGGAAGAGCGCGAAGCGCAGATAGCCGATGCGGCTCAAGGGGTCGGCTTCGTACATCCCCAGTTCGTCGGCCAGCTGCTCGGCATAGAGGCCCCAGCCCTCGGAGTAGGCCGCGAAACCCGACACCTTGCGGATCATCGGCAGGACCGTGTTGGAGAGGGCGAGCCCGGCCTCGAGCTGATGCCCCGGCAGGCCCTCGTGGTAGGTCACCGACGACAGGCTCCAGCGCGGCCACTCGGCCGTGTCGGCGAGGTTGATATAGACGATCCCCGGCCGCGACCCATCGAGGGACGGCCCTTGCGAATAGGCCGATGAGGCGCCGGCCTCGATGTTCTGCGGCACCCGGCGCACCTCGAACTGGTAGGGCGGCTGGCGCTTGAAGAACCGCTCCAGCCGGGGCCGGATCGCCGCCTGGCGCTCATTGCAGAAGCCGATCAGCTCGATCTTGCCGGCGTCGGTATTGGGGAAGAACGAGGCCGGGTCCTTGTAGAGCCCCGCCACCCTCTGGCCCACCGTGCCCTGGGTGAGGCCCTGCGCCTTCAGGAGCACATCCAGCTTGGCGGTGAGATCGGCGGCCTGCTCCAGCCCCAGCTGGTGCACCTCCTCAGCCGTCATCGAGGTGGTTGTGTGGTAGGCGAGGGCGGCGGCGTAGAATTCCTCCCCGAGCGGCAGGGCGCCCACCCCGGCTGTCTTCGGCGCATCTGCTCGTAGCACCTCGGTGTGGCTGATCATGTAGGTCAGGGCGTCGCGGATATCGGTCTGGTAGATCTTGGCTGCATCCTCGGCGTAGCGCGGCGACAGGCCCTTGGCGGCGGCCCGCCGCGCGAGGGAGGCCACCAGGTTCGACTGGGCCGGATCGCTCTTCACCAGGGCCTTCATCTGAATCAGGGCCTTATCGAGGATGAACTGCGGCGCCACGACCCCCAGCACATTGGCCCGGTCCTGCACCTCCACCTGCTCGCTCATCAGGACGGCGAAGTCCTTCAGCCGGGCCACATAAGCCTCGCAATCCTCGGCCGTGTTGATCGGGTGCTTGGTGTCCAGGAAGTCCGGCACGGACTGATAGGCTCCGTGCTGCTGGCTGATCACATAAGGGTCCGGCCCGCCCGTTCCGGTGTCGAACTCCAGCCGCTTGGCCGCCTGGCGGGTATAGATGACGGTGTCGAGATTGACCTTCTCGGTCTCCGAAAGCTTGGCCCGGTCAATGGCATCGAGCTTGGTCAGCTCCAGCGCCGTCTCGGCCCGGCGGAAGAGGATGCTCTCCGGCGAATCCGAATGCAGCTGGCTGCGCAGGGCGGCATTGGCGCCGGTATCGAGGCCGAGATTGGTGGCGCTCTCCGGATTGCGCTTCAGGTAGGCCTGGAAGAGTTCGTCGAACAAGCCGTTGAGCTTGGCGCTCTCCGCCTCTTCGGCGCGCGCCATTCCAGGGAGGGCGGCAGCGGCCACGCCCGCGGCGAGCATCTGGCGTCGGTTCATCATGGCGGCCTCCCCAGGCGGCGTTATATCTAGCCCCATGTCTCCCACGCCCCCGATCCCCCGCAAAGACCCCGTCACCATTACCCAGCTCGGCCGCACGCGCACCGATGACTATGCCTGGATGAAGGATGACAACTGGCAGGCCGTGCTGCGGGACCCCAGCGTCGTGAAGGCCGAGGTGCGGGAGCATCTGACCCTCGAAAACGCCTATGTCGAAGCGGTCCTGAAGCCCACCGAGGCCCTGCAGGCGAAGATGTTCGAGGAGATGAAGGGGCGCATCAAGCAGGACGACTCCACCGTCCCGGCCCCCCACGGCGACTACGAATACTATTCCCGCTACGAGGTCGGCGCGCAGCACCCGGTGCTCGCCCGGCGCCTGCGCTCCGGCAATGGCCCGGAAGAAGTGCTGCTCGACGCGGACGCCGAGGCGAAGGGCAAGGCCTACTACCAGGTGGGCGGCTCGCACCACTCGCCGGACCACAAGCTCTATGCCTGGGCCACGGACGAGCAGGGCTCGGAGTACTACCGCATCTTCGTCAAGGAGCTTGATGGCGGGGCCGTGGTCGGTGAGGCCATCGAGAGCGCCTATGGCGACATGAC
The DNA here is from genome assembly GCA_046349475.1 of Caulobacteraceae bacterium. Taxonomy (GTDB): domain Bacteria; phylum Pseudomonadota; class Alphaproteobacteria; order Caulobacterales; family Caulobacteraceae; genus Acaudatibacter. The sequence continues at coordinate 35,358 of JAXMCG010000006.1, read as the reverse complement.
CTTCTCCGCGGATTCTCAGTGGCTCTACTGGATCTGGCGCGACGAGAACGCCCGCCCGGCCAAGATTTTCCGCCGCCCGGCCCGGGGCGGGGAGGACGTGCTGGTCCACGAGGAGCTCGACGACGGCATGTTCCTCGGCGTCGGCCGCACCTCCGACGACGCCTTCGTGGTGATCCACATCGGCAACCAGGAAACCACCGAGACCCGCTTCATCCCGGGCGGCGCCCCGGAGGCCCCGGCCATCGTCATGCAGGCCCGCGAGGAGGGCGTGAAATACGACGTCGACCACGCCCAGGGCCGCTGGATCATCCACACCAACGCCGACGGCGCCGTAGACTTCAAGCTGATGACTTCGACCGCCGAGCTGCCCAGCCGCGAGACCTGGGAGCCGTGGGTCGACCATCTGCCCGGCCGCTACATCGTCGGTTTCCAGCCTTTCGCGGGGCATGTGGCGCGGCTGGAGCGGGTGGATGCGCTGAACCGTATCATCGTCACGGCGGCGGACGGCGCCGAGCACGCCATCGATTTCGACGAAGAAGCCTATTCCCTGCATCTGGAGGGCAGCCTCGAATACAAGACCAGCGTCCTGCGCTTCGCCTACCAGTCGATGACGACGCCGCGCCAGACCTTCGACTATGACATGACGGCCCGCACCCGGACCCTCCGCAAGACCCAGGAGATCCCCTCCGGCCACGACCCGGCCCGCTATGTGACGCGCCGCCTGGAAGCCATCGCCGGGGACGGCCAGACCGTTCCGATCACGGTCCTGATGCTGAAGGACACGCCCCTCGACGGTTCCGCCCCCCTGCTGGTCTACGGCTATGGCTCCTACGGCCATCCGCAGGACGCGGCCTTCTCGATCCGCAACCTTTCCCTGGTTGACCGGGGCTGGATCTGGGCCCTGGCCCACACCCGGGGCGGTACGGACAAGGGCTACGGCTGGTTCCTGGACGGCAAGAAGTTCGCCAAGAAGAACACCTTCTCCGACTTCATCGCGGTCACCGAACATCTCGTCGCCCATGGCTACGGCACGGCGGGCAAGGTCGCGGCCTATGGCGGCTCGGCGGGCGGCATGCTGATGGGCGCCATCGTCAATATGCGGCCCGGCCTCTTCGGCGCGATCATCGCCGCCGTGCCGTTCGTGGATGTGCTCAACACCATGAGCGACATCTCACTGCCGCTCACCCCGCCGGAGTGGCCCGAGTGGGGCAATCCGCTGGAGGACGAGGCGGCCTACGACTACATCGCCTCCTATTCCCCCTATGACTGCGTTTCCGCCCAGGCCTATCCGGCGGTTCTGGCGACCGGCGGCCTCTCCGACCCGCGCGTCACCTGGTGGGAGCCGGAGAAGTGGATCAGCCGGCTGCGCGAGCACTCCACCTCCGATGCGCCCATGCTGCTGAAGATCAACATGGAAGCCGGCCACGGCGGCGCCTCGGGCCGCTTCGACTTCCTGAAGGAGATCGCCCTCGACTACGCCTTCGCCGTCTGGGCGATCCAGGGGGAGGGGGCGCTTTGATCATCCGCCCGGCCATGGCGGCGGATGCGGCGGCTGTGGCGGCGATCTACGGCCATCACGTGCTGCACGGCACTGGCACTTTCGAGGAAGTCCCGCCGAGCCCGGAGGAGATGGAGACCCGCCGCGCCGCCGTCGTGGCCCAGGGCCTGCCCTATCTCGCGGCCGAGGAGGAAGGCGCGGTGGTCGGCTTTGCCTATGCCTCGCCGTTCAGGACACGGGCGGCCTACCGGTATCTGATCGAGGACAGCGTCTATATCCATCCGGACTGGATGGGCCGGGGCGTGGGCAAGGCGCTGTTGCCGCCCGTCATCGCGGCCTGCACAGCGATGGGCTACCGCCAGATGGTCGCCGTCATCGGAGACAGCCAGAACGCGGGCTCCATCGGCCTGCACCGGTCTTTGGGCTTCGCGGACGCCGGGGTCGGCAAGAGTTTCGGCTACAAGGCCGGCCGCTGGGTGGACGTGGTCTTCATGCAGCTGGCGCTCGGCGAGGGCGACGCCACCTTGCCGGAGCCTAGTTGATCCTCAGCCGCAGGAACGCCATCGCCCCCAGCGGGCTCGTGCCATAAAGGGGCTGCAGGGCTTCGGGGATGAAGTTCACCGCGACCTGGGCGCCGAGGCCCACGGCCAGGTGGTCCGAGACCTGCCAGTCACGGATCGCGCCCACGGATATCTTGCCGACGTCATAGACGGTGTGGCTGCCGGTCAGTTCGTTGTTCTCCGTCGCCTCAGCGCGCCCATAGAACGTCCAGGCGCGGTTCGGCCGGGCCGTGGCTTCCAGGACGAAGGCGTCGAGAGCCACGTGATCCGAGACCTTGCGGCCCCAGGCGGCGGTCAGGTCCCAATCGCCGTCTAGGAAGGCGTTGGCGTAGTTGACGCTGGCGCTCCACTTCACCTGATCCTCCCCGGGATGCAGCTGTTCCGGGTCGTTCGCTTCGGCCCAGGAGGCCTGCAGCACCCAATTGGCGTTCGGCGCCCAGGTGACGCGAAGGGCGTAGGCGTCGAGGGGGCTGGTCTCGATGTTGTAGCGATTCTCGTCGGGCTCGCGGCCGTTGAACACCGAGCCTTCCACCTGCCAGCGCCCTACCTGCCAGCCGAGGGTGACGACGCCGAAGGTGACGTGGGTCGAGTCGAGCCAGTGGTGGCTGATCGGCGCCTCGGGGCTGTCCATGATCGAGGGGCGGTGCATGAAGGCCGTGGGACCGAAAGCCGGCTCGCCCGGCAGGCCCGCATAGACGAACACCGTCCCCGCCGAGCCGAAGCTGTAACGGTAGGTGGCCGAGAGCTCCATGAAGAGGTCATGCGGGTGTTGGCGGTCGACGAGGGGCGTGACGCCGTCAGCGGTTTCGCCGGTCTGCAGCAGGAGGGGGTAGCCGTCCTTTCCCATGAAGGCGTCCGGGCTCAACATGGCTTGCAGCTTCAGGGTTCCTCGCTCGCTCACCGGGCCCTCGGCCGAGGTCATGAACATGCCCGCGACGAAGGCCTTGTCATCGCCGCGCGGCCCGTCTTGCCGGTCATAGACCAGGTTGAAGGTGCCATGGGTCATGATCATCCAGTCGCCTTTCATGACGTGGATGCCGCTCATGCCCGGGCCGAGGAGGGGCAGGAGGGAAGTGCCGGAGCCCTCGTTATATTGTGGCGGGACCTCGTCGCCGATCATATCGACCGGGCCGTCATTGGTAGGCATGGGAGCATCGCTGCTCCCCATTCCCGGCATGCCTTCCATGCCTTCGGCGAAGGCGGGCGAGGCGAAGGCCAGGGCTCCGGCGACAAGCAGGGGACGGATCATGATTGGCGCTCCAGGAGGGCGATAAGTTCGGCGGCTTTCTGGCGCTGATCGTTCACATCGCCAGAGACGATCGCTCCCTCGATGCAGTGGCTGAGGTGGGTCTTCAGCATTTCAGTCTCCACCTTGGCGAGGGCGGCGCGGACGGCGCGGATCTGGGTCAGGACGTCGATGCAGTAGCGGTCCTCATCGACCATCTTCGTCACCCCGCGCACCTGCCCTTCGATGCGGTTGAGGCGGTTCAGCAATTGGGCCTTGTCGGGACGGTGCATGGCGGCTCCTTCAGTCTCTCGATATACCCCGGTGGGGTATCTTGCAAGATGCCCCCGGGGGGTATATTTCCGGCGCAATGAGCCACGATCACCACGCCCACGTTGAAGCGCCGCCCGATGACGGCAAGACCGCGAAGGATCCGGTCTGCGGGATGCGGGTAAACCCGATCACCACGGCGCACCGGACCCTGTATGAGGGCGTGGAGTACGTCTTTTGCTGCAACGGCTGTCGGGTGAAGTTCGAGGCCGATCCGGCCAAATACCTGAACCCCCAACCTGAGCCTAAGCCGGCGATCCCGGGCGCCATCTACACCTGCCCTATGCACCCGGAAGTGCGTCAGGAGGGCCCGGGCGCCTGCCCCAAGTGCGGCATGGCCCTGGAGCCGGAGGATGTGACCGCCGATGCCGGCCCCAATCCGGAGATCGCCGATTTCACGCGCCGCCTGATCGTGGGGGCCGTGCTGACCATCCCCCTGGTGGTGATGGACATGGGCCAGCACCTGATCAGTCTGCCGCCCGGCCTCACGGCGCCTGGATGGCTTGAACTGATCCTGGCGACGCCGGTTGTGTTCTGGGCGGGCTATCCGTTCATCGAGCGGGCCATCGCCTCTGTGGCCAACCGCAGCCTCAACATGTTCTCCCTGATAGCGCTCGGCAGCCTCTCGGCCTGGACCTACAGCGTCATTGCCGCCCTCTTCCCCACCGTGATCCCGATGACGTTCCGGGGCATGGGCGAGCCGCCCCTCTACTTCGAAGCCGCCGCCGTGATCACCTGCCTGGTGCTGCTGGGCCAGCTGCTGGAGGTGAGGGCGCGGGACAGGGCTTCCGGCGCCATCCGGGCCCTTTTCGACCTACGTCCGCCTCAGACCCTCCGCGTTCGCGAGGGCCAGGCGGACGAGACGATCCCCGTGGAGCATGTCCACGTGGGAGACCTGCTGCGGGTGCGCCCGGGCGAGAAGATTCCGGTGGATGGCCGCCTCGTTGAAGGGGCGAGCGCTGTCGATGAGTCCCTGATCACCGGTGAGGCCATGCCCATCGCCAAGGCTATCGGCGCCAAGGTCGTGGCGGGCTCGCTGAACGGCTCGGGCGGCTTCGTCATGGCGGCAGAGAAGGTCGGCCGCGACACCTTGCTGGCCGGCATTGTTGCCCTGGTGGCGGCCGCGCAGCGGAGCCGCGCCCCTATCCATCGCGTGGCGGACCGGGTCTCGGGGATTTTCGTGCCCGCCGTCATCGCCGTGGCCGTGCTCGCCTTCGCGGCCTGGGCTTATATCGGGCCAGAACCCCGCCTTGGCCATGCTTTCGTGGCGGCGATCGGGGTGCTGATCATCGCCTGCCCCTGCGCGCTCGGGCTCGCGACGCCGATGTCGATCATGGTGGGGATGGGCCGCGCCGCGACCGCGGGCGTGCTGTTCCGCGACGCCGCCGCCCTGGAACGGCTGGAAGCCGTCAATACGGTGGTCTTCGACAAGACCGGCTCCCTGACGGAAGGCCGGCCGAGCCTTGTGGGAGACGCGGAGGATGAAGTTTTGCGCCTGGCCGCCTCGCTCGAACAGGGCAGCGAGCACCCTCTCGCCGGCGCGATCCTGCGCGCCGCGAAGGACCGCGATCTGACGCTTGAGGCCCCCTCGAGCGTCGTGGCGGCGCTGGGTGAGGGGCTGGGCGGGTCCGTAGGCGGCCGAACAGTTCTTCTCGGCGCAGCGCGGTACCTGCGCGCATCGGGGGTAGAGCCCTTGGACGGTGGCGAGCGAGGGGCCAGCCACGTTCACGTCGCCATCGATGGCCGCGCCGCCGGGGTGCTCTCCGTGCGCGATCCAGTCCGCGCCGCCGCGCGGCCGGTGCTCGAGGGCCTCCGGGCCAAGGGCGTACGCGTGCTGATGCTGACGGGTGACAGCCAGGCGGCCGCCGAGGCCGTGGCGGCCGAGCTCGGGATTACCGAGGTGCATGTCGAGGTGTCGCCTGCCGGAAAGGCCGAGCGGCTGAAGGCCCTCAAAGCGGAGGGCCGTATCACGGCCATGCTTGGCGACGGGGTCAATGACGCACCGGCCCTGGCCCTGGCGGATGTCGGCATCGCGATGGGAGCGGGCGCTGATGTGGCGGTGGAAAGCGCAGGCGTCACCCTGGTGGGCGGCGACCTGGCGGCCCTGCCGCGCGCCTTCAAACTCTCCGAGGCCGTAATGACCAATATCCGCCAGAACCTCGGCTTCGCTTTCGCCTACAATCTCGCTGGCGTGCCCGTGGCGGCGGGCCTGCTCTATCCCGTCCTGGGCTGGACCCTGTCGCCGCAGATCGCGGCGGCCGCCATGGCGGCTTCCTCGCTCAGCGTGGTGGCCAATGCCCTGCGGCTGCGCACCCTGAAGCTCTAGGCAGGGGTCTTCGCGGCCGCGGCCGCGCGCTCGGCCAGCAGCTGGCCAACCTTCCGGGCAAGGTCATTGCGTGTGTAGGGCTTGGAGAGCAGGTTCACGCCTTCATCCAGCCGCCCGTGATGCACGATGGCGTTTTCAGTGTAGCCCGAGGTGAACAGGACCGGCACGTCAGGTCTCATGGCCTTGGCGCGCGTGGAGAACTCGCGGGTGCTCAGCTGGCCCGGCATCACCACATCAGAGAAGATCACGGCGATGTCTGGATGGCGGCGCATGGCCTCCAGCGCCCCCTCGAAATCAGCGGCCTCCACACAGGCGTATCCGAGGTCTTCGAGCATCGCCATGGCGCTGGCGCGGACCATTTCGTCATCTTCCACAACGAGCAGAAGTTCACCCTTGCCCGGCGACGGCAGGGTGAGCATCGCCGTGACCTGGGCGACAGGCTGGCGCGTGCGGGGCAGGTAGAGCTTCACGGTCGTGCCCTGGCCAGGTTCCGAATAGATCTGGATATGGCCGCCCGTCTGCTTCACGAAGCCGTAGACCATGGAGAGGCCGAGCCCGGTGCCCTTGCCCTCGGCCTTGGTCGAGAAGAAAGGCTCGAAGACCTTGGCCCGCACCTCCGGCGTCATGCCATGGCCGGTGTCGCTGACGGCGAGCATCACATACTGGCCGGGCTGGAGGTCCTCGACGCCACGGGCATAGGCCTCGTCCAGTACGGCATTGGTGAGCTCGACCGTCAGGCGTCCGCCGTTCGGCATGGCATCACGCGCATTGATCGCCAGGTTGAGCACGGCGCTCTCCACCTGGGCAGGGTCAGCGATGGTGTTCCAAAGGCCGCCGGCGACCACTGTTTCCACCTCCACGGCCTCGCCGATCGTCCGGCGCAGCATGTCGGTCATTTCGCCGACCAGGCGGCTGAGGCTGATGGGACGGGGCTCCAAGGGCTGGCGGCGGGCGAAGGCGAGGAGCTGGCGGGTCAGTTGGCCGGCCCGCTCAACGCCGTGGAGGGCGCTCTTCAAGCGCTGGCCAGCCCGCTCATCATCCTCGGGCAGGCGACGCTCCAGCAGCTCCAGATTGCCTCGGATCACCTGCAGCAGGTTGTTGAAGTCGTGAGCCACCCCGCCGGTCAGCTGGCCGACCGCCTCCATCCTCTGAGCGCCGCGCAGCCGCTCCTCCGCCTGGACCCGCTCGGTGATGTCGCGGATCGAGCCGATGATCCGCGCCCTCTGGCCGGCGCCGCCGCGCACCGGCGCCAGGATGGATTCCCAGGTCCGAACCCCGGCGGGGAAGGGGATGACGTCACGTGTCAGCACCGGCCTTTCAGCGGAAAGTACACGACGATAGTGGTTGGTCAGGACTTCTCCCATCCGGCCGCGCATCAGGTCGCCGACCCTGCGGCCGCGGACGCGGTCCATCTGAACATTTAGAGCCCGGGCAAAGGCCGGATTCATGTCGGCGATGGTGAATTCTCCACCCGCGTCGACGTCGATGACGATCAGATAATCCGGCACGTTGTCGAAGATCGCCTGCGTGAGCGCTTCGGTCGCCGCCTGGGCGCGGCGTGACATCTCGGTTTCAGCCATCGAGCGCTGCAGGTCGCGATTCGAACGGGCGACCAGCACCAGTCCGCCCACGAGCGCGAAGAGCGCCAGGGCGCCGATGCCGAGCGCGGACACCAAGGTGAGACGCTCGCGCTCGTCGGCCCGCCTGGTCCGCTCGACCAGCAGCAGCTTTTCGTTGGCGATCATGGCGTCCACGCGGCCGTGCAGGCGCGCCATGACCTGCAGGCCACCGCCCGCGATCACGAATTCCCGCGCCTCATCGAAATCGCCTTCCTCCGCGTAGGAGAGGGCCCTGGCGATGATGCGCATGCGGTCATTGGCGGCGGCTGCCAGCTCCCGGGCGCGAATCTGCTGGTCGGGATTATCACGGACCAGGTTCATCAACTGCTGCGTGGCCAATGGCACGGCGGCTTTGGCGCGATTGTAGGGGGTCAGGAACCCCTGATCACGGGTCAGCAGGAAGCCGCGCTGGCTGCTCTCGGCTTCTTCCACCAGGTTGAAGATGTAGCGTGTCTGGTCGATCACTTCATGGGTGTGGTCAACAAGGTCCTTCGCCCTGGCGACCGCGCCGAAATGATTTGTCACCAGGAACGTGGACAGGCCCGCCACGATAAGGGCCAGCACAATGGCGATCGCGATGCTTCGCTTGAATCCCAAGGACGGCTCGCTCCGGCGCCTCACGAGAGGAAGTGGCTGGGGAACTAGGACTCGAACCTAGAATGACGGTACCAAAAACCGCAGTGTTACCATTACACCATTCCCCAGCAGGAACGGCGGGGCAATAGAGGCCCCTGGCGCGAGGGGCGGGAAATAGCGCACGCCGCACGGTGTTGCAACGGCTCAAAGGCGACGTCATGCGCCCAATTCGTCGCGGTCGCGTTCCCTCGCTTGCGGCCTTGGATCGCCTCCCCTATAAGGCCCGCTCTTCAAGTTCGGAGTGTGGCTCAGTCTGGTAGAGCACCGCGTTCGGGACGCGGGGGTCGCAGGTTCAAATCCTGCCACTCCGACCAAACTTTCCCGACCCTTCCAAAGCTTCATCTTCCCGCCCTTGGAAGGAGGGGGAGGCTTCTATAGCCTTCCCGGCCACAGCATGGGTCGGAACCCTTCATGAAACAGTTCTTCATCACCGTGGCCGGCGTTTTCGTTGGCCTCGTGCTCTTCATGATCGCCGTGCCGGTCGCTCTGATTTCCATGGCCGCAGCATCCGGGCCGCCCGCCCTGCCGGGGCGGGTCGTTCTGAACCTCGACCTGCGGGAGGGCCTATCCGACCAGGACCAGCCGGGATTCCTCGGACTTGGCGGCTCCTCGATGTCGGTGATGTCCCTGGTGGAGGCGCTGCGCCGGGCCGAAACCGACGACAAGGTGCGCGGGGTGTTCGTGCGCCTGCCCGAAGGCGCCATGGAGCCGGCTGCGGCCGACGAATTGCGCCTGGCCTTTGAGCGGCTGAAAAAAGCCGGCAAGACCATCACCATCCATTCCCAGGGCCTCTATCCCGACAGCACCGTGATCTCCACCTATGAACTGGCGGCTTCCGGCAGCCGCCTGTGGATGCAGCCCAATGCGAGCTTCCAGGTGACGGGCATCGGTGCGGAAGAGGTCTTCTTCCGCCGCTTCTTTGATCGCTGGCAGGTGCACCCTGAGTTCGAACAGCGAGCCGAGTACAAGAACTACGTCAATCCGTACCTCTACAGCGACTTCACCCCGGCCCACCGCGAGGCGGAGCTTGGCTGGCTGACCAGCATCTACGAGAGCGCCATCAACGCCGCCGCCGCCGGCCGCCGCCTCGACCCGGCCCAGTTGCGCGCGGCCCTCGAAGCGGGGCCCTACAGCGCGCCGGACGCCCTGGCCCAAAAGCTGATCGACCAGTTGGGACAGGTGAAGGAGGCCGAGGACGCGGCGCTCAAGGCGGCGGGCGATGGGGCCCGGCTGGTGGAGATGGGCGACTATGTGGCCCGCGGCGCCCCCGGTCCGCGCACCGGCCCGGCCATCGCCGTGATCGGTGCAGAAGGGGCGATCGTCACCGGCTCCGGCGGTTCGGGCAATCCGCTCACCGGCGAGAGCAACATCTATTCCGACGAGGTCGCCGCCGCTTTCTACAAGGCCATTGAAGACCGTGAGGTCAAAGCCATCGTCTTCCGGGTCAATTCCCCCGGTGGATCGGATACGGCCTCGGAGCAAATCCTGGCGGCGCTGAAGGCGGCCAGGGCGGCGGGAAAGCCCGTCGTGGTCTCCATGGGCACCTACGCGGCGTCGGGCGGCTATTGGATCTCCTCAGGCGCCTCGGCCATCGTCGCCGAACCCACAACGTTGACCGGCTCCATCGGCATGTTCGCCGGCAAGTTCGCCCTCGGGGAGGCCCTGGCACGCTTTGGCGTCGATGTGCGCGAGATTTCCGTCGGCGGCGACTGGTCCAGCGCCTTCGGCATGGGGGCGGAGATGACCCCTGAACAACGCGCCGCCTTCAAGAAGTGGATCGACGAAGCCTATGAGGAATTCATCCAGCGCGTCGCCACGGGCCGCAATCTACCCGCCGACCGGGTGCGCGAAATCGCCCGCGGCCGAGTCTGGACGGGCGCCCAGGCCAAGGAGCTGGGGCTGGTGGACGAGGTGGGCGGCTTCTACCAGGCCGTCGCCCGCGCTCAGGCCCTGGCCAAGCTCACCGGCGAGCCGCGCCTGAAGCCGATCCGCTCAACCTCCTCGCCCTTCGAGGACCTGGAGCGCCTGTTCGGCGCGGGGTCTGAAGCTGTGCGGGCCGTCGAGACGGTGCACGCCCTGGCCAGCGATCCGGACGCCCGGGCCGTGCTCGGACAATTGCGCGATGAACGCCTGCGCCGTCAGGGCGCCAATGTGCTCGCGCCGCAGCCCTACTAGGCCAAGAAAAAGGGGCCCGGCGAACCGGGCCCCTTGAGCGCACCCCAAGATGGGGGAGAGGGCGCGCCCTTGCGTTCAGATTAGAAGCGGGCCGTCACGCCAACGTAGTACTCACGGCCACGCGGGGAGACCGGGTAGTTGTAGTCTTGGATGTCCGGCTCCTGGTTGGTGAAATTGTTGATGCCGCCGTAGATCACCGCCACATCATTGACCTTCCAGCGCGCCTGGATGTCGTGCGTCGCCCGGGCCGAGTAGTACCAATATTGCGGGTCCACATAGTCCGGGTCGGCGCGGCGGACGGCGCTGAAGCGTTCGGTCTTCGAGAAGTAGTTGAAGCCGTAGTTCACCGTGAAGTCGCCGTAGATCCAGGTCAGGTCGAGGTTGACCTGCCATTCCGGGGCATTGGGCTCGCCCAGATCGGAGTCCGGGGTGGCGCCGGCCAGCTCGGTGAACGTCAGGTCGTCCAGCTTGTTGGCGACGATCGACAGGCCGAAGCGGCCGATATCCTTGTCGACGCCATAGTCCGCCGGGTCGATGTTCCAGCGCAGGGAGATGTCCCAGCCCGCCGTCGTGTATTTGGCGACGTTCAGGGTCGTCTGGGTGAAGCTGACAATACGGCCGGGGTTCACACCCGTGGCGGTGCGGGTGACCAGGGCGCAGAAGTCGTTGGGCTGCGGCAGGTCATAGCACTTGTTGACGATCGTCTGGGCCGAGAACGCCTGGATCGCGTTGGCCAGTTCGATGTTGTAGTAGTCCACCGCGAAGGTGAAGCCGGGAATGAAGCTCGGCTGCAGCACGATGCCCACCGTGTAGGTGTCGGCAGCTTCTGGATTCAGGTTCACGTTGCCGGAGAACACACCCTGCGTTGCTTCCGAGCTCGTGTCGTTGAACGGCAGGGCCACGCCCAAGGCGCCGAAGGCCGCGGTGCAGTTGGCCACGCGGCTGGTGCCCGGATCCCCGGCATTGATGTTGTTGTCATCGCAGGGGTCGGAGATCGTGGCGAAGGTCTGCGTCGGGGCCTGGAAGAGCTCGGTAATGTTCGGCGCCCGCACCGCGCGGGCATAGGTGCCGCGCAGCGTGATCATGTCGTTGATGCTCCAGCGCAGGCCGGCCTTCCAGCTCGTTGAACCGCCCGACGTCGAGTAGTCCGAATAGCGGACGGCGGCGTCGAAGGTCAGGTCCTTGGCGAAGGGCTGGTCCTTGAAGATCGGCAAGGACAGTTCGCCGAACACTTCCTTCACGTTGAAGGAGCCGCCCGAGATCACGCCCTGGCCCGCATAGACGATGTTGATCTGGTCGATCGCGCCTTCCTGCTCGTAGGGGCCGGGGGTCGAGAGGCTGGTCTCGCGGCGGTATTCCGCCCCGAGCACGTAGGAGATCGGGCCAGCCGGCAGTTCGAACCAAGGCGTCGAGGTGCCGCTGATGAAGGCCGTGGCGACGTTCTGGGTGATCTTCGAGACGGTCTGGTCGTCGGTCAGAATCCAGTCGAGGGCCTGTTGGTTGAAGGCGCCTTCGCCGAAGATGTTCACTGGCACGCAGCCGCTGTTCGGGCCCGGCGTGAAGGTGCGGAACGTGGTGTCACCCGGGGCCAGGTAGGCGGCCTGGGCGAAGAGGTCGCCAGCCGGCAGTGCGGAAGGATCAAGATTCGAGCGGCAGACCGGGCCGTTCGGGCCCATCACCACGTCGGTGGCGGCGAAGAAGCGCTCGTTGATGCGCGTCTCGTAGTTATCTTCCGTCTGGGTCTGGCCGTAGACGTAGGAGACTTCGTAACGCAGGTAGTCCGTCAGATCGCCCTTGGCGCCGAACACGAGGCGCCAAGTGTCACGCTTGATATCGTGCGTGCCTTCACCAAGATCGAAGTTATCGCGCGCGACCAGCACGCCGGGGCCGGGCAGGCCCAGAGCGTTGATCCCGGCAGCCGTAAAGTTCCCGCCCGGTGTCAAGGCATCGGCGTAGGCCGCCGCCGGAATGAAGGGGTTATCTTGCGGGATGAACAGGCCGTAGTCGTAGGTCGGCTGGGCCGTGAAGAAGGTGCGGATATGGTTGTACTTCACCTCGCCGAACAGCCGGATCTTGTCGGTCAGATCGTAGCGGAAGGTGGAGTTGAAGGTCTGGCGGTCAAGCTCGGCCAGCAGGTCGTCGTTGTAGAGGTCGGTCAGCGAACCGGACCCGCCGATCTGCAGGAAGTCGCCCGCCGGCAGGCCCGGATCGAAGGGCTGGCCATTGGCCTGGAAGGAGACGCCCGAATTGGTCGGGGCAGTGAAGACGTTCGTGTAGATCGAGCCGCCCGGCGAGGTGTCGAAGTAACGGACATCGTTGGACACCGTCTTGTCGAAGATGTTCGGATCATTGCCCGGGGCAGCCAGTTCGGCCGGGTTATCCACGAAAATGACGCGCTGGCCGGTGCGGGTATAGGCCCGGTCGTCGCGGCGCAGCGGATCGTCCTTGGAGCCTTCGAACGCCAGGGTGAAGTTGCCCCTGTCGTCGTTGAAGTTGCGGCCCCAGGCCACGCTGATGAAATTCTGGGCCGCGCCGCCGGCTTCGGTAACCCCGGTCTGGGCGCGGATGTCGAGGCCCTGGAAGTCCTCCTTCAGAATGAAGTTGACCACGCCGGTCACGCCGTCGGCGCCGTAAACGGCCGAGGCGCCGCCCGTCAAAACGTCGACGCGCTCGATGAGGGCGATCGGAATGGTGTTGACGTCCACCGCGGCCGAGCCCGGATCGGCGGCCACGTGGCGGCGGCCGTTGACCAGCACCAGGGTGCGGTCGGTGCCGAGATTGCGCAGGTTCAGGAGGTTCAGGCCGGCGGAACCGCCGATCCCCTGATCGGAGCCTTCTTCCAGGTCAAAAGAGTTCACCAGGGCCGGCATGTCGGCCAGGAATTCGGTCAGGTTGGTGACGCCGGAATATTCCAGGGTCTGGCCGCTCACCGAAGAAACGGGGTTGGACAGGGTGTAGTCCGGCAGGATCAGGCGCGTACCCGTGACTTCCAGCTCGCCCACGTCGGTGACGGGCGCGGCGGGTTCGTCGGCGAAGGCCGGCGCGGCGGCCAAGGCGGCGCTCGCCAGGACGGCAGAGGCCAAGAGTCGGGCACGGAAGCTGTGCATGCGGTTTTCTTTCCTTCGATTAGAGATGAAGGAGCGACCGCCCGCGCCCGAACTGGCGCGTCGACAGGTCAGCTCCCCCCAGCCTGTGAAATCTCCGGCATTCTTTTGCCGGTTGAGTCCCTGTTACAAACCCGCGCGCGGGAGCGTCAATGAACATGACTGATCGTTAATGTGATCGGAGATCATATGTCACATTCTGGTCACAGGATGCCCCATTCGAGGCAAGGATAAGTATTTCTACCTAATCCTGCGGCGAACAAAGGTCATTTTTGGCAGAGATAGCGGGATCTATGGTGGTCGGCGATGTTGTCCACGAAGCCGGTGATCCGCGGTGACACAAGGTTTTTGTTCACGTTGTAGTAGAGGGGCGTGATGGGCGTATCGGCCAGCATGATGGCCTCTGCCTGGCGCAGATAGGCAGCCCGGCGCGCCAGATCCGGCTCGTTATCCGCCTTGGCCAGCAGGGCGTCGAAGACCGGGTTGTTGTAGTCGCCGTAGTTCATGTCGTGGGTGGTTGACCGCTGCAGGTCGAGGAAATTGATGGCGTCGTTGAAGTCGGCGATCCAGCCGCCGCTCGCCAGCTGGAAGTCCCGCGCCCGCAGGGCTTGATAGTTCAGGGCCGCGTCACGCTGGTTCAGGTTCACCTTGATGTAGGCCTGGGCCCAATCGGCCTGCATGGCCTGCATGACAAGCGCGGTGTCCGGATTGGAAGCGTGGAAGACATCCAGCACCAGGGGATGTTCGCGGCTGTAGCCCGCCGCCGCCATCAGGCGCCGCGCCTCCGCGAGACGTTGCTCGAAAGGCCAGGTGCTCCACACGGGCGGCGCCGGAGGCGTGTAGTTGGCTATGCCCGGCGGCACAAAGGTGTAAGCCGGGACCTTTCCGTCCACCATCAGGCGATTGGCGATGAACTCCCGGTCGATCGACATGGCGATCGCACGCCTCACCCGCGGATCCCGCAGAGCCGGAATGTGCGAATTGAACACCAGGTAGCTGGTGCCGAGATAGGTGTGGGTGTGCACGAACTCCGGCGCCTGCTGTCGCAGCCTGGCCATCCGGCTCGAGGAAATGTCGGTATTGCCATCCAGCTCGCCGCTCAGCACCCGACGTTCGGCCGCGACGGAATCGATTGTGGGGAAATAGTCGATCTGGTCGAAACAGACCTTGGCCGCGTCGAAGAAGTAGGGGTTCTTGGCCACCCGGATGTAGTTGCCCAGCCGCCAGTCGACCAATTGGTAGGGGCCGGAGGAGACATAGTGCCCAGGCTGCACCCAGGCGGCGCCCCAGCGGGCGACCACGTGCCGGGGCAGGGGCATCATGGTCGTATGTTTGGCCAGTTCCAGTAGGAACGGGGCTGGGTGCTCCAGCCGGATTTCAAGCGTGTAGGGATCGACCGCGCGCACGCCCAACGTCTCCGGCCTCGCCTGCCCGGCCATGACCGGCTGGGCGCCTTTGATGAAGCTGATCAGGTAGGCGTATTCGCTGGCCGTGGCGGGATCCATGATCCGCCGCATCGAGAACACGAAGTCTTCAGCCGTGATCGGGACGCCATCGGACCATTTGGCGTCATGGCGCAGGTGGAAATTCCAGGTCAGGCCGTCGGGGCTGGTCTCCCAGGAGGTCGCCAAGCCGGGGATCGGGTTGCCGGCGGCATCGTCCTGCACGAGGCCCATATTGAGGTCCGAGATGATCCGGTCCTCCCAGGTGCCGGTGGACTTGTTCGGGTCGAGGGTCGTCGGATCCTGGCCGTTGCCCACCAGGAGGCATCGCTTACCGGCGGGGCAGGTCTGGCGCGCTTCGCCGGATGTGCAGGCGCTCAGCGTCAGGGCGGCGAGCGCCAGGAGGGCAAAGGTGCGAAGGCCCATCGGTCAGCGGTCCTTCGGATCGAGGGCGTCGCGCAGGCCGTCGCCGATGAAGTTCAGGCTCATCAGGGTCGCCACCATCGCCAACGACGGGAAGATCAGCAGCCAGGGCGCCCGCTCCATATAGGCGGCGCCGGCCGAAATCAGGCTGCCCAGGGAGGCGATCGGTGGCTGCACGCCCAGGCCTAGGAAGGAGAGGAAGCTCTCGGCCATGATCACACCCGGGATCGTCAAGGTCACATAGACGACCACGGGCCCCAGCAGGTTCGGCACGATGTGGCGGAAGATGATCTGCCGGCGCGAGAGCCCCGCGGCTCTGGCCGCTTCCACGAACTCGCGCTCCTTCAATGACAGAGTCTGGCCGCGCACGATCCGCGCCAAGGTCAGCCATTCCACCGCGCCGATGGCGATGAAGAGAAGAATGAAATTCCGCCCAAACACCACCATCAGGATGATCACGAAGAACATGAAGGGCAGGGAGTACAGCACGTCGACAATGCGCATCATCACCTCGTCAACCGCGCCGCCGATGTAGCCTGCCGTGGCGCCCCAGGCGACGCCGATGACCAGGGAGACCATGGTCGCCACCGCGCCAATGCTCAGCGAGATTCCGAGGCCAAGAAGCAGGCGCGCGAGAAGATCTCGGCCCAGCGGATCCGCACCCAGGAGGTGGCCGCCGGCGCCGGGGCCGGTCCAGGTATCGGGCTTGATCACCTCGTCGAACTTGAAGGGGGTCAGGAATGGCCCGATCACGGACGCCGCCAGCAGGAAGGCCAGCAGGACCATGCCCGCCACCGCCGCCTTGTTGCGGAAAAGGCGCCGCCGGGCATCGTCCCAGAGGCTGCGGCCCCGCAGCGCCGCCATCATCGCGTCCGCGCCCTTGTGGCCCGGGGTGATCGCCACGGTCATGACAGGCGCACCTTCGGATCGAGGGCCGCATAGGCCATATCGGCTATAAGATTAAGGATCAGGATCAGGCTGGCGTAGAGGATCACCATCCCCATCACCACCGTGTAGTCCCGCTGCAAGGCGCTCTTGACGAACCATTGGCCAAGGCCCGGCAGGGCGAACACCTGCTCAATCACCAGAGAGCCGGTCAGCACGCCCGCGAAGGCGGGGCCGAGGTAGCTGACCAGGGGCGTGATCGCGCCGCGCAGGGCGTGGCGCCCCACCACGCGGGCTGTGGGCAGGCCCTTGGCGCGAGCCGTGCGGATGTAGTTCGACGACAGCACCTCGATCATCCCCGAGCGCGTCAGGCGCGAGATGATGGCGATCTGTGGCAGGGACAGAGCGACAACAGGCAGGATCACGGCGATGGGCCGGGGCAGGGCGCCGAACAACGGCAGGACGATTTCCGTCTCCTGCCAGCCGCCGGACGGGAGCCATCCAAGCACCGAGGCGAAAAGATAGGCCAGCAACGGCGCGGTGACGAAACTCGGGACGCAGACCCCCAATATGGCGATGCCCATGACGCCGTAGTCGATCAGCTTGTTGTGCCGCAGGGCCGCGATGACGCCGAGGCCGATGCCCACGATCGACGCCACCAGCAGCGAGACGAGCCCGAGGATCACGCTTGGGCGATAATTGTCGGCCATGATGTCGAGAACGGTCTTGTCCTTGTATTTCAGGGACGGACCAAGGTCACCGTGCGCCAGGCTGACGAGGTAGTCGCCATATTGCTGGATAAGGGGTTTATCGAGGCCGTACTTGGCCGCGACGGCCCGGGCGATCTCCGGCGGCAGCCTGCGGTCATTGTCGAACGGACCGCCCGGCGCCGCGCGCATCAGGAAAAAGGTCGCGGTAATGACCAGGAACAGAGTCGGGATTGCTACGGCCAGACGTCGGAAAAGAAAACGCAGCATCGGCGCTCTGTTGTGAAAGGGCGTTGCGAACCTTTCACCCACCCTGGATGATGTCAACGAAGGGGCGAAATAACCCTGTTCTGGCGAGAGTTGAGATGTCCGCGTTTCGAAAAGTCACCGATGAGTTCTCCGTGTCCCCGCAATTGCCGCCTTCGGCGATGGCCCAGGCGGCCGCCGAGGGCTTCAAACTGGTGATCAATAACCGCCCCGATGGTGAGGAGCCCGGCCAGCCCACCAGCGCTGAGATGGAAGCCGCGGCCCGCGCCGCCGGACTGGGCTATGTCTACGCGCCGGTCGTGGGCCGCCCGACGCGCGAACAGGTGGACGCCGTCAACGCTGCTCTGGCCGAGGCGGATGGCCCTGTCCTCGCCTACTGCCGGTCCGGCACCCGCTCGATCACCGCCTGGGGCATCGGCCAGGCGCTTTCGGGCGCCAGGGAGCGTGGTGAGGTCGTCTCTCTCGCCCAGGGCGCCGGCTACGATCTCTCGGGCGTGCTGGGCGGCTAAACCGCCACGTCTCCCGGCCGCGAACATGATGCTCGCTCCGCCGGTCGAGTTGTGTAAACGTTTCCGCAAATGACCCGGTCCGCCGCCGCCGAATCTCAAGCCCCGCCGGACCCCGGCGCCGCACGCCGCGTGGCCCTCATTGTGGCGGCATCGTTCTTCATGATGAATCTCGATGGGGCGATCATCAACACCTCCCTGCCGCAGATGGCCGAGGCGTTCCGCGTGCGTCCCGTCGATCTCAATGTCGGCATCACGGCCTACATCCTCACCACGGCCGCCTTCGTGCCGCTCTCCGGCTGGGTGGCGGACCGCTACGGCGCCAAGAAGGTCTTCGCCTGGGCGATTGTCGTCTTCACCCTGGCCTCGCTTGCCTGCGGTTTCGCGCAGGACCTGATCCAGTTCGCCCTGGCCAGAGCCGTCCAGGGCATGGGCGGCGCCCTGATGACGCCGGTGGGCCGCATGGTCGTTCTTCGGAACGCCGAAAAGAAGGATCTTGTGGCCGCCACGGCCTTGATTACCTGGCCCGCCTTGATCGCGCCGGTGGTCGGCCCGGCCTTGGGCGGCTTCATCACCACCTATGCCTCCTGGCGCTGGAATTTCCTTCTAAACGCGCCCTTGGGTCTGATCGGCGTCTTTCTTGTCCTGGCTTTCATTCCGGACTTCAAGGAGGAGGTCCGGCGGCGCTTCGACACCCTGGGCTTTCTGCTCTCTTCGGCCGCCCTCATCGCCCTCCTCTGGGGCCTCGAAGGCCTGGCGCGCGGCGAGGATTGGATCGCGGCGGCCGCCGCCGCTCTGGTCGGCGCGGTGCTGGGCGCGCTGGCCATCCGCCACCTACACCGCGCCCAGCACCCTCTGATCGAGCTCTCAGCGGTGAAGATCCAGACCTTCTCCATCGCCACACTCGACGCGGGCAACCTGATCCGTCTGGCGATCTCCACCACGCCGTTCCTGCTGCCGCTGATGTTCCAGGTGGCTTTCGGCCTTTCGGCCTGGTCGGCGGGGCTCTTCGTGCTGGCCTACTTTCTCGGCAATCTTCTGATGAAGACGGTAACGACGCCGGCTCTGCGCCGCTTCGGCTTTCGTACGGTGCTGGTGGGCAATGGCGTGCTGGCCGGCCTGACCATCATCGCCTGCGGGTTCCTGACGCCCGCGACGTCGCCTTTCATCGTCGTGCCGATCCTCCTGGCCGCCGGCCTGACCCGTTCCATGCAATTCACGGCGCTCGCCACCATCGCCTTCGCCGACATCGAGCCCCATCAGCGCGCATCGTCCTCCACCCTCTCCAGCATGATGCAGCAGGTTTCCATGGGGCTCGGCGTGGCGGTCGGGGCTTTCCTCCTCAACGCCTCGCAAAATGCCCGCGGCGCCGACCATCTGGCCCTGGCCGACTTCCGCCTCGCCTTCATCGTCGCTGGGCTCATCGGCGTCGGCGCGTCCCTGCTTTTCGCCCGTCTGCCGAATGACGCCGGCGCGGAAGTCAGCGGGCACGTCCCAGCGCGGCCTTGATCCCGGCTTGCCTGCGGAATGTAATCGTTTACAGTCGCATTCAAACAATAACAAGGAGGCGGCGATGGACCGGATCAGGTTCGGGGTTTTCGACCATATCGAGCACCTGCCCGGGGTCCCGCTCCACAAGCTCTATGAGGATCGCCTCCTGCAGGTCGAAGCCCTCGATCAGGCCGGTTTCTTTAGCTACCACGTGGCCGAGCACCACACCCCGGCGGTCCATTCCATGGCCCCGTCGCAGAACGTGTTCCTCGCCGCCGCTTCCCAGCGCACCAAGACCCTGAGGTTTGGCCCGGGGGTCTACGTCCTGCCCCTGCATCACCCTCTGCGCCTCATCGAGGAGGTGTCGATGCTGGACAACCTCTCCAACGGCCGCATGGAGATCGGCGTCGGCCGGGGAGGGGTGCTGGAAGCCTTCTTCTGGGGACAGGACAGCGACGAGGAGACCAACCGCAAGCGTTATGAGGAGGTGCTGGGCGCCCTGAGGACCGGCCTCGCCAACGAGGAACTGACCTTCCAGGGCCAGTTCTACAACTTCGACCGGGTGCCCATGCGCCTTCGCCCCTATCAGAGCCCGACGCCGCCCTTCTGGTACATGCGCAACCCGGAGGTCGCCGCCGAGAACGGCATGAACTGCATCGTGGTCGGTTCTCTCGACACCCTCGAAGCCAATGTCGTGCGCTACAAGAAGCTCTGGGCCGAGCACAATCCCGGCCCGCTGACCGCCCAGGGCCGCCCGCCGATGATCGGCCTCGTCGTCCACATCCTGCTGGCCGAGGACGAGGAAACCGCCATCCGCGAGGCCGAGCCCGCCGCCAAGGCCTATGGATATAATCTCTCCGCGCCCCGCCGCCTGGAAGCCGAACGCCGGGGCCTGACCCAGTTCACGGCGCGTCCGCCCGGAGGGGAGGGCGGTGGCCGCCCCGCCGCTCCGGCCCGCCACTCCGCGCCGGAGGAGCGCCGCGATCTCGACGCTTCCCTCGCCAAGCTGGCCGAGGAAGAGAAAGCCTTGCGCGACAGCCGCCGCCGGTCACCGGGCAACATTCCCGGCTACGTGGTCGGCACGCCGGAGACGGTGAAGGACTACTTCGATGAGTACATGTCCACCGGCGCCAACTACATGGTGCTCTCATTCCAGTGGGGCAGCCTCTCTCACGAACAGGCCATGCGCTCGATCCGGCTCTTCAAGGAGCACCTGATGCCCCGCTACGGCGTCGAGAACCCGTTCGTGTTCGGGCCCGAAGCGGCGGTGGCCTAGCTACTTTCCCACCACCAGGATGTGGAACGTTCCCGGCTTCACGGTCGGCAGGGCGTTCCCCACGGCGGGATTGTAGTCGGCGGTGGGCAGGTAGACGCGGCCGGTCTTCTCATCGACGGCCCCGGTCCGTGCGCCCGGCGCGGTGGCCACGGTCTCGGCGAGGCTTGGCTGGGTGCCCAGGCCCACATTGATCACGATCATCTGCCCGCCCACGGCGGAGGGCACGAAGGCCAGCTTGTGCTTGGCGTCATAAATCACCGCGTCCGGGAAGCGGCCGACCGGATAGCTCGCCAGCTCCTGGCCCGTCCCCGCCAGCACCTTCACCACGCCATTGCCGCAGGCCACCACGAGCCAGCCATGGTTGACCTTGGCGATCCCGGTCGGGCCCTGGCATCCGGCCAGGGGGTAGCTCGCCAGCACGGCGCGCCGGGCGATGTCCACCACGGCCACTTCGTTGCGGTCTTCCAGATTGATGAAGGCCCGGCCGACCCCGTCGATCGCCACGCTCTCCGGCTTGCCGCCCAGGTCCATGGTCCCGATCAGGCGGTGGGTGACCGGATCGATCAGGGTCATGCCCTTGGCGCCGTTGTCCGTCACGAGGACGAGGCGCGTGGCCGGATCATAGATGGCGGCGTCGGGGTTCCTGCCTGCGGGCAGACTGGCGATCTGGCGGCCCGTATCGGCCGCGAAGAACCGCACCGTGTTGTCGCCGCCATTGGTGGTCATCACCTCGCCCGTGGTCGGAATGGTGATCACGGCGTGCACCCGGTTCCCCGCCGCGAAGGCGGGATTCACGGCCCCGGTCTTGGTGTCGAGGGTCAAGACCGCCGCCCCGTGGGAGACGTAGAGCCGCTTCAGCTCCGGATCGAAGCTGGCATGGTCCCAGCCCTCGCCCGCGGCTGGGATGGTCTGCAGCACCTTGAACGAGCCCATCATCGGCAGGGCGGCCAGGGCGATCAGCGGCGCGGCCAGCGTCAGAAGGCCCGCGATGGCGGCGATGGTGCGTTTCATGATGATCCCCGGCTGGCCCTAGAGTCGGGGCCGGAGCTTAGCCGCGCGATTGCGGCGGTCAAAAGGCTAGTGGGGCATGGTCACGGCGACGCGCACCGCCCCCATTGGCAGGGGCTCCTCGTGGCAGCCCGAGAGGCTGATCAGGAGTTGCGCCGTGGTGAGACAGAGCAGGGCGAAGACGGCCTTCTGGAGCCGTTTTGATACAAAGAGTGCGATCGCCATGGCCGTTCAGCCCCCTCGAAACCGGAATTCAGTGGGCTCACCGCAAGAGACGGACCGCTTTCAGTTGCGGGACAAGGCCTTCGTGGGTCAGATGCGCGCCGCCGTGTTTGGAGGAGACCGCCCGTGATCCCGTTCGTCCGAGAGATTGAGTTCGAATACGGCAAGGTCGACCAGGTCTCCCCCCTGATCCGGCGCGTGATCGCCAACAATCCCGGCCCCTTCACCTACACCGGCACCGGCACCTACATCGTCGGCAAGGGTGACGGCGTGGCCGTCATCGACCCCGGCCCGGACATGGCCGATCACCTGCAGGCGATCTTGGACGCCACCAAGGGCGAGCGGATCAGCCACATCATGATCACCCACCATCACACCGACCACTCGCCCCTGGCGCGGGCCCTCGCGGAGGCCACCGGTGCGGTGGTCTATGGCTGTGAGGTCAAGGCCCCCATCGTCGAGGGCGCGGTGCGCACCGAGGCGGGCTATGACAACTTCAAACCGGACGTGCCCTTCTGCGGCGGCGGCACGGTTTCGGGCCATGGCTGGACCCTGGAAGCCATCGCCACCCCCGGCCACACCTCCAACCACATCTGCTACGCCCTCCTGGAAGAGAACGCCCTCTTCTCCGGCGACCACATCATGGGCTGGTCGACCACGGTGGTGACCCCGCCGGACGGCGACATGTCCGACTACATGGCCAGCCTCGACCTCATTCAGGCCCGCAATTTCGATGTGCTCTGGCCCACCCACGGCTCACCGATTCGCGAGGTCAGCCCGTTCATCGACGCCTACCGCGAGCACCGCCACGACCGCACGCGGCAGATCCTGGCGCAACTCCAGGCCGGCGAGACGAAGATCAAGGAGTTCGTCCCGAAGATGTACGCGGACACCAATCCGCGCCTCTTCCCGGCCGCGTCCCAGTCGGTACTGGCCCACATGATCCAGCTGGTGAAGTCCGGCCAGGTCACCTGCGACGGCGCCCCTGGCCTCGACAACGAATACCGGCTTGCCGCGAAGGTCGCCTAAGGGGCCGGGCGCTCCACCTGCGGGATATCGGATGGGTCGATGGGTGGGTTGGTGGCCGTATTGGCCATTCCGAGCCCCGCCGTCGTCGCCACCGTCAGGAAGAGGGCGATCACCGCCTTGAACCACAGCTGCTTGAAGCCGCCGATCACCGCCATGAGGAAGCCAAGCCCGCCCGTCACGAAGCCGGCCATGGCGAATTTCCGCGCCCAATCCTGGATCAGCACGTCATATCCGATGTGGTGATCCCAGAGGCCCGCCGCATGGCCGCCGGCTCCGATCAGGGCCAGCGCGATCGGTGTCGCGGCCACGCCCAGAGTTACATTCAAGAACCCCGTGGCCACGGTTGATGGGGGCCTCTCTCCAGGGGGCGGCGGGGCTGGCTTAGGGTCCAGGGTCAGGGGGGCTTCGGTCGCGGCGGCGGCGGCGCCAGGCTCGGCCGCCACGGGCGCAGCGGCTTCCGGCGCCACCACTTCCGGCGCAGCCGCTTCAGGGGCGGCAGCCTCTGGCGCAATGGCCTCGGGCGGCGTTTCCGGCGCAGCCTGCGGTTCGGCCGCCGATTCGACGGGGGCAGGGTCGTTCGCGGCTACCGGCAAAGCGGGCGCCTCTTCCGGCGCGGCTTCAACGGCCTCCTCCGGTTCGGGAATGATCAGCCGTGCCGCCGCCGCTGCACCGCCCCCCGCCAGAGCCTCGGCCACTTGAACGGAAGCACCGGGCGCGATCGGGTCGTCCTCGACCGCCGCGGCCTCGTCCTCGGGCTCTTCCGTGTCTTCCACGACTGAGTAGAGCGTCGCATCCCGCGCCGCGGCCAGGGCCACCGGGGCCGCCGGCGCGGGCGTGGCCGGCGCTGACGGGGCTCCGGCCTGCGCGGTCGGCAGCACATAGTCCGCCATCCTCTGGCGGATCAGCTTCTTGTCGATCTTGCCCGTGGCCCCCAGGGGAATGTCGTCCACGAACACTACGTCGTCCGGCATCCACCACTTGGCGATCTTGCCGGTCAGGTACTCGATGAACTCTTCCTTGGTGGCGGTGACGCCGTCCTTCAGCTTCACCAGGAGCAGGGGCCGTTCGTCCCATTTGGGGTGCGCCACGCCGATCACCGCGGCCAGGGCGGCCTTGGGGTGACCCGCGGCGATGTTCTCGATCTCGATAGAGGAAATCCATTCCCCACCGGACTTGATCACGTCCTTGGCCCGGTCGGTGATCTGCATGAAGCCCACCGGGTCGATCGTCGCCACGTCACCGGTGTCGAAGTAGCCTTCCTCATCGAGGATGTCGCCGCCGTCACCCTTGAAGTAGGCGCCCGCCACGATCGGCCCGGAAATCTTCAGCCGCCCGAACCGCTCCCCGTCGTGGGGCAGGATGTTGCCCTCGTCATCCGTCAGCTTCAGCTGCACGCCCATCGGGGCCCGGCCCTGCTTCAGTTTGTAGGCCATCTGTTCGTCATAGGGCAGGGCGGCGATCTCCGGCGTCGGGGTCGCCTGGGTGCCCAGGGGTGAGGTCTCGGTCATGCCCCAGGCGTGGGTCACCTCCACCCCGTAGTCGTCATGGAACGCCCGGATGATGCTTTCCGGGCAGGCCGAGCCGCCGATCACCACGCGCTTCAGATCGGGCAGCTGCAGATTGTTGTCCTTCAGGTGGGCCAGCAGCATCTGCCATACGGTCGGCACGGCCGCCGAGAAGGTCACCCGCTCGGTGGTCAAGAGCTCGTAGATGCTCTCCCCGTCCATCTTCGGCCCCGGCATCACCAGCCGCGCCCCCACCGCCGGGGCAGAGAAGGCGATCCCCCAGGCATTGGCGTGGAACATCGGCACCACCGGCAGGATGGTGTCCATCACCGACAGGCCCAGCACATCGGCCTGCAGGGTCATGAAGGTGTGCAGGAAGTTCGAGCGGTGGGAGTAGAGCACGCCCTTCGGGTTGCCCGTCGTGCCGGAGGTGTAGCAGAGCCCGGCGGCGGTATTTTCGTCGAACCCGCCCCAGGTGCAGGCCGTCGGCGCACCCTTGATCAGGTCCTCGTAGCAGGCGACGCCCCGGTAGCTGGAAAAGGCCGGCCCCTTGGGCGTCAGGCTCGGCATGTTCGCCTTGTCGGTCATGAACACCACGCGCTCCAGCTTCGGGCACTTGGCGATCAGCTCCTCGATGATGGGCGCGAAGGTAATGTCGGCGAAGATGATGCGGTCTTCGGCGTGGTTGACGATCCAGGCGATCTGGTCGGGAAACAGTCGCGGGTTCAGGGTGTGGCACACCGCGCCGATGCCCATGACGCCGTACCAGACCTCCATGTGCCGGCCGGAATTCCAGGCCAGGGTCGCGACCCGGTCACCGGTCCGAATGCCCATGCCCAGGAGCACGTTCGAGACTTGCTTGGCGCGATCGAAAATCTCGCCGTAGTTCGAGCGTACGATCGGACCTTCCACGGACCGCGACACCACCTCGCGGTTGGCGTGCCAGTCCCTGGCGTGTTCAAGGATTTTGTCGACCGTCAGCGGCCAGTCCTGCATCAGCCCTTTCATGGGACGTCACCTTCTCATCTCCGCGCTTCTACGCGCGCGCATCTCGTTCGGACGCTAGTGGGGTAGGGGATTTTTCGCAATTCAACGCCCGTGTGGCGCGAGGGCTCAGAGCCCCTCCACCAGGGTTTTGGATGCCGTCTCCAGGTCGATTCCGCCGAACCGGCGCCACCCTATGGGCCCCGGGTCTCGCGCCAGTTGCTGGTAGAGGATCGCCACATCCGCGTCCGATGCGTCCCCCGACCTCGCCGCGATGCGCGATTCCATCACGTCCGAAGGGGTCTCCAGCCAGGCGCCATGGAAAGGCGCGCCCAGCTTCTGGGCGAGGTGGGCGGCCGCGTCCCGCTCCTCCGGCTTCAGGAATACCGCATCCAGCGCCACGGCCCGCCCCGCCGCCAAGGCGGCGTCGGCTTCCTCGAACATCCGCCCGTAAACCAGCTCGCCGACCCCCGGTTGGTAGGCCGCTTCCGGCAGTTTCGAGGTTGGGCCGACGCCGAACAAGCGCTTTCGGATCTCGTCCGAGCGCAGCACAACCGCCCCGGGTGCGCCGCCCACGCCGGGCGCTACCAGACGTGCGAAGGTGGATTTGCCTGAGCCGGACAATCCGCCCACGGCGATCAGCTGCGGCGGAGGCGGGGTCAAATGGCGCAGGCCCGCCCTCAGATAGGCGTTGGCCGTCTCGAAGTCGTCCGCATGCGCCGCCACGTGGCAGCGCACGACAGCCCGCACCGACTGCATCAGAGGGAGCAGGGAAAGGTGGGCGAACACGGCTTCGCCAAAGGTTCTGGCCGCCTCGTCGAGATAGGCATTCAGGACCCGGTTGGCGGCGTCGGTGCGACGCCGGAAGTCCAGGTCCATGAGCAGGAAAGCCAGGTCGTAGAGGACATCGATTTCCGACAGGCTGTCATTGAACTCGATGCAATCGAACAGCACCGGCCTGCCGTCTTCCAGCAGGATGTTCCCAAGGTGCAGGTCCCCGTGGCACCGCCGCGTGAAACCCAGTTCACTGCGCTGTTTGATCAGCGGTCGCAGGGCGTCGAAGGCTCTGTCCGTCAGGTCCAGGAGCCGCGTCACGTCCGCCGGCGCGTCGGGATAGAGCTTTCTCAGCAGTTGGGCGTTGGAATTGATCGTGTAGGCCAGGGCTTCATCGCCCGCCGCCTTGATATCCGCGCCGGCATGAAAGCGCGCGACTTCGCGGCCCATGGCTTCGGCCAGGTCGCCGTCGACGGCATAGGGCCGTTGTGCGAGCACCGCATCCTCATCGAAGCGCCGCATTTCCAGGGCGAATTCGACGGGCTCGCCAGGTGAATCCAACTCAAAGCCGGCCCCGCCTGCGCCGATGCGAACCACACGCTTGTAGATGTCCGGCGCCGCCGACCGGTTGAACCGAAGCTCACGCTCCAGGGCCCAAAGCCGCTTTTCGAGGGTCGAATAGTCGAGATAGCCGTAGTCCACGGGCTTCTTGACCTTCAGGGCCCTGTCGCCGGCCAGGAACACCCAGGCGCAGGACGTCTCGATGACCTTCTCGGAGGTCCGCGTCAGCCATTCTGAAATCGGCGTGGTGAGCTGTCCGCTCACGGATAGAGCCGCCGGTGCGCCCAGCCGTTCCCGGCCTTTTCATAAAGCAACCGCTCATGCAGCCGGAACGGACGGTCGCGCCAGTATTCGATGCTCACCGGCGTCAGCCGGAAGCCGCTCCAGTGCGGCGGGCGCGCCACCTTTCCCACCCCGAACTTCAGGGCGAACTCGGCCACCCGCTTTTCCAGGGCGAACCGGTCGGGCAGGGTGGAGGACTGCTCCGACGCCCAGGCGCCCAGCTGGCTGCCCCGGGCGCGTGTCGCGAAATAGGCGTCGGCCTCGGCGTCGCTGACCGGCGCCACCGTGCCCCGCACCCGCACCTGCCGGCGCAGGGATTTCCAGTGGAACAGCAGGGCCGCCTTGCCCGCGCCGAGGATCTGCCGGCCTTTGGCCGAATTGTAGTTGGTGAAGAAGGTGAAGCCGCTCGCGTCCGCGGCTTTCAGCAGCACCATGCGCACATCGGGCATGCCATCGGCGTCCACCGTCGCCAGGGCCATGGCGTTGGCGTCATTCGGCTCCGACGCCTTGGCTTCCGCCAGCCAGGTCTGGAAAAGCGCCAGGTGGTCGCCTTCCGGCAGCAGGGGCAGGGGCTGCGCCTGGGCCAGCCGCGCCTCGTAGTCCGCCTCGGCGGGGGAGGTGGGTATGAGCGGTTCGTCTGTCATCATTTTTCTATAGCCGAGGCGCCGCCCAGCGCCACGCTTAACCCGCGCTTCACCATGTTCGCGCGATTTTGGGCGGATGAGCGCCGCCCGCCGGACCCTGACCCTGAAACTCGCCCGAGGCGTTCTCGGCGTCGGCCCCAACGCGGATCAGGCGGCCATTCGCCGGGCCTTTCGCGAAGGCGCCAAGCGCCTGCACCCGGACCGTTCGGGTGGTGATGCCGCCAAATTCCGCGAAATGCTCGAGGCCTACCGCCTCCTGCAGGACACCGGGGCCGCCAGCCCCATCCGTTTCCCGCCCGTGGTCGCCCGGCCCGCCGCCGCTGAGCCCGCAGCCGAAAAACCCCTCATCGTCACCCTGACTCCGGTCGAGGCCATGATGGGCGGTAATCCAGAGGCCGCGCTGCCCGATGGCCGCCGCGTACGTCTCACCTTGCCGGCCGGTCTGCGCGCCGGGGCGAAGGTCCGGGTCGATTGCCATCTCTTCGAGGTCGCCCTCAAGGCCGATGGCGACATGATCGTGCGTGGCGACGATCTGTGGATGACCGCCAAGCTCGCCACTGAAGTGCTCGAACAGGGCGGCCGCATCGCCCTCGAAACGCCGCTCGGCCGCCGCATCGTCTGGATCACCAGGAAGGCCGCCGAACGCCGCCTCTTGCGTCTCGAAGGCCAGGGATTACCCGCCCGGGGCGGCCACCGCCAAGGCCACCTCTTTCTGCGCCTTGGCCCGGAAACGACGGAGTCCCGAGCGCGCACCCTCCTGCGGAAATTCGCCGCCGCTTGGGCGGCCTAGGCTTCCAGGTCGCGCCGCAACTGCCCCAAGAGCCCGGCCGCATGCCGCGCATAGGGGCCGATCCAGCGGTCGTGGATATCCAGGAAGGGCGCGGCGTTCAGGTGGTTCCACCGCGTCCGCCCCTCCCGCACCGCGATCACCAGTTCCGCCCGCTCCAGAACCCCCAGGTGCTGCATCACCGTGCAGCGGTCGAGGCTGCCGGCGAAATGGGCGCAAAGGTCGCCCGTGGTGCGGGCTTTTACCTTCAAGAGGTCGAGGATCTCCCGCCGCCGCCCGTCCGCGAGGGCCTTGAAGAGCAGGTCGTCCTGGGGGGCGATTGACATGTTATAAATCTATAACATAATGATCCTCGCAGCAAGGGAGCCTTGGCCATGAGTGTCGCTTTTCAGGTGCAGCTGAAGATCCGCAAACCCCTCGCCGAGGTGTTCGACGCCGTCGCTGATGAGAAGAAGCTGACGGGTTATTTCGTGCAGAATTCCTCCGGCCCCTTCGTGGCGGGCCAGACCCTCACCTGGAAGTTCGACGAGGCGCCGCAGCCGACCGCCGTGGTGGTGCGCGAGGTAGTCAAGAACCAGCGCATCGTCTTCGACTGGCCCACCTCGGACCCGAATGTGCTGACGACAGTGACGATCGCCTTCGTGCCCATCGATGCGGCGAACACCATGGTCCAGATCGCCGAAGGCGGCTGGGCCAATACGCCCGAGGGCCTGAGGGACTCTCATGGCAACGCCGGCGGCTGGATGCACATGCTGGCCTGCCTGAAGGGCTACCTGGAGTACGGGATCAATCTGCGGGCGGGGGGTGCGTTCTAGTCGACCGTGAGGCCTTCGCGGCGCACAATTCGAGCGCTAAGCTCATGCGATGCGGCCCGATGAAATCCATATGTGGCTTGAGATCAGCGCCTGGGCGCTTGGTTTGTTGGCTGCGGCGGCGGCAGGCGTCGTTAAGCGAAGCCTCGACCGTGGGCGGCGGCGGAGGGGGGAGTGGAGCGCGCTCCAGGGCGTGGTCGGAAAATTTTCAGAAGATGCCGACGAGGCGGCTGTAATTGGCTGGGCAAACGGCCGACCATTCGGCGGCCTTATAAGTGCTGCCGTAGCCGCTCTGCAAATGCTCGCCTTTGCTAGTTGGGCCTTCGCTGCCTGGTCGCACGGCGTCTGGTGGTTGGCGTTGATTCTGGTGGGCCTGTTCTGCCTCTTCGTCGTGTTCGCTTTCATTCGCGGCAACAAGCGCAAGCCACCGCCCGTGCGGCTCTTCATCGACTAGCTTTGTGACCGGCCGCGCTTTGCGCTATCAGCGCGGCCATGTCGCATAACAGCTTCGGCCATCTCCTGCGCGTCACCACCTGGGGCGAGAGCCATGGGCCCGCACTCGGCTGCGTGGTGGACGGCTGCCCGCCCGGCATTCCCATCACCGAGGCGGAGATCCAGGTCTGGCTCGACAAGCGCCGCCCGGGCAACGGCAAGTTCGTCACCCAGCGCCAGGAGCCGGACGCGGTGAAGATCCTCTCCGGCGTCTTCTCAGACGACCGCACGAATGGACAGGTCACCACCGGCACGCCGGTCTCGATGCTGATCGAGAATGTCGATCAGCGCAGCCGCGACTATTCCGAGATCGCCCAGGCCTTCCGCCCGGGTCACGCCGATTACGCCTATTTCGCCAAGTACGGGGTGCGCGACTATCGCGGCGGCGGCCGGCAATCGGCCCGTGAGACGGCGGCCCGTGTCGCCGCCGGCGCCATCGCCCGCAAGATCCTGGGGGAGGGCGTTCAGGTGCGCGGCGCCCTGGTGCAGATCGGCCCGCACAGGATCAATCGCGACAATTGGAACTGGGACATTGTCGAGGACAATCCCTTCTGGTGTCCCGATGCGGCCATGGTCGATGTCTGGGAAGATCACCTGGAAAAGACCCGCAAGGCCGGCTCCTCCACCGGCGCCGTTGTCGAAGTCGAGGCCACGGGCGTGCCCGCCGGCTGGGGCGCGCCGGTCTATGGCAAACTCGATGCGGAAATCGCCGCGGCCATGATGTCCATTAATGCCGCCAAGGGGGTCGAGATCGGCTCCGGCTTTGGCGCGGCGGCCCTCTCCGGCGAGGAGAACGCCGACGAGATGCGCATGGGCAATGACGGCCCGGTGTTCCTCTCCAACAATGCCGGCGGCATCCTCGGCGGCATATCCACCGGCCAGTCCGTGGTGGCCCGCGTCGCCTTCAAGCCGACGTCATCGATCCTCACCCCCCGCATGAGCGTCAATGAACAGGCCGAGGAGATTGAGCTGCGCACCAAGGGCCGCCATGACCCCTGCGTCGGCATCCGTGGCGTGCCGGTGGTGGAGTCGATGATGGCTCTTGTCCTCGCCGACGCCTTCCTGCGCCATCGCGGCCAGACGGGGGGCGGAGCCTTTCAGCCGGGCCAAACCGGACGTTCGTAACCGTGCCAGTTGCAATTCGAAACCAGGCGCCCATTTAAGCCGCCTGGAGGTTTCCCATGATCGAACGCCGCCCCTTTGATGAGCTGGGCCACCGCAACCACGGTTGGCTGGACACCCGCTATCATTTCTCCTTTTCCGATTGGCATGACCCGAACCGGATGGGCTGGGGCGCGCTGCGCGTCTGGAACGATGACGCCATCGCCTCCCGTTCTGGCTTCCCGCCGCACGGCCATGCGGACATGGAAATCATCACCTATGTCCGCTCTGGGGCCATCACCCACCAGGATGCCATGGGCAACCAGGGGCGCACGGGGGCTGGCGATGTGCAGGTGATGAGCGCCGGATCCGGGGTTCAGCATGCCGAATACAATTTAGAGGAGAGCGATACGACTCTCTTTCAACTTTGGATTCAACCGGACGCTCGGGGCGGCAAACCCTCCTGGGGCGCCCAGGCTTTTCCCAAAGGGGAGCGGGCCGGAAAGCTGGTGATTCTCGCTTCAGGCAGGGCGAGTGACGAGGGCGCTCTACCCATCCGGGCGGATGCGCGTGTCCTTGGCGCGACTCTAAAGGTTGGGGACTTGGTGAGCTACGATCTGACCCCAGACCGGCATGCCTATCTGGTTCCCGCCGAAGGTTCGGTCGAGGTCAATGGCCAAGTCCTGGAGACCCGCGACGGCGCCGCGATCACCGGAGAAACCTTGATACAGATCAAGGCGTTGTCGGATGCCGAGATCGTCCTGGTTGACGCCAGATGAGGTTCGCCGCCTCCGTCGGCGCCGCCCTGTTCTTCCGTCTTGACCCTGCTCTTTTTGGCGCTCAAAAACACTCCTGACCGAAAACCCAAATCCCATGCGCCGGCCTAGGGCCACGGGATTGGCAGGGCGGATTGAAGGGCCGGGGTGCGACTAGATTTCCTGAAAATCCTGCTGGTCGATGACAACCAGCACATGCGCGTCCTGCTTACCGAAATCCTTCGGGCAATCGGCGTACGGCACATCTTCGATGCCGCGGACGGGGCGGAAGCCGTGCACATGCTGCGCGTTCACCCCATCGATATCGTTATGACCGACCTGGCGATGCAACCATTGGACGGTATCGATTTCACCCGCCTCATCCGCCAGTCGCCGGATAGCCCCAACCCGATGATCCCGATCATCATGATCAGCGGTCACTCCACCCTGGCCCGGGTCGCCGCGGCCAGGGATGCCGGCGTCACGGAGTTCCTCGCCAAGCCGGTTACGGCCAGGGGCGTCATCGATCGGATGAACGAGGTGATTGAGTTTCCCCGGCCGTTTATTCGCACGCCGGAGTTCTTCGGGCCCGACCGCCGCCGCCGCTCGGACGCCAGCTATCACGGGCCCCACCGCCGCGCGGAGGATGCCCGCAGTCAGGCGATCGATATCTAGAGGTCGAGCGAGCAGCTTTCGCCGATGGTCGGACGGGCGATGGTGATCCGCTTCAGGCCGGGAAAGTCCTTCACCAGCTTGTCGGCGAACCAGACGCACATGGCCTCCAGCGTCGGGCTCTCCAGCCCGGCGTGTTCGTTGAGCAGCGAGTGGTCCAACTCCCCGGCCACGGCCTTCAACGCCACATCCAGGCGCGCCAGGTCCGCCACCCAGCCCACCGGTCCGGACGCCGGCCCGCGCACCGTCGCTTCCACCCGGAAGGAGTGGCCATGCAGGCGCGTATAGGGGCTGCCCTCTGGCCCTCCCTGGGGCAGGCGGTGGGCCGCATCGAAGTGGGCCGCCTTGGTGATTTCGAACAGTCGCTCGCTCATGAGGGCGCGCTCTTTAATTCAGAGCGGCGCCGAAAGCCAGAGTCAGTCGATTCCCAGATACTTGTGGGTCTGCACCGACAGCCGCCATTTCGGATGCTTCAGGCAGTAGTCGATGGCCGCCCTGGTCGCCGCCGCGTGGTCGGGCCCATCCATAGGCTGCAGGAAGAACCGCTCGAAATCCCAGCCCTCAAAGCGGGCAGGATCGGCCGCGGCCTGAGGATAGACCAGCTTCAGTTCCTGGCCGCGCCTTTGCACGACAGGCGCATCCGCCTTCGGGCTCACACAGATCCAGTCGATGCCCTCCGGTGCGGTGATCGTGCCGTTGGTCTCCACAGCGATGGAAAATCCACGGGCGTGCAGGGCCGCGACCAGGGCGGCGTCCAACTGCAACAGGGGCTCGCCGCCCGTGCAGACCACCAGCTTGTTCTCCCCAGGCCCTGTCCAGGCCGCATCCACGGCTCCCGCGAGCGCATCGGCGTTGGCGAACTTGCCGCCGCCCGGCCCATCGGTCCCGATGAAATCGGTGTCGCAGAAGGTGCAGACGGCCGCGTCCCTGTCCCGCTCAAGCCCGTTCCACAGATTGCACCCGGCGAAGCGGCAGAATACGGCCGCTCGTCCCGCCTGGCCGCCTTCGCCTTGCAGGGTGAGGAAGATCTCCTTGACTGAATAGATCGCTGCCATGGTCCTAGGGCATCAGGGTCGGCCGTCCGGCCCCGACCCACTCCACGAACCCCCGCGCCCGCAGTTCACAGGCCGGGCACCTCCCACAGCCATGCCCCCAGGGGTGCAGATCGCCGCGCTCGCCCAGGTAACAGGTGTGGCTTTCCTCGACGATCAAGGTCACCAGTTCCTCGCCGCCCACCGCCTGGGCCAGGGCCCAGGTGTCGGCCTTGGTCAGCTTCATCAGCGGCGTCTCGATGCGGAACTTGCGGTCCATGCCGAGGTTGAGCGCCGTCTCCAGCGCATCAATCGTGTCGCGCCGGCAGTCTGGATAGCCGGAGAAGTCCGTCTCGCACATCCCGCCCACCAGCACGCTCAGGCCGCGCCGGTCGGCCACGGCCGCCGCATAGGTCAGGAAGACCAGATTGCGCCCGGGAACGAAGGTCGAGGGCAGGCCCCGTTCGGTCACTTCGATCACCCGTTCCGACGTCATGGCCGTCTCGCCGATCGCCCCGAAGGCCTTGATATCCAGCCGGTGATCCGGCCCCAGCTGGGGCCAGCGCGAGACCAGATTGTCCCGGATCACCTCCCGCGCCTGCATCTCCACGATGTGTCGCTGGCCATAGTCGAACCCGATGGTCTCCACCCGGGCATAGTGCGCCAGGGCCCAGGCCAGACAGACGCTGGAATCCTGACCGCCAGAAAAGAGGACGAGCGCGCCTTCGGGAGACATGCCTGCCTTGTAGCGCGGGCGCGGTTCTGAATCACGAGGGGGTGTGGTAGGATATTCTCCTACCCAGGGAGTCCGTCATGGAAGCCGCCGAAAAAGTCAGCGTCACCATCACCGCCGCCATGATGCGCAAGGTTCGCGAAAGCGTCGAAGCCGGAGAATACGCCTCGACCAGCGAAGCCATGCGCGACGCTTTGCGCCTGTGGAACGACACACGGGAAGAGCGCAACCGCCGCCTTGAGAGCATTCGCACGCGCATCCAGGCGAGCCTTGACGACCCGCGCCCAAGTCTGTCGTCTCAGGAGGTCTGGGAGAAAATCGAGGCTCTGTATCAAGCTGATGTCGAAGGTTAGCCTTAGGTACAGCGCTACGGCAGCTAGTGACATGGCCGCGATCTATCAAACGATCGCGAATAGAGCCGGGCCGCTGACTGCGCTGCGATACACCGAAAGACTGCGATCTCGCATTGATCGTATCGCGCTTGCGCCCGATGCGGGGCGCCTACGGAATGATCTCAAAGCAGGGGTGCGCATCGCTGGGTTCGAGCGGCGATGCGCGATTGCCTATATGTTCGGAGACGGTGAAGTGGTGATCCTCAACGTCTTCTACGGTGGGCGGGACTACGAGTCGCTCTTTCGCGATCCCGCCACCCAAGACTGACCCCTACTCGTTCACACTGCGCCCCTCACCGGCCGAGCGCGCCAGGCGGATGAACTCGGCGCGCAGGCCGTCCGGGTCCTCGCCCCGCGCCCCTTGCGCCAGGGCCGTTACCTGCGGCCAGCCGAACCCGGCCCGCAGCCACGGGTCGCCGCGCAACAGCTGCCCATACGCCGCCACCGCCACCGCCCAGCGGGTCTGTTCCGGCGCCGCGTCCAGTCGGCCATAGATGTTCGGCGCGCCCACCGCCTGGGTCAGCAGGTTCGAGGTCGTCTCGCCCGGCCGCTTGTAGCGCAGCTTCACGAAGGCGATCTCCGCCGTCCGGGCCATGGCGGGCGTCGGCGGCCGCGCCTCGGATTGGTAGCGCAGCCCATCCGAGCTTCTCGGCGCCCCCACCGGCGTGATTTCATAGAGGGCGGTCACCGAGGCGCCGGCCCCCACTTCGCCGGCGTCCACCCGGTCATTGTTGAAATCCTCCCGGTTCAGCATCCGCGTCTCGTAGCCGATCAACCGGTATTCCGAGACCAGGGCCGGATTGAACTCCACCTGGATTTTCACATCATCGGCGATGGTGAAGAGCGACGCCGTGAAGTCATCCCGGAAGGCCTTGCGGGCCTCCTCCAGGCTGTCGATGTAGCCGGCCACGCCGTTGCCGTTCTGGGCCAGGGTCTGCATCATCAGGTCGTTGTAGTTGCCGCGCCCGAAGCCATAGACCGAGAGGTAGACGCCGCTGGAGCGCTGCTCGGCCACGAAGTCTTTCAGCCGCGACGGATCGGCCACGCCGACATTGAAGTCCCCGTCGGTCATCAGGATCACCCGGTTCACCGCCCCGGATTGGA
>JAXMCG010000005.1:0-226443 GCA_046349475.1 Caulobacteraceae bacterium | reverse complement strand
CTGCCGTTCCACACATAGACCGGAGACGAAAAGCCCGGCCCGCCGACGGCGATATCCCGCACGCCCCCCGTCGAGGTGGCCAGCACGCCGATATAGCCCTGAGCCTCGAAGATCAGCTTGAAACCGGCCGGCGTGCGCTGGAAGAGGCTCAGCTGCCCCGGCCCGTCGCCATAGCAGGTCGCGGTGTTCGGCCCGCCCGGCAGCACCATCAGGATCGTCGTCCCCAACCCCGCGATCTCCACGGCGGTGAACGTCGGCGCCACCTTCTCGTCGCAGGCATTCTTCACCAGGCCACGGGCGTCCAGGGTCACATGGGCGGCCTGCAGCACCGCCGCCTTGTCGGCCGGCGACACATCCCCCGCGGCGGCGGGACCGGCGCAGGCGAGCGCCAGTGCGAGCAACAGGCCGGAAGCGGCTAAGCGGATCATCGGCGTCTCCCGTGTCAGATCAGGGCCATGGCGGGAGTATGCACGGAAGGGCGAAGAAAGCTTGCGCGCGATATTCAACTTTCGCTTTTCGTGAATGTTCGCTATATGAGTTTCCATGGATCAGAGGTCGACATCACCCCCTCCTCCCGTCATCCCGGGCCTCCGTGCCCGGGACCCATGCACGCGGATAGCGGAGCGCCCTGGAGGCGCCTGCCACCGCTCGTGCCGCCGCTTTGGCGCGGTCGGAAGCCTGTGTTCCTGGGTCTCGGGGACAGGCCCCGGGATGACGGCTGTCAGGGAGTGGGCGCGTAGCCGGCGCTCAGCGCGCACGAGCTTGCACCCACCGCGCACGGAAAGCGCCGCAAGCGGCACGGAACGCGCCTCAACGCGCACAGCCCGTATTTGCGGCGCCAATAACGCGCGCGAATACGGCAAATACGGAGCGAATACGGTGAAATACGGTGTTTTCAGCCGGGGGCTTGACCGCCTCAGGGGCAAGCCGCCACGGTCCGCGCCGACAAACGGGAGGTAGCCCTAATGGCGCGCGAATTCGACATCATCGTCTATGGCTCGACGGGCTACACCGGCCGCCTGGTGGCCGAGCACCTGCTCAAGACCTATGGCGCCGCCGGCGACCTGAAGTGGGCCATGGCCGGGCGCAATGAGGCCAAGCTGAAAGAGGTCCGCGCCGAGATCGGCGCCCCCGACAGCGTCCCCCTGGTGATCGCCAATGCGGACGATCAGGCGTCCCTCACCGCCATGGCCAAGCGCGCCAGCGTGATCATCTCCACGGCCGGGCCCTACCAGCTCTACGGATCGGGCCTGGTCGAGGCCTGCGCCAACGAGGGCACGGACTATGTGGACCTGACCGGCGAGCCCAACTGGATCCACGCCATGCGCATCCATGAGGACGCGGCCAAGAAGAGCGGCGCCCGCATCGTCTTCTCCTGCGGCTTCGATTCCATTCCCACCGACATCGGCGCCTGGTTCGTCGAGGAGGCCGCCAAGGCCAAGTTCGGCGCCTATGCCCCCCGCGTGCGGGGCCGGGTGCGCGGGATGAAGGGCGGCGCCTCGGGCGGCACGGTGGCCAGCGGCCAGGCGACCATGATGGCCATGCAGAAGGACCCGTCCCTGATGGGCGTCCTGATGAACCCCTTCGCCCACACCGCCCCCTACCTGGGCGTCGCCCAGCCGGACGGCAATACGCCCTATGAGGACAAGGTCACCGGGTCCTGGGTCGGGCCGTTCATGATGGCGATGATCAACACCAAGGCCGTGCACCGCACCAACTACATCCTCGGCAATCCCTGGGGCACGGACTTCCAGTACGACGAGATGGTCATGCTGCCCGGACCGCCCGGCCAGGGCGCGGCGCCGACCTTCGAGATGAACAACGAGCTGAAGCCCGGCGACGGCCCCACCAAGCAGGAGCGTGAGGAAGGCTTCTACGACATCCTGCTGATCGCCGAGATGCCGGACGGCCGCACCGTCCGCGCCCACTGCAAGGGCGACATGGACCCGGGCTATGGCTCCACCTCGAAGATGCTGGGCGAGAGCGCCGTCTGCCTCCTGCGGGACGTGCCCCGCTCGGTGACCCCCGGCGGCCTCTATTCCACCGGCGGCGCCATGGCCGCCCAGCTTGTGCCGCGCCTCGCCAAGAACGCCGGCGTGGTCTTCGCGGTGGAGGACTAGTCCGCCACGGGGTCGGCGACGCCGAGGTAGCCTAGCAGGCGTCGTCTCAGGGCGGCGAAGGCGTCGATCCGCGCCTCGCCGCCGGCCGGCAGGTCGACAGCGGCGTCGGCGACGATCTTGCCGCCCTCCATCACCACCACCCGGTCGGCCAGCTCGATGGCCTCATCCACATCGTGGGTGACCAGCAGCACCGCCGGGTTATGGGCCTCGGCCAGCTGCCGCAGCAGACCGTGCATGCGGATGCGGGTCAGGGCGTCGAGGGCCCCGAAAGGCTCATCGGCCAGCAGCAGCTGCGGGTCACGCACCAGGGACCGCGCCAGGGCCACGCGCTGCTGCTCGCCGCCGGAAAGCTCGTAGGGCCAGGACTGGCCGCGGCTGCCGAGTTCGACTTCCTCCAGCGCCTTCAGGCCCCGCTCGCGCAGCTTCGGCCCGGAAAGCCCGAGGATCACATTGTCCAGCACCCGCATCCACGGCAGCAGCCGCGCATCCTGGAACACCACGGAGATGCGGCCGGGCACGGCGATCTCGCCCTCCCCGCTGGCCTCATGATCAATGCCGGCGAGGGCCCGGAGCAGGGTCGATTTCCCGCAGCCTGACCGCCCGAGCAGCGCCACGAACTCCCCAGGCGCGATGTCGAGATCGACCCCGTTCAGCACGCCCTTCATCGTGAAGCGCCGCACGAGGCCGCGCACCTGCACAAGCGATTGGGTCATTTGGCGAAGGTCTTTCTCCAGGCGAGCACTTTCGTCTCGGCGAAGCGGACCATGGCGTCGGAGGCGAGGCCCAGCACCGCATAGACCACCAGCCCCACCAGCATCACATCGGACTGGGCGTAGTTGCGGGCGAGGTTGATCATGTAGCCGATGCCCGACGTGGCGTTCAGCTGCTCAACCACCACCAGGGCCAGCCACGCCCCCATCACCCCGAACCGCAGGCCCAGCATGAACCCCGGCAGCGATCCCGGCAGCACCACGTGGCGGATGAACCCCCACCGCGAGAGGCCGAGCGTCTCGGCCAGTTCCACGTGCTTCAGGTCGATGCCGCGCAGGGCCGTGTGGGTGTTGATGTAGATAGGGATAAAGACTGAAAGGGCGATCACCGTCACCTTCATCGTCTCGCCAATCCCAAACCACAGAACGATTAGCGGGATCAGAGCCAGCGTCGGAATCGCCCGCTTCACCTGCACCAGGCCGTCAATGATGTAGCCCCCCACCAGGGTCAGCCCGGACGCCAGCGCCGCGATCAGGCCGATACTGACACCCCAGGCCAAGCCTTGCGCCGATCTCAGCGTCGAGATGGCCAGGTTCTCCTGCAGCCGCCCTTCCCCGATCAGTTTGATCGCGGTGGACACCGCCACCCAGGGCGCGGGCAGGATGCGCGGGTCGATGAAGCCGGTGTGCGAGCCGATCGACCACCAGATGATCAGCAGCAGCGGCCCTAACAATCCCCCATAGGCCAAGGGTTTGCCGAGCCCCAGGCGCCGGTTCGCGGGGCCGGTCTGCGGCTCCCGCAGAGGGGCGAGGCCAAGGGGCACCGGGTCCGCCACGGCATCGATGGCGGCGATGTTCTGGGCATAGGCGTTCATCGGCGGCTCCCTAGGGCCTCGGCATAAGCGCGCGCGGCCACGGCCTCGAAGCGGCGGTCGAAAAGTTCTGCTGAATCGAACCGCCGTTGGCCGTTGCGGGCCGCCAGGAGATTGATGGAGCCCTGTTGCAGCCGCACCGCTTCGTCCCAGGTGGCCGGCACTTCGGTCTCGCCGGCCGCGGCGACTACATATGCAGCGTCATCCGCCGAAAGGCCTTGGTTGCCCTGGTAGTACCCGCGGGCGAATTCGTCCCGGTGGGTCTCGATCCAGGCCTGGGCGCGGGCCCAGAGCTGGACGTAGAGCCGCAGGGCGGCCGCCTTGGCCGGGTCCTGCACCGTTTCGGTGCGCACATATAGGTTGGTCAGGTCGTCGCGGAACGGGGAGTGGCGGATCAGACGGCCGCCTTGCGCGCCGTATTTCTGCTCATACTTGCGGCTGGGCGCCCCGGCCCCGATGGGGGCGGCATCGACTTCGCCGCCCACGAGGGCGTTGATGTAGAGATCGCCGCCGACGCTGGGCAGCTCGACGAGGGTCACCGCGGAGAGCGGAATGCCTTCCGCCGCCAGGGTTTTCAGCACTACCTCGCCCTGCACCTGGCCCGCCGCGAAGGCGATGCGCCGGCCGCGCAGGTCAGCCAGGGTGCGGATGTTCGAACCGGGTGCGACGGCGAACACAAAGCTCGGGTGGTTAATCGGATCCCGCCGGAACCGGACTGCGATGGTCTTCACAGGAATGCCGACCCAGACTGCGTGGATCGGCGGGATGTTGGCCGACGAGCCGACGTCCAAGGCCTTGGCGTGGAAGGCTTCTGTGACGGCTGGGCCGCCGGAAATCTGGGCCCACTGGATGGTGTATGGTAGGCCCTGGTCCCAGCCATTGTGCTGGATCACCCACTGGCTGGCCGGGTCTCCAATGATCACGGTCGTGCCGGAGGGCACCGTCTCAGGCAACGGCGCGTCAAGGGCCAGGACGGGCCCCGTGCTGTCACGTCCATCGTTCGGATGGCCGGCCGCATAGGCCCAGAAGGCCAGGGTCGCCAGGACGACGACGCCCAAAGCGATGAGGTTGGTGCGGGTGAACACCTAGGGTCTCGCGATTCACTTGAGGAAGAGGTGCGGCGGCCGAAGGGGGAGGACTTCGGCCGCCGCTTTGCCGGGCTAGAGGGCCGTCTAGCCAAGCGTATTGAAGAGCTCGCCTTCAAGCGGGCGGGATTGGAAACCGTCGGGTCCCTTGGGTAGCTCGCCGGCCACCGTGACGCGGCGCACGACGCGCGGCAGATCGAAGTGGGCGTAGTCGATAGGGCCGGCATGGGCGACGGCCTGATTGTCCCACACCGCCAGTGTGTTCGGGCGCCAGCGCAGACGCGCCGCATATTCTGGGCGGGTGAGTTCGGAATACAGAAGGTCGAGCAGAGCCGTGCTCTCGCGCTCTTTCAGCCCCGGAATGTGGGTGACGGTGCCGGGATTGAGGAAAAGCACCTTCTCCCCTGTTTCAGGGTGTACCCGCACCAGGGGATGAAGGGAAACGAACGGCCCCGCCTTTCGGCCGTCCTTGCGGATTTTGGTCTCGCGACCGCCGCCATCGTAACCGGACGTCTGATGCACGGCGCGCAGACCGTCGATCAGGTGCTGGATAGGCGGAGAAAGCCCCTCATAGGCGGCGACAAGATTGGCGAACAGGGTATCGCCGCCAAAGGCCGGGATCTGAGTTCCGTAGAGGATCGTATAGGCGTTCGGATTGGCGACGAAGGTGATGTCGATGTGCCATCCCTTGTAATCGCGCGGCTTGCGGGCGCCGGGAGGCAGGTTGTCGTTCTCCGTGCGGCGCGTGCGGTACTCATCGACTTGGCGTTCCCAGATCTCGGGATGGTCATCGAGACCTTCGGAGATCGGGTGGGCAGGGGTAAGCGGCCCGAAAGTACGGCCGAAAGCCTTCAGCTGGTCGTTCGTGAGTTTCTGGTCCCGGAAAAAGACCAGCCGCCACTTGCTCACTGCATGACGAATTTCAGCGATCGTCTCAGCGTCGAGCGGCTGGCTCAAATCGACGCCCGAAATCTCCGCCCCGATCAAGGGCGTGACGGGTTCGATGGTGAGGCGCGGGTTGGCCGGAGGAAGAGGGCGGAGCTTCTCGAGGGTGACAACGTTGACCATGACAGCAGTCCTTGGGAGGGAGGGAATGCTTTATTCCTATTATTCCACTATGATTAGTCAATCAGTTGGGTTTGCCCTGGCTCCGAGTTTTTCTAGACGCGCTGAGAGAGGCTCTCGGGGCTTGGCCTCGCGGGCTCTGCCGACGGCGCTACGACTCGGAGGTCAACAGCGCAGGCGGCTGGGCCACGGCTTCGGCGAGGGTGGTGCGGTCCAGAATCTCAGCCACCTCGTTGCGCACCTGTGCCAGCACACGCCGCAGGACGCAGGCGGCTTCGTCGGGGCAATCCTCGCAGCGCTTGTAAAAAGCCCGGCTCGCGCAGGGTAACAGGGCAAGAGGCCCATCGGTCACCCGCATGATTTCCCCGAAGGTCATCAGGTCGGCCGGCTTCGTGAGGCGATAGCCCCCCATCTTTCCCCTTGTGCTCTCTACGATTCCGCACTTGCGCAGGTCGCTCATGATCGCCTCGAGGAATTTGCGGGGGATGTTCTCCTCGGCCGCCAGGGCGCTGACCTGCTTCGAGCCGGAGGGGGCCCGCGCCAGGTTGATGAGCGCCTTTAAGGCATAGCGGCCGCGTTGAGAAAGCATGGCGGAACGTGAGGGTCCTCTTCTGTGGGGCCAGGGCCGGCGGGCAAATCCTACAGGGCGCCGCTCACTATAGAAACGCGCGCGCGCGAGCCCCGGCGAATGGGCTCTCCATGCCATCCATCACTTATAGTTTTGCTATCACTCAAGTGAGGGATGATGGAACTTATTCATATTGACTTGATATGATTTGAAACGGAGAACAGCCGCGCTGGGTGCGAGGGCCGCCGCCCCGGTGCGACTTCAATGAAAAAGAGACCTCTCTCATGTCTTCTCTCCGCACGCGGCTCCTCCTCTCCACCCTTGCCGCATCGGCCCTCAGCGCCGCTCCGGCCTTCGCCGACGCCGTCATTTCTCCGCCTCTCCCCGC
Organism: Caulobacteraceae bacterium; assembly: GCA_046349475.1. Lineage (GTDB taxonomy): Bacteria > Pseudomonadota > Alphaproteobacteria > Caulobacterales > Caulobacteraceae > Acaudatibacter. The sequence continues at coordinate 219,635 of JAXMCG010000005.1, read as the reverse complement.
CACAGCCCTGCCCGCCTCGACGCCGTCCGCCACGGATGCGGCCACCGACACGGCGGATGAGGTTCCCGTCGCCGAGACCGACGCCCTGCTGATCACGGCAAGGCGGCAGTCCGAGCGCTCCATTGACGTTCCGGTGGCCGTGTCCGCCCTCTCCGGTGAGAAGCTGGAAGGCACGGGCGCCTACACCCTGGCCGACGTGCAGAACGCAGCGCCCAGCATGGTCGCCTTCAACTCCAACCCCCGCAATTCCTCGGTCGGCATCCGCGGCATCGGCGTCTCCTCCGCCTCCGACGGGCTCGACACCTCGGTGGGCTTCTACGTGGACGGCGTCTATCTCGGGCGCCCGGGCATGGCGCTGGCCGACCTCATCGATGTGGAACGGGTCGAGGTGCTCCGCGGGCCGCAGGGCACGCTCTTCGGGCGCAACACCTCGGCCGGCGTGATCAACATCGTCACCCGCGCCCCCAGCTTCGACCAGCAGGCCGTCGTCGAGGCCTCCTACGGCAACTACAACTACAATCAGGTGCGCCTCAGCCTCACCGGCCCCCTGATCGACGGCGTGCTGGCGGCGCGCCTCACCGCCTTCAACACGCACCGCGACGGGGTGCTGGAAAACATCAAGACCGGCGCCTCGGCCAACTCCATTGGCCGCTCCGGGGCTCGCCTGCAGTTCCTCTGGACGCCCAGCCCGAACGTCTCCCTGCGCCTCAGCGGCGAATATTCGATCGAGGACGACACCTGCTGCGTCAGCGTCTTGAAGCAGGTCCTGCCCTCCTCGATCGGCACGACCACGGCGCGGACCCTGACCACCTTCGGGCTGCTCGGCTACACGCCCACCGCCTCGCTCGACTACACCCAGAACAATGCGCCGCAGAACATGCTGACCGACCAGCACGCCCTCTCGGCCGAGCTGAACTGGGATCTCGGCTGGGCGGACTTCACCTCGATCAGCGCCTACCGCTACTGGCACTTCAGCCCTCTGCAGGACAGCGACGGCACGCCCCTCGACATCATCCAGGTCAATGTCGCCCAGACCAAGGACAACCAGTATTCGCAGGAATTCCGCCTGGCCTCGAAACCCGGCCGCTTCAACTGGCAGGCGGGGGTCTATGTCTTCCGCCAGGAGCTGACCGACCACTACATCCTGAACCAGTTCGGCTATGACGCCGGCAATTTCTATACGACCTACCTGCGTACGGAGAACCCGGCGGCGGCGGCCGTGGTGATCGCGCCCGGGTCTCAGTACATCGGTGACACAACGTCCAATTCGGACAGCATCGCCGTGTTCGGCCAGGGCAACTTCGACATCACCGACCGCCTGACCCTGACCGCCGGGGTCCGCTACACCCACGACAAGCGGCTGGGTATCACCGACACCTCCACGGTCGGCACGCCCTATGCGTCGACCTCGATCCCCTTCCACTACAATGTCCAGGTGTCGGGCGGGAACTGGTCCTACCTCGGCACGCTGACCTACAAGCTGACGCCCGACGCCATCGCCTATGTGACCTATTCCACGGGCTACAAGGCGGCGGGCCTGAACCTCAACGCTGCCGTCACCGCCGGGTCGCCCCTGATCGTCGAGCCTGAAGAAGTGGCCAGCACCGAGGTGGGCCTGAAGGGCCTGTTCTTCGAGCGCCGCCTGACCTTCGCGCTCAGCGCCTTCTCCACGCGCCTGACCGGCCTGCAGGCCAATATCTCGCCGTCGAGCGGGGCGCGGTCATACCTCGCCAATGTGGGGGATATCCGCACCCAGGGGGTCGAGTTGGAAGCCGACCTCAAGGTGACCGCCAACTTCACGGTCGGGTTCACCAGCTCCTACAATGACGCCCGGTACATCTCCTACACCAGCGCCCCCTGCCCCGTTGGCGTGGCCGCCCCTTGCGACCTCACGGGAAAGCCCGTCTTTCAGGCGCCGAAGTACACGGCGAATTTCCAGGCCCGCTATGACTTCGAGGGTAACGAGACGTGGCGGCCCTATGTGCAGGGCGTGGTCACCTACCGCTCCGGCGTCTATGGCACGGTGGATGACAGCCCCTATGCCTACATCTCCGGCTACACCCTGGTGAACCTGCGGGCCGGGGCCAGCTTCGATGACGGCAAGTACGACCTCTCAATCTGGCTCAACAACGCCGGGGATAAGCAGTACTTCAACACCCTCGGCACGGCCTCCATCGTCGGCGCGGCGGTCTATGGCATCTCCGGCCAGCTCGGCCCGCCCCGGACGTTCGGCGCGACGCTGAGAGCTACCTTCTAGGGCGTCCCTCCCTGCCGTTGACGAAGTCTCATCGCGCAGATATTTAGGCATTCACTTAAATATCTCCGCGAGCCGCTCCCGTGCCCTCCGTTCAATCCCTCAGCGACGCCTTCGCCGCCCTCGGCGATCCGACGAGACTGGCGATCCTCAGCCGGCTGGCGAGCGACGGCGACCTGACCGTGCAGGACATCGCGCGGCCCTTCGCCATGAGCCTGCCGGCCGTGTCGCAGCATCTGAAGGTGCTCGAGAAAGCCGGACTGATCGATCGCGGGCGTGACGGACAGAAGCGGCCCTGCGCCCTCAATGCCGAACGCCTGGCCGAAACCGCCAAGTGGTTCGACCACACCCGCGCCGCCTGGGAGGCCCGCTTCGACCGGCTCGAACGCTTTCTGGCCGACCCGGCCACCCTGCACACCTCGAAAGGTGAAGACCAATGAGCCATGACCCCCTCTCGACCTGGGCCCTGGAGCGCGAGATCGTGCTGAGCCGGGTGCTCAATGCACCGCAGACGCGGGTCTTCGAGGCCTTCACCGACCCGGCCCAGATCACCCGCTGGTTCGGGCCCGAGGGCTTCACCATCGAAACTCTGGAGATCGACATCCGCGAGGGCGGCCGCTGGCGGTACATCTATACCGGCCCGGACGGGACGCGCTGGGAGAACCGCATGGTGTTCCTGCGTGTGGTCGCGCCCAGCTTGCTCGAGATGGAGCACGGCGAGGACGTGGACGACGACCCCGGCCGGTTCCACACCACTGTCACCCTCGATGAGCAGAGCGATGGCAAATGCGTGCTGACCATGCGCCAGCTGCACCCGACCAAGGAACAGCGCGACGCCGGCATCGGCTTCGGGGCCGTGGAATACGGCTATCAGACCCTCGACAAGCTGGCCCGGCACCTGGCCGGGTGACGGCTACTAGTCTTCGAAGATCGCCACCACGCGGCTCCAGCCGGCGCTGGCGTTTTTGATCTTCACCGGGAAGCAGGCGATCTCGAAGCCGTTGGCCGGCAGGGCGGCGAGGTTGCCGAGCTTTTCCATCTGCCAGTAGGGGATTTCGCGGCCGGCCTTGTGGCCTTCCCAGATGATCTTCGGATCGCGCGTCTCGGCCCACTTCTTGGCGGTGTGGCTGAAGGGGGCATCCCAGGACCAGGCGTCGGTGCCGACCACGCGCACGCCGCGCTCGGTGAGATAGACGGTGGCGTCCCGGCCCATGCCGCAGCCGGTGTGGATGTAGCCCGGCTGGCCGAAGATGGCGCCGGCGGCGGTGTTGACCACCACGATGTCCAGCGGCTGCAGGTCATGGCCGATGCGCTTCAGCTCGGCCTCGACGTCACCGGGCGTGGCGACATAGCCGTCCGGCAGGTGGCGGAAGTCGAGCTTCACGCCCGGCTTGAAGCAGTATTCCAGCGGCGTCTCGTCAATGGACGGCGCCCGCCGGGCCCCATAATCCGTGGTGGAGTGGAAGTGCCAGGGGGCGTCCATGTGGGTGCCGTTGTGGGTGGAGATGGTCACCTGCTCCACGGCCCAGCCCTCGCCATCCGGCATGTCCGCCTCGGTCAGCCCCGGGAAGGAGACGGCCATGGCGGGCACGCTGTCCTTGTGCAGGGTGTAGCGGATCTTCGGCTCCATACCCGGCGGATCGGAGGAGATGCCCTCCTCCAGGGTGATGGAAAGATCGACGATGCGACGGGCCATGGCGGCCTCCCTTGAACTTGTATCCGCAGCCTAACCCTAAGGGACGAAGGCCACCACTCGCGCCGGGGCGGCCGAGCAGCGGTTCAGCTTCATCGGGAAGAACCCGACCTTGAAGCCGTTCGGCGGCAGGGCCTTGAGGTTATCCAGCTGCTGCACGATGAAGACTTCCGCATCGCGGCCGGCGAAGTGCGCGTCCCAGATCTCTTCCTTGTTGCCGGTCTCGCGGAACACCCGGCGCATGACGCCGAAGGGCCGGTCCCAGCCCACCGCATCGGTGCCGAGCACCTTGGCGCCGAGCCCGGCGAGGAAGAGGGTCCCGGCCCGGGTCATGCCCGGATAGGAATACCACTCGATCTGGGAGAGGTCGTATTGCTCCTGGCCGGTGCGGATCATCAGGGCGCAGCCGGGCGTCACCTCGCCGCCGTTCTTCTTGAGGGCCTTCTGCAGGGCCTCGACGGTGATGCCCTCGTTACGGCGGGCGTCTTCACGGACGTCGAGCACGAGGCCGTCGCAATAGAGCTCCGAGAGGGCGAGGTCCCCGATCGTGCGGCTGGGCTTGCCCTCGCAGGTCATGCCGTAGTGCAGGGGCGCATCGACGTGGGTGCCCAGGTGCGAGTTGATCTTCACCCGCTCCTCGCCCCAGCCCTCGCCGTTCGGCAGGTCATGCCGCTCGCAGCCGAAGGTGGCGCACATGACGTCCGCGCCCTTGCCGTCCGGGCTGTAGTAGTCGACCTGCGGGACGAGGACGGACGACGAGGCCTTCACCTGTTCGGGCAGCCGGTCGTAGTCGGCGCTGTCGAGCATGCGGGTGAGATCGACGAGCTGCATGGCGGGCGCCCCTAGATCTTGAAGACGATCTTGCCGGTGGTGCCGCCCTGCTCGAAGCCGCGCTGCACCTCGACCATGTCCTCAAGGGGCACGATCACCGGGTCGATGAGCTTTTCGTTCTGCAGCCAGTCGGCGATGAAAGCGTCCGACGCCTTGTGCTCCGGCGTGCCCTGCCAGGCGATGGAGGAAAAGGGCATGACGGTGATCCCGTCATAGCCGAACTGGCTGGTGTCCAGCTTCCCGCGCCCTGCGGAGTAGCCGTAGATCACCCAGCGGCCGCGTTTGCGGATCACCTGCCAGTCGGTGGAGAGGGTGTCGCCGGAGACCCCGTTGAAGCAGACATCGACGCCGCCCAGCTGCTGGCCGCCGGTCTGGAAGCCGGAGGCCTTCGGGCCCCAGATTTTCAGCACCTCTTCCACATAGTCCTGGGTTTTGCGGTTGATGACGTAGTCCGCACCCTCGGACTTCAGCAGTTCGAGCTTCTCCGGGGTGGAGGCGATGGCCACCACTTCCACATTCTTGAAGCGCCGCTTGATCATCTGCAGGGTCAGCATGCCCACCCCGCCGGCCGCGGCGTGGAGCAGGACGCGCTCACCCTCCTGCAGCTTAGACCAAGTGTAGATCATGTAGTAGGCGGTGCGCATGTTGACCGGATAGGCCAGCACCTGCTCCAGCTTCACGTGGTCCGGAATGCGGGTCAGGGTCATCGGGTGGGCGGCGACATATTCCGCCCAGGCCGAGCCGCCGGAGACCATCACCCGGTCGCCCACCTTCCAGCCGCCCTTCACCTCCGGGCCGAGCTCGACGATCGTCCCGGAGGCTTCCTGCCCGGCCACGAACGGCGTGGGGCGGGCGCGGCTGGGAAGGCCGTTGCGGGCCATGACGTCGCCCCAGCGCAGACCGCCATATTCCGCCTTCACCAGCACCTGGTTGGCGGCCAGCTCCGGCATCGGCGCCTCGCCGACCGAGAGGTTCTCCACCGCGCCGTAGTCGTTGATGAATGCCGCTTTCATGACCGCCGTCTCCCTCTTGACGGCTCTCGCTCTAGGGCGGCATCTGGCCCCATAAAACTGAAATCCCTGCATGACAGAAATCGATACGAATAAGATCAGGCAACTGGACGGATCGCTCCTTCTGGTGCTGCAAGCCCTGATGCGGCATCGCCGGACGACGGCGGCCGCGGAACAGCTGGGCCTGTCCCAATCGGCGATCAGCCATGCCCTGACGCGCCTGCGCCGCCTGTTCGGCGATCCTCTCTTCGTACGCCGGCCGCACGGCCTGGAGCCGACCCGGCATGCCCTGGAGCTGGCGCCCCGTATCGACGCCCTGGTGGCCGCCGCCCACGAAGCAATGGGCCTCTCCGCCTCCTTCGACCCGGCCACCACGACGCGGGGGTTTCGGCTGGGCTCCTCGGATTTCCTGGCGACCCTGCTCGCCCCCACCCTGCTGCGCGCCTTCGAGACCGAGGCCCCCAAGGCGCGCTTCGCCTTCGGCCTGGTGCTCGGAGAGGACGCGCTCAAGAGCCTGCGCCTGGACGAGATCGATGTGGCACTGGGCCGGTTTCCGCGCCGCCTGGGCGACTTCCAGGTGACGCAGCTCTTCTCGGACGCCTACTGCCTCGTTTCCCGAGCCGGGCACCCGAAGATTAAAAGCAAACCCTCGAAGTCCGAGTTCGAAGCCCTGGAGCATGTCGCCATATCCGTCGGCGGTGACTTCCGGACATTCACTGACCCCGACTTCGCCAATCTGGGCATAACCCGGCAGGTGGTGGCGGCGGTGCCGAACTTCACCATTGCATTCGCCATGGTCGGCCAGAGCGACGCCGTCTGTGTCGCCCCGAGGCGTCTGGCGATGACCTACAGGGCGGCTCACGATCTGAGCCTCCACGACCTGCCGGCCCCCCTGCCCCCCATCGAAGTGATCGCCGTGCGCCGGCCGACGCCTGATCTCGGTGTCGACTGGCTGCTGGAACGGATTCGTCGGGCAATGGCGAATGAGAGCCTGGCGGCCTAAGGTCTGCCAAACCAGTTGGGGATGGAAATGTCCAAAGTCGCCCTCATCACCGGCGCGGGCTCCGGTATCGGCCGTGCCTCGGCGCTCGCCCTCATCAAGGCGGGGTGGAATGTCACCCTGGCCGGGCGGCGCTCCGACGCCCTGGACGAAACGGTCGCCCTGTCCCGCGCCGAAAGCCAGTGCCATGCCGTACCGTCGGATGTCGCCGATCCGGAGTCGATCGAGGCCATGTTCCTCAGCCACCAAGCCCGCTGGGGCCGGCTGGACATGCTATTCAACAATGCCGGGACCGGCGCGCCCGGGGCGCCTTTCGAGGATGTGCCCCTGGCGGCGTGGAAGAGGGTGGTGGACATCAACCTCACCGGCGCCTTCCTCTGCACCCAGGGCGCGTTCCGGATCATGAAGGCCCAGGAGCCCCGCGGTGGGCGGATCATCAACAATGGGTCGATCAGCGCTCACGCCCCCCGGCCCCGGTCGGCAGCCTATACCGCCACGAAGCACGCCATGACCGGCCTCACCAAGTCCACCTCGCTCGACGGCCGCGCCTACGACATCGCCTGCGGCCAGATCGATATCGGCAATGCCGAGACGCCGCTGACCAGCCGCATGGCTTCCGGCGTGCCCCAGCCCAACGGCGAGATGGTCCCTGAGCCGGTGATCGATGTGAATATCGTGGCCGACGCCATCGTCTACATGGCCGGCCTGCCGCTCGACGCCAATGTGCAGTTCATGACGGTCATGGCGACAAAGATGCCCTTCATCGGCCGCGGTTGACCACGCAGGCGGACTCGCCGTCCTTCTTCGGCCAATCAAAGCTCCCGGGGGAGGAGAGCCTCATGGCGCGCGCGCCCAGTGCAGCTTCCGATCCCTCCATCGCCGAGGTCGCGCGCGACCTCTCTGACCGCATTTGTGCAGCGCGTGGCGATCATCTTCGCCATGTTGATCGGCGCCCTGGTGGTGTGGAAGCTTTCCGAGGTGCTGTTGCTGGGGTTCGCCGCGGTGCTGGTGTCGCTCTCCCTTCACGCCATCGCCGATCCCTTACGCAAATGGGGGCTCGGGCGCCTCCCGGCCTTGCTGGCGGCGATCTTCATCATTGTGGGCGTCACCGGCGCCATGGTGTGGATCTTCGGGTCCGAGGCGCAGGTCCAGATCCACGCGCTGTCACATCTCATCCCCAAGGCCTGGGCCGACCTGCAGGCGCGGCTCGCGGGGACATGGCTCGGCGACATGCTGGAACATGAAATCAACGGCGCCGGCGCACCCAGCGAAGTGGTGCTGGCCATCGGGTCGAGGCTGTTCCGGGAAACCGCATCGGGCCTGGCCACGATGATCATCGTGATCTCGACCGGGCTTTACCTGGCCTTCGATCCCCACACCTATGTCGCCGGGTCGGTGAAGTTGTTGCCCCCCAAGGCCCGGCCACGGGGCGACGCCCTGATGCAGGAATCCTCGGACTCACTGAAGCGCTGGCTGATCGGCCAGACCCTGTCGATGGCGGTCTCGGCGCTGATCACCGGCCTGGGGCTTTGGATGGCGGGTGTGCCAGCGCCCCTGGCGCTTGGACTGCTGGCTGGGGTGGCCCACTTCATCCCGGTGATCGGCCCCATGGTCGCCGCCCTGCCCGGCCTGCTCCTGGCCGCGGTTCTGGGGCCCGAAAAGCTCGCCCTCACAGCTTTCGTCTACGTGGCGGCCACACAGCTGCACGCCAATCTCTTCGGCCCCCTCCTGATGCGCTCGATGGTCGAGATGCCGATGGCGCTGACCCTCTTCGCCGTGCTGGCCCTTGGACTGCTGCTTGGGCCGCTCGGCATCGTCTTCGCCACGCCGCTCGCCGTGTTGGCCAACGTCGCCATCCGGCAGCTCTATCTGAAGGACATTTGGGCGAGGACATCGACGCCGTGCCGACCAATGAGAGCCGGCCTGCCAAGCGATTGTTCAGCCGGGCGCCGAAACCGCCTGGCTGAGCCATTGCATGATCTGCCCCTCCGGCAAGGCCCCGACCTGACGGGAAAGTTCCTTTCCGCGCTGGTAGACGACCATCAGTGGGATCGACTGGGCGTTCACCTGCTGGGCCACCCTCTGGGCCTCGTCGACGTTCAGCTTGGCGAAGCGGATGTGGGGGCTCAGGCGGGCGCTGACCCGTTCCAGGGTCGGCCCAAGGGCTCTACACGGGCCGCACCAGGGGGCCCAGAAATCGACCAGCACCGGAATATCGCTGCGAGCAATGAAGGTCTGGAAGCTGGCCTCGGTGAGGGTCTCGGGCGCCGCAGAAATCAGGGCCTGGCCGCAGCGGCCGCACTTGGCGCTGAGAGCCTGCTCCAGCTTGGCCTGCCTTACCCGGTTCACGGCTCCGCAGTGGGCGCAGACGGTTTCTAGGGCATCAGTCATTTTCGTCTCCGAAGCGACGTCGGGTCAGTCTGGACGGCCCCGGCGGGCCCGGTCCTAATATGGGGACAAGGGAGAAAACCGCCATGGCCGATGCTGCTCTGATCCTCGAAGACAACCCCGCCCCGGGCGTGCGCCGCCTCACCCTCAACCGGCCGGAGAAGCGCAACGCCCTCTCCAACGCCCTGCGCGGCGACCTCTTCGCGGCGCTCGAGAAGGCCGACAAGGATCCGGACGTGCGGGTGATGATCATCCGCGGCGCCGGCAAATGTTTCTCATCGGGCTACGACCTGGCGGGCGTCGGCGAGCTGCCATTCCACACCTCGGGCGCACAGGGCCAATGGGCGCGTCACGTGGTCGAGGGTTGCTTCCGCATGTGGGACCTCGCCAAGCCGATCATCGCCCAGGTGCATGGCTGGTGCCTGGCCGGAGGCTCCGAGCTCGCCTTCGCCTGCGACCTTGTCTACATCGCCGAGGACGCTCAGGTCGGCTATCCGGCCGTGCGCACGATGTCGTCGCCGGACAATCAGTTCTATCCCTGGCTGATGGGCATGCGGGCCTCCATGGAGCTGATGCTGACAGGGGATTCGATCTCCGGCCTGGAGGCCGTGCGCCTGGGCTTCGCCAACCGCGCCCACCCCGTGGAAGAGCTGGAAGGCCACGTCCTGGAAATGGCCGAGCGGATCGCCAAGGTCGACCCGGAACTGGCTCAACTGAACAAGCGCCTGGTGCACCGCCAGATGGAGGCCATGGGCATGCGCGCGGGCCTGCGCGCCGGCACCGACCTCCACGCGCTTGGCTGGCATACGAAGGCCAGCCGGGACTACATGGCACAGATGCGCCAGGGGGTGAAGGAGGCCCTGACCTCCCGGGATTCCACGTTCGGGGACTACCGGACGAAGGGCGACTAGTCCCCGCCCACCAGGTCCCGCCGGTTCTTCTCTAGCTCTTCGGCGTAGCGGCGGGTGGCGTAGGCTTCGGAGACGACGCCTAGGGGTTTGCGGGCGGCGTCGAGGACGGCCAGTTCGTCGCTTTCGGTGCGGTCGAAGACGCCCATTATGTCCTTGATGGACATGTCCGGGGTCAGCCATTCGCTCTGGTTGATGACGTAATCGCCGACCTGCCCCTCCCCGTCTGGATCGGCATAGACATTGGCCGCGGGCGCGACCCCGGCATAGGCCCCCTTGGCGTCTATAGCGACAACGCGCGGCACGGCGCCCAGAGGGAAACGGCGGCGGAATTCAGCCAGGGGCGCGTCGATGGCGATGGTCTGCACGTCGGTGCGCATCATGCGGCCCGCCGTGAGCGTGCGCAGCCAGCCGACATCGTGCGCTGAGCGGATGGTCTCTCCACGCAGGTGCAGGCGCCACGTTGAGAAGGAGTAGCCGAAGGTCTCGCGCACCAGCACGGAGGCGACGAGGGAGGCTGTGAGGGTGGCCGCGGTGAGGCCGAAATCGCCCGTGGTCTCCAGGACAAGGAAGCTCATGGTGAAGGGGCCGCCGACGATGGCCACGGCCAGGGCGCCCATGCCGACCAGGGCGCCGGAGAGGGGCGAGATGCCGAGGTCCAGCCCGGCCAGCGTGAGGCTCTCGATGAACAGGCGCCCAAGCAGAGAGCCCAGATACAGCGACGCGAAGAACAGGCCGCCGCGGAAGCCGAATCCCAGGGACGCGATGGAGGCCGCGCTCTTGGCGAGGATCAGGAAGACGAGGGCTGTGATGGCCAGTTCCCGCGTCAGATCAAGGTGCATGGCGCCGTGCCCGGCCGAAAGAGTCTGGGGCGAGAGAAAGGCGAGGCCGGCAAGAACGATGCCGCCGAGGGCTGGCCGCAGCCAGCGCGGCGCTCTGGTGGCGATGACGCCGCGCTCAACGAGGGCGGTCATGCGCATCACGAGAACGCCGTAGAGGGCGCAGATCAGGCCGAGGCCCGCGAAAAGGATGTATTGCGGTGGCCCCAGCACCTCCTGCGAGGCGGCATGGACGATCAAGGGCTCGACGCCGAGCAGCCGGGTCACCAGGGCCCCGGCCAGGGCCGCGGCCACCACGGGGGCGATGTTGGCCACCGTGTAGGAACCAATAATGATCTCAAAGGCGTAGAAGGCGCCGGCCAAGGGGGCCCCAAAGGCCGCCGCGATGGCCGCCCCTACCCCAGCGCCTACGAAGGTGCGCAGATCGCTTCGGCGCAGGTTCAGCATCTGACCGACCCGCGAGGCCAGGGCGCCGCCCAGCTGGGCATAGGCCGCCTCCAGCCCGACCGAGGCGCCGAAGCCGTTGGAGATGGCCGTCTGCACGCCGACGAAGGCGGAATCGCGCACGCTCATGCGCCCGCCGTGCAGAGCATTGGCCTCGACGGGGTCGACCGCAGGGCTCGGCCGGCGCTTCAGCCAGAGCCAGGTGATGGCCCCGAGCAGCAATCCACCCACCGGCAGGGCGAAGAAGCGCAAGGGCGCGATATAGGTTTCGGCAGAGAGGCGCTGATCGAAATTAATGCCGTAGAGCAGCTCCTGCAGGCCGTGGGCCACCGCCCCAACCCCGATCGCGAGCAATCCCGCCACGGCCCCGACCATCGCCGCCAGGGCGACAAGAAGGAGTTCGCTGGCCCGGATCGCCGCCCGGAGTGAGGCAAGCGCCGCCAACACGCGTCGGGGCGTATGCCGTTCTGGCGCATCCGGTGCAGGCTCACTCATCCGGCTGAGCTTAGGAGGCTCACGCGTCCAATACCACCAGCCCCTAGACCGACCCTACGGCGCCTGCCTATGCCTGGAGTTCAAAAGGGGAAACTTCATGACCGACACGACCGGGGTCCTAGACATCCAAACCAATGGTGACCTTCAGACCGTCACCCTCAACCGGCCGGACCGGCTGAACGCCCTGAACCAACCCATGGCCGAAGCCCTGCTCGCCCACTTCGAAAGCCTGCGCCGCAACACCGCCGTTCGGGTGGTCATTCTGACGGGGGCCGGGCGCGCCTTCAGCGCCGGCGCCGATCTCAAGGCCATGGGCACGCCGGAAGCCTTGCAGGACGGTCCGCGCGGCGACTGGGTGCTGCGTGACGCTCAGAAGGCCATGCGCGCCTGCCCGCAACCGATCATCGCCGCGGTGAAAGGCGCCGCGGCGGGTGGCGGCCTCACTCTCGCCCTCTGCGCGGACGTCATCGTCGCCGGCGAAAGCGCCGCTTTCCACCCGGCCTTCATCGGCATTGGCCTCTCCGGTGCGGAACTGGGCGCGTCCTGGCGCCTGCAACGCGCCCTCGGCGTCTCCCGCGCCCGGGCCATGCTGCTGGCCAATCGGCCCTTGCGGGCGCCGGAGGCCCTCGCGGCCGGCCTGGTCGCCGCCGTGACGCCGGATGAGGAACTCGCCGCCTACGCGGAAGCCCTGGCGGCGGACATGCTGAAGGCTCAGCCGGATGCGCTTCGCCTGACCAAACGCAGCCTGGACGCCACCCTGGAAACCCCCAGCCTCGAAATCGCCTACGAAATCGAGGAACGAGCCCAGATGCTGATGATCAATCGCCGCCAAAGAGGATAAGGTTTCCCGCATGACGCGGGACGATCGTTTGGCGGGACTGGTCTTGGCGGGCGGCCGCTCCTCGCGCTTCGGCGCGGAGAAGGCCGTGCAGGTTCTGAATGGCCGCACCTTGCTCGAGATCGCCCTGTCGACGCTGCATGAGGTGTCCGGCCCCCTGGCGGTGAGCGCGGCGCAGGGCAGTGAGGCCGAGGCCCTCGCCATTTCGCTGGGCTACCCTGTTGTGATCGATGATCCCGCCTTCCCGCGCGGCCCCCTGACCGGCATCGCGGCCGGTCTGGCCTGGGCGGCCGACGCGGGCGCTGATTTCCTGGTCACCTTGCCCTGCGATACGCCGCTGGTGGATGGAGAGGTGCTGCGGACCTTGGAGACGGGAGGTTTCGCCGAGACCGAAGCGGGGCCTCAGAGCTTGATCGCAGTGTGGCCGGTGGGAGCTTTGGGTTGGCTGAATGACACCTTGGCCCAGGGCGAGCATCCGCCAGTGCATGCGGCGCTGGTGCGGTGTGGGGTGCGGGCGGTGCGGTTCGACAGCCTTGGACAATTTGCCAACGTGAACACGCTGCAGGACCTTAAGAATCTCTCCCCATAAGTCCGGCGCCTAGACCTTACCCCGCAAAGAGGCCCAGACCAGACGCAGGCGTTTCACAACATCCCCCTCGGCCGGGGCCTGGGCGATGACCAGGGGCATCACGGCCGGGAAGACATCCACGGAAAACCGGGCGCTTTTCGCCGACGTCACCGATACCTCTAGCGCCGCCCTGACCACGTCATGCGGCACGAGCCCGGCCACCACGGCGCGGCAGAGGCCGAAGGCTCTCCCGGCGTCTGGCGGGATCGAAGCGGCGGGGTCCAGCGCCTTGGCCACAAGGCCCATCATGCCGCCGCCAATTGTATCGGCCCAGACGATGGCTTCAGCTTCGGTCAGCGGGCGCTTGTCGAGTTCGATCATGCGGCCTTCGATCAGGGCGTCGAGGCGCTCGCGGTCCAGGCCATACCGCTCCACGGCCTTAGCCAGGGCTTCGGCCACCGGGTGACGGCGAACTGCCTTCCCCTCGAAGATCTCCGCCACCGTCTCGGCCCACCAGGTGAGGCGAATCTCGCCGATCAGGGCGTTGGAGGCGACGCGGGGTGCGCGGGCCAGTTCGGCGTCGAAGGCGTAGAGGGAGAGGACGTCCGCGCGCTTGCCCGCATCGGCGATGAACCGCGTCGTCAGCCAGCGGTCCGGATCGGCGCCCTTCACCAGGGCGTCAGGATCATCCAGCGGAGGCGGCTCGTCGTGTGGCATGGCTCAAAATGAAAAGGCCCGCCATCGCTGACGGGCCTCTCCTAGCACTGAGGCTCCGGCCCTAGCCGAAGGTCGTCTGGTGCATGGTCATGGCGACCAGCATCGGGATCGACAGCAGCATGTTGGTGCGCGAGGCCAGCATGGCGATGCGGCCGGCCTTGGCCTTGGCGTCGGCGTCGCCCTCGACGATGCCCAGCGCGATCTTCTGGTTCGGCCAGATGATGCCCCAGACGTTGAGGAACATGATCGTCGCCAGCCACATGCCGATCCCGATCAGGGCATGCGGAGCCTTTTGGCTGGGATCGCTATCGGTCAGGCCGAAGGTCAGGGCCTGCAGGAGATAGCCGCGGTGCAGGGCCAGAGCCACGCCCACCACCCAGGTGGCGAGGGCGGACCAGCGGAACCAGAAGAGGGCTTCCGGGGCGATGTACTTCGAGACCGCCGGTTTCAGTTCGGCGGGGATTTCCGGCATTTTCCGGATCTGCACGAAGTTGAAATAGTAGAGCAGGCCGATCCAGAGGATGCCGAAGAACACGTGCATCCAGCGCAGCACGGCGACGCCGAAGCTCGCCATGTCGTGCGAGCCATTCATGTAATACGCGGCGACCATTACCAGCGCGAGAATGACGCTGAGAATGACGGTATTTCGGAAGTTGGAGAGAAGTCCGGCCATTTTTCCTGCCCTTGCGACGAGTTCAGCCCTGTTAACGCTGGTCTAGCGCCTTTCGGCAGGGCCGCAAACCCTATCGGTCCTCAGACGGCGATCAGCGCACAGGCGAGGCGCCGGCCCTCACTGGCCAGCACATTATAGGTGCGGGCCGCGCTTTCCGTGGACATGAACTCCAGGCCCATGCCCGCGGCGCGCAACGCCTCGCGGACCTCCTTCGGCGGCATGGACTGCCTGGCCCCGGTGCCCAACAGCACGAACTCCACCACGGAGGTTCCGGCGCCGATCACCTGGGCCAGGTCGGCCGGCGTGATTTCGGTCATCGAAAGGGGGCGCCAGTCCAGCGCCGTATCGTCGAGGATCAGCAGTGAGCCCGGGCGCCATTCCCCGGAAACACGGAAGCCCCCGCCCCCGAAGGCGTCCACGGAGGGGGGCTGGCGCACGGGCCCGGCCCCTAGCGGCGGGCGGCCATGGGGGCGAGCGGGGTCGCCTCGTCATCGTCGCGCTTGGCGCCCCAGAGCAGGATCACCGGCAGGGCGACATAGATCGACGAATAGGTGCCGATGATGATGCCGAAGCACATGGTGGCCACCAGGGCGAAGAGCGACGGCCCGCCGAAGAAGAACGCTCCTGAGAGGGCCAGCAGGGCCGTCGTGCCGGTGATGATCGTACGGCTGAGACGTTCGTTTTCGGAGAGGTTGATGACGTCGCGCAGCGGGGTGGTCTTGTACTTGCGCAGGTTCTCCCGCAGCCGGTCGAAGGTGATCACCTTCTCGTTCATCGAATAGCCGATGACGGTGAGTAGGGCGGCGATCGAGGTTGTCGAGATTTCTAGCTGCGCCACCGACAGCATGCCGATGGTGAGGGCGATATCGTGGAAAAGCGCGATCACAGCGCCCAGGCCGAATTGCAGCTGAAAGCGGAACCAGATGTAGAGCAGCATCAGGAGGATGGCGCTGAGCAGGGCCTTGGCCCCGCCCCAGAGCAGTTCGCCCGACACCTTGGCGCCGACACTGTCCTGCTTGACCACCTTCAGGCCCGGAAAGGCTGTTTCCAGCTTGCCCTTCACGAATGCCGGGGCCGAGACGTCCGTCTGGCCTTCCACCGAACGGAAGCGGACCATGGCGGAATTGGCGCCGCCCTTTTCCTGCACCTGGGCGTCGTGAACTCCGTTGGTTCCAAGGAAGGAGCGGATCTCGCCCACCGGAGCCGGTCCGGGGGTGGTGATTTCCAGCACTGTGCCGCCGGCGAAGTCGACGCCGAAGTTCATGCCCTGCGTCACGAAGGATGCAACCGAGCCGATCAGCAGGAGGGCCGAGAGCACGGCCGCGAACGGGGCGAGCCCGACGAAGTTGAAGCTGGTTTCGCGGGGGACCAGCCGGATGAGAGGCCACATCTGGGTCGTCTCCTAAGCGATAGGCAGCTTCTTGGGCTTGGCGTACTTGAACCAGGTCCCAATCAGTAGCTGCGTGATGACGACGGCGGTGAATACCGAGGTGATGACCCCGATGATGAGCGTGACGGCGAAGCCGCGCACCGGTCCGGCCCCCAGCCAGAACATGATGATCGCCGAGATCAAGGTGGTGATGTTGGCGTCGATGATTGAGACCAAGGCGCGCTGATAGCCCGTATCCACGGCGGAGAAAGGTGTTCGCCCTGTTCGCGCCTCGTCCCGGATCCGCTCATAGATCAGCACGTTGGCGTCCACCGCCACGGCCAGGGTGAGAATGAGGCCGGCAACGCCAGGCAGGGTCAGTGTGGCCCGGAAGAAGGTCAGGGCCCCAATCATCATCAGAATGTTCACGATGAGGGCGATGGCCGCGTAAACGCCGAACGACCCATAGGCCAGGATGATGAAGACGAAGATCGCCACGGCGCCGATGCCGAGGGCGATGGCCCCGGACTTCACCGCGTCCGCGCCGACTTCCGCGCCCACGGTGGAGCGGGCTTCGACCTTCAGAGGCGCCGGCAAGGCCCCGGCTTGCAGGAGCACCGCCAGATCGTTCGCCGACTGGGTGGTGAAATTGCCGGTGATTTCGCCGGACCCGCCGGTGATCGGGCCGTTGATGCGTGGAGCCGAGATGATCTTCCCGTCGAGCACGATGGCGAAGAGCTTGCCGACATTGCGGCTGGTGACTTCCCCGAAACGGCGTGAGCCTTCACCGTTGAAGGTGAAATTGACGCTCGGGCGGCCGTTCTGGTCATTGCCTTGAACCGCGCGTGTCAGCATCTCGCCGGTCACCACGGCGCGGCGGCGCACCACCATGGGCGGGCCTTCCTCGCTGGGCAGCAGTTCATCGCCGGGCGGGATGAGGCCGTTGATCAGGTCCTGCTCGGTCACCGTGTCATCGACCATCTGGAAGGTCAGCTTCGCGGTCTTGCCGATGACAGCCTCGATGCGGCTGGGATCGCTCTCGCCGGGCACCTGCACGACGATACGGTTGGTCCCCTGGGGCGCGATGGAGGGCTCACGCGTGCCGAGGGCGTCGATCCGGCGGCGCACGATTTCAATGGAGCGCGTCACCGCCTGGGCGGAGTTCGCCTGCAAGGTGGCCTGGTCGAGGCTGAGTTCCAGAGTCTGGTTCGAAAGCGTGCGAAGATTGGCCAGCTTCGAGCCGTCCGGGGCATTAGCCACCTGGCGGCGCAGCAGGTTCACCGCGTCATTGACCTTGGCCGCGTCGGTGATCTGCACCGTGATGACGCCGTTCACTTCCTGCAGGCCCGAGAACTGGATCTGGGCGGTGCGCAGGGCCTCACGCGTCCCTTCCGTCAGCTGGATGAGCTTTTCCTTGCGCAGGGCGTCGGTATCGACCTCCAGCAGCAGATAGGAGCCGCCCTGCAGGTCGAGACCGAGGTTCACCCGGTCATGCGGCAGCCACGTCGGATAGGCCGCCGCCAGGTTGGCCGGCAGCAGGTTCGGGATCGTGTAGAGCAGGCCGAAGATCACCGACAGGGTGACCGCGATGATCTTCCAGCGTGAAAGGGCCAACATCGGGGGTGGGTCAGCCCTTGCTGTCGTTGGCCGGGGCCGGTTCGCCCCGCGTGCGAACGTCGGCGATCATCGTCTTGATGACCTTCACGGTGACGCCCGTGGCGATTTCGACGCCGACTTCGCTCTCTTCGACGCGAACGATCTTGCCCAGCATGCCGTTGGAGAGGACGACGTTGTCGCCGCGCTTCACCGCGTTGATCTTGTTGGCCTGTTCCTTGGCGCGCTGTTGCTGCGGCCGGATCATCAGGAAATAGAACAGGATCAACACCGCGACGAGGGGCAGCATCGAGCCGATAGGCGAGGAGAGGAAGCCTTGCAGACCGCCTTCCGGGGCCCCGGCGGGCGCGGCGCCGGCGGCCGGAGCCGCGGGCGCGGCCTGGGCCAGAACGGCCGTGGGCAGGGCGTAGAGGAAGAAGGCCATTGTGGCCGTGAGCGTGCGCATCGTGTCTCCCTAGATGGCGCTGGCGCGGGCCTTTCCAAGACCCCTCGCGAAATCGGGCCGGAAGCTATGCGTTGCCATCCCCTTTTGCAATGCGGCCGCCACAGCTAGAGAGCGCTGATGGAAAACGACCTTTCGCCGTTGCTGACGCGCATCGCCGAGGCGCTGGAGCGCCTGGCGCCGCCGCCGGCCGCTTCCGCCACTTTCGAAGGCGCCCGGTTGTTCCGCCGCGACACCGCCTCCGGCGCCTTCCTTCCGGCCCCGGACTATGGCCTGCCGCTTGACCTGCTGGTGGGTGTGGACCGGCAAAAAGCCCGGTTCGGCCAGAACCTGGAGCGCTTCGCCACGGGCCTTCCCTTCAACCACGCCCTGCTCTGGGGCGTGCGCGGCACGGGGAAAAGCTCCATGGCCAAGGCCGCCTTCATGGCCGCAGCCAAGACCCATGCGCGCCTGAAGATGATCGAGATCGACCGCGATGAGGTCAGCCACCTGCCGGCCCTGTTCGATCTGCTGCGCGGGCGCGACGAAGCCTTCCTGGTGCTCTGCGACGACCTCTCCTTCGAGGATGGGGCCCAGGCGGCGAAGGATCTGAAGTCGGCGCTCGAGGGCGGCGTCGCCGGGCCGCCGGCCAATGTGATGTTCGTGGCCACCTCGAACCGCCGCCACCTGATGCCGCGCGATCACGAGGAAAGCCGGGGCGCCATCGCCGCCCAAGAGGACGCCGAGGAGGAAGTCTCCGTCTCCGACCGCTTTGGCCTCTGGATCGGTTTCCCGCCCATGGATCAGGCGGCCTACCTCGACGCGATCCATTCCTATGCGGCCAGGTTCGATCTGGTGATTGCCGACCTCGACCGCCGCGCCCTGCAATGGTCACAGCTGCGCGGCGCCCGGTCCGGCCGGGTCGCCTGGCAGTTCGTCAGGGACCTGGCCGGGGAGTTGGGAAAGTCGGTGCCGCTCTAGGCGGTCATTGCCGCGACCCAATTGGACGGGTTCTCGGCGCGGAACTTGGCCTTCACGTCCTCGCTGGCGAGCTTCTCGATCAGGGCCGCGTCGTGGAACACCTGACCGGTGAAGGTCGCGGGCGTGGCCATGGCGAGCAGCACGGCGGCTTCCACGTAGCTGTCCGGCAGCGGCAGGCCGGGGCGCTGGCCCTGGCGATCGGCATAGGCGGCGGGCGCCTGTTGCGGAACGGCGGCGCCGCTGGGTGTGCCGGCTCCGGCGCCCTGAGGGCGGCCGAAGAGGAGGCCGGGGGTCTCGATGCCGCCCACCGGCTTCATGGCATTCACGGCGATGCCCTGGTCCTTCAGCTCACGGGCCAAGCCGATTGTCATGCTCTCGATGGCCCGCTTGGTCGCCCCATAGTGCGAGCCGCCGAGTGCGGCCACGGACGAAATGTTGATGATCGAGCCCGACTTCTGAGCCTGCATGTGCGGCAGGGCGGCCCGGATGGTGCGGAAGGGGCCGTGGACGTTGATGTTGAACTCAAGCTCCCAGCTCTTGATCTTGATCGTCGAGATGAAGCCGGCGGGCTGAACCGCGGCATTGGTCATCACCACGTCAATGCGGCCCCAGTGAGCCATGACCTTTTCGACCATGGCCTCGACACTGTCATTGTCGGCGACGTTGCAGACCACCGGCAGGGCCTCGCCGCCCGCCTCTTCGACGAGCTTGGCGGTGTGGTAGATCGTGCCCGGCAGGCGCGGATCGGTCTCGGTTTCGGTGCGGGCGGCGATCACCACCTTGGCGCCTTCGCGGGCATAGCCTACCGCGCAATATTCACCGAGGCCGCGGCTGGCCCCCGTAATGATGGCCACTTTTCCAGCCAGACGTCCCGCCATGTGTATCTCCCTTGGAATGCTTTTCTTCTTGCAATGCCCCAAGGGTAACGAGGCGACGGCGGCGCCTCAAGCAGAGACGGGCAGCGCCTCACCGGCTTCCAGCATTCGCCGGGCGCGGCGACGGCCGATCAGCTTCATGGCGCCAAACTGGATCACAAAGAGGGCGACCTTGCTGACGATGGGGAAGACGGTCATGAACGCCACCCAGACCTCGGTCGGAAACCAGAAGGCCAGCACCAGGTTGGCGACGCCCGTGGCGTACATCATCGCAGCCCAGACATAGCCGAAGGCGATACCGACATCCGGCACATACTCGATGGCCCGGGGCGGCAGGTAGCGGTTCATCCAGCCCTTGGTCAGCATGGTCGTGCCCACAACGGCGTAGATCACCGAGGGCTTCACCATCAGGAAGCGGGGGTCGTGCAGGAAAAGGCTGGCGGAGCCAAACACCAGGACGAGGCCGAGGCTCATCCACTGCATGGCGTCCGGCTTCTTGCCCTTGGCATAGGTCCAGATCACCTGCCCCACCCCCATGGCGATGCCGAGGCCCGCCGAGATGTAGAGGTTCTTGGTCAGGGCGAAGACCGCCACGAAGATCAGCGTGGAGGCCAGGTCGAGAGCCAGGAACTTGGCGGAATGCAGGAACTCTTTCATCGGTGTCGCCCCTCCTTGCGGGCTGGCCGATTGATGGCTGGGGCCCCTCCAAAACCCCAGTGTCATTCACGTAAGGAAGGCGCCCGTTCACGAAATTCGGCGCCTGTTCTTCATTTCTGAAGCCTTTGCGCCTATATCGGGAGGGTCAGGGTTCGCCCTGACTATGGTGATAAACGCGCGTGTAATAAGCGGACTGGACCCGGGTGCGATTCCCGGCGGCTCCACCATTCCTCCCCCTGTCATCGCAGGGAAGGCGCGGGGCCGATCAGCATCGACAGACGTGTAAAGGCGTTGCTTTCACTCGGCGTGGCTCACCGTTTCGGGCCATTTTCTAAATGCGAACGATGATTTCGCTCAAGACGTTCGTCTCGCCGCGTAATGCAGCGCGACTAATGTCGACCTAAACTCCTAGCGTCTTAGCAGCGCTAGGCGGGGCCCGGGGAGCGCCTTGCAACAGAAGCTCCCCACCTTTCCCCGCTCCGGGACGGCGCTCCCCTGAAGAAGCGCAAAGGTTTGGCGGCGCCTTGCAACGGAAGCTGCCCACCTTTCATTCCTATCATTTGGCATCCCGGCGAAAGCCGGGACCCAAGCTGGCGCTCGCCCTCAACGCCGGCGCCTTACCGTCTTGCACCGCTTGGGTCCCGGCTTTCGCCGGGATGCTCCGCTTGAGTGGGTTGGATTGACGCGATGGCCGGGTTAGGCTCAAGCCATGCCCGACAAGCCCAAGGACCTGATGAACTACGAAGGCCTCGCTCAAGAGGCCTTGCGCGGCGTGGTCCGCGCGGCCCTGAAGAAGGCCGCCGCGCCCAAGGGGCTCCCGGGCGAGCACCACTTCTACATTTCCTTCCGCACCGACCATAAGGGCGTCAGCGTCCCGGCCGACCTGCTCGCCAAATACCCGGAGGAGATGACCATCGTGCTGCGCCAGTCCTACCGTGACCTGGCGCCGGGCGAGACCTACTTCACGGTAACGTTGGAATTCGGCGGCCAACCGAAGAGCCTGTCGATCCCCTACGCCTCCATCACCCGCTTCTACGATCCATCGGTGCAGTTCCTGTTGCAATTCGAGGCCGTGGAAATGCCGGCAGATGCGCCAGCCGCGACGCCGCTGTCGGCGGCCAAACCCCTCGCCGCCAAGCCGGCCGCCGCCGACAAGGCGAAACCGGCGGCGCCGGCCGCTGACAAGCCGGCGGGCGAGGCGCCAAACGTCGTTTCCCTCGACACTTTCCGAAAGAAATAGAATTGACCGATCAGGCCACAGAAGCCCCGCCGGAACCCACGGACGAGGACATCCTGCAGCGCTTCCTGCGCACCAAGAACCAACCCACCGGCTCCCAGACCCTCGGCTACAAGATGCTGTCGGTCAGTCAGGAAAAGATGATGGTGGAGGTGCAGTTCGAGGCCAAGGCCGAGCTGGTCGCCAATCCGATGCGCCAGGTCCAGGGCGGCTATCTCTGCGCCATGCTGGATGAGTGCATGTCCGTGGCCTGCATGGTCGCTTCGAAGATGACCCATGTGGCGCCGACCCTGGAAATGAAGACCACCTTCCTGCGCCCCGGCCAGTTCGGGATCATCAAGGGCGTTGGCCGGGTGGTGAAATGGGGCCGCCAGATCGCCTTCACCGAGGGCGAGCTTTACGACCCGGAGGGCCGCCTCCTCGCCAAGGCCACCGGCACGGCCCTGCCGACGCCGTTCAACAACTACAAGAAATAGCGCTTTGCGAAGGCTGGGGGGCCTCTACGCCAGCGTCCTGATCGCCGCCCTGACCTGGATCGGGACGGCGGCGCCCGCCGTGGCCGGCCCGTTTTCCAACTGGGCCGTAGTGGTGGTGGCCGGCGACTACCGCGATCACAACGGCGATCCCTCAGAGATCTTCGACAATGCCCGGCGGGATGTGGCGGCTGGTCTGGCCGCGAAGGGATTCTCGGCGGCCAACATCCTGCAGTACTCGGTGCGGCCGGACCGCTATCCGGACACCAGGCCTGGGCCTTCCACCTATGACGCGGTCTCGGCAGGCCTGACCGGACTGACCGCCCGAGCCACCGGCGGATGCCTTTTTTACATCTCCAGCCATGGGGCGCCTCAGGGGGCGATCTTCGGGTCTGGTCTGCTATCACCGGGTCTGCTGGCGGGCATGCTGAATTCGGCCTGCGGACAGCGCCCCACCATCGTGATTGTCTCGGCCTGCTTCTCCGGCGTTTTCCTTCAGGCGCTTTCCGCGCCGAACCGCATGGTGCTCACCGCCGCAAGGCCCGACCGCACCTCCTTCGGCTGCGGCGCGCAGAACACCTATCCCTATTTCGACGCCTGCTTCCTGCAGGTCCTGCCCCAGGCGCACGACTTCCTGGGCCTCGCCTCGGCGGTCCAGGCCTGTGTCACCGCGCGGGAGACGGCGGAGGGCCTGAACCCGCCGTCAGAACCCCAAGTCGCGATCGATCCGACCTTCCGGCCGATGTTGCCGCTCTACCGCTTTTCACCCTGACCCCGGCGCTCTAGAACCCCCACTCGGGACGGGCGTACCAGGAGAGTAGATGGCCATGCGCGACACGACTTCGCGGCGCTTATTGTCCCTGGCCCTAGCCGGGGTGCTGGCCCTCTCAAACCTGGTCACGAGCGCCGTCGCACAGCCGGTTCCCGCGCCCGCCGCGCCGGCCGCGCCGATTCTGCAGCCCGCCGCTCCGGCGCCCCAGCCCGCGCCGCGCGTGCGCAGGGCCCCGGCCCGCACGCCAGCTGCGCCGGTCGCGGCGGCGCCGGCCATTCCCGCCCCGGTACTCACGGCCATGCGCCCCGGGGCCCGTCTCGCGCCCGGAACCCCGATCCCGGCCGCCGAACTGGAAGCTTTCATCGACGGCTACGTCACCCGCGCCATGGCGGCCGATCACATCGCCGGCGTCACAGTCTCGGTGGTGCAGAATGGGGTCATCGTCTTCAAGAAGGGCTACGGCTACGCCAGCCTCGCCCCGCTGCGTCCGGTCAATCCGGACACCACACTCTTCCGCATCGGTTCGATCTCCAAGACCTTCACCTGGATGGCCGTCCTCCAGCAGATCGAGGCGGGGCGCATGCGCCTGGACGGGCCGGTCAATCTCTACCTGCCGGAATCCCTGCGCGTGCCCGATCAGGGCATGACCCGCCCGATACTGGTGCGCGACCTGATGAATCACATGCCGGGCTTCGAGGACCGGGTGCTCGGGCACATCTTCGAGCGCGATTTTGATCGCGAACGGCCCCTGGCTCTCTATCTCCAGCAGGAACGCCCCAACCGCGTGCGCGAGGCCGGGACCATTCCCTCCTATTCGAACTACGGCGCGGCCCTGGCCGGCGAAGCGGCCTCCTATGTCTCCGGCAAGCCGTACGAAGCCCTCGTCGAGAGCAGCATTCTCGTCCCCGCCGGAATGTTTCGCACCACCTTCCGGGAAGTGCACCCGCCCAAGTCCGGCATCCCCGCCCCGATGAACGCCACGCTGGCCTCGGATCTCGCAGCCCTTCCGCTGGGCGGGCACGGGGTTCGAGGCCAAGTCCTATGAGTACATCGGCCATATCGCGCCGGCCGGCGCGGCCTCCTCCAGCGCCGCCGACATGGCGCGCTACATGCTCCTGCTGCTCGGCAACGGCACGATCGACGGGGTGGCGGTCTATGGCTCTGCCACGGCCCGGGCTTTCGCGACGCCCTCGGCCCGTGCGGAAGGCCAGCCCAGTGGACTTACCATGGCCTCGTCCGCGTGGCGCTGCCGGGCGGCTTTCTGGGCGTCGGCCATGATGGCGGCACCATGTATTTCAACTCGATGATGGTGGTGGCGCCCGAACTGCAGCTCGGCGTCTTCACCTCCGCCAATACCGACACCGCCGCCCCGTTCGTGCATGGCCTGCCGGGCGCCATCGTCGAGCATTTCTACGCCGCGCCGATCCCGCCCCGCCCCGGCTCGGCGGAGCTGAAAGCGGCGGCGGGCGCCTATACGGGCCTCTTCCTGCAAAACCGGCGCGCCTATGGCGGGCTGGAAGGCTTCGTGATGTCCCTGATCAACATCACGCCGGTGCGGGTGAGCGAGGATGGCCACCTGATCATGGGCGCCTACCGCTTCAGTCCCGTGGGCGATCTGGCGTCAGGCCGCTTCGCCGCCGACCAGAACCCTTCAATCATCGGCGTTACCCTGCAAAACGGCCGCGCCCAGCGCATCTTCCTGCCCGGCGGGGCCGTGGTCCTGGAGCGCGTGGGTTTCGGCCATGATCCGAATATCCTGGCCTTCATGACGGTGATGGCCGTGGTCGCGGCCCTGGGCACCCTGATCGGCCTCTTCTTCCGCAACCGGCGCGACACCCGCGAGACCACCACCCAGGCCCGGGCCAGCCTCATCCAGACCATCCAGGCCATTCTCTGGCTTCTTGCCATAGGCGGCCTCGCCCTCTTCGCGGCGGGCGCCTCCGATCAGGCGGAAGTCGTCTTCTCCTGGCCTGCCCCATCCATCTTCATCGCCTCGGCCTGCGCCCTGGTGGCAGCGGTGCTGACCCTGGTGACCCTGGGCATGGCGCCCTTCGTCTGGCGGGGCGGCCGGCGGGTGGACTCATGGACCTTAGGCCGCAAGGCGCGCTTCACCTTCACCGCCCTCGTCTATCTCAGCTTCTCGATCGTGCTGATGATCTGGGGCGCCCTGGAGCCGTGGAGTGGGTAGCTGAATGGCTATCCTCCCCGCGATTTGGGGAGGATAGATCGGATCACCGCTTCACCACCCTGATCGTGATCCGCTCCCGCTCACCGGGCCGGCGCTCCACCAGCAGGCGCGCCACCTGGGCGTCATCGTGGAAGGCATAGCCTTTGATGGCGTCCAGCAGGGCCTTGGCGAGGTTGTCGAGATCCAGCCACGGCGGCTCACCGATATATTCCATACCGATCTCCACCTCGAACTCGCCCCAGGCCGGCCGCGCCCCGCGCCATTCCTTGCGGAAGAATTCGTAGATCAGGGGCTTGTAGTACTTGGCCTGGGTGGTGAGGCCATCACACACAATCTCCAGGCCCTCCTGCCCTTCCCGGGCCCGCACCTTGCCCGCGCCGATCCACGCCCCGTCGTTCATGCATGACACCTAGGCCTTCCGAACCCGCCCGCCAATCGCTACACCGCGCGGACGACCAAAGCTTCGAGGGCTCCCATGACCGGCACGCGCACTGAAACCGATACCTTCGGCCCCATCGAGGTTTCCAACGACGTCTACTGGGGCGCCCAGTCGCAACGCTCCCTGCAGAACTTCAAGATCGGCTGGGAGAAGCAGCCGCGCGCCATCATCAAGGCCCTGGGCGTCATAAAGCGCGCCGCCGCGGAGGCCAACGTCTCCTTGGGCGTGCTGCCGGCCGACATCGGCGATGCGATCGTGAAGGCCGCCCAAGAAGTCATCGACGGCAAGCTGGATGACCACTTCCCGCTGGTGGTCTGGCAGACCGGCTCCGGCACCCAGTCGAACATGAACGCCAATGAGGTGATCTCGAACCGCGCCATCGAGATGCTGGGCGGGGTGATGGGCTCCAAGAAACCGGTGCACCCCAATGACCACGTCAACATGAGCCAGTCGTCGAACGACACCTACCCAACCGCCATGCACATCGCGGCGGCCGAGGAAGTGGCCCGCTCGCTGATGCCGGCCCTGGAACATCTGCATGCAGCCCTGAAGGCCAAGGCCGACGCGTTCGCCCACATCATCAAGATCGGCCGCACCCACACCCAGGATGCGACGCCGTTGACCCTCGGCCAGGAGTTCGGCGGCTATGCGGCCCAGGTGGCGAGTTGCGTGCGGCGCATCAAGGAAAGCCTCTGCGGCCTCTATGAACTGGCCCAGGGCGGGACGGCGGTGGGCACGGGCCTCAACGCCCCGATCGGGTTCGCTGAAAAGGTGGCCGAGCGGATCGCCGCCATTACCCACCTGCCGTTCATTACCGCCCCCAACAAGTTCGAGGCCCTCGCCGCCCACGACGCCATGGTCTACGCCCACGGCGCGATCAACACGGCCGCCGCCGCCCTCTTCAAGATCGCCAACGATGTCCGCTTCCTGGGTTCAGGCCCGCGCGCCGGCCTCGGCGAGCTTTCCTTGCCTGAAAATGAGCCGGGTTCGTCGATCATGCCCGGCAAGGTGAACCCCACCCAGTGCGAGGCCCTCACCCAGGTCTGCGTGCAGGTGTTCGGCAACCAGGCGGCCATGACCTTTGCCGGCGCCTCGGGCCACTTCGAACTCAACGTCTATAACCCGGTGATGGCCTACAACTTCCTGCAGTCGGCCAAGCTGCTGGGCGACGCGGCGATCTCCTTCACCGACAACTGCGTCGTCGGCATCGAGGCCCGCGAGGACAACATCAAGGCCAACCTCGAACGCTCTCTGATGCTGGTCACCGCCCTCGCCCCCAAGATCGGCTACGACAACGCCGCCAAGATCGCCAAGACCGCCCACAAGAACGGCACCACCCTGCGTGAGGAAGCGGTCGGCGGAGGCTACGTCACGAACGAAGAGTTCGACGAAGTGGTGCGCCCGGAGAAGATGATCAGCCCGGGCTAGCCCCGCGCCACCCGTTTCACTTCCGAGCCGATGAACGTCACCACGTCGCCGAGCGGCATGGGCCGGGCGATGGCGTAGCCCTGGGCGTGGTCGCAGCCCATCCCGGCCAGGAGAGCAATGGCGGCCGGGCTTTCGACACCCTCCGCGGCGGCTTTCAGGCCAAGGCCGTGGGCGAGGTCGATGATCGATTTCACCAGCAGGCGGTCGCGGACATCCTCATCGATGCTGGCGATGAAGCCCCGGTCGATCTTCACACTGTCCGCCGCGGCCTTCTTCAGGGCGGTCAGGGAGGTCAGGCCGGCCCCGAAGTCGTCGACAGAAATGGCGATACCGGAGGCGCGGAAGGTTTCCAGGGCCCGCAGCGTAGTGTCCGTTTCCTCGACGAGGGCGCGCTCTGAGATCTCAAAGCCCAGGCTCGCTCCGTCGGCCAGCACCCGGTCGATGGCGGCCACCACGAAGTCCTCGTCCTTCAGGAGGCTGCCCGCGAGGTTCACCAGCACGGGCAGGTCGTAGCCCGCCTCACGCAGGGCCCGCTGGCCGTCCACGGCCTCACCGAGGGTCCAGTCCGTGAGCTCCGCGATGCGCCCGCGATCCTCGGCTTCGGCCAGGAAGCTGTGGGGCTGGATAAGGCCCCGGGTCGGGTGGCGCCACCGGATCAGGGCTTCCACCGCATCAAACCGGCCGGCTCGCAGGTCAAGGCGCGGCTGGTAATGCATCGTCACTTCGCCGGCCGCGAGGCCCTCGAAGAGTTCCGCCATCAAGTCTGTCGTCATAGCCGTGCTTGTAGCGGGCGGGCGTGAATTCGCTGTGAAGCCATGTGCTTAACCGGGGCTTTCCCCGATTTAGGGGATGATTACGCCCTGCGGCTGACCGCGAAATCGGCGAGGGCTTCCAGGGCCGTGCGCCAGTCTCCCGCCGGGAAGACGGAGAGCGCCGTCTTGGCCGCCTCGGCGTGATCGGAGGCGAGGTCGAGGGTGGCCTCCAGGGCGCCCGTGCCGACGATCAGTTCGCGGGCGCGGCGGAAATCGGCGTCGGTCTGTTCCTTGCGGCCGATAGCGCGCTCCCAGAACTCGGCCTCGCGCGGGCCGGAGCGGGCGATGGCGAGCAGCAAGGGCAAGGTCGCCTTGCCTTCCCTGAAATCGTCGCCGGCGTTCTTGCCCAGCGCCTCGGTGGAACCGCCATAGTCGAGGGCGTCATCGGCCAACTGGAAAGCGAGCCCGAGGCTCATGCCGTAGTCACGTAGTGCTTTCGCTTCGGCCTGGTTAGCGCCCCCGGCCACGGCGCCGGCCTCGGCGGCGGCGGCGAAAAGCTCGGCGGTCTTGGCGGCAATGATCTCCAGGTACATGTCCTGGGAGAGATTGAGGTCGTGGGCCCGGGTCAGCTGCAGCACCTCGCCCTCGGCGATGACGCGCGAGGCGCTGGCCAGGATGTCGAGGGCCCGCATCAGGCCGGTCTCGACCATCAGCTCGAAGGAGCGGGCGAAGAGGAAGTCGCCGACCAGCACGCTGGACGGCGCGCCCCAGATCAAGTGGGCCGCCACCTTGCCCCGGCGCAGCTGCGAGGAATCGACGACGTCGTCGTGCAGCAAGGTGGCGGTGTGGATGAACTCCACCGCCGCGGCGAGCTTCAGGGCGTTCTCGTTGAAGCCGCCGACCAGGCGGGCCGCCGCCACGGTCAGCAGGGGCCGCAGCCGCTTGCCGCCCGCGCCGATCAGGTGATCGGCGAGGGCCGGGATCACGGAGACCGGACTTTGCATCCGGGCCACGATGGTCGCATCGACGCCGGCCATGTCGGCCGACGCCAGCTTGATCAGCCGCTCCACCGAACCGGCGGGCCGGGAAATGGCCTTGGCGGCAGCGTCCAAGCGTGAGGCTCCTTAGGCGGTGACGAGGGCCAGATCCACTAACGCGAAGGCCCGCCTCGCCGTTGCGGCTGACAGTGGCAACGGGATAGGTCAGGGTCACTCCAAGCACAAGGCAAAGTCGCCGCCGATGACCGAAACCGGCCCCGCTGTCACCGAAGACCGCATTCTCGGCGGCGCCGTGCTGCTGGCGCAACCGGCGAAGGGCTACCGGGCGGGGATCGACGCTTCGCTCCTCGCGGCAGCCTGTGACGCAACAGCGGGAGAGCGGGTGGCCGACGTAGGCTGCGGCGCCGGCGCCGTGATGCTCGCGGCCGCGCACCGGCGGGCGGATGCGATCTTCACCGGTCTGGAGCGCGACCCGGCGGCGCTCTCCCTCGCTCACCGGAACATCGCGGCCAACGGGATGGCGGAACGAGTTCAGGCGCGCGAGGCCGACGCGGCCCTGCCCTTTTCGCGCCTGGGCCTGAAGCCCTTCGACGCCGTGCTTTCCAATCCGCCGTTCTTCGACGATCCGGGCGCCTTGCGGGCGCCGGCTCCGGAAAAGTCAGCCGCCTGGATGGCCGAGGCGGGGCTCGCCGGCTGGATCGGGTTTCTGCTGAAGGCCGTGCGCGAGGGCGGGACGATCACGCTCATTCACCGGGCCGACCGGCTGGCCGACATCCTCGTCGGCTTTGGGGGCAAGGCCGGGTCCGTGAAGATCCGTGCGGTGCAGCCCTTCGCCGACCAGCCGGCCAAGCGCGTCCTGGTGCGGGCGGTAAAGACCGGCAAGGCGCCGCTGCAACTCTTGCCGCCCCTGGTGCTGCATGAGGCGGGGTCCAAATACACCGAGGCCGCGGAGCGCATACTCCGCGGCCAGGCCGATCTCGGTTGGGGATGAGCCGCGCCTAGTTGCGCGACTGATCGACCAGCTTGTTCTTGGAAATCCAGGGCATCATGCCGCGCAGGCGGCCGCCGACATCCTCGATGGGGTGCTCGGCGTTGCGGCGGCGCGTGGCCTTGAAGCTCGGCTGGCCGGCGGCGCATTCGGTCATCCAGTCGCGCACGAAGCGGCCCGATTGAATGTCGTCCAGGATCTTCTTCATCTCGGCCTTGGTCTGCGGCGTCACCACGCGGGGGCCGGAGACGTACTGGCCGTACTCGGCGGTGTTGGAGACCGAGTAGTCCATGTTGGCGATGCCGCCTTCATAGATCAGGTCAACGATCAGCTTCACCTCGTGCAGGCACTCGAAGTAGGCCATTTCCGGCGCGTAGCCGGCTTCCACCAGGGTTTCGAACCCGGCGCGGATCAGTTCCACCAGACCGCCGCAGAGCACGGCCTGTTCGCCGAAGAGATCGGTCTCGCACTCTTCGCGGAAGTTGGTCTCAATGATCCCCGAACGGCCGCCGCCGATGGCCGAGGCATAGGCCAGGCCGAAGTCGAGGGCGTTGCCCGTGGCGTTCTGGTCGACGGCGATCAGGCAGGGCACGCCGCCGCCCTTTTCGTATTCGCCGCGCACCGTGTGGCCGGGGCCCTTCGGGGCGACCATCACCACGTCGAGCGTCGACTTGGCTTCGATAAGGTTGAAGTGAATGTTGAGGCCGTGGGCGAACATCAGGGTGGCGCCGTCACGGATGAAGGGTTCGATCTCGCTGTAGTAGATGCCGCGCTGCAGCTCGTCGGGGGCCAGGATCATCATGGCGTCGGCCCAGGCCGCGGCGTCGGCGACGCTCATCACATTCAGGCCGTCCGCCTGCACCTTGCGGGCCGTGGCCGAGGTCGGGCGCAGGGCGACGACGACGTTCTTCACGCCGCTGTCCTTCAGGTTCAGGGCATGGGCCCGGCCCTGGCTGCCGTAGCCTACAATGGCGATCTTCTTGTCCAGGATCCGGTCGAGGTCTGCATCGCGATCGTAGTAGACGCGCATGGGGGAGTTCTCCTGAGTTCGAAGTCGCTTTGGCAAGGTCCGCCGCGAAGCCGCGCTATCGACCGTTTTTTTGCACAAAGGTCAAGGCGATCAGCGGAAAAGGCGAAAAAGCCCCGGCGAAATCAATCGCCGGGGCTGGATCGACTCTCGGGCCGGGGGGCTACCAGAAGAGCAGGTGGTAGACGCTGAGCACCTCGCCCGTCCAGATATCCACCAGGAGGGCGTCGCGCCCCACCCGCACCCACTCCGTGCCCACCGGCGGCATCGGCAGGCCGTAGCTCCACCAGTCGAGATAGTAGCGGGCCGAGTACCAGCCGTAGGGCAGGTATTCGCCATAGCGCCAGGAATGGCTGAACCAGCCCGACGGGAAGATGTAGGCCGAGATGCGGAACCGGCGCTGGGCCTCATAGTACTGGCGCCAGCGGTTGGCTTCGTACCAGGGGCGGTTGCGGTCACGCTCGCGCAGGGGCCGCGAGCCGCGCTCATAGCCGGGGCGCGGACGGTTGCGGTTGCCGTTCCACTGGCCATTGTTGGGCCCACCGCCGTTGCCGTTCCATTGGCCGTTGTTGTTGTTGCCGTTCCAGCGGCCGTCCCGGTCACCGCGATCGTCCCGGTCTCCACGGTCTCCACGATCACCCCGATAGCCGTCGCGGTCGTTGCGGTTGTTCTGGCCGCCGCCGGTCACGCCGCCGACAGCGTTGTTCGCCGCGCCGCCGAAACCGCCCTGGGACTGTTGCTGCTGCTGGTTCTGGCCATTGGGGCCGCGGCGGTTGCCGCCCTGCCCGCCTGGGCCGGGACCGCCCTGGCCTTGCTGGCTCTGCTGCTGCTGCTGCTGCTGTTGTTGTTGCTGCTGCTGCTGCTGTTGCTGCTGTTGGTTCTGGCCATCGCCATCGCCACGGCCGCGCCAGCCGCCGCCGCGGCCGCCGTTGTCGTCATTGCCGTTGTTGTCGGAGCGGGAGCCCCGGTCGTCGTCGCCGCGCGGGCCGCCCCAGCCGCCAGGACCGGCTTCCGCCACGCCGGCGATGGCGAGGCTCAGGAACGCCACGCCGGTCAGCAGGGTCTTGCTCAGTGTCGAAGTCATCACACGCACTCCTCGGCCCCGAACGCCTCGTCCGGGCCCTTTCGAGGAGGAATGTCAGGCCCGGCGCATGAACCCGGCTTGAACGCGGTTAACCGCCTGCCTTCATGTTCAGCAGAAGCCGCCGCCCCCGCCCTGCGAGCAGGAGGCGCGCTGGTCCTGCAGCTGGCGCTGCTGCTCCTCGGCCCGGCGGCGCAACTCGGCCCACTGGCGCTCGGTCTTGCAGACCCGCTGGGGAATGTTCGAGCCGGTGGGGGTGACATAGACGCAGCGCATGCGGTTGGGGTTGGCGGGCGGCGCCGGCGGGGTGGCGGCATTGGGGGCGGTTGTTCCGGTGGCCGGGGCAGCGCCGGTGGCCGCGGCATCCGGCGCTGCGGGCGCCGCATCGGTGGTCTCGGCCATGGCCCCGGCGGCGAGGCCAAGAAGCGCGGCGCCGAGGACGCAGGCCGCGCCAAGGCGGCGGGAAAGAGACTGAACGGCCCCCATCGGGAACTCCCCAAAAATCAACACCAGGGCGCACCCGCGCCAGATACGCCTTTGGCGTAAGCAGCCAATGTGTCCGTATCATTTCGACGGCGCCCGGCCGCCCTCGCCCTAAAGTGCTCAACACGGACCCTTTCCGGCCGAGCACATGAAATTCCGCTGGTCGTCGGCCCGGGCCTTGTCCTCCTGGGCCTGGCGCTGCATGGCGTCCCATTCCTCCTGGGTGTAGCAGCGCCTGCGGGTGATGAAGGAGCCGGTCTCCGCCTCCTCCACACAGTGCATCCTCTGCTGGGAATTGGCCGGCGGCGGGCCGCCGCTCGCGGGCGGGGTATCCGCTGCGGCGGCGCTACCGGCCAGCAGGAGCCCCGCCGCCAGCACCGCGCCAAGTCGCATCCTCATGGCCGCCCTCCCAAGCGGTTGTTCTTGCGCCAGATTGTGCGCCCGGGCCCGGCCAGACGCAACGTCAGCCCCGCCGATCAAATGAGCGTGGATAACTCGCCCCCCTTAACCCGGCCCGCCGCGAATCAGCGGACAAGGTGAGGGTCAGTCACGCCGGTCTCTCCTCATGAATGCGCCCCTTCGCCATCTCGAGACCCTCCGCGCGGAAGCCCAGGAGATCCTGGTCCGGGCCAACCTCACCTCCGCCCACCCGGAGAGCCAGTACCTCGCCCTGCTGGCCGACATCATGACCACCGGGGTTCAGCGCGGCGACCGCACGGGCACGGGCACGCTGGGCGTCTTCGGCCGCCAGATGCGCTTTGACCTTTCCCAGGGCTTCCCGCTGCTCACCACCAAGCGCCTGCACTTCCGCTCCATCGCCGTGGAGCTGCTGTGGTTCCTCAAGGGCGACACCAATGTGCAGTACCTGCGCGACCACGGCTGCACGATCTGGGACGAGTGGGCCGATGAGAATGGCGAGCTGGGGCCCGTCTATGGCAAGCAGTGGCGCTCCTGGACGGCGCCCAATGGCCAGGTGATCGACCAGATCGCTAATGTCACCCACGCCCTGCGCACCAACCCCAACAGCCGCCGCCACATCGTCTCCGCCTGGAACCCGGCTGACGTGGACGACATGGCCCTGCCCCCCTGCCACTGCCTCTTCCAGTTCTTCGTGGCCGACGGAAAGCTCTCCTGCCAGCTCTATCAGCGCAGCGCCGATGTCTTCCTAGGGGTGCCCTTCAACATCGCCTCCTATGCCCTCCTGACCATGATGATGGCCAAGGTGACGGGCCTGGAGCCCGGCGAGTTCGTCCACACCCTGGGCGATGCGCACCTCTACCTGAACCACCTCGACCAGGCGAAGCTGCAGCTGACCCGGGCGCCGGCGGACTTCCCCCGCTTGAAGATCGCCGACAAGGCGGATCTGGCGGAGTTTGCGTACGAGGACTTCAAGCTGAAGGGCTACCGGCCGCACGAGGGGATCAAGGCGCCGATCGCGGTTTAGGGCGAACGGGCGCCGGACCGGCCTCGGGAGCGTATTTGCACCGTATTTGACCGTATTCACCGTATTTCGAATACGGTGTTTGCCGCTTAGTGCGCGTTACGTGCGCGGTAGTGGCGCCTTGCCGCGCGTTCCGTGCGCGGCGTGTGCACGGCTGTGGACGCTCCGCGCGCGGTTGCGGGCGCCGTTCAATTCGCGCCCCGGAAATGGGGGCGGCGAGACCTGCCAACGATGTCAAAGACCTTGTCGGAGGGAGATGGGGAGGCGGGAGGATTTCGCAAGGGGCGATCCCAATTGGCGTTGGGCACGTTCCCACTTCGGAGGCTCCCTAATAGACCCACCGCTGACTCCCCGAGGCCAACATCGCGCGCCCGGAGCGTCGCTAACGAAACAGCGAGAACACTGAGATAGCTCCCCGAATTGGCCTCACATATTCGCCAACCCTCTTTTGCATCGCAGGCGTCATTCTTGCCAACACGTTGGCGAGGGGCAGTTCGTAGTCGTTGGAACGCGAAAGCGCATAACCCGTATCGACGAAATAGTTGAATCCGACACCGTTCTCTTTTGCCATTCGCGTGGCCCGCTGCGTGAGTTTTTGCCACGAGAATCGAATAACGCGTCCGTTCTTGCCGCTGAATATTCCCTGGACGCCCGCAATCGTTAGCTCCTTAATCTCGTTATTCAATCCCGCAACGACCGAGAAGCGTTGAGCGCCGGGCTCCTCACGCACGCAACCGAAGAAACGCTCCAATAAGCTCGCTGCCATTGTTTCAGCGATGGCAATTTCCTTACCGAGCATTGAACTTGAAAACGCCCCAAGTGGGCCCACAAACAGTGCCACAATCGCCATACCAAGCGGGTCTGACTCCAACACAGTGTTTCTGACGTCCATTACAATGGCATTTGATTGCAAACGCTGTCTGTCCATCAAGGCGAACGGCTTCTTGTAGGAACAGTCATCAGGAATGCGTTCGGCCAATGCGCTCGCCCCACCGACGTAATCCGCCAAAAAAGTCAAATATTCGACATTCAGCGTTCCCTTTGCAAAGGGTAACGTCGCGACCCAATCAGCTACTTTACTCTGGTCGGGCACATCCTTCAAAAAATCCACCACGCCCTCTCGCACTACGTTCCCGTAGTTTTCATGATCCGCCGGACCGGGAGGGTTAAAATACATCCGCTGCGCGACCAGGAACTCCGCAAAAGACCTATGCGGAAAGAAGAAAAGATCCCCAGCTTTTCTTTCCAAAAAAGCACCTGCCAGATATTCTCGGCACTTCTCTTCGAATTCCTCACAATCACCGTCGGGAAGGCCATCTAGCAATACTTCGGGTATGTCACTGGCGTGAAAGCTGGTCGCGGACCCTTTGGCCGTCCACAACCAAAAAGCCAATTCGCGCAAAAACGTCAGTCGATTCCCCTCCCCTATGGGAGAGCGCGCCGGCTTCTCGCATTCTCTTGCCGCTAAGGACTTGAAGAATTCGTCATAAAGCGTCCAGCGAGTGACGTTTCCGTCAAATATTGAAAGATTTACACTCTTGTCAGCTGCCAGGTCGGTCAGAATTTTCGCGTGAACAGGCCGCGTAAACATCTCTTGATCCAAATCCGCAAGCCTATTTACTTCCTCGGATCGTCGCTCGACCCAGACCTCATCTATCGGACGATCACCATTTATGGCCGAAACGCGCTCACGATAAGTTAGAAATCGTTCGACGAACTCGCGACGCTCCTGAAGAGTAAAACCTTCCAGTTGGTATTCTCGAAATTCTGGCCAGTCAGGGAGACGCCTATGGCCCCCTGCGAACTCCTTACGACCTCGCAAAATCCAATCGTGCTCAGCATCACTCGTAAAAGCAGTTGGCCTGCCAAGGAGCAGAATTTTGCTGTGATGTTGGACAAGTCTGTTTAGCTCGCGAACTTGATTACGAAAATCTACCCACGACATTGCGTGTTTCATTTCATCGAAACCGTCGAGCACCACAACCAACCTGCCTCGGCTGTTGAAGTTCATGAATCTCTGAAAACTATATCCCTTAATGCTATGGTCACTCGTAAACATTGCCCCAAGTAGACCATCTAGACTATTGTATCTGGATATCATCCCCAATTTTATCAATATTGGTCTACGAGCGGCAGGATTGCTGAGTGCCTTCTCTGCCTGATTTGAAAGAAAAAACTCAGTGAAACTCGTCTTTCCCGCACCATAACCACCGAGTATTGCAATGGGAGTGCCATCTCCAGAGTTCATCCATTGCGATATTTCATCGAAAAGGACAAGATGTTGCGAAGACAGAATTTGTTTGTTGTGTTCGTCAAAAGAAATTCGCGACACGTGTGCAGGCACATAGAATGAGCTTAACCCATCGTCGTGGAATATCTTTTCTAGCCGTCGCACATATGGAATTAGTCCGAGTATCTCGTCTTCCAGCTCCCATATTGTTCGATGCGCCATAAATGGTTGCTCAATCTGTACGAACGATTGCGCGTCCGAAGAGAGACCATTGCGCGTCACCAGCAATAGGGTAGCGGGTTGATTTGCAGTCACTATACCCGAGTAGTCAGACCATATGTTTACTACATCTTGCCTGCTCAATGATGAGCCGAAATCTTTGGCCTCAAGATAGATTTTTTGCTTTTTGCCAAGTCGCTCATCAACAAAGTACGCATCGGCCTTTTTTCCTGAGACGCGCTCCTCAGTTCGGCCTGGGCCGTAAAGTTCGGCGAGAAAATTGGCGGCTTGATTCTTGAGCCCGCCGCCGGAAGCTTCGTTGTCTGACTTCAGGTCAAAAACTGCCATTGCGAGTCACAAGCTAGGGGTGAACTTTGGAGCTTACCTACTCAACCAACAGGGTCAAACCACTCATTTTTTAATCAATGGGTGCGGGGCTTTCAGGGCTTTCCAGTGACAGGTTGAACAAACGCCGATTTCAAAGGCCATCGTGCGTGGCACCTCAGGGAGACGCGTAACGCGTACGCGTCCCCACTGGCGGGTTGGGCCCTGCCTTTCGCGCGCCAGAAAAGCCTGGGTCCCCGCTTTGGCTGCTACGCGCCTCTGCTGGGCAGTCGCGGGGATGAGCGGGGGGAGATGGGAGTTCGCGCCACCGACCGTTAGAGTGCTGTTTGAGTCAGGCACGCGGGAGCGAGATGAAGTTCACCTATTCCAGACAGGACCCGGGGCTGATCGCCGCCGTCGCGTTCGCCAATCAGCTGGGTGCGGACGAGAGCTTCTGGGCGGAGATCGCCGCGCAGCCGCAGTTCAAGTTCACCGCATTGTCCTCACCGGCCATCAGTCAGCGGCTTCGGGCCTGCCCCACGCCGGTCGATGTCGTCCATTTCAGTTCGATTGATCCGCGCCTTCGCAAGACGGTGGCCATCACCTCGCCGAAGCGGCCTTTCCTGATCGCCTACCACACCAAGTTCATGTCCAATTCGGTCGGGGCGAAGGTGAAGACCCTGGCGCACGAGTTCGTCCACAACGCTGACTTCTTCGGCGATGGGTCGCGCACCCTGGAATACACGCACTCCCAGTCCCCTTCGCCCGATTGGCCGCTCACGGCGCCCTATTGGATCGGCGGGCTGGCGCAGCGGCGCTACGAGGCCGCCTATCCTGCCAAGGCGCACCAGAAGTCAGCGGGCTTCGATGTGTTCGACGATGCGTTCGAGGATGACTTCGTCGACATTGAGGATAGCGAGATCGAGTAAGGCGCGGTTGCCAATTCGGATGGCAGGTGGATTAACCCCCTAATGCCGCTGCCCTTCTCCGCGAAGCGACACGCTCTCTCCTACCGCATGGCGTATCGTGATTTCGGGCGGCCGAGAACGCCCGGCCCACGCTTGACCACGGCCGGTGGGGGGCCGAGTCTTCCAGCATCGAGTGGGTGGGGATGACGCGGCGCCGTGGCGATTGGGGATGAGAACCATCTGGAGCGGCATCCAGAAGCCGAAGGGGCGCCGGTACAATATGACCCTGCCAAGCGCGAATATGCCCTGGTCTTCCGGCGGGATGGGGATGTGGTTCTGCTGCAAACCATCAGCCACTACCCCTGGTGCGGCGAGGCATTCCCGCCGTCATTGCGGGGGGCTTGGTTCGAAGAACTGGAGCGGCAGGGGGTGGATCCCATGACGGATGCCGTGCCGGAGCGGTTCAAGACGGATCAGTGGCGGCGGGGCTAGGCGGGGCGCGGGCCCTCAACCAAACATCGCAGATCAACCACCGCGCCAGAAAAAGCCTGGGTCCCGGCTTTCGCCGGGATGAGCGGCTTGGGGGGGTGGCCCTGGGGCGCGAGAACCTGGGCGCGGGCGCAATCACTAATCGGTAGCGCTGAACCGCGCCCTCGCCCTACCCTCGGCCGCATGTGCAACCGCTATGGCTACCAGAACCCGCTGAACCGGCTCGTGGATGAGTTCCACCAGGCCTATGTGCCTATCGTGCGGTGGGCCGAGGGGGTGGCGGAGCCGAATGCGCCCTATGACATCAAGCCGACCAATATGGCGCCGGTGGTCAAGCCCGTGGACGCGGCCGATCCGGCGGCTGGGATGGAGCTGGCGGCGCACCGGTGGGGGTTCGTGCCGCATTATTGGACCGGGGCGGTCAAGGACTGGCACAACCAGAAGCGGGCCGGGGGCAAGACCTTCCGCAACCCCTTCACCAATGCGCGCAGTGACGGCCTGCTGCCGGCCCCGCCCCGAAAGCCGACCAGCGCCTATGGGGCGGCCTTCGCCGAGCGGCGGTGCCTGGTGCCCGCGACGCACTACATCGAATGGTCCGGCTCGGGGACGCCGAAGCCGATGTTCAAATTCACGCTCGAAGGCGCCGACATGTTCTGCATGGCCGGGCTCTGGGCGCGGGCGGAGACGGCGGACGGGCCGGTGGAGAGCTTTACCGTGGTGACCACGGCGCCCGGCGAGGACGCGGCCGTCTATCACGACCGCCAGCCGGCCATCCTGCGGCGGGAGGACTGGGGGCGGTGGCTGGATCTGAAGAGCTCGCGGGAGGAGCTGGTCGAGGTGCTGGATAAGCCCTGGCCGAAGGGGTCCATCCGGGCCGAGCGGGTGGTGAACGGGTAGGACGATTGAGGGCTGGGTCCGGTCGTGACTCGCCCACTGGACGCTTCGCGTCCTCCGGCCCGCCTAGGGGCGGGCGTTCGGCGCCGACATTCGGGTGACAGGTCCGTCAATTTCCCATGCCGAGACCGCCAAGTCCGGGGCCGCGCGCATCCGGTGAGGGCGCCTGAGCATTGAAGAGGGCATGGCCCCCTCCCCTGACGAAAATCCACGCGGCTCCCTCGAAGCGCACGAGGCCGAGGTGGTGGAGGCCGTGGCGGCGTTTCACCGGCAGCACTATGAGAGCGCTTCTGGGCTGCAGCGGCTGATTGACGGAGTGACGGGCGGGCTGGGCCGGCCCATGGTGTTCGTGGCCCTGGTGCTGGGCGTGGGAGCGATCGCCGGCCTGACCCTGGCGGCCGGCGGGGCGCCGGATGGCACGGCTTTCGCCTGGCTGGAGCTGGGGGCGACCCTGGCGGCCCTGTTCGTGGCGCTGGCCATCATGGTCAGCCAGAGGCGGGAGGATCAGCTGGCCACCCGCCGATCCCAGCTGATTCTGGAACTGGCCCTGCTGGCCGACCGGCGCGGCGCCAAGATCGTCGAGCGGCTGGAAGCCCTGCGGCGGGACGCGCCGGATGTGGCCGACCGGGCGGACGAAGCCTCCAACGCCATGGCCCGGCCCGTGGACCCGGAAAAGGCGGTGGCGGCGCTGGAGGAGAAGGGGACGGCCCGTTGATCCGCATCAAAGCCCTGGCGCCCGGGCCGGTCCAGCCTTGGCGTGCCGATGAGCCCGCCGCCCCCCATCGCTGACGCCGCCGCCCTGGCCCCCCTCGCGCCCGCCGGGGCGCCCGCCGAGGCCGCCGCCCAGGAGAAGGACTTCGCGCGGCCGGGCAGCGCCCTGATGGTGCTGGCGGCGGCGCCGTTCATCTACGGCCTCCTCCTGCCCCTCGCCCTGCTGGACGCGGCGGTGAGCCTCTATCAGGCGGTGTGCTTCCGCCTGTGGTCCGTGCCCCGGGTGAAGCGGTCGGCCTATGTGGGCCTGTCGCGCCACGAACTGACCTACCTGACCCGCGCCCAGAGGGTGAACTGCGCCTATTGCAGCTATGCCAACGGGGTGCTGGCCTATGCGGCGGAGATCGCCAGCCTGACCGAACAGTTCTGGTGCCCGATCCAGCATCCCGAGCCGCCGCCGGCGCCGCATGGCCGCTATGGCGGCTTCCTGCCCTACGGCCAGGCCGAGGGCGCGCGCGCCGGCATGGCGCGGCTGCGCCGGGCCATCCGCGCCCCGGCCCCGAATTTCCCAAAGGAGTAAGACCATGTTGCGAGCCCCCCGCATCCGCATTCTGATCGCCAGCGGCGCCCGGGCGCGCCTTGTCGAGCGCCAGCAGGACCATCCGGACCCGGTGACGGTGAGCGAGATCCATCCGCATCCGCACCACGGGCATGGCCATGGCCCGGCCTCCGAATCCTTTGAACACGCCTCCGGGGCGGGCCGCTCCTCGAACGGGGACCGGGGCGATACGGCGCGGCGCATCAAGGCTTTCGCGGGGCAGATCGCGGAAGTCATCAACGGCCAGTTCAAGAAGGGCGAGTTCGAGCGCCTGGGCCTGATCTGCCCGCCCCGGCTGATGAAGGAGGTGCGCGAGCACCTGACCGAGGGCGCGCGGGCGACGATCCAGTTCGAGCTGCCGAAGGATCTGACGAAGTACGGCAACCACGAGCTTCGCCAGTGGCTGCACAATCCGGCGGTGGTGTGATGTTTCGAGGGTTCGGGCCCAGCTAGAGGGTCAGGACCCGCTCCACTGGCGCACGCGGCCCACATCGACGTGCACGAAGTTGCTGGTGGGGTAGTAGCCGACGCCGCCCAGGCCGAGCGCCAGGGCGGTGTCGCGCAGGGTGGCGAGGGGCACGCCGGCGATGCGGATGTCCATCGCCTTGCCTTCCATATGCAGGCTGTGCGTGGCCACGCCGCTGGAACGGCTGTGCAGGGCGGCGTTGGTCGCCGGCGAACGGTATCCCGAGATGACCTCGATGGTGGGGGTGACGTTCAGCCGGGCCTGAAGGGCAGTGAGCACGTCGAACAGGGCGGGCGCCATG
Source organism: Caulobacteraceae bacterium (assembly GCA_046349475.1). Lineage (GTDB taxonomy): Bacteria > Pseudomonadota > Alphaproteobacteria > Caulobacterales > Caulobacteraceae > Acaudatibacter. The sequence continues at coordinate 178,613 of JAXMCG010000005.1, read as the reverse complement.
GCGTGGCTTTCCCCCGTGCGGTGATCGCGCAGGACCTGGCTGAGGGCGGCCAGGGCCGAGGGCTCATAGGCCCCGTTTTCCCAATAGGCGGCATTCAGCAGGCGCTCGCCGGTGTGCAGGTTCAGCAACGACACCCGGCGCGCGGCCAGGGGGGCGAGAGCCTCGGCCAGGGCCGGGGTGGCGATATAGGCGGGCGCCGCGGAGAGCGTTCCCGCAGCGAAGGCCAGCTTGATCAGACGGCGGCGATCCATGATTTGGGTTTTCGCAGGATCGGGCGGCGCGGCCAAGCCACCGCGCGGTTTCGTGATCGGGCCTTAACGCCGCAGGGCCGCGGCGAGCTTGGCGTCCCAGTTGTAGGGATCGCGGTGGAACAGCACCCGCCCATCCGGCGCGACCGAGACGGTGCGGTAGACGACGATGACCGGCAGCTTCGCGGCCAGGGGGATGACCCGGGTGTCGCGCCGGGCGATGATCGCCTCGATCTGGGCCTGGGTGACGCCCTGGGGCGCGAGCAGGGCATAGGCGAGTTCACGCGGCTTTTGCAGGCGCATGCAGCCATGGCTGAGGTAGCGGACCTCGAGCCCGAAGCCGGCCTTGGCCGGAGTGTCATGCAGGTAGACGCCATAGGGGCTGTTGAAATCGAACTTCACGACGCCGAGGGCGCTGCCCGGACCCGGCGCCTGGACCAGGCGGCCATCGATAAAGCTGTAGTGGTTGGCGGCGAGATAGGCCTCGCCCTTGGGCAGAAGCTCGGCGGCGGCGATGGAGCCGGGCACGTTCCAGGGCGGGTTGAGCACCACCCGCTCGACCTCGGCGGCGAAGATCGGGGTGGGGGTCGACGGCTTGCCGACCACGGCGCGCATGGTCAGGGACGGCGCGCCGCCCCGGAAGAGGACCAATTCGGCGGCGGCGATATTGACCTCGATGCGATCGGCGGCCTGGCCGCGCGGAAGCCAGCGTTCGCGTTCGAGATTGAGATCGATTTGGGCCAGGCGCTGGGCGGCGGTGATGTTGAGGGCCGTGACCGCCGCGCGGCCCAGCACCCCATCGGCGGAAACGCCATGATCGCGCTGCCAGGCCTTCAGGGCGTCGGCGACGCCGGTGTCGAACAGGGCCGGGTTGGGTTCGGGGGGCGCGGACGGGGCCGCCGGCGGCGCGGCAGGCGCGCCCGGCGGGGCAGCGAGCGGGGCGGCGGGCGGCGGCGGGGCTGGGGCTGGGGCCGGAGGGACCGGAACGGGCGCGTAGCCCTCGATCGTCAGACGCTCGCGCAGGGCGATGACGGCGGGGTCGGTATCGCCGGTCTTCAAGGGCCTGGAGACCGCCAGGGGCGCCCAGCCGCCGGCCTCGGCCAGGCGCGCATAGCGCAGGCGCGCGCTGACCAGGGCGGCGTAGGCCGGATGGGACGGAGCCTGGCTGATCGTCCAGGCCAGCAGCGTGTTGGAGGCGCGCGCGGCCTCCAGGGCGGCGCGGGCGTCGTAGGGCTCGGGCCGGTAGCCCCAGTTGCTTTCGATGGCGCGGGGATTGGCGATCCTCTGGCCATGCAGGGCCTGGGCAAGCTCAACCGCCCTGGTGATGAGGGCGTCGCCGCTAAGCCCGGCGGGGCCGGCGTCCGGCAGGCCGTTGCCTGGGGCGGTGGCGACGAACATCCGCAGCACCTGCGTCTCCACCTCGTTCAGGGGCGGGGCGGGCAAAGGCGCCGGGGCAAGAGCGGCCGGCGCGGCGGGCGCGGCCGGTGTCTGGGCGTTGGCCGGGCCATGGCCCTGGGCGCCCAGGGCGATCAGGGCGCTGAGCGCCAGGACGGCGGAACGTCGGATCGGGGCATGCGGCATGCCCCATGCCTAGCGTCTGCACGGCGAAGGGCCTTGACGCCGATCAAGCCGGCCGGCGCGCCGAAGACTTCAGTGCCGGGTCGCCGAGGCCCCTTCCGCCTCCGCCACGGCGGCGGCGGTCACGCTCTGGGGAATGGTGCGCCTCACCACCTGCTTGAAGCTCAGGCCCTGGGCGACGATGGAGAACACGGTCACCGCATAGGCGCAGGTCAGCAGCAGCGGCTTGACCTCGGTGTCCGGCAGGCTGAGCGCCAGGGCCACCGACACCCCGCCCCGCAGGCCGCCCCAGGTCATCGTCGGGATCACGCCGCGGTCGAATGTCTGCAGGCGCGAGAGGCCGACAATGGGGATGCCGAGGGAGACGAAACGTCCCAGCAGGGCCGCCGGGATCGCCACCAGGGCGAGGGCCGCATTGCCGAGATGGAAGGAGAGCACCAGCACCTCCAGGCCGATCAGCAGGAACAGCACCGAGTTGAACACATCGTCCACCACCTCCCAGAAAGAGAAGAGATAGCGGTGCACCTTCTCGCTCATCGCCTCCTCGACATCGTGGTTGCCGATCAGCAGGCCCGCCACCACCACGGCGATCGGCCCGGAGAGATTGAGCCGCATGCAGATCACATAGGTGGCGATGCAGAGGGCGAGCGTGATCAGGATCTCCACGGCGTGGTCGTCGATGGCCTTCATGGCCTGGTGGGCGATCCAGCCCATGACGAGACCGAAGACGATGGCCCCCACGCCTTCCAGGAGGAACAGCCAGCCGACGTGCGGCAGGCTGAGCGGGTCGGCGCCATGAGCGCTGGACGCCGAGGCGGCCGCCACCAGCACGGTGAAGGCCACCACGGCCACCCCGTCATTGAACAGGGCCTCGCCGGCGATCTTGGATTTCAGGGCCTCGGGCACCTTGACGGTCTTCAGAAGGCCGAGTACGGCGACCGGATCCGTGGGCGAGATCAGGGCCCCGAACACCAGGGCCCACAGCCAGGGCAGGCGCAGGCCGAGCAGCGGCGCGGCGGCCCAGAGGACGAGGCCGATCACCAGGGTGGAGATGATCACCCCGACGCTGGCGAGGAGCGCGATGGCCCACTTCTGCTTGGCCAGCTGCGAGAGGTTCACGTGCAGGGCGCCGGCGAACAGCAGGAAGGCCAGCATGCCGTTCATGATCGCATCATGGAAATCGATCTGGGCCACGGCGATGCGCAGGCTGGCCGAGATATCCACGCCCGGCGTCGCGGCCTCGACCCCGGCCATCAGCAGGGCCGTCCCCAGGGCCATGATCAGCAGGCCGATGGTGTGCGGCAGGTTGAAAAAGCGCCGGTTGATCCAGCCGAACAGCGCCGCCAGGCTCAGGATCAGAGCCGCTAACTCATAGATGGTAAGCATGGTCCCTCTCGTCTGAGAAGGAGCCTAAGGCGCCTGAACGGTGTTCGTCGACCACCCGTAAGGGGGGAAAGTCTCAGGCCGCGGCGTCGACTTTCACGTCCAGAGGCGCGGGCGGAGCCTTGCCGAGGATCATGTCAGCGGCCTTTTCCGCGATCATGATGGTCGGGGCGTTGGTGTTCCCGCCCACCAGGGTCGGCATCACCGAAGCGTCGATGACGCGCAGGCCGGTCATGCCCATGACGCGCAGCTCGTCATCCACCACGGCCATCTTGTCGCCGGCCTGGCCCATCTTGCAGGTGCCCACCGGGTGATAGATCGTCTCGGCGATGGAGCGGATCCAGGTGTCGATCTCCTCGTCGGTCTGGACCTGCGGGCCCGGGATGATCTCGGCGCCGCGAATGTCCTTCAGGGCCGGCTGATCGCAGACCGCGCGCACCATCTTGAAGCCTTCCCGCAGGGCGCGGCGGTCCTCCTCGGTGGCCAGGTAGTTGCAGAGGATGGCCGGATCGGCGAACGGATCGGCGGACTTCAGGAACACCTTGCCCCGGCTCTCGGGGCGCAGTTGGCAGATGTGCACGGTGAAGCCGTCCTTGCCGGCCTGGATGCGGCCGTGGTCGCGCATGATGGCGATCAGGCAGTGCAGTTGCAGGTCCGGCCGGTCGAGGTCCGGACGGGACTTCAGGAAGGCGCCGGATTCCAGGAACTGGCTGCGGCCCGGCCCGGACTTGAAGAGCGCGTACTTCAGGCCGGTCAGCACGGTGTTCAGGCCGCGCGAGGCGGAATAGGCGCCCTTCACCTTCGGCGTCTCAAAGCAGACCGTGATGTCCAGGTGGTCCTGCAGGTTGGCGCCGACGCCCGGCAGGGCGTGCTTGGTGTCGATCCCGACCTTGGCGAGATCCTCCGGATCACCCACGCCCGAGAGCTGCAGGATCTGCGGGCTCTGCACCGCCCCGGCGCACAGCAGCACCTCGGCGCGGGCGAGCGCGGTTTCGCGGACCCCGGCCACGTCAAACTCCACGCCGGTGGCTTTCGTGCCCTCGATCAGGATGCGCGTCGTCCGCGCCCCGGTCTTTACGGTGAGGTTCGGGCGGGTGAGCGCCGGGTGCAGGTAGGCGACGGAGGCGCTCCAGCGCTGACCGTCCTTGATGGTCATCTGGTAGGGGCCAAACCCTTCCTGCTGCTCGCCGTTGAAGTCCGGCGTCGTGCGGTACCCGGCCTGGGCGCCTGCCTTGATGAAGCCGGAGAAGATCGGGTTCTTGTCGGCGGCCTTGGACACATAGAGCGGCCCGGCGCCGCCGTGATAGTCGTCTCCGCCGCCCTGCAGGGTCTCGGACTTCTTGAAGTAGGGTAGCACCTCCGAATAGGACCAGCCCTTCAGCCCCATCTGGCGCCACTGGTCATAGTCGCGCGCATGGCCGCGGATATAGATCATGCCGTTGATCGAGGAGGAGCCGCCGAGGCCCCGCCCGCGCGGCCACCACAGCACCCGGTTGTCCACGTGCGGCTCAGGCTCGGTCCAGAAGCCCCAATTGTAGTCGCCCTTGCGCGGCAGGATCGCGCCCACCCCGGCCGGCATCTTCACCAGGATCGAATTGTCCTTCGGCCCGGCTTCCAGCACCAGCACGCTCTTGGAGCCATCTGCCGACAGCCGGTTGGCCAGCACGCATCCCGCCGATCCGGCGCCGATGATGATGTAGTCGTAAGTCTCGGCCATGGCGGCGTTTTCCCTAAGGTGACGGAGGCGTCACTTTGTTCAAGGACGCCTCTAGCCTGTGCTCAGCGTCCCGTCCACTGGGGCGCGCGTTTCTCGGCGAAGGCCTTGGGGCCTTCCACGAAATCCGCAGAGCGGAAAAGAGCGGCCACGTCAGGATAGCGGTTCTGGCCAGTGATGGCGGCTTCCAGGGTGGGCTCGTCGAGGCCCTTGAGGACGGCGGCCTTGGAGGCCTTGATCGACATTGGGCTGCACTCGGCGATCAGGCCGGCCCAGCGCTTGGCGGCCGCCATCAGCTCGCCCGGCGCCACCACCTCGTTGACGAAGCCCAGCTCGGCGCCTTCCTTGGCCGAGACACGGCGGGCGGTAAGGATCATCCCCATGGCCCGCTTCAGGCCGATCTGGCGCGGCAGGCGGTGCAGGCCCCCGGCCAGGGCGGCCAGGCCCACCTTCGGCTCGGGCAGGGCGAAGACGGCGTTTTCCGAGGCGATGATCAGGTCGCAGGCCAGAGCGATCTCGAACCCGCCCCCCATGGCCACGCCATTCACCGCCGCGATCAGCGGCTTGGAGAGGTCGAACCGCGAGGTCAGGCCCGCGAAGCCGGAGGGCGGCTGCGCCATGCCCCCGCCCATCGCCTGGTGCTTCAGGTCATTGCCGGCCGAAAAGGCGCGCTCGCCCGCCCCGGTGACGATGCCCACCCACTGGTCCGGATCGGCGGCGAAGGCGTCGAAGGCCTCATGCAGCTCGAAATGGGCCGGCGAATGGAGGGAGTTCATCACCTCCGGGCGGTTGAGGGTGAAGGTGGTGATCGGCCCGTCGCGCTCGACCTTGATGAATTCCGGCATGGTCAGTTCCTCCCGTTTTCTCGACTTTGCGCGCCTGTCATCGGGGAAGGAAAGAGTAAGAGTGAGGGCCAGAGGAGAGACGCTGCCATGACCGACGCCGCCACCGGCCCCAACGCCGCCATGCACACCAACTGGAACACGGCCTCCGCGCCCGCCTGGATCGCCCAGCAAGCGGCCCTCGACCGCCAGCTTGGCCCGCTTGGCGACGAGGCGATGGAGGCCCTGGCCCCGAAAGCGGGCGAGGCGATCATCGACATCGGCTGCGGCTGCGGCACGACCAGCCGCCAGCTCGCCCGCGCCGTCGGCCCCACAGGCCAGGTCCTTTCCCTGGACATCTCCGAGCCCATGCTCGCCGTCGCCGCCGAACAGGCCAGGGCCGACGGCCTGACCCAGATTATCTGCACCCCCGCCGACGCCCAGATTCACCCCTTCGAGGCGGCCCTCTACGACGGCCTCTTCTCCCGCTTCGGGGTGATGTTTTTCATCGATCCCGAGGCCGCCTTCGCCAACCTGCGGCGTGCCCTGAAGCCCGGCGGCCGCCTCGCCTTCGTCTGCTGGAAGGACGACACCTGGATCAACATGCCGATGCGCACCGTGGCGGCTTCGATTCCGGAGGCCCCGGCGCCCGTGGCCCCAATCCCGGGCGCGCCGGGCCCCTTGGCCTTCACCGATCCCGACCATGTGCGGCGCATCCTCGACAGGGCCGGGTTCTCCGACATCGGCCTGCGGGCTTTCCACAAGAAGACGGGCGTCGGCGGCATTGATGAGACCTTGCCCATCGTGCTGGATGTCGGCCCGCTGGGGCGGGCGATGCGGGAACATCCGGAGTGGCGGGACCGCGCCGTGGCGGCGCTGCGGGACGCCTTCGCGGGCCGTTTAGAAGACGGCCAGGTCCTGCTGGAATCCGGCGTCTGGATCGTGACGGCGACCAATCCCTCGTAATGTCAAATTGACTTAATTAAGCGTCCGCTACATCTTTGGCGCCATGAACGCCCTTGCAGCCCTCGCCGACCCGACCCGTCAGCGCATCGTTGAAACACTCGCCCTAGGCGCCCTGACATCGGGCGAAATCGCGCGGCGCTTTCCGGTCAGCGCGCCGGCCATTTCGCAGCACCTGAAGACCCTTCGCGAAGCCAGGCTCGTCACCGTGCGGGGCGAGGCGCAGCGGCGGATTTATGCGCTGGACAAGACGGGCGTGGATGAGGTGGCGCGGTGGATCGAGAACGTTCAGGCCTTCTGGGCGCCCAAACTCGACGCGCTTGAAGCGGCTCTGTTGGAGGACAACTGCCATGAGTGACAGGGGACATTCCTACAAGGTCGCGGCCGTGCGCTTCGAGCGCTTGCTTCCCGCGGCCCCGGACCGGGTCTGGACCTTCCTCACCGAGGCCGCGAAGATTCCCGTCTGGTATGGCGCGGACGGTTCAATCGAGCCGCGCGAAGGCGGCGCTGTCAGCCTGATGGATGGCCATATCCGGGGCGTGGTCACGCAATGGAAGCCGCCCCGCAAGCTCGCCTACACCTGGAACGTCTTCGCTCCGGGCGAGACCGAGAGCGCCTATCCGGAGAGCTACCTGACCGTCGAACTCGAGCCGGACGGGGACGCCACGAAACTCACCCTCACCCACCTGCCGATTCTCGAGCGCTTCGAGCCGCAAAACGCCATGGGATGGCACACCTTCCTCGACCTCGTGGAGGCCTCGGTGAAGGGAGAGCCGGTCCAGCCCCGCGTCCATTATTCCCAGAAGAACGCCGCTCTTTATGGCGTGGATATGAGCAATCTGGCGCGCTAGGCCGGCACGTAGGTCAGGCGGATCGCATCCGGACCGATCCTGGCGCTGCCGGTCAAACGCAGGCGAGGACGGGGCCCGATGAAGAACGGCGCGCCCTGTCCCAGGACCACCGGGTGAATATAGAGGCGGTATTCGTCGATGAGGTCCGCGAGACCGGCGGCAAGGCGCGGGCCGGCGATCTCGATCTCGCCGTCATGGCGGTCCTTAAGGTGTCGCACCGCCGTTTTCAGGTCGCCCTTGAGGAGTTCGGCATTGGGGCCGACGGAAGTGAGCGTGCTCGAGACCACCCATTTCGGCGACCGCCGCCAGGCCGCCGCGAAGGCGCGCTCGTCCTCGTCCCAGCCCTCCTGCTCATCATCCCAGTAACGCATGATCTCATACATGCGCCGGCCGTAGAGGCTGCCCGTCAAGGCCGCGGTCTGGCCGATGAAATAACGAAACAGCTCCGGATCCGGCATGAACTTGTCATGGTCGACATAGCCGTCGAGCGACTGGTTCATGCCGAAAAACAATGTGGCCATCAGAGCGCCACCAGGTCCTTCTTGAAGCGCTGCCAGTTGCGCACATAGCCCATGGCGCCGAAGCCCATGCGGGCAGCCTGTTCGGGGGAAAGCTCGCGCACGACCTTGCCGGGCGAACCCATGATCATGCAGTTGTCGGGAAATTCCTTGCCCTCGGTGATCAGGGTGTTGGCGCCGACAAGGCAGTTCTTCCCGACCTTGGCGCCATTGAGGATCACCGAGCCGATGCCGATCAGGGCGCCGTCGCCAATCGTGCAGCCGTGCATCATCACCATGTGGCCAACTGTCACGTTCGCGCCGATGGTCAGCGGAGATCCCGTGTCGGTGTGAAGAACAGAGTTGTCCTGTACATTAGATCCTTCGCCAACAACGATCGGATCATTGTCACCCCTAAGCACCGCACCGAACCAGACACTGGCGTTCTTCTTGAGGATTACGTTGCCCATCACCGCCGCGTTGGGAGCGATCCAGTATTCGTCTTCTCCAGGCAAGGTGGGGCTCACGCCGCCCAAAACATATGCAGTCATCCGTATGCCCCCTAAACTTGAAACTCTTCGCTTGGTTAACCGTTTCGAAACTCGGCTAGGATCATCTTAGTCGGGCGATTCGAGGGGGTGAATGCCTCCTTTGATCCCGCCGTGGGGCGGCTCATCGCTTCACGGTCTCCCAGCCACGGAGAGCCGGGTGTCGCGTAGAGTGTTCCGGCGGGGCAGCCCCCCGCCCACATCAGGACCCGCCGAGCCACCGGCCGGCCGCGCACGCGCAACCGTTCCCGCATCTTTGACCGACCCCAAGGGCGAGCCTCACCGGCGTCGCCCTTTTTCTTTGCCCCCAAGGAGGCATGCATGACCAAGCGAGCCCTGAAGCGAATGGTGCGCGAAGGCGCCTTTGACGCGCACGAGTTCGACGACGCCAAAATCCGCCGTCTGCCGACGGCGAGGGGTTGGACGCCGCATGGGGTCAATGACGATCGCGACCAGGCCTATCTGAAAACGGTCAAACCCAAATCTCCAGGCCAGGCGAAGCTGATGGAGGCCATTGACGAGAAGGCCCTGGTCCTCGCCCTCGGTCCGGCTGGCACGGGCAAGACCTACCTGGCCATCGCCAAGGCGGTGGAAGCCCTGGAAAGCGGCAAGGTGGGGCGGATCGTCCTCTCCCGCCCCGCCGTGGAGGCCGGGGAGAGCCTCGGCTACCTGCCCGGCGACATGGAGGAGAAACTCGCCCCGTACCTGCGCCCCCTCTACGACGCCCTTTCAGACCGGCTCTCCATGAAGCGCGTGAAGGCCCTGATGGCCGAGGGCGCCATCGAGATCGCGCCGGTGGGCTTCATGCGCGGCCGCACGCTCAACAACGCCTTCGTGGTCATCGACGAGGCCCAGAACTGCACCTACGGCCAGATCAAGATGCTGCTGACCCGCCTGGGCTGGAACTCGACCATGGTGGTGACGGGGGACCCGGACCAGTCCGACCTCTTGCCGGAACTCTCGGGCCTGGCCGGTGTCGCCGAGCGGCTGGAGGCCTCACCGAACATCGCCGTGGTGCGCCTGGCCGACCAGGATATCGTCCGCCACCCGCTGGTGGCGGAGATGCTGGGGGTTCTTTAGCTCAGCCACCTCAGGGCGTCGTGGTCCAGGATGTGGGCCGCGGCGCCGCCGAGCATCTGCATGAACATGTCGTCGCCGCGGTCAGTCTGCTTGACCATCATCGAAGCGAAGAAAGCCGTGGCGAAGAGGAGGAAGGCGCCGCGCCCGTAGTCGCGCTTCAGGTCACCCATGGAATAGTTGGTGACGCCGTGGGCCATCAGGCCGGCGAGGTAGCGGTCGAGGAAGGCCTGTTCATTGGCGCGCCGCTCCGCCGGGGTAATGGCGCCGGCCAGGAAATAGGCGACGTCGGTCGCGCCCGGGCCGTAGGCGAAGGATTGCCAGTCGAGCACCGTGACCGGTTTGCCGCCCGCCGCCGTGGCGAACATCATGTTGTCGGGGCGGAAGTCGTTGTGGGTGAGGCAGCGCGGGCCTTCGTGGATCTCGCCGAGGCGCAGGAAGTTGGCGGAGAGCTTGTCGCCGATCTCCACCCACTCCGGCTGGATGCGGGCGGCGTAGCGGTCGCGGCAGCCCTGCCAGAGGGCCTGGACCATGCCGGGATTGGCGCCGCCGGAGCCGGCCGCCTTGGAGCCGGAGACCCAGGAGAGCTCGTCGAGGCCATCGTCGTTCCAGTGGGAGGCGTGCAGCTTGGCCGCCTCGTCGATGACGAGGCGCGCCTGATCCAGGGAGACGCCATTCAGCTGGTCGCCCTGTTCGGCGGGGGCGAGGTCTTCCATGAGCAGCACGAACTCGCCGCCGCCGTCGATGATGTCGGCGAAAAGGCAGGTGGGGGTGGAGATCAGGGCCCCGGCCGCCAGCTGCTGATAGAAGCGCACCTCGCGCAGATAGTTCTGCAGCATCACGCCGGTGGCGAAGCTGGTGGGGTCGGCGGAGGGGAACTTGCCGACGAGGGTGGCCGGAGCGCCCTCCCCGCCCCGGCTGTAGTTCAGCCGGAAGCGCACGCTATCGCCGATCTGGCCGGTGCCCACCGCCTTGGCGGTGAAATCGGAGACCACGGCGTCGATGCCCGCGTGTTGCAGGGCGGTGGTCAGCCAGGCGGCATCAGCTGGCCTCAGGGCGGCAGTTGTCCAGAGGCGGTCATGGTCAGGCGTTCTCGGCGGGCAGCGGGTGCACATAGACCTCATTGAGCACGATCTCCCGCCCGCGCAGGACCACGAGATCAAAGCCCCGCATCTTGGCCGCGCCCGGCCCGATATCGCAGTACCAGCGCCCGCAGAAGCCGCCGGCGATCGGCCAGGTTTCGTCCGGCGTATAAGGTCATCGGCAGGGTCGCGCCGAAGAGGCCGGTGAGGGCATAGGCGCGCAGGGCTTACATGGCCGGTGATGCCGGCGGCGGTCTGGTTGTCCTTGTAGAGGCAGTCCGGCGCATAGAACGTCAGCAGCCGCTCCAAATCCTTGTCCGTCCAGGCCTGCAGCCATTCGGCATTGTAGGCCGCGATCTCTTCTGGGTTCATCGGCGCCTCCTCGGAGGGGCACTCGTAGGACCCTGCCACTAGGGAACGCAATGTCCGGATACGGAGAAGCGCCTCAGAGCAGCTTCTGGACGAACACCAGATCGAGCCAGCGGTCGAACTTGCGGCCGGTCTGGCGGAAGTGGGCGACGGGTTCGAAGCCGAGGCGGGCGTGGAAGTCGAGGGAGGCCTGATTGTCCGCGTCGATGCCGCCCAGCATGACGTGCTTGTCCAGGGTCCGGGCGATGGGTTCGAGGGCCTGGACCAGGGCGCGGCCGAGGCCCTGGCCGCGGCGGTCTTCCCTGATGTGGACCGTGTGCTCGACCGTGTGGCGGTAGCCCGGCGAGGGCCGCCAGTCGCCGAAGCTGGAAAAGCCGGAGACGCCGTCTTCGTCCTCACTGACCAGGACCGGGAAATCCCGCGCGCGGCGGCCTTCGAACCAGGCGGTGCGCTCCTCCAGAGTGGTGGGCTCGCTGAGATAGATGGCCGTCGAGGTAGCGATGATCCGATTGTAGATCGCCAGGATGCCCGGCAGGTCGGCAGGGGTGGCGGGGCGGACGGTCATGGCGGATCCCTCTTGAAGCGCCATCATGAATCCATGATAGTGGACGAATGTCCACCATGATTGCAGACCCCACCGACCGGATCGCCCGCCGCCTGCTGGCCGAGCGGGAACAGCGGGGGTGGTCCCAGAGCGACCTTGCCGCCCGAGCCGGCGTCTCCAAGGCGATGATTTCCAAGATCGAGCGCGGTGAGGCGAGCCCCACGGCCGCCCTGCTGGCCAAGCTCTCCGGCGCCTTCGAGCTGACCCTGGCCACCCTCCTCGCCCGCGCCGAGAACGAGGGCGGGCGTCTGACCCGCGCCTCCGACCAGGCGATCTGGCAGGACCCGGAGACCCGCTATGTGCGCCGTCAGCTCTATGCGCGGCCGGGTGGCCCGATCGAGCTGGTGCAGGTGAGCCTGCCGCCCGGCGCGGAAGTGGTGATCCCGGCTAGCGCCTACACCTTCATCCGCCAGGTGGTCTGGGTGATGGACGGGGTGCTGGAAATCCGTGAGGGGAGCATGATCCGCAAGCTTGAGGCCGGGGATTGCCTGGAATTCGGCGAACCCATCGAGAGCGCCTTTCGAAACCCCGGCGCCCGGCCCGCCGCCTACATTGTCGCGGTGACGGCCCGATGAGCCTGGAAATCCGCCCGCTCAGCCTCGATGACGCCACCCTGGAAGGCCTCGCCGACATCCTCGTCGACGTGGTCGAGGCCGGCTTTTCCGTCGGTTTTATGAGCCCCTACAGCCGCGCCGAGGCCCGCGCCTTTTGGACGAAATGCCTGGAACACGCCGCCGAAGGAGGCCGGGTGGTGCTGGGCGCCTATGAGGCCGGGCGCCTGATCGGCACGGCCAGCCTCGTCACTGACATGCCGCCCAACCAGCCGCACCGGGCTGATGTCTGCAAGGTGCCGACTCTGGCGCGAGGCCGGAGCGTGGGCGAGGCCCTGATGCACGCCATCGAGGCCGAGGCGCAGGCGCGCGGCCGCTGGCTGCTGGTGCTGGACGCGGTCAGCAACGATCTCGGCGCCAAGCTCTATCGCAAGATGGGCTGGACGGAAGCCGGAGAAATCCCCGACTACGCCTTGATGCCCGATGGGGCGCCCTGCCCTACGACCTATTTCTACAAGCGTATGCCCTGGGCGCCTTAGCCGGCGTCCAGATCCTCGGCGAGGATGGCCATTTCGAAGAGGAAGGAGCCTGGTTCGTCCTCGTCCTCGTAGATCACGCCGATGAACTCGCCGCGGATTTCCACCTCGGCGGAATCCTTCTGCTTGCGGGCGATGACCGCAATATGGGGCGAGCCGAAGGTGCGCTTCAGGTGGCCCTGGATACGGTCGATGTCCTTTTGGTCCACGAGAAAAGCGCTCCTTTACGATGGGGAGCGCCAACCTAGCGGCTTACAGCCTTCGCCAAAAGCCCGAACCGGGTGCAATCGGCCTAGATGATGTTGCCGAGGTCTTCGGGATTGATCGTCTGATCCATGGACTTCGACGGCTCCCCGCAGGTCGGGCAGTTGATCAGCTGGGCTGGAACGCCCACCGCCGTGCAACCGTCCGGCACAGGTTTGGTCACCACCGAGCCGGAGCCGACCTTGGCATAGTCGCCCACCCGGATGTTGCCGATGATCGAGGCGCCGGCCCCGATCAAGACGCCCTTGCCGATCTTCGGGTGGCGGTCGACCCGGTCGGTGGCGGTGCCGCCGAGGGTCACGCCATGCAGCATGGAGACGTCATCGCCCACCACGGCGGTCTCGCCGATGACGATGCCGGTGCCGTGGTCGAGGAAGATGCCCTGGCCCATCTTGGCGCCGGGGTGGATGTCCAGCTGGAAGAGTTCGCTGGTGCGGCTCTGCAGATAGAAGGCCATGGGCTCGCGGCCCTGGTTCCACAGCCAGTGGGAGATGCGGTGGGTCTGCAGGGCCAGGAAGCCCTTGAAGAACAGGAACGGCTGCACATAGCCCTTGCAGGCCGGGTCGCGCTCGAAGACGGCGCGCAGGTCGGCTTCCGCGGCGACGACGATGGACGGGTCTGCCGCATAGGCCTCTTCGCAGACTTCGCGCAGGCTCATGGCCCGCAGCTCCTGGTCGCCCAGCTTGCGCGCCAGCTGATAGCTGAGAGCGTGCGCCAGATTTGAGTGCTTCAGGATGACGGCGTTGATCAGGCTGGCGAGGCTGGGCTCGGTGGCCGCCACGTGCTGGGCTTCGTTGCGCAGGGCCGCCCAGACCGGGGGGGCGGCGGCCGCGTCGACCACTTCCAGATGTTGAGCCATGACGAGCCTCTCCCTTGCGCGCCGTTTTCAAAAAGAACCCTCTAGAGAGGGATATGGGGCGCGGCGCGTACTTCGCCAGCGCCAGACGTCAATTTATTCGTCACAGCCGAAGTTGCGGTTACGATTGGCCTATATACCCGCCACGAGCTTTCCAGAACCCTTATCCGAGGACCGCTGTTGTCCCACTCCGTTCCTGAAGCGCCCGAATTCGGCGCGCCCCTGCCGATCAAAGCCTCCTCTGACGTTCTGGATTTCCTGGCCCTGCGGCGCTCCGCGTCGGCCGCCATGCTGCGCGAGCCTGCCCCTTCGCCCGATGAGCTGAACACCCTCCTGCGCATCGCCGCACGGGTTCCGGACCACGGCAAGCTCAACCCCTGGCGCTTCATCGTCCTGCGCGGCCAGGCCAAGGCGGCGTTCGTGGCCGGCCTGGAGGAGGTCGCCGGCGAACGGCCTGATGCGCCCAAGGCCATCGCCAAGCTCTTCAAGATCAAGGTCCCGCCCCTCACCGTGGCCGTCGTTTCCCGCGCCTCGGACGGCGGCGAGATCCCGCCCTGGGAGCAGATCCTGTCGGCAGGGGCGGTCTGCACCCTGCTCACGGTCGCGGCCCAGGCCATGGGCTACGGCGCCAACTGGATCACCGACTGGTACGCCTATGACGAGCGCGCCAAGGCCTTGCTGGGCCTGGCCCCCGGCGAACAGGTGGCGGGCTTCATCCATTTGGGCACCTGCCCCGAAGCCCCGCAGGAACGCGTGCGGCCGGAGATGGCGGACGTGGTCTCGATGTGGGGGGATGAGTGATCGGGGACGTGTACTTGTACATGTCCCCCGTCTTTTTCGCTTCAACTTCAGACAGTTAAAAGAACGGAGACGTGTACGAGTACACGTCCCCAGCCCTACCCTCGCCCCCTATACGCCGCCACCCCCTGATCAGGCAGCCACAGCCCCTCCGGCGGGGCGCCCGTCTGCCAGAAGACGTCGATGGGGATGCCGCCCCTGGGGAACCAATAGCCGCCGATGCGCAGCCATTTCGGCGCGGCCACCTCGACGATCTTCTTGCCGATCGCCAAGGTGCAGTCCTCGTGGAAGGCGCCGTGGTTGCGGAACGCGGTGAGGTAGAGCTTCAGGGATTTGGACTCGATCAGCCACTCGCCCGGCGAATAGTCGATGACCAGGTGCGCAAAATCCGGCTGGCCCGTCACCGGGCAGAGCGAGGTGAATTCCGGCGCCGTGAAGCGGGCGAGATAGAGCTCCCCGGCTTGCGGATTGGGCACGCGTTCCAGCACGGCCTCATCCGGGCTGGCGGGGGCGGAGACGCTCTGGCCGAGCTGGGTGACGCCTAATTCGCTCATACTTCGCCGATTAGACCCGCGAGGGGCGCGCGGCAACGGCGACAAAGGCCGCGCCCGCCGCTATCAGGATCGCAAAACAACACCAGGATGGGGTGAAGGCGCATGGCCGGCAGGGATATGGACGGGTGGGTGATCGTGGTCACGGGGGCCTCCACGGGTCTCGGCCGGGCCATCGCCGTGGAGACCGCCGAGCGCGGCGCCAAGGCCGTGGTGATCAACTTCGCTTCCAGCGTCGATGAAGCGAACGAGACGGCCAAGCAGGTGGCCAGGCACGGGGCCGAGCCGGTGCTCGTCCAGGCCAATGTCGCCGACGACGAGGCCTGCAAGCAGATCGCCGCTGCCGCCGCGCCCTATGGCCGGGTCGACGCCCTTTTCAACAATGCCGGCATCACCAAGTTCGCGGGCAACCACGCCGATCTTGATGCGGTGAACGCAGACGACTTCCAGCGGCTCTATGCGGTGAACGTGATCGGGGCGTTCCAGATGGTGCGGGCCTGCCGGTCCCTGCTGGAGGCGTGCGAGCGGCCGGGTGCGGTGGTCAACACTTCATCGGTGGCGGGCGTGATGGGGATCGGCTCCTCGGTGCCCTACGCCGCCTCGAAGGGGGCCCTGACCACCATGACCTTGTCCCTGGCCCGGGCCCTCGCCCCGAAAATCCGCGTCAACGCCGTCTGCCCGGGGTTCATAGACACCCCCTGGTTCGAGCGCTCCGTGGGCGCGCAGGGCGTGGAGCGGATGCGTCAGGGCGTCGCCGAGCGGACGCCGCTGAAGGTCGCTTCGACGGCCGAGGATGTGGCGGCGGCGGCGGTCTTTTTCGCCTCTACCGCATCGCGGCACGTCACCGGCGAGACCCTGCTGATCGACGCCGGCTCGCACCTCGGCCAGGCGCCCCTGGGCATGCGTTAGGGCGCCCGACTCACCGACAGCCACTCGGTTCGCCGAACCCGATTCTGCCGCCTTTCGAGGCGTCAAAAATGCGCACTTTCTGTGCAGCTCGCTGCTGCGGTGCACAGGTTGCAGCCAAAGCGTGACCGTGAAGCCACAACTTTGACCGCCCGCGTTGTTGAACAGGCAAGGAATTGGCCATAGCTCAGGCGAGCTTGGCGCTCCAAACGCCGGGTTGCTGCACCTGCGAACAAGCCGGGGCGGTTTCCAACAATAGGGGATAGTGAATGAAGCACTTCAAACTCGCTCTTGCCGCGACGGCCGCCTCCCTGGCGATGGCCAGCGCGGCGCACGCCGACACCACGTGGGCTTTCAACGTTGGCGGCGCCAGCGACTACGTGTTCCGCGGCATTGACCAGACCTATGACTTCTCCGGCACGGGCGACTCCGGCTTTGAAGTCTTCGGCGGCGTCGATGTGTCCGCCGACATGTTCTACGGCGGCGTCTGGCTCTCCAACACCGGCCCGAACGACGAAAACGGCATCGAGTATGACCTGTATGCGGGCATCAAGCCGTCCGCCATGGGCGTCAACTGGGATCTGGGCCTGATCTTCTACGGCTACAATGACTCCAACGGCGGCACCGTGACCTCGGCGGCCAACACCATCGAACTGAAGGTCGCCGGCTCCGTGCCGGTGGGCTCCGCCACCTTCGGCGCGGCCGTGTACTACTCGCCTGAATTCTCCACCTCGAACGAGCCGGCCACCTACCTCGAAGGTAACGCCGCCTACACGTTCGAAAACAAGGCGACGATCTCTGGCGCCGTTGGCCACCAGTGGCTTAACTCCGGCTTCTACGGCGTGGACGGTTACACCACCTGGAACGTCGGCGTGACCTATCCGATCACCGACCACGTCACCATCGACGCGCGTTACATCGACGCCGACAGCGACGCCAGCGCCCTCGGTGGCCCGGCCGCCGTGGACGGCAAGGCCGTCGTGACGCTCAAGGCCGCCTGGTAAATCCAGACCGGCAATGCCTGATCCGCCTCCTCCCGGCGGATCACTCTCGCAGGATCGGGCCGCCGGATGATCTCCGGCGGCCCTTTTCTGTTCAGGCGGCGGACGACGCTTCCTGGGGAGGGTTCATCGGAGGCCTGTAGCCGGCGATCAGGTCGGCGTTTTCATCGCGCCGGACCACCTGGGAAATGTTGAGCCGGGTGTAGAGTTCGCTGGCGCCCTGCATCGAGACGGCCTCGTCCCATCTGAGACGCGCCCCGGCCATCAGGTTCTCACCCTCGCCACAGCAGAGCACCTTGAACTGGCCCTCCATCTCGTCGCGCACATAGACCCAGTTGCCCCCCATCGGAGACAGGGGATGCCCCTCCCGCAGGCGCTGAAACCGGTAAAGCGCGCCCGAGGCGCCTTTCAGGTCGATCTGGTCTTTCATGACCCCCTCCACGCGTACTGAAAGACCTGTTGGCGCATCTTGGCGCGGCGGGCTGATGACGCACTTGCGGCCAAAATCGATCAGCTTGGCCTTGGGCGGCCATCTAAATGTTACGGAATAACACTTCTTGCGCAATGTTATAATATAACGCATGACTGAGCCTCACTCAGGGAGGCGGCGATGCGGCGCACGGCGTGGTTTGGTGGAATGGCCTTGGCCGCCTGGGCGGGCGCTTCGGGCGCGCTGGCCGCCCCGGCCCCGGGCCGCGATGTGTCGGAGGTGATCGTCACCGCCGCGCCTTATGCGGTGTCGCTCGATAGCGTCACCAGCAGTGTCTCGGTCCTCGACCGCCGCGCCCTCGATGTCGCGCCGCCGGCTGGTCTGGGCGATGTGCTGGCCGGAACGCCCGGCGTCCGCTCCAGCTTCTATGGGCCGGGCGCCAGCCGCCCGGTGATCCGCGGCCTCTCCGGGCCGCGCGTGCTCATCCTGCAGAACGGCGTCGGCCTGGTGGACGCCAGCGCCCTCTCGCCCGACCACGCCGTCGCGTCGGAGCCTTCCGAGGCCACCCGCATCGAGGTTCTCCGTGGCCCCTCCGCCCTGGCCTATGGCGGCTCCGGGATCGGCGGGGTGGTCAACATCATCGACGACCGGGTTCCCTCCTCCCCTGCCGCGTCCGGCCTTGAGGGCCGCCTCTCCGGCTCGGCGTCGAGCGGCGATGACGGCTATGCCCTCGCCGCCGGTTTGAAGGCCGGATCGGGCCCCTGGGTCGCCGCCTTCGATGTCTCGCGACGGGAGTCCGGCGACTATGCCGTCCCGACGCCGGAGGGCCGGGTATTCAACAGCGATGTCGGCCTCACGGCCTACGGGGCCGGCCTCTCCTATGTCAGCGATGACGGGTTCATCGGCGCCTCGGTGAAACGCACCGTCTCACGCTACGGCGTGCCCTATGCGCCGCCCAACCCGCCGGATCCCGCCGCCGAAGGCCCGGTCCAGATCGATCTTGGCCAGACGCGGCTGGATGTGCGCGGCGAGCGGTCCGTCGCCTGGGGGCCCTTCGAGCGGATCCGCCTCTCGATCGGCTATGCCGACTACCACCACGCCGAGGTGGACGCCGTCACGGGCGATACCGGTACGCGCTTCCTCTCCAGCGGGACCGAAGGCCGCCTTGAGTTGATCCAGAGCGAGACCGGGGGGCGCCAAGGGGCGGTAGGCGTCCAGGCCCTCTCCCGCGACTTCGCCGCCATTGGAGATGAGGCTTTCGTCCCGCCGGTGACGATCTCCGAGCTGGGCGCCTTTACCCTGCAGCGCTGGGATCTCGGCGCCTGGGGCCTCGAAGGCGGCCTTCGCCTGGACACCCGCCGCCTGGATGCGGACCTCGCCGGCCGCCCCGCCAGCCCCGCGGCCACGGCCTTCGGCATCGATTGGACGGCCGCCGCCGCCCGGCGCGATTTCACCAATGTCTCCGCCTCGGCGGGCGTCTTCTGGCGACCGGCCAGCGCCTGGTTCCTGGCCCTCAGCCTCTCGCACAACCGCCGCGCTCCAACGGAGTTCGAGCTCTTCGCCGATGGGCCGCATCCGGGAACCGGCGGCTATGAACTGGGCGATCCGCGCCTGACCTCGGAGGCCGTGACCTCCGGCGAGGCCACGGTGCGCTATGCCGGAGGGGCCCTGCGCCTGGAACTGCACGTCTTCGCCGCGTCCTATGACGGCTTCATCGATGAGACGGCCACGGGCCTCTTCATGGACGAGACCGGCGCCCTCGCCGCCGATGGCCTGCGGGTCTTCCGCTTCACCCAGACCTCCGCCCGCTTCAGCGGGGCGGAGGGTACGGCCGAGTGGGAGGTCTGGCGCTCTGGGGATTCGGCGCTGTCTCTCGAAGGCGGATTCGATGTCGTGCGCGGTGAAACAGCCGCCGGTCCGCCGGCCCGCATCCCGCCCTGGTCCGTCACGCTCGCCGCCGCATGGCGCACGGGCCGTTACGACGGGCGCCTGGAGGTTGTCCGCACCG
This sequence comes from Caulobacteraceae bacterium, assembly GCA_046349475.1. Lineage (GTDB taxonomy): Bacteria > Pseudomonadota > Alphaproteobacteria > Caulobacterales > Caulobacteraceae > Acaudatibacter. The sequence goes on along the minus strand of JAXMCG010000005.1, from coordinate 158,977 downwards.
GCGACCAGACCCGCCTCGCGCCGCTGGAGAGCCCGACGGACGGCTACACCCTGCTCAACCTCACCGCCGCCATCCGGCCCTTTGCCGGCCGGGATGTGCGCCTCTTCCTCGATGGCCGGAACCTGACGAACGCCCTGGCGCGCGAGCACGTCTCGTTCCTGAAGGACATCGCGCCCTTGCCCGGCCGGAATATCCGGGCCGGGCTGGCGCTCAGCTTCTGATCAGGCCGCCAGGGCCTGACTGAAGCCGGGGTAGAACAGGGCTTCCATCCGCGCCGCGTAGGTCACGAGGTTCGGCATGGCTTCGGCGGCGGTGCGCAGGGGCATGTCGAAGAACGGGGTCAGGACCCCGGCCAGGATCGAATAGGCCGTCGCATCAGCGCCGGTGGGCCGGTCGCCGAACAGGAATTCGTTGTCGCCGAGGATGGCGCTCAAGGCGGCAAGGGACCGGGCCCCCAGCCAGGCGATCTCGGCCGGGCTATGCCGGGCCATGCCCTGATTGGTCATGTTGGTCTTCACCCGATCGTAGAGTTCGGCAATGGCGGCCGCCCGGGCCGGCTCCGGCACATCGTCCATGAAGTGGGCCGGCCCCTTCTCGAAATTGGCCTCGTCCAGCCAACGAAAGCAGCCGGACGCCCAGCCGAGGTGATCTTCCATCATGCGCTCGATAGCCCAGGCCTGGGCGCGTTCGAGGTCGGTCAGGCCGGCGTCCAGATCGACGCCCCGCGTCCGCTCGATGTGGGCGCGAATGAACGTGGAATCGCCCAGCACAGTGCCGTCATCGTCGATGAAGGGGATCTTGCCCTTCGGCCCCTGTTGCGGCCCGGCCGCCACCTTCCGGTAGGGGAGGCCCGCCATGATCAGATGAATCTCCGTCTTCATCACATAGGGGCTGGCCTCGGGCAGACCGAACATCGGGCTGGTTCCGTAGAGGGTGATCATCGCGTCTCTCCTTGTCGAAAATCGATGTTCGGTTTCTATTGCCACCCTGCTGCCAACCTACTGGCAGCAACCGTCAGGAGGCCCCGATGAGACGCGCTGACCGCCTCTTCCAGATCATCCAGATTCTCCGCCGGGGCCGGGGCCCGAAGCGCGCCCAGGACATCGCCCGCGAGCTGGAGACGTCAAAGAGGTCCGTCTATCGCGACATCGCCGACCTGATGGCCCAGCGCGTGCCGATCCGGGGCGAGGCCGGCGTCGGCTATGTGCTCGAGGACGGATATGACATGCCGCCCCTGATGTTGACCTCCGACGAGATCGAGGCCGCGGTGCTCGGCGCACAGTGGGTGGCGAGCCGGGCCGATCCGGTTCTGGCCCGGGCGGCCGCCGACCTGATCGTCAAGATCACCAATGTCGTGCCGGAGCACCTGCGCCCTCTGGTGCTGGAGCCCGCCAGCCGCGCCCCGCCCAGCTGGGAAAAGGCCGAGGACCGCCTCGACATGGCCGCCGTGCGCCGCGCGATCCACTCCGGCCAAAAGATCGACCTCGCCTACCGAGACGAGGCCGGCGCCCTGACCCGCCGCCTGATTTGGCCCGTCACCATCGGCTACATGGATACAACCCGCCTCATCGGCGCCTGGTGCGAACTGCGGGAGGACTTCCGCACCTTCCGCACGGACCGGGTGGAGACCGGCGCCGTCCTGAACGAGCATTTCCCCGAACGCCCGCCGATCCTCCGCGCCCGCTGGCGCAGGCACATGGAGGCCCGCCGCGCCGAGGCCATGGCGCGCGTCGCGCCCTAGGCGCTGTCCTGCATCCGCGTCTCATGCACCTGGTCGACGACGCCCCAGGCCTTGGCTTCTTCGGCGCTCATGAAATGGTCGCGGTCGAGGGTGTCGGCCACCTCCTTCATCGTCCGCCCGCAGTGCTTGGCGTAGCACTCATAAATCTGGGTGCGGGTCTTGATGATGTCCTCGGCATGCCGCTCGATGTCGGAAGCCATGCCCTGAAACCCGCCGGACGGCTGGTGCAGCATGATCCTGGAATTGGGCAGGGCGACCCGCAGGCCCGGTGAACCGGCCATCAGCAGGAACGAGCCCATCGAGGCGGCGAAGCCCATGCAGATCGTGGAGATCGGGCTCTTGATGTACTGCATGGTGTCGTAGATCGCGAAGCCGCTCGTCACCACGCCGCCGGGCGAGTTGATGTACATGTCGATCTGTTTGGAGGGCTGCTCGCTTTCCAGGAACAACAGCTGAGCGCACACCGTCGCCGAGACATTGTCGTCGATCGGCCCGTTCACGAAGACGATCCGCTCACGCAGCATCCGCGAGAAGATGTCGAACGAGCGCTCACCCCGGCTCGACTGCTCCACCACCATCGGCACGAGGTTCATCAGGCGGCCCACTTCATGACGGTGGCGCCGGTATTGGCGGCGCGCAGGCCCGAATGCACGATCCGCAGGCGCGTCCCGTCGGGGATTTCGGTCAGGTCGAAGGTGACGATGCTGTCGAGGCCTCCTGTCCGCCAGGTGACGGCGAGACGGCTCGGCGGCCGGCTCTCGATCACTTCGCAGTCCGGGGCGCCGGGCGCGTCGGCGACGCTGAATTTGTCCGCGGGCAGGTCATTGGCGATCAGCCAGCGGCCGGGCTCGCTGAGCGCCTCCCAGACCTTCTCCGGGGTGGCTTGCAGGTCGGTCTCGACCACGAGGTCCTCGCTCATCACTCACCTTCCTTCAAAATCGCCTTCAATTCCGCCAGCTTGGCCGGCCAGTAGGCGCGGTACTGTTCCATCCAGTCGGCCAGGGGCTCGAGCCCCTTCGGATCAGCCCGGTAATAGGAAAACCTTCCTTCCCGCCGCTCCGCGACCAGGCCGGCCCCTTTCAGGGCCGCCAGATGCTGGGAGATGGCCGGTTGCGAGACCCCGAACCCCGCCTTCAAAGCCGTGACGTTCAGCTCTTCGCGCGACAGCCGCTCGAAAACAGCGCGGCGCGTCGGGTCCGCCAGGGCGCGGAAGACATTGCTGGAGGGCAGGTCTGGAAGGCCGGTCTGCATGGACTTGATATAAGCATCCACTTATTCGATTCGCAAGCCGCCCGTCCGATTGGCCCAGAACCCGCCGCATTCGCCGCTCGGGAACGCGAAATCACCTTAATCGCGCCCATCCCCCGCCCATTTGGGGAGCGACAAAGTCAGTGTCGGTTGAGCGGTTGATCCCTATCTGAACAGCCCCCCAGCCCCAAAAGGGATCAAGCCCCCCGCTCAACCGACGAGCCCTTCCAAGCCAGCCCCGCGGCCTGCCCCCTCCGGCCGCGGGGCGTTTGCTTTTTGGGCGCCCCCCAAAAGGGCTTTGCAGGCTTTGCCGAAAACTCCCACTCTGGGGCGATGAGCGAAGCCGCCCGCAGATCGATGCACGAAAGCCGGGGCCTGAAGGCCCGGGCCATGAACGCGGCAGCCCAGATTCTGGCCGAGGAGGGCCTGGCCGCCCTCTCCTTGCGCGCCATCGCCGAACTGGCCGGGGTCGGCATCGCCTCGATTTACCATTACTTCGCGGGCAAGGACGAACTCCTCGCCGCCCTCGCCGTGGACGGCTTTCAGCGCCTGGAACGCGACATGTCCGGCGCCGATGCGATCCAGCCTGCCCCCAGCGCCATCGGCCGGGGGGCGCAGGCCTTCTTCGCCTTCACCACCGCCAATCCGGCCCTCTTCGCCTTGATGTTCGACGTCCAGATGATGAGCCGCCACGCCGAACTGCGCGAAGCTGAGGACCGAGCCTTCGTCGCCTTCGCCGCCTATGTCGCCAAGGATGACCGCATCGACGCCGACTACGCCCCCGCAGTCGCCTCCACCCTCTGGGCGCTCGGCCGCGGCATCGCCGCCATCGCCTCGTCGCAGCCCGGTGGCCAGCTCAACGAAGCCCAGTCCGCCCTGATCTTCGGCGGCGCCAACTACCTCCTGCAGAAGCGCTGAGCCGGAACCAATCCCCAAATTGAGCGTTGCCGCTCGGTTGGGGTGGAACGTCTGGGGCGAAGATGTCCGAGTTCGGGGCAGGATTGGACAACGGCGCGGCCATCGCCGACCGCCAGCGGTACCAGGTGCTGTTCGATTCCATGGATGAGGGATTCTGCGTCATCGAGTTCCTCGATGGCCCGCACGGCCCCCTCTCCGACTACATCCATATCGAGGCGAACGCCGCCTATGCGCGCCATGCCGGCATCGAGAATGTGGTCGGCCAGAAGCTGCGCGACATGGTGCCGGATGAGGCGGAAGGTTGGCTCGCCCGCTATGGCGAAGTTCTGAGGACCGGCACGCCGATCCGCTTCGAGCAGGAATTGATCGCCACCGGCCGCCATCTGGAGCTCTCCGCCTTCCGCCTGGAGCCTCCGGAACTGCGGCAGGTCGCTGTTCTCTTCCAGGACGTCACCGCCCGAAAGGCGGCCCAGGCGGCGCTGAAGGAGGCCAATGATCGCCTGCAGGCCCGCATGGGCGAGGTCATGGCGGAGCGCCAGATCTTCGCCGACGTGGTGGAGGGGGCCAACGCCATCGTCCAGGTGCTGGACAGGGACTACCGCTGGATCGCCATCAATGCCGCCGGGAAGCTGTCCTACGAGCAGGTCTTCGGTGTCCAGCCGCGGATCGGCGACAGTCTGATGGACCTCCTGGGCCACGATCCGGCCAGCCGGGAGGCGGGAACGGCGGTCTGGGCCCGGGCCCTCGCCGGAGAGGAGTTCATCGAGATCGGTCGCTTCGCCTCGCCCGGCCTGGAGCCCCGCGATTTCGAAATGCGCTTCAGCCCGCTAAAGGGAGAGGACGGCGAGATCCTGGGCGCCTACCAGTTCGCCTACGATGTCACTGAACGCCTGGCCGAACAGGCGCGCCTCGCCGAGGCGGAAGAGACCCTGCGCCAGGCCCAGAAGATGGAGGCCGTGGGCCAGCTGACCGGCGGCCTCGCCCACGACTTCAACAACCTCCTGGCCGGCATTTCCGGCGCCTTCGAGATGATCGGGCAAAGGCTGGCCCAGGGCCGCAATCACGATGTGGAGAAATACCTCGCCGCCGGCCAGGGCGCCGCCCGCCGGGCCGCGGCGCTCACCCACCGGCTCCTGGCCTTCTCCCGGCGCCAGACCCTTTCGCCGCGCGCCGTGAGCATCAACCGCCTGCTGCCGGACCTGGTCGAGCTGGTCCGCCGCACGGTTGGGCCGGGCATCGAGGTGGAATCCGTCGCCGCCGGAGGGCTCTGGGCGACCCTGGTGGATTCGAACCAGCTCGAAAACGCGATCCTCAATCTCTGCATCAACGCCCGGGACGCCATGCCGGATGGCGGCAAGATCACCATCGAGACCGGCAACAAGTGGTTCGACCATCGCGCCGCCGCCGAGCACGGTCTTGAGCCCGGCCAGTACGTCACCGCCTGCGTGTCGGACACCGGCACAGGGATCGACAAGGCGCATCTGGAGCGCGTCTTCGACCCCTTCTTCACCACCAAACCCCTGGGCCAGGGCACAGGACTTGGGCTTTCCATGGTCTACGGCTTCGCGCGCCAGTCCCACGGCCATGTGCGCATCTATTCCGAACCCGGCGAAGGCACGATGGTTTGCCTCTACCTGCCCCGCCATTTTGGGGAAGAAGACGCCGATGAGGCCCGCGCCGCCCTCGTCGATCCGGATCTGGACGCCCGGGCGCGCGGCGAGCGCATCCTGGTGATCGACGACGAACCTACGGTCCGCCTGCTGATCACCGACAGTCTCGAGGGCCTGGGTTATGGCTGCGCCGAGGCGGCGGATGGCCCCTCCGGACTGAAACTGCTGGAGGGCCGAGAGCGTATCGACCTCCTCATCACGGACGTTGGCCTGCCCGGCGGGCTCAATGGCCGGCAGGTGGCCGATGCCGCCCGCGCCCAGCGCCCGGGCCTGAAGGTGCTGTTCATCACCGGCTACGCCGAGAACGCCGCCCTCCACCATGGCCGTGTCGGCCCGGGCATGGAAATCCTCACCAAGCCTTTCGCCGTCTCCGAACTGGTCAGCCGCGTGCAACGGCTGCTGACGGAGAAATAGGCTTCAGGCTCAACCTCAATGGAGACGCCTGGTGCGGACGGTGGGACTCGAACCCACACTCCCTTGCGGGCTACGGATTTTAAGTCCGTTGCGTCTACCAATTCCGCCACGTCCGCCGCCCCTCAAGGCTGTAGGCAATACCGCTCGCCCGTTCAACAAATCCGCTCATCCCGTGTAAGCGTGGCGCAAGAGGAGCGCCGCATGATCATTGTCGTGGCCGGGGTCGCGGGGGCCGGCAAGACCACCCTCGGCGAAGCCCTTGCCGCGCGCCTGAAGGTCCCGTTCCTGGATGGCGACACCCTCCACCCGCCGGCCAATGTCGCCAAGATGTCCGCCGGCCAGCCCCTCACCGACGCCGACCGGGCCCCTTGGCTCGCCGCCCTGCGCGCCTGGATGGATGGCGAGATCGCCGCCGGGCGCAGCGCCGTCACCACCTGCTCGGCCCTGAAACGCCCCTACCGCGCCCGCCTCGCCGGCCCCGGCGTGCGCTTCGTCCTCCTCACCGGCCCCCGCGATGTGCTGGAAGCCCGCCTCACTGCCCGGCCCGGCCATTTCTTTCCGGCCTCCCTGCTGGACAGCCAGCTCGCCGCCCTCGAACCGGCCGCCCCCGGTGAGGACGTGCTGACGCTCACCATCGGCCCGTCCACCGACGCGCTCACCGACGCGGTTATCGCGGCCCTCGGCCTCGCCCCTTAAGCCTCTGCCTCAGATGTGCATCCCGCCGGCCACCTCGATGCGCTGGGCGTTCACCCAGCCCATCTCGTCGGAAAGCAAAGACGCGATCACCGGCCCCACATCCTCCGGCAGGCCCGCCCGGCCGAGCGCCGTATTGCCGGCGATGATCTGCTGGATGCCGGGATTGTCGCGCACCATGCCGCCGGAGAAATCCGTGGCGATCGGCCCGGGCGCCACCACATTGGCCGTGATCCGGCGCGGCCCCAGCTCGAAAGCCATGTACCGCGTGAGGGCCTCCACCGCCGCCTTGATCGACCCGTAGCCGATCCGCGCCGGCGAGGTGAACCGGGCCAGCCCCGAGGAGATGTTAACGATCCGCCCGCCGTCGTTCATCAGCGGCAGCAGGGCCTGGGTGAGGAAGAGCACGCCCTTGAAATGCACATTGTAGAGTCCGTCCATCTCCGCCTCGGTGATGGTCACCAGGCTGGCCGCCGAGGAGGTGCCGGCATTGTTCACCAGGTAGTCGAAGCGCTCCGCGCCCATCTGCGCCAACGCGCCCTTCACCCGCTCGGCGAAGCCCGCGAAAGCCGACGCGTCGCCCACGTCGAGCTGCAGGGGAATGGCCGCGGCTCCAGCATCCGCGACGAGGGCTGCCACGGCCTCGGCTTCTGCCTGATTTGTGTTGTAGGTGAAGATCGACCGCACGCCCCGCGCGGCGAGGGTCAACACCGTATTGCGGCCGATCCCCCGGCTGCCGCCGGTGACGATGGCGATTTTTGTCTCTGACATTGTTGAACTTTCTACTGGAAGCCAAACCTCTTATGGCGGCAAGATGCGCGCGCAACGCTGGAATGCGAATGCCCGAACGCGCCAGTTTCTTGCCTATTCCTGTCAGACCGCTACAGTGAGCCCATGCCGAGCCCCCTCGCCCAAGCCCTTCTCGCCTATACGGACCGCCAGCCCGGCGAGAGCCCGTTCCGCACCCCCATCGACGGCCTCGGCATCCTCCGTTCCGACCACCCCAAGCCGCCCCGCCACCTCCTCCAGCGGCCCTCCCTCTGCATCGTCGCCCAGGGCGCCAAATGGGGCACGTTCGGCGACACCAAGCTGGAATACAAAGCCGGCGAGGCCCTCCTCATCGGCGTCGAGACCCCCTCGGTCGGCCAGGTGTTTCAGGCCAGCCCCGACGCGCCCTGCCTCGTCCTCGTCTTCGAACTGGACCTCGCCGCCCTGCGCAGCGTCGCCGAGACCCTGCCCGCCCCACCGCGCCCTGCCGGTCAGCCCGGCCGGGGCGTCTTTGTCACCGATTTCAAAGGCCCCCTGGAGGACTGCGCCCTGCGCCTCGTCCGCCTGCTCGATACTCCCGAGGCCATCCCCACCCTGCACCCGATAATCATGCGCGAGATCAGCTACTGGCTGCTCACCGGCCCGCACGGCGCCGACGTCGCCCGCATGGCCCTGGCCGGCTCGCCCTCCCAGCGGGTGATGAGCGCCCTTACGGCCCTGCGCGCCCGCTTCCGCGAGCCCCTGCGCATGGAGGACCTCGCCCACATCGCCGCCATGAGCCCCTCGGCCTTCCACCGCGAATTCAAGGCCCTCACCGCCCAGACCCCGCTGCAGTACCAGAAGCAGCTGCGCCTCCTTGAAGCCCGCCGCCTGATGCTCACCGCCGCCGCCAACGTGGAGACCGCCGCCTTCACCGTCGGCTACGAAAGCCCCTCCCAATTCAGCCGCGAATACGCCCGCATGTTCGGGGCGCCGCCGAAGCGGGATGTGGGGCAGCTGCGGGAGGTGATGGGGGCGGAGGCGGAAGAAGGGGAGGTGTTGGCGGCTTAGGCGCTTCGTCTCGCCTTCGTAGGCGAGGGCCGTTTCGCCGTCGACTTCGCACCGCTGTTCGCTCGGCGGCCATGGGTGGCCTTGGCCTTGCGCGAGGCGATCTCCTCGCTCGCCTTCTCGAACAGCTCCGTGTGCCCCTTGGCGGCCTTCTCACACCGGTCCCTGAGGGCCTCCAGTTCCTTGTCCGCCAGCTTCTCGATGCCGACAAAGCCGTTGTCTGCCTCAGAGGTCAGGATCAGGTCGTCCAGCTTCGCCTGAATGGCGGCGCTGTCGCGGTTCTGGGTGTTCTGGATCAGGAAGACCATCAGGAAGGTGATGATCGTCGTGCCGGTGTTGATCACCAGCTGCCAGGTCTCGGAGAACTTGAACACCGGCCCCGAGGCCGCCCACACCACCACGGCCAGCACGCAGAGGATGAAGGCCGGCGGTGAGCCCGTGGCCTTGGCGACGACATTGGCGAACTTGGCGAAGAGCTTATCCATGGGCGAGGAACGGATGACGCGAGCTCCGGTTCAGCCCATCTTCGCCGCGATGCCCATCCGCCTCGTCCCGCACCCCTCCACCCCCTGCCCGGCCGTCCACGCCATCGAGGTGACGGCAAGCCGGCCCTTCGCCTCCATGCTGGGCCTCGCCTTCGTGCTGACGGGCGACCTGGCGGCCCTGGCCCTCCCCGCATCCGGCCCGGCCCAGCGCACGGACGAGCTCTGGAAGCACACCTGCTTCGAGGCCTTTCTCAAAGGGCCCGGCGAGGCCTATGCCGAGTTCAACATGGCGCCCTCCACCCGCTGGGCCGCCTATGGCTTTTCCAGCTACCGCGCCGGCATGGCCCCCCTGCCGCTGGCCTACACTCCGGCCTTCACGCTCCACCCCGCGCCCGGCCGCTGCGAACTGCGCGTCCTCTTCGACCTGACCGGCATCCCTGAGGCCCCGGAGGACGCCCCCTGGCGCCTCGCCCTCTCCACGGTGATCGAGACCAAGGCCGGCGCCATCTCCTACTGGGCCATGCGCCACGGCCCCGAAAAGCCGGACTTTCATCATTCCGATGGATTTGCCCTCGAACTTGTGGCGCCTACACCCGCATGAAATTCGGTCTCGAACGCCTCCTTGAGGACCCCGCCCTTCGCCGCGATCTGAAGGGCCGCCGCTGCGGCCTCGTCGCCCACCCGGCCTCTGTGACGCCCGGTCTCGTCCACGCCCTCGATGCCCTCATCGCCACGGGCGATATCGACATCACCTGCGCCTTCGGCCCCCAGCACGGCCTGCGCGGCGACAAGCAGGACAACATGGTCGAGAGCCCGGATTTCGCCGATCCGGTCCACGGCGTGCCGATCTTCAGCCTTTATGGCGAGGTGCGCGCGCCCACCGATGCGATGATGGCCCATTGCGACGTGATCCTCTTCGACCTGCAGGATCTCGGCTGCCGCATCTACACCTTCATCACGACGCTGCGGTACGTGCTCGAAGCCGCCGCGCGCCTCGGCAAGGCCGTCTGGGTGCTCGACCGGCCCAATCCCGCCGGCCGCCCCATCGAGGGCCTCACCCTCCTGCCCGGCGAGGAGAGCTTCGTCGGCGCCGGGCCCATGCCCATGCGCCATGGCCTCACCCTCGGCGAGCTTGGCCACTGGTTCATCGATCTCCTGAAGCTCGACGTCGAATACCGCGTGATCGAGATGCAGGGCTGGGCGCCGGATGACGCCCCCGGCTACGGCTGGCCCCTGGGTGAGCGGCCCTGGGTCAACCCCAGCCCCAACGCCCCCAATCTCTGGATGGCCCGGGCCTATGCCGGCACGGTGATGGTGGAGGGCGCCACCCTCTCCGAAGGCCGCGGCACCACGCGCCCCCTGGAGCTCTTCGGCGCCCCGGACATCGACGCGAGAGCCGTGATCGCCGAAATGCAGGCCTTCGCCCCGCACTGGCTGGGCGGCTGCACTCTGCGCGATATCTGGTTCGAACCGACCTTCCACAAACACGCCGGCAAGCTGAACAACGGCGTCCAGATCCACACCGAGGGGCCGGCCTATGACCACGCCGCCTTCCAGCCCTGGCGGGTGCAGGCCCTCGGCTTCAAAGCCGTCCGGCGGCTTTACCCCGACTACGCCCTCTGGCGCGGCCTCGACTTCAAATACGAATACACCAACGGCAAACTCGCCATCGATGTCATCAACGGCGGCCCGGCCTTGCGGGAATGGGTCGACAATCCGGCCTCCACCGCCGCCGACCTCGACGCCATCACCCGGCCCGACGAAGAGGCCTGGATGCAGGCCCGCGCGCCCTTCCTGCTGTACTAGCTGGGGACGTAGGCATGCCTAAGTCCCCATTCTTCCGCCTTCACAAATGGCGAATAGTTCGCTATGTGTGTGATCATGGATCAGAGGCCGACATCCCCAGCTCGAGAAACCCTCCCCTTCAGGGGACCGTTGCGTAATTCGCTGATCGTGATTCTCTGCTGTTGGAGCGGAGGTGCTGGATGTCGGTGAAGGGAACGGGGCAGTTGGGGTTCAGCGATCTGGCCTTGAGTGGCCGTCGCGGGAGCCCGGCTCTGGAGCGGGTGGCGTCGCTGGTGGACTGGGGGGCGGTTGAGCGGACCTTGTCTGGCCTTCGCGAGGAAGGTCCTGGCCGTCCGGGTTATCGGCCTTTGCTGATGTTCAAGGCGCTGCTGCTGCAGGCTTGGTATGGCCTCTCGGATGCCGAGCTGGAGTTCAGGCTGGGCGATAGCCTCGCGTTCGGGCGCTTCGTGGGGCTCAGCCTGGAAGATGAAGTCCCCGACCACACGACCTTGTGCCGGTTCCGCAACCAGCTGGTCTCCGCGCGGCTGCTGGAGAAGCTGTTCAGTGAGTTGGACCGCCAGTTGGAGTCGGCGGGCCTGGTGCTGAAGGAAGGCACGATGCTGGACGCCACCCTGATCGCGGCGGCGGGACCGAAGCCCCCTCCGGGCAAGGAGGCCCAGGCTACCGATCCGGCGGCGACCATCCTGAAGCATAAGGGCAAGGGCCCAACTCTACTACGGCTACAAGGCCCACGTTGGCGTCGACCAGGGCTCGGGCATCGTGCGCGCGGTGATCACCACGCCGAACAACGTCAACGACACCACCCCGGCCGACGGTCTGATCCGGGGCGACGAAGGCGCGGTCTATGCCGACAAGGCCTATTACACCCATGCCAGGCACGCGGCCCTGAAGGCCGCTGGAACCAAGTCCCGGCTGATGCGCAGGCCCAACAAGTATCACACACTGACGCCCCGCCAGCAGCGGCTGAACGACCTCATCGCCCGAAGACGAGCCGCTGTGGAGACGACCTTCGCCACCTGGAAGCGGCGCATGGGCCTGGCCCGGACCCGCTACATCGGCCTGGCCAAGGTCGCCGGTCAGGTCCTGCTCACCGCCATGGCCTTCAACCTCAGACGCGCCGCGGTTCTCACCGCCTGACCACGCCCAAGGTGCGTCCAAAATCGACCAGAACCACCCCAAAGACCTCATCGGAGGACCACAGAGCACGCCGCTAACCCGCAGACCCTCAATCCCGGCCCGTAGCGCAACGGTCCCCTTCAGGGGAGGGACAGGCGCGCAGCGCCAGGGTGGGGGACCGCCCGGCAAATCTCACGCATTTCTCCGAAGGTCCCCCACCCGTCCCGCTGCGCGGTCCGTGCCTCCCCTGAAGGGGAGGCTGGCAGCAAGCGCGCGCGGTCCCCCACCAACGCGCTCCCACCGCGCACGGAAAGAGCACCAAGCGGCACGGAAGGCGCGCCAAGCGGCGCTAAGCGCGCGCTAAGAGTCACAAATACGGTCAAATACGGTGCGAATACGGTCCGAGAGCTACGCCGCCGCCTCCGGCGCGATCCTCTTGATCGTCTTTACCCCCACACCCTCGAGCGCCACCACCAGTTCCTCCACCGTCGCCAGCACCTCGGCCTCGTCGCGCCCCCGGATCACCAGGTTCGAACCGAACCCGTCCGCGCCATAGAAGGGGTACGACCCCAGCGACAGGTCCGGGTGCTGTTTGGCCAGCGCCTCCAGCGGCGCGGCGATCACGCCCTCGCCGGACCCTTCCACCCGCACAGTGCGCGAGATGATCACCGCCCCCCGGCGCAGGCGCGGCCCCACGTCCTCCAGCATGCCGCGCATGATCTGCGGCACGCCGGCCAGGACGAAGACGTTCTCGATATTGAACCCCGGCGGCCCCTGCACCGGGTTCTTCACCAGGTTGCCGCCCACCGGGATGCGGGCCATCCGCCGCCGCGCCCCGGTCAGTTCCCCCTGCCAGCGGCGGGTCATCATCTCGATGATCTCGGGGTGTTCGTAGAGCTCGACGCCGAAGGCCGCGGCCACGCAGTCGGCGGTGATGTCGTCGTGGGTCGGGCCGATGCCGCCCGTGGTGATCACATAGTCGTAGCGGGCGCGCAGGTGGTTCAGCGCCGTGACGATCTCCTCCTCGATATCCCCCACCACCCGCGCCTCGGCGAGGTCGACCCCGTAGAGGCCGAGGTGCTTGGCGATGTCGCGCAGGTTGGTGTCCTGGGTGCGGCCCGACAGGATCTCATCGCCGATGATCATCACCGCGCAGGTGACGCGGCCTTCGTTCTCGGCGATGGGCATGGGCGGGCTCCTCTGGACGGATGCGGACCTAAGCGGCATAGGCCGCGAATGCTTCTGCCGCAACCGATGGCGCGCGGGCGTCTGGCCCAACGCTACAAACGCTTCTTCGCCGACGTGCTGCTGGATGACGGCCGCGCCATCACCGCCCACTGCCCCAATCCCGGCGCCATGCTCGGCCTCAACACGCCGGGCCTCACCTGTTGGGTGTCCGCCTCAGACAATCCGAAGCGCAAACTCGCCTGGACCCTGGAGCTGGTCGACGTCGATGGCGGCCTCGTCGGCATCAATACCCTGCACCCCAACCGCCTGGTCGCCGAGAGCCTCGCCGCCGGGGCGATCCCGGAGCTGGCGGGCTATGCGGTGACCCGAAAGGAAGTGAAGTACGGCGAGGCCAGCCGCGTCGATTTCCTGCTGGAAGACCCGGAGAAGGGCCGCTGCTGGCTGGAGATCAAGAACTGCCACCTGCGCCGCTCAGGGAGCCTGGCCGAGTTCCCCGACTGCGTCGCCGCCCGCTCCTCGAAGCACCTCAAGGAACTGGCCGCCATGGTCCGCGAGGGCGACCGCGCCGTGGTGCTGTTCGTCGTCCAACGCACCGACTGCGACGCCTTCGCCGCCTGCGCCGACCTGGACCCCAAGTTCGCCAAGGCGCTCGGCGAGGTCGCGGATGAAGGCGTGGAAGTCCTCGTCTACCGCTGCGACATCTCCCCGGAAGAGGTCCGCGTCACCACCCGCCTTCCCTGGAATCGCTAGGAGCCCCGTCATGCACACAGCCTCCTGCCTCTGCGGCGCGGTCAAACTCCGGGTCGAAGGCGACCTCGCCCCCATCCAGGTCTGCCACTGCCACCAGTGCCAGAAGGCCCAGGGCGGGGCGTTCGTGGCGATCATTCCGGTGGCCAAATCCAACCTCGCCATCCTCTCCGGCGAGGAGGCCATGACCGCCTTCGAGGGCACGCCGGGAAAGGAGCGGGTGTTCTGCGCCCGCTGCGGCTCCCCCCTCTTCAGCCGGCGCGCCGACCTCAATGTCGTGCGCCTGAGGGTCGGGGTGCTTGATCCGCCGCTGCAAGCGAAGATCAGCTCCCATGCCTTCACCGCCTCTCGCCCAGACTGGTTCGACCTGCGCGACGGTCGCCCCGAGCACCCCGGCGCCCGGCCCGCCTGACCTTGCCCGAGAGGCGAGTGTCGTAGTTTGGCCTTGGGTTCGCCTGCTATCCTGGCGGCGAAGCAGTTCGAGGACGCCTTGCGCACCATCGCGGTCATTTCGCTGAAGGGCGGGTCGGGGAAGACGACCATCGCGACGCACCTGGCGCTCGCCGCCTTCCGGCGCGGCGAGAGCATCCTCCTAGCCGACACCGATCCCCAGCGCTCCTCCACCGACGTCCTCTCGATTCGCGCCGAGCCCGGCCCCGCCGTCATCACCACGACAGGCCAGCGGCTGATGCAGGTGAAGTTCCAGGCCGTCGCCGAGGGCCGCCAGCTGCTCATCATCGACACCGCCGCCGGGGCCGTGGAGGATGTCGGCGAGGCGCTGGTCCTGGCCGACTTCGCGGTGATGGTGGTGCGCCCCACCCTGCTCGACCTGGCGGGGCTGGCCCGCACCATCTCCATCGTCCGGCGTCTCAACAAACCCTACACGGTGGTGCTCAACCAGGCCCCCATCGCCCGCGAAAATGTCGAGCCGCCGGTGGTCAAGCGCGCCATCAAGGGCCTGGAATATATGCAGGTTCCCATCGCCCCGGTGTTCATCCGCAACCGCGCCATCTACCAGACCGCGCTCGAGACCGGCCGCTCCGCCGAGGAGATGAACGACGCCACCGCCGCCGCCGAGATCGCCGAGCTCTGGGACTTCGTGGACGCCTCCCTCGACGCCCTCAACGACGACGACGACGAAGCCCAGGCCTAGGCGCCGAACCAGTGGCCGCGCATGCGCTCCAGATAGCGCGCCACGAAGCCCCGGAACGTCTGGCCGCGCATGTCCGCATGGTCCACTTCGGGCCTGGTGTAGTAGGCCCAGATCATCAGGCGCTCATAGCCGGTGAGCAGGTCGAGCCGGGCGGGTGACGGGTCCGCCACACCGCCAGCCCCCCGATAGCCCGCGATCAGGGCGGCGGCGCAGGCCGGGGTATCGCGGTCCAGCCAGTTGCAGATCAGGCGGGAGAAATCCGCCGCCGGGTCGCCAAACTCAGAGGTCATCAGGTCGACCACTCCACTGACCCGCCACCCCTCCCCGGCCCGCTCCAGGAGCAGATTGCCGAGGTTGAAATCGTTGTGGATATAGACAGCCGGGCCCGCATCGCCCGCCCGCGCATCGGCCGCGATCAGCGCCTCCAGGAAGGCGTCATCCTCAGCGTCGAACCGCCCATTGCGCCGGGCGTCTCCCGCATGCCGCCGGACCTCCTCGGCGAGATGCGCGCCATAGCCGCCCTCGAACGGAACGATGGTCTGGGTCGCAGACGAGAAATCGCCGGCGGCATCCCTTGTCAGCTTCTGCAGCCCCGCCAGGGCTTCGCCAAGCGCCCTCGCCACGGCCACGAAGTCCGCCGCCTTCAGCCCGGCGCGCTCCGCCGGATTGCCGAGGCAGAGGCCCGGCAGGCGGGGCATCAACAGGTAGGGCCAGGGGAAGGTTTCGCGCGAAGTATCGAGCACCTGCGGCCAGGCCATAGGAACCTCGTCCGCCTCATGCAGGAGCCGGGCATAGAGCTGTTCCTTCGGGAACTGCCAGGCGTCGTCCTGAGTGAAGGCGATGGCCTCGCCAGTGCGATGCCAATGCGGCGCGCCGCGAAACACGAACTCGCCCCTGGTCGTGGTCAGGAAGACGTTCTGGCCGAAGAGGCCGGTGGAGATAGGGGCCGCCCGCACGAACCCGCCCAGCCCCGCCTTGCGCGTGGCCGCATCGAACTGGGCATCCTCGATCGCGCCCAGGCGTTCGGAATAGACCGTGCCCGTCATGCCCTGGCGGGTATCACATGCGGCCCACTTGACGCACGCCCGGTCAGCGGCGCACCTGAGTTACTCAAGAAAACGCGCCCGTGAGCGTGAGGGGAAAAGAGCCTTGTCCGAAGCTGGAACACCCGCGGCCGCGGCCGAAGAGCATCCGCCGATCACCGGCCGCCAGATCGCCGCGGCGGTTATGGGCAATGCGCTGGAATTCTATGACTTCACCACCTACGCCCTCTTCGCCACCCACATCGGCAAGGTGTTCTTCCCGAACGGCACGCCCTTCGAAACCCTGATGGCCTCTCTGCTCACCTTCGCCGTGGGCTTCGTGGCGCGGCCGATCGGGGCGATCGTACTGGGCGCTTTCGGGGACCGGGCGGGCCGCCGGCCGGCCATGGTGGTGTCCTTCACCTTGATGGGCATCGGCGTCATCGGCATCTGCCTGACGCCCGGCTACGCCCAGCTGGGCGCCATCGCGCCGGCCTTGCTGGTGTTCTTCCGGCTGGTGCAGGGCTTTGCCCTCGGCGGCGAGGTGGGGCCGACCACGGCCTTCCTGATCGAGGCCGCACCCCTGAACCGGCGCGGGTTCATCGGCTCCTGGCAAAGCGCCAGCCAGGCGGTCGCCTCCCTGACCGGGGCCACTATTGGCCTCATTCTCACCGAGACCCTGTCGCCTGCGGACCTGGAAAACTTCGGCTGGCGGATCGCCTTCGGCATCGGGGCCATCGTCCTGCCCTTCGGCCTCCTCCTGCGCCGGGGCCTGCCGGAAACCCTGCACCGCCATGAGAAGCCGCAAAAGTATCACCCCACCAGCGGCGGCCTCTTCAGCCACATGCGCCCGATCCTCTTGGGCACGGCGATGATCATGAGCTTCACCACCTCCACATACGTGCTGCTCTACATGACCACCTACGCCAAGACCGAGCTCGGCATCGGTGAGAGCGCGTCCTTCGGAGCCTCGGTGGCCAACGGCCTGACCGGCGTCTTCTTCGCCCTGCTGGGCGGTTTGCTGGCGGACCGGTTCGGCCGCAAGCCGGTGATGATCACGGCGCGTGTCCTGTTCCTGCTGGCCGTCTATCCGTCCTTCACCCTGATCATCGCCAACCATGACGCGGCGACCCTGATCGCTGCGACCGGGATCATGAGCGCCTTCTCCTCCACCAGCGTCGGCATCGCGCTCGTGGCGCTGACCGAGAGCATGCGCAAGGACGTGCGCTCCACGGGCCTCGCCATCCTCTACGCCGTGGTGGTGGCCATCTTCGGCGGCATGGCCCAGCCGATGGTCGCCTGGATCATGAAGCTCACGGGCGATCCCATGGCGCCCGCCTGGTACCTGATGGCCGCCGCCGCCATCGGCATCGCCGCCATGGCGCTCCTGAAGGAAACCAAGCCCGAGCCGCTCGACGATGAAGACATCGCCGTGGCGTCCCTCGCCTAGGGCGTCACGATCGGGAAGTTCTGCACCGGCGCCTCGATCATGGCGATCAGGGCCGGGTAGAGGCTGGCGTCGCCCTCGATCTTGATGGCCCCCGCCTCGAGGCGGGGCTGCAGCGGGAAACCCGCGATCAGGGTCATCAGCAGGTCCGGCCGCGTCATGCTGATGGTCGCGCCGGCCCCTGGGTCAGTGACCCCTTGTTCGTGCACCAGCACCCCGGCTTCGACGGTGAGGAGGTGGGTCTCGCCGCGGTCGGTGAGGACAAGGTTGATCTTGAAGGGCTCGGCCGGCGCCTTGTCCGGATTGATCCGCACCGAGGCCAGATCCAGCAGCATCGGCGTCGTCGTAGCCATCAGCACATCCGGGCTCATGCCGGCAGCGGGCAGGTTCGACGGCCCGTTCATCAGTTCCTGGGCGCCGGTCAGGTAGATGTTCCGCCACGTGCCGGCCTCGGATTGGTAGCCGAGCTCGGTATAGACTTCCGCCAGGGTCTGCTTGGCGGCGAGATCGGTCTCGTCGGCGAAGACCACGTGGTTCAGCAGGGTGGCGGCCCAGCGCAGATCGCCCTCGGCCACGGCGTCCTTTGCGAGGTCTTTCACCTTCGCCGCACCGCCCATGGCGGCCACATATTTCACGGCGGCGGGCTGGGGCGGCAGGGGATTGAGGTTGGCCGGATTGGCGTCATACCAGCCGATGTAGCGCTGATAGACCGCCTTCGAATTGTGGCTCATCGTGCCGTAGTAGCCGCGGTTGAACCACTGCTTGCTCAGCACCGGCGGCAAGGCGAGGTCCTCGGCGATCTCGGCGGCGGTCTGGCCGTTGTTGAGCCGGCGAACGGCCTGATCGTGCAGGAATTTGTAGGCATTGCGGTGGCTGGTGAGGAACCGGGTGATCTCCTCGCGGCCGAAGCGCGGGATGCCGTGGGCGGCGAACATGATGTCGCTGACCGGGGCGAAAAGGCGGATCGCCTCGGTAAGGTAGTCGGCCCAGGCCTTGGAATCGCGCACCAGGGCGCCCCGGGCCGGCAGCAGGTTGTGCATGGTCAGATTGGCGTTCTCGGCCATGAACACGGCGCGCATCTGCGGCAGGTAGAAGTTCATCTCCGCCGGGGCTTCCGTGCCCGGGGTCAGCTGGAAGACCATCTTCACGTCACCGACTGTGATTTCCTGGCCGGTGTGGGTGACGAGGTCGGTCGGCGCGATCAGGGAGAGCGACCCGGCGGACGGGCGCGGCCCCAGGCCGGAGGTGATCTCGCCCTCGGCGCAGCAGCGCAAGGTGTGGCCGAACTGGAACCGGGCGCGGCGGCCCATGGCGGGGCCGACGATGATGTTCTCGGAGACAGCGTGTTCGAGGAAGCCTTCCGGGGCGATGACACGCACCTTGCCGGCCGCCACGTCCTGGGCGCTGGTGACCCCGCCGACCCCGCCATAGTGGTCGACGTGGCTGTGCGAATAGATCACCGCCAGGACCGGCTTGTCGTTCAGGTGCTCGCGCACCAGATCGAGCGCGGCCTTGGCGGCCTCCACCGTGGTCAGGGGATCGACGACGATCCAGCCCTCCCCGGCATCAATGAAGGTGACGGTGGAAACATCGAAGCCCCGCACCTGGAAGATCTTCTTATCGACCTTGAAGAGGCCGTGCTTGGTGAGGATCTGGGCCTGGCGCCAGAGGCTGGGGTTGGCCGTGTCCGGCGCCGCCTGATCCAGGAAATCATAGGCGGCCAGATTGTAGGCCGGGCGACCGT
The DNA here is from genome assembly GCA_046349475.1 of Caulobacteraceae bacterium. Taxonomy (GTDB): domain Bacteria; phylum Pseudomonadota; class Alphaproteobacteria; order Caulobacterales; family Caulobacteraceae; genus Acaudatibacter. Next base: position 139,770 of record JAXMCG010000005.1, on the reverse strand, counting down.
CGGCCCGGGGGATCACGGGGTCGGCGCGGGTGGCGATGAAGCCGCGCTCCGCGAAATCGAAATCGACGCGGTCATCCGCCGCCACCAGGGCGCGGGCTTCTTCCAGGGTGGTCATGGCGGTTCATCCTCCGAACCCGTTAGGGGTAGCGGCGGCGCCCCGGGGCAAGTCAAGCTAGGGGCGATATGGCGAAACCTCCGTTTCAACCGGACTGGATGGGCAAGGCCCTGCGCACGGCCCTGGCGTTCAAGGCCACGACGCACCGGATGCGGGGGGCCGGCCATTCCGTCTACGCGATCCTGCTGCACGACCCGCGGCGAACCGAGGCCTGGGGTGTCTATGTCGGTCAGACCTCACGCGATCCGGACCAGCGCTTTGACCAGCACAAGACCGGCTACAAGGCGAGCGGGGCCGTGCGCCGGTTTGGGGTGCGGCTGATGCCGGAGCTGACCGGCCACCTCAACCCCATGCGCCGCTGGGAGGCGGCGGAGCTGGAGGCGGCGCTGGCGGAGGCCTTCATCGCGGCGGGCGTGCCCTGGGTGGAGGGCGGGCACTAGGCGCCGCTCACTCGCCCTTCGCCGCCGCCTCGATGGCGGCGATGTCGATCTTGACCATCTTCAGCATGGCCGCGGCGGCGCGCTGGGCGGCGGCGGCGTCCGGGCTGTTCATCAGGGCGTGCAGGCGCGTCGAGGAGATCTGCCAGGAAACCCCCCACGGATCCTTCAGCCAGCCGCATTGCACCGGGCACCCGCCGTTCGCGGTGAGGGCCGCCCAGAGCCGGTCGATTTCCTCCTGGGTGTCGCATTCGACCAGGATCGAGAAGGCGTCATTGAACGGCTCATGCTTGCCGGCCTCTATGGCCATGTAACTTTGATCGCCAAGGGTGAAGGAGGCGACCTTGACGCTGCCGGAAGGCCCGCTGGGATTGTCGGCCGCGATGGCGCTGCGCTCCTCGATCTTCGAACCGGGGATGAGGCTGACATAGAGCTCCAAGGCGGCTTCCATGTCCTTTTCGAACCAGAGGTGCTGTTTGACGGTGAGCATGGGGCCTCCTTCAGTCCTCGCTGATTTACCTGTTCCAAGGACGCGGGAGGTGCGCGGTTCCCGACATTCGCCCTCACTGAAATCAGGGCCTCGAAAACCCTGTCTTTTCATGGTGCGGCAGGTCTAGTCTGATCACCGCGGTTCGAAGGGGGACAGAACCATGCAAATCAGCCTGAGCGATCCGCTCTTTTCCACCTATGCCATCGCCGCGGCGCTGATGGTGCTGAAGGTCGTGGCCATGTCTTGGCTCACGGTCGCCCGCATGATGGCGGCCAAGGGCGGCTACCGCGCCCCCGAGGATTTAAAGAAGACGGCTCTGAATCCGGAACCGGACCCGAGCCAGATCCTACCCAATGAGCGGGTGGAGCGCATCCGGCGCATCCAGATGAACGACCTGGAGAATGTGCCCTTCTTCCTGGCCGCGGGTTTCCTCTATGTGCTGACCGGCCCGCCTCTGTGGCTCGCCCAGGTGCTGCTTTACGGCTATGTGGCCTCGCGGCTGGCGCACTTCGCCGCCTACCTCTCCGCCCAAATTCACGACATCCGCGCGACGTTATGGACCATCGGCTCGCTGATCATCGTTTACATGGCGGGCGCGGTGATCTGGGGGGCATTGGCGGCCTGAATGCAGCACAGCTTTGCCAGTGCTGGCAGCGCCGCGGCGGGGTTCATGGTCGCCCTGGCGCTTGTATCGTGCGGCGCCTCGGGCGCGCATAGGACGCCAGATGACGGCGTCAAAGCACTGATTGCGGGCGCCTCCAGTTACGGGCTGCCAGAATTCCCCGAGCAAGGCCGTCTGCGCGTGCCCGGCGATGCCAGATGCGTCCTCAGACGGATGCAGACGGCAATGGTCGGAGGGAAACCTCACACGTTGGTAGGCGTTTATGCCGCCTTCGATGCGCATTGCAGTGACGGGGCGGTTTTCCTGGCGGTCTATGCGACGCCCTCTCCGGACGAGCAGGGATTTGCGGCTGATCGCTTGGTTGAGGTCAGCGGGGCCGCGACCGATTTTGGTAGTCCGCGCCTATCGCAGTGCGCAAACGACTGTGGTCCAGGATCACGCGACTTCGAACGGGACGCCGACCGCTTCCTGGCCCAGCTCGTGGCCATCCAGCCTGTCCTAGCCCATCGCCTGCCGGCTTGGCCGCATAGCGCGCTGCAACCGTCAGCTGACCGCGAAATCACGTTCGAGCCTCGGGTCGACCGGGAAACTTTTGAGACGGTCAGGGCGCTGGATGGCCTCGTTCTATGTTGGACTCCAGGGGCCAACGAACTTCGCTGTGTAGCGAATGCTCCTGGGCGCCGCGCGGGACAGCTAGACCTCTTTTCCGCCTACGGATTCGGAGAGGATGGGATCAAGGCGCTCTCGACCCTGGTGAACCGCTAGTCCAGAATGTCGCGCACCTCTGGACGATCGGCTCGCTGATCATCGTCTACATGGCCGGGGCCGCGATATGGGCCGCAGTCGCGGGCTGAAGCCGGGCCGCTTGCGGCATATCAAGGCCTGCGCGCGCCGAGCGCTCCAAAGGGCGTGAATGACCACAGTTCCCATCACCTATTTCTCCGACGTCCTATGCATCTGGGCCTATATCGCCGAGCTGCGCGTCGATGAGCTGAAGACCCATTTCGGCGAACAGGTCAGCCTCACGCCGAAATTCTGCAACGTGTTCGGAGACACGGCCCGCAAGGTCGCGACACAATGGGGTGAGAAGGGCGGCTATGACGGATTCAACGCCCATCTGATGCACTCGGCCGCGGCGTTTCCGGAACTCACCGTCAATCCGAGCATCTGGCGGGATGTGCGTCCCGCCTCGTCCGCCAGCCCGCACCTGTTCCTCAAGGCCGGACAGATCGCCGAGGCGCGAGACCTCTGCCCAACCGGCACGTCCGAGACCCTGACCCGGACCATGCGCGCCGCCTTCTTTCGCGACGCCCGCGACATCGGCGTTTGGCACGTTCAGTGCGAGGTCGCCCGCGAGATCGGTGTGGACGTGGCGATGATCGAAAGCCTGATCCGCGACGGCGCGGCCTTCGCGGCGCTGGCGTCGGACTATCACGACGCCGCCGAGATGAGCATCCAGGGCAGCCCGAGCTTCGTGCTGAACAACGGCCGGCAGAAGCTCTACGGCAATGTCGGCTACCGGATCATTGAGGCCAATGTCGCCGAGCTGATCCGCGATCCCAACCCTGACCACGCCAGCTGGTGCTGAGCCAGGCCTTCGCGGGGCCTTAGTCCGGGATGCCACGCGCCTGGCCGATGTAGCCACGGTTCCAGGTGGGGCTGATGGTGACGTCGTTGATGCAGACATGGGCCGGCATCCTGGCGAGGAAGAGGATCAACTCGCCGCAGTCTTCCGCCTGAACCATCCGCGCCTTGTCAGCGTCGCTGACCGGGATGGGGCGGTTGTTGAGGATGGGGGTGGCCACCTCGCCCGGCAGGACGCCCGTGGCGCGGATGCCGTTGATGCATTCCTCGATATTCAGGCTCTCGTTGAAGGCCAGCATGCCGAACTTGGCGGCGCTGTAGGCCGGGCCCGTGGTGGCGCTGACATGGCGGCCGGCCCAGGAGGAGATGTTGATGATCAGGCCGTCTTTCTGGGCGCGCATCATCGGCAGCACGGCCTGGCAGCAGTAAAAGGCGCCGTCGAGATCGACGCGGATCACCTGGTCCCAGCCCTGGCGGGTGAGGTGCTTCCAGTTGCGCTTCTGGACGTTCAGCCCCGCGCTGTTGACCAGGATGTCGACCCGGCCCTCCCCAGCCTGGATGGACTTGCCCACCGCTTCGACGGCGTCCGCATCGGCCACATCCAGCACGGCGATGCGCGTATTGCCGCCAATGCTCGCGGCCACGCGCTGCAGTTCGGCTTCGCGGCGGCCAGAAAGGATCACCTTCATCCCCGCCTTGGCCAGCGCCACGGCCGAGGCCTCGCCAATGCCCGTGCCCGCCCCCGTGACCCAGGCCACCTTGCCCGTCAGATCGCGCATGTCTCGTCCCTCACCGTCTCTTTGAATCGTTGCCGGCGGACCTTAGGCTAAGGCGAGGCGTAGGGCTAAGCATTGCCGCTTGTAAGGAGAGCCTCCAGCCTGGAAGCACAGGTCCGTTTCACCGTCGTACGGACAAGTTGAATTTGCCTGCTAAAATCGCGACATACACCGCTTGCTTCGCGCCCCTTCGTGCGGCGCCCCTGGAGTTCTGAATGTCGATCAGCGACGTGCTGGAAGCCGAGACCCGGACGGGTCAGATCAAGATTCACAAGCCCGCCGATTTCGACGGGATGCGCCGTGCCGGGCGCTTGGCCGCTGAGTGCCTGGACATGCTGATCCCGCATGTGCAGCCGGGCGTGACCACCGGCTATCTGGACGACCTCGCCCGCGAGTTCATCCTCGACCACGGCGCCTTGCCGGCCTGCCTGGGCTACAAGGGCTATACCAAGACCGTCTGCATCAGCCCCAACCACGTGGTCTGCCACGGCATTCCCGGCGACAAGCAGCTGCGCGACGGCGATGTGGCCAATATCGACGTCACCGTGATCCTGGACGGCTGGCACGGCGACCATTCGCGCATGTACGGCGTCGGCCAGGTATCGCCCAAGGCGCGGCGGCTGGTGGATGTGACCTATGAAGCCATCGCGCGCGGCATCGCGGCGGTGAAGCCAGGCGCGACGACCGGCGATATCGGCCATGCCATCCAGTCCTATGTGGAGAGCATGCGCTGCTCGGTGGTGCGCGACTTCTGCGGCCATGGCCTGGGCAAGGTGTTCCACGATGCGCCCAACATCCTTCACTATGGCCGGCCCGGCGTGGGCGAAGTGCTTCGCGAGGGCATGTTCTTCACCATCGAGCCGATGGTGAACCTCGGCAAGTGGCAGGTGAAGCTGCTGGCCGACGGGTGGACGGCTGTGACGCGGGACAAATCCCTCTCGGCCCAGTGCGAACATTCCATCGGCGTGACGGCGGACGGGGCCGAGGTGTTCACCGCCTCCCCGACCGGCCAGTTCAAGCCGCCGATCCTGGGCGGCTAGGGCGCGCCGCTTCAACAACTGCAAGCACTTAGACGTAAGGGCGGGGGAATGTTGCTTTCAGATGCGGCCTGGGTCGTGGGGTTGTTGATCCTGGGCGTGCTGGTGATCGGCGCCGTTCTGGCGTTCGTACGCGCTCAATCAGGCCGCGCGGAGCCGGGGCTGGAGGTGCCCTCCCCGGCCGTTCGTGAACGCGACGACGTGGGCGCGCCGGAAGCTGATCCGTCGAACGGGTCTTGAGCCTCGCGCCTTTCGCGGTGGTTCAACGCCCCAGCCGGGAAATCACCGCCACGAAGAACGCTGTTGACCAGCCGAGCAGCAGCACGCCGTTGACGCCTTCGATGGCGGCGACCAGGCGCCAATCGGGATCGAGATAGTTGTCGGTAAAGCCGATGCCCCCATAGGTGATCGTCGAAAAATACACGCCGGTTTCCAGGTGCGGGACCGCATCCACCAGCACGTAGAGCGCCGCGTAGAGCCAGATTTCGACGCCGTGCAGGGTGAACAGGCAAAGCACTAGAGCCAGGGTGAAAATCAGCGAGCGCGTCGACATCGGCGGCAAGTGACTGACGTGTTCCTGATAGGACTCCAAGCGCAGCAGGCGCCCCAGCCCGGCGATGCCGGCGCCGTGCACAATGACGGTGATCAGCACCATGACCGTCGCGACGGTCAATTGCAGCAACATGTCCACATTCCCTTCGCGGCAGGCGCAACGATGCCCGCGGGAACGGCTGGCGGCCCTGACCTGTGTCAATCGCGTCAGGCGAAGCGAGGCTCTTGCCAAGCGCGAACATTTGCGGAACATTCCAGCGCCATGGAGAGCAGCGACGCCGTTCACGACAGCCTGGGCTTCCAAGGCGAACTTTGGCGCCAGGTATCGCCGGATCCGCCAGCGCCCTTGCATAGCGGCCATCGCGAGCGGCTGCGTGAACGGGCAGCGGGCTCGGCCTTCGCGGGCATGCCGGACTATGAGGTGCTGGAGCTCTTTCTGTTTCGCAGCCGCCAGCGCGGGGACGTGAAACCGACCGCCAAGGCGTTGATCCAGCGGTTCGGCTCCCTGGCGGGGATCGCGAGCGCCTCCCTGGCGGAGCTCAAATCCGTGAAGGGCGTTGGCGAGGCCACCGCGCTGGACCTGAAAGTCCTTCACGAAATGACCTTGCGCATCGCCCGCCAGCCCGTGGTCAAGCGCCCCCGTGATTTCGTCCTGGACCGCCCTCCTCGCCTATGTGCGGGTGGCCCTCGCCGATCAGCCGCGAGAGCAGTTTCGGGTGCTTTTCCTCGACAAGAAGAATCAGTTGATCGCCGATGAGACGATGAATCACGGCACCGTGGACCACGCTGCCGTCTATCCGCGCGAAGTGGTGCGCCGGGCCCTGGAGCTGTCCTCCAGCGCCATCATCCTGCTGCACAACCACCCCTCTGGCGACCCGTCTCCCTCTCATGCCGACGTGGACATGACCCGTCAGATTATCGAGGCCGCACGCGCCCTGAAGATTTCCGTGCACGACCACCTGGTCGTCGGCCGCGAAGGCGTTGCGAGCTTCAAGGCCCTCGGCCTGATGTAGCCGCGAGGAAAAATCTGACGCGAGCGGGATCGAAACGCCGAGTAGCGCGTTGCCGGTCTTCAGGTCCCGAACTGGGTCCGAGGGGCGGGAGAGTTTGTCGGTTTGGTGACCCAGCTTGAAGCGGCGCGCCCCATGCGGCGGGGGCGTTCATGAGTGATGTTCAGCCTGACGCATCCGCGCGGCGGCGGCGCCGTTCGAGACCAGAGATCTGGACATCGGCGGTGCTGCTGGGGGCGATCATCTTCTTTGTCGTCTCCGGTGCGCTCACTTTCAACAACATCCAGACGATCCGGATGGACAACAAGGAAGTGCTTCACTCCCACGATGCGATCATCGCCCTGGATGAAGTCCTTTCCACGGTCCAGGACGCAGAGACAGGGCAGCGCGGCTACCTTCTGACCGGCGACGAGACCTATCTCGGCCCCTACGCCGCGGCCCTTGCCAACCTGCCCACACAATTGGCGACCATCAGCGACCTTGTCGCCGATGATCCGGCGCAGAAGCGCAATCTGGCTCAGCTTCGCCTGCACGTGACCGCCAAGCTCTCCGAGCTGAAACGCACGGTCGAACTGCGGCGCGCCGGGAATGTGGACGAAGCGATGAGCCTCGTCACCAGTAACCAGGGCAAGGCGGAGATGGACGCCATTCGCGCCCAGCTGGCCGCCATGACGCAGGAGGAGACGCGCCTGCGGGTCGAGCATCTGGCGGAGATGGAAGGCGCCTACAGGACGGCTCTGGCGGGCGGCATCCTGGCCGCCATCCTCGGCATCCTGCTCACCCTGGCGATCGGTTTCCTGCTGGACAGGGTCGGACGCGCGAGGGCCCGCCAGGCCTGGTTGCAAGCCGGGCAGGTCGGGCTGGCCCAGGCGATACTGGGGGACAAGACGGCCGAGCAGGTCGGCGAGGCCGTCCTGGCGTTCCTTGGCAGGTTCCTGGGCGTACAGGCCGCCGTCCTCTACAGCGGCGATGACGGCCGCTTCCAGAAGACCGCGCAACTCGGCGTACCAGCTGACGCACCTGTTCCCGAATCGATTCGCGCCGGCGAGGGCCTGCTCGGCCAGGTGGTCGCCGACGGGCAGATTCTCACGGTTCGTGACGTGCCGGATGGCTATCTGATGATCGGGTCGGCCCTAGGCCGGGACAAGCCGCGGCACCTGGTTATCGCGCCTTTCGAAGCGGATGGCGCTGTCAATGGCGTCGTCGAGCTCGGCTTCCTGGAGGCGCTGGACGAGCGGACGACGGCCTTGCTCGCACTCGTCTCACGCGCCGCCGGCGTGGCGCTGCAGTCGGCGAGATATCGTTCGGCCCTGCAGGAACTCCTGGAAGAGACCCAGCGTCAGTCGGAAGAGCTACAGGTGCAGAGCGAGGAACTGCGGGTTTCCAACGAAGAGCTTGAAGAGCAAGGCCGCGCCCTGAAGGAATCCCAGGCCCGGCTGGAACAGCAGCAGGTCGAGCTGGAGCAGACCAACTCCCAGCTGGAAGAGCAGGCCCAACAGTTGGAGACCCAGCGGGACGAAATCGTGCGCGCCGCTACCGTCGTCGAGGCCAAGGCGCGCGAGCTGGAACAGGCCAGCCAGTACAAGACCGACTTCCTGGCGAACATGTCACACGAACTGCGTACGCCGCTGAATTCCTTGCTGATCCTTTCCAAGCTGCTGGCCGACAATCCGCAAGAGAACCTGACGGCCGAGCAGGTGAAGTTCGCCCAGACCATCCAGTCGGCCGGAACGGACCTGCTCACCTTGATCAACGATATCCTGGACCTCTCCAAGATCGAGGCGGGGCACCTGGAGGTTCGCCCGGAGACCGTTTCGCTGCAACGCCTGTCCGCGGACCTGCGCGGCACGTTCGGCCCGGTCGCCGCCGAACGAGGCCTGGAATTCCAGATCGAGATCGACGCGAAGACACCCGCGACGGTCATCACCGATCGCCAGCGCGTGGAGCAGGTGTTGAAGAACCTGCTGTCAAACGCCTTCAAGTTCACCGAGCAGGGCCATGTGCGGCTCTACATCTGCCCCGATAACGGCGGCCGGCTCGTCATGGCCGTGTCCGACACCGGCATCGGCATCTCGGAGGATCAAAAGCAGAGCATCTTCGAAGCATTCCGCCAGGCCGACAGCACGATCAGCCGGCGCTTCGGCGGTACGGGATTGGGCCTGTCGATATCGCGTGAACTGGCCCGCCTGCTTGGCGGGGCGATTTCCCTGGAAAGCCGGATCGGCGAAGGCAGCACCTTCAGCCTGGCAATCCCACTCGCCTACGACCCCGCCCAGGTTCAGCCCCGCGCCGAACCCCTGGCGGCGGCCAGTCCGGCGGCCCTGCCGGCCCGCCCGGCCCCTTCCGCCGCTCCGGTCGAGGATGACCGCGATCGACTAACGCCCACCCGCCGCCTGCTGCTCGTCATTGAAGACGACGCGGCCTTCGCCGGCATCGTGCAGGACGTCGCCCACGAGATGGGCTTCCAATGCCTGATCGCCACGACCGCGGGGGACGCGATCCACTTGGCCCAGGAGTTCAGGCCCCAGGCCGTGGTGCTGGACGTCGGCCTGCCGGATCAGTCCGGCCTCACTGTTCTGGACCGCCTGAAGCAGGGCGACCTGACCCGCCACATTCCCATCCATCTGATTTCCGGCACGGACCACAGCCAGACGGCGCTGGCCCTCGGCGCCGTGGGATACCTGTTGAAGCCGGTGCAGCGCGAAGACCTCGCGGGCGTGCTCCGGACGCTTGAGGAACAGCTGACCCGCACCATGCGGCGGGTGCTGATTGTCGAGGACGATCAGGTGCAGCGCGAGGCGGTAAGCCGGCTGCTGGCCTCTCCGGACGTAGAGGCGGTCGGCGTCGGCACGGCGGCGGAGTGTCTTGAACGGCTGCGCTCCGAAACCTTCGACTGCATGGTGCTCGACCTATCCCTGCCCGACGCGTCAGGATTTTCCCTCCTCGAAACCCTCAGCCAGGACGCCGGACACAGCTTTCCCCCTGTGATCGTGTACACCGGCCACGACCTCTCCCCAGATGATGAGCAGCGCCTGCGCCGCTATTCCAGCTCGATCATCGTCAAGGGCGCCAAGTCGCCGGAGCGCCTCCTGGATGAGGTGTCGCTGTTCCTGCACAAGGTGGTGGCCGACCTGCCGGCCGAGCAGCAGCGGATGATACGCCAGGCCCGCAATCGCGATGCGGCCCTGGAGGGCCGGCGAATCCTCGTGGTCGAGGACGACATCCGCAACGTCTACTCCCTCACCAACATTCTCGAACCGCGCGGCGCCACAGTGAAGATCGCGCGCAATGGCCAGGAAGCGCTGGACGCCCTTGAGGATGCCGGGTCCGCATCCATCGACCTGGTGCTCATGGACGTGATGATGCCCGTCATGGATGGGCTGGAAGCCACCCGGCGCATGCGCGGCGACCCGCGTTGGGCGAAGCTGCCGGTGATCATGCTGACGGCCAAGGCCATGCCGGATGACCACGAACGCTGCCTGGCCGCCGGCGCCAGCGACTACATGGCCAAGCCGCTCGATGTGGACAAGCTGCTGTCCCTGGTCCGCGTTTGGATGCCGCGTTGACCATCATGAGCCCGGCTCCCCTGGAAGACCTCGAGACTCGGTTGCTGCTGGAAGCGATTTACCAGCGCTACCACTACGACTTTCGCAGCTATGCCCAGGCCTCGTTGCGCCGTCGCCTTCGCCAGGCCCGCGATCAGATGGGCTATGCCAGCCTCTCGGCCTTGCAGGAGGCTCTCCTGCACGATCCGGCGATCCTGCCAAAGCTGCTCGACTATTTGACCGTCCAGGTCAGCGAGATGTTTCGTGACCCAGGCTACTACCGGGCTCTGCGCGAGAAGGTGATCCCGCACCTGCGCACCTATCCGTCGCTGAAGATCTGGATCGCCGGCTGCAGCACAGGCGAGGAGCTCTATTCCTTCGTCATCATGATGCGCGAAGAAGGTCTGGAAGATCGAACGCTCTTCTATGCCACGGACATCAACCAGCGGGCCCTGGAGAGCGCCGCCAGCGGAGTGTTCGCGCTCGACCGCATCAAGAGCTTCACCGAGAACCACCAGAAGTCCGGCGGCAAGTCATCGCTCTCCGACTACTACACCGCCAATTACGGCCGCGCCGTCTTCGACAAGGCCCTTCGGAACCGTGTGGTGTTCTCCGACCACAGCCTGGTCACCGACGCCGTGTTCGGGGAGATGCACCTGATCTCCTGCCGCAATGTGATGATCTATTTCGACCGCGATTTCCAGGATCGGGCCCTCGGCCTCTTCAAGGACTCACTCGCCCGCAAAGGCTTCCTGGGACTCGGCGCCAAGGAAAGCCTCCGCTTCTCGGAACACGCCCCGGCCTTCAGCGAGTTTGACCGGACAGAGCGCATCTACCAGAGGCGGGCGGCATGAACGGAGCGCGCGTGGAGGCCATCGTTATCGGCGCGTCCGCCGGCGCGGTGCAGGCCCTGTCCCGGATGCTGCCCGCCCTGCCCGGGGACTTTCCGGTTCCCATCCTCGTGGTCGTGCACGTGCCGCCGGGCCGCAGCAACGCCCTTGTGCCGCTCCTCGATGGCCGCTGCGCGATCGCCGTCAAGGAGGCCGAGGACAAGGAGCCGATCCGCCCGGGCGTCTACTTCGCCCCGGCGGACTACCATCTGCTGGTGGAGCGCGACCGCACCTTGGCCCTCTCCTCGGATGATCTGGTGCTCTTTTCCCGGCCCTCGGTGGACGTCCTCTTCGAAAGCGCCGCCGAAGTCTATGGCGAGAACCTTCTTGGCATCGTCCTGACGGGCGCCAATGACGATGGTTCGGCCGGCCTTCGCGCCATCTGCGACGCCGGCGGCGCGGCCCTCATCGAAGACCCTGACCGCGCCTATGCGGCAGCCATGCCGAGCGCCGCCCTGGTCGCCTGCTCCGGAGCCCTCACAATGCCCCTGGAATCCATTGCCGCGTATCTCGTGGAACTGGCGGACGCATGAGCGACGCCGCCAGCCCCGTGAATTTCCTTCTGGTGGATGACCTCCAGGAGAATCTGCTTGCCCTGGAAGCCCTGCTGAAACGCGAGGACCTCGTTTGCCTGAAGGCCCGGTCGGGCGAGGAGGCTCTCGAACTCCTGCTTGAGCACGAGATCGCCCTCGCCCTGCTCGATGTGCAGATGCCGGGGATGAATGGCTACGAACTCGCCGAATTCATGCGCGGCAACGCGCGGGCCAAACATATCCCGATCATCTTCCTGACGGCGGGCACGACGGACAGTCAGAGGCGCTTTCGCGGATACGAAGCCGGCGCGGTCGATTTCATCCAAAAGCCGATCGAGCCTGACGTGCTGCGCGGCAAGGCGGCGGTCTTCTTCGACCTCTACCAACAGCGCCAGAAAATCCAGACCCAGCGCGACGAACTGAGCGCCTATGCGGACCGCCTGAAAGCCACGGACCAGTACAAGACAGAATTCATCGCCATGCTGGGGCATGAGCTGCGCAATCCGATCATGGCCCTGACCAGCGGCCTGACCCTCCTCAAGCGGCGCAGAGACCCGGACTTCGTCCTCGATATCCATGAGCGAATGGAACGCCAGGTCGCCCACATGACGCGATTGATCGAGGACCTCCTCGACATCTCTCGCATCGGCCAGGGCAAGATCTACCTGAAACCCGAACTCAGTGACCTTGTCGCCATCCTTGAGGCGGCGGTGGAGTCCAGCCAGCTTCACATCGATAATGCGGGACACAGGCTCGATGTCGAAATACCGAAGGGCCCGATCTGGCTGACGGCGGATCCGACGCGCCTCGCCCAGGTGATCAGCAACCTGCTCAACAACGCCGCCAAGTACACGCCCAAGGGCGGGCGGATCGGTCTGACCGCTCATCAGAACGGGCTGTCGGCGGAGATCGCCGTCTCCGACAACGGCATGGGCATCCCGGCGGCCAAGCAGGCCCAGATCTTCGAGATTTTCGCCCAGGTCCAGTCCCATGGGGCCGCCACGCAATCGGGTCTCGGGATCGGACTTGCGCTCGTCAAACAGCTCGTTGAGCTGCATGGAGGAACCATTCGGGTGCAGAGCGAAGGCCCTGGCAAGGGCAGCACCTTCACCGTCACCCTCCCCCTGCTGGCCGCCGGTTCGGCTGCCGCGGCGGCGCGTTCGGCGCAGTCCTGATCCGCGCGCAGGGGAACCTGGCCACGCCGAGGCGGTTCTAGGCTGAACGCAGCAAGGAGCCGGACATGACCACCGCCACCGCCGCCACCAAGGACGAGATCGTCGCCCTGGAGACCTCATACTGGGAGGCCATGAAGGCGAAGGACGGCAAGGCCAGCGCCAGACTCTCCGGTGAGACCAGCCTCGTCACCGGCGCGCAGGGCGTGATGAATATCCCCAAGTCGAAGATGGGCAAGATGACCGAAGAGGGGAACTGGACGCTGGAGTCCTACCGCTTCGAGGATGTCGAGGTCTCAACCCCGGCCCCGGACGTGGCGATCATTGCCTACAAGGTCACCCAGGCCGTGACGATGGACGGCAAGACGCAGCAGATGCACGCGGCGGACCAATCAACCTGGATCCGTGGTGAGGCCGGCTGGGAATGCCACGCCCACTCAGAGACGATCCTGCAGCCCTCCAAACCGCACTAAGGCTGGAATTCAGACCTTTTCCGCCGCCGGTTCCTTCGCGGGGACCGGCGGTTCGGTGTGGGCGCTCATGGCCGCGATCACCTCGTCCGGCACGGCCAGCATCTTCATGTAGGCGTCCTTCGGATAGGTCATGTGCGGCTTGGCCGGATCATAGGCCGGTTGCGGCACGGGGCTGGGGCCCGTGTAGGCGGTGGGGGCGCGGTATTGAGCGGCCTCCTCGTCATTGATGCCGGCCTTGGCGAGCACAGTCGGGTCAATCCAGCGATCGGGCTCGATCTTGTATTTCGAGGCGGCGACCTCGAGGGCCATGTTGTCCGGCCCCGCGAAATAGATCGAATGGCAGAAGCCGTGGTCGAGGGGCCCGATCACATTGACGCCGCGGCTGCGGATGCGGTCCCGCATGGCGATCAGGTCTTCGAGATTGGAGACGCCGAAGGCCAGGTGTTGCAGCGTGCCGGCCGCGCTCGGCATCTCGCCCCGCCCTGCATGGGTGACGCCGAGCTCGATGGGGATCTTGTCCACGTCCGGCAGCTGCACGATCGAGAAATAGGAGCCGTCCGTCAGCCGCATGAAGGCGTGCAGGCCGCCCGGCACGCCGTGCATGTCGAAGAGCGCCACGAGGGGCATGCCCACCACGTCGGAGAAGAAGGCGATGTGCTTCTTGATGTCCGCCGCCATCACGGCGAGGTGGTGAACACTGGTCGGCTGCTGGGCCATGTTCGCTGCTCCCCTCTTGGGTGTTCCTACGTCAAGCGCGGGAATGTGCTTTGGTGATCGTGCGGCCCGGAATGGCCGCTGCGCAAGCGGATTACAGAAAGACGTCACATGGCCCTGGTGAGAGAGCCCTATGGTTTCGTGCACGCTGATCCCTCTCCCCTAAAGGAAGTCTATGGGGGGCCGACGGGCCAGGTGTTCGTCGAATGCATGCGCATCCGGCCCTCGGATGTGGAATCCAAGACCGTGATCCTCTTCAGCCATCCGATCGGCGGCGGATCGTTCCTGCCACTCGTCAATGCGCTGGCCCGGGCCGGGCGGCATGTCGTCTATTGCAACCCGCGGTACCGGGGGAACGACACGGCCCTGATCATGGAGAAGGTCGTCCTCGACCTCGGCGCCTGCATCGCCGATCTGAAGCAGCGCTATGGCTATGAGAAGGTGCTGCTGGGCGGCTGGTCGGGGGGCGGATCGCTCTCCCTCTTTTACCAGGACCAGGCCCAACACCCGACCATCACCACGGCCCCCAGCGGCGACGCTGTGGATCTGGTCGGCGCCAAGCTCATCCCTGCGGACGGCGTGCTGCTGCTCGCGGCTCATATCAGCCGGTCGGTGACCATGACCGAATGGCTCGACCCCTCGATCCTCGATGAGGACAAGCCCTATGAGCGCGATGTCGAGCTCAACATCTATGACCCGGCCTGCCCCAACCAGCCGCCCTATTCCGACGCCTTCGTCGCCCGCTTCCGCGAGGCCCAGATCGCCCGCAACCGGCGGATCACGGCGCGGGTGAAGCAGACCCTGGCCGACCTCAAGGCCGCCGGAACACCGGACGCCGAGCGCCCCTTCGTGGTGGCCGGCACGATGAGCGATGTGCGCTGGCTGGATCCGGCCCAGGATCCGTCCGACCGCCGTCCGGGCACCTGCTATCTCGGCGATCCGCGCATCGCCAATGATGGGCCCGTGGGCCTTGGGCGGTTCACCACCCTGCGCTCCTGGCTCAGCCAATGGTCCTATGACGAGAGCCGGGCCCACGGCCTGAAGAACGCCGCCCGCATCTCCTGCCCGGTCCTGGTGATCAACAACACCGCCGACCTCGCCTGCACCCCCAGCCATGCCCAGCGCCTGTTCGACGCCGTGGCCTCGAAGGACAAGGAGATCGTGCAGATCGAAGGCGCGGATCACTACTACACCGAGCGTCCGGACCTGCTGCCCAAGGCCGTGGAGACCCTGGAAGCCTGGATGACGGCGCGGGGATTCTAGATCAGCATTACATTCACACTCGATAGAGTGAATGTTGACCGCCCGACCCGCCGGTTGCATGCTCGACGGCATGAACCGCCGTGAGATGATCACCGCCGCCGCCGCCCTCGCCGCCACCCCGGCCCTCGCGGACACCGCCGTGATCGTCGATTCCCCGGCTGGGCAGGCGCGGGGCAAGACCGAGACGGGGGTGCGGGTGTTCAAGGGCCTGCCCTATGCCGCCCCGCCGGTCGGCCCAGCCAGGTGGACACCGCCGAAGCCCCTACCCCGCTGGCCGGGCGTTCGGGACGCCCTGACCTTCGGTGCGGCCTCGATCCAGCCCAAGGCGGGTCCCGCGAACCCCTTCGTGGTCGATCCGGCCGCGATGAGCGAGGACTGCCTATTCCTCAATATCTGGACGCCTGAGGGGGCCAGGGACGCCCCGGTCATGGTCTGGATCCATGGCGGGTCACTCGTCTCTGGCTATGGCCACGACGCCATCTATGACGGGGCGCGGCTGGCGGCCCAGGGCGTCGTCGTGGTCTCCATCAACTACCGCCTGGGCGTCCTCGGCTATCTCGCCCACCCGGCGCTCAGCGCGGAATCACCCCTCGGGATCAGTGGCAATTACGGGCTGCTGGATCAGATCGAGGCCCTCCGTTGGGTGCGGGCCAACATATCCGCCTTCGGAGGCGATCCGGCCCGCGTGACGATCGCAGGCCAGTCGGCGGGGGCCTTGAGCGTGCTTTATCTGATGGCCTCGCCCGCGGCGCGCGGCCTCTTCGCCGGCGCGATCGCCGAAAGCGGCTACATGATCTCGACGCCGGAGCTGAAGGCGCCCAACCACGGCGAGCCGGGCGCCGAGGCCGCGGGGGCCTTTCTGGCCGCCAGGCTCAAGGCGCCGGACATCGCGGCCCTGCGCGCCCTGGAGCCGAACAAGCTGACAAAGGCCGCCTATGCGGCCGGCTGGGGGCCCTCCGGCGTGGTCGACGGTCAGGTTCTGCCCCGACAGTTGGTCGATGCGTTCGATCGCGGCGAGGCAGCGGCGGTTCCCGTGCTGGCGGGCTTCAACACGGGGGAAATCTCGAACCTGCGGTTCCTCGCCCCGCCGGCGCCCCTCAGCGGACGCGCCTATGAGAGTGCGATCCGGGCCCGTTACGGTGACCTCGCCGACACCTTCCTGCGCCTCTATCCCGCCACCCGGATCGAGACGAGCATTCAGGCGGCCAGCCGCGACGCCCTCTATGGATGGACGGCTGAGCGCCTTGTCCGCTCACAGGCGGCGGCGGGACGCGCCTCCTTCCTCTATGTGTTCGACCACGGCTACCCCGCCCTCGACACGGCGGGACTACATGCCTTCCACGGCCTGGAACTGCCCTATGTGTTCGGCACCCTGGCCCGCACCCCGCCCTTCTGGGCGCCGGCCCCCGCCGTGCCCGCCGAAGCCGCCCTCTCCCGCGCCATGACCGCCTATTGGGCCAGTTTCGTGAAGACGGGTGCGCCGGTGGCTGAGAACCAGCCCACTTGGCCCGCCCATACCCCTGGTGGCCCGTCCATGGCCTTTCAGGACACAGCCCGAACCGGCGTGAACCTGTTTCCTGGCGCCTATGATCTGCAGGAGGAGGTCGTCCGCCGCCGCCGCGCCCGAGGAGACACGCCGTGGAACTGGAACGTCGGCTTGGCCGCGCCGGTGCTCAGCGCTGCAGAGACGCAAACCCCTGGGCCATGAACTTGGCCATGCGCGCCTTGACGGCCTCGAAGTCGTCGGAGTGGCAGAGACCACCGGACAGCCGGTCGATCCGCCCGGACCGCGCCAAAGTGTTCATCAGGGCGCCGGTCACGAAGTGGTAGCCCCAGAAGATGTCCTCGTCAGTCGTCCCGGGCATCGCTTTCCTGAGGATCGACACTAGCTTCAACACCACCGGGTCAAAGTGCTCGTCCATCAGCGCCGCGCCCTCCGGCGTAGTTGAGACACGGGCGCAGAAAGCGGCGTAGTTCATCCAAGGCTCGCCGCCCTGGATGTACAGGTCAAGATCAGTATCGAGGAAGGCGTGTAGGGCCCCCTCCACCGTCGGGTGGTCCCCCGCCCTGGCGGCATAGGCGTCCAGCGCCTCCATCCGCCGGCCACTGGTGACGGCGGCGCGGCGAGCGAAGACAGCTTCGAAAAGGGTGCGCTTGTCAGTGAAATAGTAGTTCAGCAGGGTGGTGTGGACGCCGACGCGCTGGGCCACGTCACGCAGGGTGACGCCGTGCAGGCCCTGGCGCGAAAACAGATACTCGGCGGCGTCCATGATCTGTTCGAGCGTCTCGGCGCGCTGCTCGGCCTTGCTCCGGCGCACCCGCTTCGCCGTGACGCTGTCAGACATGCATTCAACCCTTAGCGGCTTGCCGCCAGCGGCAACCCCGTACTCAGCCACGTAGTCCGCGCGCGGCTGTTGCTTGTCAATCTAGGGCGGCGCAGCGGCGCGGGCCGGCTGCGCTAGAATATCTTCAGCACCCGCAATCCAAACTGACGCGGCGGCCCAGCGAACCGCAGTCCCGAATTCATCGCTCCCGTATAGTGCTGATCGGTGAGGTTCGTGGCGTAGAGCGTGGTGATGAACCCGTCATGCACCCAGGCGATCTGGGCGTTGAAGATGTTACGCTCGCCGATCAGGTCGCCGCGGGCGGTGTTCTCGAAAAGGGTCGCCCACTGGTCGGAGACATGCCCGTAGTTGAGGCGCGGCGTCAGGGTATCGCCATTGGGCAGATCGAAGACGTACTGGGCGCCGAGGTTGAAGGTCAGTTCCGGCGCATAGGTCTGGTCACGGCCCTTGAGGTTGATACAGCTGGCGCTCACTGGGCCCGTGAGCGGATCACATGCGCCGAAGGAGCCGATACGCGGGTCGACCGCGAAGAACTCTCCCAGGGACGATTTCATCAAGCCGAGGCCGGCATCCATCGAGAACGGGCCGAACACCGCCTCCAACTGGGCCTCGAAGCCATAGATCTTGGTGGGGTTGGCGTTGTTCAGCTCAATGCCGAACACCGGGAAGGCCGGATAGCCGATGACCACCTGGAAATTCCGGTAGTCGTTGTAATAGGCGTCGAATTGCAGGCGCAGACGGCCATCGTAGTAGCCGGCCTTCCAGCCCAATTCGTAGCTCGTCACCCGCTCCTCATCGAAGGGCGTGAGCGCGCTGGCGTTGACCGGCACATTGAGGCCACCCGGCCGGAAGCCCGTGGCGACGAAGGCATAGACGAAGTGGTGGTCGTTGATCGTCCAGTTGAGGGCGAGCTTGCCGGAGAGATTGGAGAACTCGGCGGTCTGTTCCTGCACGATCGGCGTGCCGTACTGCAGGACGTTGACGTGATTGGTGGTGCGCGCCTCGGAATAGCGGGCGCCCAGTTGCAGGGCGAGGCTCGGGGTCAGCTTGAAGGTTAGCTGGCCGAAGGCGGCGATGGTTCGCTTCGGGTTGGTCCCCTCCAGCCGGTATTCGGTGCCAATGGCGCCGGGTGGGGTGCCGATGAAGAACTCGCCCGGCAGGAAGTCATACTCGTCGGTTTGGCCGTAGAGCCCAAGGATCCAGGAAAACCGGCCCGTGTCCGGCGAGATGATGTTGAATTCCTGGGACCAGATGGTCTCATCAACGGAGTCCCTGAACGTCCAACCTGCGGCGCTCGTACCGTCGAGATCAGCGGCGTAGCGGGAATTCCCGTCCTGATACCCGGTGACGGAACGCAGGGTGATGCCGCTTTCCAGGACCTTGTCGATCTTCAGGGTGATCCGCATGAAGCGGTCACGCGCCTGCATGTCGGCATTGGCGGTGATGTTGAACGGGTCGTTCGTCGCGACCACGGGATCGGCCGGATATGCGCCGAAGTTCAGATCATTGTAGTCGACCTTGAAAGAGAACTTCAGGCTGTCCGTGGGCCGCCAGAGCAGGCTGAGGCGGGCGCTATAGAAGCGCGGGCTGTCATTGCCCGTATAGGGGCCGGTGATGTTGTAGAAGCTGTCCCGGCCGGCGGCGTTGAAGGCGATGCGCGCGGCAAAGGTGTCGCTGATCGGCAGGTTCACGGCCCCCTGCAGGGCCAGATCGCTGTAATTGCCGATCTGGCCGAGGATATAGCCGTCGTTGCCTCCGCCGATCACCGGATCGCGCGAATTGACGAACACGGCCCCGCCGGTGGCGTTCTGGCCGACGAAGGTGCCCTGCGGGCCACGCAGCACCTCGACGCTGGCGATGTCGTAGTAGGGCTCGCCGGTGAAATAGCCGGGGAAGGTCGCCTGGCCATCCCGATAGGTGATGACGCCCGTGGTGGTCTGGGTGTTGTGCTCGGCCTTGCCGATACCGCGGATGTTGAAGTCGATGCCCTGGCCGAAATTGTTCACCGTCGCGCCCGGCGTGATGAACTGCAGCTGGTCGACGCTGGTGACGCCCTTCTCCTCCAGGTCCGTCCCGCTCATCACAGTGGCGGCGATCGGGGTGACCATGACATCGGTGTTGCGCCGCTCGGCGGTGATGGTGACTTCGCGGACGTCTGTCGCGGCGGTCTGATTGCTGCCATCGGCGGCGGGCTCGGCCGCCAGCGCCACGCTGCACCAGGCCAGCGCCACGGCGGACGCACTCATCAGCAATGCTGGAATTCGCATGTCTCTCCCCCTGCCCCATGGGCCCTGCGCTCTTCGGCGCGGAGGGGACGGTGTCACACGCTCTCGCGAGCGTCAATACTCACTCTCATGAGAGCGAATATGTTGCGAGGCGTGATTCATGCCGCATTGATTGCTGGCCGTTTGGGGGTTTGAGCCGGGCTCTAGGCTTCGGCGAGGGCCGCCTTTTCCCATTCCAGGAAGTCGGGCCAGGCGAGCAGACGGGCACAATATTCCCCGGCCTTGCCCGGATCGCCGTAGTCGCCCAGGTGGACGCCATAGGTGCGGAATCGGGTCGCCACGGGGGCGAAGAAGGCGTCTGCAATTGACCAATCGCCCAGAAGATATGGGCCGCCAGACCGCTCCAGCAGGCCGTTCCAAAGCTGGGCGATGCGCCGGATGTTCTTGGCCGTGGCGTCCGAGAGAGCGGCGGTGTGGGGCTCGGCCTCGAGGGCCATTGGGCACTCCCCGCGCAGAGACTGGAACCCGGAATGCATTTCCGCCGCCGCCGACCGCCCCAGGGCGCGAAGGGCCGGATCGTCGGGCCACAGCTTCGCGGCGGGATATTTCTCCGCCAGGTACTCGCAGATCGCCAGGCTGTCCCCCACGGTAAGGTCGCCATCCTTCAAAGCCGGCACCAGGCCACTGGGCGAGTGGGGCAGGATCGATGCTTCCGTGGCTTCGGCCTGGCGCAGCGTGACGACTGTTTCGGTGAAGGGCGCGCCGGTGCGCTTCATCGCCAGCCATGGCCGCAGCGACCATGTCGACCACTTTCTGGTGCCGATGACGAGTTCCATGCCCTGTCTACCTTCGATCACGCAGCCGCTATTGGCCTAACCCTCGAACGCCCCTCTAGTGTCAGCCTCAAGAAAAAGAAATGCCTGGATCAGGCAGCATTGGGGGGGAGCGAGATGAGTGACGTGGCAGCAGCCACGGCCGATGCGGCCGATGGCGCGGACATTGCCGACGATGGCGCCCTCGTCGCCCCGGTCAGCTCTCTCTATCGCAACTACGTGCTGTGGCTGCTGCTGCTGGTCTATGTGGTGAATTTCCTGGACCGCCAGGTGATCAATATCCTCGCGCCGGACATCAAGCGCGACCTGAACCTCTCCAACACTGAAGTCGGCCTGCTCTCCGGGTTCGCGTTCGGAATCGTCTACACCATCCTCGGCTTTCCGTTGGCGCGGGCGGCGGACAAGTACAATCGCTCCTGGATCATCTCGGGCTGCCTGGCGGCCTGGAGCGGCTTCACCGCCGTCTGCGGCCTGGCCCAGAACTTCGTTCAGTTGGCCGCGGCGCGGGCCGGCGTCGGTATCGGTGAAGCCGGCTGCACGCCCACCTCCCACGCCCTGATCGCCGACTATTCGCCCAAGGAGAAGCGCGCTTCCGCCCTCGCTTTCTATGCCATGGGCACGCCGATCGGCTCCCTGCTCGGCCTGGCCATCGGCGGGTATCTTGTGGAAGCGTTCAACTGGCGCATCGCCTTCATGGTGGCCGCCGCTCCGGGTCTCCTCCTGGCCGTCATTTGCCTCTTCACGCTAAGAGAGCCGCGCGACATGTTCGCCGCCGAAGCCAAGCGGTTGGCGGCCAATGCCGCGGCCGCAGCCCAGTCGGCCACCGCCACCTTCGGCGAAACCTTCAAATATCTGCGCGGCAAGCAGGCCTTCTGGTTGCTGGCCTTCGGGGCGGGCATCCGCTCCTTCCTCGGCTACGGCCATGCGCCCTTCACGGCGATCTTCTTCCTGGATTCCCACGGCCCGGAGATCACCGCGCTCGCCAATAACTTCGGCATGGGCCCCAAGACGTTCCTGGGCCTGACCATGGGCATCCTGGGCGGCATCTCCGGCGCCGCCGGTTCGTGGCTGGGCGGTCAGATCGCCGATCGGTTGGGCAAGAAGGATCTCCGCGCATACGGCTCCGTGCCGGCAATCGCGACCCTGATCGCGGCGCCGGTGTCGATCTTCATCTACCTGACGGACTCCGGCCTGGCGGCCCTGCTGCTGGGTATCGTGCCCGGTCTGCTGGGCACGCTCTGGTACGGGCCGGTCTATTCCTCGGCCCAGGGGATGGTGCCGCAACACATGCGCGCCACCAGCGCCTCTCTGATGCTGTTCGTGATCAACTTCCTCGGCCTCGTCATGGGCGCCCTCTGCATCGGCGCCCTCAGCGACATCATCGAGGCCGTGTTCCACCTGTCGGAATCGGAGGCCATGCGCTGGACTCTTGTCTGGTCCACCGCCGGGGGCATGATCTCGGTGCTGCTCTTCTGGCTGGCCCGGCGCCGGGTGCGCGAGGACATGGTCAGCTAAGGCCCCTGGCGCGCCAGGCCGATCCGTCGTTTAGTCCCATCAGAGCGCCCGTCAGAGGCGCCGCAAGGGAAGGAAATCAACCCCATGAGCGACATCGTCGCCGCGGCCGAGGCGGACGAGTCCCTGCCGGTGATCGAGCACGGCATTCCTCCGGCAACCGAAGGGTACCGGCGCTACGCCCTGGGCTTGTTGCTCGTGATCTACATGTTGAATTTCCTCGACCGGTCGGTGATCAACATCCTGGCGGAGCCGATCAAACGCGAGTTGCACCTCACCGATACCGAGATCGGCGCGATGAGCGGCCTGGCTTTCGCGCTCTTCTACACGTTCCTCGGCATCGCTATCGCCCGGGCCTCCGAACGGTTCAGCCGCCCATGGATCATTGGCGGCTCCCTCGCCCTCTGGAGCGGATTCACCGCCGTCTGCGGCGCGGCCACCAACTTCTGGCAGATGTTCGCGGCCCGGCTGGGAGTCGGCTTCGGCGAGGCCGGCTGTTCTCCGGCCGCCCACTCCCTGATCGCCGATGACACGCCAAAGGAAAAACGCTCCTCCGCCCTTGCCTTCTACGCCATGGGCACGCCGCTGGGCGGGCTCCTGGGGCTGGCCATGGGCGGTATACTTTCCGACATGTTCGGCTGGCGCATCGCCTTCGTCATCGCCGGTGCGCCCGGCCTGCTCTTCGCCCTGATCGCCGGTTTCACCCTGAAGGAGCCACGCGAGCGGCTCGCCAAGGGCGCGCAGGTGATCAAGGCCGAGAGCGCCAGCTTCCTGCAGACCATGGCCTACCTGCGCACCAAGCCGACCTTCTGGCTGATCGCCATGTCGGCGGCGATCAGCGCCTTCATCGGCTACGGACAAGGCCCTTTCACCGTGCCCTTCTATCTTCGGGTCCATGGCGCGGAAATCGAACGCCTTGCCACGATGTTCGGCCTGCAAAGCGTAGGCTTCCTTGGGCTTTCGACAGGCATCCTGGGTGGGATCACCGGCGCCGTGGGCTCCCTCCTGGGGGGCCGGATCGCAGACGCTTTGGGGACCAAGGACCTGCGCAACATCCTGGTGGTGCCCGCCGTCGCCGGCGCGGTCTATGCGCCGCTCTTTATCGCCCAGATGCTGGTTCCCAGCGCCACGCTCTCCCTCCTGATGATCCTCCTGCCGGGCGTGGTCGGCAGCCTGTGGTATGGCCCGGTCTATGGCCTGGCCCAGAGCGTTGTGCCGCCGCATATGCGCGCAACCACGGCCGCCGTGCTGCTGTTCATCATCAACCTCATCGGTCTTGGCGCGGGCCCCCTGGTGGTCGGCATGATTAGCGACGGTCTCGCCGCCAGCATGGGCGAGGCGGAAGGGGTGCGCTGGGCCCTGATTTCCACGGCCGCTTTCGTCGTTCCTTCGATCGCCTGCTCGCTGATGGCGCGCCGCTACGTGCGCCAGGACGTGGTCAGCTAGCGGCGGGCCCCGCCTGACGCTACAAGGTGTCCTCAAGCCCGCGCTGCGAGACGCGAGGATCAGGGGGAAGACGCTCATGACCGACGCCGTTCAAGGCGCCGAGAGCCCGGCTGCGAGCCCGGGCGCGTTTCAAGGCTATGGATCGAAGAGCTATCGGGCCTACGTGCTTTTCGCCCTGGTCACGGTCTACGTCTTCAACTTCATCGACCGGGTGGTGATCACCTCCGTGCAGGAGCTGATCAAGAACGACTTCCAGCTCTCCGACGCCCAACTGGGCTATCTCGGCGGGCCGACTTTCGCGATACTCTACACCCTCCTGGGCATCCCCATCGCCCGGCTGGCGGAGAAGAACAACCGCACCACGATCCTGGGCGTCTGCATCGGCCTCTGGAGCCTGATGACGGCGGCCTGCGGCATGGCGGTGAACTATTCGATGCTGCTGGCCACCCGGATCGGGGTCTCCATCGGCGAGGCGGGCGGCACCCCGCCGGCCCAGTCGGTGATCGCCGACTACTTCCCGGCCGACAAGCGGGCGACGGCGCTTGGGATCTACTCCCTGGGTGTGCCGATCGGCTCGATGCTAGCGGCGGTGGGCGGCGGCTATATCGCCGCCAAGCTGGGATGGCGGGACGCGTTCCTGGCGCTCGGCCTGCCGGGCCTGATCCTCGCCATCCTGGTCAAGACCACCATCAAGGAGCCGCCCCGGGCGGCGGAGGCCGGCGAGGCGCCGAACTTCAAGGAAGCCTTCCAGGCCCTCTCCAAGAAGGCGGCCTTCTGGCATGCGGCCATGGGCGGGGCGGCGGCCTCTTTCACCGGCTACGGGGTGGGCCAGTTCACCACCTCGTTCTTCATCCGCACCCACAAGTCCGAACTCGCCGCCATGCAGTTGGCCAGCTGGATGCCGCATTTCGACAATCCGGCGAAGGACATCCTCTTCCGCGCCAACCTCACCACCGGCCTGATCGTCGGCCTGTTCGGCGGCATCGGGACCTTTGCTTCCGGCTACATCGCCGACAGGATCGTGGCCCGCTATCCGGGCGCGGTAGCCTGGCTGCCCGCCATCGCTTTCGCGATCACCACGCCGCTGAACATCGCGGGCTACATGACGGGCGACCTCGGCACGGCGGTGATCTGCCTCTGCGGGGCCCTGCTCTTCCAGTACTTCTACCTGTCCTCGATGTACGCCATTGCCGGAGGCGTGGTGCACCCCAGGATGCGGGCGACATCGGTGGCGATCCTGCTTTTCGTGGTGAACATCATCGGCTATGGGGCCGGCCCGCCCGCCGTGGGCGCGCTTTCCGACTTCCTGGCCAATTCACAGCTGACGTCCCAGGGGCTTTCAGCCGCCGTCTGCAAGGGCGTCACCGAAGGTCCGAACGCCGCCGCCTGCGCTGCCGGATCGGGCTATGGCCTGCGCTGGGCCATCGTCATCGGCTTCCTGGGCTACCTCTGGGCCGCCGCCCACTTCCTGCTGGCCTGGCGGTCCCTGCAGAAGGACTGGCATCGCTAGGAGTCTGGCGCTAGACACCGCCGCATGATCCCTCGCTATACCCGCGCCGAGATGGCGGAGGTCTGGGCCCCCCAGACCAAGTTCCAGATCATGTTCGAGATCGAGGCCCACGCGGCTGATGCGATGGCTGAGCTGGGGGTGATCCCCAAGCTCGCCGCCGAGACGATCTGGAAGAACGGCAAGGACAAAATCTGGAATGTCGATCGCATCGACGAGATCGAGCGGGAGACCAAGCACGACGTCATCGCCTTCCTGACCCACGTCACCGAGATCGTCGGGCCGGAGGCTCGGTTCCTGCACCAGGGCATGACGTCTTCGGACGTCAACGACACGACCCTGGCCGTGCAGCTGGTGCGGGCGACGGACATCCTGATGGAGGATGTGGAACTGGTCCTGGCGGCGCTGAAGAAGCGGGCCTTCGAGTTCAAGCATACGCCCTGCGTCGGACGCAGCCACGCCATCCACGCCGAACCCACCACCTTCGGCCTGAAGCTGGCCGGCCACTATGCGGAGTTCGTGCGGGCCCGTGAGCGGCTGGCCATGGCGAAGTTCGAAATTGCGACGTGCGCCATTTCCGGCCCGGTGGGGACGTTCAACGAAGTCGATCCTCGCGTCGAAGCTCACGTGGCGGAGAAGATGGGCCTCGCCGTGGAGCCCGTCTCCACCCAGGTGATCCCGCGCGACCGGCATGCCGCCTATTTCGCGGCTCTGGCCGTGATCGCCTCGTCCATCGAGCGCCTGGCCACCGAAATCCGCCACCTGCAACGCACCGAGGTCCTCGAGGCCGAGGAATTCTTCGACGTGGGCCAGAAGGGCTCATCGGCGATGCCGCACAAGCGCAACCCGATTCTCACTGAGAACCTCACGGGCCTCGCCCGCCTCGTGCGCATGGCCGTGACCCCGGCCATGGAGAACGTCACCCTCTGGCACGAGCGGGATATCAGCCACTCCTCTGTCGAGCGGGCCATCGCCCCGGACACGACCGTGCACCTGGATTTCGCCCTGCGGCGGCTCGCCAATGTCGTCGACCGCCTGGTCGTCTACCCGCAGAACATGAGGAAGAACCTCGATAAGCTCGGCGGCCTCGTCTACTCCCAGCGCGTGCTCCTGGCCCTCACCCAGAAAGACATGGCCCGCGAGGCAGCCTATGCGGCGGTCCAGCGCAACGCCATGAAGGTCTGGCGCGGCGAGGGCCACTTTCTTGAACTGCTGAAAGCTGACGCCGAGGTGGGACCGCACTTCAAGGACGACGAGATCGCGGCCCTGTTCGACGAACGCGGCCCGCTGCGGCACGTGGACACGATCTTCGACCGGGTGTTCGGGAAGCCCTAAGCGGTTTCCCAGCCCGCTTCCGGCAGGCGGTGATAGATCCCGTCCTCGCGGGACATCATCTTCCAGCCGATCATTTCCCGGCGCATCGTGGCGCAGTCCCAGTGGCGCTTGGTGAGGATGGCGTTGACCTCCTTCTCCGGATAGCCGCGCCCATCCACGAACTCCGCCATCAGCCACTTCAGCAGCACCCAGCGCTTGCGGCGGCTGGCGGGCAGGACTTTGAAGGTTCCGTCGGCCTGCACGAAGGTGGCTATCACCTTGTCTTCCCAGCTCTGCTTGGGCTCGGCGAGGGCGGCGATTTCCTTCTGGTCGAACAGGGCCTTGTTGAAATCGGTCAGCCGTTCCGGCTTCAGCCTGTGCCAGTGGGTGACCCCTTCGGCCCGCACCTGCACGACGCCCAGGTCCTTCAACACCGAGAGATGATGCGAGACGGTAGGCTCCTTCAAGTCGAGGAGTTCGGCCAGTTCCTGCACGCTGCGTTCCTGGTCGGCGATCAGGCCGACGATGCGCAGCCGGCTCTCATTGGCCATGGCCTTGAAGAAGGCCAGCAGGGTTTCAAGGTCGGCTTCGGGCATTCGCGTTTTCCTTCGACATTCATCTAATTAGATAATCATCGAATCTTTAGCAATGGCCACGAAAAAGCCCGGCGCCTCACGGCCGCCGGGCTCTTCAATCCGAGGTCGCTGGAACGTCAGTTACCGGCGCGGATCTGTTCGCGGGCGATGGCGAGCAGTTCGTCCATCTTCGCGCGGATTTCGCCTTCGGAGTTGGATAGTCCGGCGCCTTGCAGGTCCTGGTGGACCTTGCGCAGCACGTCCTCGTCGCCAGGCTGTTCGAAATCGGACTTCACCACCGCCTTGGCGTAGTCGGCGACGTTTTCCAGGCCCATCAGGCCCGCGGCCCACTCGCCCAGCAGACGGTTGCGGCGGGCGGTCGACTTGAATTCCAACTCCTGGTCGTTGGCGAACTTCTTCTCGAAACCCTTTTCGCGGTCATCGAAGGTGGACATGAGTTGGGAGCCTGTCACTTAAGGTCGAAGCCGGGTTCCTATCGCGTGCGGGCCTCCGCCGCAATCACAACAACCGCTTTAGGGGCGTTTGCGCGCGCGTCTGCCTTCGGGTAGTTTCGCCGGTGAGCAAGTCGAAAGCGGCCTTGAGTCGAAAGCCCGCGCGCCGCGCCCTTCGCGAGCGCGCGCTTTCGTTTCTGGACCTGGGGAATTCGACAGCCGGGTGAAGACATGACCAACCGCCGCAACAGCAAGAAGATCTACGAAGGCAAGGCCAAGATCCTCTACGAGGGGCCGGAGCCGGGCACGCTCATCCAGTACTTCAAGGATGACACGACAGCCGGCGACGGGGCCAAGAAAGCCCTGCTCGAAGGCAAAGGCGTGATCAACAACCGCATCAGCGAATATGTGATGCAGGGTCTGACCCGCATCGGCGTGCAGAACCACTTCATCCGCCGCCTCAGCCTGCGCGAGCAGCTGATCAAGGAGGTCGAGATCATTCCGCTGGAAGTGGTCTGCCGCAACATCGCCGCCGGCTCGCTCTCCAAGCGCTTCGGCCTGATCGAAGGCGAGGCCCTGCCGCGCTCGATCATCGAGTTCTACCTGAAAAACGACAAGCTGCATGACCCGATGGTCTCCGAGGAGCACATCACGGCATTCAACTGGGCCGCGACCCAGGAGATCGACGACATGATGGCCATGACCCTCAGAGTGAACGACTTCCTGTCGGGCCTGTTCGCGGCGGTGGGCATCACCCTCGTGGACTTCAAGATCGAGTTCGGCCGCGTCTGGGAAAATGACTTCGCGCGGATCATCCTCGCCGATGAGATCAGCCCCGACAGCTGCCGCCTCTGGGATACGGCCACCAATGAGAAGCTCGACAAGGACCGCTTCCGCCGGGACATGGGCAATGTCATCGAGAGCTATACCGAGGTGGCCCGCCGGCTCGGAATCATGAAGGAGATGCCGACCGTGATCCAAGGCGGCATTCACTAGGAGTCCTATGAAAGCGACGGTGCACGTGTTCCTTAAGCCTGGCGTCCTCGACGTCCAGGGCAAGGCGGTTGAGGCGGCGCTGCATGGCCTGGGCTGGCCGGGGGTCAGCGACGTGCGCGTGGGCCGCACCATCGAATTCGAGATCGCCGGCGCGGACAAATCCGCCGCAGAGGCCGAGGTGAAGGCCATGTGCGACAAGCTGCTCGCCAACACAGTGATCGAAAGCTACCGGATCGACATCGGAGCCTGAGGTGGAACCGGAAGGCGCGACCCCCGTCATCGAATACGTCCTCGCCGGAGAAGAGGCGGCGAAGGTCTGCGGCCGGGGCTTCGCGGCTCTGGCGGCCGATGCGCGTAAGGGCGAACGCGCGCAAGACGAGCCAGGCTTTGAGGTCTGGACCTGGGGCGGCCGCACCTGGCGGATCACCAAGGCGGACAACGACGCCTATCCGGCCATCGTCGCTGAGCACGAGCGCCGGCCGCGGAGCGCCCGGATCGACTGGGTGCGCACGGTCTGCGCCTATGGCGGCGGCATCGCGGCCCTCAATTTCGCCGCCGGGTGGGGCTTTACCGCCGATCAGATGCGCGTTGAGACCGGGCGCTGGGAGACACCGCAATGAAGGCCGCCGTCATCGTCTTCCCGGGTTCGAACTGCGACCGGGACTGCAAGGTCGGCATCGAGCGCTCCACCGGCGCCAAGGTGGAGATGGTCTGGCACGCCGAGACCGCCCTCCCCGCCGGCCTCGACCTGATCGTCCTGCCGGGCGGCTTTTCCTATGGCGACTACCTGCGCTGCGGAGCCATGGCCTCGCTCTCCCCGGCCATGGCCGAGGTGAAGAAGGCGGCCGAGCGCGGGGTGGCCGTGGCGGGGATTTGCAACGGCTTCCAGATCCTCTGCGAGGCCCAGATGCTGCCGGGCGCCCTCTTGCGCAATGCCAAGCTCAAATATGTTTGCAAAGCCGTCGATCTGGAGGTCGTCAACGGCCAGACCCGTTGGACGGCGGGCTTCCAAGGCCGGCGCCAGGCGCGGATGACGGTCGGCAATGGCGAAGGCAACTTCTTCGCCGATGAGGCCACCCTCGACCGGCTGGAGGGCGAGGGCCAGGTGGTGTTCCGCTACCTCGATAATCCCAATGGTTCGGCCCGGGACATCGCCGGCATCGTCAATGGGCGCGGCAATGTGCTTGGGCTGATGCCGCACCCTGACAGGGCCTTCGAACCCGATCTCGGCTCGGCGGACGGCGCCCTACTCTTCCAGAGCGTGCTCGAGAGCGCTTAAGGGCCCTCCACGGCCCAGGCCCCATTCGTCCGCACCAGGCGGGCGGCCTTCCAGTCGACAGCGGGATCGTTGCCGGGGCCGGTCTTCAGCCAGAGATTCACCGCGTCGGGGCCGTCCCAGGAAAGGCCGCAGGGGAATTTGACGTCGAGCTCGGTTTCCTTGAATTGGCCGTCGCGCCATTCGACGATCTCGATGCCGGTATCGTCGTACTCGTTCTCAAGGGTTGCGCCGATGAAGGTGTGGCCGTCTGGGCCCGGCAGGGGGAAGGCCGCGACATCCTCGTGGGCGCCGGTCTTGGGATCGACAAGCACCCAGGCGTCGCCCTCGACATAGACGACCCTCACAAGAGCGATGGGCAGGGCCTCATAGCGGCCAACATAGGTATAGCTGACACCCTGGGTCTGCTCGTCATTGAAGGGGATGTTGCGGAACCGCGCCCGGCCGACCCGCAAGGTCCGGCCCCCGCGGGCCACATCCCGCGCCGCTTTCAGGGTGGTGAGCTCCGGCGCGAAAGCGAGCGGCGGCGTCCACTGAGTGTCGCCGTTGCAGACGGTAATGGCGGGAAGGCTTACGTCTTCGAGGCGGGCGGGGTTGAGCAGCGTCATGGCTGTTAAGGCAGGCTGCTGCGCGGTAGCGGGGGCCAGCCCCAACAATCCTAGGACCGGGGCGATGACGAGGCGTTTCATCCTGGCTCCGTGATCCCACTCCCGAAGCGGAGCCTAGCAAAGAAAAAGGGCCGGCGCAGGGCCGGCCCTCTCCTTGTTTCTTGAAGGCCGGACTACTCGTCCTGGCCTTCGCGATCCTTGCGGGTGTCACCTTCGCGTTCCATGCCGCCTTCGCGGCCGAGGCTTTGGCTGTCCCCGCCGGTCTTGCCGCCTTGCTGGCCACCTTGCTGCTGTTGCTGGTTCGGCTGTTGGCGCTGGGTGTTGTTTTGCTGATCTTGTTGATTGCGTTCGTTCTCGTTGGCCACGCTGGCTCTCCCTGGATGTGTGAAAATTGGGCCGCGGGGGGTGCGGTCCATGCCAGGAATGAACACGTGAGAGTCACGCGCGTTCCTAGGGCGAAGCTCCAAACGCGTGCCGCATGGCCGAATCCGGCCAGGAGCGCTAGAAGCCCGCCATGAGCGCGCTCCCGACCAAGTCCATGGCCGAAACGGCCCTCGAATTCGGCCTGAAGGCGGACGAGTACGACCTCATCGTCCGCCGCCTGAACCGCGAGCCCAACCACGTCGAGCTGGGGGTGTTCTCCGTGATGTGGTCGGAGCACTGTTCCTACAAATCGAGCCGCAAGCACCTGGCCAAGTTCCCCACCAAGGGGCCGCGCGTAATCCAGGGGCCGGGCGAGAATGCCGGGGTGGTGGATATCGGCGACGGGCAGGCAATCGTCTTTAAGATGGAAAGCCACAACCACCCCTCCTACATCGAGCCCTACCAGGGGGCGGCGACGGGGGTGGGCGGCATCATGCGCGATGTCTTCACCATGGGGGCGCGGCCGATCGCGCTCTTGAACGCCCTGCGCTTCGGCGATCCTTCGCATCCGAAGACCAAGCGGCTGGTGGCCGGGGTGGTCGCGGGGATCGGCGGTTATGGCAATTGCGTGGGGGTGCCCACTGTGGGCGGGGAGACCAATTTCCACCGCGGCTATAACGACAACATCCTGGTCAACGCCATGTGCGTGGGCCTGGCGGACGCCGACAAGATCTTCTACTCCGCCGCGCCCGAGCCGGGCCTGCCGGTCGTCTATTTCGGCTCCAAGACGGGGCGGGACGGCATCCATGGGGCGACCATGGCCTCGGCCGAGTTTGACGAGGATTCGGACGAGAAGCGCCCCACCGTGCAGGTCGGCGACCCCTTCGCTGAGAAGCTGCTGATCGAGGCGACGCTAGAGCTGATGGCCACCGGCGCCGTGGCCGCCATCCAGGATATGGGCGCGGCGGGCCTGACGTCCTCATCGGTGGAAATGGCGGGCAAGGGCGGACTTGGCATCGAGCTGGATCTCGATCAGGTGCCGCAGCGCGAAGAGGGCATGAGCGCCTATGAGATGATGCTCTCGGAAAGCCAGGAGCGGATGCTGGCGATCCTGAAGCCCGGGCGCGAGGCCGACGGCTATCGCGTGTTCGAGAAGTGGGGCCTGGACGCCGCCGTCATTGGCCAGACGACGACCAGCGGCCACATCATCCTGAAGCACAAGGGCGAAGTGGTTTGCGACCTGCCTCTGGCGCCGCTCTCCGATGATGCGCCGCTCTATGACCGGCCGTGGACGGCGCCCGTCCCACAGCCCTTCCTCGACCCCGCCTCCCTGCCCGCCCCTGCCGATTGGGGCCAGGCGCTGAAGACCCTGCTCTCCTGCCCGGACGGCGCGTCCAAGCGTTGGCTCTGGGAGCAGTATGACCGCCACGTGATGGCCGACACCCTGGACGACAGCGCCACCGGCGCGGACTCCGGGATCGTGCGGATCCATGGGACGAAAAAGGCCGTGGCGGTCACCAGCGACTGCACGCCGCGCTATGTGCAGGCCGACCCTTATGAGGGCGGTAAGCAGGTGGTGGCCGAGGCCTGGCGGAACCTGATCAGCGTGGGGGCCGACCCCATCGCCATCACCGACAACCTGAACTTCGGCAACCCCGAGCGCCCGGACACCATGGGCCAGATCGTGCGGGCCATCGAGGGCATGGCCGAGGCCTGCAGGGCCCTGGATTTCCCGGTCGTGAGCGGCAATGTGAGCCTCTACAACGAGACCTCCGGCGCGGCCATTCCGCCGACCCCGACCGTGGGGGCCGTGGGCCTGCTGGCCGATGCTTCCAAGCGCGCCAACTTCGCGCGGTTGAAGGCGGGCGACGCCCTGATCCTGATCGGTGAGACCAAGGGCGAGCTGGGGTCCAGCCTTTACCTGCGCGAAGTGCTCGGGCGCGAGGAAGGCGCCCCGCCGCCGGTCGATCTGGCGGTGGAGCGCCGCAATGGCGAGTTCGTGCGTGGTCTCATCGAGGCCGGCAAGCTGACCTGCGTGCATGACCTGGCCGATGGGGGCCTTGCCGTCGCCGCCGCCGAGATGACGATGGCGTCGAAGGTGGGCATGACCCTGAACGTCTCGGGCCTCGGGGCGCTGTTTGGCGAGGACCAGGGGCGCTATCTGGTGGGGACGAATGATCCGGATGGACTGCTGGCGGCCGCCAAGTCCGCCGGCGCGCCCGCCGCGAAGATCGGCGTGGCTGGCGGCGAACGTCTCGTGTTCGACGGCGCGCTCAGCCTGACCCTCGATGACCTGCGCGCCACCCACGAGGCCTGGCTGCCCGCCTATATGGGCGACTAGGGACAGCTTGCGTTCAGATTTGCGGGACCATGCTGGCCGGATGAAAACCAGCGCCCTTGGCCTTGCTGCCCTGATTTCATTGGCTGCGACGAACGCTTCCGCCGCCCGGATCGAGGCCCTGCCGCGCGGCGCCCCGGAGCCGGCCACCTGCCAGGTCAGCGTGATCTTCGGCAGCTACGCCATGGGCACGGATGGCGTTGTCGACAGCGCCGTACGCCGCATCATCGAAACCGACCCCAGTGTGCTGAACGCGGTCTCGATTTCCTGGGGGCGGGAGGGCGAACACACCTACTGCCTCACGACCCGGGGACGGCGCGAAGCCGACCGCCTCTTCGCACGCATCCGCGCCCAAATCCCGCGGGCAAGCCAGCGAGCGTGGACCGAGGTGCGCACACAGTGGGGACGCAGCTTCAGGAATGGCTGGCGCTGAGCCGGGTGCAAATGCACAGAATGGGTAGCCAAGCGGCGATCACGAGTTGGTGATGACTACTCTGCCGCAGGCGCTCCGGCGGCGACCCAGGCGACCTGTGTGAGGCTTTCGCGGTCGGAGATGGCCTCGGCGGCGGCGCGGCCGAT
Organism: Caulobacteraceae bacterium; assembly: GCA_046349475.1. Lineage (GTDB taxonomy): Bacteria > Pseudomonadota > Alphaproteobacteria > Caulobacterales > Caulobacteraceae > Acaudatibacter. The sequence goes on along the minus strand of JAXMCG010000005.1, from coordinate 106,188 downwards.
CTCGTCGGAGGAGCGGTTCTCGCATCCCGTGGCGTTCGCGCGGAAGGTGATCCGCGCGATCAGGGAGGTTTCGCAGATCATCGGCGCGCCGGAGGCGGCGACGACGCGGCCAGAGGCGTCGCGAGAAATGTCGGTCAGGGCCACGAAAACGTAGCCGTCGAGCTGGGAGCCCACCTGAACAACCACTGGCTCGCCGGCCGTGACCTGGAGGCCGGCCCTATAGCTGGATTGGCCTTGGCCGCCGCGCAGGCCCGACGCCGAGCGCACGACCACCGCCGTCTGCTGGTTGATCCAGAAGGGAGATGCACAGGCGGGCCAATTGGCGAAATTGGCCGTGGCCGGCTTGGCGCAGCCCGGATCGAGGATGGCCCAGAGGCCATCGGCCGGATGCGGCGCCTCAGGCGCGCGCGCGACCTGCGGCGCCCTTCCGGGCAACAGCGCGCAAGCCGACAGGCTCGTCGCGATCAGCAGAATCAAGAAGCGACGAATCACGTCACCACCCCAGCAGCCAGCCCATGGAGAATATCGCCTTATGGGCGAATTCGCGACAAGAATCGAATAAACATAGGCCCTTGGCGTAGCGGCGTTGTTAAGCAATTTGTCGCATGACCGATGAGTACCGGGAGCTTTTTCATGCCCATGCCCGTCGCCGTTCTGGAGGCCGCCCTGCGCGCGGCCTTCCCCGACGCGGACATCTCGATCGAGGATCTGGCCGGCGACGGGGATCACTACAAGGCGCGGATCATTTCCGGCGCCTTCAAAGGCGTGCCGCGCGTCCGCCAGCACCAGATGGTCTATGCCGCGCTCGGCGGCCGGGTGGGCGGCGAACTGCATGCCCTGGCGCTGGAAACCAGCGCGCCGGCGGAGGCCTGAAGCCCATGCGCTTTCGCCCGTTCGGCGGTTCCGGCGTCGCCGTGTCATCGGTGTCACTGGCCCTACAAGATCCCAAGGGAAAGATGAAGGCCGCTGACTGGGCGCGCCTGGTGGTCCGCGCCATGGAGAGCGGGGTCAACGCCTTCGAGATCGTCGAGCCGACCCAGGCGGTGCTGGAGGGCCTCGCCCAGGCCCTGCCTACTGTGGAGCGGCGTCTGGTGTTCGTAGGCTGGCGTTGCGGCTTCACGCCGATGCAGGCGGCGCGCTCCATGGAATTCATGCAGGGCCTGGAGCGGACGGCGAACCTGGCCAACATCGGCTATCTGGACCTGGTCCTGTTCGACGAGCCGGCGGGCGAGCCGACCGCGGGCGATATCGCCGAGGCGATGAGCCATTTCGCGCCCCTGCGCGATGAGCGCCGGGTGCGTCTCTTCGGGGTGCGCGGTGACGGTGAATCGATCGACGCCTGCATCCAGTCGGCCGCCTTCGATGCGGTGGCCATGAGCTACAACCTGACCTCCGGCTGGCGCGAGCGCCTCAGAATGAAAGAAGCCTCGCGCCGGGACATCGCGGTGATCGGGCTGGAGCCCTATCCTGAGATGATGAAAACCGCCGTGAAGGACGATGGCAAGGCGGCGAAGCGTTCGAGCATCTGGCGCCGGGCGAGCGATCCCCTTTCCGGCTCCGGCTCCTATGCGTTCATGGAACGCACGCCCGGCTGGACGGGCGAGGAGATCAGCCTCTCCTGGGTGCTGACCGAGCCGGCCCTCGCCACCGTGCAGGTGACGGCGCACGAAGAGAAGCGGATGAGCGCCCTCGCCGAAGTGCCTGAGCGCGACATGCCGTCCGGCGTCGCGGCCCAGATTGAAATGGCCAGGTTCTCGCCCGCCCCCGTGCAGGGCGACCGCAGACGCGCTGGATAGTGAGGGCGACCTCTCGCCACGCTTGACGCTGAGAGGCAGGCTCCTTAGCTCTTGGGCAAAGGGTTTTCCGCCGAAAGGGCGCTTGCTGTGACCGATACCGCTCAACCCACCGTCAACGACTTCATCGCCCAGACACTGAAGGACCATGAGGTCGTGGTGTTCATGAAAGGCGTGCCGGACAGCCCGCAGTGCGGGTTCTCTCAGGTCGTCGTGCAGATCCTCGACCACCTGGGCGTTGACTATGTAGGCGTCAACGTCCTGCAGAGCGACGAACTGCGCCAAGGCATCAAGGCCTTCTCCGACTGGCCGACCATCCCGCAAGTCTATGTGAAGGGTGAGTTCGTGGGCGGCTCGGACATCGTGCGTGAGATGTTCCAGTCGGGCGAGCTGAAGCCGATGCTGGTCGAACAGGGCGTTCTGGCCGCCTAGGTGGCGGCGCACTTCGAACCGCCGGAAGGCCGCAAGGTCTTCGCCGCGGCGTTCACCCCGACCGACGCCGACATTGATGAGAACGCCCACGTGAACAACGTGGTCTATCTGCGTTGGGTGCAGGAGATGGCGACCGCCCATTGGCGCGCCCTGGCCCCGGCGGAAGAACAGCCGAACTGGGCGTGGATCGTGCTGCGCCACGAGGTGGACTACCGCCGCGCCCTGCTGCCCGGCGAGACGGCCACGGCTCGCACCTGGGTGGCCGACGCCGCCGATGGGCCGCGCTACGATCGCTATGTGAGGATCGATGGCCCGGACGGCGCCCTGTGCGCCCAGGCCCTGACCACATGGTGCCTGGTGGATGCCCGCGGACGGCCACGACGCGTGCCGGCGTGGATCGTGGAGACGTTTGCCTGAGAGGCTGCTGCCACCTGCTGACACCGTATTTCGACCGTATTTACGGTGGGATTTGAGTAAAAGCCTCTCCTTCAGGGGAGGCACGGACCGCATAGCGGGACGGGTGGGGGACCTTCGGAGACAGTCGAAAGTTTGGCCGGGCGGTCCCCCACCCTCGCCCTTCGGGCGTGTCCCTCCCCTGAAGGGGAGGGTGTTCGATATCGTTGTCGGCCGCTGACTCATTGAACAACATATAGCGAACTATTCGCGAAATGTGAAGGTGTTCAATCTGCCGGACCGAACCAGGGGCGGTGGGGGTTGGCGAGGAAGAAGGGGACGGCGGGGTCGAGGCCGAGTTCTTCGTAGGTGAAGACGATGTCGGTGCGGCCGGCGGCGAACGAGGCGCAGGTGTCGAGGCGTTTGCGGGCGAAGGCCACCGTCACCACCGAACCCCGGCGCTCGACGTAGAAGGCGAAATCTTCCTTCTTCGTGCAGCCATTGGAGGACACCCGGATAGTGAGGGCCGACTTGCCGGCGATGGCGGCGAAGACGGGTTCCAGTTCTTCATAGGCCGCCGGCGCCGGCGCGGGGGCGCGGCCCGTGGTGGCGCAGGCGGTGAGCAGGGACAGGGACGCGAGGATCACGAGGCGCCGGTTCATGCAGCGCATCGGGCCACGGTTCGAGGCGGGAGGGAAGAGGCGCCCCACGTAGGGTTTTCGATTCCATGAATTCATCCCACTCAGCATTATTGATGCTTCATATGAAAATTCTGCCATCAACATTTTTCGCATATCCGCGATTTTTGGGTTGCGCGCCGTCAAGCTTCCTGTAGAAGGCGCCCTCCTTTCGCGGGCCATGTGGTCCGGCTCTCTGAGACCGGCCTGGCGCACGCCCTTTGGGTAGGTGTGTTCCGCGCGCGTGAAGGCAAAACGGGATGTAGCTCAGTAGGAAGAGCGCCGGCTTTGGGAGCTGGAGGCCGAAGGTTCGAATCCTTCCAACCCGACCATTCGACTAGCTCAGGTGGATAGAGCACAGGACACATAACCCTGCAGCCAGGGGTTCGAATCCCCTGTCGAAACCATTCGCATTTGAAGCGAACTCGGAAATCACGGGAAGGCCGGCAGCTTTCCCGCCCCAGAGTGAGAAGCGCGGCTTCGGCCGGGCCGCGATCCGAGGGACAGCGAAGAGAAGGCTCTGTGGCGGCGGGGATCCCGCCGGGCGGAGACCTGGACAAGGTTGCGGAAGGATCGCCCCCGGCTTCGGCCAAAGGTGTAAGGCCGCCGCCGAAGCCAGGCCCCCGCGCGGCTAAACCACCGCCCCGCCCTCCCCTCGTGGCAACGCGGCCGGCCGACCTTTCACACCCAGCCACAGAAGAAAGCAGAACTGAGAGATGTAAGATGACCTGGTCCTGGTACACGTTCCGCCAAAAGATCCGCGACGATGAGCGCGGCATCCTGACCCGTGACGGCCGCTTCGAGCGGATCCTCGCGCCCGGAGAATTCTCCGCCTTCGACCCGCAGCGCCGGCTGTCGGTAGAGGTGGTGAAGGTCGTGCGCGCCGAGATCCCGGCTGAACGGGCCCTCCTCCTGACGCGCCTGAACCCGCAGGCGGCCGAGAACTTCAAAATCGTCCAGACGAACGCCACCGAAGTGGCGATCGTGACCTATGACGGCGAGCCGAAGGTTCTGGTGCTGCCCAACAGCATGCGGGCCTTCTGGACCTGCGTCACCGAGGTGGGCGTCGAGGTGATCGACACCGCCCAGCATCTGGCGGTGGAGAAGCGGCACCTGGAGCGGATCGATGTCACCCGGACCTTGAGCGTGGTCCAGGCCCTGGTCGAGCCGAACGAGACGGCGCTGCTGATCGTCGACGGTGAAGTCAAGGAACGGCTGAAGCCGGGCCGCTATGCCTACTGGCAGATCGGCCGGACGATCCGGGTGGTCAAGGTGGATCTGCGTCCGACGCCCCTGGAGGTGACGGCGCAGGAGATCCTGACCAAGGACCGCATCGCCATCCGCGTGACGCTGACGGCCTTCTACCGGGTCACCGATCCGGAAAAGGCGGTTCTGGCCAGCGCCGACATCGGCAACACCCTCTACCGGCTGGTGCAGTTCGCCATCCGGGAGGCGGTGGCCACTCGGACCCTCGACGAGATCCTGGCCGCGCGCGACCGGATCGACACCGAGGTGAAGGCCTATGTGGCGGGCCGCATCGCCGAGCTGGGCGCCGAGATCGGCGAGATCGGGGTCAAGGACGTCATCCTGCCGGGTGAGGTGCGCGACCTGATCAACAAGGTGGTGGAAGCCGAACGGGTGGCGAAGGCCAACCTGATCCGGCGTCAGGAGGAAACCGCGGCGACGCGGTCCCTGCTGAACACCGCCAAGCTGATGGAGGACAACCCCCTCCTGCTGCGCCTGAAGGAGCTGGAAGCTCTGGAACGGCTGGTGGAGAAGGTGGGCCGCGTGGACATCCAGACCGGGCAAAACGGTCTGAAGTCCCTGTTGACGGATCTCTACAGCCTGAAGGAGGGGGTGGTTTAGGCCACTGTCTCCAAAGAGAAAGGCCCCGCGAAAGCGGGGCCTTTTGATTTCGTGTGGTGGGCTTCAGCCCCCTCCGTCGGTCTGCGACCGACACCTCCCCCTGAGGGGGGAGGACACGTATTACGCCTTAGGAGGCGTAATACTCGACCACCAGGTTCGGCTCCATCTTCACCGGATAGGGCACTTCGGCCAGTTCCGGGGCGCGGATGAAGCGGGCGGTCATGGCCTTGGGATCGACCTCGACATAGTCGGGGGTGTCGCGCTCGGCCAGCTGCAGGGCTTCCAGGACGAGGGCCATGTTGCGCGAGCGTTCGCGCACCTGGACGACGTCACCGACCTTGCAGCGGTAGGAGGCGATGTTGACGCGCTTGCCGTTCACCAGGACGTGGCCGTGGTTGACGAACTGGCGGGCCGCGAAAACGGTGGGCACGAACTTGGCGCGGTAGACGATGGCGTCCAGACGGGCTTCGAGCAGGGCGATGAGGTTTTCCGAGGTGTTGCCCTTGCGGCGGGCAGCCTCGTCATACGTGCGGGCGAACTGCTTTTCGGTCAGGTTGCCGTAGTAGCCCTTCAGCTTCTGCTTGGCGCGCAGCTGCAAGCCGAAGTCAGAGACCTTGGACTTGCGGCGCTGGCCATGCTGGCCGGGGCCGTAGGAGCGCTGATTGATCGGGGACTTCGGACGGCCCCAGATGTTTTCGCCCATCCGGCGGTCGATTTTGTACTTGGCGCTGTGGCGCTTGGTCATAGGTCACTCTTCATATTCGACCCGGGCCGGCCCCTCCCCTTTGGAGACGCGATTTCAACGGCGGCTTCGGATCACCCGTCATAGATTCCGGGCGTCTGGGCGGAACCCGGACGCGCGAAGGGGCGGCTTATGCGCCGACGGCCTCCTCAAGTCAATCTAACGGCGTCGCCTGCGGCGGCGCGCCGTGGGCGGCGCCGGAGTTGCTGGGGCCGGCGCCGGAGCGGGGGGAACCATGCCCACTGACTGCAGGGCGGGCATATGCCAGCGGCCGGTGAGCAGCTCCTGCTTCGGCAGGTACACCCGCATGGTCATGGCATAGGGACCAGTGGCCGGGGCCGGGAGCCAGTTGGCGGTCTTGACGCCGCCCGGATCACCCCGGCCGATCCAGATGTCCGCCGAGCCGTCCGGGTTGCGGACGAGGCCGGGGGTTCGATCACCGATGGCGTAGCGGTTGATGGGGTTGTTGGTGAGGAAATACTGCCCGTCCGGCGTGGCCTCATACATGGTCAGGGACCAGAAGCCGTCCGTGGGCATGTCTTTGGGGATATGCAGGCTCCAACGGCCAGGCCCGTCGAAGAGGGCGGCGCCAGCCGGGGAGATGGCGCGCATGTACATGGCTTCCACCGGCGGCAGTGCAGCCAGGCCGCCGAGCGCCGTGGCGGCGCGCAGGCGATAGTTCTGGCCGAAATCACCCAGCTCGGTGGGCGGATAGGTCCAGCCATCGATGGGTTGGATCGGGCGGTCAGCGGCCAGCAAAGCCTTGGCGTCGGCGACGCCGGCCGTGATCTCCCCGATCTCGGCCTCGGTAAAGCGGGCGCGCTCGAAGCCGCCATAGGCGCCCAGCTGTACGGCGACGATGCGGCGGAAGAAGGCGAGGTCCGTGGCGGGGGGCGGGTTTTCACGCAGCAGGTCCTGGGCCCGGGCGAAATACTCGTTCCATTCGGACTCCCGCGTAGGGCCGATGGCGGGGATGCGGCCATTGCGCGACTGCAGGCGCAAACCATCCTGCACGGCGCGCGCGGCGTCGAGATCATCCGGCCCAGTCACCAGGGTGCGGGCCAGGACCCAGACCCAAGGGGTCGGCGCACGGATGGCGCCAAGCGGCGCGGCGGCCAGGGGGCCGGTGATGGTGAAGGTCGCGCCTTCATTGCCAAGGGTGCGGGTGCCGAGGACGGCGAAATTGTTGGAGAACATGTCCATCAGAGCGACGGAGATGTAGCGGTCGCCCGAGGGTGGGATGGTCAGGGTGACGGGGTTGGCCTGCAGATCGAGCCAGGCGGTCGAATAGAGGGTGTCGACATTTGGCGTCGTGACCGCCCGGGCATTCGGGCCGGCGAGGTTGCGGACGTGGTTGAAGGCGTTGGTCACAGGGCCGCCGCCGCCGGGACGCGGCTCCAACTGCCTGCCGCGGGTAACGGCCATCTCGATCAGAGGCAGGCAATAGAGCCAGGCCTCCATGGCGGCCTGGCGCAGGGGCAGAGGCTCGGCGTGGGCGGAGGTGCTCCATCCGGCCAAGGCGGCGCCGGCCCACAAGAAACGCCGGCGGTCCATGAACAAAAGCCTCCCAGAAAACGACGCTATTGAAGGGGGGAAGCGGGAAGATTGGCAAGGGGGTGCGGGAGGGACGCGCTCCTTTAGGGGCGTGTCCCTGGGGTATTGTCGAGGTTCCTTCTGAAAGGGCCCGGGGACACGTCCCTGAAGGAGCGCGCCCCCCTAGCGCGTCCGCCCTGCGAGTTCCTTGGACACCGCCCTCGCCTCTTCCCACCACGCTTTCACTAGATCGGCGGCGGACCCCTCGCGGGTGAGCTTCACGGCCTGGCCGGCCCAGAGGGAGAGCATTTCAGCGTCTCCGGCCCTGGCGGCGGCGGCGCGGAGGGGCTGGGTGAGGCGGTTCTGGACGGGATAGGCGGGGACGTCGTTCTCGACGGGGCGCATCTCGCGCATGAAGCGGTTCTCGATGCCCCGGGCATGGCGGCCGGTGAAGGCGCGGGTGAGGCGGGTGGGATCATCCGGGGCGGCGGCGATGGCGGATTTCCAGGGGTCGCTGATGGCGCTTTCGTCCGACAGCAGGAAGGCCGTGCCCATCTGGGCGGCGCTGGCCCCGAGCGCCAGGGCGGCCGCGACGCCCCGGCCATCCATGATGCCGCCGGCGGCGACCACGGGCAGATCGACGGCGGCGCGGATGGTGGAGACGAGGGCGAAGGTCCCCACCAGACTGTCATCCACCGGGGCGTTGAAGTGGCCGCGATGGCCGCCGGCCTCCGAACCCTGGGCGCAGATGGCGTCCGCTCCGGCGGCGGCCCAGGCGCGGGCCTCGGCGACCGTGGTGGCCGTGCCCATGACGAGGGAGCCGGCGGCATGCAGGGCGGCGACCTTCTCCGCGCCGAGGAGACCGAAGGTGAAGGTCGCCAGAGGCGGGGCGGCGCGGACCAGGGCCTCGAACTGGGCCTCGAAGTCCGGAGCATAGTCATTGGGCGCGGAGGGGACGGCCATGCCGAGACGCGTGTGCCACGGAGCAAGGCGCTCGAAGGCCTGGTCGATCTCGGCGGGCGACGGGCGGGCGGTCGCGAGAACGAAGAGATTGGCGCCGAAGGTCAGGCCTTTCTGCTTGAGGCCTCCAATGCGCGCTTCGATCTCCGGACCGGACGAACTGGAGACGGCAATGGACCCCAGGCCCCCTGCCCTACTGACCGCGATGGCCATGGTCTCGTCCTGCGACCCCAGCATGGGGGCCTGGAGAATGGGGATGGCGAGAGCGTCGAAGAAGGCGTGGGCGCTCACTTGCCCTCCTTTTCCCTGGCGGCCTTCTGCTCGGCCATCTTGGCGAGGACACGGCCCCGGCCCTTGGTGAGGGCGGTGATGACGCCGCGCCAGGTGCGGACTTCCTGGTCGGTGAGGCGGGCGCGGCCGAGGGCGACGCGCAGGTTGCGCACCATCGAGGCGCGCTTTTCCTCCGGATAAAAGAAGCCGCCGGCGTCGAGCTCGCGCTCCAGCTGCTCATAAAGTCCGATGAGGGCGCCCTGTTCAGCGGGGGGATCGACGTTGTGTTCGAACTTGGCGGACGGGCGGTCGGCGACCGTCATGCCCCACTCATAGGCGGTGACGGCGACAGCCTGGGCGAGGTTCAGGGAGTGGAACTTCGGGTCGATGGGGATGGTGACGATGGCGTGGCTGAGGGCGATGTCCGCCGTCTCCAGGCCCGCCCGCTCGCCGCCATAGAGCAGGCCTACCTTGAGGCCCTGGCCGGCGGCTTCGGAAAGGGCGGCGGCGCTGTCACGCGGGGTGATCACCGGCAGCTGGGTTTCGCGCGGCCTGGCCGTGGTGGCGTGGACAAGATGCAGGTCGGCGACGGCGGCCTCCAACCGCTGATAGACCTTGGCGCCGTCGAGGGGCCAGTTGGCGCCGGAAGCGCTGGCCCAGGCCCGCTCCTGGGGCCAGCCATCACGCGGGCGCACGAGGCGAAGGTCCGAGAGGCCGAAATTGGCCATGACACGGGCGACAGCGCCGATATTCTCGGCGAGCTGGGGTTCATTGAGGATCACGCAAGGGGGCTGGAACGCGGCCATGGGCGATGCATTAGCCTGTCCCGAGATGAACGGAAACGCACCCATGGGCCCGACGCGCCGACTGATCCTGCCGGGGATGCTGGCCCTGGGCGCCGTTCTGGGCGCGTGCCGGCCGGAAATCGTGGGACGCTCGCACACCCCGAAGCTGGACACCAAGCTGCTGGACCGGGACTTCCCGGCCCTGGCGGAGAAGGCGGCGCCGGGCGTGTTCGTGGGCGCGGTGATGAACCTGGAGAGCGGCGAGGCCTGGCACTGGAATTCCGAAAAGCCGGTACCGATGCAGAGCGTCTTCAAGGCGGCCCTGGGCGCCGCGGCGTTGGCCCAGGCCGATGCGGGCAGGCTGCCGCTCGACCGGGTGGTGAACTTGACGGAGATGGATCTCTCCCCGGCCTTCAGCAGTGTCGCCGACGCCTTTCCAGGCCGCAGCGAATACACCATCCAGGAACTGCTGCAGCTGGCGGTAAAGGTCAGCGACAATACAGCGGCCGATGTGCTCATGAAACAGGTGGGCGGACCGGGCGTGGTGACGGCCTGGCTGAAAGAGCATGGAATCGAAGGCCTTCGCATCGATCGCTATGAGCGCGAATTGCAGGCCGACTTGTCGGGGACGGCCCCCTACCGGCCCGAATGGAAAGGCGCTCAATGGGACATGGTGCGCGCCGCCGTGCCCGAAATGGAGAGACGGGCGGCGTTCGAGCGTTACATGGCCGATCCGCGCGACACCATCACCACGCACGGGGCGCTGGATTTCCTGGCTCGGCTGGCGTCCGGCGCCCTGCTCTCAACCCCCTCGACCCTGCTCCTCCTGAAGATCATGACCGAGACCAGCACCGGACCGAACCGGCTGAAAGCCGGGCTGCCTGCGGGGGCCGCCCTGGCGCACAAGACCGGGACCGGGCCAGTGGTGCTGGGGGTCAACGCCGCGACCAACGATATGGGCATCGTCACCCTGGCCGATCACCGGCGCTACGCCCTGGCCGCCTTCGTGGCGGGATGCCCCGCACCGGAGACCGTAAGGGAAGGCCTGATCGCGGATTTCGCACGTCTAGCCGTCAAAGCGGCAGGCTGATGGGCGCGGGACGATTTGCCCGGTCAATCGGTGTCAGTTCGGCCTTTGCGAGGCCCCGCGCACGCCTTATAGCCTCAGGCCATAGAGGTTGGAGTCGCAGGCGCCATGGCCAAGATCAAGGTCGATAATCCCGTCGTAGACATCGACGGCGACGAGATGACCCGCATCATCTGGCAGTGGATCAAGGACAAGCTGATCTTCCCGTTCCTGGACATGCCGATCGACTATTACGACCTGGGCATGGAGCACCGCGACGCCACCGACGACCAGGTGACCATCGACAGCGCCAACGCGATCAAGAAATACGGCGTCGGCATTAAGTGCGCGACCATCACCCCGGACGAAGCCCGGGTGAAGGAATTCAACCTCAAGAAAATGTGGAAGAGCCCGAACGGGACGATCCGCAACATCCTGGGCGGCGTGGTCTTCCGCGAGCCGATTATCTGCAAGAACGTGCCACGCCTGATCCCCGGCTGGACCCAGCCGATCATCATCGGCCGCCATGCCTTCGGCGACCAATACCGCGCCACGGATTTCGTGGTGCCGGGAAAGGGCAAGTTGACGATCAAATGGACCGGAGATGACGGCCAGGAGATCGAGCACGAGGTGCTGGACTATCCGGCCGGCGGCGTGGCGATGGCCATGTACAATCTCGATGAGAGCATCGAGGAGTTCGCCCGGGCCAGCCTGACCTACGGCCTGGACCGCAAGTACCCGGTCTATCTCTCCACCAAGAACACGATCCTCAAGGCGTATGACGGGCGCTTCAAGGACATCTTCCAGCGCATCTTCGAGGAGGAGTTCGCCGAGAAGTACAAGCAGGCGAGCCTGACCTACGAACACCGTCTGATCGACGACATGGTGGCCTCGGCGCTGAAGTGGTCCGGCGGCTTCGTCTGGGCCTGTAAGAACTATGACGGGGACGTGCAGTCCGACCAGGTGGCGCAGGGCTTCGGCTCGCTGGGCCTGATGACCTCGGTGCTGATGACGCCGGACGGCAAGACCGTGGAAGCCGAAGCCGCGCACGGCACGGTGACGCGCCACTACCGCAACCACCAGAAGGGCGAGAGCACCTCCACGAACTCCATCGCCTCGATCTTCGCCTGGACGCGCGGCCTGAAGCACCGGGCCAAGCTGGACGGCAATGCGGCTCTGAACCACTTCGCCGAGACGCTGGAGAAGGTCTGCGTGGACACGGTGGAAGCCGGCTCGATGACCAAGGACCTGGCGCTGCTGGTGGGCGACCACCAGGGCTGGCTGACCACCGAAGGCTTCCTGGATAAGGTCGCCGAGAACCTCGAAAAGGCGCTGGACCACTAAGCTTCATATCAGCGTCACGGGCTCGTCACCGGGCCTTCGCCGCAGCGACATGCAGCGCTGTTAGCCCACCCCCTTCAGACCTAGGGGGATTTCCTGACATGTCACCTATTGCCCGCCGCGCCCTGTTCGCGGCCGCCTCGTTCGTTGTGCTGGCCGGTGCGGCCGGGGCGGCCGGGGCGGCCGAAGCCCAATCGCTGCAATTCACCACGCCGAACGTGGACACGACTTCGGGTGCGCAGAACGTGACGGTGAGCGGCGTGACCTACACCAATGGCGGCCTGCAAGGCGTGGGGCGCATCCCGGCGACGACGCGGGACTTCAACAATGAGAGCTTCGGCGCCTTCTCCGGCATCACCGTGGACGCCTCGACGTGGCGGCGGAACGCCAATGGCAGCTACTCCGGCACCCTCTTCGCCATTCCGGACCGGGGCCGAATGGCGTCGGCCCGATCGTCGGCACCACGGCCTTCCAGAACCGCGTCGAAGTGCTGAGCATGAGCTTCACGCCCTATACGGGGACGACGACCACGACGCCGAACCAGCTGACGCTGGCCCTGAACTCCGGGTTCTTCCTGCGCGATACGACAGGCGTGACCTTCACCGGCAAGGACCCGGGGACCGGGACCATCACGCGCGGCGGGATCGTCTATCCCATGCCGGCTTCGGGTGAGGGCTCCGGCCACATCAGCATGGACTCCGAAGCCATTACGCGCCTGCGCGACGGGACCTTCTATATCTCCGACGAATATGCGGCGGGTATCTACTATTTCGGCGCCGATGGGGTGCAGCTGGGCGCCATCCAGGCCAATGCCGATCTGATTCCGCGCACCGGCGGGGTGATCAACTTCAACGGTGACAATCCGCCGGACACCGGGCGGCGCAACAACCAGGGCCTGGAAGCCGTGACCGTGACGCCGGACCAGAAGCGGCTGGTGACGGTGCTGCAGTCGGGCACGATCCAGGACAACCCCTCGGGCCTCGCCCAAAACCGCAACAACACGCGCATCCTCGTCTGCAGACATCTCCACGACTCGCACTCCCACCGCGCCGACGGCGGAATATGTGCTGCAGCTGCCGATCTTCAGGAACAGCGGCAACGGTAATACGCCGGACACCACGGCGGCCCAGTCCGAGGCCCTGGCCCTGAACGGCCACCAGTTCCTGATCTTGTCGCGGGACGGCAACGGCCGCGGCAACGGGGCGACCCGGCCCGAAGTGTTCCGCTCGGTGATCCTGGTGGACACCAATGGGGCGACGAACCTGGCCGGCACGTCCTATTCCAACAGCACGGCGCCGGTGGTGGTGGGCGGGGCTTGTAACGCGGTGACGGACGCGCGGGGCTGTTTGCTGCCCTCGATCACGCCGGTCTCGGTGACCCAGCTGGTGAACATCATCAACCCGACCCAGCTCGGCCGCTTCGGGCTGAACACCAATACCAACCCATCGGACCTCTTCTCGGTGTCCGAGAAGCTGGAAGGCATGGTGCTCCTACCCGTGCTGGAAGAGGCTCATCCGCAGGACTTCTTCTTGCTGGTCGGCAATGACAACGACTTCGAGACGACCAACGGCCTGGTCAACGGCTTTGCCTTTGATGCCTCGCTGAGCGGGGCCGGCGGGACGGGCAACAATGAGCCGACGATCCTGGTCTACCGCCTGACCCTGCCCACCTATGTGGACGCCGAAGCCCTGGCTTCGATGATCGCCAACAGCCCGATCGTGATGGCCTCCGAATCCGAGACGGCTTTCGGCTTCTCCGAGACGGCCTCCGGGCCAGCCATGTCCCAGCTCTCCATGATCCGACGCTCGGCGATGGCGGGGGGCGACAACTTTGATGACGGCGTGCAGGTCTGGGCGTCCGGCCAGTGGAACCAGGTGGAGAGCCGCCAGTCCGGCGGCCCGCCGCTCGGCGTCGATGGCGGCGGCATCGCCTTCGGGGTCGATACCGGCTTGCACGGCGCGCGGATCGGCGTCGCTGCCGGGTACCAGAAGCTGACGGGCGACTTCGGGGCCGGCTCTGACATGGGGGCCAGCGGCTGGGGCCTGGCGGTCTATGGCGGCTGGATCAGCCCGGACGGGTTCTACGCCCAGGCCAGCTACGGCATGATGTTCAATCTCGATTTCGACAGCATCGCCCGCCCGGCGGCCTATGGCCTGACGGCCACGGGCGAAACCAGCGCCGACGCCCAGATCTTCGAGGCCGAGGGCGGCTGGCGTCCGCAATGGGGGCCGGTGCGGTTCGGCCCGTTCATCAACCTGCGCCACGCCGTGGTGGACATCGACGGCTACACCGAAACCGGGGCGGCCCTGGGCAATGTGACCTATCCGGACCGCAAGGTGACGCGCGCCTCGGGCACGGTGGGTCTGGAGCTCGACGGCCAGTTCGGGGCGGTGATCCCCTCGGCGCGGGTGGCCTACACCTTCATGAACGAGGGCGCGCCGGACTTGGCGACCGTGCGGCTGGCCTCGGCCCAGGACGCCATGGGCACGCAAGTGGTGACCGTACCGTCCACGGCGGCGGGCTATTACTCGGTGGGCCTCGGCCTGCAGGGCGCGGCCGGGCCAGTGGATTGGCGAGCCTCGGCGGAAGCCCGGTTCGGCAACGGCGACACCGACGTGCGCGCCGGGATCGGGGCGGCTTTCCGGTTCTAGAGCCTACGTAGTTCCTCCTAGAGGCCTAGCCCTAGGGGGGACAGCCGGAATTTCAACGGGCGGCGGACATTCCTACAAGGCGGCTCCGAACCGAAAGGAGCCCGCCATGACGCCCGCACAACTGCCCGATGTCGAGCTGACCGCTCACTATCAGCCCAAGGTCGGCTCCGACCGGTTCGCGCTCGGCGTAACCAAGGCCCTGCGCTTCTTCGCCGATACCTTCTTCGCCAAGCGCTATGGCCACTGGGCCGTGGTGCTGGAAACCGGGGCCGCCGTGCCCGGCATGGTCGGCGCGACGCTCAACCACCTGAAGTGCTTGCGCCGGATGGAAGATGACCGGGGCTGGATCCGCACCCTGATGGACGAGGCGGAAAACGAGCGCATGCACCTGATGACCTTTATCGCCGTGTGCAAGCCGACGGCCTTCGAGCGCTTCATGGTGATCGCCGCGCAGTGGGCGTTCTACCTCTTCTTCTTCGGCCTCTATCTGATCGCCCCCAAGACCGCGCACCGCCTGGTGGAATATTTCGAGGAAGAGGCGGTGATCAGCTATACGCACTATCTGGCCGAGATCGATGAAGGCCGCTCGGAGAATGTGGCGGCGCCGCGGATCGCCATCCGCTACTGGAACCTGCCAACCGACTCGACCCTGCGCGATGTGGTGCTGGTGGTGCGGGCCGATGAAGCTCACCATCGCGACGTGAACCACGGCTTCGCCAATGACCTGGCCGGTCTGCCACGAATCACAGTCGCCGTGCCGCCGTCGCACATCGAACTGGCGCCCAACTGGAAGAGCGCCGCCTGAGGGCTTGATTGGCCTCGCGTCAGGCGATGACAGTGGGCGCTCCGATTTAGCCGGAGCGTCCATTGCCATGTCCGATGCCCTGATCCTTGAGCAGGATGGCCCCGTTCTCTGGGCCACCATGAACCGGCCGGAGCGGCTGAACGCCCTCAACGGTGAGATGATCACGGCGCTTCGGGACCTGTTCACCGGGCTCTACTGGCGGGCCGATGTGCGGGTGGTGGTGCTGCAAGGGGCCGGCGGGGCGTTCTGTTCCGGGCTCGATCTGAAGGATCGCGGCGGCGGCGGGGGCGGCAATGGCTCCGTACAGCAGGCCCTGACCGGACAGCGGCAGATCAGCGAGATCGTCATCGCCATGCGCCGCTGCCCGCAGCCGATCATCGCCTGCGTCGACGGGGCGGCGGCCGGGGGTGGTTTCGCACTGGCCCTCGCCTCTGATGTGCGGATCGCCACGCCACGCCTGAAAATGAATGCTGCCTTCATCCGCATCGGGCTCTCGGCCTGCGACATCGGGGTGAGCTATTTCCTGCCGCGCATGGTGGGCTCTTCGGTGGCGGCGGAATACATGCTGACAGGGCGGTTCCTGAACGCCGAGCGGTCCTACCAGCTGGGCCTCGTGAGCCGGGTGGTGGAGCCGGAGGCGCTGCGGGCCGAGGCCGAAAGCTTCGTGGGCGACATGCTGCACGCGACGCCGCTGGGCCTTCGGCTGACCAAGGAAGCCTTGAACCACGCCATCGATGCGCAAGGCCTGGAGGCGGTGATCGCCATGGAAGACCGCAACCAGATCCTGGCGACCCGGGGGGAGGATTTCGGCGAGGGCGTTCAGGCGTTCTTGGAGAAGCGCAAGCCGGTTTACGGGAAGAAGTAGGCCCCCTACTGCGGGAACATGATCACGCGGCGCCCCTGGATGGTGCGTTGGCGCATGGCCTCGTAGCCGTCGTTGATCTCATCAAGGGTGATGTGGCCCTCGATCAGGGAGGCGACGTCGAGTTTGCCCTGCAGGTCGAGCTCCATGTAGCGGGGCATGTGGGCGCGGAAATCGTTGTCGCCCATGAAGGCGCCCTGGACGCGGCGGCCGCGCAGCAGGTGGCGGGAATTGACGGTGAACTCGCCGCCGAGTCCGATAATGGTGGCCAGGCCGCCCGGACGGATGACGTTCACCGCCTGCTCCATGGTCTCGCGCAGGCCCAGGCACTCGAAGGAATAGTCGACGCCGCCTCCGGTGAGGTCACGGATCTGCTGCACCGGATCACCGTCGAGGGGGTTCACGCAGTCGGTGGCGCCGGCCTTCCGGGCGAGGGCGAACTTCTCCGGCTGGATGTCCACGAGGATGATCTGGCGGGCGCCGGCAATGCGCGCGCCCTGCACCGCCGAGAGGCCGACCCCGCCGCCGCCAATTACGGCCACGGTGGACCCGCCATGCACCTTGGCCGAATTCAGCACCGAGCCCAGGCCCGTGCAGGCGCCGCAGCCGATCACCGCGGCGCGGTCCATCGGATAGTCGGGGCGGATCTTCACCACGGCATGTTCATGCACCAGCATCTGCTCGGCGAAGCCGCCGAGGTTGGCGAACTGACCAACCGGGGTTCCGTTGTAGGTGAGGCGCGGGTTCGTGCCCTGCATGCGCGCGCCCACCGGAGTGGCGCAGATGGTGGGCTTGCCGCCCAGGCAGTACTCGCAGGAGCCGCAGAACTGGACGAGGAAGGTGATCACGTGATCGCCGGGCTTCACATAGGTGACGTCAGACCCCACCATCTCGACGACGCCGGAGGCTTCGTGGCCCGGCACGACCAGGGGCCGGCGGGGCATGGCCGGGGCGTCGATCATGTGCAGGTCGGAGTGGCAGAGGCCGGACCCCACCGTGCGGATCAGCACCTCGCGGGGGGCAGGCTTGTCGATGACCAGGTCAACGAGATCGAGCGTTCCCGGGGTCTGCAGGATGGCGGCGCGCATGGTGATTTCCTCCCTCTATTTTTGCCACGCATAGGGCGGAAAACGGGGGAGCGTCGCAAGCACATTCGCCGTGTGGCCGACGCCCGGCCCGTATGCCAGAGTGGGCGATGAGCTGAGTTTTGGGGGAGCTCTGATGTCCGACGTCATCGATCGCACGGCAGACGCCAGAACGGCGGATCGCGCCCGCTACAGCGCCGCCGACATGGAAGCCTGGCGCCGCGACGGGGCAGCCGTGATCGCCGACTTCTTCACGCCGGAGGAAGTGGCCGCCGTGGTCGCCGACTTCGAGCTGCTGTTCGGGCGCGCCGGCGCCGATGAGGCGATGAACAAGAAGAAGCCGGGCGAGGTGGGGCGCTTCAACGCCGCCCAGTTCACGGACGTCAAGGTGGTGCCCCAGGCCTGTTCGCCGGCCCTAAACCTGATCGGCGTGCATCCGGCCCTGATCGCCTTCGCCAAGGAAGCCCTGAACACCGACGAGGTGCATGTCTATCAGTGCCAGATCTGGGCGAAGTTCACCGGCGATGCGGACTATGACCAGCCGTGGCATACCGATTTCGCCAACCACACCCTCACCGTGCCGTCGGAGGACGCCACCAAGAACTCGATCACCATCCTCTGCTACTTCTCGGACGTCACCGACGCCCACGGGGCGATGCACTATGTGACGCGGCCGGACAGCGACAAGGTGGCGGGGCCGGAGGGTTCGCTGAACGTCGATCCGGCGTTCCAGGCGAAGCTGCAGGAGGGCCTGACCCGCTATGGGCGCTCCAGCGCCTCAACCGCCGGCACGGCGATCCCCTACACCATCGATGTCTACCACCGGGGCACCAACCTGACGGTGCCGGGTGGGCACCGCTATGCCCTGATGACTTGCTTCAAGAAAGCCCATGACGAGTCCATCGCCTTCACGGCCTGGGCCCACAACCACACCCAACCCTGGGGCCGGATTTTCGAACATGCCACGGTGGAGCAGTTGGCCTGTTTCGGCGTGCCGCGGCCTGGCGATGCGTTCTGGACGGACATCACCATCGAGCGCGCCCAGACGCGCTATCCGCGCTGGGACATGACCCTCTGGCGCAACGCCCTGCGCAAGTGAGTTCCGAGAACTGTAATTTCGTCATCGGCCCGGACTATGCGCCGGCGCCGGAAACCGTGGTGCGGCCAGGCGTGCCCGCCGGGAAGGTGCACGCCTTCACTATGGAGTCGCGCGACAGCCGCCTCTATCCCGGCATCAAGCGGCTGGAGAACGACGTCACCCGGCGGCGGGATGCGCACGGCAACCGCATCGCGGCGGAGGAGCATGAACAGTCGGTCGCCGCGCCCTGGACACGCACGGTCTGGGTCTATGTGCCGGCCCAGTATCAGCCGGGGACCCCTGCCCCCTTCATCGTGGCCCAGGACGGCTATGCCTATCTCAACCGCATGCCCCGCGTTTTGGACAACCTGATCGCCGAGGGACGCGTGCCCGCGATGGTCGCCATCATGGTCGACAATGGCGGCGGGGATGCTCAGGGCTCGCAGCGGGGCCTGGAGTATGACACCCTGTCGGGCGTCTATTCGGACTTCATCGAGACCGAAGTGCTGCCGCGGGTGATGGCCGAGACGGGGGTGACCCTGACCGGCGATCCCGAAGGCCGGGCCGTGATGGGGGTGAGTTCCGGCGCGGCCTGCGCCCTGACCATGGCCTGGTATCATCCGGAGCGGTACCGGCGGGTGATCTCCTACTCGGGTACCTATGTGAACCAGCAGTCGCCGCCCAATCCCGAGACGCCGCGCGGGGCTTGGGAGTATCACGCCACCCTGATCCCGGCGGCGGAGAAGAAACCGTTGCGGCTCTGGCTGGAGGTCGGCACGCTCGACCTGCACCACGACGATCCGGAGGAGACTTGGCACAACTGGCCACTGGCCAACCACCGCATGGCCGAGGTGCTGGCGGCGAAGGGCTATGACTACCGGTTCACGCTGTCAGAGGGCGGCCGTCACGCCGACCCCCGGGTGCTGGAACAGACCCTGGCAGGGGCGCTGGAATGGGTCTGGCGGGGTTATTCGGCCTAGCCGCAGCTTAGATCTGTTCAATGCCGGTCAAGGCGTCGTCGAAGGCCTCATCCAGGGACATCGCCCGGCCCTCCTCCCGGGCCGCCTGCGCCGCCTCGGGCGAGAGTGCGGCGCGGACAAAAGGCAGGTAGTGGCGATAGAGCGCCATCGACGCCGGCGTTCGGAACGCCATGACCTCACGGTCCGCCCCGCCCACGGAGCGGGCCGCGCCCATCAGACGAGCGGCGCGCTCGGGCTGTCCACGCAGATATTCGAGGATCGCCGCGGCCTCCAGCAGCTGGTTGGGCGCGAGATCGACGCCGTTGCGGCGCATCGAGGTCACGCCGCGGCTGAGGAGCCTCGCGGCCAGGTCACGGCGGCCGCCCGCATAGAGGGCGGGCGCCAGCTCCACCATCCAGCCATCGGCCATGGCCTGGCGGGAAAAGTCCGGGATCGCGAACTGGTCCAGGGCGCGTAGGGCCGCGGCCAGGGCGCTTTCGGCCCGGCCCAGCATGTGAAGCGACGCCGTCAGCTTGGTGAGCGCCGACCCGAGCACCCAGAGCCGCCGCCCTGAGGCTTCACAGTTTTTCACCGAGGCTTCCGCCCAGGCGGCCGACGCCGCGTAGTCACCCAGGTTGATCTCCGTATCGGCCGCGATGCTCTGATAGAAGGCGCGCCAGGTCTCCGGCATTTCAAGGGCCGTTGCCGCGTTCACGTCCGCGCGCGCTTCCGCCAGAAGGTGGGGCTCCGCACCGGGCAACGAGGCGCGCATCGAGCGGGCAAAGCCCCGGTAGGCGAGCGCCATGCCCTCGAAGCCGCCGGCGCGCCCCTCGCTGCGCGCGACCCCGAGCGCCCCGTGGTGCAGGGCCGCATCGACGTCATTGGCGAGCATATGCATGGGCAGGAGGGCCGCATGGCAGGCCACCTGCAGCCCGGCGTCCAGGCTCTCTGACCGGCTCAGCGCCTGTTCCAGGAGGTCCAGGGCCGTCCTGTACCAGTTGCCTGTCAGGCAAAATCCGGCGAGCGGGCTCGCGAGCCTCGCCAGGAGGTCGGCCCGGCCGTCCGCCATGCAGGTCGCCGCCGCCGCGCGCAATTGATCGATCTCGCGCGCCACCGCGCCGATCGCTTCGATATCGAGCAGGCGGTTGTCGGTGGGGGTGGATTCGATCCAGGCCACGCAGGCTTCGCGGTACCGGGCCCGCGCCGCAAGCGCTTCCCCTGACGCCGCCAACTTCTCGCCGGCATAGATCCGCACGGTCTCCAGCAGGCGGTAACGCGTCTCGCCCGCCTCATCCGTCCGGGCCGTGACCAGGGACTTGGCGATGAGGGAGGCCAGGAGGTCGAGCACGTCGTTGGGCGAAAGGCCCGCGTCGCCCGCCGCCGCTTCGGCCAGGCCGAGGGTGAAGCCGCCCGCGCAGACCGAGAGCCGGCGGAAGACCGCCCGCTCGCCGCCGGTCAGGAGGTCGTGGCTCCAGTCCAGAGTCGCCGCCAGGGTCTGTTGCCGCCCGATCCTCTGGCGGCCGCCGCCCAGCAATTTGAACCGGTCATCGAGCCGCGCGGCGATCTCGGCGGGCGAGAGGTGGGCCGTGCGGGCGGCGGCGAACTCGATCGCCAGAGGAATCCCATCGAGCCGCCGGCAAATCTCCGCCACCTGCCGCAGGGATGCCGCGTCGAGCTCAAATCCCGGACGGGCGGCCTGAGCGCGCTCGATGAAGAGGCGCATCGCATCTGTCAGCGTGTCCCCTGCGTCTTCCACCGGCAGCGACAGGGGCGGGATCGGCGCGACCTGTTCACCCGGGACCGACAGGACTTCGCGGCTGGTGGCGAGCACCACGATCTTTGGGCATCCGGCGAGAACCAGGTCGATGAGTTCGGCGCAGGCGTCGAGCAGGTGCTCGCAATTGTCCATCACCAGCAGGGCATGGCGGGACGACAGGGCGGCGATCAAACGGTGCGTGAGGGAGCGGGGCGAATCCGCCGGCGTATCCCCAGCCAGCACACCGCACGACTGAGCCGCGGCCTGGGCCACCGACGTCGCGTCGGACACCTGGGCGAGATCGACGAAGTAGACACCATCGCGGAACCGGGGGGCTTCCAGGGCCGCCACCCGCAAGGCCAGCCGGGTTTTGCCGCCGCCGCCGATGCCGGTGAGGGTCACCAGGCGCCCGTTCGCCAGCCGCTCACGCAGGTCCGTGATCTCGGCAGCCCGGCCAACGAAGCTAGAGCGCTCGGCGGGAAGGGTCAGAGGGCCAGAAAGATGTGGTGTCTCAGGCGTCTCATGTTCAGGGGCGCGCGGTAGCGTCAAGCGATAGCCCCGTCCGGGCACGGTCGCGATGACGTCCGCGCCGAGGGCTTTGCGTACGGCAGAGATCTGGACCGTGAGGTTGTTCTCTTCGACCGTGAGCCCGGGCCAGACGGCGGCCATCAGCTCATCCTTGCCGACCACCCGCTCATGTCGCTCGATCAGGGCCATCAGCAGGTCGAAGGCGCGCGCGCCCAGGGCGGCCTCGCCGCCGTCAACGAGCACGCGGCGCTCGGACGGCCGCACCTCGATCCTTCCCCCTGAGTAGACCTGACCCACGCCCCGCCTTCGCCGCCCCAAGCCCGCACTCGCCTGCCCGCATCACCATTGTGACCCACGGCCGCGGATTTAGGAACGTTTAGCCGCCGCTTAAGGACGCGCTCCAGCGCCGGCCGATAGCCTTCCCTGGAAAGCGAAAAGCCACGGAGAAACGCTAGTGACCGACACCCCCATCAAGATCGGCATGATCGCCGAACAGACCGGCCCGCTGTCCTTCATGGGACTGGCCAATGCCAATGTCGCGATCATGGCGATCGAGGATCTGAACGCGGCGGGGGGCCTGCTGGGCCGCAAGCTGGAGCTGATCATCGAGGACGGCGCGACCACCGACGCCGTCGCCGCGGCGGCCTCCGCCAAGCTGGTCCGCGAGGATCGGGTCGACGTGCTGTTCGGCGGCATCTTCAGCTCGACCCGCCAGGCCATCAAAGGCCCGGCCGTCGAAGAGGGTCAGACGCTCTACATCTATCCGGAGCAGTATGAAGGGCAGGAATATCACCCCTTGCTGTTCTGCACGGGGCCGGTGCCGGCTCAGCAGGTCGAACCGCTGCTGCCCTGGCTGATGCGCGAAACCGGGGCGCGGAAAGTCTACCTGCCTTCCGCCGACTACATCTGGCCGCGCCTGCTCAACGAAAAGGCCCGTTCGGTCGTGGCCGCCAATGGCGGGACCATCGTCGGCGAGGAGTACTTCCCGATCGATCACGACGACTATCGCGGCACGGTGGAGCGGATCATGGCCATCGGCGCCGACCTGGTTTTCAACACCACCGTCCCGCCGGGCGTCGCCTCGTTCCTCGCCCAACTGCATGACGCAGGCTTCGCCCGGCGCGGCGGCCAAATCGTCACCACCTATTTCGATGAGAACATGCTGGCGACCCTGCCCTCGGCCCATACGGAGGGGCTGTACAGCTGCCTCGACTACTATCAGGGCGTCGCCGACCCGTTCAGCGCCGATCTGCTCGCGCGCTATGGCCGGCGGTTTCCGGACGCCCACCTGTTCACCGGCGGCAGCGCCTGTTCCGGCCTCTGGCGCGGGATCATGTTGTGGGCGGCGGCTGTGAGAGAGGCCGGAACGGTCCAGTCCCGGGCCGTGGCGAAAGCTTTGGACCACGCTTCGATTGCCGAAGGTCCTGGCGGTCCGGCCCAGATGGTCCCCGGCCAGCACCACGTGCGGATGAACATGTATATCGGCCGCGCCAAGGGCGGCGCGTTCGACATCGTGCGCAGCCTCGGGGCGCTGGATCCGAAGGAAGCCGTGCGCGTGGCAGAAACCGTCGGCTAGGCGAGGCGAAAGCCGCCCTAGAGCGCGTTCCCCGCCCCCTCGACGCCCTGAGCGCGCGAGGTCGGGCGGGCCGACACGCGTTGATGCCAGGCCTTCAGGTGATCGCAGCCGTCGGGGATCTGCTGGTGGATAAACCTGGCGAAGTCGATGCCGCAGAGAAGCACGATGTCAGCCATCGAGAAGTAGTCGCCGACGAGGTATGGCCCGCCGTTCGCCGCGAGTTCGCGGTCCAGCCATTTCATGGCCGAGGCGACGATGGCTTTGTTGTGCTCGCCATAGTCAGTGAACTGCCTATTGATGACGCCGCGCGTGCGCGGATCAGCGTTGATCCAGACCTGGCCGGTGGGGTTCCATAGCCGGAATTCGGCGCGGCGGATCCACATCTCCACCATGGCCTGCTCGTAGGGGTCGCGCCCGAAGAGGGGTGGGTCCGGATAGAGAGCCTCGAAATAGCGGCAGATAGCGACGGATTCGGAGATGAAGCGACCGTCGTCGGTCTCCAGGGTCGGCACCTGTCCAAGGGAATTCTTCTCCACGAAATCCGGCGCCTTGTGCATGCGCTCCGCCATCTTGGTGTGAACGCGCTCGACGTTGTCGATGCCCTTTTCGGCCAGGTAGATGTGCACCTTGCGCGGGTTCGGAGCGGGGTAGTTCTCGGTGTAGAGCTTCACGGCGCTTCCTCAGATTGTTGCGGCTAGGGACACAATTCCTGCGCAGGAAGTCAACGGGCAATGACATCGGGACATGCTAGGCTCGACGTCAGGGGGCCCATCATGAACGCCATCTTGTCCTTTTTCGCCGCGCCAGGCTCCAGCGCCACGCCTGTCGAACCTGGCGCCATCGACCGGCTTTACCGCCGCTATCGCTTCCAGGTGATGGTGGCGATCACGCTCTGCTACGGGGTCTCCTACACGGGGCGGCTGGTAATGGGGGTGGTCAAGCAGCCCCTGATCGATGGCGGGGTGTTCACCGCCTGCGAACTGGGCACGATCGGATCGGCGCTCTTCTACACCTACGCCTTCGGCAAGCTGTTCAGCGGCGTGGCGGCGGACCATCTGCATGTAGGCCGGGTGATGGCGGCGGCCTTCGTGGGTTCGGCCCTGATGAACCTCGCCATGGGGGCGTCGACCGGCGTGGTGGCGTGGTCGTGGTCTGGGGGCTAAACGGGCTCTTCCAAAGCTTCGGGGCGCCGGCCTGCGTGGTCGCCCTGACGGCGTGGTTCTCCAACAATGAGCGGGGCCGGATGTACGGCGTCTGGTCCACCGCCCACTCGATCGGCGAGGGGCTGACCTATGTGCTGATCGGAGGGGTAGTCGCGGCCTGGGGGTGGCAGGCGGGCTTCCTAGCGCCGACCCTGATCCTGTTGGCCGCCGCGGCCGTGACCCTGATGTGGGTGAAGGGGCGGCCCGAGAGCCAGGGCCTGCCCGCGGCCGCGGATTGGCGCAACGACCATGCGAGCCCCAGCAAGGCCAAGGCGGACGCTTCCTTAAGTGTCATGGCGAGCCAGGTCGGCATCCTGAAGCGCCCGTCCGTGTGGATCTTGGCCCTCTCCAGCGCCATGGCCTATGTCAGCCGCTACGCGATCTCCAGCTGGGGGGTGCTGTACCTGCAAGAAGCGCGGGGCTTTTCCCTGACGGCGGCGGGATCGATGCTGTTCATCTCGACCATCGCCGGGATCGGCGGATCGGTGGTCTATGGCTATCTGTCGGACACCGTCTTCAAGGCGCGCCGGCCACCCGCCAATCTGATCTTCGGTCTGGCCGAGATCGCCGGCTTGCTGCTGATCTTCTACGGCCCCGCCAACAACTGGGTGCTGGGGTTGGGAATGGTGCTGTTCGGTTTGGGCATGACAGGCCTCGTCACGGCGCTGGGCGGCCTCTTCGCCACCGACATTTGCCCGAAGAAGGCGGCCGGGGCGGTGATGGGGATGATCGGGGTGTTTTCCTATCTGGGGGCGGCGATCCAGGAGCAGGTTTCAGGCGTTCTCATTGAGCGCGGAACGACCATGGTGGGGGCGGACAGGGTCTATGACTTCGGCCCGGCGATCCTCTTCTGGATCGGGGCCAGTGTGGTCTCTCTGATCATGGCGACGACGCTCTGGCGCGTGAAGGCGACGGACTAGAGGGCCGATGACGAGGACACAGCGCGGCTGGCTGATAGCTTTGGCGGTCTTCGCCGCCCTGTCCCTCGCCTATGCCAGTGCGCCGTTCTGGGCGTTCCGGGCGATCGCGGCGGGGGCCGATGCGGAGGACCAGGCCGTGCTGGCCCGGCTGGTGAATTTTCCGGCGGTGCGGGCGGCCCTGAAGGTGCAGCTGGAAGAGGCCCAGGCGGGCACCACGGCCCCGCCCCCTTCGATCCTGCAGGACCCGATCGGGGCGATTACCGGCATGATCCGGCCCATCGCCCCACCGCCGCCGGTGACGGACAGCTACCTGACGCCGGCTGGGATCGCGGCCCTGACGCGGGGCTACAGGCCCGGCGGCTTCGCACGCGATGGAAAGGCCGCGCCCGCGCCGAAGCTGATCTACTGGGACCTCAACCGGGCGAGGCTGGCGGCGGTGCGGCCAGGCACGGAGACTGAGACTCTCTTCACCTTCGAGCGGCGCGGCGCATTTCAGTGGGTGCTCGTGCAGGTGACCCTGCCGCCCGGAGAGAGAACGCCCGCCGCGGCCCCTTAGGCCGCGGAGATGGCCCGCTTCATGGCCTTAAGGTTGCCGCCCAGGAACTTCAGGAAGCCCTCGGTGGCCGGGGTCATTTCGACGCCGTCAGCCGGATCGAACTCGACGGTCAGTTGGATATAGGCCTGGCCCTTGAAATCCGTCACCGCGACGGTGGAGCGGTAGGTCTTCATGTCCTGGCGAGCCAGGGAATAGGTGTAGTGGCGCGGGCCTTCGTCGACGCAGAGCTCCTTCACCACCCGGCCGCCCGGCATGGTGAGGGTGCGGACCTTGCCCTCGGGCGTGGTTTCGGTGCTCTCGGCCTCCACGGCGCCGGCCCATTTTCGGATGCCGGAAAAGTCACCGATGACCGCCCAGGCGGCGTCCGCGCTGGTGTCGATGCTGTCGGCCAGTGAAATCATGCGCATGGGCGCCTCCCGTCAGGTCTTCTGATTGGCCGCCACAGTAGCGAAGCGGCGGCGCGGCGCCAGGGGCTGGATCACCCGGCGTTCGTTCTTGTTATGTTCGTACGAATTTCATAGGTTGCCGGACTAGGATTTCGGGAGCGAACGCATGATCGGATACGTCACTATCGGGGCCACGGACGTGGAGGCGGCGATGCCGTTCTACGACGCCGTGCTGGGAGCGATTGGCTACAAGCGGGCCTTCTTCTCGGGCGGCTGGGCCGGCTACGGCCCCGAAGGATCCGACAAGCAGGACGTCTTTGTCTGCCCGCCCTTCGAAGGGGAGGCGCGGGGCGGCAACGGCATCATGATCGCCTTCAAGGCGGTGTCGCAAGAAGCGGTGGGCGCGGCCCATGCGGCGGGCCTGGCGGCCGGCGGCAAGGATGAGGGCGCGCCGGGGGCGCGGTCCGACCAGTTCTACGGAGCCTATCTGCGCGACGCGACGGGCAACAAGATCTGCATCTTCCATTCGCCGGGGTGAGGGTTAGATCTTATTTGGCGGCTCCGGTTAATGGGGCGCCCGCCCGCGGTAGGGAAAGGTCTTCTCAAGCTGCGCCATCGGCCAATCCAGCGCGCCGGGCTCCAGGCGGTCGGCTTCAAGGGCCGGAGTAAGCTCGAGCCAGGCGCTCGTGAGGACTGCGCCGGTCCACAAGGCGTCGAGCGCTTCCAGATCACCTTCCGGCAAAGGCCTGACCTGCAGGTAGCCCTCCACCACCGCGTTGTGAGATCCGCGGCGGGCGAAGGCCAGGTCGGCCGCCGCGATATCCACATGCGCCAACTCGAAATCGAGCACACCGGTAAGCCTGCCCTCGCGCCTCAGGACATTCCAGGGTGAGAAATCGCCGTGCACGATCTGGCGAGGCGCGTCCGCGAAAAGTGCATGAAGGCGCCGGGCCTCCAGAGCCTCAATGGCGGCCTGCAGCTGGTCGGCGCGCGCCGGGGCGTGGCGTCGCAGCAAGTTCAGCAGATCTTCGCGCGGCGGCTGGCCCGGCCGCGTCCGGGCGCCGTCCTGCAACTCCGTCCAGCCAGGACGTTGTCGCGGAGGGGCCAGGTCCTCAAGGCGCATGTGCAGAACGGCGAGCTGGCGCCCGAGCCATACATAGCCGGCCGGGTCGGAACTACCCTTGCCGAGCTGTCGTCCTGAAATGTGCGGCAGCAGGGTATAGAGGCGGCCGTCGATCCAGCGGGGCGCCTTGACCGGAACCGACACGGGCCATCCTCGCGCGCTCAGGTCTCGAACGGTCTCGAATTCCCACGCCGCGTCGGCGTCGAGATCCGGCTGCTCACCGAAGCGGCGCAGGAAATAGAGGCCGCCATCCGCCGCCCGGACACGCCAGTGCGTATTGTGCCGCTTGCTGGCCAGCAGGATCGCTGCCGGCTCGACGCCGAACGCCCGGACGATCTCGGAGAGGCTCGCCCGGGGCATGACGCTTAGGCCAAGGCGGCCTTCACCGCCGCGACGCCGTCGCCGGCCTTGGCGCCGTCCGGAGCCCCGCCCTGGGCGAAGTCCGGCTTGCCGCCGGCCCCCTGCCCGCCCATCGCGGTCACGGCGGCTCGGGCCAGGGCGGCGGCGTCAAATCGGCCGACCAGATCGGGCGTGATGGCCACGGCGATGGAGGCCTTGCCCTCATTGACCGCCGCATAGGCGACCACGCCGGAGCCGAGGCGCTTGCGGGCCTCGTCCACCAGGGGGCGCATATCCTTGGCCGAGACGCCTTCGACCACGCGGCCGTCGAACTTCACGCCGCCGATGTCCTCCACGGCCGGAGCGCCGCCGCCTCCCCCGCCGAGGGCCAGGGCGCGCTTGGCCTCCGCCAGCTCCTTCTCGAGCTTGCGGCGCTGGGATTCCAGGGCGTCGACCCGGGCCAGAACCTCGGAGACCGGGGTCTTGAACTGATCGGCCAAGGCCTTGGCCACGGAGGCCTGGTCCTGCAGGTACTTACGGGCTGCTTCGCCAGTGAAGGCTTCGATGCGGCGGACACCAGCGGCGATGCCCTGCTCGGCCACCACTTTGATGAGGGCGATGTCGCCGGTACGGGCCACGTGGGTGCCGCCGCAGAGCTCGACCGAATAGTCGCCCTCGCCGTCCAAGGCCTGGCCCAGAGTCAGCACCCGGACGCTGTCGCCATACTTCTCGCCGAACAAAGCCACGGCGCCGGCCTCGATGGCCGCTTGCGGGGCCATGTCCTTGGTCTCGGCCGCCACGTTCTGGCGCACCACGGCGTTGACCTCGGCCTCGATCGCCTCGATTTCGGCGGGGGTGAGCGGGGCGCCGTGGCTGAAGTCGAAGCGCATGCGCTCGCCGTCCACCATCTGCCCCTTCTGAGCCACATGCGGGCCAAGGACATGTTTCAGGGCCGCGTGCAGCAGGTGGGCGGCCGAGTGGTTGGAGCGTGTCGCCAGACGGCGGTCCGCATCGATGGCGAGATGGACCGCCTGGCCGGGCTTCAGCCAGCCGGAGGTGACCCTCACCTCATGCACATGCAGATCGCCGGCCTGCTTCTTGGTGTCGATGACCTCGCCGGCCCCGCCTTCCCAGGTAATGAGGCCGGTGTCGCCCGCCTGACCGCCGCTCTCGGCATAGAAGGGCGTGGTGTCAGTGAGCACGTCGACGGTGGCGCCGGCCTGGGCGGCGTCGATCTGGACGCCCTCTTCCAAGATGGCGAGCACCTTGCCATCCGCCTCATTGGCCTCGTAGCCAACGAAGTTGGTGGCGCCGTGCTGATCGCGCAGCCCGAACCATTCGGCCGAGGTGACCTTCTGGCCGGTGCCCTTCAGGCCCTTGGAGCCGGCGCGCTGCTCCGCCATGGCCTTTTCGAAGCCCTCGAGATCGACGGTCAAGCCCTTGGCGCGGACGGCGTCTTGGGTGAGATCGAGGGGGAAGCCGTAGGTGTCGTAGAGCTTGAATGCGGTCTCTCCGGACAGGACATCGCCAGGGTTGAGATCGCGGGTCGCCTCGTCGAGCAGACCCTGGCCGCGGCCGAGGGTGGCGCGGAAGCGCTCTTCCTCCTGGCGCAGGGTTTCGGTGATGAAGGCCTCGGCGCGGCGCAGTTCCGGATAGGCGTCACCCATCAGATTGACGAGCGTGGGAGCCAGGCGGTGCATCAGGGGCTCTTCGGCGCCCAGCAGGTGAGCGTGGCGCATGGCCCGGCGCATGATCCGGCGCAGCACATAGCCCCGGCCTTCGTTGGACGGGGTGACGCCGTCGGCGATCAG
The DNA here is from genome assembly GCA_046349475.1 of Caulobacteraceae bacterium. Lineage (GTDB taxonomy): Bacteria > Pseudomonadota > Alphaproteobacteria > Caulobacterales > Caulobacteraceae > Acaudatibacter. Next base: position 76,693 of record JAXMCG010000005.1, on the reverse strand, counting down.
GAACGAGGTGGAGCGCAGGTGGTCGGCGATGACCCGGTGCGACGGGCCGTTGGTGGCGCCGCCCGCCCCGCCGACCAGCCCCTTCGAGGCGGCGATAATGTCGCGGAAGAGGTCGACATCGTAGTTGTCATGCACGCCCTGCAGCACGGCGGCGAGGCGCTCCAGGCCCATGCCGGTGTCAATGGAGGGCTTGGGCAGTTCCGTGCGCTTTCCGTCGGCGAACTGCTCGAACTGCATGAAGACGAGATTCCAAATCTCGACGAAGCGATCGCCATCCTCGTCCGGAGAGCCGGGCGGACCGCCCGGAACGTGCGAGCCGTGGTCGAAGAAGATTTCCGAGCACGGGCCGCAGGGGCCCGTGTCGCCCATCGACCAGAAATTGTCGTTGCTGGCGATGCGGATGATCTTCTCGTCCGGAAAGCCGGCGATCTTGCGCCAGAGGCCCGCGGCCTCCTCGTCGGTGACGTGGACGGTGACCAGCAGGCGAGAGGGGTCGAGCTTCAGTTCCTTGGAGATCAGACCCCAGGCGAGCTCGATCGCACCTTCCTTGAAATAGTCGCCGAAGGAGAAGTTCCCCAGCATCTCGAAGAAAGTGTGGTGGCGGGCCGTATAGCCCACATTGTCGAGGTCGTTGTGCTTACCGCCGGCGCGGACCGACTTCTGCGATGAAGCGGCGCGCGGAGCCGGCGGGGTCTCGGCGCCGGTAAAGATGTTCTTGAACGGCACCATGCCGGCGTTGACGAACAGCAGGGTCGGATCGTTCTGCGGCACCAGGGGCGCCGAAGCGATGATGGCATGGTCCCGCTGGCCGAAGTAGTCGAGGAAGAGGCTGCGGATATCGTTCAAGCTGGGCATTGCGGTCTTCACCTGGAAAAGCCCGGTCTCGTCCATGGAAAGGGCGGCGGGCGAAGTCGGCGGTTCCTATCGCAGCTTGGGCGGGCGCCCAAGAAAAACTGACCCGAAAAGGCCCCAGATACGGAAAAAGGACGCCCGGCGCCCTCGAGAGGGCCGAACGTCCTTTCCCTTCGCGGACCGGCCAGCGGGGAGGCCCCGGGGCGCGGGATTGGGCGGGGTGCGCCCGGCGGGGCTTAAGGGCCGGTCACGCGGGAAGCCGAAGGCGGCTAGTCCTCGTCGTCCTGCGGGTCAGGCCCGCCGACCAGAAGCTCTTCCTCGATCTTGGTCGAGGCGCCGCGCACCTGGCGTTCGATCTCGCCGGCGATGTCCGGATTGGCCTTCAGGAACTCGCGGACATTGTCACGGCCCTGGCCGATGCGCTGGCTGCCAAAGGAGAACCAGGATCCGGATTTCTCGATCACCCCGGCCTTGACGCCCAGGTCGATGATCTCGCCCAGTTTGGAGATCCCTTCGCCGTACATGATGTCGAACTCGACTTCGCGGAACGGCGGGGCGACCTTGTTCTTGACCACCTTGACGCGGACATTGTTGCCGATGATCTCGTCTCTAGCCTTCACCGAGCCGGTGCGGCGGATGTCGAGACGGACCGAGGCGTAGAACTTCAGGGCGTTGCCGCCCGTCGTGGTTTCCGGCGAGCCGTACATCACGCCGATCTTCATGCGGATCTGGTTGATGAAGATCACCAGGGTCTTGGCCTTGGAGATCGAGGCCGTAAGCTTGCGCAGGGCCTGGCTCATCAGGCGGGCTTGCAAGCCCGGCAGCGAGTCGCCCATCTCGCCTTCGATTTCAGCGCGGGGCGTGAGGGCGGCGACGCTGTCGATGACGATGATGTCCACGGCGCCGGAGCGCACCAGGGTGTCGGTGATTTCCAGGGCCTGTTCGCCGGTGTCCGGCTGCGAGACCAGAAGTTCATCGAGATTGACGCCCAGCTTATGGGCGTAGGACGGGTCGAGGGCGTGCTCGGCGTCGACGAAAGCGGCGGTGCCGCCGGCCTTCTGCATCTCGGCGACCACGTGCAGGGCGAGCGTCGTCTTGCCGGAGCTTTCCGGACCATAGACTTCGACGATACGGCCCTTCGGCAGGCCGCCGATGCCAAGCGCGATATCAAGGCCGAGCGAACCGGTGGAGACGCTTTCCATCTCGACCTTGCCCTTGTCGCCCAGCTTCATCACCGAGCCCTTGCCGAAGGCCCGGTCGATCTGAGCCAGGGCGGCTTCCAGAGCCCTCTGCTTGTCGGATTCCTGTCCCACGACCCTCAACGCTGCATTTGCCATGATCTTCGGTCCTTATCCCACGATTCCATTTTGGGGGCTGGTCCGAAGCCATTTGCCCCCGCCCAATGGAGAGAGGCGTACCGCGTTTGTTCCAGGTTCGCAAGATGTTCTGGTTGATGCGGGAGCCAGAACATTTGAGGGGTGCGACCGGAATTGTCGGATGGACTAGCGGACGGCCCCCGCGTCGCAGCCGCCGGGGACCCTGCCCGGCCGGGCCCGCACGCTGCCGCCCGCCTCACAGGCATCGAACGTGCGGCCATCTCGGTTGACCGGCAAGGCCGTGACACGCTCCGCCGCCTCGTCCACCGAAAGGACGAGAACACCATGCGGGACGGGGACGCCTGCGACGATCGCGGAGGGCGGCGCGGGCCGGGCCCGGTTGGGACGGCGCGCGGCCGTCTTAGCCGCCAGCGGCTCGGAGACTTCGGGGGTGTCGCGCCAGCCCGGCCAATAGGTCTCCAGGGCGATCCAGCCCGCGCCGAACACGAAGGCGGCGAGAAACAGGGTCTGGAGGACGACCACGACCGGATGAGGCGGCGTGGCGCGGGGCGTGCCGGCGGGCGTGAGTCCGGACAGGGTAGCGGCGGCGGGCATGAACGCGCTCCGGCGATGCAAACCGCAAGAGGCTGCGCCCTGGCCCATTAAGACCTGCTTAGGAAATGTGGTTAGGCCGGGTTACCGCTACCTGCCCATCAACCCTAGAGCACGATGGGTTTTGTTGGATCCAACAAAACCCTGAACCGTGCTCGTAAACTCTAAGAAACGAGCCTGTTTTCCGGTTTTGATTGATTCAATCAAAGCCGGACAGGCTCTAGGCGCCGGGATCCATCATCTTGGCGATGAGGGCGCCGGCGACATTGGTGTAGTCGTCGGTCCAGGCGCGGACGCCCCGGTCATTGGCCGGCCGCCAGCGCGGATCGGCGGCGAAGGCGGCGAGCGCCCTGGGATCGCGGGACAGGATCATCACATCGGTGGAATTGGCAGCCAGCATGTTGCCGCCCGCCGGCTTGCGGTAGCGCTGCACGAGGGCAGTGGCGCCGGCGGCTTTCGCGGCGGCGGCGGCGGGGCCTTCCAGGGCAAGGTTGCGGTTGGAGATGTGCAGCAGGAGGACGCCGTTCGGCTTCAGGGCGCGGAAATAGACGTTTAGCGCCTCCACCGTCAGCAGGTGGGTCGGGATGGCGTCCGAGGAGAAGGCGTCGAGGTGGATGAGGTCGTAGGTTCCGGCCGGTTCGCGGGCGACCGTGAGGCGGGCATCGCCAAGCACCACATCGACCGGGCCCTTGGCGCAGTCGGACATGTAGCGGAAGTAAGCCGGGTTCGAGGCGATGCGGTTCACCTCCGGGTCAATCTCGAAGAAGCGCAGCGAATCGCCCGGGCGCACATAGGCCGCCACCGAGCCGCCGCCGAGGCCGACGACACCCATGCGCATGTTGGAGCGCTGCGCCTGAACGCCGAGATAGGTCTGTCCAATGGCGGTGACCGAAGCGTAGTAGTTCGACGGGCGGCAGAGATAGGCGGCATTCTGCGGTTCGGCGCCGTGCAGGGTGGTGCCGTGGAACAGCAGATTGACGGGGCCTCCAAGCTCCGGAACGTTCTCCACCTTGACCCGATGGACGCCGAAGAAGCTGCGGGCGGTGAGGAGGAGCTGCCGGCCATCCGGCGCGAGAGCGGCCTGGGCGAGGATGGCTCCGATCACGGCGGTGAAGAGCAGGGCCCGGCCTCGCACCATCAGGGCGAGCCCCGCGGCGGGAACCAGCAGGGCGAGCGCGACCAGGGCCAGCTCGGCATGCGAGCGCATCAGCCAGACGGCGAGCGCGCAGGCGACACCGGCGGCGGCGAAAGCGATCTCTTTGCGGCTGGGCATGCCTTGGCCCCACGGGCGGGCGAGACCGGCCAGGGCGAGGACGATCGGGTACTCGGCCACGAAGTTGAAGATCACCGGGGCCAGGAAGGCGTTGAACGCCCCGCCCACGACGCCGCCCAGCGACATCAGCAGGTAGAACTCGGTGAGATGCTCCGCCTCCGGCCGGCGGGCGACAAGGGCCTGGTGGCAGATCAGGGCGGAGAAGAAGAATGCGCCCAGGTGCAGGAAGAGGTTGAGGCCCCAATTGATCGCGGAAAGGCTCATCACGGCCGCGCAGAGGGCGACGAAGGCGGCCTGGAAGATCAGGCCGCTCTCCTGGCCGATCACCGGCTTGGCCTGGAACGCGACGACGAAGGTCAGCAGGTAGAGGGCCAGCGGTAGGACCCACATGAACGGGGCCGAGGCGACGTCGGTGGAAATGTAGGTGGTGACGCCAAGCATCAGGCTGGTGGGCACGGCGGCGAGGGCGACCCAGGTGAGGCGCGTCGTCCAGGAGATCGGCGTGGCCTTCACGGCGGGTGCGGCGGCCGGCAGGGCGTTCGGCGCCTTCCACATCAGGAGGGTGAGGCCAAGAATGACGGCGGCGAAAAGGCCATAGCCGGCCGTCCAGGTCAGGGTCTGGGCGTTAAGTGCGATGGCCGGCTCGACGATCAGGGGATAGGCCAGGAGGGCCAGCATCGAGCCGAGATTGGAGGCGGCATATAGGACGTAAGGGTTTTCCGCGTCCGGCTCACCCCGGCGCATCCGGGCGTACCAGGCCTGCAGAAGGGGGGCGGTGGCAGAAAGCACGGCGAAGGGCGCGCCGACAGAGAGGGCGAGAACGCCGAGCAGCCAGACCACCGGCTTCTCGACCGTGGGCTCCCCCATCAGGCTGGAGACGTGCAGCGGCAGGAATAGGGCCGCGGCGCCCAGCAGGGTAAGGTGGATAAGGGCCTGCAGGCGCAGGGACGGCAGGCGCTGCAGGGCGTGAGCATAGGCATAGCCGGCCAGCAGGGCCGCCTGGAAGAAGGCCATGGAAGCGTTCCAGACCGCCGGCGATCCGCCCAGCAGGGGCAGGATCATCTTGGCGATCATCGGCTGGACCATGAAGACCAGAGACGCCGACAGGAAGATCGCCACGGCGAAGGCCGGAGGCGCAGCCGCCGTGGAGCGCGTTTCGGCGCTGATCGCGATATTGGCCATGGGTCCCCTGCCCTGCGAACGCTTTGGTGGCGTGCAGTCTCGCGGGGGGCGATTGAGCCTTACTTAACGGGCCAGCAACGCCGGGTTGACGCGGCCCCGCAGGCCGCCGGGCATGGCGACCATGTAGGGCGAGAAGCGCGGGTCCGCCCTCAGATAGTCCGTGGAAATGTACTGGGCGCCGGAGGCGAAGGCGGCCTGGCGGCTGGAGGTGTCGTTGGCCCGGGCCTGGAGCGTATCGGCGTCGGCGCGGGTGCGGACGATGAGGCCGGCGGCGACATCGGCGCGGATGCGATTGGCCTGTTTGATCGGGTCGTTGAGGGTAATGTAGGCGCTGGCCGGCGAGGCCTCGTCGATGTTGACAAACATCACCCGGCCTTCGAGGGAGCGGCGGTTTTCCCGGTACCGCGCCACCTGCCCCACCGGCGCATCGAGGGCGAAGAAGACCTTACCCCGCGCCGCCCCGACCTTCGGCCAGGCGCCCGCGCGGACGGCGTCGCGGAGGGTGGGGTAGCGGCCCTGGACCCGGTCCGGCGTGATCAGCTCGCGGGCGGAGAAGACAGACCGAATTTCCTGGTCGATCTGGTTCATCGCGGCGGCGTCGAAGGGTACGGCGTCAGTGGAGCCGGGCACGCCGAGATTGTCCTCCTTCAGATTGATCAGGATGAGGATCGGCAGGTGGTCCGGATGGGTGCGGGACCAGGCGCGGATCTGCTTCAGGCAATCTGTGAAACGGTTGCAGGAGGCGCGGTAGTCGATGTCCTGGGCGTGCAGCACCTTCAGGCCCGGCCCCTGCAGGCCGGAAAAGTCGTAGGCCGCGGCCGCGGCGCCGGCCATGCGGTGGGCGAGCGGATTGGCGTAGCGGCCGCCCGGCGCCGGATCGTTGATCAGGTCGATCTCCACCTGGCGCGCGCCGAGGTCGAGCTCCTGCGGCAGGGGCAGGTGGCCGTAGTCGAGGGTGCGGGCCAGGTCCGGCGCCGCGCCGGTGATCAGCGCGAACTCGGCCCGGTCGATAGCCTGCTTGTAGGAATTGTGGGTGCCGATCATCTGCACCTGGTTGATCGAGAGCCGGTCGGCGGCGGCGCGGGTGCAGCCGGCGAACCCATCGGGCAGCTCGATATCGCAGGTTCCGGCCAGCGCCGTGAGGGCCAGGGCGAAGAGCGTCGAGATCATGGGGCCGTTCCAAGTGTGCCAGCGGCCACGCTCGCAGCGATCGCAGAAACAAACAATCCCACCGCGCCCAGTAGCAGGATTGCGCCGAAGATAGAGTAGCCAAGCTGAGCATTTGCAGGCCGGTACACGACGACGAAATGGCCTCGTTCGTCCCAGATCGTGATTTTGCGTTTGAGGAGCCTGCCGTGAGCGGTGAGCAGGGCAAATAGGTTGATCGGGAATACACCTAGGCCGGTCCCCAATACGAACACTCTGAACTCTCGAACTAGTGCCTGGGTCACACCGAGCCGCCCGCCGCCGCCTGTAAGCACCCTCACGCCAAACAGCCACTTGCCAGGAGAGTAGCCGATCACCCCAACGAACAGGGCGCTGACCGGCAACATGACAAGTTGAAGGCCGAGAGAAATCAACATCTCCCGCAGGAGCACTGCGCTACCGCCTTGGGCAATCTGTGTCGCATCAGGAGGGGTGACGAACATTGCCAGGATCGGCGCTGCAACGATGCTGAAAAGGAGATTGTCCACCATGCGGGCGAAGTAGCGGCGCCAGGGATGGGGGGCGGTGTCGGTCCATTCGGCGCCCGCCGGCGCGCGCGGCGCTTCGGCCCAGCCGAGGTTGGCTGTGGTGGGCTGGACGGGCGGCGGCTGCGGCGCGGCGCCTGGCAGGGGCGCTTCGTTGGAGATCGCGGCGGCGGAGCCGAGCAGGGCCGGCAGGCGGGTGGCGAGCGGGAGCCAGCCATCCTGGCCTTCGGTCCAGATCAGGGTCTGGCCATTGATTTCACCGGAGCGCAGGCGTGCGACGAGATCCGCCTCGGTCACGGGGCCAACCCTCCGGCGGCCGATGACCAGATACCATTCGTCGTCCTGCACGGGGGCTCCTTGGGGCGTTGTCGCGGGCGGATTTGCGCATGGATCGGCGTGCGGGAAAAGGCGCCCGGGGCGCTCTTCGTCCGGAGGACCCAGATCAAAGAACAACGATTCCTCAACTTCTCACGGCTTACCCATGGGAACCGTCAATCCGCGTTCTCAATCGCGGAGGATGGATGGGGGACGGATGTCAGACGCACAGCCCAGCGCGGGCTCCGGAGCGCGACTCGATACGCCGCTGTTCCAGATGATCCTCTCCGGGTTCATCGGACCTGTGGCCCCCTTGCTCGCCTTCAGCACGGTGTCCGGCGCTGTCTTCGCGATGATGGGCCATCCCCTTGTCGCCCTGATCTGGACGCTCGCCACCTGGACCATGGACGTCCTGCTGACCCGGCGCCTCCGGGACTGGCACGCCCGGGCCACGGAGGCCGATGCGCCACGCGGCTATTTCAGGCTGGGCCACATCATCATCCTCAGGTCCGCCTTCGTGCTAGGTCCGCCGACGGTCGTGGCCCTGATCAGCAAAGACGCGGCCGACCTGATTTTCGTCTGCGTCCTGGCGGGCGGCCTGACCTTGATCTCCGTGGTCCAGACCCTGTTCTCGGCTGTGCTGTTCCGGCGCGCCGCCGTGGTCCCGATGGTCGCCGTCGCCCTGGCCATGCTGGGCGCGCAACAGGGCATGAGCGATTTCGCGATTTTCGGCATGCTGCTGTGGCTGGGCGGGGTGCTGGCGATCATCTGCATCGCGGCCGAGGCGGCGACCATCCAGGTCCTGAAAGACCAGGCCGAAAAGAATGCCCTGATCGAGAGCCTGACCCTGGCCCGCGACGAGGCGTGGCGGGCGAGCCAGGCGAAGTCGACGTTCCTGGCCACCATGAGCCACGAGATCCGCACCCCGATGAACGGCGTCCTGGGCATGGCAGAACTGCTGTCCCGCGGCGACCTGGACGCAAGCCAGAGGCGCTCGGTGGATACGATCATGAAGAGCGGCGAATTCCTGCTGACCATCCTCAACGACATTCTCGATCTTTCGAAGATCGACGCCGGTCGGATGGAGCTCTCCAGCGAACCCTGCGACCTGCACGTCCTGCTGCGCGACATGGCCCACCTATGGAGCGCACGGGCCGAGGAGAAGAAGCTTACCCTGACCCTGGAGATCGACGCCTCCACGCCGGCCTGGGTGCTGACCGACGCCCTGCGGGTGCGGCAGGTGCTGTTCAACCTGATCGGCAACGGGCTGAAATTCACGGAGGCGGGCGGGGTCAAGATCAGCGTGTCGGCCGAGCCCGACGGCATGGGTGGGCGCGTCCTGGCCTTCCGCGTGACGGACACCGGGGTCGGCATCGACGCCGAGGCCCTGCCCCAGCTCTTCCAGCGGTTCAGCCAGGTGGACGACAGCGATGTGCGCCGGTTCGGCGGCACGGGCCTCGGCCTTTCCATCTGCCGCCAGCTGGCCGAGCTGATGGGCGGTGCGGTGTCGGTGGAAAGCGAACTGGGCAAGGGCTCGACCTTCACCCTGGTCCTGCCCTGCAACGAGACCGCCGCGCCGGATGGCCGCGTCCCCGTCCCCGCACCGGCGGCCGAGGCGCCGGGCAAGGCGCCGCTGGCGATCCTGGCCGTGGACGATAACGCCACCAACCTGCTGGTGCTGGAGCACCTCCTGGGCGCGCTGGGCTATCCGGTGGAGACGGCCTCCAGCGGGCCTGAAGCCCTGGACGCCCTGGGCCGCAAGGCCTTCGATGTCGTGCTGATGGATATCCAGATGCCGGGCATGGGCGGGCCGGAAGTCCTGGAGCGGCTGCGGAGCGGCGGCGGGCCGAACCATGCCACCCCCCTGATCGCCCTGACCGCCGACGCCCTCAGCGGAGGCCGCGAACGCTACCTGCAACTCGGCTTCGCGGACCACGTGACCAAGCCGATTCAGACCCGGGCTCTGATCGCCGCCATGCTGGCCGTGACCGGTGCGGCCAATGACCGGGCCTCGCCGGATCCGCCGATCGCCGCGGCGGGCTGAGCGCGAGGACGGCGCGCATCATCGACTCTCGCCAATAGCGACCGACCTTAGTCCGTGTCCCAGGACGGCAATTGGAGGGGCTCGGGCGGAACCTCGCCGGCCAGGATCCGGGCGAGAAGGCCCGGCAGGTCCAAAGGCGACAAGGTTCGGCGGCGGCGGCGAGCTCCTCCTGGGAGAACCAGCGCATCTCGTCCATCAGGATGTGTTCGTGCGGCTCCCAGCCATCGCGGGTCAGGCTAGTGACCGTGGTGCGGGCGATGACAAAGTGTTCGCGGAACATCACCGTTTCGCCGGAGAAAAGCCGCCCGGCGCCGCTGCGCGTCCAGACCACGGGGCCAAGAGCGTGGGGCGTGATGCCGGTTTCCTCAAGTAACTCCCGGGCCGCGCCTTGGAGGATGGTTTCGCCGGGCTCCATGCCGCCGCCGGGCGTGAACCAGAACCACGCCTCGCTGCCCGGCAGCTTGCCGCGCACCAGGAGGATGCGATCCTCCGCGTCCAAAAGGACGACACGGGCTGTGGGACGGTCGCGCATGGGGGTTTCATAGGACATCCCCCGCCAGCGCCAAAGTCCGGCCAAAGGCAACAGTCGGTTAAAGCCCGGCATGCATAGATCATGCATTCATCCGGAAACGCCCATTGCCCATCGCTCCGCACCGCCTTCTTGGATTTGCCTTCGCCAGCGCCGACCTGCTGGTCGAGATCGACCCGGACGACCGGATCGCCTTCGCCGTGGGGGCCGCGGCCACCCTGGCGGGCGGCAACGAGGAGGCCCTGATGGGCCGCTCCTGGACGGTTTTCGTCGACCCTCGCGACCAGCCCTTGATCCATGCCCTCTTCGCCAGCCTCGACGACGCGGCCCGCCAGGGCCCGGTGATCGCGCGCCAGGCCGCCACGGGAGGCCGGGAGCCCGGCGCCTTCGCTCTTTCCGCCTGCCGGCTACCCCAGAACAACGGGGCGATTTCCTGCGCCCTGACCCGCGCCTCCGCCGAGGCCCTGCCCAAGAACGCCAACGGCCTGCACGACAAGGCGAGCTTCGAGAGCGTCACCCAGGGCCTGATGGAGACAGCCAAGTCCAACGGGGAAGATTTGGAACTGGCCTTCGTGGAGATGGACGGCCTGGCCAGCGCCAAACAGGCCCTGAAGGCCGAGGAGGCCCGGGCCCTGGAGCTGAAGCTGGCCGGCGCCCTGCGCGCCCAATCGCACGGCGGCTCGGCCGCGGCGGCCTTCTCCGATGAGCGCTTCGCTCTGGTGCGGGCCCGCACCGAAGGTGGCGAGAACCTGGCCGCCAAGCTGCAGCGCCTGATCGCCGACGACGTCGATGTGCGGCCCACCTCGACGGCCATCGCCCTGAAAGGCGACGCCACGCCCAGCCAGGTGGTGCGGGCCATCCGCATCGCCCTCGATGACTTCATCAAGGACGGGGTGGGCGCCGTGGAGCCGGTGAGCCTGACCGAGGCGGTCAACCGCTCGGTGCGCAAGACCCTGGAGAAGGTGGACGCCCTCTCCACGACCGTGGCCGAGCGGCGCTTCAAGCTGGCCTACCAGCCCGTGGTGACCCTGAAGACCGGCGAGTTGCATCACCACGAGGTGCTGGTGCGCTTCGGCGATGACGCCAGCCCCTTCCCGATGATCCGCATGGCCGAGGAACTGGACCTGATCGAGGATCTCGACCTCGCCATCACCGAACAGTCCATCGCTCGCATGAAGACGGACGGCGCCTGCAAGCTGGCGGTCAATGTCTCTGGCCGCACCATCACCAGCGCCAACTTCGTCGAAGGTGTGCTGGCCATGATCAAGTCGGCCAAGCCGTCCCTGAAGGGGCGGCTGCTGTTCGAAGTCACCGAGAGCGCGGCCATCGACAACCTGCAGGTCGCCGACCGGCACATCCAGGCCCTGCGCGAGGCCGGCTGCCTGATCTGCCTCGACGACTTCGGGGCGGGCGCGGCTTCCCTCACCTACCTGCAACAGCTGACCCTCGACATCATCAAGATCGACGGCGCCTATATCCGCGAACTGCAGCATGGCGGGCGCGAAAGCACCTTCATCCGCCACCTGGTGGGGATGTGCTCGGAGCTGAAGGTGAAGACCATCGCCGAGATGGTGGAGACCTCGCAGGTGGAGGATGTATGCCGCCGCGCGGGCGTGGATTTCGCCCAGGGCTGGCTCTATGGGGCGGCCGAGGATGCGCCGAAGAAGCCGGCCGGGCGCGGGGCGCCGGTGGCGGCGCGGCGGCAAGGCATGAAAGAGTCTTGGGGCTAGTTGTAGCTCTGCGATCCACAGTTCGACGCTAGGACCGCGCTGGATCGGCGGGCGGCGGAGCTACTCTCGGGAATTGGGGAATGGATAACCTGTCCCCGGAATTCCGCGTGGGAATTCCGCGTGCGGATGAAGGGGGAGATGGGCTGAGGGGGTGACCCAAGACTCCTTAGGTCCCGTTCCAGTCGTGACTCGCCCACCTGGCGCGCGGAGCGCGCCGGTCCTAGGTTTGGAGTTCCTGCTTCACCCGTTCGGCGAGGGTCTTGATGTCGATGGGCTTGGCGAGGAACGAGACGCCCTTTTCGTCTTCCAGGAGGTCGGAAAATTCCTCCTTGGCGTAGCCGGAGATGAACATCACCGGGATGTTGCCGAGGAAGGGGCGGGCTTTCTTCAGCAGGGTGGGGCCGTCGATGCCGGGCATGATGACGTCGGAGATCATGAGGTCGATCTTGCCCTCGTGCTCTTCGGCCAGGATCAGAGCTTCCTCGCCGTCCGCCGCCTCGATCACCTCGTAGCCGCGGGCTCTGAGGAGGCGGGCGGCGACGCCGCGCACGGCGTCCTCGTCCTCCACGAAGAGGATCATGCCGGCGCCGGAGAGGTCTCTCGCCTGGGTGCGGGGGCGGGCGGGCTGCACCGGGGGCGGCTCGGAGATCACCGGCGGGGTCCAGACCGGCAGAAAGATACGGAAGGTGGCGCCCTTGCCCACCTCGGACTCCACGTGGATGTGGCCGTCGGACTGGCGGATGATGCCGTAGACGGTGGCCAGGCCCAGGCCCGTGCCCTCACCCACAGGCTTGGTGGTGAAGAAGGGCTCGAAGATCTTATCCAGCACGTCGGGCGGGATGCCGGGGCCGTCGTCGGCCACCTCGATGAGGGCCATTTCGCCCGTGCCCGGGCCGCCGGGGTAGCCGAGCTTGACGGCTTCGGCGCCGGAGAGGCGGGCGGTGCGGATCTTCACCGTGCCGCCGCCCTTCATGCGCACGGCGTGGCGGGCATTGACGGCGAGGTTGATGACGGCGGTTTCGATCTGGGACTTGTCGGCGCGGACGATGGGCAGGTCGCGCCCATAGTCGAATTCCAGCTTCACATCCTCGCGCAGCATGCGGCCGAGGAGGACCTCGAACTCCGAGACCATGGCGCCGATGTCGAGGGCCTCGCGCTGCACCGTCTGGCGGCGGGACATGGCCAGGAGCTTGCGGACGAGGTCGGCGGCTCTGAGGCAGGTCTGGCGGATCTCGATGAGGTTTTCGTAGGACGGATCGCCCAGGGAGTGGCGCTGGAGGAGTTCGTCCAGGCGGAATTGGATGGCGGAGAGCAGGTTGTTGAAATCGTGCGCCACGCCGCCGGCCAGCTGGCCGATGGCCTGCATCTTCCGCGACTGGGCGATCTGCAGCTCGATGGCCTTCAGCTCGGAGACATCGACCAGATAGATGAGGAGGCTGTCGCCCGTGCGGGCGAGGTAGAGGTGGGCGGTGCGGGTGGCGTCGTGGGCCAGGCGCACCTCGATGGGCCCCGCGCGGCCTTCGGAAAGGCCAAGGCCGGCGTCGATGCGGGAGGCCTCGTCGACGAGGGAGCCGAACACTTCGCCGGGCTGGGCGCGGCCGCCGGTCATGGCGACGAGGGTGTCATTGACCTCGAGGATCTTCGCGCCGAACACCTCGCCGCCTTCCAGGAGGGCGGCGCCGAAGGGGGCGGCGGAGGCGAAGGCGTCGAGGCTGGTGGGGCCGGCAGCGACGGGCTGGGTGAGGACGAGTTCGGGCACGGCGGCCGAGCGGCGGGGGTGGAGGCGCAGCAGGAAGCGGCCGTCGCCGAGGTCCGCCAGGCCAATGTCGCGCTCCTCCTCACCCACCATGAAGCGGGTGACGGACTGGCCCTCGCGGCGGGCGTCGCCAAAGGCGGTGAAGAGGCTGGCGGCCTCCGGGCCGGAGCGCGGCAGGCGGCGGGCAAAGCCGAAGGCCTGGGCCCAGCCATTGTTGCCCGACAGGATGCGCCCGTCAGCGGCGACGATGGCGGCGGGCTCGGGCAGCACCTCGACGAACATGTCGAGGTCGGGCTCGGCGATGGGCGCGTCGCGGCCGGAATTGCGCAGGGCGATGAGGCCGATGAAGGCGATGGCGGCGAGGCCGGCCAGGAGGAGCAGGCCCGCGACCGTGGCCGCGCCGGAACGGAAGGCCTGGACGCCGGCGAAGACGATGGCGAGCACGAAGAAGGCCGCCGCCGCCAGGATCAGCGGATCCATGCGGCCCTTCTTGTCGTCGAGGATGTCCGAATCAGCCAACGCGGATCGCCTTTGCGTGGTGCGGCCGGAGTCTAAGCCCTCAAAGGCGCTCATATCAAATTCCGCACGGACTAGAGTTGTTTGGCCCGGCGCTCGCGCGCGGCGGACATGATGAAGCCGATGACCTTGGCCACGGCCTGGAAGTGCTCCTGCGGGATCGTCTCGTCGATCTCGACGCTGGCGTAGAGGGCGCGGGCGAGAGGCGGATCCTCGATGACGGGAACGCCGGCCCCCTCGGCAACCTCGCGGATTTTCAGGGCGAGGGCGTCCAGGCCCTTGGCGACGCACTGGGGCGCGGCGGTCTCGCCCGGCTCGTAGCGCAGGGCCACGGCGTAGTGGGTCGGGTTCATGATCACCACCGTGGCGTCCGGCACGGCCTGCATCATGCGGCGGCGGGCCCGCTCATGGCGGATCTGCTTCTGCTTGCCCTTCACGTGAGGGTCGCCTTCCTGCTGGCGATATTCCTCCTTCACCTCCTCCTTGCTCATCCGCATGCGCTGGTTGAAGCGCTGGCGCTGGATGAACCAGTCGCCGACCCCGATGACGACGAGCAGGCAGAGGACGGCGAAGCCGAGATCGCGGCACAGGCCGAGGGCGAAGGGCAGGATCTGGGTCGGATCCATGGCCGAGAGACCGACCAGCTCATGGGCGTGGGGCTTCAGGACCATGTAGGCGACGGCGCCTGTCAGCAGCACCTTGGCCGTGGAGCGCAGGAACTGGATCATGCCGTCCATGCCGAACAGGCGCTTGAAGCCCTGCAGCAGGGAGAGCTTGTCCAGGGTGGGTTTCACTTTCTCGGCGGAGAACAGGAACCCGGTCTGGATGAGGTTGCCCGCCACACCGCCGAACGCCGTGCAGGCCATGACGATGGCCAGGAACGGGGCGGCGGCCATCATGGCGTAGCGCGCCACCTTCACCGCCCCTCCCCCGTCCAGCGGGATCGCCTCGGGGTGCTCGATGAAGGGGATCAGGGAATAGGCCAGGTTCTGGGCCATCCAACCGCCCAGCAGGGCCAGGGCCGAGAAGGCGCCGGCCAGGGCGGCGGCCTGGGCGAAGTCCATGGACTTGGCGACATCACCCTTTCGGCGGGCTTCCTCGAGCCGCTTGGCTGTCGGCTCTTCTGTCTTGTCTTCGTCCGCCACCTACAGAAACACCTGCAGGAGCTGCTTGTAGTGATCCACCCAGACCATGCCGATCGTGCCCAGGGAGAGGGCGAAGAGCGACAGGCCCAGGATCACCTGCAGGGGGGTGGCGGCGAAGAAGATCTGGAACTGCGGCATGGCCCGGCCGATCAGCCCCGTCGCCAGGTTGAAGACCAGGGAGAACACCAGGATCGGCGCGGCCAGCTGAACGCCGAGAGTGAAGGCGCCGGAGAAGGTGCGGATTTCCAGCATGGCGCTATCGGCCACCGGCAGGGGCCGTGTGAACGGGAACAGCTGGTAGGAGTGGATCATCGCCCCGATGAACATGTGATGCATGTTGCTGGTGAAGATCAGCAGCACGCCGAGGAGAGCCAGGAACGAGGCCAGGGACGAGTTCTGCTGTCCGAGGGACGGGTTGACCGTCTGCGCGAAGGAGAGGGTCGTCTGGATGGAAATGATCTCCCCCGCCGTGGCGAGGGCCGAGAGGAAGAGGCGCAGGACGGCCCCCATCATCAAGCCCAGCAGCGTTTCCTTGCCGACCGCCAGGGCGAGGCCGGAAATGTCCCCCGGGACAGGCGGCAAGGTGGGGGCGACAATGGGCGCGATGACCATGGTCAGCAGCAGGGCGAGGCCCAGCCGCACCCGCGCCGGCGCGGCCGTCTCGCCCAGGCCCGGCGCCAGCATCACCATCGCGCCCACGCGCGCGAAGACCAGCCCCGCGATATAGACCTGAGCGGCGGTGGCGTAGTGCTCCATGCCTACATGGCCGCGATGCGGGCGGCGATCTGGCGCATGAAGGCGCCCATCAGCCCGCCCATCAGAGGCAGGAACAGAAGCAGCGAAACGAAGATGGCGACAATCTTGGGGGCGTAGATCAGGGTGGCTTCCTGGATCTGGGTCAGGGCCTGCAGGAGGCCGATGACGACGCCAACCACCAGGCCGACGAGGAGCATCGGCACGGAGAGCTGCAGCGTCAGCCAGATGGCGTCACGCCCGATGTCGAGAACCTCGGCGCCGGTCATTCGAAGAGCCTCGCGGGAGCGGAATTTCGAGACAGGCAGCTTGGCCGGATCGTGGTTAATGGCGCGTAAATCAGCGCCCACAGCCTGGGGATAAGTCCAAGAAAATAAAGGCCTGGCGAATTTGTCGCGGGGCGGCGCCCCGACTTCGCCACATCTTACGGCAAGGCTTGAAACTCCCGCCTGCTCCAGCCGCCCGGCCGCCTATGCGCCTCCTCTCCGCCCTGATGGCCACCGGCATGATCGCCGCCTGCGCGCCCCCGCCCGGTCCTGCCGCCGGCCCGGCGCCGGCGCGCGTTACCTATCTGCTGAGCGGTGTCGTCAGCGGGCCCTACCGGCTGGACGCGGACCTGCGCACGGGCGAGGTCGATGAAGCGCGGCCCACCGCCCTGACGACCGGAGCAGCCTATGCCGCGGACCCGGCGGGCATCCCCATCACTTCGCGCGCCACCCTGCCCGCCAGCGACCTGGAAGCCCTGCGCGGCTTGGCGAGCCATGTCTGGGAGTACGGTGCGGACAAGGCGGACGCATGTGAGACGACCGCTGACGCCGTCGCCGTCTTCAAGCTGGAGCAGGACGGAGCGGCACGCTCCTACACCGTCGCCAGCTCCTGCATGAGCGATGAAGCCAGTGAACTGCAGGTGCGCATCGCTTGCGGGGCCAATCCCCGCAATCCGGGATGTCTGGCGAACTAGGCTCCGACCCCACGCTTCAGGGCCGCCAGGGACACCTCGGCGTGGGCCCGGGTGACGCGGGCCTCCTGGACCATCTGGAAGGCGTGGGGCGCGCCCGGATAGATGTGCAGCTCGGTGGGGACGCCTGCGGCGATCAGGCGGCGGGCATAGGTGATGTCTTCCTCGATGAAGAGATCCAGCGCCCCGCAGGAGATGAAGGTCGGCGGCAGGCCAGCGAGGGACTCGGCCCGGGCGGCGACGGCATAGGGGGCGGTTTCAGCGGCGCCGGGGGCATGGCCGAGCAGGCTCTCCCAGCCGTAGACATTGGCGTCACGCGTCCAGACGAACTGGCCGGCGAATTCGTGGGGGTCGGCCTCGGCGCAGGTGCGGTCATCCAGCATCGGGAAGATCAGATGCTGGTAGGCGACTTTGATCTCGCCCTTGTCGCGGGCCATCAGGCAGAGATTGGCGGCCAGACCCCCGCCGGCGCTCTCGCCGCTCACGGCGATACGGGCCGGATCGACACCGAGCTCAGAGGCGTTGTCGGCCAGCCATTTCAAGGCGGCGTAGCAGTCTTCCACCGGGCCAGGATGCTGGGTCTCGGGGGCGAGGCGATAATCCACCGAGACCACTACCCCGCCGATCGCCTGGGCGTAGCCCGCCGTGTTGGCGGCGGACGAATCCGGGGAGCCCATCACGAAGCCGCCGCCGTGAATGTGCAGGACAGCCGGGCGCTGAGCGCCAGGCGCGTCGGAGACGGTGACAAGCAGGCGCACGTCCGGCGCCCCGTTCAGGCCCTTGGCGAAGCGTTCAGAGACGGTGACGCCCTCCGGCGGCGGCGGGACATTGGCCTTGCCCATGGCCGTCATGGCTTGGCGCACCTCGATCAGCCGGGCCTTGGTGAGGCCATCGCCGGGCATCAGCTCCAGCATCGGGGCGAGGTCGGGGTCGAGCAGGTGGCGGGACGTCATGGCGGTTTCCTCTCCCCGGTTCTCAGAGACCGAGTTTCTGTTTGAGTTCGGCGGCGGCCTGGGCCGGGGTGCGTTTGTCGCGGTCGCGGTCCACGCTGTAGTTGGCCTCACGCATGGGCGCGACGAGGATCTTGCCGATCAGGGGGCGCAGCAGGCGCAGGAACGCCTCGTCACCCGCGCGCTGGGGCGAGACCAGGATCACGGCGTCATAGGGCGGCAGGGCGCGGCGGGGATCTTCCAGCACCACCAGATCGTCGGCGGCGATGCGGCCGTCGGAGGAGAAGGCGCTGATCACGTCAGCCTCGCCGCTGGCCAGGGCGTTGTACATGAAGGTCGGCTGGAACTGCTTCTGGGCGCGGAAGTGGAGGCCGTAGGCGTCGCGGACCTTGGCCCATTCGGGGCGCGAGAAGAATTCCAGATCGCCGCCCATGGTCAGCTCACCGGCGTGACGGGCGAGATCATCGAGGGTGCGGATGCCGAGGGCCTCGGCCCGCGCGCGCTTCATGGCCAGGGCGTAGGCGTTTTCGAAGCCGAGACTGCCCAGGACCAGCACCCCATCGCGCTGGCGAAGTTCTGTGGTGAGCCCCGCGAGAACCGCCTCGCGGCCCGGATTGTCGGTGCGGTTAATGACGTTGGCCCAGAGGGTGCCGGAATAATCGACATAGGCGTCGATCTCGCCGGCCGCGACGGCCCGGTAGGCGATGGCCGAGCCCAGGTCCTCCTTGCGGGTGACGTGTGCGCCGGAGGCTTCGAGGCGGGAGGCGATGAGCTCGGCGAGGATGTACTGCTCGGAGAAGTTCTTGGCGCCGATCACATAGGTGACGTCAGGCTTGGGCGCGGCGAGCGGCGCCAGGATCAGGCCGGCGCCGATCAGGAGGCCGAGCCCGCCGGCCCAGATGCGGCGGGGCTGGCGGGCTCGCAGGGCTTTCTCGACGAGCCCCAACAGCTGATCCGCCGCCAGGGCCAGGACGGCGGAGGCGGCGCAGCCGAAGAGGACAAAGACCCAATTCTCGGTTTGAAGCCCAGAGAAGATGTAGTTGCCGAGCGAGGTTTGGCCGACCGAGGTGGCGAGGGTGGCGGCGCCGATCGTCCAGACGGTGGCCGTGCGGACTCCGGCCATGATGACCGGGGCCGCGAGAGGGAGCTCCACGCGCCAAAGCCTCTGGCCATCTGTCATGCCCATGCCACGGGCCGCCTCGACCACGGCGGGATCGACGCCTGCGAGGCCGGTGACGCCGTTCCGGAGGATCGGCAGCATGGCGTAGAGAGCCAGGGACAACAGGGACGGCAGAAAGCCGAGGGCCGAGAAGCCGGCGCCAAGCGCCTTCACGCTGAGGGCCGAAAGGGCCAGGAGCAAAGGATAGAAGAGGGCCAGAAGAGCGAGCCCGGGGATCGTCTGGATCAGGCTGGCGAGGGTAAGGACCGGCCAGCGAACGGCGGGGCTGCGGTGCGCCGCCAGGGTCAGGGGCAGGCTGACGGCGAGGCCGAGGAGCAGGGCCGCGAGGCTGACCAGCAGGTGCTGGCCCAGATAGTTGGGTAACAGCTTCCAGGCGGCGTCGAGCTGGGCGTTCATGTGGCCCCTCCGGAGAGGGCGGCGACGGCTCTGGCGTGGCGAAGTGGCGTCTCGGTGAGAGCGCGGACGGCCGGGTCCGGATGGCCGGCCAGGAGGTCGCGCGGGGCGGCGTCTGCGATGATCTTGCCGTCGTTGAGAACGACGATGCGGTCGGCCAGCAGGAGAGCTTCCATCACGTCGTGAGTGACCATCACGGTGGTCAGGCCGAGTTGGGCGTGGAGGGCCTTGTAGTCGCGGCCGAGGGCGTCGCGGGTTATGGGATCGAGGGCGCCGAAGGGTTCGTCCATCAGCATGATCTGGGGTTTCGCGGCCAGGGCGCGGGCGACGCCCACCCGCTGACGCTGGCCGCCGGAGAGCTCGGCGGGCAGGCGCGAGGCGAGATCTTCCGGCAGGGCGACGAGGGCGAGGAGTTCGCTGGTGCGGGCGGCGATGTCAGCCTTGGGCCAGCTTGCGAGGGTGGGGCCGACAGCGATGTTCTCGGCCACGGTCATGTGCGGGAAGAGGCCGATTTCCTGGAAGACGTAGCCGATCTTGCGCCGCAGGAGGTGACCGGCCCCCTCCCCGCCCGCGACCCGAACCTCGCCGGCATCGGGCGCGACGAGGCCATTGATGGTCTTCAGCAAGGTGGTCTTGCCGGACCCGGACCCACCGACCAGGGCGACGAACTCGCCGGGCTGCACCATGAGGTCGACCCCGGCCAGGGCCGCGTGCGCGCCGTAGGTTTTGCGGACGCCGGACAGCGCGATCACCGGATCAGGCATCGGCGCCCTCGGCGAGATAGGCGTCTTCGGCCTCATAGGTGAACATGGCGTCCGGATAGGGGGCGAGGCCAGGGAAGGCGTCGCGCCAGGGCCGGCCCTTGGCGCGGGCCAGCAGGTCCTGGCAGGTCTCGGCGATCGAGGCGGCGTAAGAGGTGGCGGGGCGGTAGCCGAGGGCCGTGGCGGCGGTCAGGTCCATGATCGCCGGATAGGGCGGGGCCCAGGGATGGGCTCCGAGGATGTCCTTGCGGCGCTCGGCGATGGAGACGATCTCCGCCTCAGCGCTCCCCGCCTTCAGGATCATGCGGACGAGATCGCTGGCCGGGTGCACGTCGGGATCGCCAATGTTGAGGGCGCGCACCCCCGGGGCCGCGAGGACGGTCTCGATGAGGGCGGCGATATTGGCGGTGTGGGTTGTGTGGAAGAGGGCCTCGCTGTTCGCCATCAGGATCTTGGACCGGCCATCGAGGACGCGCTGCAGGACCCACCATTCGCGGGGGCTGCGGCAGCCCGGGCCGTGGATGGCGCCGGGGCGGAGGATCGTCATGGCGCCCTTCGCGCCTTCGAGGAGCACGTCCTCCATGGCGGCCTTGCGGCTGGCATAGTCGTCGCCCAGCACTTTCCAACGCGGGCTCGTCTCGCGCATCGGATTGGGGAAGCGGGGCATGGACGGGCCAGGCACAGCGTCATCGCCCATGCCTTCGCCGCGATAGGCGCTGCAGCTGGAAATCACGATCAGGTGGCCGAGATCGGGTTGCAGCTCGAGGTGGGCGCGGGCCTGATCCGGTGTGTAAGCGATGCAGTCGATGAGGGCGTCGGCCCCCTGCCCTATCAGGTTTTTCAGAGCGTCCGGCGCATTGCGGTCGAAGGCGGCGCCCGTTGTGCCCGGCGGCGCATCTGCGGCATGGCGCTGAGCGCTGATCACCTCCCAGCCAGCCGCCAGGAGACGGGCAGTGGCGGCCATGCCGATCTGGCCGGAGCCTCCGATGATGATGGCGCGCTTGCTCATGGCGACCACCATACACACGGAAAAAGGAACAGGGGGCGGCGTTTCCGCCGCCCCCTGCCCTCGGGGATCAGAAAATCAGATCGACCCTACCAGCGGCCCGGGCCGTAGCCGTAGCCATAGCCGCCATCCCGGCGATCATCGTCGCGGTTGGCGTACTGGACCTGGCGTTCCAGGCGGTCGAGGCGCTGATTCAGATCCTGGATTTCCCAGCGGTTGAAGCCATTCTGGCGATAGCGGTACTCGAGGTTCTTGATCGTTTGCAGGTCATTGCGCAGCTGGCGCGCTTCGCGCCAGTTGATCTCGCCATTGCGCGTGCCGCGGTCGAGCCGGCGCTCAACCTCGCGGATTTGCTGGTAGATGTTGCCGTCACGGTCACCGCGGCCATTCCAGCGGTCACCACCGCCATTGTAGCCGCCATTGTTGTAGCCGCCGTAGCCGGGGCCGCCATAGGGTTGGGCGAGGACGGGAGACGCCGCGGCGACGGAGGCCAGGGCGGCGAGCGTGAGCAGAGCCTTTTTCATCAGAAGTGTTCCTTCTTCGATACGCCGTCACCGCGACGACGTTAATGAGAAGAAACGCCTTCCAACCTGAAACGGTTCTGAGACGATCGTTGTGTTGCGTTCACCTAGATGACATAGGCGCCGCGAAGCGGCCTAAATGGTCATCCGCATGATCTCCTGATAGGCGGAGATCACCTGGTCGCGGACGGCGATGACCGTCTCAAGGCTTGATTCAGCTGAAGAAATCGCCGTCACCACGTCGACAAGATTGCCTTGGCCCTGGACCTGAGCCTGCATCTGGGTCTCGGCGTTGCGCGAGGCGGAGACCGCTTCCCCCAGTGTATTTTTCAGGATCGACGCGAAATCCATCCCCTCGGCTGGCGAGGCGGCGGTGGGCGAACCGAGGCCGGCGGAGCGCTGGATCGAGGCATAGGCCTGGGCGGCGGAGAGCGGCGAAACCATCTAGCGGCCCCTACTTCTTCAGGAGGTCGAGGGTGCGCATCTCCATGGAGCGGGCGTTCTCGATGACGTTCAGGTTGGCTTCGTAGGCGCGCTGGGCTTCGCGCATGTCGAGAGCTTCGACGAGTGGGTCGACGTTGGGCAGCTTCACATAGCCGTTGGCGTCGGCGCCCGGCTGGCCCGGAGCGTATTCGGTGCGGAAATCGGTCATGTCCGGGGCGACCCGGCTCATGCGCACCCCCTGTCCGCCGCCTTCAACCGTACGCGGCTCGAACACCGGGATCTGGCGGCGGTAAGGGTCGCCGCCTGGGGTGCGGGCCGTTGAATTGGCGTTGGCCAGGTTCTCGGCGATCACCCGCATACGCGCCTGCTGGGCGCGCAGGGCGCTGGCGGCGACGGCCATGGAAGAATTCTGGGGGGCTTTGATCTCAGGCATGCATCAGGTCTTTGAAGGGCTCATCAGCCGTTGGGACGGCGGGTGGCCATGCGAATGAGGCCGAGGGATTTCTGGTAGAAGCCGATGGCGGCGTCGTAATCCATGCGCGCCTGGGTCAGGCGCATCATCTCTTCCTCGAGGACCACGGAATTTCCATCGAGCGTGGTCTCGGAGTCGGGCGCCTCAGCGGCGCGAAAGGCGCTGCCCCGTGATCGTGGGAGCGTGCCGGCGAGATGCATGGCCGAGGTCTGAACCGGCGACACGGGGGCGAGGGTCAGGGCCATGCGTCCGGACTGCGGCGGCACGAAGGGACGCAGGTCGCTCGGCGTGTAACCGGGCGTGTCCGCATTGGCCACGTTCTGCGAAATGATCCGCTGGCGCTCACTCAGGTAGGAGAGCCGGCTGCGCAGCATGGCGAAGAGAGGCATATCCTGCAGGGCCATGCGGCAAGCGTGAACAAACAGGGTTAACCACGCCTTAAGGGAGGGCGCCCCACCCTCCCGGCGCAATGGCGATCGCGGACTTCCTGCGCGCGGTTTTCGCGCTGGCGCTGACCCTGGGCCTGATCGGCCTGGTGGCGGTCGGCTTGCGGCGGCTTGGCCCCGAATGGATAGCCCGCCTGCAAAACATCAAGAAAGACAGGCGCTTGGCGATCATCGAGAGCCTGCCCCTCGACCCTAACCGGCGCCTGGTGCTGGTGAGTCTGGATGGCGTGGAGCGTCTGATCCTGTTGGGCGAAGGCCGCCTGCTGGAGAGCGCGACCGCGACCAGGAGGCCTGCGGCCCGGAGCAAGAGCGATGGTTAAGACGAAGCTCCCGCCCCTTTTCCGCATCCCGCCGGCCGCCGATCTGAAGCGCGCGGCGGTGATTTCGATTCTCGCCACCCTGGCCTTCACCCTGCCGGCCGGCTTCGCCATGGCTCAGGCGGTGAACATCGACCTGGGCTCCGGCGCCGGCCTCACCGACCGGGTGGTGCAGCTGATCGGCCTGATGACGGTGCTCTCGCTCGCCCCATCGATCGTGATCATGACCACCAGCTTCGTGCGGATCGTGGTGGTGCTCTCCCTGCTGCGCCAGGCGCTGGGCCTGCAGCAGACGCCTCCCAATGCGGTGATCATCTCGCTCTCCCTGTTCCTGACCGCCATCGTCATGGGCCCGACCTTCGAGGCGGCCTATGCGCAAGGGGTGAAGCCCCTGCTGGACCACAAGATGGAGCTGCCGGCGGCGTTCACGGCCGCGGGCGCGCCGGTGAAGACCTTCATGCTCTCGCAGGTGGATGAGGGCGACCTGGCCCTCTTCCTGCGGCTTTCCCGCGTGCCCAAGCCCGCCAATCCGGCGGCCATTCCGCTGAAGGTGGTGACACCAGCCTTCATGATTTCCGAGCTGAAGCGGGCCTTCGAGATCGGCTTCCTGCTGTTCGTGCCGTTCCTGGTCATCGACCTCGTGGTCGCCAGCGTGCTGATGAGCATGGGGATGATGATGCTGCCCCCAGCGGTGATATCCCTGCCCTTCAAGCTGATCTTCTTCGTGCTGGTGGACGGCTGGAGGCTGGTTTGCGGGAGTTTGGTCGAGAGCTTCCAGCGCGGCACTGGGACGGGTTAGGCGTCCGCGCCGGAGGGGCTGCTGCCACCTGCTGACACCGTATTTCGACCGTATTTACGGTGGGATTCCTCGAAAAGCCTCGCCTTCAGGGGAGGCACGTACCGCGAAGCGGGACGGGTGGGGGACCTTCGGAGACTGTCTAAAGATTGGCCGGGCGGTCCCCCACCCTGGCGCTGCGCGCCTGTCCCTCCCCTGAAGGGGAGGGTTATCCGAGTGGGGGATGTGAGCGCCTGATCCATAGCCACCCATATAGCGAACTATTCGCCATCTGTGAAGTACGATCTACCTTTCCGCTACTGTCACCTTCGTCAGGTCGTCGCCCAGCACGATCTCGCCGCTGAAGTGGGGGCTGGCAAGGGCGTGCCATTCGTCTTCCTGGCCAGGAAAGATCGGCGGGACGTAGTGTGTGAGCATCAGGGTCTTAACGCCGGCGCGGGCGGCGGTCTCGGCGGCCTGCTGGACGGTGGAGTGGTAGTCGAGGATGTCCTGCATGCGTTGTGAGGGCACGCGCTTGACCAGGTCGTCGCGGATCACGGTCTGCACATAGACGTCGGCTCCGGCGCACATGGCGTCCAGTTCCGGACAGGGCACGGTGTCACCGGCGATGGCGGCGACAGCGCCGGCCCGCTCGACGCGGTAGCCGAGGGTGGGATGGACGGGCGAATGGTCCGTGCGGTGGGCGGTGATGGAGATATCACCGACGGTGAAGGCGTCGCCGGGCGAGAGCTCGGTGACCTCCACCTGGGGCGGGGCGTGCAGGTCGTCGTGATGGTCGATGCGGTACTTCACATCGAAGGCCAGCATGGCGAGGGTGGCGTCGATCAGGGCCTTGGCGCCGACCGGGCCATAGATCTTCAGCGGCGCCGGGGCCGGGTTCATGATCCAGTGGCATGTGATCACGTCATTGAGGTCGGTGATGTGATCGGAGTGCATGTGGGTGAGCAGTACGGCCGATAGGGTCTGAGGCGCGACCCCGGCGCCGGTGAGGCGCATGATCACACCGCGCCCGGCGTCGAACAGCAGATTGGCGGCGCCGGCCTTTATGAGGGTGGCGGGGCCGGCGCGCGTGGCGCTGGGGATGGGCGAGCCGGTGCCAAGAAGAATGATGTCCATTCGCTAGGCATGGCGCGTTCGGGACTTGGAGTCCACAGAATGGGGAACTAGCCTGCCCTGGGCGCGGGGGCTCTCGGAGGCGGGGCGGCCTGGGCGGTGCTGGCGGGCGCCGGGGCGGCGGGCGCTGCTGGAGCGCGGGCGGTCTGGCGGGGCGGAACAGGTTCGGCGGCGAGTTGCCGGAAACGGACCTTCATCTTGGCCACCCAGCCTTCGAAGAGGGCGTTGTCAGCCGTGGCGCGGCCGAAGTCAGCGACACTCAGCGGGCCGCCATTAACGCCGGAAAGCGCCACGCGCAGCGCATCTGGCTGACGGGCCCCGTCAACGAAAGTCTGGAAGTGCTCGCGAAGGCGCGCGAGGGATGCGTCATCTCCGGCAAGGGAATAGGCGACACTGGCGCGCAGGAGTTTGCCTTCCTCTTCCAAGGATAAAGGGCCCGCCGTCTTCCACCGTTCGCCAAGGGCGCGCTCGTAAGAGGCCCCCGCGGCGGGCCAGGCGCGCTGTTTCCACTGCACCTCGGCGCGAACCTCGCTGGCGGCCCCGGACGCGTCCGTTCCCAGCATTTCCAGCGCGGCATCGTAACGTTGAAGACCCGCCAGGGCCCGGGCCGCCACCACCCGGCGGGTGGCGTTGATGTCGTTGGTCAGGAGCGTCGTGCGGGTGGCGTTGATGGCGTTCAGCGCCTCTTCCGGCTTACGGTCCATCAGGTAAATGACAGCCAGGTCGGTGGCCACCTGCGCCTTGGCCATGCCGTCGAGGCGGTTTTCCACCTGGTATTTCAGCAGGGTCTCGGCCTGGTCGAGGAGATCGACGTCCACCAGGCGGCGAACGAGGCGGCGGACCATCAGGTCGCCATCGGCGCCTACCGGGGTGAGGTCGCGGAAATCGTAGAACAGAGCGAGCGCCTGGACCGGTTCCAGGCCGTCGGCCTGGCCATCCAGGAACAGGGAGCGGAACGCGGCGGAGAGGTCGGCCTGGAGCTGCACGGCCTGGGGCAGGTCCGGCATGCGGTTGCCGGCGGATTTGAAGGCCTCCAGGGCCTCGCGATAGCGGCCCTGGGCGAGGTAGAGCTGGCCGAGGGTGCGTATGGTTTCCAATTCGAAGGCATCGCCGCGCCACCGGTAGCGCAGCGAGTTGAATACGGCGGCGGCCTGGATGGGCGTGATCTTGCCGGTGTCGAGCTTGATCTGTGTGGCGCGCAGAGTGGCCGGGGCCGAGAGATCGTCCGCAGGCGCCTTCTCGATGGCGGTGTAGACGGCCAAGGCCCGGGCCCGGTCCCCTTCGGCTTCCATCAGGTGGGCCTGGAGCAGGCGCGTTGCCAAGCGCTCGATCGGTGGGGCCGGCGCTTCAAGGGCGAAGGCGATCCAGGTGCGGGCGGAAGCATTATCGCCCTGGGCCAGTGCGGCCTGGGCGGCGGATCGCGCGAAACGGGCGCGCCAAATCGGTGGGAACTGCACCAGCGCCGACTGACCGGCTGCCGACTCGCGTTTGACATCGTCCCATTGGCCCGTCTGTGCGGCGATATAGGCACGCCAAAGAGCAGCGGAGGGATCATCGGCCAGGGCCGGCGAGGCGAAGTCCGCTGACGCTTCCGCCCAGCGGCGGGCCATGGCCTTCGCCATGCCGCGCAGGCCCCGGAATTCAGCGTCGCTGGAGAGATTGGGGTGCAGGCGAAGAGCGTCGTCGAGGACGCCAATCGCCTCGAAAGACAGCTCCGACCCGATCAGGAAGCGTGCGAGCGCCATGTGGGGGGCGGCGCTCCCCTGCCCCACCACGTTCGGTTGGGCGGCAACGGCGGCGGCGAGCTGGTCAAAGCGGCGAGCATAGCCGCCCGGGCCACTCTTGCCCCAATCAGCGCCGAACAGCGCGGGAAGCGGGGCCGGAACAGGCAGGCCAAGGGCCGCCTGGGCTGACTCCTCCGCGGCTGTGGCGGAAGACAGGATGAGGCCGCCAGGCCGCGTGATGGAGACGATGTCGCCGGAATAAGCGACGTCGAGGTTGTCGGCGAGAGGCTCCACGGCCAGGCCTTGGGCGGAGCGCGGCAAGCGGAACTGCAGGTAGGTGCGCGGATCAGCGAGGCCCTTGGCGGGGCCACGGGCGGTGACGGCGGCGAAGCGGTCGCCAACGGCTGGATCCTGAATCCAGAAGACCCCGGTGGCGCCCGAAACAGCGGCTTGAAGGGTGGGCGGGCCTTCGTCGTCGGAGCGCTCCACCTTTAGCGGCGTGAAGGCCGGCCGATTGATAGGAGCGAGGGTGACGACCCAGCCGGAGCCGGTGTCCTCGGCCACCGCAGCGATCGGCCCGGGAGTCGCGATGCGGACCGCTGACCAGTTGGCTCCCTTGAGGGCCTGCATGGAAAGGTACTGAGGCACGCCGCGCGGCGCGCGCGAAACGTCAAGCGTGGCCGGAGCGTCGAAAACGATCCAGACAGCGCCGTCGCGCTGGAACACCGCAGCGCCGAGCGGGGCGGCGAAGGGGAACTCAAAGCGGATCTGCGGTCCGTTGATATTGGCCGCCATGTGCACGACGCCGCCGGCGGGCAGCGGATTGGGACGGGGCGGCGGGACCTGATCCGGCGGCGGCGGCGCGGTGGCGGTCTCGGCCGCCGGCGCATCGGCGGCGCGCTCGAAGATGTTGACGAAGGTGGAGCCGTCCGCATTTCCGATCCGGGCGTCGGCATTGTCCTCGAGCGTGATAACGATCACCAGAGCGCCGCGCTCGTGGCGCATGTCAGCGGACTTCACCCATTTGGGCGGGGTCGCGCGCAGAAGGGCGATGTCGGGCGTGGCGTCGCGCGAGAAGCGCAGGGTGAGGACCTGGCCCTCCCGTTTCTGGGTGACGGCGGCGCCGCCGGTCCAGTGGAATTCCACGCGCGAAAAGGTGGCGGATTGAGCGACCTTGACCTGCAGCGGCGAGGCGGCGGGCGCGGCAGGCGTTTGGGGACGTGCGGGCGCGGCGGTGCTCTGCGCGGCCTGGGACGCAGGCGCGACAACGGCGGCGATGCACGCCGCCGCGACCGACGAACGAAGGGCGCCGCGCAGGCTCATGTCTTACCCGGCGGGAGCGCCGGCCGGCGGCGCGGCGGCGGGAGCGGGAGGAGGCGCTGCTGAGGCCGGCGCCGACGCACGCGCCGCCGGCGGAGCAGCGGCTGCGGGCGCCGGTGGCGTCGCGGCAGGCCCGGCGGCTGGACGCGCGGCAGGCGGCGTCGAGGCCGCCGGAGCCGGCGTCGCCGGGCGGGCGGCCGGAGCCGAGGCGCCAGGGGCGGCGGCAGCGGCGGGCGCGGCCGCAGGCGGACGGGCAGCGGCAGGGCGGGCCGCCGGGCGAGGACGCGGGGCGGCCGGACGGGCTGCGGGAGCCGCAGCAGGGGCGGCTGCGGGAGTGGCCGGGGCAGCGCCTGGGGCGGTGGGGGCGGCGGGCGCGGACGCGGTCTGCGGGAGCGCTGGTGCGGCGGGCGCGGCGGCGGTGGCCGTGCCGCTGGCGGCGGCGGCGCGGGCGGCGGCGAACCGGCGGGCCAGGGCCTCGGTCAGGCGCTTGGCCTCGGCAGGCGGCATCTGGGCGAGCATGGCCGATAGGGCGCGTTCCTTCATGCGCGCGGCGATAGGCAGGCGCACACTGTCATCGAGGATGGCGAAACGGGCGGCCGCATCCTTGGGCTTCATGCCTTCGAACACCTTCACCATGCGGGTGATTTCCGCGTCCTGGCGGGCGTCAGCCTGGCCCAGGAGGGCGGTGACATCGGTCTTCAGCTGATTCAAGGCCGCGATGCGGGCATTGACCTTGGCCTCGGCGGCGGCGAGCAGCTGCAGCTGGGAATCGACACCGGCCTCGCGCTGATCGAGCTGTGTGCGGCGGGCTCCGAGGTTCTGCAGGACATTGAGTTCAGCCGGAGACAAACCGGCGGCGCGGGCGAGTTCAGCGGCCGTAGGGGCGCAGACGGGGGCCGGTCGGGCGCCCACCGCGGCGGGGGCGGCCGGGTCAGCCGGCGCGGTTACGCCAGGCGCGGCGGCCGAGGCGGCGCGTGGCGGCGGAGCGGACTTAGGAGCGACCCCCTCGGCAAAGGCCTGGGCGCCCGCGAGCGCCTGGGGCAGGACGCCGATCTCGGCCACCACCTTGATGGCGAGAACGCCGCCGATGGCGACGGCGGCGAGCGGCAGGATACGCGGGAAAGCAGCCACTATCGTCCTCCCAGGATGGAGCGAAGGCGCGGCGCGGGCGGCTCGTCGAAGAGATCGTCATCGATGCGCGCGCGAGAGCGGGCCGGAGAGGGAGCAGCGACGGGCGCCACGGCGGGACGCGGCTCGCCATAGGCGCGGGGCCGGGGGGCCGAAGTGCGCGGGGCCGGGGCGTCGGCCTCGCGCAGCATCGGGTTAGCGGCGGCTTCCTCGAGGCGACTAGTCTGGCCGTCGAGCTTCATGGACAGGGTCTTGGCTTTGTCGATCCTTGCGGCGAGCACTTCGGCGGCCTCGTCGGTGGCGGAGCGCAAATCGGCGAGGCCCTGTTCGGCGCGTTGGGCGGCGCGGTCGAGGTCGGCCACGGCCTGTGCGAAACCCGCGTGGCTGTCGCGCAAAGCTTTCAGACGCCGGTCGAGCCGCCAGCCAAGAACTAGAGCGGAGATCAGCAGAACGCCGAGGAGGCCGTCGAGGGCGAAGGTGATGAGGCTCATTTCATGCTCCGGACGGCCGTTTTGGCCGAGGGCGAAAGGGGCGCTTCGACGCGCACCGATATGTGGTGGTTGCGGCGGCCCATGCGGGCGTTGGTCAGCGGAATCTGGCCGGCGCGCAGCTCGACCAGGCTCTCGGGCGTGGCGTTGAGCATCAAGGTGTCGCCGACCTTGAAATTGAGCACCTTGGAGAGGGGGACCTGCTGCTCGTCGAGCACGGCGCGGACCTCCATCTGCGTGGTCCAGAGCTCGGTGGCCAAGTGGCCTTCCCAGATATTGTCGCGGCCGAACTTCTCACCCATGAATTGCTGGAGGAGCATCTTGCGAATGGGTTCGAGCGTCGCATAGGGCAGCAGCAGTTCAATGCGCCCGCCGCGATCTTCCATGTCGATCCGCAGTTTCACGAGGATCGCCGCGTTGGCGGGCCGTGCGATGGCGGCGAAGCGCGGGTTGGTTTCCAGCCGGTCCAAGGTGAAGGTGACTGGGGTCAGCGGTTCAAAGGCGGCCTTGGCGTCGGACAGCACGACCTCGACCATCTTCTCGACCAGCACGCGTTCAATGGTGGTGTAAGGGCGGCCTTCGATGCGCATGGCGGCAGTGCCGCGGCGCCCTCCCAAGAGCACATCGACGATGGAATAAATCAGGTTCGAGTCGACCGTGAGCAGGCCCATGTTGTCCAGCTCCTCGGCGCGGAACACCGAGAGGATGGCGGGCAGAGGAATCGAGTTCAGGTAGTCGCCGAAGCGGATCGATGAGATGTTGTCGAGGCTGACTTCAACGTTGTCGGAGGTGAAGTTCCGCAAGCTGGTCGTCATCAGACGCACAAGGCGGTCGAAGACGATTTCGAGCATCGGCAGACGCTCGTACGAGACCAGGGCCGAATTGATGATCGCCCGGATGCCGGTGCGCTCGGAAGCGTCATCGTCGGAGAGGTCGAAGCCAAGCAGGCTGTCGATTTCATCCTGGTTGAGGATGCGCTCCGAGCCGATGAGACTGTCGCCCTCGCCTTCCGACCAGCCGGACGCGGCCCCACCGTCACCTTCCGCGGGAGGGTTCTCGGCGGCCCACTGGGCCAGGGCGGCTTGATCTTCGGTGTCTTCGGCCATCTGGCGATCGATCTTCCAGGCGGGCGCCTAGTTGATCAGCTGCTCCTCGATCAGAACGGCGTTCACGCGGTGCGGAGCGGCGACAAGGTTCACCCGGCGCTGCAACTCCATGCGGAGCTGGAAATTACCGGCCGACCCGGAGAGGTCTTCCGGCCGTAGCTCACGCAGGAAATTTTGGAACATGTCCTTCAGGCGCGGCATGGCCGGGGTCAGGGCCTCGGCGGTTTCTTCGTCCGGCAATTCGAAGGTGAGCTTGAGCTTCAGGAAGGTCGGGCGGCCGCCTTCGGGGGTGTCGAGGTTCACCACCAGATCGGGCAAGGTGTAGAACACCACCCCATCCGGCCCCTCGCGGACCACCGGGGCGTTCGGATCAGGCGGTCCTTTGCTCTCGCCGCCGCCGTGTCCGCCGCCCTCGCCCTTCGGCTTGGGGGGAGCTTTCGGCGGATGCGCCCCAGCCTCGCCGGCCGGGGCCGGTTTTGGCTTCAGGAAAATGAAAGCGGCCGTACCGCCGCCCCCCAGGACAAGGACCGCGGCCGCCGCGCCGATGATGATCAGCTTGAGCGGAAGTTTCTTCTTACCGCCCTCGCCTTCAGCGCCGTCTTCGCCTTCAGCGGCGGCGCCTTCGGGGGCCTCTTCGTCCTTGGACTTGCCCTTGTCCTTTTCCTTTTTGGCCACGCGGGCGCGCTCCTTAGAATCTTATCACCTCACTGAATCCGCCTTCTTGGTTAAGGATCGGTTTGTCCGGCTCTTCCAAGCGGGTGCAAACCTTGCCCGGAAGATTCCGCCGGGCAGCCCCCGTTAACCAATCTATTTGCTGTTTTTATTGAAGTTTTCGGCTGGCCCGAAGCTTGCAGTGGGCAGGTGCGACCTATTGGCCCCTCACGGACCGGATTAAACCTCGATGGACAACGCGCTCTATGTCGGACTTTCGCGCCAGATGACGCTGCGCCGCGAACTCGACATCGCCGCCAACAACATCGCCAACGTCGACACGGCCGGGTTCAAGGTCGAGTCGCTCCTGACGCGCGAAGAGGACGGCCGCCCGGCGGTAACCGCCGGCGCTCCTGGCTGGGTGAAGTTCGTACTGGATGACGGGGTGGCCCGGAACTTCACCCAGGGCGCCATCCGCCAGACGGGCGGAACCTTCGACCTGGCCATCGACGGGGCCGGCTTCTTCCAGATCGAGACCCCCCAGGGCACCCGTTACACCCGTGATGGCCGCTTCACGACCAGCCCCGAGGGCGTGCTGACCAACCAGAACGGGGAAGCCGTGCTCGATGCAGGCGGCGGCCAGATCACCATCGACCCGGCCAAGGGGCCCGTGACCGTCTCGGCCGAGGGCATCGTCAGCCAGGACGGCGCCCAGATCGGCAAGGTCGGCGTCGTGCGCTTCGAAGACCTCTCCCAACTGGAGAAGACCGGTGACAATCAGTTCCGAAACACCGCCAACACCCAGCCCGCCCCGGCCACGGACGCCCAGATCAAGCAGGGCATGCTGGAGGGCTCCAACGTCAATTCCATCAGTGAAATCACCCGTCTGATCGACATCCAGCGCGCCTACGAGAGCATGGCGAACATGATGGATCAGACCCAGGAACTCACCCGCCGCTCCGTCCAGCGGCTGGGTCAGGTCAGCTAAAGGAAGGCTGAAACATGCAAGCTCTGCGCACTGCCGCCACCGGGATGGCCGCCCAGAACCTCAACGTCGAGGTCATCTCCAACAACATCGCCAACATGAACACCGTCGGCTTCAAGCGCCAGCGGGCCGAGTTTCAGGACCTGCTCTATCAGACCATCGAGCGGGCCGGCGCCTCATCCTCCGAGAGCGGCACGGTGGTGCCGACTGGGGTGCAGGTAGGGGCCGGTGTCAAGGCGGGGTCCGTCTACCGGATCACCACACAGGGGGCGATGACCCGCACCGACAACCGCTATGACCTGGCGATCAACGGCCGCGGCTACTTCCAGGTGCTGATGCCCTCAGGCGAGACGGCCTATACGCGGGCAGGCAATCTGTCGGTAAACGACCAGGGCCAGCTGGTCACCGAGGACGGCTACCTGATCCAGCCGGCGATCACCATTCCGAACGACGCCACGGACGTCTCCATCTCCAAGGACGGCCAGGTTCAGGTCACTCAAGCCGGCTCGACGACGCCGACCACCGCCGGGTCGCTGGAACTGGCCACCTTCGTCAACGAGGCCGGCCTCGAGGCCATGGGCGACAATCTCTACATGGAAAGCGCCGCCTCCGGCCCCGCGACCACGGGCGCGCCTGGCTCCGAAGGGTTCGGCGAGCTGCTGCAAGGCTACACCGAGGCCTCCAACGTCGATCCGGTGAGCGAGATCACCGCCCTGATCGTCGCCCAGCGCGCCTACGAGATGAATTCCAAGGTGATCTCCACGGCCGACGAGATGCTGGCCGCCGCCAACCAGATCAAGGGCTAGGTGATGAAGGCTTTCACCGGACTGATCGCACTCGCCTGCGGCCTAGCCGCCGCCACGGCCTCGATGGCGGGGGCGCCCGTGAACCTGCGCACAGACATCGCCGACGCCGACGGACGGGTGACCCTGGGCGAGCTGTTCGACAATGCCGGCGCCGCCTCCGAAGTGGTGGTGGCCGTGCGGGCCGGCCCGACCGCCGTGCTCGACGCCGCCGCCGTACAGATGGCCGCACGCCGCGCCGGTCTCGACTGGGCCAACCCCCAGGGCCTGCGCCGCATCATCGTGCGGGCCGGGGCGAGCGACGGCGGGACAAGCGCCGTGGCCGGCGCCGCCGCGCGAAATGTGGAGGTTCTGACCTACACCCGCTCCCTCGCCGCCGGTGAGATCGTACAGCCGGAAGATTTGGTATGGGCGAAGGTCGCCGTGGCCCCCGCGGGCGCCCCGCGCGATGCCGACGCCATGATCGGCCAGGCCGCCCGACGGCCCCTGCGCCAGGGGGCCGCCGCCTCCACCGCCGATGTCTCGTCCCCGCAGGTCATCCGCGCCGGGGATACCATCAACGTGACCTTCGCCAGCGAGGGCGTGACCCTGACCCTGCAGGCCAAGGCGGTGACCAGCGCCGCTGTCGGCGACGCGGTCACGGTCAAGAACCTCAGCTCCAACAAAGTCATCGAGGCCGTGGCCTCCGGTCCCGGGACCGCCGTTGTCGGACCCGAAGCCGCCCTTCTGCGCGCCGCCCGCGCGCCCCAACTTGCTCAGCGTTAGGACTCATCACCATGCGCCGCTCTCTCCTGCTCAGCCTCGTCTTCTTGCCACTTTGCGCCTGCGCCTCGGTCAATGAAGCCGCCAACGGACCGCAATTGGCGCCCGTAGGCTATCCCGCGGCCCTGATGCCGCAGGACCAGCAAGTGATCTCCGCCACCCAGCCGCCGCCGGAAGCAGCCGGGGCCAATTCTCTGTGGCGCGTGGGAGCCAGGGCTTTCTTCGCCGACCAACGTGCCCACCGGGTAGGCGACATCCTGACCGTGCAGATCGAGATCGATGACTCGGCCCAGACCTCGAACACCACCAACGCCAACCGCACGACGACCAACAATATGGGTCTCTCCAACTTCTTCGGCCTGGAGACCTCCCTGGGGCAATTTTTCCCCTCGACCTTCGATCCGGCGAACCTGGTGACCACCAATTCCGGGACGTCCACGGCCGGCGCCGGGGCGGTGTCGCGCTCCGAGAAGGTGAAGCTGACCATCGCCGCCGTGGTCACCGCCGTGCTGCCCAACGGCAATATGGTGATCCAAGGCACCCAGGAAGTGCGCACCAACGGCGAGCTGCGCCAGCTGACCGTGGCCGGCATCGTGCGGCCGGAGGACATCTCCAGCGCCAACACCATCAACCACACCCAGATCGCCGAAGCCCGCATCTCGTACGGCGGCCGGGGCGACATCTCGAGCGTTCAGCGCACGCCGGTGGGCACGGGCGTCCTGACCCGCGTCGCGCCGTTCTAGACCTTGAAGAGCGCCGCTCTAACCCTGACCCTGCTGGCCGCCCTGGCCGGCTGCGGCGGCGCGCGCGAGACTGCGCCGCCGGCCCCTGCTCCGGCCGCCTGGTCGCTGGCGGTGGACGGGGACGAGGCCGCTCTCACCTATGGCGAGACAGTGCGTTTGGCCTGCTCGCGGGGCGCCGGGCGGATCCGCGTCGCCTGGCGGCTTGAGAAGTCGCTGGGTG
Organism: Caulobacteraceae bacterium; assembly: GCA_046349475.1. Classification (GTDB taxonomy): domain Bacteria; phylum Pseudomonadota; class Alphaproteobacteria; order Caulobacterales; family Caulobacteraceae; genus Acaudatibacter. The sequence continues at coordinate 41,692 of JAXMCG010000005.1, read as the reverse complement.
TGCGCAAGGAAAACAACAGCTGGGTGGATGAGCGCGGCATCGGTGCGCCGTGGCTGGGCCGCATGCAGCTTCTGAGCGGCAATACCGGCGCGGATATGCGGGCCGAGGCCAATCCGCCTGTGAGCGGGACTGGGACGGACGTGCAGAGCAGCGTCTCGACCGGGGCGCCAGTGATGCCTTTCTTCCGGGCGACTGGGCGGATCAGCCTGACCGGCTGGGGCGAGACCTTGAACCCCAACCCGGCCAACCCGGACGATGTCGGCTCGTTCCTGATCTTCTGCGGCTGAGCCTGCTGGAGCCGAAGAACACCGTTTGCTAAACAGAGGGCATGAAAAAGCTCCTGATCGCAGCCGCCGCATTCGCCTCCGCCGCCCTGCCGACCCTGACTCTGGCTCAGGATGACAATCCGAGCTGGTGGACGATGACGGAGGGCCGCTCGGTCTCGCTGCACTATGGCGTGCCGGACAGCGAGGATGTGGGGCTGATCCTGCAGTGCGACCGGCCGCGCGCAGGCGCCCCGGCGGCGAAGCTGAAGATCTATTTCCTGGTCGAACAGAGGGTGCGGGGCGGCGCCACCAATGTGCAGATGCGCGCCGGAACGGTGACCGGGAACGTCCTGGCCACGGCGACGCCGGAAGAAATGTATGGCGGATCGGAGCTAACGGCCTATGTGCCGGTGACCTCGCCCGTGATCGTGGAATTCGCCCGGACGGGCCGCATCCGCTTCACGGCGGCCGGCGAGCTGGTGAACCCGGCTGTGGCCCCGGTGGCGAAGGTGGCGGCGTTGCTAAAGGTTTGCCGGGGGAGCTAGGCCCGCAGCGGCTTGTTCGCCGCATCCACCCCGAGGGCCGTCAGGCATCCCCGCGCGATACCCTCCGCATCCAGGCCCGCCTGGGCATACATTGCGTTCGGGGTATCCTGGTCCTGGAAGATATCCGGCAAAGTGAGAGTGCGGATTTTCAAACCCCGGTCCAGAGCGCCCGCGCTGGCCAGGGCCTGCAGCACGAAGGCGCCGAAGCCGCCCATGGCCCCCTCCTCCACGGTGACCAGGGCCTCGTGCTCGCGGGCGAGGCGGAGGATCAGGTCCATGTCGAGGGGCTTGGCGAAACGGGCGTCGGCCACGGTGGCGGAGAGGCCGCGCGCGGCCAGCAGATCAGCGGCCTTCAGGCTCTCGGCGAGGCGCGTGCCGAAGGAGAGGATGGCAACGGCGGTCCCCTCGCGGATAATGCGGCCCTTGCCGATTTCCAGCGGGGCGGCGAGCTCGGGGATTTCCACGCCCACCCCCTCCCCGCGCGGATAGCGGAAGGCCGAGGGGCGGTCGTCGATCGCGACGGCGGTGGCGACCATGGCGGCAAGTTCCGCCTCATCGGCGGCGCCCATCAGGATCATGCCCGGCAGGGCGCCGAGGTAGCCAATATCAAAGGTGCCGGCATGCGTCGCGCCGTCCGCGCCGACCAGTCCCGCCCGGTCAAGGGCGAAGCGCACGGGCAGCTTCTGGATGGCGACGTCGTGCACCACCTGGTCGTAGCCGCGCTGCAAGAAGGTGGAATAGATCGCCGCGAAGGGCTTCATGCCATCCGCCGCAAGGCCCGCCGCGAAGGTCACGGCATGCTGTTCGGCCATGCCGACATCGAACATCCGGTGCGGGAAACGTTTGGCGAAGATGTCGAGGCCGGTGCCGCTATCCATGGCAGCGGTAATGCCGACGATCTTACTGTCGATCTCGGCCCGCTTGATCAGCTCCTGAGCAAAGACCTTGGTGTATTGCGGGGCGTTGGAGGCCGGCTTGTTCTGCTGGCCGGTGACAACGTCGAACTTGACCACGGCATGGTACTTGTCCGAGGCGCTCTCGGCGGCGGCGAAGCCCTTGCCCTTCTCCGTGACCACGTGGACGAGGACCGGCTTGTCCTTCATCTCGCGGACGTTCTTCAGCACCGGGACAAGGTGATCGAGGTTGTGGCCGTCGATCGGGCCCACATAGTAAAACCCGAGCTCCTCGAAGAGTGTCCCGCCGGTGGCCATGCCCCGGGCAAACTCTTCCGCCCGCTTGGCGACCTGAATGAACGGTCGCGGCAGGTGCTCGACCACTTTCTTTCCGAACCGGCGCACCGACTGGTAGGCGCCGCCGCTGACCAGGCCGGCCAGGTAGGCGCTCATGCCGCCGACGGGGGGCGCGATCGACATGTCGTTGTCGTTGAGGATGACAATCAGCTGGCCCGTGGTCTCGGCCGCGGCGTTCATCGCCTCATAGGCCATGCCGGCGGTCAGGGCGCCGTCGCCGATGACGGCGATGACTTTGTTGTCGTCGCCGCGCTGGTCCCGCGCCGCCGCGAAACCCAGAGCCGCGGAGATCGATGTGCCGCCGTGAGCCGCTCCAAAGGGGTCGTATTCGCTTTCCGCCCGCTTGGTGAACCCCGAAAGGCCGCCCCCCTGGCGCAGGGTGCGGATGCGGTCGCGCCGGCCGGTGAGCACCTTGTGCGGATAGACTTGGTGGCCGACGTCCCAGACGAGAATGTCGCGCGGGGTCTCGAAGACATGGTGCAGCGCGACGGTGAGTTCGACGACGCCGAGGCCGGAGCCCAGGTGCCCCCCCGTGACGGAAACCGCGTCAATGGTCTCGGCGCGCAGTTCGTCGGCCAGCTGCTTCAATTCGGCGACGGAGAAGTCGCGCGTGTCGGCGGGGATGCGGACCTTGTCGAGCAGGGGCGTGTTCACGGTCATCAAAAAGCCAAGCGGTGACTGGGTTTAGGCAGAAAGGGTCAGGCCGTCCGGTCTAACACGAAATCGACGCTGTCCCGCAGAACTTTGGCCCTGGAACCGAAGCCGTCGAGATGCGCCTTGGCCTGGGCGGTGACGTGGGTGAGACGCGCCCTCGCCTCTTCAATGCCTAGCAAGGTGACATAGTTCGTCTTGCCCTTGGCGGCGTCTTTGCCGGTGGCCTTTCCAGCCAAGACCGCCTCACCTTCGGCGTCAATGAGATCGTCGACGATCTGATAGGCCAGGCCGAGATCCTGGGCGAAGGCCAGCAAGGCATGGCGCTCGGCGTCCTGAGCGTGGGCCATCGCAAGAGGCATCTCGAAGGCGCAGGCGATGAGAGCGCCGGTCTTCATGCGCTGCATGCGGGCGACAGCGCCGAGATCGTCACGTACGCCGAGGAGGTCGATCATCTGGCCGCCGCACATACCCCGGGCCCCGGCGGCGCGGGCGAGGACGCGCACCAGTTCCGCCCGCACATTGCCGTCCGGATGAGTGTCGTGATCGGCCAGGAGCTCGAAGGCGAAGGTCTGCAAAGCGTCGCCGGCCAGGATGGCGGTCGCCTCGTCATAGGCAATGTGCGCCGTGGGCCGGCCGCGGCGCAGATCATCGTCGTCCATGGCCGGCAGGTCATCGTGGGCCAGGCTATAGGCGTGGACGCACTCCAGGGCGCAGGCGGCGCGCAACAGAGAGGTCTCCGAAAGATCGAACATCCGCCCTGTCTCGATGACGAAATAGGGACGAAGGCGCTTGCCGGGACCAAGCGCGACATAGCGCATGCATTCGGTAAGCTGGGCTTCTGGGCCTTCGGCGCGGGGCAGCAGCTCATCCAGGGCGACCGTGACCAGATCGGCCGCCTCGTTCACGCCCTGAGCGATCCCGGCGTTCATGGGGCTCACGAGAAGTCCGCCGGCTCGGCGCCGACAGCACCGCCGGGGGCCACCACGATCTTCTCGACGCGCAGGCGGGCGGCTTCCAGCTTGGCCTCGCAATGGGCTTTCAGCGCCGCGCCCCGCTCATAGGCGTTGATCGAACTCTCCAGCTCGGCCCGGCCGGACTCAAGCTCCGAGACGATGCGCTCCAGCTCCAGAAGAGCCTGCTCGAAGGACATTGAGGCGATGTCGGGTTCGGCCATGGAAACTCTCTGCGGACGAGACATTCACACTAGAGCGGACTTCAGCGCCTAGGAAGCGAGGAACGTCGTTCTCAGGCCCGCTCAAACCGCCTCGCGGCCCAGTACTTGAAGCCACCGCTCTTGGTGCAGCGCCAGCCGGAGCGTTTCAGGGCCTCGCCGACCATGCCGTTGAAGAAGCCGTGGGCGAGGACGAGCACGTCGTTACCGGAAGACGCGAGGTCGGCGACCATCTTGGCAGCCTCTCGCGCCCGGACCTCCGCCTCGGCGCGGGTCTCCTGTCCCTCGTGGTGATCAAAGAACCACCACCAGCCCCGGGCGATGACCCCCCAAGTGCGGGGCGAAAGCTTTATCCAGGCCGGAAAACGCGGCGGCGGCAAAGGCGCCTCGATGAACAGCGGATCCTCCGCATAGGCGCGGTCCTCGGCCACGGCCTGGGCGGTTTCGATGGAGCGTGGCCGGGTGGAGGCGATGATGAACGCTGCGCCTTTGGCTATGGCCTTCAGGGACTCGGGCGCCGACTGGCCGGGCTTGAGGCTGGATTCCTCATAGACCGCCCACCAGCGCCTGTAGCCCGCCGAATCAAGCTTCACCTTGCGCGACAGGGCCGGCTCGCCGTGACGGGCGAGGATCACAGCGCCGGGACGGTCCGGCGATTCGGGAAACATTCGTTCCGGCATCAGGCTCCGAGCCCGGACAGCGCCACGCGCGACCCCTTCCCCAGTAAGCCCTTTCCTGGCACGGCCGCCATCGCTTCAGCCCCCCTGCAGCGCGCGCACGTGCGCCAGGGCCGAGCGGCCCAACGCGGCCAAGTCGTAGCCACCCTCAAGGGACGAAACAACCCGGCCTTTCGCCGAGGATGTGGCGAGTTCGATTATGGCGCCCGTGGCCCAGCCAAAATCCTCTTCAGAGAGCCGCTGCTGCGAGAGCGGGTCGCGGGCGTGGGCGTCAAAGCCGGCCGAGACCAATACAAGGTCGGGCGCGAAGGCCGCCGCACGGTCCATCAAGTGCTCGAACTTCGTGCGCCAAAGCCTTGCTTCGGCGAAAGGTTCTGTCGTGACGTTGACGATATTCCCGATCCCCGTCTCGGACGGATCGCCCGTGCCTGGCCAGCCGGGCGCCTGGTGGATCGAGCCGAAGAAGAGGCTGGGATCGGTCTCGAAGAGGTCCTGGGTGCCGTTGCCATGATGCACATCGAAATCGATCACGGCGACGCGGCCAAAACCAGCCGCCCGCGCCGCCATCGCCCCTATAGCCACATTGGAGAACACGCAAAATCCGAGCGGCGTCGCCGCGTTGGCATGGTGGCCTGGCGGACGCACGGCGCAGAAGGCGCGCTCGGACTTCCCCGCCGCCACATCCCGCACGGCCTGGGCCACCGCGCCGGCTGCCCGCCGCGCGGCGGCGAGACTGCCAGCGCTAAGCAGGGTTTCCTCGGCGGCGTCCAGGGCGATCAGGTCCTCGCCGGGATCGGCCCAGAAGATCTTTTCAATCAGGGGCTTGGGGTGAACGAGGGTGAGATCCTCGCGAGAGGCGAGCGGCGCCTCGCGGCGCTCCAGGTCCAGGCCAATGGCTTCATCCAGGGCGTCGATGACCGCTGTTAGACGTTCAGGACGCTCCGGGTGCCCCTCGCCAGGGCGGTGGCCGAGCATGTCCGCATGGGTGTAGAGGGCGACCGGCATGAGACGAAGCCTATCTGATTTGCCTGTAACCGAAAAAGCCGCCCCGGTGATCCGCAGAGCCGGGCCGCAAGATTGCCTGGCCCTTGCGGATATCGGCCGCCGGACGTTCACGGAGACTTTCGGCCATATCTACCCACCGGAGGATCTGGCCCATTTTCTGGCGCAAACACACACCGCTGGGCCAATCGCCGCCGAACTGACGGACCCGGCATATGCGCACTGGCTGGTGGAGCGGGGCGGCGAGGTGATCGGCTATGCCCTGGCGGGGGCGTGCGATCTGCCGCACGCGGATGTGCGGCCTGGTGACGGCGAACTGAAGCGGTTCTATTTGCTGGGCTCGGAGCAGGGCCAGGGCACGGGGTCGCGTCTGCTGGCCGAGGTGTTCGAGTGGCTGCTGGAGGGCGGGCCGCGCACCTTGTGGATCGGCGTCTTTTCGGAAAATCTCGGCGCTCAACGGCTCTATGGACGTCACGGCTTCGAAAAGGTGGGAACCTACGACTTCATTGTCGGCGGCACGCGGGATCACGAGTTCATTCTCAGGCGGGATAAATCCCAGGCGCCGCCGCGGCTCGAGAGGCCTTAGGCACTGGACAAGGGAGCCTCCGGCCCCCATCCTCCTTTCATACAATTGTTGGACTCTATCCGCGTTCCAAGAGGCGGCCGATGTTTCTGAATTTCTTCAACGAACTCAAGAAAGCCAAGGTGCCCGTCACCTTGAAGGAATATCTCATGCTGATGGAAGGCATGGATAAGGCCGTCATCGAGCGCAACATCGAGGAGTTCTACTACCTGTCCCGCGCCACCCTGGTGAAGGACGAGAAGCACCTGGACAGGTTCGACGTGGTGTTCGCCCACGTTTTCAAGGGCCTGGAGATGACGACCCTTGAGCAGGTCAAGGACATCCCAGCCGAATGGCTGAAGCGCCTCACCGAGGAATTCCTGTCCGAAGAGGACAAGAAGATGATCGAGGAGATGGGTGGCTTCGACAAGTTCATGGAGATGATGCAGGAGCGCATGCGCGAGGCGCAGGAGCGCGCCGAGAACGGCGAAGGCGAAGAGGGCGAAGACGACGAGAAGCGCCGCGGCAACGGCCGCAACATGCCCTGGGGCGCCAACGGCTATCACCCCGAAGGCATCCGCATGGGCCAGGACAAGGGCCGCCACGGCAAGGCCATCAAGGTCTGGGACAAGCGCGAGTACAAGAACCTCGACGACAACGTCGAGCTGGGCACCCGCAACATCAAGGTCGCGCTGCGCCGCCTGCGCAAATTCGCGCGTCAGGGCGCACCCGACGAACTGGACCTGAAGGGCACGATCAAGGAGACGGCCAATAAGGGCTATCTCGACCTGATCATGCAGCCGGAGCGCCGCAACACCATCAAGGTGCTGCTGTTCTTCGACATCGGCGGCTCGATGGACAGCCACATCAAGCTCTGCGAGGAGCTGTTCAGCGCAGCGCGCACCGAGTTCAAGAACCTGGAATTCTACTACTTCCACAACTGCCTCTATGAGAGCGTGTGGAAGGACAACCGCCGGCGTCACACCGAGAAGCTGGACACCTGGGACATCCTCAACAAGTACGGCCGCGACTACAAAGTCATTTTCGTGGGCGACGCCACCATGAGCCCCTACGAGATCACCTATCCAGGCGGCTCGGTGGAGCATTGGAACGAGGAGCCCGGCGCCGTGTGGGTGGACCGCGTGACCACGTTCTGGGACAGCGTCGTGTGGTTGAACCCCACGGCTCAGCGCCACTGGGATCACACGCCCTCCATCGGCGTGGTCAAACAACTGCTGAATGATCGCATGTATCCCCTGACCCTGCAGGGTCTGGAACAGGCGATGCGGGAACTGACCCGCTAGGGCTCGAGGTCCGCCGGCGGTTCCCAGATGGCGGTGTCGGCAACGACGCCGATGTTGCGTCGAAGGGCGGCGAGCATCTGCAGGACGCCTTTGGCTTCCGCCTCGCTGGGAGGTGGATCTGAGGAAAGACGGGCCAGGGCGTCAAGGTGAAGCCGCAAGGCCTCGGAATGCCAGATGCCGTGGGTGGCCAGGGCGTCGACCATGATGATCACGCCTCGCGCAGCCTCGCTCAACGCGGATTCTCCATAGGCCCCTGCCACCTCGGCGACGGCGAGGGCGGACGCCATCAAGGCGCGGCTGCGCGCGAACACTTCCTCTTCAGCGGACGCCCCAATTCCCTGGATGGTGACCATGTGGCCACGGACGAATTCTCGGAGCTGATCGCCGACCTTCGCGACGTTCTTCTGCGCCCGCTCGGTGAGCTGCTCGATGGTCGGGTCGCCTGGGCCGCCAAGGATAGGCTGTAGGCGGTTCTTGGGGTGGAATATGCGGACAGTGGCCATGGTTTTCGCGCCGTCAGAACAGAGTGTCGATTTCGTCTTGCGACAGGTTGCGGTCCGTCATGTTCATGAGCTGCAACGCCGCGGCGCGCCGCTCGGGCATGTCATGGGGCAGCGCCATGGAATGGAACCGGCGGTCGGGCCCGCAATACTTATCCGTCGAAACGAAGGCGCGGTCGTTGGAAGCGATCCAATGGATGCGCTCCAGGAGCACGCCTGGCGCCAGAGGCTTGGCGACGACGAAGTTCACGCCGGCGTCGCGCGCGCGGCGCACCGCCACTTCACTGGGGTTGGCGCTGGTCATGATGATCGGCGCCGTGAAGTTCGGCCCCTTGGTGTTCGAGCGAATGCGCGAGACCAGGGCAAACCCATCCTCGTCAGGCATCATCTCATCGACGATCACGAGGTTGTAGGCCGTGGATGAAATCTTCTCCGCCGCTTCGGCGCAGGAGCGGAACTTGTCAGCCTGTGTCACCCCGTAGCCGAGCAGAATCTGGGAGATGATCTCCATGGCCATGGGGTTGTCTTCGACCGCCAGGACCTTCGCCTTCGCAAAATTGATCCATCCGCTCATGCCGCGGCGCGTTCCAGAGCATGATCCATCGCCTGCATCAGCCGCTCACCATCGAACGGCTTGATCAGATAGCCATCCGCGCCCGCGTCCTTAGCCGCCTTGATCCACTCCCGTCGCGTCTCGGACGTGACCATCACCATCGGAAGGTCGTGCAATTCGGGATCTGCACGAACCTGCCGGACGACTTCGATGCCGTTCAACGGCGCCATGCGCACATCACAGAGCACGAGGTCGAAATCGTCCGTGTGAATCTTGGCCAGAGCTTCGCGACCGTCCGCGGCCTCGTCCACGTCGTCGTAGCCAATCTTCTCCAACAGCCGGCGCAGGATTCGCGTCATGCTGCGTGAATCATCGACAATCAGAACCTTCATTCGGGCCGCCCGTGATTTCCCCAAACTTCATGCGACAGCCCAATCTCCTCGGAATGAGTTATCCAGAGGTTGTTACGAGTCAATTCGTGCCGCGCAGATTGTCGCAGCACTGTTGGTTGCATGCAGGACCGGCGCGACCAGAGCGCCAATGCATCCTCGCCAATGCCCTTGCGCCTGGGGCGCCAATGCCTACAAGTCAGGACTGACACATACCCGCCGCCTGAGTTCCTGATTGCCCGTGACCGACGCCGTCGAGCCCATCTCCGAACCGGAAGAGTCCGAGGCCGCGACCAAGGCGGCTGTGTTCGCGGCGGCTGAGCGCCTGTTCGCCCTCAATGGCTTCCAGAACGTCTCGGTGCGTGACATCACCGCCGAGGCCGGCGTGAACCTAGCCTCCGTGAACTACCACTTCGGCTCCAAAGACGCCCTGCTGTTCGAAATCTTCCGCCGGCGGACCTCCGAGATGAACCGCGACCGGGCGCGGATGCTGCACGAGGCCAACGACAAGCATCAGGGCAAGCCTCCGCTGCGTGAGATCCTGAGGGCTTATCTTGAGCCGCCCATGCGGTGGTCCAAACAGTCGGCCGAGCGCCGCATCTCCATGCAGTTCATCATCCGCTCGCGCTCGGAAGGCACCGAGGCGATCACGGACGCCCTGAAGAACGATGTCTCTCACCTGGTGCGCTTCGCCGAGGCTCTGCTGGCGGCCCGGCCGGACCTGCCGCCGGAGGAGATCTACTGGCGCATGCACTTTCTCCTGGGCATGAGCCACCATAACCGCTTCGCCGAATATGACCGCCTGCACGTCCTTTCCGGCGGCCTGACGCGGGAGGGGGATTCCGAGGCTCTGCTGAAGCGGATGCTCGATTTCGCCGAGGCCGGTTTCCTGGCCTAGCCGCCCCATGCGCGGCTTTCTCACTAAGGTCTATGCCTTCAAGCTGTTCGAAAGCTTGATCCCGATCTTCCCGTTCTACCTCGCCTTCTGCGTCGACCGGGGGCTGAGCCCGGTGCAGATCTCCATCGCCATCACCGCTTGGTCCCTGACCGCCTTCGTGCTGGAGGTGCCGGCCGGGGTGCTGGCCGACCGGTTCTCGCGCAAGCTGGTCCTGCTCGGCGGCCAGGCGGCCTATGGCGCCTGCTTCCTGCTCTGGATGCTGTGGCCGGCCTTCTGGGGGATCACGGCGGGTCTGGTGCTCTGGGGGATCAAGTCGGCCCTGACCAATGGGGTGTTCGAGGCCCTGGTGTTCGACGAGCTGAAAGCCGAGGGGCGGGAGGCGGACTATACGCGCCTGATGGGCCGGGCCCGGGGTCTGGGCTCGGTGGGCATGCTGGGAGCGTCCCTGGCCGCGGCCGCGCTCTCGCCCTGGGGCTATCCGGCAATGATCGCGGCCGGGTTCATTTCCATCGCCGCCTGCACCGTGGCCCTGATGGCCCTGCCCACCGCGCCGATGGCCCGGGACGCCCATGACCACGACTATTTCAGCCACCTGAAGGAGGGGCTGGCCCTGACCTGGCGCACCCCCGTCCTGGCCGGAACGGTGGCTTTCCTTGCGGCGCTCTGGGCGCTCGGCAACATCATGCAGGAGTTCTGGCCGGTGTTCGGGCGTGAGGTGGGCCTCTCGCTTACCCTGATCGCGGTGATCATCAGCGGGCAATATGCGGTGGAAGCCGGCGTCGCGGCCCTCGCTCACCGCCTGGGCGGCCTGCCGACCTGGGTGTTCCATGTGGCGATGTCAGTGTGCGGCGTGATCCTGGCGGCGGCGGCGGCGATCTACACTGCCCCGGTGATGGGCCTGCTGGTGCTCTACAGTTGGGCGATGAAGGCCATGGATGTCGTCATGGAAGGCCGCCTTCAGGCGGAGGCCCCTTCTCACATGCGCGCCACAATCGGCTCGGTGAAAGGCTTCATGGCCCAGATCGCCATCCTGATCTTCAACGCCAGCTTCGGGCCCCTGGCCCAGGCGACCAGCTACCGGACAGCGTTTCTGACCGTGGGGGTAACGGCGGTCGCCGTCGGCCTGGTCGCCTGGGTCCTAGGATTCATGGGGCGTCGGCGATCCGCTGGGCTTGTTTGAGATCGCTGATCAGGGCGCGGTAGGCCTCGGCCTTGGCTACGGGATCAGGCACTCGCAGCAGGTAGGACGGGTGGTAGGTGACCACCACCCGCGCCCCGTCTGGCAGATCTAGCGGTTTGCCGCGGTTGTCGGCCACAGGGGTTGGCCGGCCCATCACGCTCAAAGCCGCCGTGGCGCCGAGACAGACAATGACTTTCGGCTTCACGAGCCGCCGCTCGGCCTCCAGCCACCAGCGGCAGGCCGACACTTCTCCGGCGTTGGGTGTCTTGTGCAGGCGCCGCTTACCGCGCGGCTCGTGTTTGAAGTGCTTCACCGCATTGGTGACATAGGCGGACTTGCGGACGACACCCGCCTCATCCATGGCCTTGTCGAGCAGCTGCCCGGCGGGGCCCACGAAAGGGCGGCCGGCGAGGTCTTCCTGATCGCCGGGCTGCTCACCTACCAGCATCAGTCTGGCGCGCGCCGCCCCCTCCCCGGCCACACCTTGCGTCGCCTCTTTCCAAAGATCACAGCGGCGGCAGACATCGACCTGAGCCACCACATCCTCGAGACTGGATGGCGCATCCATGCCAAAGGCGCCGTCCCGGGCGATGCGCTGAGCCTGGCGTGCAGCGCGCGGCGAGGGCGTGGCGGGGCTCTGAGCGACCATGTCGGCGGTCCGGCTGTTGGCGGAGGCGATCAGGTCTGGAATGAGTTCGGCCTCTGGAAGGTTGCCCCAGTAGCGCTTGGGCATCTCCTTCATCATCACCTTCGGATTGAGCCGGGCCGGATTGAAGATCGAGGCGTAGTAGGTCTTCCAATAGGCCTCCAGGGCGTCCGGCGCGGGAGCCTGATCCTTGGTGACGCCCGGCCCGAAGCTCAGGGTCTGCATGTCCCAGAGCGCCACCCGGTCCGGCGTCAACAGGGAGAAGCGGCTGTGAGAATAGCGCTTCACGAAGTGCGGGGCGGCGGCCTCGGTGACCAGGTGCGGCGGCTCGAACCAGGCGGCCAGCAGCATGCCGGCCTCGTCACGGATTTCCCGGAAGCGGACGAAGGCATGCATCTTGTGGATCGCCTGGTTCACCTGCCGTTCGTAGTGAGCCAGGCGCATGACATCCGGGTCCGTGGCGACTTGCATCAGATGCGGCTCCCAGGCCAGGCGCCAGAGGATGCGGTACATCAGGGCGAAACGGTCCGGAGACCGGTGCAGGGCGGCCTTGGCCGCCGCGGCGACGAAGGCCGGAGGCACCGAGAACGGCTTGGCCTTCCCCGTGGAAGGCGGGGTTTCCGCCGGCAGCAGGGTGTCGTCACCCTGGATCGCCCAGTAGACCTCCTCAGGCCGCACGCCGGCGCCCCGCAGACCGCGAGCGGCTTTGCGCCAACCTTCGAAATCGGTGGCCGAAGCCAGGCGGACAGCGCGCATCAGAAGAGGCTCAGCTGGCGCGGCGGCGGCTTCAGACGCTCGCGCAGCCCCGCCTGATCGGTGAGGCCGCCCGGCCGCCAGTCGTCGGTGACGATAAAGGGCCGCAGGGTCTTCAGGCCCCGGGTGAGGCGCGCAACATCCTCCAGACGCACCCGCTTGTGCCGCCGCAGCTTCAGGAGCCGGTCGACCGAGCGTACGCCAAGGCCGGGCGTGCGCAGCAGCATCTCCCGGTCCGCCCGGTTGAGATCAATGGGGAACGCCTCCCTGTGCGCCAGGGCCCAGGCGAGCTTCGGGTCGATTTCCAGATCCAGCATGCCCGTGGCCGGGGCGATCTCGCCGTGCGCGAAGCCGTAGTACCGCATCAGCCAATCAGCCTGATAAAGCCGATGTTCGCGCACCAATGGCGGCGCCTTGGCGGGCAATTTTGCGCTCGCTTCCTGGATCGGGCTGAAGGCGGAGTAGTAGACGCGGCGCAGTCCATAGGCGCCGTAGAGCCGCGATGACCGCTCCAGAATCTCCCCGTCGCTGGCGGTGTCGGCGCCGATGATCATCTGGGTGGACTGTCCGGCGGGGGCGAACTTTGGCGGACGCGCCTTTCGCGCGGGCACCTTGGCCTCGGCGATGCCCAGCTTGACCTTGCCCATGGCGCTCTTGATCACGGTGGAGGTTTTTTCTGGGGCGAGGGCCTTCAGGCTTTCCTCGCGCGGCAGCTCGATGTTGATCGAAACCCGGTCCGCATACAGCCCCGCCTCGGCCACCAGGGCCGGGGAGGCCTCGGGGATCAGCTTCAGATGGATGTAGCCGCGGAAGTCGTGAACCTCGCGCAGGGACCGGATCACCCGGACCATTTCCTCCATCGTGTAGTCGGCGCTCCGGATGATGCCGGAGGAGAGGAACAGACCCTCGATGTAGTTGCGCCGGTAGAAATTGAGGGTCAGGTCGACCACCTCCTCGACGCTGAAACGGGCGCGCGGGACGTTGGATGAGACGCGGTTGATGCAGTAGGCGCAGTCGTAGACGCAGAAGTTGGTCAGCAGGATTTTTAAGAGGCTAATGCAGCGCCCGTCAGGCGCGTAGGCATGGCAGATGCCCATGCCGCCATCGGTGGAGCCCATGCCCTTGCCGTTGCGGGAGTCTCGCTTCTCACCTCCGGAAGAGGCGCAGGAGGCATCATATTTCGCGGCATCCGACAGGATGGCGAGTTTACGCTTGAGATCGAGGACCGGCATGAAGCCATCCTAAATGTTCTACTTTTGTTCTGTCCAGGCCCTATCGGGCCGCGTAGGTCGCCTTACGTTTTTCGGCCTCGAACACGAAGTAGCCGTCCGTCTCATGAACCTTCACACCGCCAAAGATCGCGGTGAGCTTGTTACGGTACCAGTCGAGACGGCGGGTCACCATCCACATCCGGCCGCCGACGACCAGCCGGTTGAAACCCTTCTCGATGAGATGCTTGGCCACCGAGAAATCCGAGTGGTAGGGCGGGTGGCAGATGATCTGCGTGAATCCGCTCTCACGAAGGGATTTGAAGCCGTCACTGACCACGCAGAGCGCGCCCGTCACGCCGTTCAGCACGAGGTTGGCTTTCGCGGCGGCCACGGCTTCGGGGTCGATGTCGGACAAGACCACGCGTTCGGGCCCGATCAACCGGGCCGCCAGCACGCCTACGAGACCGTAACCGCAGCCAAGGTCCAGCACCCGGTCGGAAGGCTCGAACGCCACCCGCTGCAGCATCGCCAGACTGCCCGCGTCCAGCCATTTCGGCGAGAACAGGCCAGGTCCGGTCTCGAACTTCAGATCAACGTCTCTTACCCGGGCTTCAATCACGAAAAGGCGCTTTCCCGCAGTCAAGCTCGTTTGCAGGAACCCCTTGGCCCGCCAAGGGTTAGGGCGTCATGCCCCGCCTGCTCATCCGTCATGTCACCCATTACACCTACGAGCGGCCAGTGTCGTTCGGTCCTCACAGGCTGCTCCTGCGGCCCCGTGACAGCCATGCCGTTCGCATTGTCGACGCCCGGCTGACTCTTTCGCCGCCAGGGGACACCCGCTGGCTCTATGACGCTCTGGGCAACTGCGTCTGCCACTACACGCCGCAAGGTTCGGCGGCCGAACTGGCGATCACCAGCGAACTGGTCATTGAACGCTACCCCGCCCCTCTCTCTCCGCTCGAACTGGGCAACCCCAATACAGCCTCGCCGATCGTCTACCGGCCGGAAGACAGGGCGATCCTGGCCCCCTACATCGAGCCGGCAACCCATGACGAGAGCGGGGTCTTGCTCGACTGGTTGCGCGGGCACATGGGGTGGACCTACGAGCCGGTGCTGGATTTCCTGCTGCGCTTCAACCAGCAGATCCACAATGAGATCACCTATGTAACGCGTCACGAGGAAGGCGTTCAGAGTCCGGCCCAGACCCTGGCCTTTCGCTCCGGCACGTGCCGCGACTTCGCCTGGCTGATGGTCGAGGCCCTGCGCCGTCAGGGCTACGCGGCCAGGTTTGTCACCGGCTATCTCTATTCTCCGCACCATGAGGCGATGCGCGGCGCCGGGGCCACCCACGCCTGGTGCGAGGTGTTCCTGCCGGTGCTGGGGTGGCTGGAGTTCGATCCCACCAACGGCATGGCCGAGTCATCCGCTCTCATCCCCGTCGCAGTCACCCGCACGCCGCGGGAAGCCGCTCCGGTGTCGGGCACAATTCTCGGTGATCCGGGAAACTCGGACCTCTTCGTCGGTGTTGATGTGCGCCAGGCCGAATCCGCGCTCGAGCCGGCCTAGAGAGACGTCAGTATCAGTCGCGGGCGGAGGACGGCCCCATGCCGACAGGATTTACCCAGCAGCAACAGCCTGTTCAGAACGCGGGCTTTTCCAAACCCGCCGTCATGCCGCAGCACGGCCAGGCCGCGGACAAGTCTGTTCTTGCCGCCAAGGAGCCTCGTTCATTCCAGCCGCGTCCCGGGCACTAGTCACTAGGCGGGGAGCGAACCCGCCCCGAGGGCGCAGGCGATATTGTAAGTGATAAAGGCAGCCGTGTAGGCGAGGCCGACCATGTAGCCAAACATGATCGCCGGCCATTTCCAGGAGTTGGTCTCCCGCTTCACAACGCCCAAGGTCGGCGCGCATTGGGGCGCGAAAATGTACCAGGCGAGGAAGGCCAGCGCGCTGGCGATCGACCAGTGGGCGGAGAGCGTAGTGGCGAGTGCGCCGGGCGCTGAATCCGCATCGGCGATGGCATAGACAGTGCCAAGCGCCGCCACCGCGACTTCCCGGGCCGCCATGCCGGGGATCAGGGCCACGGACATCTGCCAATTGAAGCCGATGGGGGCCAGGACCGGCTGAATGAAGTGCCCGATCATGCCGGCGAAGCTGTAGTCGATGGCGGGCCCGGTGGCCCCGGCGGGCGGATAGGGGAAGGTGCACAGCACCCAGATCAGCACCATCATGGCCATGATGTTGGTGCCTGCCCGGCGCAGAAAAATCACGCCGCGTTGCAGAAGGCTGCGCGCTACGTTGGCCGCGTCGGGGATCTTGTAGCTGGGCAATTCCATCATGAAAGGCTCGACGGCGCCGCGCCAGAACACCTTGCGGATGACAAAGGAGACTGCGAGCGCGCTGACGATCCCCGAGGCATAGAGCCCGAACATCACCAGGCCCTGCAGGGACATGAAGCCCCACACCGTCTGGTTCGGAATGAAGGCCGAGATAATCAGTGTGTAGACGGGGATCCGCGCCGAGCAGGTCATGAGCGGGGCCACCAGGATGGTGGTCAGCCGGTCGCGGCGATTGTCGATCACCCGCGTCGACATGATGCCGGGTATGGCGCAGGCGAAGCTGGACAGCAGCGGAATGAACGCCCTGCCGTGCAGCCCTGCCCCGCCCATGATGCGGTCCATCAGGAAGGCCGCACGGGCCATGTACCCGAAGTCCTCCAGGAGGATGATGAAGAAGAACAGGATCAGGATCTGCGGCAGGAAGACGAGCACGCTGCCGACACCGGAAATCAGGCCATCGACCAGTAGGCTTCGGATCAGCCCATCCGGCAAGACCTGTGCAATCAGGCCCCCGAGGCCGACAAACCCCGCGTCGATGAGGTCCATCAGCGGGGTCGCCCAGGTGAACACCGCCTGGAACATCACGAAGAGGATGCCCAGCAGGATGACCAGGCCGGCCACGGGATGCAGGAGCACGCTGTCGACGCGGCCTGTGAAGGTGTCTGGCCGCTCGGGCGGCTTCACATAGGTACGCATGAGGCGCTGGGCCTCGGCATGGGCGGCGCGGATTTCCGCGGCATTGGGCTCGCGCCAGGCGGTCTCGCCGGAGGCGGCATGCTGGGCGGCCAGGGCGGCGGCCTCGCCCACCAGTTCCGGAACCCCACGCTTGCGGGTGGCCACCGTAGTGACGATCGGGCAGCCGAGCGCCTTCGAAAGCCCCTCGATATCGATGCGAAGGCCTTGGCGCTGGGCGATGTCGTACATGTTGAGGGCCAGGACCATAGGCCGGCCGACCTGCTTCAGCTCCAGCACGAGCCGCAGGATCAGGCGCAGGTTGGTAGCGTCGGCCACGCAGACCAGCACGTCGGGCGGAATTTCCCCGGCCAGGCGGCCGAGCACGGCGTCGCGGGTGACGGCCTCATCGGGGCTGCGGGCGCGCAGGGAATAGGTGCCCGGCAGGTCGAGCACGGAGAGGGTTTCGCCGGCAGGTCCGGTCAGCTGGCCTTCCTTCCGCTCGACGGTGACGCCGGCATAGTTGGCGACCTTCTGGCGCGAACCGGTTAGGGCGTTGAAGAGGGCGGTCTTGCCGGAATTCGGGTTGCCGACGAGGGCGAGGCGGGCGGCGGTCATGCGTCGTCTTCCAGGCGCACCAGGACCTCATGGGCGTCGCGGCGGCGCAGGGCCACGCGCATGTCATCGAGCCGGACGGCGATGGGATCACGGCGGATCAGACCTTCGTGGATCAGCTCCACGCGGGCGTCCTCGACGAAGCCGAATTCCAGCAGGCGGCGCTGCAGTTCCTCGACCCCCACGCCATGGTTCAGACCATCGGCTTCGGCGCGCACCTCGACGATGCGGCCCCTGTCGCCGACCTGGGCCTCGCTGAGACGGATCACCCGCCCCGCATTTGCTGCTTCCGACGCCATTGCTCACACGCCCCAAGGCCCGGTAGGCCAATAGTTGCGAGTGATTATCATTGTTTGTTGGTCCGCGTCGAGCGGAACTGGCGGAGCGCTGCTATTTGACGCGTCTCAGCGCTTTTCGGCCGCTGAAATCCGGGCCTTGGCGATATCGATCGCGATCTCGTGGGTGGGGCGCTTCTCGGCAATAGAGCGGTCCAGGACCTCATCGAGCGTCTCAATCATGCGAGCGACCTTGGATTCCACCCAGGCCGGATCGTAGGCTTCGCCCCGGTCGAGGGCGCGAATTTCACCGGCGACATTGATGATGCCGCCGCCGTTGATGACGAAGTCCGGCGCATAGGTCATTCCGCGGGCATAGAGGGCGCGTCCGCAGGCCGGGTCCGACAACTGGTTGTTTGCACCGCCGGCGATGATCGGCGCTTTGATCCGGGGCAAAGTCTCAGGCGAAATCGCACCGCCGAGCGCGCAGGGGGCGAAGACATCGGCCTCCACATCAAAAATCGCGCCGGGCGCCACGACCTTGGCCCCCGTCCGTTCGGCCACGGCGCGCACGGCCTCGGCATTGACGTCCGCGATGACCAGTTTGGCGCCGGCAGCATGCAGGAGGTCCGCCAGGCCCGACCCCACGTGCCCCAGGCCCTGGATGGCGATCGTCGTCCCGTCGAGATCGCTCTTCAGCACGCGTTTCACACAGAGGGCGATGCCGCGTTTCACGCCTTCAGAGGTCACCGGGCTGGGGTCCCCCGAGGCGGCCGGGTGGCCGTCGAGGCCGGCGACATAACGGGTCTTCTTGCGAGCGTGGGCGAGGTCATCGGGCGTGATGCCCACATCCTCGGCGGCCCAGTAGCGGCCACAGACCTGATCCACGGCCTCGCCGAACGCCTCGAACAGGGCCGGGGTCTTGTCGGTCGCCGAATTGCCGATGATCACCGCCTTGCCGCCGCCCAGCTCGATATCGGCCACGGCGTTCTTGTAGGACATGGCCCGGGAAAGGCGCAGGGCATCGTCGAGAGCCGCCTGGTCGTTCTCATAGGTCCACATGCGGCAGCCGCCGGCTGACGGGCCACGCGCCGTGGAATGGATGGCGATGAAGCACTTGAGGCCCGTGGCCTTGTCGTGGAAGGCGTGGACCGCCTCGTGGCCTTCGAAGGCCGGGGAATCAAACAGAGCCATGGGTCATCGCGTTGGAAAAGACTGGTGCGGCTCTACGCCTGCGGGACGCATTCCGGCAAGGGCGGCGGCGCGGTGATGTACGGGTCTGCGACGGCCAGGGCGGCGCCCCGGGGATCGCCCCCACGCCGGAGGGCCAGGGCGCGGCCGGATCGCGCACGAAAGCCACCGCGTCGGCCCAGACAGTAGGCGACTGCTTGTCGAGCAGCAGCAGGTGCCAGCCCAAAGGGTAGTAGGCCGTCCGCGCCCCGGCCGGCAAGCGGCGCACTACCGGAAGGGTGACCTTCGGCGGCATCATCCGGTCCTTGGCGCCATAGAAGTAGGTGACCGGCACGCGCAGACGGGTCACGTCCTGGGAGGCGTCCTCCATCATGCCGAAGAAGCCGTAGAAGCTGTCGGGCCGCATGTTCCAGATGATCAACGGATCGTTGGCGGCCCGTTCGATCTCCGCCTCGTTGTCCGAAGAGAGATAGTGCCGGACGACCCAGCGGGGCGGCTTCACGGTCATGCCGGGCGCGAGGTGCGACATCATCCAGATCGTGGCCGCACTCGTCGGCGCCTGCTGCGACCAGCCCCAGACCCCCGGCGCGAACAGCAGCAACCGGTCGGCCGGCGGCGGGCGGTCGGAGGCAAAGGCCTCAATGGCGACCGTGGCGCCCATGCTGACCCCGGCCACGGCGATGATGGCGCCCGGATATCGCTGCCGCACCAGGGTGGTGATGACCCGCAGGTCCTCGGTCAGCAGCGCCGTGCCCGGCCAGACGCCGCGGTTGGGCGAGTGGCCGAAACCGCGCTGGTCATAGGCGAATACGGCGATCCCCTGGCTCGCCCAATACGGCCCGGCCTGGCGAAAGGCGGTGGCGTAGGAGTTCATGCCGTGGACGCCGACAATCACCGCCCAGGGCTCGGCCGGTGGAAGGTAAGTGGTCAGGTGCAGGCGCGATCCATCGGAGCTGACGAACGCTTCGGGCTCCAGACGCGGCCCCGAAAAGCCGGTTTCCGGACGTCCGGCCGTCTGGACGACGGGGGTGCAGGCGGTGATGACCAGCAGGCTCGCCAGGACCAGGATCAGCCGACGTGCGCCCGGCCCGATCATTTTCGGGCGGACCGGTTGACGGGGATCGGCGGCGCCCCGGACGGCAAGGGCGCGGCCGGGTCACGAACATAGGCGATCACATCATCCCAGACCTTCTGGGCCTGCTTGTCGACCAGCAGCAGATGCCAGCCGTTGGCGTAGTAGGCCGTGCGGGCATTGGAACCGAGGCGGGCGGCCGCCTTGAACGAAGCGTCGCGCGGAATGATCTCGTCGTGGGCGCCATAGAGATAAAGAGTTGGCACACTCAGACGGCCGGTCTGGGCCCAACCCCGCTCCATGAGACCGACGAGGCCATAGAGAGTGTCGGTCCGGGCGCCCCACACCATGAGAGGGTCGCGGCCAAGATCGACCAGCTCGGCCATATTGTCCGAGGCCTGGACGTGCGACACCACGAAGCCCGGCGGCGTGAAAACCTTGGCGGGCGCCAGGCGCGCGGCGATCCAGAGGGAGGTCTTGTAGGGCGGCGGCTGGCTCGACCAGCCCCAGACGCCAGGCGAGAGCAGGATCAGGCGGTCGGCGGCGGGCGGCCGGTCGGAGGCGAAAGCTTCGATGGCCACGGCCCCGCCCATGCTCTCACCGGCAATGATGATCAGAGCCTTAGGGTACCGGGCGCGAACCAGGGCGGTGATCACCCGCAGGTCCTCGGTCATCAGGTCATCGCCCGCCCAGATGCCGCGCTGGGGCGAGCGGCCGAAGCCGCGCTGGTCATAGGCATAGGTGGTGATGCCCTTGGTCGCCCAATAGGGCCCGGCCAGCCGGAACGAGCGGGCATAGGCGTTCATCCCATGCACCCCGATAATCACCGCCCAGGGCTCTGCCCCGCCCTCGGCGTCCCAGCGTGTAAGGCCCAGACGCGCACCATCGAAGGAGACAAAGTCGTCGTTCTCCATGTGCGGCCCGGCGAACCCGGCCATGGGGGTTCCGGCGAGCTGAATGGTGGGCGCGCAGGCGGTGAGGAAGGCCACACACGCCAGGACCAACAGATGACGCGGCCAGGCAGCGATCATGCAACCTCCGTCACTTCGGTCCAGACCTCACCGTGATGCTTCAAGAGGCGATGCGAAATCAGGCCGGGGTCGTTTCGCAGCCCCCGGAGTAGGCGGAACATTTGCTGGCGCGCGGCGGGCTTGTCCTCCGCGAGGAACGCGAAATCCGAGTGCAGGATCACCAGCGCATCAGTGGATTGCCCTGCGTCAACACCTTGCTCTTGCAACGCGTTGCTCAGCATCACCGCGCCCGCCATTTCGGGTGCGCATCGAACCAGTGCGACGCCATTCTGGCCGAACTCGAGGGAGGTGGACCCTTGGAGCAAAATCGCGTTCTCCGCCGCGAGGCTCCAGAGTTCAGGCTCGCCCAGTCCGAGGCGATCATCGATGGCTCGACGCGCAATATACTTGAAGTTCCGCCGGGTCTTCTGCGCAAGAGCCAGGCCGAGCTCACCGACGAACGGCCGCGTAGCCATGGGTGCGCCCAGACGCGCCGCTTCGCTGTCCAAGGTCTTGGTGGCCCTGATGACAACGACGAGGTTGCGAGCTTCGATCGGCGCCTCATGATCGATATTCACGACGAGCTGCACGTTCCGCCTGATCACCTGCTCGAGGCTTGCGGCTGCGTCTTGGTACTCGGCGAATGCAGGGGTGAGGTCCAGTGAGAGCGATTCTGGAGATCCGTCCGGCTGGACTTCGATGATCTGCCCATCGACGTGTAGGAGCTCACAGTCCGGCAGTGCGGTCATCAGCGCGATGACGTAGCGTGCCCTGAATTGGGCAAACGTCAGGACTTCGCCAGCCCACGCGGCGCGGACGCCAAACACAGCTCCAATCGCCAGGCCCGGCAGCATGCGTTTGGTCAACCAGATCAAGTCGCGGCCTCTCGCCAAATCACAACCTTAGGCTAGAGCGATCTGATGTCGGCTCCAAGGCGGCCTTAGACCGACAGCAAGTTTGCAACGCGCGAGCGAAGTTCCGGCACGACCTCCGCCTCGAACCACGGGTTCCGTTTCAGCCAGGCGGAGTTGCGCCAGGAGGGGTGCGGCAGGGGAATAATGTCCGGCCCATAGTCCCGCCAGGCACGGACGGTCTCGGTCATGTTGGCCTTGGCGCGGTCTTTGAGCGCCCAGGCCTGGGCGTAGGAGCCGACCAAGAGGGTCAGTTCGACCTTCGGCAGGGCGGCCATCAGCTGCGGGCGCCAAAGTCGGGCGCAGCGGGGCGGTGGGGGATAGTCTCCGCCCTTGGGGTTGGTCCCCGGGAAACAGAAGGCCATGGCCGCCACACCGATCTTGGGGTGGGCATAGAAGGTCTCGTAATCGACGCCCAGCCAGTCGCGCAGCCGGTCTCCGGACGGGTCGGTGAAGGGCATGCCGCTCTCATGGACGCGCCGGCCAGGCGCCTGGCCGCAGATCAGGAGGCTGGTTTCGGCCGTGACCCGGACCACGGGGCGCGGTTCATGCTTGAGCTCATGCGCACAGGCGCGGCAGGCCCGGATTTCGGCGAGAAGGGCGTCGAGAGCCATGGGCGGGGATATTGGTGGGAAGGGGACACGTAACAAGTACATGTCCCCGGCAGGCGCCGGTGATCAGGAGGGACGTGTACTTGTTACGCGTCCCCGTCCATCGGAAGCCGCATGCGCCAGACGCCCTTGAAGGAGTCGGGATCGGCGGGCTTGTTGTGGCGCAGGATCACGATCTGGCCCGACCGCGCGAGCCCCACGGCGGTGGCCCTCACCTGGCCGAGAATGCGTTGCCAACGCTCCGGCTGCAGCACCTTGGCCACGTCCTCCGGCGAGATGGACTTGCCCGCCGGAGCCTTGGCCAGGAGGTCGAGGATGGCTTCTTCGATCACCCGCCGGCCTTCAGGACTTCACGACTGATGACCACCTGCTGGATCTGGCTGGTGCCTTCGTAGATTCGGAAGATGCGCACATCGCGGTAGAGGCGCTCAATGCCGTGGTCGGCGACATAGCCGGAGCCGCCGAAGATCTGCACGGCCTTGTCGGCGACGCGGCCGACCATCTCCGAGGCGAAGTACTTTGCGGCGGCGGCCTCAAGGGTCACGGAGACGCCGGTGTCGCGCTTGCGGGCGGTTTCCATGGTCAGCGCCTTGGCCGCCATGCACTCGGTCTTCATGTCGGCGATCATGCCCTGGATCAATTGGAAGCCGGCGATCGGCTGGCCGAACTGCTGGCGCTCATTGGCGTAAGCCACACAGTCCTTGATCAGGCGTTCGGCGACGCCAACGCAGACGGCGCTGATGTGTAGGCGGCCCCGGTCAAGCACCTGCATGGCCACTCGGAACCCCTGCCCTTCCGCGCCGAGGCGATTGGCGACGGGCACGCGGACATTGTCGAAGGTGACATCGCAGATGTGGGCGCCCTGCTGGCCCATCTTCTTCTCGGGCTTGCCCACCGAAAGGCCGGGCAGGTCGCGCTCCACCAGGAAGGCCGACACGCCGCCCCCGCCGCGCACATCCGGATTGGTGCGAGCCATCACCGTGAAAAGGTGGGCCTTGTTGGCGTTGGTGATGAAGCGCTTGCCGCCGTTCAGCACATAGGCGTCGCCGTCGAGGGTCGCGCGGGTCTGCACATTGGCGCTGTCGGAGCCGGCTTCGGGCTCGGTGAGGGCGAAGGAGGTGATGATGTCGCCGGACGCGATGCCGGGCAGGTACTTCTCCTTCTGGGCGTCGTTGCCGAACATCACGAGGCCCTGCGAGCCGATGCCGACATTGGTGCCGAAGGCGGAGCGGAACGCGGGGCTGGTGCGGCCCAGTTCCACGGCCACCAGACACTCGTCCTCCATGGAGAGATCAAGGCCGCCATAAGCTTCCGGGATCGAGAGGCCGAAGAGGCCGAGGGCCTTCATCTCCTCGATGATCTCATCCGGCATGGCGTCGTCCTCCGCCACCTTGGCTTCCAAGGGGCGCAGCCGCTCGGCGACGAACCGGGCGATGGTGTCGATCAGGGCGGCGCGGGTTTCGAGGTCGAGGGCCATGGATCTCAGGCCTTTGCCAGAGCCAGGGCGGACCCCTGCCCCACGCCGACGCACATGGTGGCGAGGGCGCGCGAGCCGCCGCGGGCCTGCATTTCGCGGGCGGCGGTGAGGGCGATGCGGGCGCCGGATGCGCCCAGCGGGTGGCCGATGGCGATGGCGCCGCCGTTCGGGTTCACATGCTCGGCGTCATCGGCGAGGCCCCAGGAGCGGGTGCAGGCCAGGGCCTGGGCCGCGAAGGCTTCGTTGAGCTCGATGACATCGAAGTCGCCGACCTTGATGCCGAGGCGGCCGGTCAGCTTCTCGACGGCGGGCACGGGGCCGACGCCCATGATCCGCGGAGCGACGCCGCCGGCGGCGCCGGCTTCGATACGGGCGATGGGGGTCAGGCCGTAGCGCTTCACCATCTCTTCGCTGGCCAGCAGCAGGGCCGCCGAGCCGTCATTGACGCCAGAGGCGTTGCCGGCGGTGACCGTGCCATCGTCGCGGACGATGGGCTTGAGGCCCGCGAGGGCTTCGAGGGAAGTGCCCGGGCGGGGGTGTTCGTCAGTGGAAACCACCACGTCGCCCTTGCGGTCCTTGATGGTCACGGGCGCGATCTCGCCGGCGTGGAAGCCGCGCTGCTGGGCGGCGCCGGTGCGGGCTTGGCTGCGTTGGGCGAAGGCGTCCTGGTCGGCGCGATTGATCTGGTATTGCTCGGCGACGTTCTCGGCCGTCTCGGGCATGGCGTCGGCGCCGTAGGCCTTCTTCAGGGCCGGATTGATGAAGCGCCAGCCGATGGTGGTGTCGAAGATCTCGGCGTTGCGGGAAAAGGCGCTGTCGGACTTGCCCATCACGAAGGGGGCGCGGGTCATGCTCTCCACACCGCCGGCGACGATCATGTCCGCATCGCCCGAGGCGATGGCGCGGGCCCCGGCGATCACGGCGTCGAGGCCGGAGGCGCAGAGGCGGTTGACGGTCATGCCCGGGGTCGTCGCGGGCATGCCGGCCAGGAGCAGGGCCATTCGGGCGACGTTGCGGTTGTCTTCCCCCGCCTGGTTGACGCACCCCATGATCACCTCGTCGACCCGCTCCCAGTCGACGCCCGGATTGGCGTCCACCAGGGCCTTCAGGGCATGGGCGGCGAGGTCGTCTGTGCGGACCTTGGCGAGGGCGCCACCGTAGCGGCCGATCGGGCTGCGCAAACCCGTGGCGAGATAGACGGTCTGGCCTTGCATTGGTCCTCCCCTCGCCGCATGAACGCGCGGCGCTTTTTGAGGGGCGCAACCTAGGGCCTGAGAGGCCCGCGATCAACGTAAGGGAACCGCCGAGTTTCATGGACGGGACGGAAGAAAAGCAGCCCTGGACGCATGTGCCCGTGACCGAGGGCGAGTGGGCCGGGTGGATGAAGTATGGCGATGATCCCTTCGAGGACCTGACCGGACCCTTCTATTACCGCACCGAGGACGACGGGACTGTGCGCTGCGCCTTCCGCGCCGAGCGCAAGCATATGAACGGCGGCATGTTCATGCACGGCGGCTGCCTGATGACCTTCGCCGACTACGCCCTCTTCTGCATCGCCCGTAAGGACCTGCAGGGCACCGGTTCGGTGACGGCGTCAATGAATGGCGAGTTCATCGAGAGCGCCGGCATTGGCGACCTGATCGAGGCGACCGGCGAGGTCGTGCGGGCCGGGGGCTCCCTGGTGTTCATCCGCGGCCAGATCACCTGCGAAGGCCGCATCCTCTTCAACTTCTCGGCCATCGTGAAAAAGGTGAAGCGGCGGCCGTAGGGAGACTAATGTCGATGCTTGAAGCCTTCCTAAAGGTCTATCACCCTGATCTCACGCTAACATCGACGGCGAGCGGCGACCCACTCGCACAGCTCCAAGCGCGATACGGCGGGGCATCGTTCAACGGCGGGCTCTATCGTATCGTGTCTGCCAAGGACGGCGAGACCTGGAAGGAACGCATCTCCCTCGCCTTCCCAGAATATGCTGAGAACTGCACGACATTTGCCTACGACTGGTTGGGCAGAGCTTTCGCGCTCAGCACGCAGCACCGCGTTCAAGAGGAGCCCGGTGTCCTCTTGCTTGAACCCGGAACCGGCGAGGTCCTCGAGATTCCTGCGAGCTTGGTCGCCTTCCACGACGACGAGCTCGTCAATGAGCCCGAATCCGCGCTCGCCACATCATTCTTCCGGGATTGGCTCGACCAAGGTGGCGAAGCACCGGGTTACGATCAATGCATCGGACACAAGCGGCCCCTATTCCTGGGTGGAACGGACGACGTGGAGGGCATCGCCCTCACCGATCTAGACGTCTACTGGTCCGTCATGGGCCAGCTGATCGCCAAGACGCACGGCTTGCAGCCCGGGACTGCGATCGGCCGCATTTCGATCACCGACGCTGAACCTCACGTCGAGCCTGCTCATATTCATTCAAAGCCGGCGGGCTTGTTCTCTTGGCTAAAACCCCGGCCCAAGCGCTAGGTAGACAGCATGGCCCACCTCTCTACGCTCGACCTCTCCCCCATCACGCCCGGCGGCGATCAGGCCCAGGCGGTGCGCGAGACGCTGGAGGTCGCCAAGGAGGCCGAGCGGCTGGGCTACAATCGGTTCTGGGTGGCCGAGCACCACAATATCCCGCACCTGGGCTCGGCCTCGCCGGCCGTGATGATCTCCGCGCTGTCCCAGGTGACGAAGACGATCCGTCTGGGCTCCGGCGGGGTGATGTTGCCGAACTATTCGCCGCTGAAAGTGGCGGAGGATTTCATGCTGCTCGAGGCCCTGGCGCCGGGCCGCATCGACCTCGGGCTGGGCCGCGCCCTGGGGGCGGACATGCTGACCGGGCGGGCCTTGGGGTCGAACAGTTCCGAGGTGTTCCCACAGTATTTCGCCCTGCTCTCGGCCTGGCTGCTGGATTCCTCCGGCGTCGAGGAGTTTCCGCAGAGCCATCCATTCTCGAAGGTGAAGGCGAGCCCGCGGGGGCCCTCCCATCCCGACCTCTTCCTGCTCTGCTCCTCGCCGGACTCGGCGCGGTTCGCGGGCATGGCGGGGGTGGGCATGGTGTTCGCCGAATTCATCGCGCTGGCCGACGGGGCGCCGGCCGTGGCGGCCTATCGCGAGGCGTTTCAACCCTCGAAGTTCCGCGACAAGCCCTGGGCCGGAATCGCCACCATCGCGCTCGCCGCCGACACCCATGAGGAAGCCGTGCGGCTGGCGGAATTGCAGCCCGCCCCGCCCCGCCCCCCGGGCCCGCCGGAGCAGCCTGGGTTCATCCGCCGGTTCCGGGGCGATGCAGCGGAGGTGGCGGAATATCTCGCCGGGAAGATCGCCCACACAGCCTGTGACGAGCTCTTTGTGATGGCGGCGGGGCCGACACTCGCCTCTCGCATCCGGTCCCTTGAACTGGTGGCGGGCGCCCTGATCGCAGCTTCAGCTTAGGAACCGCAAGGCCAAGGCGTCGTTCCGAAGGGCAAGGAAAACCCTTGAAGGAGCGCCCCATGCGCCTGATCACCCTGGCGGCCGCCGCCGCTCTCTCCCTTTCTGCCTCTGCCTGTGCGTCCAACATGGATGAACAAACCGCCGGCACGACATCCAACTCAACGACCACCCTCACCGCGCCGCCGGCCACCGCTGACACGACCGGCCCGGGCGGCACCCGCTTTGACGGCGCCGCGACCGCCGGCCAGGGCTCCAACACCGGTACGGCCACAGGTTCTGGGCCGGGCGGCGACCAGGCGCCCACGCGATAATTCAAAAATGATTTTGACCCGCCGCGAAAATCTCGCGCGGCGGGCGGAACCTTTCAGCAGGACTGCTCGTTCACGACCGGTAACGCCTCCGTGAAGAGGCTTGGCGTGCGCGACGCCACACTCGCGCGACCGAAAGGGACCAAACCTCCATGCGCATTCTCGCCCTGACCGCCGCTGCGGCGCTCGCTCTCTCCCTCGCCGCCTGCGCCAAGCCGGCGTCGGAACAAGCCGCCGATAATGCGGCCGCCGCCGCCGACAACGCCGCCGCCAGCGCCAACAACGCCGCCGCGGCCGCCAGCGACGCGGCTGGCACGGCCGCCGCGGGCGCCACCGACGCCGCTAACGCAGCCGCCAACAACGCCCAGGATGCGGCCAACAGCGCCGCCGCGAGCGCCAACTCCGCGGCCGGTTCGGCCAACGACGCGATGAGCTCGGCCGAGGCGCCGGCGAAGTAGCCTCACCTTCGAACGCAGACGGAGGAAGGCCGCGGAGCGATCCGCGGCCTTCTTCTATTTGGCGGGCGGCGCGGCTTCGGCCACCGGCGCAGCCGCCGGGGGAGCGGTCGTGGGCGAGGCGGCGGACGCTGGCGCCTGCTCTCCAAAGGCGAACAGGGACGACGGCATAACGCCGATCACGGCGCCCGTGAGGCAAGTGGCCATGAAGCCGGCGAACATCGCCTTCCAGACCATGCCGATGATCTCGCCGCGGCGGTCCGGAGCGAGCACCGAGAATCCCGCGAGATTGATGCCCACCGAGGCCACGTTGGCGAAGCCGCAGAGGGCGTAGGTCATGATTAGACGGGTGCGCTCGGAGATCTCGCCCAAGGTCGGGTCGGCCAGCTTGATGAAGGCGGTGAACTCGGTGAGCACCAGCTTAACGCCGAGAAGGGAACCGGCGGTGGGGGCGTCGGACCACTTGATGCCCATGGCCCAGGCCACCGGGGCGAAGATGAAGCCGAGGATGCGTTCGACGCTGATCGGGGCGCCGCCGACGGACGGGAAGAGTCCAAGAATCTGGTTCACCAGGGCCACGAGGGCGACGAAGACGATCAGGGTCGCGCCGACATTCAGAACGATCTGCAGGCCGTCCCCCGTCCCCTTGATGAGGGCGTCGATGGAGCTCTCATAGACCTTGTCCGAGCCGAGATTCAGGTCCTCCGACTTCTCCGCCTCCGGATCGCGCGGAACCAGAATGCGGGCCAGAAGCACGCCCGCCGGAGCCGAGATGATCGAAGCAATCAACACATGCGCGGCGGCGTTGGGCAGGACGTCGTGCAGGATCGTGGCGTAGGCGACGAGGGTCGAGCCGGAGACGCAGGCCATGCCGACGGCGATCAGCATGAAAAGCTCCGAGCGCGAGAGCATGTTGAGGTAGGAGCGGATGAAGATCGGCCCCTCCACCTGTCCCATGAAGACGGTGGCGGCCGTGGCGAGGGCGGGCGGTCCGCGCAGGCCCAGGGTCTTTTCGAAGACGAAGCCGAACCCCTGCGTGACCCACTTCAGGATCTTCCAGTGCCAGAGCAGGGCCGAGAGGGAACAGATCACCAGGATGACCGGCAGGACCCGGAAGGCGAAGACGAACAGCGCCCCCTCGTTGGAAACCGGATAGGGCTGGCCCGGTACGCCGGCCAGGAAGCCGAAGACGAAGGCCACCCCGGTCTGGGTGGCGGTGGCAAGGCCCTCGACCACATGGCCTGCCCCTGAAAGGACGGCGCGGGCCGGCGGGAGGCCGAACAGCAGGACGACAAGAGCAACCTGGGCGGCCAGAACGGCGGCAGTCAGAACGAAGGGAAAGGCCTTGCGGTTTTCGGAGATCGCCCAGCAGACGCCGATGATGAGGGCGATGCCCACCAGGCTTTGCGCATTCTCGGCTGCGAACATCAGGACCCCCTACCTTCCGGACAAGGATTGGGCAGGACAAACAGCGCGGGCGCAAGAGGCGGGGCCTAGGCCCCCGGAGAGAAACTCGTCGGTGTCAGGATCCGGCTCTCCTGCTTGGCCAGCAAGGGCACGATCTTCGGAATATAGGCGAGCCAGGTCGGGTCCTTGAAGAGGGCCGCGCGCCGGGCGGCGCGATCATTGAGATCCGCATAGCCCCAGAGGTGGATGATCTGGTTGAGGTCTTCGCCGATCTCGGTGGTGTAGTAGCCGACGAGGTTGCCGAGGATGCGCTTTTGAACCTCGAGGCCCTCCGCCTGGTAGTGGCGCAGGTATTCGCCTGTCTTGCCTACGAAGAGGGTGTAGGTGCGCATTTCGACGATCATGTTGGGACCCCATTGCAGAGATTGTGCGGCGGGTGGCCCGCCAGGACGCGCACCACATTCTCGGCGGCGCGGGTGCGAAGCTCGGCCTCGGCCGAGGGCGAATTCCAGGACGAGTGCGGCGAGGCGATGACGTCGGCTCGGCCTGTGAGGGCTTTGGGCGGATTGGGCTCGCCATCCACCACGTCGAGGCCGGCGCCGGAGAGATGGCCGGCATCGAGGGCTGCGATCAGGGCGTCATTGTCGACGAGCCCTCCCCGGCTGACGTTCACGAGGAAGGCGCCCGGCTTCATCGCGCCGATGCGGGCAGTGTTGAACAAGTAGCGGGTGTCGGGCGTCAGGGGGGCGGTGATGACGATCACATCGCTGAGGGCCAGGAGGTGGTCGAGGCTGACCGGCGGGGCGAGATCATCGCCGGAATTGGAGCGGGTGTAGCTGAGAATTCGCGCGCCGAAACCTGAGAGCTTGCGGGCGGTCAGGCGCCCGATGCGGCCATAACCGACCACGCCGATCGTGAGCGTGTTCATGCGGGTGAGGCGCACGCCGGGCGGCGGCAGGAACGGGCCGGACTTCACCGCCGCGTCCATGGGAAAGAGGCCCCGCGCCCAGGCCAGCAACATGGCGGCGGCGTGGTCGGAGACCTCCTCCATGCAGTAGTCGGGCACGTTAGCGACGGGGATGCCGGCCTCCGTGGCCGCATCGACGGCGATGTTGTCGAGCCCGACGCCGAAGCGCTGGATGAATTTCAGGTTCGGGTTGGTGAGAACAGCCTGGCGGGTGACGAGGGCCCAGCAGGTCATGATGGCGGCGGGCTGGTGCTGAGCGATGAGGCCGTCAATCATCTCCGGGGCGGCGGCGACGCGAGGGCCGCTGATCAACTGGTGCCCCGCCGCTTCGATGATGGCCCGCTCAACGCCGTCGTCCGGCCAGGCGTGATCGGTGGTGAAGACCAGGGCCAAAGGGGCTCCTCGCGATGTGAGGAGGCTTAATGCGAGAATTGGGGACGCGTAACAAGTACACGTCCCCGCTGACCGCCGGTGCTTGCCGGGGACGTGTACTTGTTACGCGTCCCCCTGCTCCAGTCCCCTAGTACCGGTAGTGGTCCGGCTTGAAGGGCCCGGCTTGCGGGACGCCGATGTAGTCGGCCTGGGGCTTGGAGAGTGTCGTCAGCTTCGCGCCCAGCTTGCCCAGGTGCAGCATGGCCACCTTTTCATCGAGGTGCTTGGGCAGGGTGTAGACCTGCTTTTCGTAGGCTCTGCCATTCGTCCAGAGTTCGATCTGGGCCAGAGTCTGGTTGGTGAAGCTGGCGCTCATCACGAAGCTGGGGTGGCCCGTGGCGTTGCCGAGGTTCACCAGGCGGCCTTCGGAAAGGACGATGATCTTCTTGCCGTCCGGGAATTCCACGTGGTGGACCTGGGGCTTGATCTCGTCCCATTTGAAATTGCGCAGGGCGCCGATCTGAATTTCGCTATCGAAGTGGCCGATGTTGCAGACGATGGCGTTGTTCTTCATCCCCCGCATGTGGTCGACGGTGATGACGTCCTTGTTGCCTGTAGCCGTGACATAGATATCCGCCGTCGGCAGGGCGTCCTCGATGGTCAGGACCTCATAGCCCTCCATCGCCGCCTGCAAGGCGCAGATGGGATCGATCTCGGTGACCAGCACCCGGGCGCCGCCCTGGCGCAGAGATGCCGCCGAGCCCTTGCCCACGTCGCCGTAGCCGCAGACCACGGCGACCTTGCCCGACAGCATGACGTCGGTGCCGCGGCGGATGGCGTCCACCAGGCTCTCGCGGCAGCCATAGAGGTTGTCGAATTTCGATTTCGTCACGCTGTCATTGACGTTGATGGCGGGGAACGGCAGCTCGCCCTTCTGGGCCATCTGATAGAGGCGGTGCACGCCCGTCGTGGTTTCTTCGGAAACGCCCTTGATGGCGTCACGGATCGCTGAATAGAAGCCGGGCTTCTCCTTCAGGTACTTTTTCATCACCGCGTAGAGGGCTTCTTCCTCTTCATTGGTGGGGTTGTTGAGGATGGTCGGATCCTTCTCGGCCTTGGGTCCGAGGACGCAGAGCAGGGTCGCGTCGCCACCGTCATCGAGGATCAGGTTGGGATAGCCGCCGTCGGCCCATTCGAAGATGCGGTGGGAATACTCCCAGTATTCGTAGAGGGTCTCGCCCTTGATGGCGAAGACGGGCGTGCCCTTCTCGGCGATCGCCGCCGCGGCATGGTCCTGGGTGGAGAAAATGTTGCAGGAGGCCCAGCGCACGTCAGCGCCGAGGGCCTGCAGGGTCTCGATCAGGACGCCGGTCTGGATGGTCATGTGCAGGGAGCCGGCGATGCGCGCGCCCTTTAGCGGCTGATCCTTACCGAACTCGGCGCGCAGAGCCATCAGGCCCGGCATCTCGGTTTCGGCGATATCGAGTTCCTTCCGGCCCCAACCGGCCAGGGCGATGTCTTTGATAATGTAGTCGGACATGGTGTCGGTCTTTCAGAAGATCGGGATCAGAACGCGCCCTTGAGCGCGTCCACGAGGTCGGTGCGTTCCCACGAGAAGCCGCCGTCGGCTTCGGGCTGGCGGCCGAAGTGGCCGTAGGCCGCGGTGCGGGCATAGATCGGGCGGTTGAGCAGCAGGTGCTCACGGATGGCGCGCGGCGAGCAGCCGCCCATCAGGTCGGGCAGCAGGGTTTCCAGTTTGGCCGGATCCACCGTGTCGGCGCCGTGCAGGTCGACGTAGAAGCTGAGCGGCTTGGAGACGCCAATGGCATACCCGATCTGGATGGTGCAGCGGTCAGCGAGGCCGGCGGCAACGACGTTCTTGGCGAGATAGCGGCAGGCATAGGCGGCGGAACGGTCGACCTTGGTCGGGTCCTTACCGGAGAAGGCGCCACCCCCGTGCGGGGCGGCCCCGCCGTAAGTGTCGACGATAATCTTGCGCCCGGTAAGGCCGCAGTCCCCGTCCGGGCCGCCGATGACGAAGTTGCCGGTGGGGTTGATGTGCCACTCGGTCTCGTCGGTGATGAAGGAGCCCGGCAGGACTTGCAGGATGTACGGTTTCACGATGGCGGCGACATCGGCCGGGGTCAGGCCATCGGCGTGCTGGGTCGACAGCACAATCGAGGTGGCGCGGACGGGCTTGCCGTTCTCATAGACCAGGGAGACCTGGCTCTTGGCGTCGGGCTCGAGCTTCGGCTCGGCGCCGGAATGGCGGGCGGCAGCCAGCACCTTCAGAATGTTGTGGCTGTATTGCAGGGTGGCCGGCATCAACTCCGGTGTTTCGTTCGTGGCGTAGCCGAACATGATCCCCTGGTCGCCCGCCCCTTCGTCCTTGTTGGAGCCGGCATCGACGCCCATGGCGATATCGGCCGACTGGGCGTGGAGGTGGCATTCGTAGGAGGCATTCTTCCAGTGGAAGCCTTCCTGTTCGTAGCCGATGTCCTTCACCGCGGCGCGGACCTTGTCTTCCAGACCTTCGACCACGCCGGCCGGGCCGCGCACTTCGCCGGCCAGGATAATGCGGTTGGTGGTGACCATCGTCTCACAGGCGACACGGGCAAATGGATCCGCCGAGAGGAATGCGTCGACCACCGTATCGGAGATTCGATCGGCGACCTTGTCCGGGTGCCCCTCGGAGACGCTTTCACTGGTGAAGATGTAGCTCTGACGTTGCATCGACGGGCATATCCCTAAGCTGGACGGCCAAAATCAGGCCGTCGGGGTCGGCGGGAGAAACGCCACTGAAAGGCGAACGTCTACCACATTCCAATCCCACGCCGGCGGTGAGCACGCGAGATGGGAAGCATCCCACTCACGACCCCCTTCTCGCGCGACGCACGAATCCGCGGGCCGGGGTGACTAGCCCGTCCGGGGTTACGAAGGCGTTTCCGTGGGGCCGATCCCACTGAAGACTTGGCGAACCGCAGACCTCATGCCCTTATTCGGGCATGGAAGCCGAAACCCTGCTTCAGGAAATCTCCGCCTTCTGCCGGCTGGCGGACATGGCCGAGACGACCTTTGGCCGGCGGGCGGTCAATGACGGCAAGTTTGTCGGCCGGCTGAAATACGGCGGCAAGGTCACCACCGCGACCGTGGAGCGCGTGCGCGCCTTCATCGCGGAGAACAGGCCAGCGGAAGGTGAGGACCGGCTGCCCGGCTACGACCGCCGCGCCGGACGCCTTCAGGGGGCGGGCCACCCCACCCTGCCGCCCGAGCAGAATTTCCGCTTCTACGACAACCGTCAGAAGTACCTGATGTTCGTAAACACCTGTTCGGAGAAGCGGGTGGTGGCCGATCGGGTCGCCGCTGAGCTGGACTACATCCGACCGACGCCCCCCGCCTTGAGGATCTTCGACGCCGGGGTCGGGGACGGGACGGTGCTGAGCCGGGTGATGCGCACCATGCACCGGCGCTTTCCGACCTACCCGTTCTATGTGGTGGGCAAGGAGGTCAGCCTGGAGGACGTACGCCTGGCGCTGGAGAAGGCCCCGGACCGGTTCTACGAGCACCCTTCGACCGTCCTCGTCATGACCAACCTGCCCTATGCGGAAGCGCCCTGGCTGACGCCCAGGCGGCCCGACCAGGCGGCGCGCATGGTCTGGAAGGAAGTGGCGCTGAAGGGCGCGACGGCGGCGGAGTTCGAAGATCAGATCGTCGCCCTGGGCGATTTCCTGAACGAGAAATGGCGCGCCCGGGTCTCCAAGCGGACCGGCAATCCGATGGCCGAAACCCCTGCCGTCCTCGTGCTTTACCGGGAGGATTGCAAGTTCCTGCTGGACCAGGCCCTGCCCCGCCGAGGGGCGCCGAAAGCCGACTACGACGTGGTGATCGCCTCCCAACCCTATCGCGCCAGGGCGAGCGTACAATTCAAGGCCAGGCGGGTGGTGGCGCCCCTCGCCCGCGCCCTCGGACCCGGCGGGCGGTTGCTGGGCGTGCATTCTTGCGGCGGCGATCCCGGGCTGGAGATCATCCAGAAAGTCTGGCCTGGAGAGGAGCCGTTCCGCACTGATCGCCAGGCCGTACTGCGCGCGACGAAGCACGAACTGGGTCGCGACGCGCCCGACTTCACCTTCACGGCGGCCTCTGACGCCAAGGCCCTGTTCCGCTATGACATGCACACACTGCCCGGCGAGATCGAGCTGGCCGACGCCATCGGGGTGTCGACCCTGCTGGCCGCCTGGAACGCGGCGACCTATGTGGCCCAGATCGAGGACACCCGGCTTTCGGGCGTGATGGGGGACGCCGGCTACCTGGAAGCCACAAGG
The DNA here is from genome assembly GCA_046349475.1 of Caulobacteraceae bacterium. Classification (GTDB taxonomy): domain Bacteria; phylum Pseudomonadota; class Alphaproteobacteria; order Caulobacterales; family Caulobacteraceae; genus Acaudatibacter. The sequence continues at coordinate 6,707 of JAXMCG010000005.1, read as the reverse complement.
GATGTCTTGAAGTCCCGGGGCGGCTTGTGGTTCTACGACGAGACCTTCGTCATTTCCCGAAAACGTGACCCTTGACCCCGCGCTACGTCCTGACCCTCTCCTGCCCCGACCAGATCGGCATTGTCGCGGACGTCTCGCGATTTCTCGTGCAGATGGGATGCAACATCACCGAGAGCGGCCAATACAACGACCAGGGCAATGGCCGGTTCTTCCTGCGCAACACGTTTGAGTCGACCAAGGGGGTCAGTTTGAACCTTCTGCGCGAAGCCTTCGCGCCCCTGGCGGACACCTACCAGATGGACGCCAAGATGTTCGACGCGGCGGTGAAGACGCCGACGGTGATCATGGTCTCGAAATTCGGGCACTGCCTGAACGACCTGCTGTTCCGCTGGCGGATCGGGTCCCTGCCCATCGACATCAAGGCCGTGATCTCCAACCACCGCGACTTTCAGGACCTGGTGGAGGACGCGGACCTGCCGTTCCACTATCTGCCGGTGACGGCGGAAACCAAGCCCGCCCAGGAGGCGGCCCTGGAAGAAATCCTCGACAGGACCGATGCGGAACTGATCGTGCTCGCCCGCTACATGCAGGTGCTGAGCCATGACATCTGCGCGCGGCATCCGGGCCAGATCATCAATATCCACCACTCGTTCCTGCCGAGCTTCAAGGGCGCCAGACCGTACCACCAGGCCTACGAGCGGGGGGTGAAGCTGATCGGGGCGACGGCGCACTACGTGACCGATGACCTCGATGAGGGGCCGATCATCGAACAGGAAGTCCAGCGCGCGCCGCACTACCTGTCGCCGGACGACTATGTGGCTCTGGGGCGCGATACGGAGGCCCTGGTGCTCTCCCGCGCCGTGCGCTGGCAGGCCGAGCACAGGGTGCTGCTGAACGGCAAACGCACCGTGGTGTTTCAGTAGGGCTGGTGGAAACCGCCGCGTTCATCAAGGGAAACTGGCGCGAGCCGGCGGAGGTTCTGGCCGCCTTCGCCGAGGAGGCCTGGACCTTCGCCCTGCTTTCAGATGGCAAGGGCGAACAGGGGCGGTGGTCCTATGTCGCGCGGCATCCCGACGCCGTGCTGGTCGTGCGGCCGGAAGACGACGCGGATGCGTTCGCCGAGTTGGCGGCGCTGCTGGGCCAGCGCCAGGACAATGAGCGCGGCGGACCGCCAATGCAGGGCGGCGTCATCGGGCTCGCGGCCTATGAGCTTGGCGACAGGGCCGAAGGCATTGGCCTTGCGAGATACCCCGGCTGGCCGGACCTGATCGCGGCGCGCTATCCGGCCCTGCTCGCCTTCGATCATCAGAACCGCGAAGTGGTGGCGGTGGGGCGTGGCGAGAACGAGCTCGCCAATCTGGAATATGCCCACGAGGCCATGGGCTGGCTGCGCGAGGCCGCCTGGCGGGCTCGGCGTCAGGGACCATTGGCGCTGGCGCCGACCGCTGATGATCCGGCGCTCTATGAAAACGCCGTACGCGACGTGGTGGCGCGGATCAGCGCCGGCGAGATCTTTCAGGCCAATATCGCGCGGCGCTGGAGGGGAGAGCTTGTAGCCGGCGCCAAGCCATCGGACCTGGCCGTGCGTCTGGCGCGTGACAGCGCCGCGCCCTTCGCCGCCTACCTGCGGCTCGAAGAGCAGGCCGTGGTGTGCAATTCGCCCGAGCGGTTCCTGAAGACCGGGCCGGAGGGTGAAATCGAGAGCCGGCCGATCAAGGGCACAGCGCGGCGCGGGACGGATGCGGCAGAAGATGCGAGGCTCGCCCAGGCCCTGGCGCGATCCGCTAAGGACCAGGCCGAAAACCTGATGATCGTCGATCTGATGCGCAACGACCTCTCACGGGTGGCGGCGGGAGGCAGCGTGGAAACCTCCGAGCTCTACCGGGTCGAAACTTTCGCCAATGTGCACCACCTGGTCTCCACCGTGACGGCGCGGTTGGCCGAGGGGAAGAGCGCGGTGGACCTGCTGCGCGCCGCCCTCCCCGCCGGCTCGATCACCGGAGCGCCCAAGGTGCAGGCGATGAAGGTGATCGCGGCCCTGGAGCCCCCGCGTGGACCGTTCTTTGGGGCGATGTTCTGGGCCGGGTTCAATGGGGCGATGGACGCCAATGTGATGATCCGTACGGCCCTCTTCGAGAAGAAAGGTGACGCCTGGCGCTTCGAGGCGCGGGCGGGGGCGGGGCTGATCGCCGACTCTGATCCCGCCGCCGAACGGATGGAGACCGAGGACAAGATGGCCGCTCTGCTGAAGGCGTTGAGCGGCTGAGAAGCACCTTCCGCAAGGGCGCCATTTCCCTGCCTCGCAAAGCAGGTATGGTCCGCTCCAAAGTGGATGGAGGATCCCCATGGACGGCGCTCAAGGTTCGGCGAAAAGCTTCAATGCTGAGGCCTTGGCGGCCATTCCGGCCGGTCTGCAAGGCGTGGTCGACGCGGGCGACCTTTCCGGCTTCGTGACCCTGGTTTGGCGCAAGGGCGAGATCGTGCAGGTCAATACGGTTGGCCATCGCGATATCGCCGCCGGTCTGCCCATGGAGCGGGACACGATCTTCCGCATCGCCTCCATGACCAAGCCGATCACTTCGGTCGCCGCCCTGATGCTGATGGAAGAGGGCAAGCTGAAGCTGGAAGACCCGATCACCAGGTGGATGCCGGAATTCGCCGACATGAAGGTGCTGAAGGAGGCCACGGGGGATCTAACCAACATCGAACCGGCCAGGCGCGACATCACGGTGGAAGACCTCTTCACCCACAGGGCCGGCCTCGCCTACGGCTTTACCTCGATCGGCCCGATCGGGCACGCCCATGACGCAGCGCTCGGCAACGTCTTAATGATCGATGGCGGTCCGGACGCTTGGCTGAAAGCCCTGGGCGGCCTTCCCCTCTCCTATCAACCGGGCGAGCGCTTCCATTACAGTCACGCGACAGATGTGCTGGGCTTTCTCGTTGGCCGGGTCGCGGGCCAGCCCTTCGGCGATTTCCTCAACGAACGCATCTTCGGCCCGCTCGGCATGACCGACACCGCCTTCCATTGCCCTCCCGAAAAGCGCCACCGCCTGGCCAAACTCTACAAGGCCGAGCCCGAAGGCCTGGTGGAAGATGACCTGCCGCTTTACAGCGCCCCGCCCCAATTCACGGGCGGCGGCGGCGGCCTGGTCTCGACCGCCGACGACTACCTGAAATTCGCCCGCGCCATCGCCGGGAGGGGCGAGGCGGATGGCGTGCGGCTGATTTCCGAGGATACCTGGTCGATGATGACGGCCAACCGTCTGACCGACGCGCAGCGCCAGATCCCGTTCATGGGAATCCCGTTCTGGCTGGGCCAGGGCTTCGGCTTGGGCCTGTCTGTGATCACCGACCCCGAGAAGCAGGCCTGGATGGGCGCCGGCAACAAAGGTGCGGTCGGCTGGCCGGGCGCCTTCGGAACCTGGTGGCAGGCGGACCCGAGCGAAGAGCTCATCCTGATCTACCTAATACAGAACTCGATGCCGCTCAGCGCCGACAGCGCCGCGCAATTGGCGACCGGCCAACGCCTTGGTGGACGCATGGCCTTGCCGCTCTTCCAGAAGGGCGTCTACGCGGCCCTCGGCGTTTAGCGCTCAGCGCACATCGAGGCGCCCTGATAGGTATCGCCGATCAAGGAGCCATCCTGAGCCGCCTCGCGGCGGGCATGAATGTAGGACACCGTTTCGGCGGGCGCCCGTGCGCCATCGGCGCAGACCGGGGCGTCCACCTTCTGGCCGGCAGCGCAGGAGCAGATGTATTCAGCCCTGTCGGTGGCGCCGCCCGATCGGGTGCAGCTGACCGGCAAGGTCCCGCCGTCGGCGTCGAGGCACATCTGGGTGACGCCCGGGCGAAGCAGATTGCCGGCCGGGCCGGACGGCGCGGCCGAGGCGACTCCGGCAAGCGCAAAGAACAAAGCCGAGGTGATGAGACGTTTCATGGCGTTTCCAAATCCCTTGGTGGCGGTCCCTACGGGATCATAACGCGCCGGATCATGGTTGGCGCCCCTTAACCCAACTTCTGCGCGATGCCTTAACCCAGGTGGGCCTATGAGCGTCGCATGAACCCGATCTCCTCCGCCGCCCAAGGCATGTTCCTGGCCCAGGGACGCTTCACCGCCTCCGCGGAGCGTCTGTCGCGATTTGGCGCCGATCCCAGTGTCGATATCGCCACCGAGGCGGTTGAGCAGATCCAGGACAAGGCGGCGTTCAAAGCCTCCGCGATCGCTGTGCGCACGGCGGACGACATGATGGGCACGCTGCTCGACACCCTGGCCTAGCCCAAGAAAAAGCCCGCCCGGCGAACCGGACGGGCCTTCCTAAGAACAGATGGACGTGGATTACGAGGCTGACGCCCCGCTGCCGTCCTAGAAGATCGAGCCGACGCCGGCGCTGCCGACGAAGCCATCGCTCTTGCCCGCGCGCTGGGCGTCGCGGATCGAGTCGCCGCCGCCGAAATAGACGCGCAGCGTGACGCCGAAGATGTTGGCGTTGCCGCCGCTGGTGTCGAGGTAGGAATAGGAGGCGGCGAGAGACACCGGGCTGTTGTTGAACTTGTACTCGGCTTCGACGCGCGCCGTGGTCGTCGACGACGACAGGTCGAAGTAGGACAAGGTGCCCGACAGAGCCCAGTTGTCGTTCAGGTAGCCCGTCAGGCGAGCGCCGAGATACGTCACGGAGCTGGTGTCGTCGATGACGCCGCCCTTGACGCCGAACGTGACGTTTTGGCCTTCGAATTCACCGAACACGCCGTAGGACATCGAGCCGCCGCTGAGGCCGCCGCTGCTGGCGTCGACGTATCCGACCGTGGCGCCGAGACGGCCTGAGCCGAGGTTGTAGTACAGGCTGGCGGCGACTTCGGTGAAGCTCGAACCATCGGCGTCCGTATATTGGGCATTGCCCTGGAAGCCCCAGTTTTCATTGAAATTGGTGTTCAGCGTACCACCGGCGTTGAAGATGTCCGAGCTGCCGCCACCGCTGCCGTCGGCATAGCCGTAGCCGAGGTTGATCGAGCCGCCGGGGCCAGCGTCATCGGCCAGGGCTGGCGTGAAGGCGAAAGCGGCGGCGGCCAGAGCGGCCCCGCCCAAAAGCGTGGAACGAATGTTCATGTGATTACCCTCTCAAGAAGCTCTTCTTTTGCGCGAGCTTGGCCGTCGGTTAGGCAGGAATCACGTGAAGGTCGAGTTAACGCTAAGCTAGGTTGAATGATCGATCCGGAGTGTGGGCTGGAAGCAACAGCCTACAACCCTGCCGCCAGCAGCTTATCTGGAGTGATCGGATAGTTCCGCATCCTGAGGCCACAGGCATTGTAGATCGCATTGGCCACGGCAGCCCCCGCTCCGCAGATACCGACCTCCCCTACCCCCTTGATTCCCAAGGGGTTTGCCTTGTCATCCACCTCAGGCAGGAAATAGGCGTCGATATTCACGATATCCGCGTGAGCCGGGATCAGGTAGCCGCCGAGGTCCTGGCCGATGAAGCTACCATAGCGTTCATCCACGCGGTTGGCCTCGGTGAGCGCCGTGCCAACGCCCCAGATCATCCCGCCCGTGATCTGGCTGCGGGCGGTCTTTTCGTTAAGGATTCGGCCGCAGGCGAAGGCCCCCAGCATTCTCCGCAGACGGACCTCTCCGGTGATGCTGTCAACCTGCACTTCGCAGAAATGAGCGCCATAGGAATGCTGGGCGTAGGTGCGGGCGTCGGGCGCGGGGCTCGAAGCGCCGTCGACGCTGATCCCCTGGGGCCGCAGGCGCGAGACCAGGGCGGCGAGGGTCTCCGAACGGTTCTCGAAGGCGATGAGGCTGTCGCGGAATTCCACGGCTTCGACCGGCGCGCCGTAGAGCGGTGAGCCGCTGTCGTTCACGGCAAGTTCGGCCAGGGTCTTACGCAGGACCATACCCGTCTCGTAGGCCCCCGAGCCCGCGCTTGCGGCTCCGAACTGGCCGCCCGAGCCCGGCGCCGGGGCAAACCCGGAATCCCCGATCTCGACCCGCACCTGGGACAGCGGCACGCCCATGGTCTCGGCGGTGATCTGGGCCAGGATCGTATAGGTGCCGGTGCCGATGTCGGTCATGCCCTGCAGCACCGTGACCATGCCGTCCGGATCGACGCGCATGGAGGCGCGAGCGGGCAGCAGGAAGTTGCCGCGGATGGCCGTGGCCATGCCCATACCCACCCAATAGCGGCCTTCCTTGCGCATGCGCGGCTGCGCCTGCCGGGCCGACCAGCCGAAGCGCTGGGCCCCGTCGGTCATGCACTCCACCAGCTGGCGCGCGGAGAAGGGGGCGCCGGTCTCGGGATGGCTCTCGGGCTCGTTGCGCAGGCGCAATTCAATCGGATCAAGGCCGAGTTGTTCGGCCAGTTCGTCCATGGCGCATTCGAGACTGAGCATGCCCACGGCCTCGCCGGGCGCTCGCATGGCGCCGGCCACCGGCAGGTCAAGATTGACCCGCTTGGCGGACCGCAGCCGGTGGGGCGCGGCATAGAGGGCGCTGGCGAAACCGGGCGCGTTTTCCACGAACCCGTCCTCGCGCGCGCAATGCGACACGCTTTCCAGCCCCATGGCGTTCAGGCGGCCATCAGGCGTGGCTCCGAGGCGCACCCGCTGGATCGTGGCTGGGCGGTGGATCGAAGCGCTCATCATCTGTTGGCGGGTGAAGGCGACCTTCACCGGCATGCCGAGGTCGCGGCAGGCCAGGGCCGCCAGGG